>JASGCK010000001.1 GCA_030054145.1 Cytophagales bacterium
AGCCCTCGATTCAACAACCAAGCCCGTCCTGCTCGAATCACACGACACCACTTTGTGCTGTACCCACGATTTAAAAACTCTAAGGTTCCGCCGACGGGTGATGCAAGATGTACGAAACGCTGACGCACCACATCATTGGCAGTCTCTAAACGCTGCGCATCCCAAGTATCTTTTTTATACAAGCGTAATTGCGAGGCTGGCAATCCGTTATTCAACGTGCTCGCAATTGGCTGTGACACAGTTAAAACTCTGTACAATTTTTCCATCAAGTATTTAACGGTGACGGGTCTGTATTGCAAGGTCAACTCGGCAATATATCTCTCCCCCGTTTCCGCCAATTGGACCTCGCCAATTAATCGCTCGGCAAGCTCCACTTTGGTATCAATTGGTTTGATTGGCTGGCAATCAGCCACAGATCGATAAATAGGACGCTTCATCCACTTCGCAGGGGTTTCACTTCTTGAGGCGACTAGCGCAGTCGGTGACCAATCTACTTTTAATTTCTGGCACGCTCGCTGTGCAATCGTCGCAATCGTCAACGCGGGGTTTGCGCCTAACGAGCAAGGAATGATGGAGCCATCCAGCACGACTAAACTGCCTTGCCAAGTGCTAGTAGCCTGAGTTGCTGAGGCATCAAACACGCGACCACAATCATCCACCACACCCACCTCTGCACTAGAGCCCATGGGGCAACCACCAAGCGGATGCACGGTGAGCACTGGTCCTCTGACTGCACCGAGCATATCCTCCATCGCTGGAGTCAGCATCCGCCACATCGGGTTGCGCAGCACGTGCCCATCTGCGTTAAGAGCCTTGGTTTGGTCTGCGTATCTTTTCAAAGTCTTAAAGCTATCATCTAAACTAGCCTCATCTTTGGCGCTTGGCCACACTACGTGCGTAAGTCCCTCGCAATAGAACTTTTCACGGTGTACATTTGTCAAACTGGTTTGGAGTATCCCCTTTGCTTTGTCATGTCCAATCACACCAATAATGGCCGTGTGATCGACAACTGCATCATCCACAGCTTGCTGTTCGGGTGGATTGTTCGTGTCGCTGGATGCTTGATGAATGGTGGGGTCACATTTATTCAGATCATTAAAAGTAGCAGCAGTTTTAAATGCCTCTGCAAACAAGCGCTTAAGCGGCGCTGGTACGGCGAACTCTTGCAACATCAGCGCACGTTTAGCTGGATCCTTGGTATCTGGAACATCCAAGATACCTGTAATCGTGGGGCCCACATATCGCTGATCAAACCGCACATACTCATTGGTCGTTGCGTGCACTGTTTTTTTAGTTTTGTGCAGCGCGAGAATGTTGTCGCCATTGCAAGAAAACTGCGTCCCTAAAGTGCTTGAAAACTGAAGGCTTCCCTTGCTCTGCTCTTGACTGGTTTTTAAAAGCTCAGTAGAGCCAAATGTGCCAGCAGACACAATGAGATTGCGTGTTTTGATTTTGATAGGGTCGTTTCGGAGGCGGATATGCTCATCGGTAAAGGCAACGGTGACATTCCAGACTTGAGATTCATCACGCTCAAACCACAAAACCGAGGCGCCTGTATAGACTTGCAGCCCTGATTTTTTCGCCTCTAGTAGCAAGTTGGTGTCCAGTGATTTCTTTGAGTTGTTATTACATCCCGTCATGCAGTCGCCGCAAAGGCTGCACTGGGTATACAGCCCCTCGGTTTGCATGGCAACCGTAATCGCAGCGGGACGGAAAGTGGCTTGAGAGAGTGATTGCAAACTAGCCGTTTTTTGTAAATCACCATTGCTTACAACTTGAGGGTGCAGACGAATATTGTTATCGCCTGCAATATCTGCTGCTCCTAAACGGCATTTCACACCATCAAATAATTGATCCAGCTCACTACGCAGTTGAGAAGTAAAGGGGGCTTGTTGCAATGCATCGCTAGAAGTCCATTGTGGCTTCTCCATTACCCCTGCATTAATCAACGACCCACCGCCTAGTCCATTGGCTAACAATGCGGAGACATCCGTGCCAATGCGCAAATCCAGCAAACCACTACGACTGCCTTTTGGTTTTTGTGCGTTTGGTGTACTCCACCTGATGTGATTCGGTAAATCACTGGCTTCAGACGGAAACATGCCAGGCAAATGTTCACGTCCGCGCTCTAGCAAACCCACGCGCCAAGGTCGTCCTGTTTTTTTATCACGCATCCCAGACAACTCAGCGGCGGCCATGCTTCCGCCATAGCCACTGCCGACAATCAAGACATCAAAAATAAAATCAGGTATCAACCTTTGTAGTTCATACAAAGCAAATAAATCTTGTGATAGCCAGCGTCCCGTTCGTGCATCATTCGTCATAGCTTAATCCTTACTAAGACTTGTATTTAGGCTCGCTTGGGCGCGCCCCAACTCCTCAATCAACCGATCAAAACTAACTGGCTTATGAAGCGTAGGCAAACCCGCTGCTTCAAAAGCCAATAATTCCTCAGAAGCGGTATCACCAGAAATCAAGATGGCTGTGACTTGGGGGTGAAGACGGCGCACACGTTCAACCGTTTGAATACCCGTCTCGTGATCGGCCAATCGATAGTCGGCAATCACAACATCAGGTACCCATTTGCTACAGACCTCCAATGCTTGCGTTATTGTTGAGGCAATACGGGCATCGCAGCCAAGTTCCTCAAGCAGCAAAGACATAGAAGCACACACTTCAGCCTCGTCATCCACCACGAGCACCCGTAAGTTGTAAGAGGGGGTTGCAATTTCAGGTAAAGGAGTGCGGGGTGACTCAGGAATAGATGTCGATGCAGGCGCAAAAATGGGCTCAGGTTTGGCATTCAAAATAAGGTCAAATTGCGTGCCGCGCCCCAACGCCGAAGTCATATGCATTTGGATATTCATCAAGTTGCATAAGCGCTTAACGATTGCAAGGCCAAGCCCCAAACCCTCCGCTCTTGTGTGGGCAGCATTATCGATTTGAAAAAATTCATTAAAAATATCATTTTGATGTTCTGCCGCAATACCGCGACCTGTATCCAAGATTTTTATAACCGCCTTGTCTTGGTTTAGGCTCAGCACCAACGAGACGCTACCTTCGTTTGTAAATTTCAATGCGTTGTGCATTAAATTACGTATCACGCGGGCAAGCAACGCTTGATCAAAATAGGCATATAAATGACCGCTTACATGACAATTCATTTTGAGATTTTTAGCCACTAACGCAGGCTCAAACTCACTCGCGAGTCCACGTAAAAAATCCCCCAAATCAAGCCACTCGCATTGAACTTGCAGAACACCTGAATCGAGCTTGGAGATGTCAAGCAGATCATCGAGTTGACGACCGAGGCTGACAACCACCGAACTCAGCATATTGACCACTTCGGCGTTACTGTCTTCAGCATGGCGTAGTTTAAGAATGCTCGTCAGTAGTGAGATCGTATGTAGCGGTTGACGCAAATCATGGCTCGCAATCGCCAGAAATTTAGTTTTGGCGAGATTCGCGGCAGCGGCTTCTGCCAACGCCGTACTCAACTGCGCGGCGCGCTCTTGATCACTTAATCTAAGGGCTAAATTTTCTACATAAGCTTGCCACGTATTAGCGGCAAAGCCCCACAGAATCAAACCGTACAGCAGCACAACCCCGCCAATCAAGACGCTAAGCCACCGATCAACTTCATGTTCGCCAATATTGAGCGCCCACACTAAAGATAAAGGCAACACCAAGGGCAGCATATAGAGTCGATAGGTCATGGGATGCCCGTTGCGATAACTGACAGCGCCAGTTGCGAGGGAGAGCAAAATTAAGGTATATACACTTCGAATTACCACTGGTGCTTCTAGCAAAATGACCAGATAAAACGCAAGAGAAACTGAACTTAAAAAGCTCGCTAAAGCACACCGCCGAAGACGGTGAGCAAGAGAATCGCTAACCGCATTCGATAGCAATTGGGTATCCACACGGTTACGAAATAACTGCGCCGCCATAACCAAGATAAGCAAAATCACTATCGCGCCATGTGCTTCATACTGCAAGCCAATTGCCGACAAAATGACAGCCGCAGAAAATGCCCCTAAATGCGATTTAGTTGAATTTTTTGCCAACGAAGCCAGCATCTGCTCGTGCGCAAGATGCATGACTTTTTGGTTAATGGGCTTAATGATTGAATTTGGCAATTTCATAAAGCGCTTCGGTGCGATTGCGTACATTCATAACTCGATAAATCGTAGATAAATGTGCTTTAACCGTTCCATCAGAGATACCAAATTCGCGTGCAATGAGTTTATTGGAAGTACCCTTCAAGGCCATTTGCAATATCTCAAATTGCCGCCCAGTTAAATTGACCTGTAAATCAGCTGACCTAGAGCCATTAGAGGAAAAATTTTGCACCCGCGCAGCGGTATGGTTGGCTGCTGGATAAAGTACTTGCGGCGGCAAATAAACCCCCTTAGATAACACCAATCGCAAAGCCCCAACCATTAACTGTGGCTCAGACGATTTGGGGATAAACCCCGCAGCACCTGACTCCATAATTTTGCGAATCAAACTAGGGTTCTCCTCAGATGAGCAAGCAACCAAAGCCGCAAACGGAAAACTAGCTTTTAAAACTTCCAACGCTTCAAACCCGTGAACGCCTGGCATATGCCAATCCATCACGATGACATCAAAATTTTGCGTGCTCAGCGCAACTGCATTTTCACAATTGGTCGCCTCAGAGATCACAAGCTCTGGCATTAACTCACCCAAGAGCAAACACATACCTCGTCTAAATAAAGCATGGTCGTCAATCAGCAAGATGGTAGGCGAAACAGTCATAAACAGGCGTGTAAATAGGGAGTTACAGCAAGCATATCGCTTGCATGGTTCTCAAATCAATTCTTTAGTCATAACCCAAAGTTTAGATGCTTTGTACGCATACGACTAGGTTTAACACTTCAGATGATTGAGCAAATAGGTCTCATGGTTGATATTAGGGTGTTATTTAATTCATAGGAGATGCCTCATGAAATTTGACAACAAACTACGCGCCACCGTCTTGGTGTGCGCTGTAACCTTTGGTGCGAGCGCGTTGCTGATTTGTACAAATCCGGTGTTTGGTTGGTAATGATTTGTTCGTGAGACTGGGGCGGTCACAACGCAAATATGGCCGCTTCTTTTGCCCCGCCTGCGCGAGTGGGCGGGGGTTTTTAACTAAGGAAACTCTGCATTAATAAGTCAGGAAAGCCCTGACAGCGTAAGCGCCTAAAGATCGGTGAAGCCACATGAACCAAATCAGCCAATCGCAAACCGGATTCGAGCTAGCCAGCAAGTGCAGTCGCAAGCACATCTTTTTAGTTCTCCCTGCAAAATTCAAATTCACCCCAGTATCCGCAAAGGCGCAGCCGACAAACGCGAAGAGCGTTAGGGAGTGGAAGCGTCGCAAACTGTTCAACAAAAAAGCCACTTGTTTTTAAGTGGCTTTTTTGTTTTTGAAATCCCGCTAAAGATTCACATCTGATTGAAACGGCGCAAAAATTTCAAATTGAAAGCTTGCGTGCGGACGAAACTTTTGTCTCGTCTGGTTTTTTGCTAATTACTTAGCCAAAGCCAAAGCTTTCACTTTGGCAGACAAGCGGCTCTTATCGCGAGCTGCTTTGTTTTTGTGGAAGATGCCTTTGTCAGCGACCGAGTCCACAACCGATTGCGCAGTTGCAAAAGCGGCGGTGGCTTTTTCTTTGTCGCCTGCTAGAACGGCTTTTTCAACGTTCTTCACGGCGGTGCGGTATTTGGAGCGCAGCGATGTATTTGCGGCGTTAATTTTGACGTCTTGACGGACGCGTTTGCGGCCTGATGCGAGGCGCGGGTTTTTTTTCTTAGCTTTGGTTGCCATGTTGGATAAATCCTCAAGTGTTTACGATGTTTTTAGCGGAACCTCGCATTATACTTTGACCGAATCACTTTATCTATGTCGCTACTTCGCTCTGCCTCTACCGTCTCACTTTTTACGCTGGCCTCGCGCGTGACGGGTTTGATACGGGACACTTTATTTGCAGCAGCTTACGGTGTCAGTCCTTTGACGGATGCTTTTTATGTAGCGTTTCGCATTCCCAATTTGTTCCGGCGCGTGCTGGGCGAGGGTGCGTTCAGCCAAGCTTTTGTACCTGTGCTGTCGAACTGCCGAGCCGAAGAGGGCGATCTAGGCGCGAAGCAGCTCATTGATAACGTTGCTACGCTGCTGGTGTGGTTGTTGGTGGTGCTGTGCGTCGCTGGCGTGGTGGGCGCTCCCGTTTTGGTTTGGGTGATGGCAAGCGGTTTGCAAAAAGCCTCAAGCAGCTTTGATGCCGCTGTTGTGATGACGCGCTGGATGTTTCCCTACATTGGCTTTATGTCGCTGGTGGCGATGTCGGGCGGTATTCTTAACACGTGGCGCAAGTTTGCTATTCCGGCGGCTTCGCCAGTGCTTTTGAATGTGGCTTTGATTCTTGCAATTGTGGTCGGCAGCCCCTTGTTTAAGCGCTTGGGCATTGAGCCCATTTATGCGCAGTGCGTAGGTGTGATGTTGGGTGGCATCTTGCAATTGGCGATTCAAATCCCCGCTTTGCGTCGATTAGGTTTACTGCCTCGTATTGGCGCGAGTATGGCTGCGCTGCGCACGGCGTGGACGAATCCGATAACACGCAAAATTCCCACGCTGATGTTGCCTGCTTTGCTGGGTGTCAGCGTTGCACACATATCGCTGGTGATTAATACGCAAATTGCATCGCATTTGCAACCTGGCAGTGTGAGTTGGATTAACCATGCTGACCGTTTGATGGAGTTCCCCACAGCCATGCTGGGCGTGGCTTTGGGTGTTGTTCTCATGCCGCGATTGGCTGCTGCACGGGGCAGTCAAAATCAGCTTGCTTATTCAAATATGCTGGACTGGGGCTTGCGCCTTGTTGTGCTGTTGTCTGTGCCGTGCGCGGTGGCACTGTTTGTGTTTGCCAAACCGTTGGTGGCGGTGTTGTTTCACTACGGCGAATTTAGTGTCCTTGATGTGCAGCAAACCAGTCGGGCTTTGGGTAGTTACGGTCTTGGTGTACTCGGCTTGGTGGCGATTAAAGTTTTGGCTTCGGGCTACTACGCCAAGTACGACATGAAAACGCCGATGCAAATTGCCATCGCGGTCTTGGTTTGTACGCAAGTTTTAAATTATTTTTTAGTACCCGTCATGCAACACGCGGCGTTGACCTTAAGTATCAGCATTGGCGCGTTGCTCAATGCGCTGTGGCTTCTTGCGGGGCTTATACGCCGTGGCAGTTATACGCCTGCGGCTGGTTGGTTTAAATTGATGATTCAAGTTTTTATTGCAAGTGCTTTATTAGGTTGTGCGCTTTATTATTTTGCGAACAACTTGCCTTGGCTAGAGTGGCGCACGATGCCGCACGGCCTAGGGCTGCGGGCGCTTGCGCTTGCGGGGATTGTCGCGGGTAGTGCCGTCGTTTATTTTGCTATGCTTGCACTGATGGGTTTGAACTTCAAAGCGCTGCTAAAAACGAAGACCATTTAATCAAAGCACTTTTTTCTTTTTATGCTCAATCTCTCGCAACTCACCGCTCCAGCTACGCCGCTTGACTACTTTGCGCTGTTGGTCAAAAGCGATGAAAACTTTCCGCTCTTAGAAGCGGCTGTTGCCGTGGCACAGGACGAATACGAAACGCTTGACGTGCAGCAGGTGCTGGGTAGCGTCGATCAAATGACAGCGAAGCTCAAGCGCAAGCTGTCAGCCGATGCGCCGCCGCTGCAACGACTGCATATTTTGAACCGATTTTTTTATATGGAAATGGGTTTTGCAGGCAACGTGAACGACTATTACGCGCCCGATAACAGTTATTTGAATGCGGTGCTTAAAACCCGTAAAGGTCTGCCCATTACGCTGGCGATTATTTGGCTGGAGCTTGCCGCTAGCGTGGGCGTGAAGGCGTGCGGCATCAATTTCCCTGGGCATTTTTTGATCAAAATTTCTCTGCCGCAAGGTCAGGTCATCATGGACCCGCTGGATGCGCGTTCGCTCAGTGGTCACGAACTGGCTGCGCGGCTTGAGCCGTTCCATAAACACCTCGGGCTTGAGGGTGATTTTGAAGTGCCGTTTGGTCTGTATTTGCAAGACGCGAGTAGCCGCGATATCGTGATTCGCTTGCTACGCAACCTCAAAGAGATTTACCGCGCCGATACCGATTGGGATCGCTTGGTGTGCGTGCAAAACCGTTTGGTGACGCTATTGCCTGAGGCTTGGCACGAGTACCGCGACCGCGGTCTGGCGCTAGCAAAACTGCGTCGCAAAGACGAAGCGGTGATCGATTTAGACTTGTACCTCAACAAAGGCGTGGACTTGGGCGACCGCGAAATGGTGCTGCTCACGCGCGCCCAGATGTTGGCTTAAGAGCCCGAGTAGCAAAATCCCGCCGGCCCCCGAGTCCCGTTCACCCTGAGCCTGTCGAAGGGCAAGCCAGTCAAGGACTTCGACAAGCTCAGTCCGAACGGTTTGGAGTTACGCCAACGTAACGGCTTCGGTTGTGCGCTTGGCAATACGACCAATGTTAAAAACGCTTTGACCTTGCGCTTCTAAAAATGCTTGGCAGGCCTTGCTGGATGCGGCATCCACCACAACGACCATACCGATTCCCCAGTTGAATGTGCGTGCCATTTCGGTATCAGAGATGGCGGAGGTGGTTTGCAACCACTGAAAAACTTCGCTTTTAGGCCAAGCGTTTGTGGTGAGTTGTGCTGCCAAATGATCAGGCAACACGCGCGGAATGTTCTCCAGCAAGCCGCCGCCCGTGATGTGCGCCAAAGCTTTGATGGTGAACTCGGACGCAGGCGCTTGCAGCGCTGCCAGCACAGGCTTGACGTAAAGCTTGGTCGGTGCCATCAGCGCTTCGCGGTACGGCTTGCCATCAAGCAAGGCGGGCATAGTTGCGCCCGAGCGCTCCACGCATTTGCGCACCAAGCTAAACCCGTTAGAGTGCACGCCGCTGGATGCTAAACCCAAGATCACATCGCCTTCAGCAACATTTTTGCCGGTCAAGATTTTTGATTTTTCAACCGCGCCCACGCAAAAGCCAGCCAAGTCATATTCACCTGCTGCGTACATACCTGGCATTTCGGCTGTCTCGCCGCCAATTAAGGCACAGCCTGATTCTTCGCAACCCTTGGCAATGCCGCCCACGACGGCAGCAGCGGTGTCAATGTCGAGTTTGCCGCACGCAAAATAATCTAAAAAGAACAGTGGCTCAGCGCCTTGCACCAGTACATCGTTCACACTCATCGCAACTAGATCAATGCCGACGGTATCGTGCATCTGCCACTCAAACGCCAGTTTGAGTTTGGTTCCCACACCGTCTGTGCCCGAGACAAGTACCGGCTCTTTGAATTTTTTGGAGACTTCAAACATCGCGCCAAAACCGCCAATGCCTGCCAGCACGCCGTCCCGCATTGTGCGTTTGGCAAGGGGTTTGATGCGCTCAACCAGTGCATCACCCGCTACGATGTCAACGCCTGCATCTTTATAGTGAATGGGCGTGGCATTAAAAGTAGTCGGGACAGCGTTTGAAGTCATGGGGCAAGTCTATAAAATGAAGTTTCAATTTTAAGTGATAAAGATCCCTATGCCCCAAGCCTTACCCAGTAAGCCTCCCCAAGCACCATGGCGTGAAAGCCTTATCTGGCTTGGCTTTGGCGTTATCGCATGGTTTATTCTTAAGCTGCTTGCGCCTGTTCTGACGCCGTTTGTGATTGCGCTGGTGCTGGCGTATTCGCTCGCGCCGCTGGTGCAAATGCTGCACCGCTGCACCAAACGCCGCTTGCCGCACGGCTTGGTGGTGGTGGTGGTTGAGCTGGGATTTATCTTGATTGTGCTTGCCGTTGTTTTGCTGATTGTCCCGATTTTGGGTAAAGAGCTGCCCATGTTGCAAGCCAAACTCCCTCGCCTTGTGGAGCGATTGAATGCCGTGCTATCGCCTGTATTGACTAGCCTTGGGATGACCTATAGCTTAGATCCCGCCAGCATCAAAAGCTTAGTCGTTAACTATTTGGAGACCAACGCCAGCGACGTTTGGATGAGCGTTTTGCCTTCACTCAAGCTGGGCGGCGGCGTTTTGTTGACGGTGCTTGGACTGGTGGTGCTTGTCCCCGTCGTCTTGTTTTATTTGCTGAATGATTGGGCGAATATGCTCCAGCGCACGGCGCATTGGATTCCGCGTGCCAAGTTGCCGCAGGTGCAAAGCTTTATCAAAGAGGCCGACGCGGTGCTTGGGCAATATATGCGCGGACAGCTGCTCGTGATGGTTGTATTGGCAATCTTTTATAGCGCAGGTTTGGCGCTGTGGGGTCTTGATTTGGCATTGCCAATTGGTGTGTTTACAGGGCTGGCGATGTGTATTCCCTACATTGGTTTTGGTATTGGTTTGATATTGGCGCTGCTGGCGGGCGTACTTCAGTTTGATGTGACCCATACCGCATTCATGCTAGCGACCGTATACGGCATGGGGCAGGTGCTGGAGGGATTTTTCCTCACGCCGCGCTTGGTTGGAGAGCGCATTGGGCTGCATCCGCTGGCGGTTATTTTTGCACTGCTTGCTTTTGGTCAGTTGTTTGGTTTTATTGGTGTGTTGGTGGCCTTGCCAGTCAGCGCCGTGCTGCTGGTGGCGCTACGTCGTTTAAGGGCGCACTACCTTGCGTCTCATCTCTACCAAGCGTGACGATGCAGCAATTTACCCTAGATGTCGCGGTGGACTTGAGTCCATCGCTAGACAATTTTTTGCCCGCTGGCAACGAGGCAGCGCATCAGCATTTGCGGCTGTGGTTGGCAGCCAAGCAAAGACCGCCCGTTCCCATTTATTTATGGGGCGAATCTGGAACAGGAAAAACCCATTTGCTGCGTGCCTTAGAGCGCGGCCTTTTAGAGCGCGGCGAGTCCTTTGGTCGCATGGATGCGGGCACGCAAGAGTCGCCTAGTTTTAATCCCACATGGCGCGTCGTGTTGATGGACGATGTGCATCGGTATGGCACCATCCAGCAGCACGCCGCATTCAATTGGTTTGTGAACAGCGCAGCCGCAGGTTGCTCGGTAGTGGCAGCGGGCAATGCCGCGCCCGCCGTGCTTTTGCTGCGCGACGATCTCAGGTCGCGCTTTGGTTGGGGCGATATTTTTGCGCTGCAAGTCTTATCCGACGAGGCGCAAAGAGAGGTTTTGAAACAAAGCGCTCATGCGCGAGGTCTTTATCTTGGTGACGAAGTGCTGGACTACATGAATATGCGTTTTTCGCGCGACCTTGGTCATTTGATGCAGTGGCTCAACAAGCTCGATCAATACGCATTGCAAACCAAACGCGCCATCACGGTTCCGCTTCTCAAGCAGATGCTGGATAACATTGATCAATTGATATGATTTAGATAAAGATGAGGAGGAGATTGTGGCTTACTTAAAATTAAATTTAAAAAACCCGATTGAATCGGCCGACTATGAAGCTTGCTCGCACTTCATCACAGAGTCCGTTACCAAAATCATGAGCGATGCCATGGATAGTGGGAGGAATCAAATTGTGATTCACACCAACTTAAGGCTTGGCATTCCGATAGAGAACATCAACAAAATTGCGGGCCCATTTGTTGAGGCATGGGCTTTTCAGACATTTGCTGACGCACTGAATGACGGCACCAATAGCTACGAGCTGTTAAACGTGGAGGCGGGTGAGCGGCTCAATATGTCGGACGTGATTTTGCAATTCCGAAGAGTACGCCCACGCTCGACGGTGGTGACGGGGAATGTCGATATCAAGGCGACATCCTCAGAAATTGAAGGCAGTAGTACAGGGCTCAATGTCTCGTCCTTTGTTCGCATACGAAGCGCCTACGTGGCAGACCCCGATTACTTCTTTATTATTTTGTCCATCAAACATCAGGTTTTTAGAAGTCGCGATGGCACGACCAATACGATGATGGGCGTGATGGAGGTGGTGGATTTCAAGGCTTACGATTTGAAGTACATTGCCGCCAGCGACATTAACTACAACCCCGAAGCCGTTGGCGCGGGGCAATTGCAATTGCGTGACATTCACTACGTTCAATTTGAAAAGCGAACGACCAGTGAATTTTGTCATTTGCTGGATAAAAAGTTTCTAGCCACCAAAAAATCCTATCAAAAGTGGTTAGAGCTCGCCAAACAATATGAATGGATTAAAGATGAACCACCATGAACTTAGCCCTGTTTGATTTAGACCACACGCTACTGCCAATTGATTCCGATCACACATGGGGTGCGTTTTGCATTGCTGAAGGGCTGGTCGATCCTGCCGAACACCAACGCCGTAATGACGAGTTTGCCGCGCAGTACCGCGCAGGCACGTTAGACATTCACGCCTACGTTGCGTTTGCCATGCGCGTGGCAGCTGCTGCGGGCAAAGACCGCGCGGCGCAGTTACATCACAAATACATGAGCGACTGGATATTGCCCGCCATGCAGCCCGAGGCCTTGGATTTGGTGCGCAGTCACCAAGCGGCTGGCGACACTTGCATCATCATCACGGCGACCAATGAGTTTGTGACGCGCGACATTGCAACGGCGTTTGGCGTTGAACACTTGATTGCGGTTGATCTTGAGCGCGATGCCGATGGGCACGTCACCAACCGCATTGCGGGCGTTCCGTCATTCAAAGATGGCAAGGTCATGCGCATGGGGATGTGGCTGTCTGAGCGCGGACTTGCGTGGTCAGATGTGCCCAAAAGCACTTTTTATAGTGATTCGATGAACGACCTACCGTTACTTGAGCGCGTGACACACCCCGTCGCAACGAATCCCGACGAGCGGCTGCGGGCGCTGGCGGTACAGCGACAATGGCGTATTCTGGATTTGTTCCAGACCTAGATTGATTGCATGCTTAAAAAAATTATTCAAATTGTCAAAGGCGGTGGCAAAGTGGCAAGCCCCAAGCTATCCAAAGCCCTCAAGCGTGTTGAGGTTCCCGTCGACACGCATGGCGTGAACCGCGATTTGATTGACCCGCGCGCCATAGAGACCGTGGAGACCTTGCAGGATGCGGGCTTTGAGACATACATCGTGGGCGGTGCGGTGCGCGATTTGTTGCTGGGACTGCACCCCAAAGATTTTGATATCGCAACCAGTGCCACGCCCGAGGAGGTCAAGCGCTTGTTCCGCCGCGCCTTCATCATCGGCAGGCGCTTTCGTATTGTTCACGTGATCTTTGGCGGCGGACGCAATCACGAAGTGTTTGAAGTCTCCACCTTTCGCGCCAATGTGGACGCGGCCGACGCAACCCAGGTTAAAGGTAGTGAGAAAAGCAAGAGCAAACTAGAAGGCCTCACCCACGCGGTAGACAGCAGCGGGCGCGTGCTGCGCGACAACGTGTGGGGCGATATTGCCAGTGATGCGGCAAGGCGCGACTTTACCGTTAACGCCATGTACTACGATCCTTCCAGCGAGGTATTAGTCGATTACCACGGCGGCATGGCGGACGCAAAAAAACGCATCATCCGCATGATTGGCGAGCCCGCAGAGCGTTACCGCGAAGACCCCGTGCGCATCATCCGCGCGGTCCGCTTTTCTGCCAAGCTGGCGCAGCTAGGCTTTAAGTTAGAGCCCAAAACACTAGAGCCGATTCCAAAACTTAAACAATTATTAAGCGATGTCCCGCCGTCGCGTATGTTTGACGAGATGTTGAAATTGGTGCAAACGGGGCACTCGCTGGCAAGCATTCAAACGCTCAAAGGGTTGGGGTTAGAGCGCGGAATTTATCCGCTGTTAGATGTGATTGTGGAACGCGCCGACACGCCAATGGTCAAAAGAATGCTGGCTGACACCGACGAGCGTGTGAAGGCGGGCAAGCCCGTCGCGCCGAGTTATTTGCTCGCTTGCGTGCTGTGGCAAGACGTGATCGACGGCTGGACGGCAAGGCGTGAAGGAAAAAAACCGTTCGCCAAAATCCCCACTTTCTCAGCGCTGGCACAAAGCGTAGACGCGGTGTTTGACGAGCGCATCGGCGATGTCTCGGGGCGCGGCAAACTGGGCGCGGATATGCGCGAAATTTGGATGATGCAGCCTAGATTTGAGAAGCGCGTGGGCGGCTCGCCGCATACCTTGGTGGCGCATTTACGTTTTCGCGCAGGCTTTGACTTTTTGCGGCTACGCGGTCAGTGCGGCGCAGAGTTTGGCGAGGCGAACGCAGCAGAAATTGCCGAACTGGCCGATTGGTGGCAGGACTTCCAAGATGCCGACCACCAAGAGCGCTTGGCGATGATTGAAGAGGTGAAGCGGCAACCCAAAGCGCCAAGTGCTACGGGCGTTAAGAGCGCTAAGCCACGGCGAACGCGTAAACCAAAATCGAGTCAATCGCATGGTGACGGTCTATCTAGCGCTGGGGTCTAATTTGGGCGACCCTGCCCACAACCTAGAGCTGGCGCGGCTTGCCATTGCCGCGTTGCCGCAGACCAAGCTGGTAGCGGCTTCCAGCGTACACACAACCGAACCAGTGAATGCTGAAGGCGATGATTTTGCCAATAGCGTGGTCAAAATTGAAACGGAATTGAGCGCTTACGCGTTGCTTGATGCGCTGCAAAAAATTGAAATGAATTTTGGCCGGCCTTGTCCTGACTCACCCAGTAGAAACGCGCTAAGCCAAGCGGGTCAAGGCTTAGCGGGCGGCGTGCCGTTGAAGCCCGCACGCACACTCGATCTGGACATCTTGCTCTACGGTGACTCGCGCATCGATAGCCCTAAGTTGACCGTGCCGCATCCGCGCATGCGAGAGCGGGCATTTGTGATGCTGCCGTTGGCGGAGATTGCACCTGAGCTAGCGCTCACATGAGTGATATTTGATGCGAAATGGGCTGCGCAAGAGACGCGAATGCATGCGCAGCATTTGCAAAAGCATCAAGGGCAAGCTGTTCGCCCGTAGAATCTAGCGCAATCATTTTTAACTTGGAGTCCCCATGCTGTTTAGCAAATTACTGCCCAAAGAAGGCAACTTTTTTGAAATGTTTAATCATCACGCGGACTGCATTGTGGAGGCGGCTCGTGCATTTTCTAAGCTGGTGGCCAATTACAGTGACCCACATTTGCGCGAAACCTACAACCGCGATGTGGACAATGCCGAGCACGCGGCTGATCGCATCACGGCGGATGTGAATCGTTTGATTCACAAGACCTTCATCACGCCAATTGACCGCGAGCAAATCCATTCGCTAATTAATACGATGGACGACGTGGCGGACTTGATCCAAGATTGCGCGGAAGCGATGGCGCTGTATGACCTCAAGCACACCACGGATGAAATTTTGCGCTTGACGGATATCAGCCTCAAGTGTTGCGAGCGTTTGAAAGATGCGGTGGCGATGCTGTCGAATGTCGCGGATGCTAAAACAGCTGAAGCGGCGCTCAAAACCTGCGAGGAAATTGACAAGCTGGAGTCGGATGCCGACCGCGTGATGCGTAGTGCGATGAGCAAACTCTTTCGCGAAGAGCCTGAAGTGCGCGAAGTGATTAAGCTCAAAGCGATTTACGAGCTCCTAGAGACGATTACGGACAAGTGCGAAGACGTAGCCAATCACATCGAAGGCATTGTGCTGGAGAACTCTTAATGGATATCCAGCCTGCTGCGTTTTGGATGGTTGCCATGCTCGTGATGCTGGCGCTCGCGTTCGATTTCATGAATGGCTTTCATGATTCAGCTAACTCCATTGCAACCGTGGTATCTACGGGTGTTTTGAGACCTGGGCAAGCGGTGTTGTTTGCTGCTTTTTTTAACGTCGCCGCCATTTTTATTTTCCAGCTTAGCGTGGCATCGACCGTTGGCAAGGGCTTGGTGACGCCTGGCATTGTGGATACGCACGTTGTGTTTGGCGCTTTGATTGGCGCGCTTTTATGGAACATCATCACTTGGTACTACGGCATTCCTAGCAGCTCATCCCATGCATTATTGGGCGGTATCGCTGGTGCGGCAATTGCTAAAGCAGGCGCAGGCGTGTTGATTGCAGGAAAAATTTTGCAGACCGTGTTGTGGATTTTTCTCTCGCCATTGCTGGGCTTTTTGATGGCGTCGCTGATGATGGTGGCGGTGGCTTGGATTTTTCGGCGTGCCACGCCATCGCGCGTAGATAAATGGTTTCGGCGTGGACAACTTTTTTCTGCCGCAGCCTATAGCTTGGGGCACGGCGGGAATGATTCGCAAAAAACGATTGGCATTATTTGGATGCTTTTGATTGCTACGGGATACACCGCAGCGGACGCAAAAATACCGCCTAACTGGGTTATCGTTAGCTGCTATTTGGCAATTGGTATGGGGACGCTGTTTGGTGGTTGGCGCATCGTCAAAACCATGGGACAAAAAATTACCAAGCTCAAACCCGTGGGCGGTTTTTGCGCTGAAACGGGCGGCGCGATCACGCTATTTTTAGCCAGCTATTTGGGCATTGCCGTATCGACCACACACACCATTACGGGCGCGATTGTGGGCGTGGGATCGACACAGCGTGCTAGCGCCGTGCGCTGGGGCGTGGCAGGCAATATTATTTGGGCGTGGATTTTTACGATTCCTGCCAGCGCTTTTGTTGCAGCCATTGGTTACTGGATTAGCTTGCAGCTTTTCTAAACAGTTTTTAGCACGCTTTCAAAATACCGCTGACCCGTAAACGCAATGACCGACATCAAGGCGGTTGCGCCGATTAACAAAGCCACAATAACCGCAAAAATGCCAAGGCCTGAGCTATCTCCCGCCGCCGCATCGCTGGCTGCAGCTGGGTTGTAGTTGGCGTTCCATTTGGTTTTGTCCATTAAGCCAAAGACAATGCTTGAAAGGCACGCCACTGCTAGTGAAGCGCCAAAGAGCGGCATCAAAGCCCAGGCAAAGCGATCATCTTGTCCCAGCACCACCATGCGGCGCATGCCATAAAGTCCGATGCTACTGGCAAGGATGTGCAGCCAGCCCCACTTGTCGGCAAGTCCCTTGAGATAAAAGCGGTGCGCCCCCCATGTGCCGAGTAGCAAAGACAAGTAGGTGGCAAGCGTTTTGTTTTTCATGTTGAGCCAAAATTTGAAAGCCGCCTAAAGCGAGACGGGAGCGGGTGTTTCAGTAGACTGCGCGGCTGCCCGCAGTTTATCTTTTTTGCTAGGGCGCTTGCCTTTGATGCCGCCATTTGAGAAGTTGACTTCTAGCGGCGCGTCTTGCGGTTCAAAACCCAGGGCGATATCCAGCGGAACATCAATGTCCTGCCGTTTTTGGATGAGCTGCCAATGCGCCTGCGTGTTGTGGCTCACAAAGCTGACGGCAAGTCCTTGCTCACCCGCGCGTCCTGTGCGACCAATGCGGTGCGTGTAGAGCGCGGCAGAGCGCGGTAAATCGAAATTGACGACGACGGGTAATTGCGCAATATCAAGTCCGCGCGCGGCCACATCGGTCGCCACCACAACCGTGAGCCGCGCTGCTTTGAAGTCCGCCAGAACCTGCACGCGCTTGCCTTGGCTTTGTTCGCCGTGGAAGGGCTCGGCGTTGATGCGTGCTTTGCGCAGCTTAGCGGCAACCTTATCTGCGGCGTGTTTGGTTGCCACAAAGACGAGGATGCGCGTCCATTTGTTTTGTTCAATCAGATGCCGAAGTAATTGTGTACGCTTTGGCTCGTCCACCAGCACGGCACGCTGCCCAATGTCCGTGAGCTGTTGAATGCTAGGTTGCACATCGATGCGCACAGGCTCATGCAGTAAGGCGCGGGCCAAGCGTTGCACAGCGCTTGGAAACGTTGCTGAAAAAAACAAGTTTTGTCGTTTGGCTGGAATGAGCGACAAGATGCGTTCAATCTCAGCGGCGAAGCCCATGTCTAACAAGCGGTCCGCCTCATCAAGCACCAGTGTGTCGATATGCGAGATGTGCAGCGCGTTGCGATCAATTAAATCTAACAAACGCCCTGGCGTGGCAACGACTACATCCGCACCGCCGCGTAGGCGCATCATTTGCGGATTGATCGATACGCCGCCAAACAGCGTGGTGATTTGCACGGTTTGCGGTAGATGTGCCGCTAGCTGCTTGAAGACTTCGCCAACTTGCATAGCAAGCTCGCGCGTGGGCACTAAAACAAGTGCTAGCGTGCGGCGCGGACTCCGTAGCGTTTGCGTTGCAAGCTGCTGCAAAATCGGGATCGCAAAAGCAGCGGTTTTGCCCGAGCCTGTTTGCGCCGATGCAAGTACATCCTTGCCCGCCAACGCTTGTGGAATGGCGCTTTGCTGAATGGGCGTTGGCTGGGTATAGGCTTTGTTTTGTAGCGCTTGCAGCAGCGCAGGATGCAAGTTGTACGAGGCAAACGTCATATCAGCGTCTCATAAACTTTTAGCGCCGCCCAAGCGTCATTCGCGGCGTAGATGATTTGACCTTCTGAGAGCACTTGGTTCGCCCAATTTGAGGTGGTGGCTTTGCGCGATTTGACGAAGCGCTGGTTAAACATCACCGCCACAGCGCTTTTAACGCCTAGCTCTTTGACGTAGCCCTTCGCTTTAAAAAGCGTATTGATGTCCAGCACGTTGAGTGGCTCGATGCCCAGCGTGCGGCGAATTTGCGTGCCGTCTCCCGCTAAACCAAAGCCAACTTTTAAAACGGTTGTTGACATTAAGAGTTGGCAGACGATGGCTCGGCAAGTGGCATCGCGCAATTGAAAGACATAGGCACTATCGGGCGTTGCAAACTGCACCACGTGTGGTCCTGTGGAGATTTCATTGGCAATAAAAGTAGGTTTCGACTCGGTATCGAAACCCACAACCGATAAGCCTTGCAGCGACTCATAGGCTTGCAAGGCTTGATTGGCGTGGCTGACAACAGTAATGTGCGCAAGAGTTAAGCGCGGGAACTCTGGTAACAACGCGATAGCGTCTTTGGATGGGGATGGAATGCGTGGCATGGTTAGAGCTTAAACTAGTTGCATGACCAGAGCTATCCAAAAGATTGACAAGCGTTTTGCTAATTGGTTGCATTGTTTGCCGCCTGGCGATTTGTCTAAAGCCTTGCTTGATGAGGCTTGGCAGGCGCTTAGTGTGATGCTGCCTGATGCATCGACCTTGGCGCGGCTGAGAATTGTGCGTCAATTAGCGTTTCGTCGCTTGTACCAATTGGACTGTGAGCAAGGCGCGGCATTGTCTGTGGTGATGCATGGCATGACGGATTTGGCGGAGTTTTGCATTTGGCACGCGGTGCAGCATTCCTATAGCGAATTGACCAAAGAATATGGCGTCCCCATGGCTGCCTCTGGCAAACCAAGCCAGTTATGGACGGTGGGCATGGGCAAGCTAGGAGCTAGAGAACTCAATGTCTCCAGCGATATTGATTTGATTTTTGTGTACAGCGAAGACGGCGAGACACGTCACCCGACAAGCGCAGCGAATGCGATTGCAAATCACGAATTTTTTGCCAAACAAGTGCGGCAGATTCAATCGCTTTTAGCGGATGTGACTGAGTACGGTTTTGTTTTTCGCGTTGACTTGGCGCTGCGCCCTTTTGGACGCGAAGGTGCGCTCGCTATTTCGCTGGCTAGTTTGGCGCAGTATTTTCAGCGTGTGGGGCGCGAGTGGGAGCGCTTTGCGTGGTTGAAGTCGCGGGTTCTTCCAACTGCCGCTCAGCACTCGCCGCCACTGGCGCTGCGCTCGGTTGTCAGGTCGTTTGTGTTTAGACGATTTTTAGATCACAAGGTGTTTGTTGCGCTTCGCGGGCTGCATCAATTGATTCGGCAAAACGTGCGAGATGAACGCGACGTAAAGCTGGGGCGAGGCGGCATCCGCGAAATTGAATTTACCGCGCAAGTCTTGCAAATTGTGCGCGGCGGGCGGCAACCCGAGTTGCTCACGCGCCCAACGCTCTCGGCGCTGGAGCGACTCGTATCAGCGGGTTTGATGAACGAGGCGATGGTCAAGCAACTGAGTGATGCTTACGATTTTTTGCGTCGCACCGAGCACCGCATTCAATATCTGGACGATCAACAAACCCATATTTTGCCGCGTGCCGCAGAAGATTTAACATGGCTAGCAAGCCGTATGGGTTTTGCAAACGTAGCTAGTTTTGAGGCGGCGCTGGCGGCGCATCAAGCAGAGGTTGCCCTCATTTTTGAGCAGTGGGTTAACCTGGGTATTGCGCCGCCTACGCCGCGCGTCACCATCCAAATGCTGGAAGCAAAAGCAAAATGGATTACGCAGTTTGTACGCAAGCATCCCGATGTTGCCGACGAGCTGCTGCGCCCCGACGCGCTGGGGAAACGCTTTGATGCTGATGTGTTCAAGCGCTCCGCTCGCACCCAGTACGCTGCGCTTCAAGCCACGGGGCTGTGCGATGAGGAGTCGATTTTGGACTTGCTACGCCGTGCGCATCACCTTGAAGTTTTTCGAATCTTGGTGCGCGATGTTCAAGGGACACTCTCGGTGCGCGATGTGGCTGATGAATTGAGTGCGCTAGCAGACAGCGTGCTGGCGCTGGCGCTACCTTGGTGCGCGGCGTACATTCGGTTGCCTCAGCTGCATCGACCATCTTTAGAAGATAACTTTGCAGTCATTGCCTATGGCAAGCTGGGCGGCAAGGAGCTGGGTTATGGCAGCGATCTTGATGTTGTGTTTTTATACGACGATGCCGACGATTTAGCGGCGCAGCGCTACACCACGTTGGTTCGTAAACTGATTTCTTGGTTGACGGTCAAAACAGGGGAAGGCGATCTGTATGAGATTGATACTGCGCTTCGCCCCAATGGCAACTCAGGCCTATTGGTGACCAGTATTTCGGCGTATGAAAAATATCAATTGCAGCGCGGAAGCAATACAGCTTGGACGTGGGAGCTGCAAGCCATGACGCGAGCACGCTGCGCCTTTGCTGCGGATGCGCTGCGTGCGCGGTTTGATGCCGTGCGTGCCCAAGTGCTCATCACGCCGCGTGACCCCATGCAACTGCGGCAGGAAATTGTTGCGATGCGCAACAAGCTGCGCGTGGCCTATCCCGCACCTGCAGGGCTATTTGATATCAAGCACAGCCAAGGCGGTATGCTGGATGCGGAGTTCGCGGTGCAGTGCCTTGTGCTGCTTTATGCCAAAGAGCACGCTGATTTAATTGGCAATGTCGGCAATATTGAGCTACTCAAAATTGCACAGGTTCATCATCTGTTACCAGACGACATGGGTATTCAGGCGGCGAACGCCTATCAAGTGCTGCGAGACTATCAACACGCGGCAAGGTTGCAACAAGCCAAGGCGCAACTGTCAACGGATCAATTGATGCCCGAGCGCGCCGCGATCAGCGCTTTGTGGTACTTTGTCTTTGACAAAACATAGACGAAAACAATGACCATAAAAAATGACCATAAAAAAGCCCAGCGCTGCTGAGCCTGGGCTTTTTAAAACGATGCTCTGTTAAAAGCAGGCTCGCTTCATAAACTTGGTTTAGTAGCGTGAACCGCCGCCACCGCCGCCGTATCCGCCGCCGCCACCATTGCCGCCGCCGTAACCACCGCCACCGCCTTCGCGGCGACCACCGCCACCGCCGCCATAACCACCACCGCCGCCATAACCACCACCGCCGCCACCAAAGCCGCCAGTGCGTGGGGGACGTGGCTCCATTGGACGAGCCTCGTTCACAACGAGATTACGACCAGCCATTGGCTGGTCATGCAAACCAGCGATTGCTGCTTGTGCTTCGGCATCGCTGCCCATTTCGACAAAACCAAAACCTTTTGAACGACCCGAATCACGCTCCATCATGACTTTGGCGCTACTGACATTGCCGTAGGCACTGAATGCTTGTTGAAGATCGCCGTCGCGCACGGTGTATGGCAGGTTGCCTACGTACAATTTATTACCCATAAACTCAAGTTCCCTTTAAGGGACTCCTATAAAAACAAAAAATAAAAATACCAGCTGTTATTATGCTTCACATTGCACATATAACAGATTGACTAGCACGCCTTTTCACTTTAATACGGGTAAATCCTAGTGAATTCGTCATTTATTTGGTCATTTCGTTGCGCCAATCCGACAGCGCGCGACGAATAGTCTTGAGTTGGCGCTCAAACCGCGGACAGTTATCACACATCCAAAGATGAATTTCTAGCGCGATTCGGTCGCGACCACTGAGTGGTTGGTCTTGTGCGCTTAGCATCAAGTGTGTAGCTTCTTTGCAGGTGCGATGCAGCGGGATGATTGACTTCATTGATGCCATTATTGATTTCCATACCAGTTTAAATCTAAGCACTCACGCAGGCGAAGACGAGCGCGGTGCATCTGAACATAGAAATTTGTCGAAGTCAGCTTCAGCTCCTTACAGATATCTTCACAAGAAAGTTCAAGCCACTCGCGCATCATAAAAAGTCTGCTTAGCTGCGCAGGTAACTTGTCCATGCAAGTCTCTAAGATCACAAAAAACTCTTGTCGATTGAGTTGCGATACGGGATCTGTCCATTCATTGAGTGGTGTTGCGTAATGCCCGTCAGCTTTGAATAGCAAGCCTTCTAGCGCATCGCTGTCGCTATTGACGTCTTCTGATTCGGGCAAGGCAACTTCGCGTGCATTGGCACGAAATTTATCGAGTATTTTGAATTTCAAAATACCAATTAACCAAGTTTTAAGTTGCGAGCGCCCATCAAAGGACTCGGGTTGCTCCAGCGCAACGAGGAGGGTGTCTGAGACGGCATCCTCTGCCCAAGCATCGTTTCTTAACTGCAATTTGGCATATCGCAAAAGATCTGCGCGCAGTGGAATAAGTTGATCTGAAAGAGAAATAGCTGCGTGCATAAAGGCCAGTGTAGAAATTTTTTTGCAAGTAGATGTAAGAATTTTTAACCAGACTCTACTGATACACAATCGCCGCGTTTAATAGCTTGTTTTTGAAGCGGCGATTATTTTTGAAATCTTGTTTTTTTACTTAATCTTTAGGAGTTTTACCATGAATCAACGTACTTTTGTTGCTGCATCCGCAACTGCATTGCTTGCGACCATGCTTTTAGCCACGACCGCACAAGCGCAAGCGCCTGCAAAAGAGAAATGTTATGGCATTGCTGCCGCAGGTCAAAATGACTGTGCTAATTTGTCGGGTTCGCATTCTTGCGCAGGTCAATCCAAAGTCAATATGGGTGCTGATGAATGGAAATATGTGGCAAAGGGTGAATGCAAAAACATGAAGGGCATGACGGCGGAAGAAGCCAAAATGAAGAAGAAGATGTAATCTTTTGGGCAATCCACGCAAAATGTTCGGCATAGGTTTCAAGCACGCGCACTATGCCGAGCTTTTAGAAAATCCACAGCGCTATTCGGGGAGCGGCTCTGAAGCTGTGGATTTTTTAGAAGTCCATTCTGAAAATTTTTTTGGCTCAGGCGGCGCTGCTCGGGCAATCTTGAGCAAAGCTCGCCAGCATTGGCCGATTAGCTTGCACGGCGTGGGGCTTGCGCTTGGGTCTGCGGTCGATCTTGATGCGTGGCATCTTGATCAATTGGCTGATTTAGTCGAACGCACGGATCCAATCTTGGTCTCCGATCATGCTTGTTTTGCCCGTGGTGTTTTGCCCAAACGGGCTATTAGCGAAGGCGCAGCGCAAATCATTCATGCCTCAGATTTACTGCCCATTCCTTTTTCTAAAGAGTCATTGCTCGTTTTGTGCAGTCATGTCACACAAGTACAAGAGCGACTCAAGCGACCAATTGCGGTTGAAAATTTATCGGCTTACTTTGTGTGGAACGAAGCTGATTTTGATGAGCCGCAGTTCCTCGCAGAGCTTGTCAAACGAACAGGTTGCAAACTTTTGGTGGATGTCAACAACATCTACGTCAACGCTTTAAATGCGATCAAAGCAGGTGCAATGTTGGATGCTTTGCAAAGCTGTCAATCGTGGCTCGATCAAATTCCACGTGATGCGGTTGCCGAGATTCATCTAGCAGGTCATAACGCGATGAATGACATCGTGATTGACGATCATTCTTGTGCCGTGAATGAACCCGTGTGGGCGCTCTACAGTTATGCGCTGCAACGGCTAGGACAAGTAGCAACGCTAGTCGAGTGGGACACCGATGTGCCGCCGCTGGATATTTTGTTAGAACAAGTTCGCATCGCAAAAACGAATGCGAATGAGGTGATGACATGAGCGATGCGCCCCCCAATCAAGCTTTGTTTGAGCAGCAACAAATGCTCCTAGGCGCGTTATGTGATGCATGGACTAGCGTGCAAGCAAATGCGGCGATTGCCGATCAGCAATCTTGGCCTGTTGCGCAATATCAGCGTGGTCTGCAAGCCTATCGGTCAAACGCGGCATTGCTTGCGCAGCGTGTGCTTGCGGCGGCGTTTCCAACAGCGCGGCGGCTTATGGGCGATGAGTCATTTGATGGTCTTGCCGTGCATTTCTGGCGCACACATCCACCCGAAAAAGGTGATCTGGCGCAGTGGGGCGGTGAACTAGAGACGTTCCTTCGGGCTATTCCAGAACTCATGCAGCATGAGCCCTATCTGCCCGATGTTGTGGCGTTGGAGTGGGCGCTGCACGCGGGGCAAACGGCAGCAGATTCTGCTAGTGCTGACCCCGTGCCTTTAGCATTGATTGAGAGTGAATTTCCTATTGTTGAGTTAGTTGGCGGTAAGAATTTAGAGGATATCTCCGACATACAACCTGAGCGCGCTTTGGTTTATCGCCAAGGCTTTCAAACTGCCTGCATTTCAATTCCAAAGGACGCACCGATATGAACTCCATTCAATCCATTTACCAAACCACACGTTCGCTGTGGGACAAGCTCGTGATGTTTTTAGAGCTACTTAAAAACCCCGCCCTGTTGCTTGCAAGGCTGTATGTAGCGCAAGTTTTTTTCTTGTCGGGATTGACAAAAATTAAAGATTGGGACACCACCCTCGCGCTCTTCACGGATGAATATCACGTGCCCTTTTTATCGCCAACACTGGCAGCGTATTTGGGTACGGGCGGCGAGCTTGTTTTGCCCGTGCTCTTAGTGCTTGGACTCCTTGGTCGCTTTGCCGCGCTGGGTCTTTTTGTGCAAAACATCGTCGCTGTGATTGCGCTCACAGAGATTGCACCTGCGGCATTGCAAGGACATCAATTTTGGGGGGCACTCCTAGCGGGGCTAGCGATTTGGGGTGTGGGCGCTTGGAGTGTGGATGGCTATCTTTGCAGGAATGACAAACGCGCCCCGTAAAATTGGGCTATGCAAGAAAATCAAGTCCCTCATCAAGTCTCTACTGAACCCGAAGCCTTTCATCCTGCTTCCATTGAAGCTGCCGCGCAGGCCAACTGGAATGCGCGTGATGCTTACCGCGTAGCCGAGCAATCCGATAAGCCGCTTGGCAAGTTTTACGCTTGCTCAATGTTGCCTTATCCATCGGGCAAGCTGCACATGGGGCACGTGCGCAACTACACCATCAACGATATGCTCACGCGCCAATTGCGCATGAAGGGTTACAACGTTTTAATGCCGATGGGCTGGGATGCGTTTGGCTTGCCCGCAGAGAACGCCGCGATGAAAAACGGCGTGCCGCCCGCTGCTTGGACGTACTCGAACATTGCGTACATGAAAAAGCAAATGCAGGCGATGGGGCTTGCTATTGATTGGTCGCGCGAAGTGGCGACCTGCGACCCCAGCTATTACAAA
Organism: Cytophagales bacterium; assembly: GCA_030054145.1. GTDB lineage: Bacteria > Pseudomonadota > Gammaproteobacteria > Burkholderiales > Burkholderiaceae_C > JASGCK01. The sequence goes on from JASGCK010000001.1 coordinate 25,592, forward strand.
TGGAATCAGTGGTTCTTTTTGAAGATGCTGAAGGCGGGCATTGCGTACCGCAAAACGCAAATCGTGAACTGGGATCCTGTGGATATGACGGTGCTTGCCAACGAACAAGTAATTGACGGCAGAGGCTGGCGCACGGGCGCGGTGGTCGAAAAACGCGAGATTCCTGGCTATTACCTCAACATCACCAAATATGCGCCCGAGCTGCTAGAGCACGTGCAGACTGGGCTGGCGGGCTGGCCCGAGCGCGTGCGGCTCATGCAAGAAAACTGGATTGGTCAATCGGAAGGCGTTCGTTTTGCGTTTACTCACGAAATTAAAGACGCGAGTGGTGAGTTGATTCAAGGCGGACGGATGTACGTCTTTACCACCCGCGCCGACACCATCATGGGCGTGACCTTCTGCGCTGTTGCGCCTGAACACCCAATCGCCATAAGGGCTGCGCAGCTGAATGCCTCTGTAAGCCTTGCTGTACAAGGCTTCCAGCAGGGGGGTACGACCGAAGCCGAGCTTGCAACCAAAGAAAAAGAAGGCGTGGCTACGGGCTTGTTCGTCACGCATCCACTCACGGGCGAGCAGATTGAAGTGTGGGTTGGCAACTATGTGCTGATGAGCTATGGCGACGGCGCCGTGATGGGCGTGCCCGCGCACGATGAGCGTGATTTTGCGTTTGCTTTGAAATACGCATTGCCGATCAAGCAAGTGGTCGCTAAACAAACCGTTCACTCTGAGCTTGTCGAAGGGGTGGCGCGGGCTTCGACAGGCCCAGCCCGAACGGAATTTTCTTGCACCACTTGGCAAGATTGGTACGCTGACAAAGACGGCACAACCAGCATGAACTCAGACAAATACGATGGTCTTTCGCGTTTGGATTGTGTCAATAGCGTTGCTGCAGACCTTGCAGCCAAAGGCCTTGGCGAAAAGAAGACGACATGGCGCTTGCGCGATTGGGGCGTGAGTCGGCAGCGCTATTGGGGCACGCCGATTCCTATCATTCATTGCGATGGAGCGGGTGATGCGGCAAGCGCGTGCGGTGCAGTGCCCGTGCCAGAAAAAGATTTGCCCGTCGTGTTGCCAACCGACCTCGTGCCCGATGGCTCAGGTAATCCGCTGAATAAAAGCGCGAAGTTTTTGAACGTCGCCTGCCCCACCTGCGGCAAACCTGCCAAACGCGAAACCGACACGATGGACACGTTCGTTGATTCGTCTTGGTACTACTCGCGCTATTGCGACCCGACCAATACGGACGCGATGGTGGCCGGCGGCGCGGCTTATTGGATGGGCACAAACGCCGCGCCTGCAAGCCCCACCAACCGTGGCGGCGGTATGGATCAATACATTGGCGGCATCGAGCACGCGATTTTGCATTTGCTCTACGCACGCTTTTGGACCAAGGTGATGCGTGATTTGGGGCTGCTGCAAGTTGATGAGCCGTTTAAAAAATTGCTGTGTCAAGGCATGGTTTTAAACCACGTGTATAGCCGTAAAAACGCTGGCGGCAGCATCGATTATTTTTGGCCAACGGATGTGGAACACACCTTTGATGTGGACGGAAAAATCAACGGCGCGAAGCTGAAATCGGACGGCAGCGCGGTGGATTACGGCGGCGTGACGACGATGTCCAAATCGAAGAACAACGGCGTTGATCCGCAAGACATCATTGACCGCTACGGCGCAGACACGGCGCGGCTCTACATGATGTTTACCGCGCCGCCCGAAGCTACGCTGGAGTGGAACGACGCGGCGGTGGAAGGCTCATACCGCTTTTTGCGCCGCGTGTGGAACTTTGCCCAAGCTAAAGCGAGCATCGTGCAAGCCACGCTGGATAAGGGCTGCTGGCAAGTGGTGACGTACAGCAAGGCAGGCAAAGAGCTGCGTCGCGAAACGTATTTGATTTTGAAGCAAGCCAATTTTGACTACGAGCGTATGCAATACAACACCGTGGTGTCGGCTTGCATGAAGATGCTCAACACCTTGGAGTCGGCGAAATTAGAGGACGACTACAACGACCGCGCCGTGCTCACGGAATGCATCTCAGTGCTCTTGCGAATTCTCTATCCTGCGTGTCCGCACTTATGTTTTGAGCTTTGGGGGCAATTGGGTTTCTCTAGCAAAGCAGGTGATTTGTTAGATACCGCGTGGCCCCAGGTTGATGAGTCTGCACTCGTGCAAGACGAGCTAGAACTGATGCTCCAAATCAATGGCAAGCTGCGCGGCTCGATTACCGTGCCTGCATCAGCGGATAAAGCGACGATTGAAGCAGCGGCGTTGGCATCCGATGCCTTTGTTAAACAAGCCGCTGGTGCTGCGCCTAAAAAGGTGATTGTGGTGCCAGGTCGCTTGATCAATATTGTGATTTAAATCAAATGATGAATACGCAACGCCGCACACTCCTTCTGGCTATATCTGCTGCGAGCCTTACTGCCTGTGGCTTTAAGCTACGCGGATCGACATCGTTTAGTTATGCATTCCAATTGCTGTTTAGTGGGTTCTTGCCTACTTCTGCGCTCGGTCAAGAGTTCAAGCGCCAAGCCACCGCGCAAGGATTGACAGTGCTTGACAAGGCGGAGGATGCCAATCGGGCGCAGGTGGTTTTGCGCGTTCACCAAGAACTACGCGAACGCGCCGTGGTGGGGTCGGGCGCGACCGGGCAAGTCAATGCGATACAGCTTCGTTTGCGTTTTAAGTTTTCGCTGTTCACCACACAAGGCAAAACGCTGCTTGATGAGGTTGATACGGTTTTGCAGCGTGAGATGAGTTACTCTGAATCGACAACCTTGGCGAAAGAGACCGAAGAGCAACTACTTTATAACGATATGCAGATCGATATGGCGCAGCAATTGCTGCGTCGCTTATCAGCAGTGAAGTCGCTCTAAGTCTTATGCAGCTTGGCTTCCCAGCCCTTGCAGGGCATTTGCAAAAAAGTTTGAAATCGCTCTATACCTTGCATGGCGATGAGGCTCTTTTGCAGTTGGAGGGCGCAGACGCTATTCGAGCCACCGCGCGCGCGGCAGGTTACTCCGAGCGCTCTAGCTTTACCGTGCAAGGTGCGCATTTTGATTGGGCCGAAGTGCTGAACGTGGGGCAATCGATGGGTTTGTTTGGCGATAAGCAAATCATTGAGATTCGCATCCCCACGGGCAAGCCTGGCAAAGAAGGCAGCGCGGCGCTTCAGCGCATTGCAGAGGCGTCTAAAGATAACGACGCGGTGCTCACGTTGATCTCGCTACCGCGTTTGGACAAAGCCACGCAGAGCAGTGCGTGGTTTGCGGCGCTTGATAGTTTTGGTGTCACGATCAAGATTGATCCCGTTGAGCGCGGTGCATTGCCGCAGTGGATTGCGCAAAGGTTAAACCTACAAAACCAGCGCGTGCAAGCGGGTGCAGAAGGACAGCACGCGCTGCAATTTTTTGCGGATCGTGTGGAAGGCAATTTGCTGGCGGCGCATCAAGAGGTGCAAAAACTCGCATTGCTTTATCCCGAAGGCGAGCTCACACTGGCCCAGATTGAATCCGCCGTGATGAACGTGGCACGCTACGACGTGTTCAAACTCAGCGATGCCGTGCTGGCAGGCAAGGCCGAGCGGACGCAGCGGATGTTAGATGGTTTGCAGGCGGAGGGCGAGGCTGCCGTGCTCGTGCACTGGGCGCTAGCCGAAGATATTCGCGCCATGAAACGCGTGATGGACAGCATGCGTGCGGGCAGACCGTTGGCAATGGCGCTGCGCGAAAACCGTATTTGGGGGGCGAAGGAGAAGCAGTTTGAACGCATCATGCCCCATGTGCAACCGAGTGCCGTGAGTAAGTTGCTACAAGCCGCGCACCAAGTTGATGGCGTGGTCAAAGGACTCAAGCACGCCGACTGGCCTAGCGATCCTTGGCAAGCACTGCATCGGCTGGCGCAGATGGTGGTGCGTGTTTGCCTCCGAGATTAATTAGGGTCTGTCCCCAATTTAAATGGGCATCAAAGCCTTGAAAAATCGGGTTTGCGCTTTTCCATAAACGCACCAAAGGCTTCTTTGGCGGCGGGTTCGCCTAGCATTCGCCCGAAGATCACACCTTCCTCGTCCATGCGGGTATGGACGGCATCCATTTGCCCCATCTTCAATAAACGCTTGGTCTCCACTAGCGATGTGATTGGTTTGGCGGCTAGCTTTTTAGCCACGGTTTGTGCGTAATCATTGGCCTCGGTGGGCGGCAACACTTTGTTGACCAAGCCGACTTCTAGCGCGGCTTCTGCCATAAAGGGCTCGCCCAAAAGCAGTGCTTCAGCGGCGCGGTGGTAGCCAAACATTTGCGGCGCGAGCAAGCTGGACGCGGCTTCTGGCACGATGCCCAAGTTGACAAAGGGCATGGCAAACGCGGCGTTGTCGCCTGCATAGACCAAGTCGCAGTGGAACAGCATCGTCGTGCCAATGCCCACAGCAGGGCCGCAGACCGCTGCGATGATGGGTTTTGGAAAGGCTGCGATGCCATGCAGAAAGCGGAAAACAGGCGCTTCGCCTGTGGTGGGTGGGCGATGCAAAAAATCGGTAATATCGTTGCCCGCGCTAAATACTGTAGCGTGACCTTGAATGACGACGACGCGCACGGCAGGATCGTCTTTTGCCTTGGCAAGACCATCAGCAAGCGCCGCGTACATCTGCTGCGTAATCGAATTTTTTTTATCAACGCGGTTGAGTGTGAGGGTCATCACGCCTGCGTCTAAATGTTCAAGAATGTCGGTCATAGTTGCTCTCCAAAATTAATTCACACGATTCCAAGTTTGTGTTCGAAAGAAAGGGCCAATATAGCCGCGAACCTGTAGCTTTGCGCCACCCTCAATGGGCATTAAGCGAAGCTTGTAGACTTTGCCATTGTTGGGATCAATGATTGTGCCGCCTTCCCATTTATGGGTGCCGTCAGTTTGCTTGGCACCGCGAATAATCTCCATCCCAATTTTGGGTTGATCTTTGCGATCATCCGCGCACTTTGTGCAGAGTGGCTCAACGTTTTCGTTAGATGGAAGCAGGCTTTTAACGACGCTGCCCGCCAGTTCGCCATTGGCTTTGGCGCTGATGCGAATCTCGCCTGAAGGCTTACCCGTTTCATCGTCAACTGTGTGCCAAGTGCCAACGGGGGTCATTTGCGCCGCCACAGAAAATGACAAAACTAAAGCGAGTAGTGAGAGGTATTTTTTCATGATGTGCCTAGGATCACATTAAACGAGTGCAGCATCTGTATCCATCAACGCCGCCGCGCCTGATTTGGCCGTTGCCATGAGCGTGAGTGTTTCGGGCATGAGCTTGGCAAAATAAAAACGTGCCGTTTGCAGTTTACCTTGGTAGAACTTATCGCCGCGCCCCTCGGCAATTGCTTTGAGGGAGATGTGTGCCATGCGGGCAAAGAAGTAACCAAAAACCAAATGCCCTGCGACACGCAAATAGTCCACGGATGCTGCGCCAACTTCGTTCGCGTTTGAGAAAGCTTTGAAGCCAAGCTCGGTGGTGAAGGCGGTCATTTTTGTCGCCAAATCGGTTAGCGGCGCGATGAACTCTTCCATGTCTTCAGCAGTTTGCTCATCTTCTTTGGCCGCAGAGACAAACGCGGCAATTTGTTTACCAAACTTTTTGAGGCTCTCACCGTTATTGCCCAGCACCTTGCGACCCAGCAAATCAAGCGACTGAACTGTATTGGTACCCTCATAAATCATATTGATGCGGTTGTCGCGCACGTATTGTTCCATGCCCCACTCTTTGATGAAGCCGTGTCCGCCAAAGACTTGCATACAAGCGTTAGTGGCGATGTGTCCGTTGTCGGTTAAGAAGGCTTTCACAATCGGAGTCAATAGTGCCACCAACTCGGCGCTGTCTTGGCGTACTTGTTCATCGGGGTGGTTGTGTTCTTTGTCAATCAAGAGCGCACAGTACAAACTCATCGCGCGTCCGCCTTCGGCGTAGGCTTTGGCGGTGAGCAGCATCTTGCGCACATCAGGATGCACCATGATGGAGTCGGCAGGTTTGCTCACATCTTTTGGGCCTGTGAGCGAGCGCGATTGGATGCGATCTTTGGCATAAGCCAAGGCGTTTTGATAAGCCACTTCCGTCAGACCTAGCGACTGCATTCCCACGCCAATACGCGCGGCATTCATCATCACAAACATCGCCGCCAAGCCTTTGTTTGGCTGACCAATCATCCAGCCTTGTGCGCCGTCGATGCTCATCTGACAAGTCGCGCTGCCGTTGATACCCATTTTGTGCTCGATGCCCGTCACAAAAATAGGATTGCGTGCGCCCAGTGTTCCGTCTGCGTTGACCAAAAACTTCGGCACTAAAAAGAGGCTGATACCTTTGCTGCCAGCAGGCGCATCGGGCAAGCGAGCCAGTACCAAATGGATGATGTTGGCAGCTAAATCGCTGTCACCGCCGCTAATAAAAATCTTCGAGCCGGTTATCAAATAACTGCCGTCGGCTTGCGGCTCGGCTTTACTGCGGAGCAGCCCAAGGTCTGTGCCACTGTGCGATTCGGTCAAGCACATGGTGCCCAGCCATTCGCCACGGGTGATTTTTGGCAGGTACATCTCTTTTTGTGCCTCTGTGCCGTGCGCCTCAATGGCCGCGTGTGCGCCGTGCGCAAGACCTGGGTACATCGTCCAAGCTTGATTGGCCGAGTTCAGCATTTCGTACATACACTGGTTGATCACTATCGGCAAACCTTGACCGCCATATTGGGGCTGGGCAGATAACGCGGGCCAGCCACCTTCCACATATTGAGCGTAGGCTTCTTTGTAACCTTTGGGCGTTGTCACGTTGTGCGTGGCAAGGTCAAGCGTACAGCCTTCACGGTCGCCGCTTGCGTTAATCGGGAAGGTCACGCCAGCGCAGAATTTGCCGCCTTCCTCTAGCACCGCATTGATGGTGTCGGCGTCTAAGTCCGCGTGCTTGGGCATGGTTTTGAATACATCCGTGACTTGCAGCAACTCGTGCAGCACAAATTGCATATCGCGTAGTGGGGGCGTGTAAGTGGACATCGGTGTTGCTCCTTAAATGATGTATTGCTTGAGTAAATTTTCAAAGCCGCGAGTCGCTCGGTCGATCGAGCGCTCTGACTTCATGAACCGTGCCTCGTAATGCAAGGCCAAAATTAAGCCGTGGATTTCAAACACGATTTGCTTGGGATCGGTTTTTGCGGCGAGATGCTTTTCTTCTATGGCAAGTGCAATCGCGCGTCGCACGGCTGTTAGCCAAGTCTTCATCGATTGCGCCAACTCATCACGCACCGCTCCCGTGCGGTCATCAAACTCGACGGCACCGCTAATAAAAATGCAGCCCGATTGAATTTCTTGTGCCACTTGCGCCATCCAATTAGAAAATAACGCGCGTAAGCGGGGCAAGCCACGCGGGGCTTGCAAAGCAGGTAAAAAGACATTGCGCTCAAAGCGAGAAAAATATTCGCGAACGACCGAGATTTGTATCTCTTCGCGTGAGCCAAAATGCGCGAACACCCCCGACTTACTCATTTGCGTGATTTCGGCTATCGCGCCAATGGATAAGCCTTCTAAGCCAATTTGCGATGCCAAACGCAAAGCGGCATCGGTGATGTTCGCTTTGGTTTGCGCACCCTTGTCAGGGCGTGCTTCTTTTGTTTCTGGATGGGCTGCACTCATGGGCTGAGTGTAACCAAAAAAAAGAACGACCGTGCTTTTATTTAACTTTTATCTGGCTTTTACAACTTAAACGGCACAACCACTTGGCGTTGCTCGCCAAGGCCTTCGATGCCCAAGGTCATGACGTCACCAGCTTTTAAAAACTTGGGCGGTTTCATCCCAAGCCCCACACCTGGCGGCGTGCCTGTGGTGATGATGTCGCCAGGCTCTAGCGTCATAAAGGTGCTCAGATAGCTGACGATTTTTGGCACGTTAAAAATCATCTTTTTCGTTGTGCCGGTCTGCACACGCACGCCGTTCACGTCCAGCCACATCGCGCAATTGTGTATGTTGGCGATGTCGTCTTTGGTTGCCAGCCAAGGACCAATGGGGCCAAAAGTATCGCAGCCCTTGCCCTTATCCCACTGCGGACCGCGCTCTAGTTGGTACTCGCGCTCGGAGACATCGTTAATCAAGCAGTAACCTGCCACGTAATCCGTTGCTGCCTTTTGTGACACGTAACGCGCACGCGTACCGATGACGATGCCCAGCTCGACTTCCCAATCGGTCTTGGTAGAACCCTTGGGCAGCATCACGTTGTCGTTGGGACCCACGATGCAAGAAGTGGCTTTCATAAACACCACAGGCTCTTTCGGAACGGGCATACCAGACTCTTCGGCGTGGTCGTAAAAATTAAGTCCAATGGCGATGAATTTGCCCACCTTGGCAACGGGACAGCCCATGCGTGGTTTGCCTTTGACGAGTGGGAGCGTGTCGGTTTTGATCTTGGCTAGTTTTGCCAAAGCCGCAGGCGTGAGCGCCGCGCCGTCAAAGTCTTTGACGTGTTTCGATAAATCGCGCAACTTGCCTGCCGCATCAATGAGTCCTGGCTTTTCTTTGCCAACAGCACCGTAACGAACGAGTTTCATGGATGTCCTTCAATTAAAAAAAAGATAAACAGATCTTATGGGCATTTCTTGTTTAAGCCAGCGCCCGTGTCACCACCTCGCGCACATCGCGGCTTAAGTTGGCTTTGGCGGCAACGCGCTCAATCGCTACTTTTGCAGCGCTCTTGTAGGGCTCAGCCAATCGCTTCCAGCGCTCAAGCGCCCGCGCCAAACGCGCTGCGACTTGAGGATTGGTGCTATCTAACGCCAGCACTTGCTCACTCCAAAATACATAGCCCGCTGCGTCCGTGCGGTGGAATGCCGCAGGGTTGCCTGCGCAGTAGCTAAACACCAAGCTGCGAAAACGATTGGGATTGCTAGCTTTGAAATCGGGGTGTTTCGTCAGAGTTTTGACGAGTGGCAAGATGTCACCCCCCGTGTCGGTGTTGCCCGCTTGCAGCGCAAACCATTTGTCGATCACCAAGTCATCTTGCGCAAACATCGCGTGAAAGTGGGTGAGCGCGGGCGTGGCTAACTCGTGTTTGCTGCTGACCAGGGCTACCAAAGCGCCCATGCGATCCGTCATGTTGGAGGCGTCTTTAAACCGCTGGTAAGCCTTGCCTGCTGTGGCTTGCAGCCGATGCGCATCGCCCGATGCCTGCGCCGCTAGGCACAAATAGGCAAGCGCCATATTGGCTAGGCTGCGCTTACCGCTGGACACCGCATCGGGTGAGTAGGTGCCGCTGGTTTGATTGGCATCAAACGCGGCTTGCCATTCGTTTTGCAGCTCGGTTGCTAGTTGCAAGCGCACGGCTTCGCGCACCGCATGGATGCGCTGCGGGTCAACCTCGACCAACTGCTCGGCAATTGCACCTTCGCTTGGAAGAGTGAGTACCGATGCCCTGAAGGCCGCATCCAGCGTGGCCTGCGCGAGGGTAGACTGGAGTGCCGCAACGGTTGTGGTCTCTAGCGCAGGCGTGCGCGAACCATCTTGCACGCAAGCAATGATTTGGCGCAGCATCAAGCGCTGTGAGGCTTCCCAGCGATTGAAGGCATCCGTATCGTGCGCCATCAAGGTGAGCAGCTCCGCGTCCGTGTAGTCGTAATCCACAATGATCGGCGCAGAGAAGCCGCGCAAGAGTGACGGCACGGGCTTTGCCGTCACACCGTCCACGCGAACGGTCTCAACCATCTGCGTCATCACGTGCAGATGCGTGCCCGTGAGCGCCGTGCCATCTGCTTCGAGCAAACCCAGCGCAAACGGAATCACAAACGGCTCTTGTCCTGCGCGCAGATGCTGTGTGAGCGTCAGCACATAGCTTTGCGCTGCTTCGTCGTAAGCCGCATGAACATTGACTCGCGGCGTTCCCGCTTGGCTGTACCAATTTTTAAATTGAGCCAAATGCGGCGCGAGCGGCGACGCGGGATTCGCGTCCGCAATGGCTTGTGCGAAATCATCGCAAGTCACGGCTTGTCCGTCGTGGCGTTGGAAGTAGAGCGCCATACCTGCTTTGAAGCCATTTTTGCCCAAAGGATCGGAGTCTGACCTTGCGGTCAGGGTCTGCATCATGCGCACCACTTCCGCGCCTTTTTCGTACACCGTCGGTGTATAAAAATTATTGATCTCGGCGTATTCGGCAGGACGCACTGCGTGGCTCATTGGGCCAGCATCTTCACCAAACTGCACGGTGCGCAAATTGCGCACATCTTCAATGCGTTGCACGGCGGCGGCTGTATCCGAGCCACTCATATCCATGCTGAACTCTTGATCGCGAAATACCGTGAGACCTTCTTTGAGCGAGAGCTGAAACCAGTCACGGCAAGTGATGCGGTTGCCCGTCCAATTGTGGAAATACTCGTGCGCCACGACGCTCTCAATGCCCGCAAAGTCGCCATCGGTTGCGGTGTTTTGCGTGGCGAGCACGTACTTAGTGTTAAAGATGTTGAGACCCTTGTTCTCCATCGCGCCCATGTTGAAGTCGCCCACGGCAACGATCATGAAGCGCTCCAAATCGAGCGAGAGACCAAAGCGCGATTCGTCCCACGCAATCGATGCCATGAGTGAGCGCATGGCGTGCTCGGTTTTGTCCAAATCGCCAGGTCGCACATAGACTTGCAGCAAGTGCTCGCTGCCCGATTTGGCTTTGACTTTTTGCTCGTGGCAAACAAGCAATCCCGCCACCAGCGCAAACAAATAGCAAGGCTTTTTATGCGGGTCAACCCATTTGGCGAAATGGCGACCCTCGTTGCCCACACCGTCCAGCAGCCCTTGCGCCACAAGGTTTCCGTTCGATAGCAGCACAGGATACGCCGCCTTGTCAGCACGCAGCGTGACGCTGTAGTTTGCCATCACGTCAGGGCGATCTAAAAAGTACGTGATGCGCCGAAAGCCCTCGGCTTCGCACTGCGTAAAAAACGAATCGTTGCTGACATACAGCCCCGACATGGACGTGTTTTTAGTCGGATTGCAAGTGGTAAAAATCTCCAGATCAAACGGCTCAAAGCCTTCGGGCAGTTTCTCCAGTACCAGCTTTTCGTCACCATTGGGCATGGTCTCCATTTTGAAGCTCGTGCCTTGCCCCGCTACCAACACGCGCGCGAGATTGAGCTCTTTACCATCGAGCTTGAGTGCCTGCGTGGGCATATCGGGATTGCGGCGCACGCGCATCTTATTGAGGACGCGGGTTTTGGTGGGGTCAAGATCAATCGTGAGATCAACACTGTCAATCCAAAAAGCGGGAGCCGTGTAGTCGGCAAGAAGGGTTGTGGTAGTGGTCATGAGTGGTCAAAAAATAACAAATAAAAACTCGCGCAGCATTGCCGTGCAAGGGCTGGCGAGTAACGTTAAGAAGGAAGGAGTGTGGCGGACTTTAAGCGTGCAAGGCAGCGTGATGCAAAGTCTGGCTTGCCCATTGGTTGAGACTGATACCTTGAATCTGCGCGACAGTCGCGATGCGTTGATGCGTTTCAGGTGCGAGCCTAAGCATCATGCGACCAGAGTAAGGCTTGTTAGGCGCTTCGCCAAGTCGCTCGCAAGCCATCAAATAGCTATCAACTGCTTCGGTAAATGCTTCTTCTAGCTCGTTGACGTTGGTGCCGTGGAAGCCAACAATGTCTTTAATGCCCGCAATATGCCCAACAAAAATGCGGTCATCTGCGTCGTACTCCAGCTTGGCTGCGTAGCCTTTGTAATTCAAAGTGTTCATACGGAATATCCTAACAATCGATGAGTTCACGCGGTGATGGTATCAGAATATGCTGCCAATAGCAGGCGCAGCTAGAGTCTGCTTCCCGTCAAGATGTGAATGCCCTCGACCCCCGCGAAATCGACATCGTGCGTCACAAAGGCGTTTGCACCAACGTCTAGCGCAGTTGCGAGTTGCATCGCATCGGGCAACTTCAAACGGTAGCGACTTCTAAGCTGCGCTGCCAGCGTCGCAATGGTTGCCGACACGGGGATCACACTGTACTGAAGCAATGCGCGTTCATAACGTTTGGCTAAGAGCGTTTGCCCTGCTTTGTAGGGACCCGTCAGCACTTCGGCTAGCGTTATGGTTGAAATGGCAATTTGCAGATTGCCTGCTTCGGCAGCTTCAAACAAGCCGACAAACTGAGTGGCCAATTGCGGGTGTTCATCTAAAACATAAATCAGCGGAGCGGAGTCCACCACCACCATGCCGCCTTGCGGCAAGTCACCCCACAGCGCGGGTGCTTTCGCCTTGCCACCCTTCACGAGTCACCCCATTCGCCTCGCAGTGCGGCAATCGTTTTGCTGGGTGATTTACCCCACAAACCTTTGCCCGTACCGCGTAGCGCCAAGATGCCAGCGCTGCGCTTGTGTTGATGCAAATACTGAATAGGGACAACCGCCGCATAAGGCTTGCCATGCTTAGTGATAACGCTGGACACGCCCGCGTGCGCCTTCGCCGTAATGGCAGGCAACTGCATTCGGGCTTGTTCGATTCCGTAGCTGGTGTCGGCGGGCATATAAGTTTTTGATAAATGATTACGTACAGATTGTACGGTAGCTCTATTACGGGTTAGGTTGACATTGCCCGCCATCTGCGCTGCTGGAAACCTGCTTGTGCAAATACTTGAGTACAAACTAAGCCTGCAAAAAACAGCATAGATACCAAAACTCGCTTCATAGCAAAGCCTGACGGCATTGAAGCAAAGCTTTGTCCTGTAAATATAGGAAAAAGCATTAGCCCTTAGCCGCCTTACCTCTCAGCGCTTTGGGCTTAGCTTTCACCAGCGGCGCATCGTCAGTGATAAATCCGATTGGGCGTTTAGGCGGCGTTGGCGGCGGAGTCATCAGCTCGCGCAGGGTATCGAATACGTCTTTGAGGTCGCGGCGGGTTTGCCGCAACTCTACTTGCGTTTGATTGCTTAACGAGTTGTGTTTGAGTTCCAGCTCTCGCAAGCGTTTGTCCACGTCTGCATGAAGCGCTGCCGCTTGACGAATTTGTACAAATGCGCGAACCACATAAATACCCATTTTGACCGCTTGGCTAGAAGCCAGCACATTGGCTGCTTGAATGGCGCCATGCTCGGTAAAGGCGTAGGGCAACGTGGGCGAAAACTTTAATCGTTTGAGGTGGTCGCAATTTGCGACTACCTCGGCTTTTTCGTCAGATCTGAGTTGGAAGAGAAAGTCACTAGGGAATCGTTCTTGATTGCGCTTGACTTGCTCATTCAGCCGTTTGGTCGTTACGCCGTAGAGGGCAGCCAAATCGGCATCTAAAACAACCCGCTGACCGCGCAGCACTTGAATGCTCTGGGCAATGTCTTGAGCGGAAAGAGGGGTAGCTGTAGCTGTAGCTGGGAGAGTGTTGTTGGTAGCCATTAAAGAATTTTAGATGCCGCTGCCAACAACTCATACGACCTTGCCTGCGCCGCAGGATCATGCGTCCAGGTGATGACGGCGATCTCGTCAAGGTCGTGCTTGTCTGCGAGTGCTTGCAGCTTGCTCACGACTTGTTCGCCCGTTCCCACAAAAGCGCCGTCCCGCAAGGCTTTTAGCGCTTGCTCCTCGCTAGGCGTCCATTCGCGAATCGAATCTTCGGGTGACAAGAGTGCCGCGTTGCGCCCTAAGTTTCTGTCCATGCGGGCGCGGGCGCGGCTTTGGAAGAGTCGCCACGCTTGCGCTTGCGTATCGGCGGCTAGCGCCCATACGCACAGCAGCGCGTGCGGCTTGGGATGCGCGGCGCTTGGTTGGTAGTTTTGCCGATACACATCGAGCGCTTGCTGCGTGCCTTGCCCATCGGTAATGAAGTAGGCAAAGGCGTAGGGCAAGCCAAGTTCGGCAGCGAGTTGCGCACCATAGTCTGAGCTGCCCAGCATCCAGACGGTTGGCGCAGTCGTGCTGGCTGGGAAGGCTTGTACAGCATACGCTGTGGGGTATGTGCTTTGGGCGGGCTTGTCGGATAAGGCTTGCGAGGCACTTGACCAAATCATCAGCTCTTGCACTTGGCGCGGGAAGTGATCGGACGATCTTGGATCAGGATTGAGCAGGCGCGAGGTGCGCTGGTCACTGCCAGGAGCGCGTCCTACGCCAAGGTCGATGCGGTTTGGCGCTAGGCTATCTAACACCCTAAATTGCTCGGCAACTTTGAGTGATGCGTAGTGCGGCAGCATCACGCCTGCGCTACCAATGCGGATGCGCGTGGTACGCGCGGCAATGGCCGCCATTAGCACTTCGGGCGCACTGCCCACGATGGTGGGGTGACTGTGATGCTCGCTCACCCAGAAGCGGTGATAGCTCCAGCTTTCAGCCTGCACGGCCAATGCCAGCGTGGCTTGTATCGAGTCCGCGTGGCTGCGTCCTTGTACAGCAACCGATTGATCGAGGATGGAGAGCTTGAGCTTGCTAGTCATAACTTGTCGATGAGCGGCGCAAGCGACATGGTCAGCGCCACACTAAACAGCGCCATCACGGTAGAGACCGATACGCTGGTGGTGATTAAATCCTCCGACTCTTGGTAACGCTGCGAAAACATAAACACGTTTGCGCCCATAGGCAAAGACGCGGCAACCACCATGACCGTCAGCGGTAGTCCACGCTGTCCCAGCAAAAACCCCAAGCCCAATACCAGTATGGGCTGCACGAAGTTTTTGAGGAGTGATAAACCCAGCGCTGGCTTGATGTGATGCCCAAACTGGGTGACAGAGAGCGTCAGCCCCACCAGCACCAGGGCTAAGGGGCTAAACGCTTGCCCTAGCAATTGCAGCGGCCTGTCAACGATGGCGGGAATCCCCAAACCTGTTTGGCTATATGCCAGTCCAACCAAGATGGGCCAAGTCGTTGGCTGGAGAAGCGCATTGCGTAAGGCATTCAAGGCCAATGCCGCTGGATGCGCCTGTTTATAAGGTTTTCCAGAGGGTGAGGTGTGAGATTTTTGTGCTTTTAATTTCAGCCACTCTAGCATCAGGGTTGCGGCGGTTAGCATGATGACGGCATGAACCGAGAGCAAGCTAAATAAAACCGCCTGCCCCGCTTGGCCATACGCAAAGCCAATTAGCGCAATGCCAATCATCACGGCGTTGCTGTAAGTGCTCGCCAAGCCTAGTATCACGCCGCGCTGGTTAAAACCTAAAAACGCCAGCATCACAACAAACAAAATCACCATGCTGCCAAGGTAGGCAAGCACGGGCAGTATTTGCAAGTTTTCAAGATGCGTTTGCGCCATGGTGCGGAATAAGAGCGGCGGCAAGAGCACAGAAAAAATAAGACTTGAAAAGTCCTTGGTCGCGCCAGCCCTTATCCAGCCTTGCTTGCCAGCCACGTAGCCCGTGACAATGAGAAAAATGACGGGGAGTAACGACGTGATGACAGGGTGGGAGAGTAAGGGCGGATGCATAGCACCCAAGTTTAGGCAGTTTGCGCTGCACTTTGCGCCGCACTGTCCGCTGCTTTTGCGGCAAATTTAGCTGCTTATCTGTTCCCCATTTTTAATCTTAGTTAAGCTGCTGATAGGTGTCGTCCAGATGAGCCCATCGCCCGTTTGACCAGTACGGCAGTATTGCGTTATGGTTTGAATGATTGCTGGGCAGACGCTCTCGTCGGCCACGATATAGACCATCAATTTGGGTGAATAGTCGGTCAACGCTTCGGCATCGCTTTGTTTTTTTATGAGAGCGGGCGCGGTAAAACCCTCGACTTTGGCCAGGCTCAAGCCTGGGAAGTTGGGTAAAGAGCGTAGCGCGTTTCGAAGCGTATCAAGTTTGCTGGGGCGAATGATGGCGCGTATTTCTTGCATGATGTTCTTCCTTTTTAGGCCTCTATGGGTGGTTCGTCAAACCAGCGGTACAAAGTTGGCAATACCACCAAGGTGAGTAAAGTTGATGAGATGAGTCCGCCAATGACGACGATGGCCAATGGCTTTTGCACTTCAGAGCCAGGCCCTGTCGCAAATAAGAAAGGGATGAGGCCAAGCAAGGCAACCGTGGCCGTCATCATGACTGGTCTAAAGCGCATGACGCAACCTTCTCTCACGGCCACAGCGAGGTCTTTACCATCTTCGCGTAGCTTGCGGATACAACTGACTAACACCACGCCATTGAGTACAGCAATGCCCCATAGCGCAATAAAACCAACGGATGCAGGAACGCTTAAGTACTCCCTTGTTAAAAACAGCGCAATGATGCCGCCTATCGAGGCAAAAGGTAAGACCAAAATGATAAGAGAGGCTAACTTCATGGATTTAAACAGCATGAAGAGCAAGAAGAAAATAGCCGCAATGGTTATGGGGACGATCACCGTTAAGGTGCTCATGGCGCGTTCCATATTTTCAAATTGACCACCGTAGGAGAAGTGGTAGCCGTCGGGCAGTTTGATTTGATGGTCAATTTTCTCCTGCACCTCTTTCACAAAGCCAGCTAGATCGCGCCCCTCCACATTTGAGCCTACGACCACTCGGCGTTTACCACTTTCACGGCTTACTTGAGCGGGTCCATCCAGTAGTGCAATTTGTGCTACGGAGTACAGCGGCACTATGGCGCCGTCTGGTGTGCGTAGCATGGTATTGCGGATCGATTCGATGGAGTTGCGAGCGCCCTCTGGAAAGCGCACGGCTACGCCATAGCGGCGTTCACCTTCGTAGAGTACGGTCACCTCTTTGCCGCCAATAGCTGTTTCTATCAAGGCATGGACGTCGGCCACATTGATGCCGTGGCGTGCAATCGCTTTACGATCTACATCGATGGTGAGCGATTGTTGTCCTGACAAGCGCTCAATACGTATGTCTTTAGAGCCTGGGACTGACTTGAGTATTCGAGCCACTTGCTCAGAGATGCGTTTGAGTTCGTTTAAATCATCGCCAAATACTTTG
The DNA here is from genome assembly GCA_030054145.1 of Cytophagales bacterium. Taxonomy (GTDB): domain Bacteria; phylum Pseudomonadota; class Gammaproteobacteria; order Burkholderiales; family Burkholderiaceae_C; genus JASGCK01. The sequence goes on from JASGCK010000001.1 coordinate 42,429, forward strand.
ATCGCCAGTTGTGAGCGCACACCCGTGACCATTTCATCAACTCGCTCGGCAATGGGTTGTGACAGCACGATTTGTACCCCAGGTATGGTGGACAAGCGCTTGCGGATGTCCTCATCAATGGCATCTTGCGAGCGATCCGATTTTGGGTCGAGTAGCACAATCGGGTCTGATTCGTTAGGACCCGCTGGATCGGCGGGTGATTCCCCGCGTCCTAATTTAGAGACCACCATCCGCACGCCTGGAACTTCTGCGATTTGCTTCATTGCAGCCATTTCCATGCGAATCGATTCATCCAGAGAAATACTGGGTACGCGATTAATTTGTGGGGTGAGTGCACCTTCTTTCATGGTGGGCATAAATGACTTACCCAAAAATAGAAAGAGTACCAACGACCCGATGAGTAGCGATATTGCTACGAGCACAGTGACGCGATGCTTGGCTAGTGCTTTATCCAGTAGCTGCAAATAATGGTGTTTGAGTGTGGCAATGATTTTGGTGTCATGATCTGCACCGCCTTTCAAAATATACGCGCACAGAACAGGCGATAAAAATAGTGAAACGATCAGCGATACGGCCAACGATATGGCGATAGTCAGCGCTAATGGTGCAAATAACTTGCCCTCAATGCCTTGTAAAGTCATTAAAGGGAGAAAGACGAGGATGATGATGGCAATACCAAAAATGGTAGGGGTAGCCACCTCCATAGTGGCTTGTAAGATGACACGTAATTTGCTTATCCCTTCCGCTTTGGCCTCCCCCAGTTTATGAAAAACGTTTTCTACGACGACCACGGTAGCGTCTACCATTAGACCAATCGCAATCGCCAGCCCTCCCAATGACATGAGGTTAGCCGATATGCCGTAGCGATTCATCAAAATAAAGGTGGTTAGAGGGGTAATGATGAGTGTGGCGACCACAATCAAACTGGAACGAACATCTCCCAAAAAAATGAATAAGACGAGTACCACTAAAAAAATGCCTTCAATCAAAACCTTGCCCACCGTCCACAGAGCGGAGTCCACTAGTTCGGTTCGGTCATAAAAAGGCACAATTTTTAAACCGTCTGGCAGCATGCCTTTGGCGTTGATTTCTTCAACCTTGGCTTTGACTCGGGTCACAATTTCCTTGGCGTTACCAGCCCTCACCATCAGCACAATACCCGCTACGCTTTCGGTGTAACCGCCTTTGATGATGGCACCTTGGCGCACTTCGCTGCCGATTTTGACTTCGGCAAGATCACGAATAAAGACAGGTATGCCGCCTTGCTCCTTCACTACGATATTGCCGATATCCTCCGTATTTTTGATCAAACCCACCCCGCGGATTAGGTATTGCTCGGTCAATTGGGGCAAGATGCCGCCACCTGCGTTGGCGTTATTGTTGTTAACCGATTGAACAATTTGCTGAATCGATAAGTTGTAGTGCCTCAGCCGTTCAGGGTTGACAAGCACTTGGTACTGACGCACAAAGCCCCCTTGCGAATTAATTTCCGCCACACCAGGAATCGATCTCAGTAAAGGTCGCACGATCCAGTCTTGCACAATGCGACGCTGAGTAAGCTCTTGATCCGTCAGTGTGCGCTTACCATCATCGGGGTGATCTAATGTGTATTGGTAGACTTCACCCAGACCTGTGCTCAGTGGACCAAGCACAGGTGTAACACCCTCAGGCATACGCTGGCTGACTTCAATTAAGCGCTCGGTGACTAATTGGCGCGCAAAGTACACATCCGTTTTATCGGTAAACACGAGCGTAATAATCGATAACCCGCTTTTGTTCAGCGAGCGCATTTCGACTAAGTTTGGTAGTCCCGTCATGGCAATTTCTAAGGGGACGGTTACAAACCGCTCAATTTCCTCTGGTGATCGACCGCTAAATTCAGTAGCGACTTGAACTTGGACATTCGTGACGTCGGGAAATGCATCTACCGACAATTTGGTGGCTTCGCGTAGACCAAAACCACAAAGTACCAGAGCCAGTACAGCGACCAGTAATCGCTGCGATAACGCCGCGCGTATGAGTGAGTTGAGCACTGTATTACTCCAATTCAGCGCGTTTACGCTCGTTATTCAAATGAAAAGCTCCTTCGGTAACAACGGATGCGCCTAGAGAGAGTCCTTTATTCACGGGACGAAATCCGTTGGAAGCAGGTCCTAAATCGACCGCTGTCATCCGAAAGCGCAAGGGCGCTATCTGCACATAGACGTGATCCTTGTCCGACTCACGCACGACAGCACTGACAGGCACGGCCAAGGTGTTAATTGGGGCGCTAGCAATACGCAGGATTGCCAGCATTTGCGGTTTTAAATCACGCTTTGGATTGTCAACTTGTGTGCGAACCGTGACCGATCTGGTTTCAGGGGAAATTGTGTCGCTGACGTACACAACTTTGCCTGTGATGGTTTTTTCACCAAGTGCGGGAACTGATATTTCGATTTTTTGCCCCGTTTGTACGCTTCGTGCTGCTTGTTCAGGTAGTGCACCAATGACCCAGACGCTACTGAGGTCGGCAACGGTAAACATGGGCTCGCCTGGCTGGGTGACTTGACCTTGACTGACTTTGCGCTCAGTGACAACCCCTGATCGTGTGGCAACCACATTCGCGTGTGGATGTAGGCTACCTTGATCGCGTAACTTTTCAATGTTTTCATTAGGTAGCCCCATGAGGCGCAGTTGATCAGCAGCCGCCCGCATCTCGGCTTTGGCAATGGATAGTTCTGATTCGCGGCGCTGAAGCTCTGCAGAACCAATCACATCAGCTTGCAAAAGCTGTTTCGCGCGCTCTAGCGCACGCTCTGCAAGAGTGGTGTTAGAGCTGGCACGCAAAAAGCTCAGTTGTGCAGTGGTGAGTTCGGGGCTGGAGATGCGTGCTAGCGTTTGACCTGCCTTGACGGTGTCTCCAACCTCGACTAGCAGATCGGTCACTCGTCCCGTGACGGCTGCACCGATTCGAGTTAATAGCCGCTCATTGGTATCAATGCGACCAGCAATATCTTGACTAAGACTCATTTCGACATTTGTCAGTGGTTGAATATTGAAGTTGCCAGCCATCGCTGAGCTAACGGTGACCGTCAACGGATCACTCGTCACTTTTTCGCTCTCTGCTTTAGGTTTTTTGTTCTCAGTGGTTTTAGAGCAGGCAACAAGAAAAAACGTGAAAAAAATAATGAAAACCCAAGAGACGAGAAGATGTGATGATTGGCGTTTAGCGAAAGAGTAGGTGTGGTAGCGCATGATGTTCGCGGTATGTTTTTAGGGTGTGGTTGTTGACTGTGAACTGTTTAGTCCTGCTAAGAGCTGCAGTTCAATATTGGCTAGCTGGTATTGATAACGTGCGTCCAATAGGTCTGCATTCACGGCTCGCAGAATCCGCTGTGCGTCTAGTACGTCCAAAATACCTCGCTCACCAAAGCGATAGGCGGCCTCGGCAACGCGCAGAGCCGCTTGTGCTTCTGTGACCGCCCCAGTGCTGAGTGCGGAGACTCTGATTTTGGCAATTGCTAGGCTTTTGTACGCCAAATCGATTTGCTGTTCTAAATCGATGCGCCGCCCCTCAAGCTGGGCAGTAGCGCGATTCAAATCAGCCACTGCCTCAGCAATAGGACCTGTTCGCTGATCGAACAAAGGTACTTGAATAGATGCACTGAGTGCGTTGCTTCTGATTTCGGGGTCTCGCATTTGCGTCAAGCGAATTTCGACACTTGGCCAACGACCCTGTTTGCTCTCATTCAGCCGAGCCTGACGCTTGTTGACCTCTGCTTGGAGCATTTTGAGCTCAGGATTATGGACTTGAGCCATATTCAGAATATCTATTAAAGAAGGCGTTTCGGTCGGGTCTGTTAGGTTTTCTCGTAATAGCCATTTCTTAGGTAATTGACCTGCCGTTAGACGATTCAAGGCTAAAGCATTTTGTTCGACCAGTAGCGATGCTGTTTGGTATTTTTGTCGCGCTTGGATGACCTCTGCATCGGCTTTAATAATTTCGTATCGCGCAGCCTCACCGCTTTCTACGCGAATTTTTACCTTGGCACGGATCTGTTCCAATAAGGCTAGCGAATCATAGGCGGCACGCTCCTCTTCCTTGCGTAGCAAATACTCGTAAGCCTTGGCTTTTGTTTGCGCTATTAGTTCATTGTTGGTGATGGCAAATGCCTGCACGCTTGCATCAAAGCCATATTTGGCGCCGTCAATACGAGCGCGGCGCAGGCTAGGATTTTCGATCCGCTGTGAAAGTGCGAGTGCTGAGACCGTCCCACCTACCGCGCCTGAAATTAATGCACGGTTATTGCCAGTAATTGACTCAATCTGCGGATTTGGAATGGCGCCAGCAGTTTTGATGGACGCAGAGGCCAGATCAATGCTGTTTTTCGCGACTCTAAGATTGGCATTATTTTTGAGCACAACTTCTACGATGTCATCAATCGATAGCATTCGCGCGGGTGCGTCGGGAGTCGCCCAAGCAGCGTGTGATAGCTGAAGGGTAAATAGGCACAGAATGACCTTGGATCGAGAGAGGGTAGCGATGGACGTGAGTGTCATAAGTAAAAAAGTTTTCAAAACGAGGCCAAATATAAAGTTAATATTGAAAGAAAAAAAGATTCAAAATAGCAATTAATAGTTAGATAAAAGGAAGCATTTCTTTGTTGACGTACAGATCATGAATAGTAGTTTCAATTACAAGCATCTTTTTTATTTTTGGGTCGTGGCCAAAGAGGGCGGCATGGCCAGAGCTGCGGAGCATTTGGGTTTGGCGCTACCGACGATTAGTAAACAGGTTCGTGCACTAGAGCAAGAGCTTGGGGTCTCGCTATTCAAAACCCAAGGACGTAATTTGGTGCTAACCCAAGCGGGCGTGGTAGCCATGCGTGAGGCCGATTTAATTTTTGCGATTGGAGAGCAGTTGCCTTGCCGCGTTCGCGAGGTCATTAGCGGCAAAATGGTTCGTCTCAATGTTGGTATATCGGACGGTATTGCAAAAATGGTGGTGCATAGTGTTTTGGCGCCCATTTTGAGTGAGCCAGATTTGAGATTGCTCTGCCATGAGGGGGAGTTTGAGCAGATGCTTGGTGAGTTAGCTATGCATAAATTAGATTTAGTTCTATCGGATCGTCCTGCCACAGCGCATTCAGAGTTACGCATCACAAGCCGCTTGTTGGCGCAGAGTCCTTTGGCTTGGTACGCACCGCCCAGTTTGTTTGCGCAAGCGTCGTGCGGTTATCCTCAAAGTTTGGCCTCTGTACCTATGCTACTACCTACATCGCACGCTACTTTGCGGTTAAAAATTGATCACTGGTTGGAGCGCGAGCACATCACTCCAAAAATTGTGGGTGAGTTTGAAGATAGCGCTCTATTGGCCACATTTAGCGCAGAAGGCATGGGTGTCTTCCCAGGGCCTGTTGCGGCTCAAGAGGAACTTAGAAGGTCGTACGGGTTAGAAAAAATAGCCGTTATCAAAGAAGTAGAAGAGCAATTTCATCTGATCTACACTGCGCGTAAGGTACTCCATCCTCTGCTGAATAAACTCTTAGCCATAGCTAAGAATAGCTAATGGACTAGGCGGTGCTTTATTTTTTAATTTAGGCGAATTTAGGCAGTTTGCGCTGCACTTTGCGCCGCACTGTCCGCCGCCTTCTTGGCAAACTCCGCCCGCAGCGCTTTGAGTTTTGCCATCGGATCTTCACGGATCGTTTGTACATCCAGCGCCATCTCGGCAATAAAACGACTGGGCTGGCTGCTCACCATATCGCGTCCTGCTTTTTTCTTTTTTGTCCAGCTGACCATGAGCGTGTTTCTTGCCCGCGTGATGCCCACGTACATCAGGCGACGCTCTTCTTGTAGGCGGTTGATTTCGTCGGTGGATTTGCCGTTCGGACTGAGCTTGTCGAAGTCTTCTTCATCTTGTGCTTCGACCGGCTCAGCACGATCGGCATTTTTCGGCTTTTTGACATTCCGACTAAACGGTAGCGAGCCTTCAGTCACGCCCGCTAGCATCACGTGCGGCCACTCCAGCCCTTTGGCGGCGTGCAGTGTGGAGAGCGTCACCACGTTTTGCTCGGACTCGCGCTCGGATAGCGTGGAGAGCAGCGAGACGTTTTGAATCACCTCTAACAGCGTCTTCGATTCGCTAACCAGCGTCACGCCTGCGGTGTCGTCAATTTCGCCGCCGCAGCGCTTACTCATCCAATCGACGAAGTCGAGTACGTTTGCCCATTTGGCGGCGGAGAGTTTTTCGGTTTCAGCGCTCTCCATTAAATGCTTTTCGTAGCCAATGTCTTTGAGCCACTCCAGCAAAAACGCTTTGGCATCTTCTGCGCCTGATGTCTGCCGCGCGCGAAATTCCAGATCGTTTAAGTAGCGTCCAAACTCTTGCAGTCCGTCTAAAGCCCTTGTGGATAGGGCGCTGCCGAGGGGTGGGCTAAATAGCGCTTCAAACAAACTGACCTTGTAGCTCGATGCGTAATTGCCCAGCGTCGCCAGTGTTATGTGACCGATGCCGCGCTTGGGCGTAGATACGGCGCGGATGAATGCGGGGTCATCGTCGTTGTTGGAGAGAAGCCGCAACCACGAGCACAAATCTTTAATTTCGGCGCGATCAAAAAAACTCATGCCGCCCGATACTTTGTACGGAATCGCTGCTTTGCGCAGGGCTTTTTCAAACGCCTTCGCAAGGTGATTGGCGCGGTAGAGAACCGCAAAATCCTTGTAGTCCTTGGGGTGTGCGGCAATGGAGTCCTCTGCCGCGCGAAGGCTTTGAATGCGTGCCACGATGCGCTCGGCTTCATGCTCTTCGTTATCCGCATCGACTACGCGCACAGGTTCACCCGCTTGGATGTCGCTCCACAATTTTTTAGGAAATAGTTTGGGATTGTTGCTAATCACGTTGTTGGCGGCTTGCAAAATCTGCGGCGTGGAGCGGTAGTTTTGCTCCAGTGGAATGACCTTCAAATTCGGGTAGTCGGCAGGTAGACGGCGCAGATTGTCTAGCGTTGCGCCGCGCCAGCCGTAGATGGATTGGTCGTCGTCGCCCACGGCGGTGAAGCGGGCGCGTTCGCCAACCAACAGTTTGAGCATCTCGTATTGGATCTCGTTGGTATCTTGGTACTCATCGACCAGCACGTGCCCGAAAGCGGCTTGCCATTTGGCGCGAACTTCTGGGAAGTCTCGCAGCAATTTGAGCGGCAAACCAATCAAGTCATCAAAGTCCACGCTTTGATACGCCGAGAGCCGCTCCTCGTACTTTTGCATGATGATCGCGCAGACTCGCTCGTCTTCGTTTTTGGCAGCTGACAGCGCAGTGTCACCCGTCAAGCCCGCACTCTTCCAGCCGCTAATCGTCCACTGCCAACCGCGTGCTGTGGCCGCATCGACTGTGCCGCCCGCGTCTTTTAGCATCGACTCCACATCGCTGGCATCCAAGATGCTGAAGTTCGGCTTGAGCCCGAGCACTGCGCCGTCTTGCCGCAGCATCCGCACACCCAGCGCGTGGAAGGTGCAGATGGTGAGCTCTTTCGCTGCTTTGCCCATCGATTTGGTTTGAAGAATTGCCTTGGCGCGTTCGCGCATTTCGGCGGCAGCTTTGTTGGTGAAGGTAATCGCGGCAATGCGTTTGGGCTCTAAGCCCGCCTCGATTAACCGTGCAATTTTGTGCGTAATGACACGGGTTTTGCCCGAGCCAGCGCCAGCTAAAACCAGGGAGGGGCCTGCAAGGAAATTAACCGCGTCGCGCTGGGCGACATTCAAACCGTCAGACATACAGAGACATCAATTCTTATGAGCGTTCTATCAATTCGTCATTCCCGCGAAGGCGGGAATCCATGACCTTGCTTGTGGATCCCCGCCTTCGCGTGAATGACAGATGGTGAGGATAGTGGGTAGCGAGGATAGGAGGTGATTGTCCCACCTCTCGGTTGCCTTGATAATTAGCAGGATTAAGAGGGCTTGAATTGATGAATACTTTGAATGTAATCGTGATGGCGGCGGGCAAGGGTACGCGTATGCAGTCCGCGACCCCCAAAGTTTTGCAACGCCTTGGCGGTAAACCGCTCGTTCAGCACGTGCTGGATACGGCTTTCGTTTTGAATGCCCAGCAAGTCGTGGTGGTGACGGGGCATGCGGCTGAAGTGGTTGAGTCGGCGCTGCTCAAAGCCAATCCAGACAAGGCTTTGCGGCTGGCTCGCCAAATGCCGCAGCTTGGCACGGGGCACTGCGTACAGCAAGCCGCGCCGCTTTTGGCGGGTGATGATTCGATTACTTTAATTTTGTCGGGCGACGTGCCGCTGACAAAGCCTGAGACTTTGCAAACGCTGATTGCTCAGTGTGCAGGCAAACATTTGGCGCTGCTGACGATTGCATTTGATGATCCAACGGGCTACGGACGTATCGTGCGGGACGCATCAGGCGTGCAAGTCGCGGCGATTGTCGAACACAAAGATGCCAGCGCAGAGCAGCGAATGATTCACGAATGCTATAGCGGCATCATGGCAGCGCCGACCAAGCTACTCAAAACGTGGCTCGCTAAACTGGATAACCGAAATGCAGCGGGCGAGTTTTACCTGACCGATGTGCCCAAGCACGCTGTGGCTGGTGGCACAAAAGTATTGGCAACTTGCATCACGGATACCGTGCAAGTCGATGGTGTGAATAGCCCTGTCCAATTGGCGGCTTTGGAGCGGGCTTTGCAAGCACGCATCGCGCTAGCCCTTATGGGAAAAGGCGTGCGGTTGGCTGACCCTGCGCGGCTTGATGTACGGGGCTCGCTTGAATGTGGCTCGGATGTGGACATTGACGTGAACTGTATTTTTGCAGGCGAGGTGCGGCTAGGCAATCGCGTAATCATCGGTAGTCACTGCGTCATCACCGATGCCGTGATTGGTGATGATGTGGTCATTCAACCGTTCACGCACATGGAGGGACAAGCGGGCAAGCCTGTGCGGGTGGGCGCTCATGCGAGGGTAGGACCTTTTGCGAGGCTGCGACCTGGCACCGTGCTGGGCGACGATGTTCACATTGGTAACTTTGTTGAGGTGAAAAACGCCACGCTTGCCAAGGGGGCGAAGGCGAATCACTTGGCGTATGTAGGCGACGCGACGGTGGGGGAGCGCGTCAATTACGGCGCGGGTTCGATTACGGCGAACTATGACGGCGTGAATAAGCATCAAACGGTCATTGAAGCGGACGTGCGCGTGGGCAGCAATTGCGTGCTGGTCGCGCCTGTCACGGTAGGCGCAAATGGCACGATTGGCGCGGGCTCTATCGTGACCAAGAACACGCCAGCGGGGGCATTAACGGTGGCACGGGGCAAGCAGATATCGCTTGAGAATTGGGTGAGACCTGTTAAACAACTTAAATAATTGACGGGAGTTATTTCAGCCAACCGCGCCTGCGGAAGTACCACATCGGGACGAGCGCACTGGCAAGCATAAGTGCAATGGCCGCAGGATAGCCCCATGTGCTTTCCAACTCGGGCATATATTTAAAGTTCATGCCGTAAATGCTGGCAATAAGCGTTGGCGGTAACAGCGCCACGCTAGCTACCGAGAAGATTTTGATGATCTTGTTTTGGTTGATGTTGATGAAGCCAACCGTGGCATCCATCAAGAAGTTAATCTTGTCGAACAAAAATGCGGTATGCGAGTCGAGTGAATCGATGTCGCGCAAAATCTGCCGCGCTTCTTCGTATTGATCGGTGCCTAGCATTTTGCTTCGCATCATAAAACTCACAGCGCGGCGTGTGTCCATCACGTTACGCCTGATGCGGCCATTCATGTCCTCTTGCCGCGCGATATTGCCCAGCACCACGCTGGCGATCTCGTCGGTCACGTTGCCCGCCAGCACTTGCTTGCTGGTTTCTTCTAGCGCGTCATGGATGCCCTCTAGCGTGTCGGCAGAGTATTCAGCGTCAGCATCAAAGAGTTTGAGTAGTACGTCTTTTGCGTCTTCAATCAGGCCTGGCATACGCCGCGCACGCATTCTGAGTAAGCGAAAAACGGGTACATCTTCTTCGTGAATGGAAAACAGCACGCCTTTGCTTTTAAGTTGGTCGTTGTGCTGATTCAAAATAAACGCCACCCGCACGGTGTGTGAAGCCTCATTGTCGGTCAGTAAAAAGTCAGATCGAATGTGCAAATCGCCGTTATCTTCTTCGTAAAAACGGGCGGATTCTTCGATGTCCTCGTCCATCGCGTCTTCGGGGATGGAGAGTCCAAAATACTGCGCAACCCAGCGTTTTTCTTCAACCGTGGGAGACTCAAGATCAACCCAAATGGGGTGAAACTGTGACAGCTCTTCTAAGGATTCAATCTCTTCTTGAAAGAGGCGACCGTTGGCGAGTGTGAAGATGTTTAGCATATGACCCGCCTCCTCGAAAACTAGGATTCTATGCCAACTTCATGACTTGCAAAATTTCAAATCATGGGGCAAAGTGTGCGCGTGTTTGCAAATAGGTTGCAAGCATTTTTAAATGTGATTTCAATACGAGGAGCCCGTTTTATGAGTCTCAAAATCAGTGGACACCATCTTGAAGTAACCCCAGCCATGCAGGCTTATGTCAACGATAAGTTTGTGCGCATTAGCAGGCATTTTGATCAAATTGGTGACATTAAAGTCTTACTGAGTATTGAGAACGAAAAAGAAAAACAGCGACGACAACACGCCGAGTGCCGAATTCACGTCAAAGGACATGACTTTTTTGCCGAGACTGCACACGCTGATTTATACGCTGCGGTTGACTTGCTGGTAGATAAAATTGATCATCAAATTGGTAAACATAAAACGAAGGTTCAAGAACATCACCATATGGCTGTTAAAAGATTGGTTGAGTAGCTGAGGAAGGGTCAATAGCGCTTTAAACTAAACTAAAGGTCACCCGCTTCACAAGAGCGCGTGACTTTTTAGTTTGGTTGCGAATGAGGAACCCCGTATGAACTCGTCAGAAATAGCCCATTTACTATTAACCCCCGATGCCTTAGTGACGCTCTCGTTGCAAGACGCGCAAACGGTTGCAGGTTATATGACGGTGTCTAAGCGGCCTGAAGGCGCTGTTATTTTTGAGGCCAATCGAGTCGATATCCCCAATGACTATATGCTGCTAGTGTTAAGCGGCGATGTGCTGATTGAGGCGGATAGCTTGGGTGATAACGCCGTAGTCGTCACTATTTTGAGTGTGGGGCATTTAATTGGTGAGATGAGTGTGCTGGATGGCGCGCCAAGGTCGGCCACTTGCACTGCGCAGACCGATGTGGAAGTTGCCATGCTAACGGGCGCAGCGCTGGAGCGGCTGCTGGCGGCGCACCCCAGCATTGGCGCCAGATTTGTGTTGGCGATTGCCAAGCGCTTGGCAGATCGCGTTCGCTTGAATAATCACAAGTTACTTATTCTTAGTAAAGTCAATCAAGCGATGCAGCAAGAAATTGATGTGAAATCTCGCAAGCGCAGCAAGCATCGCTTTATCGCATCGTCCGATGTTTAACCACATCGAGACGATTTGGGCGGCCAAAGCCGCTTGGCCGCATCCCAAGCATCAACCCGTGATCTATCGCCGTGAGCGGCTCTGTGCGCCCGATGGCGATTTTATTGACGTCGATTTTTTAGTCCATGAGACGGAGGCGGATAACGCGCAGTCGCGTCCCTTGTGGGTGATGTTTCATGGGCTGGAAGGTTCTTCGCAAAGCCATTACGCACGTGCCTTTGCGCGCTATGCGCAAGATCACGGTTTGAATTTTTGTGTGCCCCATTTCAGAGGCTGTAGTGGTGAGCTCAACCTTGCGCCTCGCGCGTATCACAGCGGTGATTACGAAGAGATTGATTGGATCTTGCGTCGATTAACGGACGACTATGCGGGCGCGGTGTACGCCGTTGGCATCTCACTTGGCGGCAATGCGCTGATGCGCTGGGCGGGCGAGGTTGGCACGGGCGCAGCGCAAGTTGTTGGCGGCGCTATTTCGATTTGCTCGCCGCTAGACCTTGCGGCGAGTGGCTTTCATATAGGACGCGGACTGAATCGGCATCTTTACACCCCGATGTTTTTGCGCACCATGAAGCCGCGTGCGCTACAAAAATTAGCGCAATATCCCTCCTTGTTTGATAAGCGCCGCCTGCTAGCAAGTCGTAATTTATATGAGTTTGATAATGTATTTACGGCTCCGCTGCATGGCTTTAAAAATACCGATGACTACTGGACTCGCGCCAGCGCTAAGCCGCATTTGGCTAGCGTGCGCGTCCCCGCTTTGGCGATTAACGCTTTAAACGATCCATTTATTCCAAGGCATTCCCTGCCCAAGGCCGAGGACGTAGGTAACTACGTACAACTGTGGCAGCCTAAACATGGTGGTCATGTGGGCTTTGCTACCGATTATTTGAAGAGCTTTCCCGGACATCTGCAAACCTTGCCGCGCGTGGTCGATGAGTTTTTTCGATTAGGAGTTATTCCGCATGGATGACATCGTTAAGCAAGCAATGGCGAAGTGGCCAAACGTGCCGCATTGCTACGGCTGGCTTGGGCTGGACACGCGCGGCGATTGGTATATGCGCGATGATCGCGTACAAGCCTTGGGTAGCTTTCGGGATGCTTGTTTGCGCGGCGATAAAAAAGCCAAAGGCTCACGGCTCGAGCATGAAAAACTGATTGCTTTCATTGGACGAAACTACGCCAGCGAGCGCGATGCGCAAGGCGTAGAGCATTGGTTTTTTCAAAACGGTCCGCAGCGCGTGTACGTTGATCTAGCGGACACACCCTACATCTGGCGATTGCATTTGATCAAAGAAAATCAGCAATGCCGTGTTGAGGTTAGGTCACACACAGGCGCGGTGACGGAGTTTCAATCGATACAGATCAGCGATGATGGCCGCGTGTACCTCACGACAGCTTTAGGTTTTGGTTTGGTGCACACGCAAGATGTGCACATGGTTGCCGAAGCCCTAGAACTTGGGCTTTGGCAGATTACTTAGCAGCGGCTTCGGGTGTAGGTGCTGGACGATCTGGTATGGCAAATTTAGCGCCGTTCGCGTTCGCCATAAACACCACAGCACGGCCAATTTCCACATCGTCAAAATCGCCACCGCCTTGTGCGCCCATATTGCCTTTGCCTTTGAGAGCCGAGGTTAAGAGTGCCTCATAACCCTTGCCAATACGAGCGCTCCATGCACCTTTTTCTTGATATTTAGGCGCACCAGCAGCGCCAGAGCCGTGGCACGCAATACATTGGGTTGCATAGACTTTTTCACCAGTCGCCAAAGGCGCATTGCCATCTTTAACTTCGACCGTGCCAATTTTTGCAATGCGCTGCTCAACCACTTTGGGCTCGTTGTTCGCGCCTGCAATCGGCTTAAATTGCGTCACAACAAAATAAGCCAATCCAATGATGGCAAATACAGGGACGACAAAAGAAAAAATGATCATCAGCAAGAATTGCTTGGGCGTTTTAACAGGGCCTGTATGGTCTTCAGTGTGTTCGGATGTTTGATGATTTGCGCTCATAGCGGTCAATTTTTGAGATAAATGGGGAAATAAATAGAGAAAACTAACCCTCAATTATAAGGGGCTAGCCCCTACAATTAGCAGCTTGCAGTGTGCGGCTGTAGCTCAGTGGATAGAGTATTGGCCTCCGAAGCCAAGGGTCGTGGGTTCGATCCCCGCCAGCCGCACCAAGAATGCATAAGCCTTTGATTCGTCAAAGGCTTTTTGCTTTTTAACGCAGGCGCGGGGTCACGAGTAGGTGTCCCGAGTGATTAAAGTCCCACGATTAAAACAAAACCGTCACGGTGTCTATCCCCTTCGCGTCCATCAGCGCGAGGGTGGCAAACTGGTAGGGTGCCAGCACCCCACGCGCACATCATGATCTCGGAGCGGGTGAATGACGGCATCCCCCGCAACGCCTCGACATGGTTCAGGCGATCCAACAGCAAAAACCCAAAGGACGGCGGCGCGGTAAAGACACAGGAACTCAAAACCAAAAAGTGGTTGTTTGAGATACGGCGCAAGTGGGCGGATTACTGCAATACCGTATTGGAGGGCAGGGCTTGGATTGATCATCGAAGCCTAATTATGAAATACATCGAGCGCATCATTGCAAAGATTTTCGACAACCAGCGCCGAATCTGGGAAAACGAAATGACGCTATTGACCGAACAAACGGAGCGCATGAAAGCCGACACCGAGCGCATGAGAGCCGAGGCAGGGCGGCGAATGTGTGTGGAGATCACCATCATTGAAAGCCGCCCATGCCAAGGAGGTCGTAAAGTTCGTAACGCTGGAAAATTGCGAACTTTAGCGCTCTTTGACTATGTGGTTTTTGAAAAAGATGACGTTCACTTTGTCAATTCTGGCAGCACAAAAGCAAAGAACGCCCCAGTGACAAAAATCGCCACGCTGACTCCATAAATCCACAGCGACATACGGCGCGTTTTGGTACACGCCGCAGCCAATACGGGATCAATAGGGCAAGGTGCAAAGCGGTTACGCCACTGCATATAACCGCTGAGTGCCAGCATGACGGCGCAAAAGCCAAAGACCCATTCTTTATATTCACTGAGCACCACCAAGCTGGGCACGGTTGCCACGAGTCCTGCCAGTGCCGCACCTGCCCCTAGGGACACGAACAGCGCAGGCAAGGCACAACAAACCAATGTTCCCGTGCTGGTAAACAACGAGAACCACGACGTGAGGTAGTTACGTTGGATGCTCATTTTTTGCCTTTTGCGTCTGCCTTGACGGCTGCAATAGTACGATCCGTGTCTTCGACTTTCGTCACGTCATAGCCTGCGTCTTTGATTTCGCTTTGTAACAATGTTTTATCCAACGTCATGCCGTCTTTGGCTTCGACTGCGACGATTTTCTTTTTCAAATCGACAAACACGCCTTTAATTTCGGGTAACTTTGAGAGGCGTTTTTCGATGCCTTGGGCACAAAACGCGCACACCATGCCATTGACCGTGAGGACGGTGGTGGTTGCAAATGTGAGGCTAGACAATCCCACCAAAGTGAGGGCGACAGTGATTTTTTTGATTGAATTTTTCATAATAAACTCCAAAATTAAAAGATATACATAAAGTTGAAACGGGCTTGTTTGTCGGTAGAGACACCCGCTTCGATGAAATAACGGTTATGGATTAAGCGCAGCATGGGCGTGATCTCGGTTTTATCCGAAAGCCCTTTCATGCGCCGTGCTTCGAGAATGAACCACGGTTGCACTTCGTCGTAGTCCACTTCATAGAAGGAAAACCCCGCACGCATCGAAGAGTAATCGTGGTTAATGTCCTTGGTACGGTAAAGCCGTGCCGCTGTGGCGAAGTAGAGGCGCGTGGTCTCATAGTCGAACTGAATCCCAGGACTGAGCAGGGTGCGTGTACCATCAAAGTTATTTCCTTTGACCGCACTAAGCCCCCCTACAAGCCACAGATTCGCTTGCGCTTCGGGTAAGTTCCAACGCTTTGCCAAATGCGTGTAGGTCAGACCCACAGCTTCACGGGTCAGACGTTTGTCGTCCGAACGCATGTAAACAACTTCGCTGCCTATGGCATCTTTGCTAGTGATGGCATAGTTCACAAACACTTCACGCCAATTGGTCGAAAAATCGCCCATGGACATGGTGCTTTCTTTGAACCCCATCGGCCCCGCGAAGACTGGCAATGCCATCAATAGACCGAGCAGGCTCCCCACAAGTTTCACAAGACGCAGCTTCATTTTGCCTTCTCCATCGCGTCAATGAACAAACGATCGCCTTGTTCTTTGACAGTGAACCGCACAGAGTCACCGACTTTGAACTTGCCAAGCGTTGCGGCATCCGCGACTTTAAACGGCATGGTCATGGCTTCCATGCCGATGCTTTTGATGCGCTGATGTTTGAGCGTCACGTTGGCGGTTTCGGCATCCATTTTGACAATCTTGCCGCGTGTCCATTCCATGTGTGCGCCATGATGCGCGTGGGATTGAGTCGCAGAGTGCGATCTATCCTGTGCCCAAGCCGCAGAAGGAAAAACAACGGGCATGGCAAGGGCAACGACCAAATATCTAAAATTTTTCATAATTATCTCCAATAGCGTGAACTGATAGTTCACAAGAACCCGCAAAATGCGGACGAACTAAGGCTAGGGAGATTAGAGAATGGGCGGTTTGACGGGGAGCGTAAGGGTTGCGCTCACGTAAGAAACAGATAAACCAATGGGTTTATCTTCCGACACCACAGGGGCGGTAGGCAACGCCATCGCAGGAAGCAGGGCACTCGTCAAGCTGCACATCGCCTGACAAACCGCAGGGTTGCTACAGCACCCGTCATCTGAAACCGCAGGTTTTTCACCATTGTGGCACGGCATTGCAGTTTGAACCATATCCATTGCCATCACTCTAGCATTATTCATTTTGGAGACCATCAACCCCGCTGCAAAGCTTTGCAGTGGGAGCAAGCAGACCAAAAGGATGATTAAAAAGCGACGCATGCTGCCCCTTATAGCACAAATCCAATGGATGTCATCCATAAGAGCTTGCTGCACGCGGCAAAATTTGACCCCGCCAGCCGCACCAAGTTTTATAAGTCTTTGATTCATTATTGCTTTTCGCCTTACTCGTTGGAACTGGTGTCCCTAGTAGGTGTCCCGAGTGATAAAAGTTCCCAGATTAAAGACCAACCGCCACGGCGTTTTTTGCTTACGTGTTTACTTTCGCGAAGGTGAAACCTTGCGAGAGCGACAGCACAGCCTAGGCACAAAGGACGCGGCAACCGCCCGCGTTTTGGCGTTAAAGTTCAATGAAGCCTTTGAACGGAAACGCGCCATGCTAAAAATCCCCCGCCTATTACCGCAGTTAGATGACGAGCTTTTAATTGAGGAGTTCCACAGTCGATCCAATATGCCAAAAAACCGCGCCAATGGCTTGCTTAGATGCTCAAAAAATTACGAAAGAACGCAGGCTTACCGAGGGCATCAAGCCAAGGTTGTACGCCATCTAAATTTGTTGACGGCAACTTGAAAAGCTATATACAATCTGTGCACAACTCATCTCTTTTGATGCCATTTACTTGGAATTTCACTTGAGACGAAAAAGCTGCTGAAAGGCAGCTTTTTCACTTTTTAGAGCCTAAAAATAACAATGTCTAATCGCACAGCCGTTTTTGTAGATGGATACAACCTTTACTATGGGCGGCTGCGAGGTACGCCATATAAATGGTTTGATTTAGTAGCCTTTAGCGATCAACTTTTAGCGCATCGTGCACAGGGCGAAGTTTTGACCCGAGTGCATCTTTGTACAGCTTATGTCTCAAGCACATTCGCAACGCATGGACGGCTATCTGCCGAATCCCAAGGAAATTACCATCGAGCGCTAGAGGCGATGTACAGTGAAAAAATTAAAATTATCTATGGCGAACACTCATGGAACAAAGCGGGTACAGAGATGCCTGTTTTTAATCAGTCCGTCCCATTTAATCGAGCAAACGTAGCTAGAGTTTGGAAAATTGAAGAAAAAATGACCGACGTGAATCTTGCGTTGTCTATGTACCGTGAGTGCTCTAAAAATTTATGTGATCGGCTGATCGTCATTAGCAATGATCGCGATATTGCGCCTGCGCTGGAGGCTATCAAAGCAGACTTCCCGCACGTTCAATGCGGCGTGGTATTTTCGTTAAAACCACCGCCTAAAACAGCAGTAGCTCAACGCCGTCGAAGTGGTACGTTAGAGGATATCGCGGATTGGAGTCTGCCGTTCATTGATAACGCCGCATTGCTTGCAGCACAGATGCCTGGGAAGGTTCCAGTAGCAGGTAAAAAAACCATTTTCAAACCCGCATATTGGTAGCTTTTATGGCTATGATCCACCCATCTATTCTCAATAGATGTCCCGAATTGGCATCCCCAAAAACCGACCAGATCCACGCTCCAAGGCGAGAAAAAACGATCTAAATCAAAGAGTTAAAAATTGGAGGCGGTTTCCCCCCCCGCCAGCCGCACCAATCAATCACGGTTACGCATCTTGCGCGAGTGCGAATGCACCGCTTCTACCAGCGCTGTTACGTGCTCGGGCGGCGTGAATTGGCTGATGCCGTGACCCAGATTGAAGATGTGCCCTGTGCCGCGCTTTGCGCGATCAGTGTGCGGCGTGCCAAAGCTGTCCAGCACTTGCGCCACTTCGGTGGCAATTTGACGTGGGTTGGCAAACAAGATATGGGGGTCAATATTGCCTTGCAATGATTTATTGGCTCCAACAATTGCGCGCGCCTTGCCTAGATTCATTGTCCAATCGAGACCCAGCACATCGCAGTCAAGGCCTTTCATCTCGTCCAGCCACAGTCCGCCGCCTTTGGTAAACACGATGCGCGGCACGACTGCACCCTCTGCGCCTGTGCGTTTGAGCTGAGCGAGCACTCGCTTTGTGTAGCTGAGGCTAAACTCTTGAAACGCGCCATCGGCCAGCACGCCGCCCCACGAGTCAAACACCATCACGGCTTGCGCACCCGCGTCAATTTGGGCGTTTAGATATTGCGCCACGCTGTCGGCATTAATCGCCAAGATGCGGTGCATTAAATCGGGACGCTGATACATCAACGTTTTGACAAGCCGATAGTCGTCCGAGCCTTTGCCCTCAACCATGTAGCAAGCCAGCGTCCACGGACTGCCCGAAAAACCAATCAGCGGCACAGCTTTGTCGCCGCGCAGTGCGAGCGCCTTGCGTATCGACGAGACTGCGTCGAACACATAGCGTAGTTTGTTCATATCGGGTACGGCTAGCTTGTCTACGGCAGCTTCGTCACGTATTTGAAATGCAAAACGCGGCCCTTCGCCCTCGGCAAATGTGAGGCCAAGCCCCATTGCGTCTGGCACGGTCAAGATGTCGGAAAATAAAATCGCCGCATCGAGCGGGTAGCGATCCAGCGGCTGCATCGTCACTTCAGTAGCAAACGCAGGATTGGTCGCCAGCCCCATAAAACTGCCTGCTTGAGCACGTGTCGCGCGGTACTCGGGCAAATAACGCCCCGCTTGACGCATGAGCCAAACAGGGGTGTAAGGTGTTGCCTCTCCCAAGCACGCTTTTAAAAATACGTCATTCATCACAAAGTCCCGTAGGAGTGCAGCCCGCTCAAAAACATATTCACACCAAGGAATGCAAACGTCGTGACCAGCAAGCCAACTACAGCCCACCAAGCCGCGACGACTCCGCGCAAGCCTTTGACCAGTCGCATATGCAGCCACGCTGCGTAGTTCAGCCAAACGATGAGTGCCCAGGTCTCTTTGGGATCCCAGCTCCAATAACCGCCCCAAGCTTCTGCCGCCCAAAATGCGCCCAGCACCGTGGCAATGGTAAAGAACGCAAAGCCCACGGCGATGGCTTTGTACATCAGGTCGTCCATCATTTCTAGCGTGGGTAGCGTTGCCATCACGTAAGAGTTGGGGAAGCGGCGCTTGAGCAAGTAAGCCGTCGCTACCATGGCCGAGAGGCTAAACGTGCCGTAGCCAATAAAGTTGGCGGGTACATGAACTTTCATCCACCAGCTTTTGAGCGCAGGCACGAGTGGCTGAATGTCCGATGCGTCGCGCACGAAGGTGTACCAAAGCAAGAACCCCACAGCGGCGCTGACCACCAACATCACAAAAGCCCCCAGTGTTTTGGTGTTGTAAATCTCTTCGTAGTAAAGATAAAACAGCGTTGTCAGCCAGCAAAACAGCACGAAGACTTCGTACAGATTAGAGACGGGAATGTGCCCAATATCCGCGCCAATCAGATAGCTTTCGTACCAGCGCACCATCATCCCGACCAGCGCCGCCATCACGGCGACCCACGCCATCTTGGAGGCAATATTGGCAAAAGTTGCTGCTTGGGATTTGATGAGTAGCCCCAGCCAATAAAACAGCGTACTTAAAAAGAGCAGCACACTCATCCACATGATGGCGGTTTGGCTGGCTAAAAAGTATTTCAGCATGAAGGCGGTATTGGCGCGATCTAGTTGCCCCTGATAGAGCCAAATCGACCATAACGAGAGTAGTCCAGTAGCCAGCACCAGTACGCGAAGTGGTCGCCAAAACCAAGCGATAGCAATCAGTGCTGGAGCCGAGCAGACAAGAATGCCCACCTCGTAATAGTCCATATGGGCAAAGTAGCGAAGCCAGGCGAAGAGTGCGCCAGTGACTACAAGAGTTGCAAAAAGCCAATCGAATGGACTGCGTTTGAAATAGGAATTCATAGTCGCCTAGTTTAACGACTGGAGCGCCCACTGCCGTATCAAGCGGCGACCTTCAATTAAGCCTGTGCCATACTTGCCCGTATGTCATTGAATTGCCTGATTGATCTCAAATTTTGCAAGCAATTGCGTGCCTGCGTGCATAGCAATGCCCAGGTGCTCAGGAACCAAGGAGCCAAGGTGGCAATGTGGGTTTGGTGATTATGGAACGCATGAAAGCGTGGGCGCGAGGTCTCAAGCGCAATGTGCTGACGGTTTACTTTGTGGCTCGAGATCCACAAGTGCCGATGGGCATACGGGTCTTGGCAGCTCTGGTGGCTGCCTACGCGCTCAGTCCGATTGACTTGATACCCGATTTCATTCCAGTGCTGGGTTATGTGGATGATTTGCTTATCGTGCCACTGGGTTTGCTGTTGGTCATACGCCTGATGCCAGATGAGGCGCTGGTCAACGCCCGTGCCAAAGCTGACACATTGCTAGCTAAGCCGCGTAGCTGGTTAGCTGCTGCTTGCTTTGTGGCTATCTGGCTGATCCTCGGGTTTTACCTCGTGCGTTGGCTAGGGTGAGTGGGATGGAGCACATGGGCGCAAATTGACACTGAATTTAACGACTGACTCATGGTTTACACGGATGCAATGTCCAGTTAATCTATCTTATGATAGCGCTACCATTTAAATGTTTAAGCAATGAAACCTTTCAAAAAAATTTTACTGACAGGGGCGGCAGGCAGTCTTGGCAAGGTGTTACGCGCTAGTTTGGCTCTGCACACGGAGGTGCTTCGCCTGTCGGACATCTCTAGCATGGGCAATGCGGCTGCGCATGAGGAGATCATCCCTTGCGATTTAGGCGATAAAGCCGCGACGATGGCGCTGCTACAGGGCGTGGAGGCGGTCGTTCATATGGGCGGCGTGGCAACGGAGCACTCGTTTGAGCAAATTTTGGATGCCAACATTCGCGGCATCTTCCATTTGTACGAAGGTGCTCGGGTACACGGTGTGCGCCGCGTGGTGTTTGCCAGCTCCAACCATGCGATTGGCTTTCACAAACAAGGCGAGATTCTGGACTCGGATAGCCCGCAGCGCCCTGACAGTTACTACGGTTTGTCCAAAGCCTACGGCGAAAACATGGCGCAGTTTTATTTCAACCGCTACGGCATTGAGACCGTGAGCATCCGCATTGGCTCATCTTTTCCAGAGCCACAAGACGCGCGGATGCTGATTACGTGGCTGTCTTACCGCGATTTGTCTGAGCTTGTGCGCTGCTCACTGGTTGCGCCAAAAGTCGGTCACACCATTGTGTATGGTGCATCTAATAACAAGCATTCTTGGTGGGATAACAGCAAGGCGGCGCACTTAGGTTTTGTTCCAAAAGACAACACCGAGGCGTGGCGCACATCGCGCGAGGCTATGCCAGCATTGCCCGCCAGCGATCCTGCAAGGATCTACCAAGGTGGTGGTTATACGAAGATGGGGCCGTTTAATTAATTTTTATAGGAGTATTTTTCATGTCATTCAAATTATTTTCCAAAATTGCCATTGCCGCATCGCTGGCCATCGGCATCGCCGCGCAAGCGACCGAGTTCCGCTCGGGCGATACACATCCTGACGGTTACCCAACGGTTGAAGCTGTCAAATTTATGGGCAAGCGTTTGTCTGAGTTAACAAACGGCAAGCACACGGTCAAGGTTTATCCTGCGTCCGCTTTGGGACAAGAAAAAGATTTGATTGAGCAAACCAAAATTGGTGCGCTTGCAATAGCACGCGTCAATATTGGCCCGATGAACAACATTTGCCCAGAGACGCAAGTGCCAACTTTGCCGTTCTTATTCCGCTCTAAGGAACATATGCGTCACGTATTGGACGGCGCAATTGGTGAAGAGATTTTGGCATCGTGCGCACCGCAAGGCTTTATTGGCTTGGCGTACTACGACAGCGGTGCTCGTTCGATTTACACAGGCAAAAAACAAATCAAAACATTTGCTGATGTGAAGGGGATGAAGATCCGCGTACAGCAATCTGATTTGTGGGTCTCGCTCTTAGAGGCAATGGGCGCAAACGCAACGCCCATGCCGTATGGCGAGGTGTACACCGCACTCAAAACTGGTTTGATTGACGGCGCAGAAAACAACTTCCCCAGCTACGACAGCGCCAAGCATTTTGAAGCCGCCAAGTACTACGCGATGACCGAACACTCGATGGCTCCTGAAGTACTGTTGTTCTCTAAGCGCACATGGGATACGCTCTCCGCTGATGATCAAAAAGCGATACGACAAGCTGCCAAAGAGTCCGTGAGCTATATGCGCAAGCTGTGGGATGAAAAAGAAATCGCATCGCAAAAAGCCGTTGTAGCGGGTGGTTCCATCATTACGCAAGTTGACAAAGCGCCGTTCCAAGCTGCAATGAAGCCTGTGTATGACAAGTTCATCAAGGACGAGAAGCTCAAGTCACTCGTTAAGCGCGTGCAAGATACCAAGTAAACGAATGGATTGAGTGCCCCCCGAATCCCCCAAATGGGGGGGCGGACGCGATTCGTGACATCCCCCCGTTCGGCGGGGATCTCATACCACTAGCACGAGTTACAAACGCCATGAACACCTACAGCAAACTTTGCCAATTTCTCTCCACCACTTGCCTGCGCCTTGGCATTGCAGGGCTTGTCCTTTTGATTGCTGCTGTCACGTGGCAAGTGTTTGGACGGTATGTGCTGAACAACACGCCGACATGGGCGGAAACATTTGCGCTGTTGCTGGTGCTCTACGTCACGATGTTTGGCGTGGCAGTTGGGGTGCGGGATGCGGGGCACATCGGGCTGGAGAGCTTATTGGTATTGGCTTCCGAGAGGGTGCGCATGCGTATGGAATACCTGATACACGCACTCGTGCTGGTGTTTGGCGTGATCATGGGTTATGAGTGTGGGCTCTTGGCGAAGTCCGTTTGGGGCTACAACTTGCCGACCTTGCCCATCTCAGAAGGTTGGCGTTACGTGCCCGCTTGTATTGCGGGTGCATTGATTGTGCTGTTTAGCATCGAACACATTTTGAACATGGCAACGGGCCGAGAAATTGAGAACAACTAATCATGACGACACCACTTCTTATTCTCAGCATTAGCTTTTTTGGGCTGTTGCTTTTAGGCGTGCCTGTTGCCTTTTCAATTGGTTTGTCGTCGCTGGCAACCTTGCTCTACGAAGGTTTGCCGCTGGCGGTAGGCTTTCAGCAAATGACTTCTGGCATGAATGTGTTTTCGTTTTTGGCGATTCCGTTCTTTATTTTTGCGGGCGAACTCATGCTCTACGGCGGCATTGCTGATCGCATTGTGGTGTTTGCAAAATCGCTGGTAGGTCACGTGCGCGGGGGGCTTGGCATGAGCAACGTGGTGGCGTGCACCCTGTTTGGCGGCGTGAGCGGTTCGCCCGTTGCGGACGTATCGGCTATGGGCGCGGTGATGATTCCGATGATGAAAAAGGAAGGCTACGACGCGGACTACGCGGTTAACGTCACGACGCATGCAGCGCTGGTGGGGGCGTTGATGCCGACTTCGCACAACATGATTATTTATACGCTTGCGACCGGCGGCAAGGTGTCGATGGCGGCGCTGATTTTGGCGGGCATTGTGCCCGTCATCATCCTCACGCTTTGCAATTTGGCGGCGGCTTATGGCGTGGCGGTCAAGCGTGGCTATCCTGCGGGAACATTCCCAGGTTGGAGCATCGTCGCGCGTAGTTTTGCGGCAGCGTTGCCAGGACTTTTAATCGTCGTCATCATTTTGATTGGCATCTTGTCGGGCGTATTTACTGCAACAGAGTCCGCTGCTATTGCCGTGCTTTATGCGCTTGGGCTGACGCTCTTTTTGTATAAGAGCTTGACGCGTGAAAAATTTATGAAGGCCGCCAGCAAAGCCGTTAAAACGACGGGCATTGTGCTGCTACTGATCGGCATTTCATCGATGTTTGGTTATCTGATTAGTTTGTATGGCGTTGCCGAACTAACAGGGCAAGCGTTGTCCGCCATCACCAGCAAGCCGTGGCTCATCTTTTTGCTCGTCAACGTCATCTTGTTTGTGCTGGGCACATTCTTAGACATGGCGGCAACGATTTTGTTATGCACCCCAATCTTCTTGCCGATTTGCCAAGCGTATGGCATGAGCTCGGTGCAGTTTGGGATGGTGCTGCTGATTAACTGTGCGCTGGGACTGAACACCCCGCCTGTCGGCACGACACAGTTTGTAGGCTGCGCCATTGGCGGTGTGTCTGTGGGCACGGTGATGAAGACCATTTGGCCGTTTTATGGCGCACTCATTGCGGCGCTGTTTTTGGTGACCTACGTACCTGAGTTTTCGCTTTGGTTACCCAGCGTGGTGTTGGCGAAGTGAAAAAACTGTCAGCTCTTTTTGCTATGGCCCTGCAAGCCATAGCTGGCGTGGCTTACAGCCAGATCAATCCTGGCGCAGCCACTTATCCCAATCGCCCCGTAACGCTGGTCGTGCCTTTTGCGCCAGGCGGTGGCACAGACATTGGGGCAAGACTTATTGCCAACAAGCTCACGCAAAAATGGGGTCAGTCGGTCGTCGTGGACAACAAGGGCGGGGCGGGCGGCGTGGTTGGTGTGGAGATAGTTGCTAAAGCCAAGGCCGATGGTTACACGCTGCTCTTTGGCAATGTGGGTACGCAGTCCATCAATCCGTCGCTCTATAAAAAGTTGCCCTACAACGCAGATACCGCCTTTGCGCCCGTCTCGCTGGTGGCCGAGCTGCCATTCTTTTTGATGACCAGTCCTAGCTTCGCGCCCAAGACGGTCAAGGATCTGGTTGCCTACGCCAAAGCCAATCCCGACAAGGTAACTTACGCATCTTCAGGCAATGGCGGCTCACCGCATTTGTCGGCCGAGGTGTTCTCGGCGATGGCTGCTATCCGCATGACGCATGTGCCCTACAAAGGCGGCGGCCCAGCCATGAACGACCTGATGGCGGGGCACGTCAATATCCTCTTTGCATCGGTGCTGGAGTCCATCGGGCACATCCAAGCTGGCAAGTTGAATGTGATGGGCGTGACCACCAAAACCCGTTCGAACACCGCGCCAGATGTACCCACCATCTCGGAGAGCGGTGCTGCGCTTGGCTTGCAAGGCTACGAGTCGGGCTCGTGGCTGGGCATCTTGGCCCCCGCAGGTACGCCGCAAGCCATCATCGACAAAATCGCAGCGGATGTGAAAGAGGCCGTGCAGCAAACCGACACCCGCGATGCATTTACAAAACAAGGGGCAAACCCCATAGGCTCCACGCCCGCGCAGTTCAAGGCGTTGATTGAGGCGGACAGGAAACGCTATGCCAAGATCATTGACGAGAAGAAGATTTCGATTGATTGATGTCACTAGATAGACTAGAGCAGCATGAAGCGCATCTACTTAGAAACCTCGGTCATTGGCTACCTCACGGCACGCCCCAGCAACAACATTGAAAACGCAGCGCCTTGATTGCGCGACAAGCCTTACCAACAAAAGCGAACGACGATGCGCTTCATATCGCGATTGCAGCCGTTCATGGCATCGATGCCATAGCAAGTTGGAACTTCAAGCACATCTCGGGTGCATGGGCGAGACGTAAAATTGAAACCGCACTAGCCGAACTTGGGTTCACACCACCAATCATCGCTTCACCCGAAGCGCTTATGGAGATCAAAAATCATCGCTCTGCTATCTGATATTCATGGCAATCTAGCCGCACTTGAGGCTGTTGTTGCTGATTGCAAAGATCGCGGGGTTGACGTGATTGTTAATTTGGGCGATTGTTTGTCTGGTCCCTTATTGCCCAGCCAAACCGCCGATTATTTGATGGCTCAAAACTGGCTAACGCTGGCTGGCAATCATGAGCGGCAATTGCTCAATCTGAGTACAGATCGCATGGGGTTGTCGGATGCGTACACACAGCAACAATTATCACCAGCGCATTGGCAATGGTTGCGCACATTGCCACCCAATGCAACCCTTTCGCCAGACGTATTCGTATGTCATGGGACTCCAACCAGCGATCTTCAATACTATTTAGAAACAGTGGATGTGCAGGCAAGCAATGGCATACGTGCCGCGACCTTGACTGAAATATTGGCAAGAACGGGGGGACAAATTTCACCCGTGATTGCATGTGGCCACTCGCACATTCCAAGGCAACTCCGTACCAACTTTGAACAATTGATTGTGAATCCAGGCAGTGTGGGATTACCTGCCTACTCGGATGTACAGCCACATCCCCACGCCATTGAAAATGGGTCTCCCGATGCACGTTATGCGCTCTTGCATCAAGATGCCAAGGGTTGGCATGCCGAGCTGGTTTCCATCGCCTATGACTTCGAACCTATGGCGAATTTGGCGGAATCGAATGGACGACCCGATTGGGCTTTAGCACTGCGAACTGGCGGAATGAAATCATCCAATATTTTTTGAAAATATGAGCAAAAAATCCTACTCAACCCTCCGCTCCGCCCGCTGGTTCGCCCCCGACGATGTCCGCTCGTTTGGTCACCGCTCGCGCGTGATGCAACTGGGCTACGCGCCTGCGGATTGGGTGGGCAAGCCTGTGATTGCGATTTTGAATACGTGGTCGGATATGAACACTTGCCACGGGCATTTCAAGCAGCGCGTGGAAGACGTGAAGCGTGGTGTCTTGCAAGCAGGTGGCTTTCCGCTGGAGTTTCCTGCGCTCTCATTGGACGAGCCGACGATGAAGCCGACGACCATGCTCTATCGCAACTTGCTGGCGATGGAGACCGAAGAGCAAATCCGCTCGCACCCGATTGATGGCGTGGTGCTGATGGGTGGTTGCGACAAGACCACGCCAGGGCTCATCATGGGGGCGCTGTCGGCTGGCGTGCCGTTTATTTATTTGCCTGCGGGGCCCATGCTACGCGGCAATTGGCGCGGTAAACCGCTGGGCTCGGGCTCGGACACTTGGAAGCTGTGGGACGAACGCCGTGCGGGCAAGTTGACCGCTGAACAGTGGACGGAGGTTGAGGGCGGCATCGCTAGGTCGCACGGCCACTGCATGACGATGGGCACGGCCAGCACGATGACGGGCATTGCCGAAGCCTGCGGCTTGACGCTGCCCAATGCGTCGAGCATTCCCGCAGTCGATTCCAATCACATCCGAATGTCTGCAAAATGCGGCAGGCGCATTGTGGATATGGTTTGGGAAGATCTCACGCCCGCCAAAATGCTGACGCGCCAACATTTTGAAAACGGCATCACGGTTGCAATGGCGATGGGCTGCTCGACCAATGCCATCATCCATTTGATTGCCATGTCGCGCAGGGCGGGGGAGCACTGCGCCGTCAGCTTGGATGACTTCGACGCAGCCAGCCGCAAAGTGCCGGTGATTGCCAACATCCGCCCCAGTGGTGACACCTATTTGATGGAAGACTTTTATTACGCAGGCGGACTTGCGGGGATGATGACGCGATTGACGGATCATTTGCACTTGAACGCCATGACGGTCAGCGGTATCAGCATGGGCGAGACTTTGAAGTCGGCAATGGTGCATAACGATGATGTGATTCGTCCGCTCAGCAACCCGATCTATGCGGAAGGCGCACTGGCGGTGCTACGCGGCAATCTGGCTCCTAGCGGTTGCGTGATGAAACCGTCGGCGTGTGCGCCCAAGTTTTTTAAGCACACAGGTCGCGCGTTGGTGTACGACAACTACGAAGCACTCAAAAAAGATACCGATAACTTAGACCTCGATGTACGAGAGACCGATATCCTGATTCTGCGCAACTACGGCCCGCAAGGTGCTGGAATGCCCGAGTCGGGGATGCTGCCGATTCCGCTCAAGCTCGTGCAACAAGGCGTGCGCGACATGATCCGCATCTCGGATGCCCGCATGAGCGGCACGAGCTACGGCGCGTGCATCCTGCACGTTAGCCCCGAAGCCGCGATTGGCGGGCCGCTGGCGCTCGTTAAAACAGGGGACACCATTACCGTGGATGTACCCGCACGTACCATCAACCTGAACGTCAGTGATACAGAGATAGCTGCCCGCAAAGCCATATGGGATAAGGCTTCCACAAGTGCCATCATGGGCAAGAAGGCACGCTGGGAGCGCGGCTATGGATTTATGTTTCGGCAGCGCGTGATGCAGGCCGATACGGGCTGCGATTTTGATTTTTTAGAAACCACGTTTGGCGCTGCTGTGCCTGAGCCTGATATTCATTAAAAACTAGGGACTAAGGGCGTGAATGAGTCAGGCGATGGAAGACTTTTTTGCCGTTTATCTTCCAGCATAGTGAGTTCTAACTTTTTTCAAAAATGAATCACCGTGCGAATCGATTTTCCTTGGTGCATCAAATCAAATGCTTCGTTAATTCGGTCTAAGCCCATCGTGTGCGTGACAAAGGGATCGAGGTTAATTTCGCCGCGCATCGCCGCCTCCACCATGCCAGGCAGCTGCGTGCGGCCTTTGACGCCACCAAACGCCGAGCCACGCCAGACGCGGCCTGTGACCAGTTGAAACGGGCGCGTACTGATTTCTTGCCCTGCGCCCGCCACGCCAATGATGATGCTCTCGCCCCAGCCTTTGTGGCAGCATTCCAAGGCAGAGCGCATCACGTTCACATTGCCAATGCATTCAAAACTAAACTCCACACCGCCGTCGGTCATATCCACAATCACATCTTGAATCGGCTTGTCAAAATCTTTTGGGTTTATGCAATCTGTCGCGCCCATGACCCGCGCCAAATCGAACTTACCCGAGTTGGTATCCACGGCAATAATGCGCCCCGCCTTGGCTTGCTTCGCGCCTTGAATCACCGCCAGGCCAATGCCGCCAAGACCAAACACCGCCACCGTATCGCCTGCCTTCACCTTCGCCGTGTTATGCACCGCGCCAATGCCCGTCGTCACGCCGCAGCCAAGCAGACACACTTTTTCGTGATCGGCCGCAGGGTTGATTTTGGCGAGCGAAATGTCGTTCACCACGGTGTACTCGCTAAAGGTAGAGCAGCCCATGTAGTGGTAAATCGGCTTGCCTTGGTAGCTAAAGCGCGATGTGCCATCGGGCATTAAGCCTTTGCCCTGTGTGGCACGCACCTTCTGGCACAGATTGGTTTTGCCTGATAAGCAAAACTTGCATTCACGGCACTCGGCGGTGTAGAGCGGGATGACGTGATCGCCCGCTTTGAGGCTCGTCACGCCAGCGCCCACTTCGACGACAACGCCCGCACCTTCGTGTCCTAGCACGGCGGGGAAGATG
Source organism: Cytophagales bacterium (assembly GCA_030054145.1). GTDB lineage: Bacteria > Pseudomonadota > Gammaproteobacteria > Burkholderiales > Burkholderiaceae_C > JASGCK01. The sequence goes on from JASGCK010000001.1 coordinate 71,827, forward strand.
CCCTCAGGGTCATCGCCCGAGAGCGTGAACGCATCGGTGTGGCATACGCCCGTGTGCGTGATTTTGACCAGCACTTCGCCTGCTTGCGGAGCGGCAACATCAATCTCAACAATTTGCAGGGGCTGTCCTGCGGCGAATGCGACAGCTGCGCGTGACTTCATGGAGGCTTCCTTTTAGGTAAGCTTCTATTGTGCTTCTAAGTTAATCGATTTGGCGATCGCACGGTACATGGCGGTTTCTTTTGCATAAAAAGTATTGAGTTCTGCAAGACTCATAGGGGCAAAAGGAAATGTGCCTGATCCTTCTAATTGTTTTTTAACTTCGGGATTGGCAAGCGCTGCATACGCAGATTTATGCAAAATGGCCGCCGCTGCGTCGGGTACTTTTGCCCCCGTTTGAATGCCCGCCCAAATGCTAAAAGTAAAGTCGTCAAAGCCGCGTATGCTCTTCATCAAAGGCAATTTTGGAAAGCGTGGCGAGTGTTCGTTGGACGCAACCGCCAAGGCTTTCACGTTACCTGCTTCCACATAGCCAGGCACGGGGCCAGCGATGGGCAGAAAAGCAAAATCGATTTGTCCTCCGCCCAGCGCTTGCAGCACGGGCGCTAGTCCGTTAAAGGGCACGTGCAGACCTTTTGCGCCCGCCGTTTGAATCATCTTCGCACCCATCAAATGGTAGAGCGAGCCAATGCCTGTAGAGCCATAAGATAAGCCTTTGCTATCGGCTTTTAAAGCAGATAAAAACTGCTCAGTTGAGTTAGCTGGAAAGTCTTTACGAACCGCCAGCATTAAATCGCTGCGACCCGCAACCGCAATCATGCGCACATCTTCGGCTTTGTTTTTGGCGGCGGAGATGCCTAGTGGTGTCAAGATGAGCTCTAACGGCGAGCCTGTAATTAAGGTGTAGCCGTCTGGCGCTGCGTTGGCGACCTTGAGCACGCCAAGTGAGCCAGCGACACCTACCACGTTTTCAACAATCAACGGCTGACCTAAGTTGTTTTGCATTTCCTTTGCCATCACACGCGCCACAAAATCGGACGCGCCGCCCGCAGGGAACGCGACAACCATGTTGATCTGCTTGTTGGGGAAGGACTGCGCGAGCAGTGCGCCGCTAGTCAGCAAGGCCAGACCTGCGAGTAGTTGCTTGAAGAGGGATGACATTTTCATGAGTGCTCCTTGAGTAATAAAAGTTAAAAATTAAAAATTAAGTGAATGCAAAATTGACTTCAGGTTTTAATCCGCTGATGATTCTTGCAATGCTTTTTCCCGAGCCGCAGGAATGTGTCCAGCCCAGCGTACCGTGACCGGTGTTCAAAAAAAAGTTGCTTATTTTGCTACGCCCAATGATGGGAACATTGCTGGGTGTCGCGGGGCGAAGACCAGTCCAAAACTGCGCTTGCGTCGCATCGCCCGCGCCAGGGAAGAGTGCCTCGGTGCGCCGCACAATTGCCTCGCAGCGCACACGGTTGAGGTCGCGGTCGTAGCCGTTGAATTCAGCTGTTCCTGCAATGCGCAGGCGATCACCAAGGCGCGAGAACACGAGCTTGAACTCATCATCTGTCAGTGAGACTTGATGCGCATAGGTCGGGTCTTTAATTGGCATCGTGACCGAGTAACCTTTGGCGGGATAAATCGGTAAATTGATCCCGAGTGGCTTGGCGTAGAGCGGACTGAGGCTACCCATCGCCAACACATAGGCATCACCTTGGATGCGCTGGAAACGCCCCTCGCTGTCGGTCGCTTCAACGTGGTCAATCTCGCTGCCCGCACCGCCTTTGTTGCGCAGGGCGGTGATGGTGTGGCTCATCAAAAACGCAACGCCCATTTTTTTGCATTGCTCGACCAAGCTACGTGCAAATTGATTCGCATCGCCCGATTCATCTTCGGCGGTGTAAGTCGCACCCGCTAACTGTGGACGGATGTGCGCGAGTGCGGGCTCCAGTTTGACCGCCTCATCGGCACTAATCACGCGGCGGTCGCAGCCCAGTTCGCGCATTTGCGCAGCAGGGGCCTCCGCCGCATCAAATTCTTTTTGGTTGGTATAAAAGTGCAAGATGCCTTGCGTGCGCTCGTCGTAATGCAACCCAATGCTGCGGCGCAGCTCGCCCAAGGTGTTGCGGCTGTAGGTGCCCAGCCGCACAATTTGTTCGATGTTGTATTTGGTTTTGGCGGGTGTGCATTCGCGCAAAAACTGCAATCCCCACAGCCACTGGCGCATATCCGCACGCAAGCGAAAAAGCAGCGGAGCATCTTCTTTGCCCATCCATTTCAAAACCTTGAGCGGGGCACTGGGATTCGCCCAAGGCTCGGCATGGCTGACAGAAATTTGCCCGCCATTGGCGAAGCTGGTTTCAGCGGCGGGCGTGGCTTGGCGGTCAATGACGACCACATCGTGACCCTGCTCACGCAAAAAATAAGCGGACGTCACGCCCAATAGACCTGCGCCTAAAACAATGACTTTCATAGAGATACTCCAGCATTCAAGCTTTGGAGCCGCTCTCACTGTCCTTGTTACCTGAGAGATTCAGCGCTTGATGTATTCAAAACGCTTTGCTCCTTCGGTGCGCCGTGCTGACCCTAGCGGGATTGACACGACGACTCTCCAGTCGGCAAAAAATAGTAGCAGTACATGAACCTGAGCGTGTATGAGAGTTTGCGCCTTCGGTGGCAGTCTGCATCATGAATGAAGCGACTGCTCTCTCCTGCAAGTTGGCGATCTTAACCGTAGCCGTGAGAGTCTCTGCACTATTGTGCTATTTCAGCCGAATCAAATATCGTTTCAAACCCCCAAGTGCTTGAAATGCGCATCAATAGTTAAAACGGTCAGATTGTTGCGTTTGGCAATGCTGGCTATCAGCGCATCAGTCAGTGGCAGCGTGATTCCTTTTTGACGCAATGATTGCAGCGTATGCCCAGCGGTATACCAGTCGGCTTCAATCGTTTCAACGGTTGGGATACGCTCAATCAGTAACTGCAATTGCGCCGCTTCTTGTTTGCTTTTGTTGCTCGCATCTTTTTTGATTCCCTGCAACAACTCGGCAACCACTGCGCCGCACATGTGAGCACGGCCTTCGGCAATGAGTTGCGCCACTTGATCGCCGAGCGTTCCTTCGCTGTTGCGCAAAAAATCAATCCATGCGCAGGTATCCACTAAAACCATAACAGTGCTTGATGCAGCGCTCATCAAGGCGCCGTCTCTAGCTTGCGTAGCGCTGCCCAGTTGTCATCTAACTGAACCGTGCCTCGCATAGCAAGTAACTCTTGCCTTTGCGCGTGTTCTACATAACTTTGAACGACCATACGCAACGCTTGGATCGCATTCGATTGGCGGGTATATCGCATCACTTGATTCATAATTGAATCATCAATTGATATTGTTGTCCGCATCATTTACTCCTTAATTTTGATGATTTTAAATCAAAATTAAGTCACGGGCGCAGGATTAAACAGCACCAGCGCGTTATGCAGCTTCCACTGCTCAGCCCATGTTTTTTTGCGACCGCTGGCCACGTCCAGCATCAAGTGAAACATCTCCCAGCCCACGTCCGCTATGGTTTTGCTGCCGTCAGCAATAGTGCCTGCGTTGATGTCCATCAGGTCGTGCCAGCGCTTGGCAAGATCGGTTCGAGTGGCAACTTTGATGACGGGCACAGCCGCCAAACCATAGGGCGTGCCGCGTCCTGTTGTGAAGACGTGCAGGTTCATACCCGCCGCCACTTGCAGCGTGCCGCAAATGAAGTCGGACGCGGGTGTGGCCGCGTAGGTCAGGCCTTTGTGCTTTAGCTTTTCGCCAGGTGAGAGCACGTTAGAAATATGGCTTGTGCCCGATTTCACAATCGAGCCCATTGCTTTTTCGACGATGTTGGATAACCCCCCCGCTTTGTTGCCTGGCGTGGTGTTGGCGCTTCTATCGACACTGCCGCGCTTGAGGTAAGCGTCGTACCACGCCATCTCGTCAATGAGCTGCTGTGCGACCTCGGGTGAGCTGGCGCGGGACGTGAGCTGCGCGATGCCGTCGCGCACTTCGGTGGTTTCCGAGAACATGACGCTTGCGCCTGCCTTCACCAGCAAATCGGTGCAAAAGCCCACGGCAGGATTGGCCGTCACACCGCTAAACGCATCGCTGCCGCCGCATTGCACGCCGACCACCAATGCGGATGCGGGCACGGTCTCGCGGCGACGCTTGTTAAGTCGCTCCAAGTGAATCTTGGCAGTCGCCATGACCGATTCAATCATCGACATAAAGCCCACGTGCTGCGCGTCTTGCAAACAAACGTGATCAAAGCCCAGATTCAAAGACCGTTCGGGCTGAGCTTGCCCCAGTCCTTGATTTGACACCTCGACAGGCGCAGTGTGAACGGAAATAGGGATGCTGCCAATTGGAAATAACCGCGCGGGTTGCAGCTTTTCACAGCCAAGACTGACCACCATCACTTCGCCGCCAAAATTGGGATTGGTGCTGATGTTGCGCAGTGTGCGAATCGGAATTTCTGCACCAGGCGCGTCAATCGCCACGCCGCAGCCGTAGGTGTGCGCGAGCGACACCACGTCGTCCACGTTTGGATAGAGCGGTAGTAGCTCGGCCTTGATGCGCTGCACCGCAAAATCGGTCACGCCCGCGACGCATTGCACGGTTTGCGTGATTGCCAAAATGTTGCGTGTGCCAACCGAGCCATCGGCGTTGCAATAGCCTTCAAAGGTAAAGCTTCGCATCTTGGCTAACTCCGCATCCGAAGTAGCGACTGCTTGAACCGTTGCCATCGGCAGGTCGGTGAGGCCACGTGCGCTGGGCATTTGCAGCAGTCGCTCATGCACCCAAGCGCCAGCAGAAATGGACTCATTGGCAAAGCCAATAGGAATGCCGTAGCGCAGCACAGGAGCATCTTTGGGGATATCTTGCAAAGCCACTTTATGACCTTGCGGAACTTTGTCCTTGAGTGTTTGACCGGATGACAGCACCGTGCCAGCGGGCAGACCGCCATCGTTTGCCACGATGGCAACGTTGTCAAGAGCGTGCATGGTTATGGTCAGCGGTGTCACTTTATCTCCTATGATTCGGCTACTTTCACTTTGATTCTAAACCAATGACAGCGCTACCAAAAAGTCAAAAAAAATCACGCCGAAGCAGTGGCGCTATGACGTTGCAAGATGTTGCAAAGCTGGCGGGCGTTGCGCCCATTACGGCCTCGCGTGCGATCAACAAGCCTGATTCGGTCTCTAGCGAAGTATTAAAAAAAGTGCAAGCAGCCGTTGAGCGCACGGGCTATGTGCCCAACCGCATGGCTGGCTCGTTGGCCTCTAGTCGCAGTCGGATGATTGCGGCGATTGTTCCCAGCACGGTGATGTCAGTGTTTATGCAAACCGTTGAAACGCTGAACAACACTTTATTTGATGCGGGATACCAGCTGATGCTGGGGCAATCCAGTTATTCAGTTGAGCGCGAAGAGGCGCTTTTAGAAGCGGTGATTGGTCGCCGACCTGACGGGATTTTTTTGGCGGGTATTTTGCAACCAGGGCGTGCTCGTACCCGCTTGATGGCATCGGGCATTCCTGTGGTCGAGTCTTGGGATTTAACGCAAACCCCCATTGATATGTTGATTGGCTTTTCGCATTTAGAGATTGGCCGTGCAGTTGCCAAGCATTTGATCGATAAAGGACGCAAGCACTTTGCCATTGTCTTGGCCGGTGATGAGCGTGCCGATAGGCGTGCGACCGCGTTTCAGCAGGTGGCGAGAGCGCAAGGGCTGGGCGAAGTCTTTACGGTCAACGTAGGGGACTCGCGCACGCTGCGAAGCGGCCGTGATTCATTCATCAAAATTTTGCAGGGCGCACCTCAAACGGACGCTATTTTTTGCAGCTCTGATTTGCTCGCTATGGGCGTTGTGACGGAAGCCAAGGCGCGTGGGATTCATGTCCCGAAAACCTTATCCGTTATGGGCTTTGGCGATGTGCCCTTTGGCGCAGATATGGAGCCTGCGCTATCAACGGTACGTATTAACGGCGGTGATATTGGACGCATGGCGGCCGAGCGCTTGATTGATCGTGCGGAAGGGCGCAAGGTAGACAAGCCGATTGTGGATGTAGGGTTTTCGATTGTTGCAAGAGGCAGTGCCTGAAGAAAATTGTGCGCATTCGTGTTTATGATAGCGCTACCAATAGTTACAGTAATTTTTTCAATATGACAACGTCTCCCATTTCGTCCACGCCAATCGTTACGGCTTTGCGGGCTATTCCTGTGGCTGGACAAGACTCCATGCTGCTCAATTTATCGGGCGCACACGCTCCGTTTTTTACGCGCAACTTGCTCATCCTGACCGACTCGTCTGGTCACACGGGAATTGGCGAAGTACCTGGCGGAGAAAAAATTCGGCAGACTTTAGAAGATGCGACTGATTTGGTTGTTGGGCAAAGCATCGGTCATGTGCAAGCCGTGCTTGCCCAAATGCGGACGCGCTTTGCGGATCGTGACGCGGGTGGTCGGGGCTTGCAGACGTTTGATTTGCGCACCACGATTCACGCCGTAACGGCGGTAGAGTCTTGCTTGCTCGACTTGCTCGGGCAGCATTTGGGCGTGCCCGTTGCGGCGCTGCTTGGCGAGGGGCAGCAGCGCACATCGGTTGAGATGCTGGGCTATCTATTTTTTGTAGGCGATAAAACTAAAACGGATTTGGCTTATCGCGATGAAACGGATTCAAGCGACGCGTGGAAGGTCTGCCGCAATCAAGTGGCACTGACACCAAAGACGATCGTGGCACAAGCCGAAGCCGCACACGCCAAGTACGGCTTTAACGACTTCAAACTCAAAGGCGGTGTGCTGGCAGGCGAGGTGGAAATTGAAGCCGTCACGGCTTTGCACGAGCGCTTTCCAAAGGCGCGTGTGACGCTAGACCCCAACGGCGGCTGGTTACTCAAAGACGCGATCCGTCTCATGCGCGATAGGCACGGCGTGCTTGCCTACGCCGAAGACCCGTGCGGTGCAGAAGATGGCTTTAGTGGACGCGAGGTGATGGCAGAGTTCCGCCGCGAAACAGGCTTGCCCACCGCCACCAATATGGTCGCCACCGATTGGCGGCAACTCCAGCATTCGTTATCTTTGCAAAGCGTGGACATCCCTTTGGCTGACCCACATTTTTGGACAATGGCCGGTTCGGTGCGCGTGGCGCAAACTTGCCGCGATTGGGGACTGACGTGGGGTTCGCATTCCAACAATCACTTTGATGTGTCACTCGCCATGTTTACGCACGTGGCGGCGGCAGCGCCTGGCAAAGTCACGGCAATCGACACGCATTGGATTTGGCAAGATGGACAAAATATGCTGAATGAAACATTGGCGATTCAAGGCGGTCTTGTTGCCGTGCCACAGCGCGGTGGTCTTGGCGTGACGCTCAATATGGCAGCCGTAGAGGCAGCACACCAGCTTTATTTAAAGCATGGGCTAGGCGCACGCGATGATGCGATCGCGATGCAATACCTCGTTCCCAATTGGAAGTTTGATCCTAAAAAACCCTGCTTGGTTCGCTCATAATTATTGCTTGATGAAAGTTCATATGAAAAAAATTGCACACATTCTTACCGCCTTAAGCATTGCCGCTTCAAGCCTTGTTACATCGGCCTTTGCGCAGAGTGACTACCCCAATAAACCCGTCAAAATCATTGTGCCTTTTCCTGCTGGCGGCACCAGCGATGTGATGGGGCGACTGGTTGCTGAAGAACTAGGAAAAGTTTTGAAACAGACCTTTGTGGTTGATAACGTGGGCGGCGCGGGCGGTGTGATTGGTACGGAAAAAGGCGTGAAAACTGCACCCGATGGCTACACCTTAATTCAAACAGGCGTGGGACAAAACGCGGTGGCGCATGGTCTCGATTCAACCGTGAAGTACAACTCGCTGACCGACTTTGTGCATATTTCGCAAGTGCATTCTGGTCCCAATGTGTTGGTGGTGCATCCCTCTTTGCCATTTAAAACATTGAAAGAGTTGGTCGATTTTGCCAAAGCCAATCCAGGCAAGCTCGACTACGGCTACACGCCTGCGGCCTCGGGTCATATGGCGATGGAGTTGTTTAAACAAACAGCGGGTATTTTTATGACAGGCATCCCTTACCGAGGCGGTGGTCCCATGATGATCGATATGCTGGGCGGCACGATCAAAATAATGTTCATCAACCAAGACACGGCGCTACAGCACGTGCGTGCGGGTAAGCTGCGTGCCTTGGCCGTCACAAGCGCGCAGCGCAATATCCTCTACCCTGATGTACCAACCATTGCCGAGTCAGGCTACAAAGGTTTTGAAGCCATTTCGTGGTCGGGCATTTCCGCTCCCAAAGGGACACCCAAAGCGATTACGGATAAGTTAGATGCTGCGATGCAAGAGGTGCTCAAATCCCCCAGCTTTCGGCAACGCCTTGAATCTATTGGCTTTGTCGTGCCACCAAGCGGCAGCAAGTACTACACCGAGTTTGTGAAAGATGAATGGATGAGATGGACGAAGGTTATTAAAACGGCTGGGATTAAAGCAGAATAAATTGAAAGCTGAAATCCGCATCCGCTGGTTCGATCTTGGCCACGCGCCTGATGGTGCGCGGCGCGGCGGGCATTGTGACTGATTGGAAGCAGTCGAAAATGACTGCGTTTGACTATATTTTTACAGGAGAAAAAAATGATGAAGTTGCTATCAATTATGCGTGCCGTTGGTCTCTATGCCTTACTGGCTGTGGCTTGCAGCAGTGTTGCACTGGCGCAAAGTTATCCCGCAAAGTCCATTAAATTTGTTGTGCCTTTTCCAGCTGGCAGTGCCACCGATAGCGTGGGACGCATCGTGGCGCAGGCAATGAGTGACGTGCTCGCGCAGCCCATCACGGTTGAAAACAAAGCGGGGGCCAATGGCATTCCTGGTGCTGATTTTGTGAAATCTGCGCATGGCGATCCGTATACGCTGCTGGTGACGACCAGCACCACGCAAGCGGCGAACGTGAGTTTGTATAAAAAAATTCCCTACGACCCAGTCAAAGACTTCATGCCAATTGGCAAGATTGGCAGCACTGGATTTATCTTAATGGTCAAGCCCGACTTTCCAGCCAAGGACATGAAAGAGTTTGTGGCTTACGCCAAAGCGAACAAGCTGGCCTACGGTCATGGCTCATCGGGCTCGCTGGTCTCGGGCGCACTCGTCGCTAACCTGGGCGGCTTTGATGCGCTGGGCGTTCCCTACAAAGGCATTCCGCAAGCGATGACCGATTTGCTGGGCGGACAAGTTCAATTTACCTTTGCCGATGTGGGCAATGCGGTCACGCAAATGAAAGGCGGCACGATGCGCGGCCTTGGCGTGACGACGACAGTTCGCGCAGGCAAAGCACCCACCGTACCGCCGATTGCTGATACGGTGAAGGGCTACGACGTGAGCGCATGGTTTGCGTTGATGGCACCTGCTGGCATTCCACTCGATGCGGCAAAAAAATTAGAAGCCACTTTGCAGGCCGTGTTAGCCAAACCAGATGTGCGAGAAAAATTGGCGAATGCAGGCATCGATATGGATGTGCAAGGCTCCGCAGCGCTTGCCAAACTCATTGACGCAGAAATTAAAAAATGGGCAGGTTGGGTCAAGCTGGCGGGCATCACGCCTGAGTGATGGCAATCTCGCCCACGGCTACGACGCGATCAATGGACTGAGTCAACGCTTGCTCCACAAAATCCTTAGCCACGGTTGTCTTAGGTACGCGCTGCTCAAACCAACTTCGCACATTGGTCTCTAAGCCAATGCCGTGCATATAGTTGTAAAGCGCCTTGTTGAGCGCCACACCTAGCGCGTCGTGATCGACGCCAGTGGGGTCATCAAACTGCACATCATTTTTTGCAAACACGTGCCCCGAAGCCACAGCTGGCAAGGGCTGTAGCGTGATACCGTAATCTGCTGGCTGCAAACCTACAGGCGAATGCACGGTGCAAGTGAAACGGTGGAAGTAGCCCGATTGAATGCAACCCGCTAGAAAGAGTTGCCGCACGTACTCCAAACTGTCAACCGTGTCTTGTACCGTTTGCGTGGGAAAGCCATACATCAAATACGCATGAACCAAGATGCCCGCCTCGCTAAATGCTTTGGTGACGCGTGCGACTTGTGCGACGGATACGCCTTTTTTCATCAGCTTTAAAAGGCGATCAGATGCGACTTCTAAGCCACCCGAAATGGCAATGCAGCCACTGTCCGCCATGAGGTTGCACAGCTCGGGCGTGAACGATTTTTCAAACCGCACATTACCCCACCACGAGATGCTGAGGTTGCGCTGCAAAAGCTCATGACTCAAGGCTTTGAGTGATTTGGGTGGCGCGGCTTCATCGACTAAATGAAAGCCCGTTTGCCCCGTCTCAGCTACGATTGCTTCCACCCGATTGACCAGCGTTTGGGCGCTGGCCGCGTCGTAGCGCGAGATGTAATCTAAGCTCACATCACAAAAGCTGCACTTCTTCCAATAGCAGCCGTGCGCCACGGTCAGCTTGTTCCAGCGCCCGTCGCTCCATAGGCGATGCATGGGATTGAGCAGATCGAGCAGCGAGAGATATTTGCCAAGCGGCAGACCATCCCACGTTGGCGTGCCCACGTCCTCAAATGCGATATCGGGCTCGATGAAGTTGGTGTATTGAACAACGCCAGCTACTTTTTGGAAGGTGCGAACCAATCGCTGCGCAGAACGCTTGCCTTGCAGATGCTCAATGAGCGCCAACAGTGGACGCTCGCCTGCATCAAGTGTGATGTAGTCGAAGTAGTGGAACACACGTGCGTCGGATAGCTCGCGCAACTCGGTATTGACGAAGCCGCCGCCCAAATTCAGCACGATGTGTGGGTGATTTTTTTTAATCGTTTGCGCCATACGAAACGCCGCGTAAACCGCACCAGGAAAAGGCACAGAGACCAACACCAGCGCGGGCTGATGGCGTTTGATTGCGGCAAGCGTGAGCTGCTCTAACGTGCTATCTACCAAGTTGTGCGGCGCAACCAGAGCGTTGGCTAACGGATCAAACGTAGCTTGCGATGCCGCCAACTTTTCGGCGTAACGCACAAACTCAAAGCGCGAATCGATGGCGTGTTTGATTACATCGGCGAGATCATTTAAGTACAGCGTTGCAATGTGCCGCGCACGATCTTGCGCCCCGAGTGCGCCAAACGCCCAAGCCAAAGGGTCCGCGCCTTGGTCATCTGCAAAATTGTCTAACGAATCAAAACGCGGACCCTCGGGCAAGAAGCCACGCGCCCCAATGCGGTGTGCCAGCGTGGAGTCGCCGCCTTGCAAAAACCGAATCACCGCGTCGATGGTGGATGCGTAACGCGCGTACTGATCGAGAAACGAGTACAAGCAGCTAGGCCAATCCCGCTGGGGCTTTCCAGCCAATAATGCCCTGCAAGCCCCGTGGATATTGGCAATGCCCTCTTTGGATAACAGCTTTAAAACCAGCGCGAGCGCCAAGTCTTCTTGCACCGCATCAAAACCGCGCGAACGCAAAAACCCTGTGAGATACGCCGTGGACGGATACGGCGTATTGAGCTGCGTCATTGGCGGAATCAATGACAGGATTTTCATGATTTAACGAACAAGGCGGGCTGACGGCTTTGGTGAAAGCAGGCCAGCACGGTGACGGTCTTTCCTTTAATGGTATAGAACAATGAGTAGGGAAAGCGTTTGAGAACGGCACGCCTAACATCGCCTTCAATTTTTGTGTAGAGGTGCGGGTTGTTTTGAAGAAACTGCTCGGCTCGTGCAACATCAATAAAAAAAGCACCGCCTCTTTGTAAGTCCACTTGTGAATACTCGTCCCCCGCTTGCAATAACTCAATGCGTGCTAAAGGGGTAAAGTCAACGATGTACGTCATGACACACAACAACAAATCAGAGATTGACGTTAAACCTGTCAGCAATGATTTCGCTTAGCTTGTATTTGCGTTCGTTCGGCTTGGCAAGGTGATGTGCCAACCGCGCACGCAACTCGCGGCGCTGTGACTCTGGAATTTCAAAATCTGCAGGAAGCGATAGCGTGTACTCGATACGCGGCTCCTCGATACGCTGCTGGCTATTTATGAGGGTAGGGCTATAGGCGGACATGATGAAGGAATTATCGTATAACACGGCGAAGACCTCGGCCATTGCCGTAGAGAACGCCTAGTCCTTGATCTTGTTACGCTCTGCTTGTGCGCAGCCTTAGACATCAGACAAGGACTTTGCGCTGCGCGTTGGCCTTTGACCAGTGAAAAATCTCGTAGCTCTCTCGCAGACCAGCGATGAAGAATGGATCTGACCTGATGAGGTTTTCGAGTTGTTCCTTTGACTCTGCTTCAGCAATCCATAGACCACCAATTGGTGTCTCGCCAATCTCATGCCGCAGAGAACCGCCGACTGGTACAAGTTCCTTATTCTGTTCCAACCAGTTGATGTGTGCTTGCAGATGACGTGCACGAACTTCTTCATAGCCCAGCTTGTCAGTGAAGATGATGGCGAACAACATGGTGATCTGATCTGTTTGACTTCGTGTCTGTTGGTTCTCTCCGCTCTCTCTGATCAATTCGTCTCGGGTGGTCTCGCGCCCACAGGACGTACACGTGAATAGTGCAGACTCTTCGGAGTGACTGAACTGGCTGGAGCCGCAAGTCGGGCAAAGGAGTGTGATCGCGCGGTTGTATTTCTCAGCATCCATAGGAGGACTCCGTTTGTTAAGACACCTAACGTTTGAGTTCAGTGGCGCGCTTTAGCGCGTCCGCTGGAACGAATTGTTAGATTTATTCGATAGACTTTCCACGCTCGATACTCGACATAAGCTCTTTCAGCAAACTCTTTGGAAGACGATTGCCAAACCTGTCCAGAGTAATTTCAGCTGGCGTGCCTGTTTTTGCCATAGCCATTGCTTCCTCGTGCATCATGCTCATCGGTATATCGATTTCGCGCATACGTGATCGCTCCGCATCATGTTCTAACCGACGAATTCTTGAGTTCAGCATTCTGGTGTTCTCCAGAATCTCTCCAAGTACGTCTTCTTCTGGTCGCGGCTTTGACGGTGGTTGAGCTTCGGTGTTTGCAAGAATGTCCGCGAAGCGGCTCTCAAACTGTGGCCAATAAGTGGTGAAAACCTGCTCAAGAGTTTTGTTATCCAAGCCGTTGTTTGCAAGAGTGTCATTGAGGGTCTTTACCAGCCCAAGCACACTTTCACGAGTAGGAAAAGTGTGATTGAACTGGGCTAGTGGGTCTTCAATATCTTTTGGTTCCAAATCGACAAGCAGAGTACAGACACGAGATGTTGAAAGACCTTTCGCGAGAGCACCAGCCTCAAACAATATCCACGGGCGCGTCTTGTTTTCCTGTGTAAGACAAATGATGCCTACAGTTGTGTCTTTCAATTGGTCGTTGATCTCACCAAACCAGAGTGAACCACGATCAAGGTCTCTAGTCGAAATCCAAGGTCGGGAGGCCTGAATCACACAGCAAAGCCAGTCGCTGAGAAAATTGGCAACTTCTTTGCTGCGTTGACCAGACCAACTAAGAAATACCTTCATGCGAAATGCTCCTGAATGAATCTAACATGATACACACGACAAAGTCGTCGCGCACTTAAATTTAGTTTGTCGCATAGCTCATCCTTTTTTAAAGTTAATCAATAAAAATCAATTGCTTAAAAATCCAAACGGATTAAATAGTCAGAAAAACGATTTATCAAGTTGTGAAGCCTTAGCGGCTGCATATTCGGCATTTATATTACCTCGCGGAGTTGCTCTTTGATGCGTTCAAACTCCTGATCACTTTGCATCGTTTTGCGATTGGTGGCATACGCCATGCTGATGTGTGCGCTTGCTGCTGCCTCGCAAGCCTTGTCTGTATTGGGCTGGACCCACACCCATACGCGGCGTTCGCGCACGAAGAGCATGAAGAATACGCCGATGATGAGCAGTATTGCGCCTGTGTACACAATCGTTTGACCTGGCGCTTTGGTGACTTGGAAAACGCTGGCTTGGACTTGCGTAAAGTCTTTGAGCTGGAAGATCATGGGCGCGGGATAGGCTTTGGCATCTGATAGCGCGAGCACGGCTAGGTTTAGCCAATCGGGTTTGTCGTTCAAGGAGGCGGCGATGCCTTCGGTTGTGGGTGCTTGTGCGAGTTCGTAGAGCACGCCATTCAATATGCGAATTAGCACTTCGCTGGTTTTGACGCGCTGGTCTTCGGGCACATTTTTTTCTAAGAAGTCGGCAATGCCTTGCAGGCCATCCTTGGCGAATAAGAGCATGACGCGTTCGGCCGATGTTTGCAGTGCGGCTCGCATTTCTGGCTTGGCAGGATCGCTGGCTTTGACTAGGTAGCGCTGGATGGCGGCTTGTGTGGTGGCGGTGCTTTGTACTGCTTGGTTGAGGCGCAAAAATCCTTCGATGCCGCCTTTGTCGTCGGACGGAATGCGCCAATAGCGAAAGGGTTGATCGGGTGTGTCGCGCACGCCTACCAAATGCAGGGGTGTCTCGTTATCAGCGAACTGAATGGGCAGCATATAGTTGTGAAATTCACGGGCTTGCCCTGCCGCGTCGCGCAGTTTGTAGGTGATTGACGGGCCGACATTGCGCAGATCTTTTTTGCCAAAGGTTTCGACGTTGAGCACACGCAGCGCGGTGTATTCAAGCGTCAGTTTTTCCGTGTCGTTGGCGGTGTTGATGAGCGCGGAAGCGCCGCCAATCGTGCCCTCTAGCTCAATTGACTTGCCGCCTGCCGCTACTGAGACGGATTGCAGTTTGACGCGCGAGCCGCCATCGTCAAAGCTGGATTGAAAAATGTTGATGCCTTTGTAAGTCACGGGATGATTGACTTCTACGCGTGCTACTGTTTTTTCATTGGTTTGCTTGTCGTGGATGATGATGTCGCTGGCAAACAGTTTGGGCATACCTGTGGAGTAATGCTCGACCACGAACTTTTTAAGTTCAATCGCAAACGGTAATTCTTGTAGCAGCACGCCTGTGGGTTGCTGGAGAATCGCTGTGCCTGCAGTTTGCCCTTCGGCGACTAAAAGATTGGCGCGAAAGGCCATGTTGTTGGCAGGTAGGCGCGAGCTTGCGGGCACATCGGCAATCATGCCGCCGCCTGTAAATACGACTTTATTGCCCAGCCACATTTGCGCACGTGTGAGCATATCGCCATCTAATAAGCCGCCGATGCAGACCAGCACGATAGCGCCGTGCGCGGCGATGTAGCCCAGCTTGTGACTACCGCCTGCTTTGGCAGCGATGAAGGTTCCACCTTGACGCTCCTGCGTTTTAGTTTTCCAGCCCATGCCTGCGAAGGCTTGCTGGATATGGGCTGCAGCGTTGGCAGGCGTGCAGGCCATACGCCATGAGGCGTTATGAGCAAAGGCTTTAAAACTTTGTTCGCGCAGGTGTTCTTTGAAGTTGTGGAGGTCGCGCAAAATCTGCGGCGTGTTGCGTGCTACGCACAAGCTCGTGCTGATCACGAGGAACAGCAAAATGAGTAAAAACCACCAAGCACTGTAAACGGTAAAGAGTCCGATTTTGGCGAACACTTCAGCCCAAAACGGACCGAATTGATTGATGTAATTGTTGTATGGCTCTTGCTGTTTGAGTACCGTGCCAATGATGCTGGCGATGCAAATCACCGTTAATAGCGCGATGGCGAAACGCATCGCCGAGAGTAACTCGACGATGTTTCTAAACCAGTTGGATGTGTTTTTTAGGCGAAGGCCGTGCGTTGAGACTGACACAAAGCGCCTATCTGATTCGCGGTGAGTGGGGGTTAACGTAGACCGGCGATGTAGTCAGCCAAAGCCTTGATTTCTTTGTCGTTTAACTTGGCGACCACTTGGCTCATCGACGCATTATTTTTGCGCGTACCGTCGCGGAAGGCGGTGAGCTGCGTCGCTACGTAGTCAGCGTGTTGCCCCGACAAACGGGGGTATTGGCTTGGAATGCCCGCGCCAGTTGGGCTGTGGCACCCTGCGCAAGCGGGCACTTGGCGATCTGCAATACCGCCTTTGTAGATTTTTTCGCCCAGTTTGACGAGATCGGCATTTTTGGCAAAACCAGCTTTTGGTTTTTGCGCCGCTACCCAGTAAGCGATGTTGCGCATATCCTCATCCGTTAAACCCGCCACCATGCCGTTCATCATGGAGGAGGGGCGTTTACCCGATTTGAAGGCTTGCAGCTGTGCAAGGATGTACTCAGGGTGCTGACCTGCGAGCTTGGGATTAGCGGGAATCGCTGAGTTGCCATCGGCGTTGTGGCAAGCGGCGCAGGCGGCTGCAAATTTGGCAGAGCCGGCGTTTAAATCGGGTTTGGCTACTTTGGTGGCGGCAGGAGTGGCGGGAGCAGCAGGAGCGGCTTCTTTAGCAGATTCCACGTTCGCAAACGCAGCGCTTGTGATGAGGGACGTAGAGACGATGAGGGCAGCAAGTAACTTCATGGCGCAAAAAGATTTAAGTAATCGGATGAATAAGTACAGCCTCGCATTTTACAATGCCCCATGATTGAAATGACCGATAAACAAATTATGGGCTGGCTGCACACCGCCAAGTTCCTCACTACTGCACCCAAATTGGAGTTCCTTCCCGCGCATGACCTGCCCGAAATCGCCTTTGTTGGCAGATCGAATGCGGGTAAATCGACTTGCATTAATACGCTGACGCAGCAGCACCGCTTGGCGTATGCATCCAAAACGCCAGGTCGCACACAAAGCATTAACCTCTTTGCGCTGGGCAAGCAAAAGGTAAATGATGCCGTCTTTGCTGACTTGCCAGGTTATGGCTACGCGGCGGTGTCTAAATCGGACAAAGCGCGTTGGCAAGCGGTGATGGCAAATTATTTAATCACGCGCGAAAATTTAAGAGCCGTTGTCTTGATGTGCGATCCGCGTCACGGCTTAACTGATTACGACGAGGCGCTTTTAGAAATGCTGCGCCCGCGCGTGGAGGCAGGGCTCAAGTTTTTGGTGGTGCTGACCAAATCTGACAAGCTCAATAAAACCGAGGCCGCCAAAGCGCTCTCGATTACCAAGCTCAACGCAGGCGGCGGCGAAGTGCGTTTGTTTTCTGCCTTAAAAAAGCAAGGGCTGGAGTCGGTTGGGCGCTTGCTGTGGGATTGGACGCATGAAACACCAGAGGTTGTGCTGCCCGTATCCTGAAATATGGACAATCTCTGACTCAGAATTTTTTTAACTTGAACTCATACTGTTATGGCACTCATCCCCGCAACCATCCTCACAGGCTTTTTAGGCTCTGGTAAAACCACGCTTCTTAAACGTGTTCTATCGGAGGCGCATGGTCAAAAAATCGCCGTCATTGAAAACGAATTTGGCGAAGAAAACATTGACAACGATATTTTGGTGAGCGACACCAAAGAGCAAATTATTCAAATGAGTAACGGCTGCGTGTGCTGCACCATTCGCGAAGATTTACGCACCACCCTCACCGATTTGGCAGAGAAAAAACGCAAGGGCGAACTGGACTTTGATCGTATCGTGATTGAAACGACAGGCCTTGCCGATCCTGGCCCAGTTGCGCAAACGTTTTTTATGGACGACGTGATTGCCGAGAGTTATTTGCTCGACTCGATTTTGACTTTGGTGGATGCCGTTCACGCCGCCGATCAGCTCAACACGCGGCAAGAAGCGCGGCGCCAAGTTGGTTTTGCTGACCAACTCTTTATTAGCAAATCGGAGCTAGTGAGCGCAGCAAATTTAGACGCGCTGCAGCGTCGGCTGGCGCATATGAATCCACGTGCGCCGCAGCGCGTTGTGCATTTTGGTGAAGTGCCGATTAGCCAAGTGTTCGATCAGCATGGTTTTAATTTGAATGCCAAGCTGGATATTGATCCTGACTTTTTGAAAGCGGAAGAAGCGCATCATCACGACCACGCGCATGATCACGCACCCAAGCACGGCGAAGCGGGGCACGTGCATGATGCGCATTGTGGGCATGAGCATCATGGTCACGATCACGATCACGGCGCGCAGCACTTGCATCACCACCACACGGACGACGATGTCAAGAGCTTTGTTTTCCGTGCTAACAAGGCGCTTGACCCTGCCAAGTTGGAGGATTTTTTAGGCGCGATTGTCAACATCTACGGCCCCAAAATGCTGCGCTACAAGGGCGTGCTCCATATCAAGGGAACAGAGCGAAAAGTGATCTTCCAAGGCGTGCATCAACTCATGGGTAGTGATTTGGGACCTGCATGGGGCAAGAACGAAGTGCGCAATAGCAAAATGGTTTTTATTGGGATTGATTTACCAAAAGATATCTTGCTGCAAGGCTTAGAAAACTGCTACGCATAACCGATGAAAGGATTGGATATGACGACGGAAATACAAAAAATAGCATTGGTGACGGGCGCAACACGTGGCATTGGCGCTGCGATTGCGGCGCAGCTTTTGAAAGACGGATTGATTGTCATTGGCACGGCGACCTCTGAGGACGGCGCTGCCAAAATTACGGCGACGGGCGCGATTGGAAAAGTGCTCAACGTCACGGACGACTCCGCAACAGATGCGCTGATTGACGAAATTGTGAAGACCTATGGCGGCTTGCACGTGCTGGTCAACAACGCGGGCATTACGCGCGATATGCTGGCGATGCGTCTGAAAGACGATGACTGGGATGCTGTGATGAGCACGAACCTGCGTTCGGTGTTTCGGTTATCACGCGCAGCCATTCGCCCGATGATGAAGCAGCGCATGGGACGCATCATCAGCATCACCAGTGTGGTGGGCGCGTCGGGCAATCCAGGACAAGCCAACTATGCCGCTGCCAAAGCGGGCGTGGCAGGTATGACGCGGGCACTGGCACGCGAGTTGGGATCACGCCATATCACGGTGAACTGCGTTGCGCCTGGGTTTATTCAAACCGATATGACGGCGGGCCTTGGCGAGGCGCAGCAAGCGGCGCTGTTGTCGCAAATTCCATTAGGCGCACTGGGCAAGCCAGAAGACATTGCGGCAGCGGTGTCGTACTTGGCGAGCAGCGGTGCCGCTTACGTCACGGGGCAAGAGTTGCACGTGAACGGCGGTATGTTTATGGCGTAGCCTGAATGGCGGACTGAATCGCTGCCATGCGTGCTTGGCTAATGGCTTGCCCAATTGCAGCGCCTTGTTTGCCTGCTCGCGCAGCTGCTTCGGCAATGGGCTGGGAAGGCACAGCCAGTGCGGCTTGCAGAGCCTTTGTGAGTCGCTGCGCCTGCGGATAGGCGCTGCTCTCAAAACCTAAGCGGCCTCTGGCATCGCACTCACACGCTTGCAGCACCTGCGCAAAGCGCTCAGGTCGGCGCAGGGCATCGCAGCGTTCCAAAAGTCGAAGCAGGGCGCTTGCATTGAGTTCGGTACTGCGATGGATATTGCCGTGCTCGCGAGCGGTGACTTCGGCAATTTCGCGGCAATCGTTTGGAATGCGCCAACGATCACAAACTTGGGTGAGCAATTGAACCGAGCGAATGTCGTGTCCAATGTGGCGCGGCAGCATATCCTTGGGGGTGGTGCCTTTTCCCAAGTCGTGAACCAAACAAGCAAAGCGCACAGTCAGCGGCGCTTGTAATTTTGCTGCCATGTCTAGCACCATCATGGTGTGAATGCCGGTGTCGATTTCGGGGTGGTACTCTGCCCGCTGGGGCACGCCCCATAAGGCGTTGAGCGCTGGCAACAGGTGCGCCAGTACGCCCACATCGCGCAAGACTTCAAACATACGCGATGGTTTTTCTTCCATCAAACCGCGTGATAGCTCTTGCCAAATGCGCTCGGGCACAAGAGCCTGTGTTTCGCCGTTAGCCACCATGCCGCGCATTAAAACTAGGGTCTCTGGCGCGATGCGGAAATCGGTAAAACGTGCGGCAAATCTTGCCACGCGCAAGATGCGCACAGGGTCTTCGCGAAAGGCAAGTGTGACGTGGCGTAGGATTTTTTGCTTGATATCGCGCTGCCCGTGGTAGGGGTCGATTAAGTACGCAGCTGCGTCGAGGGGCTTGGCATGAGCGGTGTGGCGTTCTGAGTGAGCACAATCGCCGTTCGCACTGAGCTTGTCGAAGTGCTCTGAGGCGATTGCCATCGCGTTGATGGTGAGGTCGCGGCGGCTTAAATCTTGCTCCAACGTCACATCCATATCGGCATAGAAAGCAAAGCCGTGGTAGCCCTTGGCGGTTTTGCGTTCGGTGCGAGCCAGTGCATATTCTTCGCGGGTTTGGGGATGCAAAAAAACGGGGAAGTCACGTCCCACGGGCTGGAAGCCCTTATCTAGCATAGCCTGCGGCGTGCCGCCTACCACCACCCAGTCGCGGTCTTTGACGGGAAGCCCAAGTAGCGCATCGCGAACCGCACCGCCCACAAGATAGGTTTTCATCTAACGGTCATTCCCGCGCAGGCGGAAATCCACAAAGCGCTCATTGGGATAAACGATAGGGCTCTTCAAAATCTCGGAATTCGTGCTCAGCGAGCGCATCCGTTATCCACGTCGCCACGCCAGGCATGGCGCACAGGCGACTCATGTATGCCGTCACCATAGGACTCATGGCAATGCCGTAGGTTTTGAGGCGCATCACAACTGGCGCAAAGTACGCATCAGCAGCGCAGAACGCGCCAAACAGCATACCGTCTGAATGCGTGTGGGCATATTGCCTAAGCAGCTCGCCCCATAAGGTTTCTAGGCGCTTAACGTTAGCAACTGCCGCGCCGTTATCGCGCATGACGATGGCTCCGATGTGCGGCAGCGATGCTTCAATGTTCATCGGGCAAGCCGAGCGCAAGGCGGTGAAGCCTACGTGCATTTCGGCGCAGGCCATGCGAGCCTTGGCGCGGGCGACTTTATCGGCTGGCCACAAATGCTTGTCTGGAAAGGACTCGGCCAAATATTCAACAATCGCAAGGCTCTCGTAAATCGTCAAATCGCCATCAACCAAGACAGGAACTTTGCCAAGTGCACTGACGGCTTTGATGCTTTGCTTGAAGTGGGAATCGGGCTTGAACGAGTCAAACAAAATTTTGACTTCCTCAAACGCAATGCCAGCCTGTTTGAGCAGAACCCACGGGCGCATCGACCATGAGGAGTAGTTTTTGTTACCGATAAATAAACGCATGAGTGGCTCCGTATTGGTTCCCCCGAACGGGGGTGTCACGCCGTGACAGGGGGGCTTTTGAGTCCCAGTACATCAAACATATCAAACAAGCCCGTCTTTTGCGTGGCTAAAAACCGCACCGCACGCAGACTGCCTTGCGCATAGGTTTCTCGGCTAGAAGACTTGTGCGAAATCTCAATGCGCTCGCCTGTGCCGGCAAAAAGAACGGTGTGATCGCCCACAATGTCACCACCGCGAATCGTCGCAAAACCAATCGATGAGGGGTCGCGCTCGCCTGTGAGGCCTTCACGCGCATAGACTGCGCAATCTTTTAGATCGCGCCCCAGCGCATCGGCAATGACCTCGCCCATTTTGAGTGCCGTACCCGATGGGCTATCGACTTTGTGGCGGTGATGCGCTTCGATGATCTCGATGTCATAGCCCGTATTCAGCGCCTTGGCTGCCATCTCTAACAGCTTTAAGGTGACGTTGACTCCGACGCTCATGTTGGGAGCCATCATGATGGCAATGTTGTTCGAGGCGGCTGCAATTTGCGTTTTTTCTGCATCGCTCAAACCTGTTGTGCCAATCACCATTTTGATGCCCAGCTCGCGGCAAATTTGGATGTGCGCCAGCGTTCCTTCGGGCCTGGTAAAGTCAATTAAGTAGTCGGCGCCCGCCAGCTCGGCTTTGGAGTCAATGCCAATATCGAGTTGCCCCGTTAGCTCGCAATCGGGTGACGCGTTAATCGCATCAATGAGCATCTTGCCCATGCGTCCCGAGCTTCCTGCCACGGCAACTTTTAATTTTTCAGCCATTCTTAGCGTGCTCATGGTGTTTCTAAAGGAGGGTACGAGACCTTTGGGCTTGATGACGTGTCTGGCGTGACAACAGCGTTATCGGTTGCTTGGGCGCGAGAATTTTCCCGCGCCGCGAAGTCGTCTAACGTCTTCTCGTCCGCGACAAGGGGGGGGATTTTGCCTACCTTGCGTCCTGAGTCCAGTGACTGCACAAACTCCGTTTCGCTAGGCATCGAGTCGCCTTCCCAGCGCGCTAAAGTCTCGCCCTTAAAGTACACCGTGAGGTGACGTGGCTGAATGGTTGTACCGCTACGCTCGATGGTAAAGATGTAATCCCAGCGATCGACGTGGAAGACATCAGTTAATAACGGCGTGCCAAGAATGTTGCGCACTTGCGTTTTGGTCATACCCGCTTGGAGTGCAGCAACTTGCTCGCGCGAGACAAAATTGCCTTGCACAACCTCCGCTTTGTAGGGGTTGAAGCTGCAAGCGGTGAGACCAAGTCCAAACGCAGTGCAAATAAAAGTGAAAAGGAAAATTCGGTAACAAATTCGGAACATAGAATGACGCTGAATGACGACCAAGTAAAAGATTACATTCTATGCAAAACCTTAAGACGATTGGCTTGAAAGCGACAACACCGCGCTTAAAAATTTTAGAGTTATTTCAAACGCAAAGTGCTAGCCATCAAAGGCATTTAAGTGCGGATGATGTTTACCGCGCTTTGATACTGGAAAATCAAGATATTGGACTAGCCACGGTTTACCGAGTGCTTGCGCAGTTTGAGCAGGCGGGCATTTTGAGCCGCAACTATTTTGCGAGCAGCGATGCCATGGGTTCAGGCGCTGGCAAGGCTGTTTATGAGTTGGCTGATGCGCAGCATCACGATCACTTAGTGTGTTTGGACTGCGGGAGAGTGGAAGAATTTTTTGACGCAGATATAGAGGCCAAGCAGCACGCGGTCTCCCGTGCCAAAGGCTTTGAGTTAGCTGACCATGCGCTGAGCCTCTACGCGCACTGCACTAAGCCGAGCTGTCCATCAAAGCCCGCTGGCGTTTAGAGAACTCATCGTAGCTGTCGATACCGCGCATTTGCAAAATCGTGTTGCGCACGGCAGCCTCTACTAGCACGGCAATATTGCGCCCAGCAACCACTTGTAAGACCACTTTGCGGATGGGAATGCCCAGCACGTCTTGACGTAGCGGCTCTTCAGGCAAGCGGTCATAGTCGCGCTCCATGGTTTCGCGCCGAACTAAATGCACGATGAGTCGTAGCCGCAGTCGCCTGCGCACAGCCGTTTCACCAAAAATGGCGCGGATATCGAGTAAGCCAATGCCGCGCACCTCCAGCATATTTTGCAAAAGCTCGGGGCAACGACCTTCGATGATGGTTTGGTTAATACGAAAAAGATCGACAGCGTCATCGGCAACAAGACCATGACCACGCGAGATGAGCTCTAGACCGAGCTCACTCTTGCCAAGCCCCGACTCGCCTGTAATCAAAACACCTAGCCCCAAGATGTCCATGAATACGCCGTGAACAGTATCGCGATCAGCAAAGTGACGTGACAAATAAGCGCGCAGTACGTCAATCACATACGCAGCAGATTCAGCGCAGGTAAATAATGGTATTTGTGCATCATTGCAAAGTTGGAGTAGGCTGTCGGGCGGCGTTAGTCCATCGCATAAAACTAAGGCAGGCGGCTCTAAATCAACAATGCGTGCCAGTCTGCGCTGAGCATCTTTGGCGGTCGCGCTGTCAATATAACTGGCTTCGCGCTCCCCTAAAATTTGTACGCGGTAAGGATGGATGTAGTTGAGGTAACCAACCAAGTCAGCCGCAGAGCGAGCCGCTCTCACAGCGACTTCGTCAAAGTGACGCTCTTTGGCTTGTTGCCCAGCTACCCAGCTCCACTTTAATGATTTAAGGTGGAACTGGAATAACTCATCCGCACTAATAAAACTCGGTTTCATGCGGCGCTTTGCTCAACGATGGCGATGAGGTGCTGGGCGGATGTTGTTGTTTTTAAAGCCGTGCGTTTGACTTCGTCACTCAAAATTTCTGCAATTTGAGCCAACAAATCAAGATGCTTTTGCGAGGCGTTTTCTGGAACTAAAAGAGCAAATAAAAAATCAACAGGCAAGCCATCTACCGCATCAAAACCGATGGGATTTTTTAATTGCAAAGCCGCAATTTGAGGCTCTTTGAGCCCTTTGATTCTCCCATGCGGAATAGCCACGCCATAACCAAGACCTGTTGAGCCAAGGCGTTCCCTGGCAAATAAACTGGCGGTCACGGCGCTGCGATTTAATCCAACGGATTGTTCAAACAAAAAACCAATTTCCTCAAAGAGGCGCTTTTTGCTGGCGATCTCTAAACCCAACAAAATATGCTTGGGAGCAAGCAACTGCTGAAGTGTCACGGCGCAAGTACTTCGCCGTGCTTTAGATTCGGAATGAATCTTTGGATGCACCCGCTGCCATTTTGAGGGCTAGCCAAGTCGGAGGCTTGCCGCGACCACTCCAAGTGTTGCCCGTCTCAGCATCACGAAATTTAGGTGCAACTGCCGCACGATTATCGCCAACTGATTTTTTAAGTTTGAGCGCTTTAGCATCAGCACTTAAACCAATGTCCGAAGCGGTCAATTGATGCATCGTAATTAAACGCTTCACTTCTTTAATGGCTGCACTGGCAGCCTCTTTGCGCAGTGTGACAGCTTGTTTGGTTAACGCGGCCACTTGCATTTCTGCTTGCGCTTGGACGGTTGCAATTTGCGCTTGTATTTGTTCGTAAGTTTGCATTTGAAGTAATCTCAAAAAAAATTTAGTAATGTTAAGAGTCTATGACTGCTCAGTAGTTAACCAGTCAACCACTGAAGCTTCAGAATTATAACCATTAACTAAAATTGAAAGAAGATTTTTAATTTTATAAACATCGTTTTTTTGCAAATAGGTATGCAAATGACTGAAATGAGGCTCTAGTTGATCCCATGTTAAAAAAGATTCAAGCGCCTGCATTATTTTGGGATGTTGGCTAGGATTGGGATTGTCTCCAATTAATAATTCTTCAAATAGCTTTTCACCTGGTCGCAACCCCGTCAT
This sequence comes from Cytophagales bacterium, assembly GCA_030054145.1. Classification (GTDB taxonomy): domain Bacteria; phylum Pseudomonadota; class Gammaproteobacteria; order Burkholderiales; family Burkholderiaceae_C; genus JASGCK01. The sequence goes on from JASGCK010000001.1 coordinate 96,786, forward strand.
TTTGATTTGAATATCACCTGTGGGGTGATCATCATCTTGTATAGATAAACCAGACAATGCGATCATGCGCTTAGCTAAATCTATAGTTTTGACGCTCTCACCCATGTCCAGTACATGGTATCGTATTTTTTATTAATTACCTCATTAAAACCCAATGGCATCTCCTTACCCATTGGAATTTTCCAGCCTCTTTTGTATTTGATCTTTATCGCATTAAGCCGAGCATGGATTCGTTTTTTGATCGATATACAACCGCATATATTTACTGAGCGTTTGCTTATTGATGCCGTCAAATATTGGCGCAGAACTCCAGTACGTTACTCTTATTTGATCACAGTGAATTTAGCCTATATGCAATTTATCAGCAGTTAACTGGATGCCAGTCCGATTCGACATCCTCTTTTGACAAAACACAAATTATTCCGATTTTGATTAATGTACGCGATGCCGAACGGGTGGCACTTGTTTTAATGAGTGGAGGCCTCATACGGTCTATCACGCAGCAGCTTATAAACATATTCCCATAGTGGAGCACAACGTTACTGAAGGTATATCGACTAATGTTCTTGGTACACTTCTGTCAGCTACCGTTCACCCAAAACATTAGAATCGGTTGTCAAATCTGTAACAACAAGGCCTTGAGATGAGTAACTGGTATTTGATCCACACCAAGATCCGCCAAGAACGGGTTGCTCTGGACAACCTCGAGCGCCAAGGCTTTGAGTGTTTTTTGCCGCTGATCCGTGCCGAAAAGCTGTGTCGGGGTGCCTTGCAGGTGGTGCAGGAGCCGCTTTTCCCCCGTTACCTGTTCATCCGCCTAGGCACAGGGCTGGAATCGCAAAGCTGGGCTCCAATCCGATCCACCATTGGTGTGAGCCGCTTGGTCACTTTTGGGCAGACACCAGCCAAGATTGAAGACGAGCTGATTACCCAGCTACAGGTCAAAACGGATTCAGCCGAGGTGCAACTGCGTCACTTTGAGCCTGGTGAGCAGGTCGTGGTGACGGACGGGCCGTTTGTGGGGGTGGAGGCGATCTACCAAATGGCAGATGCCGAAGGCCGGGTGATGGTACTGCTCAACATTCTGAGCAAGCAAGTCAAGATGTCGGTGTCACCGGCAAGCATCCGCAAAGTCAACTGAGCCCTGCCGGAAGGCAGATCTGGGTCAGCGCCGTCCTAGGGCCAACTTCTCTTCGATCTTTTTCTGCACCCAGTCGGATACGTCTTTGTATCCGATACGGACGGATCGCTCTTGGGCCTGAGCATATTGACAAGGTTTGACAAAATTTTCATCGGTCGCCCATCAGCCCAATTTACTCATTGGACAGCGCTTCGCGCTCCAGCGCCATGTGTACCCAGTCCACCACTTCGCCATTGGGCTGGTAGCCACTAACCAGATCTTTGAGCAATGCGCGAATAACGGGTACATCGTTCACGCTCATGGCCATGCTTAGGGCGTTGAGCTTGCCTTCCAGCTGAGGCCATCTCAGGTACTGCTCGTGCGCTTTCATGATGCGTGGGTGTTGGGTGGGCTTGGGGTTGTCGCCAATCAGCAGTTCTTCGTAAAGCTTTTCTCCGGGGCGCAAGCCGGTCACAACCAGCTCAATGTCACCACTGGGGTTCAGCTCGTCGCGCACCGTCAAGCCAGACAGTTCCACCATGCGGCGGGCAAGGTCGATGATCTTGACGGGTTGGCCCATGTCCAGCACAAACACATCGCCGCCTTGCCCCATGGCACTGGCCTGAATCACCAGCTGCGCCGCCTCGGGGATGGTCATAAAGTAGCGGGTGATGTCAGCATGCGTTAGGGTGATGGGCCCGCCGTTCTTGATCTGCTCGCGAAACAGGGGCACCACCGAACCGCTGGAGCCCAGCACATTGCCAAAGCGCACCATCGAGAAGGTTGTCCGAGCAGTGGGCGTCCTGCCCCATTGGGCAGCCACGGCCGCATTCACCTCGGCCAGCGCCTGTAGCACCATCTCAGCCAAGCGCTTGGTCGCGCCCATGATGTTGGTGGGCCGCACAGCCTTGTCGGTACTGATTAGCACAAAGTTGCGCACGCCATTGCGCGCCGCCGCCTCAGCACACACCCGAGTGCCCCACACATTGTTGCGCACGCCCTCGGCTGGGTTGTGTTCCACCAAGGGCACATGCTTGTATGCCGCCGCGTGGTACACCGTGTGCGGCTTCCAAGTGTCCATGATCTCTTGCATACGCACGTCATCGCACACCGAAGCTAGCAAGGGCACGATCTCGATGCATGGTCCATCACTGGCATCTGGTGCTTGAGGCTCATCACCTTCCACCGGCTCGCTCACGTTCACCCGTTCGCCTGCAAGCGATGCCTGCAGATCTTGGTGAATCTGATAGAGCGCAAATTCACTCATTTCGACCAACAACAACTGCTTCGGGCTGGTTTTGAGGATCTGACGGCACAGCTCACTGCCAATGCTGCCTCCCGCCCCTGTTACCAGCACGGTTTTGTGGTGGGTGTTCAGGTTAAGCAACAAGCCATTGGGTTTGACCATCTCGCGACCCAGCAGGTCGTCAATGTCCAGCTCTCGCACATCGCTTAGGCTCACCTTGCCTGTGGCAATGTCGCTCAGGCCCGGCAGGGTGCGCACCGCCACCTTGTGGGGCTTGAGTGCATTCAAAATCTCGTTTCGCCGTTGACGCGACACGCTGGGCAAGGCCAGCAACACGTCTGTGATCGGCGAGTCGCTCAGAAATTCAGCTAAATCAGCCGGGTTTTGAATGGGTAGACCGTTCAACACATGACCATGCAGCCGGTCGTCATCGTCCAGAAAGCCCACCACCCGAATCTCTGGACTGTTAGCCATGGCCGAGGCTAGCTGGCGGCCTGCGCTGCCCGCCCCATAAATCAGTGCCTGCGGCAAAGACGCCTTGCGCAGCTGCTGGTTATAAAGCCCACCCAACCACACCCGCGCCGCAGCGCGTGATGCACCGACCAAAAGCAACAAAAGTATGGGCTGTATCAAGCCTACCGTGCGCGGCACGCCATCCACGCCCCAGAAGGTAAAGATGGCCGCAAAAGCCAGGCCGTACAACAGCATGGCACGCCCCACCGCCACCATGGCCGGCAAGCCGCTGTAACGAAAAATAGCGCGGTAAAGACCGGAGGTGATGAAAACCGGTAAAGCCAACACGACAGAAGCTATTGCGGGCCAAATGGCTGGGCCTGATAGTGGCGTGAAGCTGCCACTGCGCAGGTAAAAAGCCAGCCAGACCGACAAAATACAAAGGGCCGCATCCAAGGCAAGCACGACACTGCGCTTGACGGCACGGGGCAAAGCCAAGGCAGGGGCTGCAAAACGACTCAGAGTGCGGATCATGATCTCACCCACGATGTGAAATTCCGCAAGAGTCCCGATTTTCGAGGTCCGAAATTTGAATTTGATTCGTTAGTCATTCTTGTATTTGTTGGTCGTGCTATCAACTGCTTCACCATGTGCGAGCGTTACCCCTGGCGGCACCTTCACCCCATACCCCAGAACCGGTTCAACGGCGGGCTGCGAATCGTCCAAGAACCCCACCACTTCAAACTGGCCAGACAGCTCAGCCGCCTCCGCCACTGAACGGCCATGACCACCTGCGCCCACCACCAGCCATCGGGTCTTGTCCATCAATGCGACACCCCATCGCGCTGCACCACCTTCAAAAAGGTGAGCCACAAAATCTTGATGTCGAACCAGAAACTTTGGCGCTGCAGATACTCGACGTCCAGGGCAACTTTCTGGGGAATGGGCAATTCATCACGCCCGTTCACCTGGGCCCAACCGGTAAGACCAGGCACTAGGGTGTGCACGTTTTTTTGGGTGCGCAGCTCAATCAGGTCGTGCTGGTTGAACAAGGCGGGCCGCGGCCCGACGAAGCTCATGTCGCCCGCCAGAATGCTCCAGAGTTGGGGCAATTCGTCCAGACTGCTTTTGCGCAGGAAAGAGCCTATGGGCGTGAGGTGTGCCTTGGGGTTGGTCAGCAAGTGCGTGGCCACCGCAGGTGTGCCCACCCGCATGCTGCGGAACTTGGGCATTTTGAAGATCTTGTTGTACTGGCCCACCCGGTCAGACCAATACAGGGCCGGACCAGGGGACGTCAACCGCACCAGCACAGCCACCACCACCAGGGGTCCCAGCAAAACGACTACAGCCATCAGGCCCAGCATCAAATCAAACAACCGTTTCACGGTTTCATGCCCTCCACGGCTTTTTTCAACCCTTGGTCCAGAGTCAGGGGCGGAGTCCAGCCCAATAGGCGGCGGGTTTTATCAATGTCCACCTGCAAAGAGCCGCACAGGCGCTGCGCCACTCCATGCTTGCCCAGCAGGGTTGCGCCCAATTCCAGCACAGACGCAGGCACCGGCAACAGGAAGGCCTTTTTGCCCATGGCTAGGGCGGTGCGGCGCAGCAGTTGGGTGGTGGACACGTCTTCCCCGTCTGACACCAAAAAGGTCTGCCCAGCTGCGGCGGGATGCTTTAGGCAAGTCACCAGCAAGTCCACTAGGTTGTCAAGCGCCACCATGCTGCGAGCGTTGTGAATGGTGCCCAAAGGCAAAGGAATGCCGCGCGCCACCCAGCGCATCATGGCAGCAAAATTGGCCTTCACGCCTGGCCCGTACACCAGCGGTGGGCGCACGATCACCACCTCCATACCGGTTTGCGCCTCGATCTCCCGCAAGCCCTGCTCGGCTTCCAGCTTAGACACACCATATGGGTCTAATGGCAACGGCACGTCATCTGCAGTAAAAGGTTGGCTGGGTTCGGTGGCCTCGCCGTTAACCTTGATGGAACTGACGAACACAAACCGGCTCACGCCTACCTGGGCTGCTTGGCATGCCAAGTTGAGCGTGCCTTTCACGTTTACCTCACGGTAGGCCTGTAAGGGGTCTGTCGCATGGTCCTGCATCACATGGACTCGGGCTGCGCAATGCACAACGGCTTGCACCCCGATCAAGGCCGCAGTCCAATCGGTTGAGGCTGTCATGTCGCGAATCTGGTGGTATTGGCCCCCCTTAAATTCATCTGACAAACTGCTTCTTGCGCTTGCTCTTGCCTTGGAGCCATCGTTCAAAAGCTGCTTCAGCAGTGCGGAACCGACGAAGCCTGTACCACCGGTGACGAGTATCAAGACCTGCTCCGCTGTTCAGTTGACTTCGCAACACCACTGGACAACTCACCAATCCAGCCCTCAAGACTGCTGATCAACGTGTCTCGGTCAAACTCACGCTGGCTCAGTTCACGGCCTTTACGCCCCATCTCGAGACGCACTTCAGGCGTGGATTGTGACAACTGCAATACTGCCCTGGCTAAGCCCTCATGATCACCGGCCCGACACGTGATACCTGAACCGGATTCACGAACAACATCAGCGCCATCGCCATTCAACATGGCAAGCACAGGAATAGCCGCCGAAAGATAGGTTTGCAGTTTGCTGGGTATCGTCATTGCGAAGATAGGCTCATCCTTCAAACTCACCAACAAGGCGTCTGCATGCTGGAAAAACGACGGCATGCGTTCTGAGGGGAATCTACCAAGCATTAACACCTGCTCCTGCAGACCACGCTTCTTGATCTCTTCTGCCACCCAACTGGCCAACCGGCCATCGCCAACGATTAGCCACCTGATTGCATGACCCTTAAGGGTCTCGGCCGCAGCAAGAATTGCGGGGAAATCCTGTGCCTCACCGATGTTCCCAGCAAACATAACACTGAAGCAACTAGGCTCTGAGGGCACCTCAGGTGCTGGGATCAGCAAGTCAGAAGTAAACACCTTATCTGACCAATTAGGGAAGTAAAGCACGCGTTTTTTTGCAGGTGCGTATTTCAGAATCTGCGGAATAAAGCTTTTTGACTGCGCGAGGATCACATCACAGCGCTTATATATAAATGAAACCAACTTACCGACTGCCGATAAAATCATTGATGATTTGATAGCGCCTACAGCCTGCAGGGTTTCCGGCCATAAATCTTGCACCCAGAATAGCAACGGTGCATTTTTAGTGAACCGCAACGCCACTGCAGGTAAGCCAACAGTAATGGGAGATGGCTCATAGGCGAAAACCGCATCGTAGTGCTGGCCACGCAGCTTCCAAACACCAACTGTTGATGCACTGATTGCGAACGATAAGTAATTTATCAGCAACCTCAAACCACCTTTGCCTCTTTGCAGCATTGGCACGCGATGAACGTTTGCACCTGCATAGCGGGCAAATTGGCTCGCATCCGATTTGAATGCGGGGAAAACGTGTCCATCAGGATAATTAGGCACGCCCGTTAGCACAGTCACTTGGTGACCACGCTGGACCAACTCACGTACCAAGTCGTTGATTCGAAAGTTCTCTGGCCAAAAATACTGCGTAATTACCAGAAGACGCATTGGTGCAACCATCAGTATTTTTTCCAAATAACCCGGTTCACGTAGTCGGTGTAACTGTGAATGATGCGCACCACCTTGTCGCTGACATTGGGCATACTGTAGTCGGCCACTTGGCGCAACATTCTGTTTTTGCCGCGAGGTTGACTTTCAAGAATGGCAAGCCCCTGCATGATCCGATCAACATCCAAGCCTACCATCATGACAGAAGCCTCTTCGAGAGCCTCGTGGCGCTCCTGGGTTTCACGCAGATTGAGTGCTGGAAAATTCAAAATGGACGACTCCTCACTGATCGTGCCACTGTCAGACAACACAGCTTTTGCCAAATTTTGTAGGCGGACATAATCAGTAAACCCCAGGGGTTTTAACAGTTTAACCTTGTCATTAAAGGTGACACCCATCGCCTGCACGCGCTTTTGTGTGCGTGGATGGGTTGAAACGATGACAGGCATCTGATATTTGGCCGCAACCGAATTGAGCAAGTTCACCAAACGTGCAAAACTAACGTCAGAGTCAACATTTTCTTCGCGATGCGAACTGACCACAAAATACTTGCCTGCCTCCAATCCAAGCGTAGTCAACACATCAGATCGGTCAATAGCCTCACCATAATAGTCAAGCACTTCCGCCATTGGGCTTCCAGTCTTGATCACTAGATCCGGTGGCAAGCCTTCACGCAAGAGGCATTCGCGAGCAATATCACTGTATGTGAGGTTCACATCTGCCGTATGGTCAACAATGCGGCGGTTGGTCTCCTCCGGCACCCGCATATCAAAGCAGCGATTGCCTGCCTCCATGTGGAAAATCGGAATCTTGCGGCGTTTTGCAGGGATGACAGCAAGGCAACTGTTTGTATCACCCAATACCAGCAAAGCATCAGGATATTCTGACAACAAATACTTATCAATACTCCCAATCACATTTCCAATTGTCTCCGCTGCACTTTTACCTGCGGCATTTAAAAAATGATCCGGCTTTCGAATCTTCAGGTCATCAAAAAAAATTTGATTTAACTCGTAGTCGTAATTCTGACCAGTGTGCACAATCACATGGTCACAATGCTCGTCCAGTTTAGCCATGACACGAGACAGCCGAATAATCTCCGGCCGTGTGCCGACGACGGTCATCACTTTAAGTTTTTTCATGCAGATCACTCCTCGGGTTCGATGTTCTCGCCTTTGACCAGCGCCTGAATGAAGCCAAGCTTCATCAAGAGTGTGCGCATGCCTTCCACATCTAGCCGAGTGGTGTTGTGCGAGTTGTAATCCGTAGCTTCAGAAATTCGCAGCTCGCCTTGCTCAACAAACTTGCCATAGTTCAAGTCACGCAAATCGGGGGGCACTCGGTAATAGCCACCCAAATCTTGGGCCGCCACCATTTCCTCTCGGCTAAGGAGCGCCTCATACAACTTTTCACCATGACGCGTGCCAATGACATTGATGGGATGATCTGGCACGCCCAACAAACCTGTCAAAGACTGGGCCAATGTTTCAATTGTTGCGGCTGGTGCCTTTTGCACAAAAATTTCACCGGGGTGACCGTGCTCAAATGCGTACAACACAAGATCCACCGCATCATCCAATGTCATCATGAATCGCGTCATGTTCGGGTCGGTGATTGTGATCGGTTGCCCTGCACGAATCTGGTTTGTAAACAATGGAATAACGGAACCGCGTGATGCCATCACGTTCCCATAACGCGTCGCACAAATAACGGTACTGCTGGACGATCGCGATTTGGCAACGATCACTTTCTCCATCATGGCCTTGCTGATGCCCATGGCATTGATCGGGTAAACCGCCTTGTCTGTACTCAAGCACACCACACGCTGCACGCCGCAATTGATAGCAGCCTCCAGCACATTTTCAGTACCCAGCACATTCGTCTTCACCGCCTCCATGGGGTGAAACTCGCAAGATGGCACTTGCTTCAATGCCGCAGCATGGTAGATGAAATCCACACCGCGAACAGCATTCAAAACAGATTGATAGTCCCGAACATCACCGATATAAAACTTCAACTTTGGATTGTTGAACTTCTTTCGCATATCGTCTTGCTTTTTTTCATCGCGACTCAGGATGCGAATTTCACGAAGATCCGAATTCAAAAACCTTCTAAGTACAGCATTACCAAAAGAGCCGGTGCCCCCGGTGATCAGCAGCGTCTTGTTTGCAAACATATTTATTATTCCGTTGGTTGATTTATCTGAATATATGCATGCGCTGAATCAGCGCACTCCATGGTGCTGGTTGAAAACCTGTGGCAGATCGGAATCGGTCTGAGTTCAAAGACCGATCAATTACAAAATCATCTTGAGGTCGAATAGCAATTTTTTTGCTATAAGCATCCGCAACCAAAGAAAGCAATTCAAATTTATTGATTGGTGCAGCAGACACGTGATAGAGGCCATGCAGATTAGGATTAGGGATCACATGGTCATGAATGATTTTTGCTATCTCGACCGTTGGCAAACCCGAGAAAATGGCATTTGTATAGCCCTGTACTTCACCAGTTTGCGATAAAAACCAATCGATCAGGCTGCGATTACCGTTCAATTCATGCCCAATGATGGATGTGCGCAGCGTGATGGCGTTGGGGTAATCCACCTCGCCCAGCAACTTGCTGCGGCCATAAAGATCGTTGGCATCGGGAAAGTCGCCCTCAACATAGTTGCCTTTGGCTCCCGAGAAAACACAGTCTGTGCTCATATGTACAAGACGCGCATTGGCCACTTGCGCCAAGCGGGCCAGCCGGTGCGGCAACAAGGCATTGATCGGCAGTGCAATCAAAGGGTCATTCGCATCGGCCAATTGTTTAACGATGCCGATACAGTTGATGACAATGTCTGGCTGTACTGTGGCAAACATGCGTGTCAGGCTGTCCAAACTTTCTACATCGACCCCTGGCACAAAGCGTGCATTGGGTGCCATGTTCTGCAATTCACTTACCGCACTCCAATTGCGGACAGTGCCATGCACTTCATAGGCAGTCTTGCTTGCGAAAAATCGCAACACTGCGTTACCCAGCATGCCAGTGGCACCCAGAACGACAATTCGTAGAGGTTTATTCATTTGTGTCTAATCGAAATATGCCAAAGGCTTTCGGCAGATTGTGCCGCCAACCACAGACAGGAATGACTGAATCTCAGTCGAGAGACCCAAGTAAGGCGCTCAGAAACTCTACAGCGCCCACTGGGTTAAGAGGCAGATCTGGTTGCCCGATGAAACGCCGTACAGCTCTGGCGATAGACGTGGGCGAGGCCGGGTCAAATGTCTGTACTGGTTCGCAGACATCGCGTACAAAATCTAACTCGCTGGCAAGAATGGGCAAACTGGCTTGCCGTGCTTCAACCAAGGGCAGACCAAACGATTCACTGACAGATGGAAAAATCAGAGCCTTTGATTGACCATAAAGACTGAGCAGCTTGTCATGCGGCATCTGCCCTAAATTGCAGATCTTCAGGCCATGCGTCGCAATCTGTTTCTCAATCCAGGCTAAGAGTGGCGCGTCACGTTTGGAAAGGGTTAAAGCAAGTGAGGGCTTGATACCCTGCTGCGCCAGCAGCCCCCAAGCCTCAACTAGGCATCTGTGGTTTTTGTGTGCTTCACCATCTGCAACATACAAAAAATCCCACTGTGCTGATTCGCTCCGAGTCGTAGGCACGGTGGGCTGAGAGAATGGCAACACACGTATGGAAACTGGTTTCTCGCCGTACCAACGCCTCAAATCACGCGCCATGGAAGGCCCTTGGACCCAATACTCCTTGCATCGCGCCCTAAAGACATGAGCAATGGTCTGTTCAAACCTCAACCGCTGACGAGTCCGCCAAGAAAATGTCTTTAAAGCTACCCAACCAAAATAGTTTCTGTTTTGCTGAAAAATGAGTACGCTTGCTCTGCTCCTGACCAATGGCGGCAAACCATGAAAGCAGAAAATGCGATCCTCCAATATTGCTTTTCTAGCCAAAGTGAACTCTGATTTCAGACGCGAACCCACTGAAGAATGCACCCATTCAACTTCTGCATTGGCCGGTATTTCAAGGCGGCCTTGTGCGCGAACATCAAGCCAAGCAATGAATGAAGTGTCCTTTGGCCAAGATGCTAATAAAGCCTGCAATAAAACGAAGCCACCTCCTGTATGGACATTGGGGGCATAAAACAGTAATCGACCTTTATATTTACTCAACTTTTTGGTCCTTGATAAACATCTTTTTTACCCAATCCAGCAGGTGCAATTTTTCGAATGGCTTGACGCAATTGGTTATCCATTCGTGCCAAAACTCTGCGGAAATGTTGTTCAGGGCGTGCGCTGAAAGACGTTACGTTAAAGTAGTCTTGCCCAGTGGGTGACTGCGATGAAAAATAGTAATTGGACACGCACTTGCGAACCTTATCCGTCCTCACCTCACTGACAGAGTGCCAAGAGGCTGGTGTTGTCTCCATGATGGCCAGACGATTAAATTTGCTGATAATTGTGGCATTTTTGTGAACGGATTGGTCCCACAGTTCCAAATTACCCCCACTTTTAAGATTCCAGTCTGGAGTTACGTAATAAAGTAGATTGAGTGTTCGGTAATATTTTCGTGTGCCGTCATGAGAGTTATCGATGTGAGGACTCAAAAAATGGCCCTTGACCATCGCACTCAACCCGCCAGCATAAAGACTAGGGTCAGGAATCTGATTGTTGATTTTTGTAATCCGCTCAACAACAGCAATAATCCGTGGGTCTTGAATTGCAAAAGTTATTTCGCCAACCAGCGGATCATACTTTTCAAAACTTTTGGATGTATATTTTTTTTCACGAAAACTATCCATCAGTCGCATCGATTCAGGATTTGGAAATGCATCTGAAACACGCTGAGCAACTTCGACTGGAAGTAGATTTTCAACAATGCAATAGCGAACGCCAACCTCAGTACTTGAAGCATCGAATTCTGAAGAAAGCTGATCCACCAATGGCAGCAATTTAAGTAAAATTAAATTTACTAAATTTTCTTTGTTTATTTCTTGCATAGTGATACCTTTTGTATATGTTAAATGATGATTTTCCAGCAGGCTAATGATTTGTTGTTTTGAATCTTGCAAAGTCGCCTACGCTATTTTTACACTTGAGTGAGTCCTCGACATCATCCGTCAGCGCAATGACGCATCACTAGACAGATAGCCTGCAAGCGAAATCTGCGCTGAAAACTGATCCCAATTTTGACAACGAGCCTGCAGCACTTGCTGAAGCGCGGGTACGGCTTCGGCAATAGTTGATAGTCCATCCACATGCTGACGCCCGCCTGCTGCTGTTGGTCGCAACGCGCGTCGGGCGAGGTGGGAGAACCGAGACCACTTGAACTTCCAACGCTCAGCACGTATTCGAGCACGAAAATCCACCATCGACGTACCGAGCAACATGCAAATCTCTTCAATGGCTGCATCGATCTCGGTACGATATTCACCATGAAGTTCAGTGCAGACACCAATTAGCCGAGCAAAATTAAACTCACTCAAACGCAGCGGTGCAAGCTGAGTCAGAGTCTCAAGCGCTGCATGCGCCCACACAGTCTCCACCGAAAAAAATCTTGGAACTCCCTTGCTCCAACCTTTATCAACAAAGGCCTGGGTCTGCGTCTCATTGCTAAGCTTGCCTTTATGCTGGTTGAGTGCGCTTCTACCGGTATTGCTGCCCCCAGAAGCGCCTGGGATGGTTAGAGGATATTGAACAACCAAGAAACGTGAACAAACAGCGGCAAGCCCGATTGCGCCAGACACATCCGGGCTAGACCCGTGAAAATACACTCCTGACCCATTACTCATACGCTCCAACACGGAACGTCGCACGATACCATGATAGATTTTTGGCAGCCCATCCGTGCCCTGACCGGCATTTTTCAGCGCACCATCTAAGGCTGTAGCAGCGTCTATCCACCGCCATCCTACAAATGCCCTTGCAAGATATAAGCGTGCGGCATGTCCAGCGCCATAGAATCGAGAACGAAAATCCAACCAAGCATAGTTGGCAACAACCTCGGGCGCTATCACATCAACGTGATTGTCGGAGGCCCAAGCGGCAGCAAGTATCGCTTCTGGTGCAATTGTGTCGTCGTCACCAATCAAACATACATAGTCACCCGTGGCAGCAGCGAGCGCAAAATTGTGATTGCCGGTCATGTCGAGCCGCCCAGGTGGGCAAAAGTACTTGAGTCGCTTGTCCGCTTGCAAGTCGCGATGAGCCCCAGCCAGCGCAGTAGCCAGTTCACCATCCGTACTTGTATCGCTGACCACTACTTCCAAACGAATATCGGTTATTGCCAGTAGTGATTTTATTGAATGCACGGCATAACGAGCACGGTTGTGGGTTGGAATGACGATAGAGAGTAATGGCATATTCATACAAATTTGCAAACTGGTTTTACAGCCCGCGACCACCAAATTGAAAGTGCAAGAATAAGATTCATTGGGAACGCCTCAAAAACAATTGTTGTCATTGAGAATAATAAAAAAACCATCGCCGGTCCAAATACATTTTTATTGAATTGATGAATATTAAAAATAATAAAAAGAATTGTCAATATGGTTGCCAGAGGCCATAGGACTCCAAAATTACCAATCCATGCAGCGATTAACGAATCAAGCGCAACTTGATTTTCTGGATTTTCACTAATCAAATTCGCAGCGTTTGTGTATTTACCAAATGTTGTCAACGACCCAATGGAATCGTAGAATATATGCTGAAGAACCTCCAAACGCCCACCACCAGAAATCTCAACATAATTATCCCGGCCAGTTAATAAGTTTAAATTAGAAAAAATTAATGGACCAAAAAAAAATACTCCAATAATATATAATTTTAAATTAGGGTAAATAAAATACCAAAAAATTAATAAAGATGCAACAATTAATCCAGTACCAGATTGAGCCAATGCGGATATACAAAAAGCAGTTAAAAGTGCAGTGAATGCCATTTTTCCGCGATACCCATGAACCACCAAAACCAATCCAGCACATGAACAACCGAAAAAAGCTGCAGAATTAGGTGCAATAAAATAACCGGGAGTCCTAGCGGCAAGACCAAAAAATATTTCCCCAAAAATTGGAGGCATAATAAATAACTGGATCACCTGAAATGTGAGACATGCGATTAATGAAATTAATATAATCTTGGAAAAAAATTCCTTATCAATATTTTTTGACCATTCACCAATTAATAGAAAAATTAAAAATGGCAACAACCATCTAAATCCAATTAGCGCAACAATTAATCCATTATAATATGCGGAAATAATTATCATGAAAATAACCAAATAAAAAATTAAAGCTACCACCCCGAAGGACGGAGTTGCCCTAAATTTTTTAAAATTAATTATTATTGACGCAATGATTAGAAAATAACACAAATCTTTTCCAATCTTGGCAATAATCGGCCCATCATGTGCATATAGAGCAAGCTGGCTATCTTCCAATAAACGAATTAAATCATAATAATTTTGAGAAAACGTCACTGCCAACATGACTACAATCAGCCATCGACTACCTTTTTTATTGGCTTGCGATTTATTGGTATGCATAATTTAATTTTTAACCTAAATGCGTTATAATTTTATTTTTAATTATTGATATTCGATCAAACAACACATTGATGGAAATTATAAGCATGACCAACAAAAGCCAGTAAGCTCTATTTACATGAGTTATGATTATCACGCCTGAATATGCCACTAGTGCCACGACAAATGCGCATATGACATTCGACATGGAAATAGTTTCAAGGCGATTGGTTTTAATTATTTTGGAAGCTGCAACGAACATAAGTAATGAATCAAGCACTATACGTAAAAGCCAAGCAATCGCTGAACCAACGATGCCATATTCTAAAGTAAATAGCCATAGTAAGACCAAGAACAGTGGTAACTCGACAAGATGAATTGCAGCTGTAATTCGTGCCTTACCGGCACTCTGCAATAATGTGAAAGGTATATTTGCCAAGCAAGTTACAAACATTCCCAGCGAAAATATTTGCAAAATTTGTGTACTTTGTTTTGCAAATTCCTCATTTATCCATATACAGAGTAATACCTCAGCAAAGAGTGCAACCGCAAGGGTGATGGGGAGCATTATTATATACAGACAATAAAGAACACGTTTATATAATAATGCAACCTCTTCCCGCCGCTTTACTATTTTTGCAGCAAAAGTAGGGAATAGAACAGCAGTAAGTGCACCGGGCACAATCCACAGCTTGGTAATGAGTTCGTTCGGCGTAACGTAGTAGGCAACAGCACTTGCGGAAACAATCGCACCAATAACAAATCTATCAACGTATGTCATCAATGGGCTGACAATATTGCTAATTGTTATCCAGCCACCAGAAATGCTTAAAAATTTAAGTAAATGTAGGTCCCACTGTAGCTTTTCGTACTGTTCGGATAGTACTCGCCAAGCAAAATAAGCGTGTATGGCGCAGCCGATCAGACGCCCCAAGCTAAGCACGGCTGTAATCATATCTAAGCGGGGCTCCCAAAAAAGCACGACCACAAGCGGTCCGATGAAGGTGAATAACCCCATAGGTATTCGAATTAAATTTATTACGCCGAAGGCATATTTCGCCTCCAAAATGCCTCGAAAGCCTGATGTCAACACAATGAATGGCATGGCCAATGCCATAGCATAAACAGCATTAACGGCTTCTTGCTTATCGGGCACAGCATTAATAAGGGCAACGCCCCAAGGTGCGCATACAGCCATGATCAGCCCGGCGACAACGCCCAACACTGTCATGATGAGGGATGCCGTGCCCACAAGCGGGCCGATTTTCGACAACTCATTCTTGGCAAACACAATGGCTAGTTGCTGGGTCAGCGCGCGACCTAAACCCAAGTCAAAAAGCCCGAAATAACTCACTACAGCCCAGATGAGCGTCAACAATCCAAAACGGGCGTCACCCAATTCCGTAATCAGCATGGGGATAGTGAAAACTGCTGCTAGAAGTGGCAACCCCAATCCAATCAGGTTATAGAGTGAGTGCTTGATTAGTCTCACGTTTTTGTGCCCTTGACAGGGGCTCCCGCCTCATTCCTCAATGCTTCAATTTCTGATTTCAGCGCCTCGTATTCTTCGATTTTGCGCTGCAAAAAGCGCTGCGTAAGGGCGGCTTTCTCGGCGAGGCCTGTGGGGGTCAGCAAATAAACATATTTAAATTTGTTTTTGGAGTTCGCGAAGTTGATTATCTTCACCAAGCCCTTACCAATGAGTGCTTTTAGACAGTAATTGAGCCCGCTGGTGCTGATGCCCAGTTTTTCGGCAATCTCGCGCTGAGTCATGTCGGGATTGTTTTGCAGCACGCGCAAGACTCGAAAGTAAGTGTCTTCCTGGAGCTGGGATCGGCGGCTGGTCATGTAAAGAGTGTTTGGGCACGCTACCGCCATGCCGTGTCACGATCGGCAAGCGCGTTAGGGGTGGTTCCGCAAGGGAATGTTTGTGCGAATTCGCATGATTCTAGGGTTTCCCTTATGAGTTTTGAATGTCAGGTGAAAAATATTTATCGAAAACATTTTTTAATATTGTCATTGGGAAATCTTATGTGGATTATTTTGGCGTTGCTACCCGCCCATACACATCCTCATACCGAACAATATCATCCTCACCCAAATAATCGCCGCATTGCACCTCAATGAGTTCGACATCAGTTTTACTTACGTTTTGCAGGCGATGCAGGCACTGCTTAGGAATAAACACGTGTTCATAGCGTTGGTAAGTTTTGACTTCCTTGCCCAGCGTAATCTGCGCTTCGCCTTTGATAATCACCCAGTGCTCGGCACGGTGTTCGTGGGTTTGCAGGCTAATACTGGCGCCTGGCTTGACCATGATGCGTTTAACTTGATGGTTGGTGCCTACATCTAAGCTGTCATACCAACCCCACGGACGCTGGACTTTGCGGTGGTTTTTAGCCAAGTCGGGTGTGCGTTTGGCAAGTAATGCCATCGCATCTTTAACTTGTTGGCTATTGGCTTTATGGGTGATGAGTAGCGCGTCTTCGGTGTCCACAATAACAAGGTCGTTGACGCCCACGAGCGCCACAGGTTTGCTGGCGTGAATGTGATTGCTGCTGGAGTCAATCTGGACGTGCTGCGTTGGCGCATCATCAGCGCCGCTGTTGTTGGATGCGAGATCGGCTACTGCGCTCCAAGAGCCAAGATCGCTCCATGTGCCGTTAAAGGGTGTCACTGCTGCTTGGGTCGTGTGCTCAAATACGGCATAGTCCACACTGATGCTGGGGCTAGATTCAAACGCTGCCTTGTCTAAGCGAACAAAATCAGTTTCAAATTTTGCCTGTGCGGCGGCGGTTTGGGTTGCTTCAAATACCGCTGGTGCATAAGTTTTTAATTCACTTAAAAAGTCGGCTGCTCGCATGACGAACATACCGCTATTCCAAGTGTGCGTGCCTGAGGCGAGTAAGGTTTTGGCGACTTCTAAATTGGGTTTTTCTAAAAATTTGGCAACTTTGGAAATACCTGGTAGATCTTGAATGAGTTGCCCTGCGGCAATGTAGCCGTAGCCCGTTTCGGGCGAAGTGGGTGTAATGCCAAAAGTGACAAGATAACCCTGCACGGTAGCGGGCAGTGCCGCATTGACGCAATGAACCAAGGTCTGCGCCGTTGGCATATAGTGATCGGACGGCAAAACTACAAGCGTTTTATTGGTAAATAAATGCGCCACTGCCGCAATCGCTGGTGCGGTGTTTCGAGCGGCAGGCTCCAAAATGATGTGTACTTTGCCGCTGAATACTCGCGCGGCTTGTTCGGCCGCCATAAAGCGATGCGTTTCGTTGCACACAATGGCTATTTCGGCGCTGCTACTGGTCGTGCCTAGCAAGGCGACGGCACGAATAACCGTATCTTCAAATAAGGTGTTGGCACCAATAAAACGATGAAATTGTTTTGGATAGCTCTCGCGTGACAGTGGCCACAGGCGAGTGCCTGATCCGCCGCACAAAATAACAGGTAACAAGCTGAAAGATCCCATCTTTAGATTTTAAAGGGTAAGCCTTTTAAATCCTTTTTGGACAGAATGGGATTATTACCGCTCAGTTTGTCGAGTTGCCAGTTGATGCCAAGCCTAGGGTCATTCCAGAGGATGCATTGTTCATGCGCTGGATTATAAAATTCGGTCGTCTTATAGAGAAACTCCGCTGTATCCGAGAGCGTGACAAAGCCATGCGCAAAGCCAGGCGGCACCCATAGCTGCCGCTTGTTTTCTGCGGATAGCAAAACCCCGTACCACTGGCCTCTTGTGGGTGATCCCGTTCTGATATCAACAGCGACATCCCAAACCTCGCCTTGCACCACGCGGACTAATTTGCCCTGCGCATGAGGTGCGGTTTGGTAGTGCAGGCCACGCAGTACGCCTTTGCTAGATTGGCTGTGGTTGTCTTGTACGAAGTGGTGGTTTGTGTTCGTGGCAGTATTGAAGGCGGCTTGATTAAAGCTTTCATAAAAAAAGCCACGTTCATCGCCAAAGACCTTTGGTTCAAGAATCAGTAAGTCGGCAATGGGAGTTTGAATGACTTGCATCACGCCACCTTTTCTTTTAAGACGTGCTGTAGATATTTTCCGTAAGCGTTTTTGGACAAGGGCGCGGCTAACCGAGCCAGTTGCTCGGCGCTAATCCAGCCGGCACGCCATGCTAATTCTTCAGGACAAGCAATCTTGAGTCCTTGGCGATGCTCCAGTGTGGCGATGAACTGACTCGCCTCTAGCAGGCTCTCGTGCGTGCCTGTATCCAGCCACGCATAGCCGCGCTGCATGATCTGCACATTCAGCCTACCTTGCTGCAAATACGCATCGTTTACCGCAGTGATTTCTAATTCGCCGCGTGCGGAGGGTTTGACTGCTTTGGCAATTTCAACGACTTTGTTGTCGTAAAAATAAAGCCCTGTCACGGCGAAGTTGCTTTTAGGTTGTGCTGGTTTTTCCTCAATGCTGCCTGCCTTTCCGTTTGCATCAAAGGCTACTACGCCATAGCGCTCGGGGTCTTGTACGTGATAGGCAAATACGGTTGCGCCGCTGGTTTGAGCGTCCGCATTGCTCAGTAAATTGGCAAAGTCGTGACCATAAAAAATGTTATCGCCTAAGACCAGCGTACATGGGTCGTTGCCAATAAATTTTTCACCAATGATGAACGCTTGCGCCAGTCCATCGGGATTGGGTTGAACGGCGTAAGCCAAATGCATGCCCCACGCAGAGCCATCACCTAGTAGCTGCTGAAAAAGTGGTGTATCGCGCGGCGTGCTAATGATGAGCACATCCCGAATCCCAGCCAGCATCAGGATGGATAGCGGGTAATAAATCATCGGCTTGTCGTACACCGGCAATAGCTGCTTGCTGATAGCCAGCGTGGCAGGATGCAAGCGCGTGCCTGAGCCGCCAGCCAAGATGATGCCTTTTCTTTTGGTGATCATGGTTTGAGGTGTTGGAGGAGTTGATCAAGGCCTTGCTGCCAAGGTGGTGGGGTGATGCCAAATGTGCGTGTGAGCTTGGTGCAATCCAGCCGCGAGTTACGTGGACGCTGGGCTGGTGTGGGGAATGCCTCGGAGGGCACAGCGCGTATGGCCTGTGGCGCAACCTTAATGGGAAAGCCCATCTGCCGTGCCTTGGCGATGAGGTAGCTAGCGTAGCCGTGCCAAGAGACCTCGCCTGAACTGACCGCGTGGTAGATGCCGCTTGGCACTTCGACAAGCTCAGTGCGAACGGCTTTTCCCCGCTCAACCTGAGCGGTTTGTCTCGGCTCAACCTGCGCAGTTTGTCCCCGCCCAACCTGAGCGGCTTGTTCCCGTGCGTCCTGAGCGGCTTGCTCCCGTTCGTCCTGAGCTTGTCGAAGGATGATGTGCGCTGTCACGTCCGCCAACCAAGCCGCGTCGGTTGGTGCGCCAATCTGATCATCAATGACTGAGAGCGTATCTCGCTCTGCGGCCAAGCGCAGC
The DNA here is from genome assembly GCA_030054145.1 of Cytophagales bacterium. Lineage (GTDB taxonomy): Bacteria > Pseudomonadota > Gammaproteobacteria > Burkholderiales > Burkholderiaceae_C > JASGCK01. The sequence goes on from JASGCK010000001.1 coordinate 116,141, forward strand.
ATGGTCTTTGCAAAGTTGCCACCCTCTTTGGCATACACCCAGCTGGTGCGAAAAATCAGATAGGCGCAGCCGCTGGCTGTGATGGCTTGCTCGCCCGCTAATTTAGTTTTGCCATAAACGTTGAGCGGTGCTGTCGGTGCATCTTCAAGCCAAGGTTTTGCGCCCGAGCCATTAAACACGTAGTCGGTTGAATAATGGATCAATTTGCAACCCCCGCTCTGCAAAGCCATATCCCGCGTGGCTTGCGCTAGTCTATTGAGCGCTTGGGCGTTAATGGCGTGAGCCAAGTCAGGCTCTGATTCCGCTTGATCGACTGCGGTGTAGGCCGCCGCGTTGACGATAAGGTTGGGCGCTTCTGTGATCACTTTCTTATAAAGCGAATCGGTTTGTGACAAGTCGCACGCCAACCGTCCCCACGCAACGAGTTGACCCAGCGATGCCAAGCTGCGCTGCAACTCGCGCCCCAGTTGCCCGTCTTTGCCAAGTAAGAGTATTTTCATGCGCCGCTCGTTATGCGTATTGCTTCGCGGTCCAGTTTTTGTACGCGCCGCTGGTGACGCTCTCGACCCATGCGGCGTTGTCCAAATACCAACGGACTGTTTTGCGTATGCCTGACTCAAACGTTTCGGCTGGTCGCCAGCCCAATTCGCGTTCAATTTTGCTGGCATCAATGGCATAGCGCCGGTCGTGGCCTGGGCGATCTTTGACGTAGGTGATTTGCTCGGTATAGGATTTGTTGTCGCTTCGTGGACTCAACTCATCTAACACGCGGCACAGTGTGCGCACCACATCCAAGTTGGGCTTTTCATTCCAGCCGCCCACGTTGTAGACCTCGCCGACTTTGCCTGCTTCTAAGACGCGGCGAATGGCGCTGCAATGGTCGCGCACATAGAGCCAATCACGCACTTGTTGACCGTCGCCATAAATTGGCAGTGGCTTGCCCGTCAAAGCGTTGTGGATACACAGTGGAATCAACTTTTCGGGGAAGTGCAATGGCCCGTAGTTATTGCTGCAATTTGTGGTGAGCACAGGCAAGCCGTAAGTGTGATGATAAGCACGGACTAAGTGGTCGCTTGCAGCTTTGGAGGCGCTGTAGGGGCTATTGGGTTCGTAGCGATGGGTCTCGCTAAAAGGCGCGTCAGTTGGCGCGAGCGAGCCGTAAACCTCGTCGGTAGAGATGTGCAGAAAGCGAAAAGCATTTTTATCCGCATCAGGCAATGCCCCCCAATAAGCCCGAACCGATTCCAGTAAACGGAATGTCCCCACGATATTGGTTTGAATGAAGTCGCCCGGTCCGTGGATGGAGCGATCAACGTGTGACTCCGCCGCAAAATTGACAATAGCGCGTGGCTTGTGCGTTTGCAGTAATGACTCCACCAAAGCGCTATCGCCAATGTCGCCCTTGATCAGCGCGTGATTGCTATTGCCTTGCAAGGGAGCAAGATTGGCGGGATTTCCCGCGTAAGTGAGTGCATCTAAATTGACGATGGGCTCGCTCTTTTGTTCAAACCAGTCAAGTACAAAATGACTACCAATAAAGCCTGCGCCGCCAGTTACCAAAATCATGTGTTACCTTTGATGAGTCAATTTTTAAGCCTCGCTCTTGGATGGCTATTATCGTAAATCTGCGCCAGATGCTGAAAATCTAACCGCGTATAGACTTGCGTGCTGGCAATGGAGCTATGCCCGAGCAACTCTTGCACAGCGCGTAAATCGCCGCTGGATTGGAGCAGATGACTGGCAAAACTGTGACGCAGCATATGCGGATGCACGGGCGAGGTGAGTCCCGCCGCCAAGCTACGACTTCGCAGCAAGCTCCACACAGCGTGCCTTGTGATGCGCTTGCCTTTGGGGCCCAGTAACAGCGCGGCTTCCAGGGTGGTGTGCTTGGCAAGCCCCGTTCTATAAGGCTTATAGGCTTGCAGTGCCTCCAGCGCCTTTGCGCCCAGCGGAACCATGCGGCGCTTACTGCCTTTGCCAAAGACGTGGACTTCGCCTGCTTGCTCGTCAATCCAACCACGTCCCTCAGTCATGGCTTCAGTGCTGGCGGCAATATCTAGCCCCGCTAGCTCGCTGACCCGTAGACCGCAACCATAAAGAAGCTCCACAATGAGTGAGTCGCGTGCCAGTTCATAAGTTCCACCAGAGCGGGGGAATGTCAACGAAGTTGCTAGATTTGCATCCACCCCCCGTTCGGCGGGCACAAATTCCGCTAGCGCCATAGCCGCATCTACCCCTAGCGCTTTTGGCAGCGGCTTGGTCGCTTTGGGCGGCTTGATATCCAAACACGGGTTATGCGTGATCTCGCCATTGCTAATGAGCCATTTGTAAAACCCGCGCCAACTAGACAGTTGCAGCGCCAATGTCTTGGAGGCCAAACCCCTGCCGTTTCTTCCGCTGCTGTGGCTATTGGCAACCCAGCGGCGAATGTGGCTGTGCTGGACATCTTTGCAGGAAAGCTGCTGCGCCTCGCACAGCGTTTGAAGCTGCGCTAGCTCATGCGCGTAGAGATCAACTGTTTTGCTAGCGAGGCGTTTGCCCACGCGAACGTGTTCCAAATATTTGGTGATTAACCCAGCAGAATTGTCAAGCGATGAGTGCTGCATGGGCCAGCTCACCCAATCGGGTTAAAAACTCCGTGCCCATCTCAGCAGTAAAGCGAGTGGGGTCGTGGGAGGCTAAAACCAGCAAGCCCACCGTGGGTAGCGGAATTACCGCGAGTGACCGAGCAGTTGCCGCATCTGGCAACGCAGCTGCGATTTGCGCATTTTGAAAAAATGCATCAGTCGCTCCGCCGCAAACAGGCGCAGTCATCTGCGCTGCCACTTCCGCAGCCTCGGTGGACTGATGGATGCAAGCTTGTGGCACATCAAATATGCGCTGCAAGCTAGTGGTGATTGCCTTGAGCAGCGTCGCCTTGCCCGTGTGCTGCACAAGCACCAGCACCCATTGATGCAGCTTGCCTGCTAGCGCAACGTTTTCTTTGCCCACGCGCAGCAAATTGCCGTGTTGCAGCTCAAGTGCTCGAAACTTTTCGCGTTGTAACTCTATTTGCCGATCAGCCAAACTGATGGCACGGCCACTATGCGGATGCGTCAATTGCACGCTGGCAAGCAGCTCGGCGTGGCGCGTAAAAAAATCGGGAGTGCTGAGCAAATAGTCGGCAATATCGTCTTCGGTAAGGGGTGGGGTGTGATTGGTCATAGCTCAATCGTACCTTGATAAACCGTGGTTGCAGGGCCCGTCATCATCACCGGCGCATTTGTTTGGCTGTTATCCCATGCAATCGTGAGATCACCGCCGTGCGTGCGGACCAGCACCGTGCGCGCCAAAAGCCCAAGCTCAATGCCCGCGACCACCGCCGCGCAAGCACCTGTGCCGCAGGCCAGCGTCTCACCTGCGCCGCGCTCGTACACGCGCAGCTTGATTTCAGTGCGATTGACGATCTGCATAAAAGCAACATTGACACTGTTGGGAAAAGCCGCATTCGCTTGAAGCATCGGCCCGCGAGTCAATACAGGCGTGGCTTCCACGTCATCCACTAAGCACACCGCGTGCGGATTACCCATTGACAAAACGTAGTCCCAATCAGGTTTTTCGCGGGGCGGCGCATACGGAATCTGCGCCGCATCAAAAATTGGAGCGCCCATATCCACCGTGACTTGTCCGTTGGCGTTTTCACTCAAAGTCAGCACACGATTGTGCGTGCGCACTTTAATTGTCGTTTTGTCCGTCAAACCTTGGCTGCGCACAAAGCGCACAAAGCAGCGTGCGCCATTACCGCAGTGCTCCACCTCGCCGCCGTCGTTGTTGTGAATCACGTAATCAAAATCCACATCGGGCGTGGATGCCGCTCGCACCGACAAAATTTGATCAGCGCCGACACCAAAGTGACGGTCACCCAGCCGCTGGTAGTCCTGCGCCGTGAGATTCAAAAGCGTTCGCGTCTCGTCCAGCACCACAAAGTCATTGCCCGCGCCTTGCATTTTTGTGAAATTGATTTGCATGGAGCTTAAGTTTTTACAGTTCGAGTTTCAAAAGTCGCGAGCCACTTGATAAGTTGTGCGCGAGCGCTCACAGCAGTATCCAAAGCCGCCGCTTGTCGATCAGCTTGATCGGCGTAAAAGCGAACGGGAGCATCAAAGTGCGCAAGGCTGGCGGCTTTGATGGTTGCTGGCTCGTAAGGTGTAAGGCGCATGGGGGTAATTATCGCGTGTCTTGACCTTGTTCTGTGGTTGTTAAACTAGGACTCAAAAGGAGTTGCGATGAATACACGACCAGATCCTATTTTTTCTGAGTTTGAAACCCCAGAAGACGCAGCAGCCTACGATCAATGGTTTCGCGCCAAAGTAGAAAAGTCACTCAAAGCGGCAGACGACCCTCAGACACCGCGCTATTCGAGTGATGAGGTGATGCGCCGCATTCATACAAGTTTAAAACCAGAAACTGCTTAGTCATGCTGCCCGTGGTTTGTATACCCTTACTTTCGTGCGGTCTCTACAGCCATCAAAATCCGCTCAGGCGTAGCGGGTGCATCCATCGACACGAGGTTTTGATTTCCGCCCGCTGCAACCACTGCGTCCCGCAGTGAGAAGTATGCAGAGAGCGCCAGCATCAGCGGCGGCTCGCCCACGGCTTTGCTTCTAAAGGGCGTGGGTTTGACGTTTTGTCCGTCGAAGAACGAGACCTTGAAGTGCTCGGGGATGTCGGATGCGACGGGGATTTTGTAGGTGCTGGGACCATGCGTTAAGAGCTTGCCGTAATTTTTGCTGCTGCGTTTCATGTCCCAAATGCATTCTTCCATCGTCAGCCAGCCCATGCCTTGCACGTATGCGCCTTCGATTTGACCTTTGTCAATCGCGGGGTTGATGCTTTGCCCGACATCATGCACGATGTCCACTTTTTTAAGCCACCACTCGCCCGTGCGCGTATCGATTTCGGTTTCGGTTACGGCTGCGCCATAGCAAAAATAGTAGAACGCTTTGCCTTGAAGTGTCGTGAAGTCGTACTTGATATCGGGTGTCATGTAGTAGCCCGTTTGTCCAAGTTGCACGCGGTTTAACCATGCTTGTGTGATGAGTTCATGCCACGGCAAATTGCGCCCCGCGTCTAGTGCATCCAAGCGTTCGCGCAACTGACGCGTTGCATCCATAACCGCCGCGCCGTTGATGTCCGCGCCGCTGGAAGCCGCAGTCGCACTGGCGTTGGGGACTTTTTGCGTATCCGTTGCCGTAACGCGGACAAGACCGACGGGGATGCCAAGTCCATCGGCCGCGACCTGCGCCATCTTGGTATTCAAGCCCTGTCCCATTTCCGTGCCGCCGTGGTTCACGCTCACCGATCCGTCTTGGTAGATGTTGACGAGTGCTGCGCCTTGATTGAGCATGGTCGCAGTAAAGCTGATGCCAAATTTGAGCGGCACAAGCGCCATGCCGCGCTTTTTGTATTTGCTGGTTTTGTTGAAGGCCATCAACTCTGCGCGGCGAGCGCGGTAGTTCGATTCGGCTTCTAATTGGTTAATCACTTTGTCGCCAATCCAGTCTTCAATTGCTTGGTTGTACTGGGTTGTGAGCGTGGCGGGATTGCCCGAGATGGTAGGGTCTTGGTACAGATTGATTTTGCGCACGTCCAGCGGATCAAGCCCGAGTTTGTTGGCGATTTGCTCAATCACGGTTTCGATGCCAAACATACCTTGCGGCCCACCAAAACCACGAAATGCGGTTGCCGTCTGCATATTGGTTTTGCAACGATGGCTGATGATGGACAGATTTGGCAAGTAGTAGCAATTGTCGATATGCAGCAAGGCGCGGTCGTTGACGGGCCCTGAAAAATCGGTGCTGTAACCACAGCGCGACGCGAGTACGAAGTCCACACCCAAAATACGACCTTGGTCATCAAAACCGACTTCGTAATCCAGCCTGAAATCGTGGCGCTTGCCCGTAATCGTCATGTCGTCGTCGCGGTTGGCACGCAGCTTGACGGGGCGTTTGAGCAAGTGCGCCGCCAGCGCCGCCGACTGGCTAAAAATGGACGCTTGACCTTCTTTGCCACCAAACGCACCGCCCATGCGGCGGCAAATCACTTCGACATCATTCGTGGTGAGGTTAAGCGCCGCCGCCGCCTCGCGTTGGTTGGCATCAGGGTGCTGAGTGGAGACATACAGCGTGAGCTGATCGTCCTCGCGCGGCACGGCGTAAGTGATGTGACCTTCCAAATAAAACTGCTCTTGCTGACCGCATTCGGTGCGACCCGATAGCTTGTGAGGCGCATCCGCGATGGCTTTAGCAGGTTCGCCGCGCGTGATTCCTTTCGCGGGCATGATGAAGTTTTTGGCCTCCATCGCCTCATCAATCGTCAAAATTGCAGGTAATTCTTTGACTGACACCACCGCAGCTTTCGCCGCTTCGCGCGCATAAAGCATATCGTGCGCCACGACCAGCGCAAGGGGCTGACCCACATACTCGACCTTGCCAGCGGCGAGGAATGGATCGTCGTGAATGATCGGCCCGCAGTTGTTCTCCCCGGGAATATCTGCGGCGGTAAATACGGCCACCACGCCGTGCATGGCAAGAATCGCGGCACGGTCAATGCCCTCGCCAATGAGTTCGCCATGCGCAACAGGGGAGAGCACCAAAGCCCCGTACAGCGTGCCTTGCAGCTCGGGGATGTCGTCGGTGTAAACCGCTTTGCCAGTGACGTGCAGATGTGCGGATTCGTGCGGTAGTTCGCGGCCTTGCTCGCCTTGGTGTTTAGTTGATGTCATCGTTTGTTGCTTTCGTATTTGTTTTGTAAATGGCGCATCAAACCAGCAGCATCTTGGTATTTGATGGCTCGGGCATCCTTCACTCGCCACATTTCAATCAATACAGGATCTGATTGTTCGTGAGCCGATTTGATAGGCGTGTTGAGTTGTTGATTAAAGTTCATTGCAGACTCTCCATAATGTCTTCGGGGGTGGCAATTAGTGGAACAGATACCCCAAGTTGGGTCAAGCAATCACTAATTTTTTTCTTCGCCCAGATACTGGCGATGTGGCGAAAGTTCCAACTGGCAATCAAATCCAGCTGATTCAATGCGGCGCAGGCAATATGCATTCCGTCCGCATAGGCTTTGGCGGGCATTGCCCTCGATGCAACTAGCGCATTGGCAATATCCACCGCACCGATCGGCATCGGGACTTTGTTTAATGCTTCTAAATAAACTTGACGCTTTGCTACCGCTCCAGCGTCACCATCGTTCGACTCGTCAATGACAAGGTCAGAAAGCACCATATCAAACTGATCTCGCGCTAGCCACAATTGCAACGAGTAGCTTTGCCGCGCGGCATTAATTGCGTCAAGGCTAGGACGTGCTGCTAAGTAGCTGATAACCGATGTTTCGATGTAGATGCGGGGTTTCATGCTGCTGGCGACTTGGTTGATTAATAGGATTACTTTGCCGCCAATTTGACAGATGTTGCCTCTTGCACCCAAGATTCACGTTTGCCGCTGCCGCGATGTATATCCACAATTGCTTTGAGACTAAAGCCTGAATTAGGCAAAATCCAATAGGTGGATTTGACCTTTGTATTCCAACCATTATTTCCAGCTTGCTCAATTTTGTACGTTTTGAAAGTACCTGTAGGAATGGTGATCGTCACCCTTGCGCTCCATTTTTTTCCAACAGCCCTATCATCGGCTGGCAAAAATGGACGCGGGGGATCATAGCTGTTACCTGTTCTTGGGTTGTAGACATCCTCGCCTAAGGTGGTCAACACTGCGCCTCCGTTTGCGAGTTTCATTGCGGACATCGGTTTAAGCAGCCAACACTTTATCGCGGCGATCACTGCGGTCTCGGTAGCCTGATGTATCCGCACCTGGCAGCAGGCCAAACAGCTCGTCAATGGAGGGCTCGGGTACCATTTTGATGGAGTCACCGATACGCAGAAAAACAAATTTTTGCCCCGCAGCTAAATTCATGCTTTGCCTGAGCTTTTTAGGAATTGAAAACTGAAACTTACTGGATAGCGTGGCGGTTGTCATACGGACTCCGTTTTACGAATTTACGATCGATAGATTAATTTTAGAAAAACTTAATCAAAGTTTTTCATGCCGAAACTTCGCTGGTTGACTCTTCAAGGAACTGCATCACTAAATTCCGTGCCACGAGCGAGCGATACGCCCACGTTGCCCTGAGCCCATCACGCGGGGTAAAGCTTTGCGCAATCGCGTCGTCAATCAGATCGTTGGTGATTTGACTGAATGATTTACCCTCAATCGCCGCTTCAATTTTGGCGGCACGCATGGGGTAGGGCGAGAGACCGTTGTAGGCCACGCGAACGCTCACAAACTTGTCATTTTTGATGTCAAACGACATCGCGCAGCAAGTCGCCGAGATGTCTTGATCGAAGCGCTTGCTGACTTTGTGTGCTCTGAAAGCCACGCCAGTATTGGGCTTGGCGAGTTCTATTGCCGCGATGAATTCGCCGCTTTGCAGCACGTTTTGTTTCATGCCTGTGTAAAAAGCGTTGATGGAAACTTTGCGCGTCGCCGCGCCTTTGCGTAGCACAAGCGTTGCGTCCAGCGCCATGAGGCACGGCATCGAGTCCCCAATGGGCGAACCGTTGGCGATGTTGCCCGCCAGCGTGGCGGTGGCGCGAATTGGCGGCGAGCCAAAGCGGCGCAGCACTTCGGCAAAGTCGGGATAGGCCGTTGCAACGAGTGATTCGACCGCGGTGAGTGAAACGGCTGCGCCAAGCGTCCAATGCGTCGCGGACTCTTTGATTGCCCTCAGTTCAGCCACATTGCCAAGGTACACAATGTGATCGGGGCGGCTAAATTGCTTGTTCACTTGCAAGCCAATCTCCGTGCTGCCTGCCAGCAAGGTTGCCTTGGGATGCGCGAGCAAATACTCGGCAACTTCGTCAATCGTTGCGGGCGAGACGAACTCGTTGCCTTTTTTGGTACGCAGCACGGGCTGAATCACGGTTTGACCATCGAGTCCGACGGTGGCGTGTTCGGGGCGTTTAATTTGCTTGAGAAGTTCCGCCTCAGTCGCATCAGCAATCAGCGTCGGTGCTGCTTGCAGTGCCGCGTCAACAATGGGTTTGTAGCCTGTGCAGCGGCACAAGTTGCCTTGTAGTGCATCGTTAATTTGCGTGCGACTGGGGCACGTGCCGCATTTGGCGTGTGTATCAGATAGACCAGCCAAGCTCATCACAATGCCAGGCGTGCAAAAACCGCACTGCGATCCGTGGCAAGTCACCATTGCTTCTTGCACGGGATGTAGTTTGCCATCCTTGCTTTGCAGGCTCTCCACGGTTTTAAGCGATTTGCCATCAATGGATGGCAAGAGTTGCATACACGAATTGGTGGGGATGTAGTGGATGGTTTTGCCATCGGCGGCTAGCTCGCCGACCAGAACCACGCAAGCGCCGCAGTCGCCTTCTGCACAGCCTTCTTTGGTGCCTGTGCGATGCAGCGATTCGCGTACGTAGTCGAGTACGGTGGTGGTGCGGCGCACGCCCACGGCTTCTTGAATCTGTCCGTCTAAAACAAAGCGAACGGTGTTGGTAACTTGAGTCATAAAGGTTGGAGCAGTGAGGTTGGGGAAATAATTTTAACGAGCATTTATCTTAAGCAGTTAGGCTGGCTATCAGCCACTCGCGCGTTTGGGCAGGGTCGATGACGGCATCGATTTCTAACGTTGCGGCCATGTTGATGGCGCTGCCGCGCTCCACGTGCTGGGCGAGCAGTTGTTCAAATAACGCATCGCGTTCTAGTTCGGTTGCGCAGGCTTCTAGTTCTTTGCGAAAACCTAGCCGCACCGCGCCTTCCAAGCCCATTGCGCCAAATTCAGCCGTGGGCCAAGCGAGCGTGAAAGTGCTGGCATGAAAGCCGCCAGCCGACATTGCCATTGCGCCTAGGCCATAGCCTTTGCGCAGGACAACGCTTAAAAATGGCATCGATGTGGAGGCGGCGGCTTTTTCTAAAAACGCCGCGCCAGCAATGAACAGACTACTGGCGTAGCGCACATGACCTGCTGCTTCTGACTCGGGACCCACCATAAAGCCAGGCGTGTCGATGAGGCTCACGATGGGGAGTTTGAAACGAGTACAAAAATTGATAAACAGCGCGGCTTTGTCGGCGGCATCCGCATCAATTGCGCCGCCAAGATGCAGCGGATTATTTGCCATGATGCCCACAAAGCGCCCACCGATCAGGCCTAGCGCGGTGTGGATGCCAATGCCGTAGCCGGTCTTTAAGTGAATGACGCTGCTCGTGTCGGCAAGCGCCTCGATGATGGGTTGGGTGTCGTAGGCGCGGATGCGGCGTTCGGGGACGGCGCTGCGCAAATTGGCGGCAAGCCAATTGGGGTCAGACTCGTTCGCCCCGTTGTGCGGGCTTGGCTGTGCGTCTTTGGCGCTTGGGGTCAGATGCCAATGGTTTGCTGTCGTGCTCAAAAGAGGGAGCAAGCGTTTGGCCGCTTCAACCGCCTGTACTTCATCGTCTACCAGCACATCAATCACGCCATTTTTGTGCTGCACGTCAAAGGGGCCAATGTCCTCAGGCTTGTAGATGCCTAGCCCGCCGCCCTCAATCATGGCGGGACCGCCCATGCCGATGTTGCTGCGGCGGGTTGCGATGATCAGATCGCAGCAGCCCAGCAGCGCTGCGTTGCCCGCAAAGCAGCGTCCTTCGGCAATGCCGATCACAGGCACATGACCGCGCAGTCTGGCAAAGCTAGCAAAGGTGGTGACGTGCAGCCCCGCCACAATCGGCATATCGGTCTCGCCAGGTCTGCCGCCACCGCCCTCGGCCAATAGCACGACGGGGAGTTTTTGCGCCAGCGCTACGCCCAGCAAACGATCTGTTTTTTGGTGATTCCGCATCCCCTGCGTGCCTGCTAAAACGGTGGCATCGTAGGCCAGCACAGCAACTGATGCGCCGTTGACTTTGCCAATGCCCGTGACCATGCCGTCGGCGGGGGTGTTGGCCATCAAATCATCTTGCGTGCGCCGCTGGGCTTGGGCTGCCACGGCAAGTGCGCCGTATTCCATGAAGCTGTTTTCATCACATAAAGCCGCGATGTTCTCGCGTGCGGTACGAAAGCCCAAGGCATGGCGTTTGGCAACCGCAGATGCGCGATTTTCGTCAAGTGTGAAGGCGTGGCGAGCGATAACGGCAGCTAGGTCGGGGCGGATTGCGAATCCGTTCAGACTTAAATTTCCGTTCAGATCTAAATTTCCGTTAAGACTTAAATTTCCGTTTGGATTTAAATTTCCGTTCGGACTGAGCTTGTCGAAGTCGGTATTAGTTGGCAACCCTTCGACAGGCTCAGGGTGAACGGTGGCTTTCTCTACCGTCACCAGCACTTCTCCTTGTTGCACCAAATCCCCAACATTCGCCAAGCATGCCGAAATGCGCCCCGCACAGCCTGCGCGAATTTCGTGTTCCATTTTCATGGCCTCAATGACGGCGAGCACTTGATCTGGGTCAACCGTATCACCTACTGCGACTAGCCACTGGACAACCGTTGCTTGGAGTGGCGAATAGATGCGCATATCGTTATGTCACAGAGCTATTTGTGTGCTTGAAACCAAGCTGCTATTTGATCACGTTCAGCAGGCGTGATGCCGGTTGCGTTATTGATAGGCATCAGTTTAGTGACAACAGCTTGTTGGTAAATGAGCGCGGCATTTTTGTCTACGAACTCGATTGAATCAAGTCGAATGTTTTTCATTTGCAGCGCCGCACCGTGGCACATGATGCAGCGGGTTTTGCTGATCTCCAAAATAGTAGCCGTGTCAGGAGCCTTAACGGCGGTGGCTTGCGGAGCAGGCTTGCTAGCAGGTTTGTTAGCAGGTGCGAGCCATACGATCACCGCCAAAATGACGGCAATGCCTGCGATGGCGTACTTAATTGGGTTGCCGTTTCGTCCATGCCGAAAGCCGTGACGCAGCACAAAATATTGCCGGATCGCCGCGCCCGCCAGCATCATCAAAACCAGCACCAGCCAGTTGTGCTCGTGCGTGTAGGTAAAGCTGTAATGGTTGGACAGCATCGCAAACAGCACGGGCAGCGTGAAGTAGGTGTTGTGGACGCTGCGCTGCTTGCCGCGCTTGCCGTGGATTGCCAAAGCTTTGCTGCTAAATTCGGGGCTTTGGGGCTTGCCACTGGTCATGGCGGCAACGACGGTGCGCTGACCTGGGATGATCCAAAAGAACACGTTGGCGCTCATGGCGGTGGCAATCATGGCACCAACCAAAAGGAATGCCGCGCGTCCTGCAAACCAGTGGCAAGCGAGCCACGTCGCCGCCGTAATAACTACCAACATGATTGCGCCCACAATGGCCTCGCCATTTTTGCGAAAACCAAATAGGCGGCAAACCCAGTCGTAAATCAACCAAAAGCTAACTAAAAAACACAGCGCCACGGCAATCGCATGACTAGGCTCCCACGCCATGAGTGACTTGTCAATTAAGTAAGTGCTGGCGTTGTAGAGGTACAGCAAGGTGAACAGCGCAAAACCAGAGAGCCATGTGGAGTAGCTCTCCCAATAAAACCAATGCAAGTGCGAGTGAATGGTTTTGGGCGCAACCATGTACTTTTGCGGGTTGTAAAAACCGCCGCCATGCACCGCCCACATCGCGCCGTCCACGCCTTTTTCTAACAAGTCGGGCGACTTCGGTTTGACGAGGTTGTTGTCTAAAAAGACGAAATAAAACGACGAGCCGACCCACGCAATCGCAGTGATGACGTGAACCCAACGCAGCAGCAAGTTGCCCCAATCCAGTAAGTATGCATCCATGCTTACAAGTGTATACAATTTTTTGACGCTTCGTGGCGGGAGAGTAAAAGTCATCGCATAATGCGCCTTCATTGAAGGAGTCATATGCAGCAATTGGCAGACAAAGCGCAAGAGATGCAAGGAGCGCAGGGGCTGAACGGGATGCAAGCGACTGAAGGTTGCTTAGATCATTCGCGTGCTATGGCGGTTGTGCAAGATGAGGCTTTGATGCGCGAAATGCTGCCGATGCTGCGCGACTCTTTGCGCACGGAGTTGCCCAAGCTGCGTACCGCCATGAGCGAGCAAGACACGGGCACGTTATCGTCGGTGCTGCACAACCTCAAAGGCATCGTTCCTATTTTTGCTGATGCGCAGTCGAGTGAGTTATTGATTGCCGCACAAGCCGCGTGCAAGGCCAATCACTCGCAGCAAGATGCACACGCTGTTTTAAGCGCGGAAGTGTTTGAGCAAATGATGCTGCGACTGACGCAGTTTCAGCGCTCGCTGGAGGCTCAATTAGCTTCTGCGTGATGGCTCATTTAGCAATCGGAGTTAGTTGAATGATTGAGCCGCAGCAACTGGGCCGCCACCGCAACGGCAATGACCGCTGGCTCTTTGCCTGAAATTCCTTCCAGACCAATTGGGCAGGTGACTTGCGCGAGCTCTGCCTCCGCAAACCCGCGCTCACGCAGTCGATTTTGAAATGTTGCCCATTTGGTTGTGGAGCCAATGAGTCCAATAAAAGGAAGGTCATGATTTGCGCCTCGCGCCAAACAGGCACGATTACGCTTCAAACATTGCTGCACGATCTCCAAATCTTCCGCGTGACTAAAGCTCATGATGAGCACCGCGCTACCGCTGGCAAGTTGGCTGACCGCGCTTTGCACGGGATCCGAATGCTCGCAGATCACATGGCTGGGCACGTCTTTTGGGAAGATTTCGTCGCGGCTATCAATCCATGTGGTGCGGTACGGCAGCGTCGCCAAGATATGGATGATTGCACGCCCGACATGACCGCCGCCAAACAGTGCAACGGGCTTGCAAGCCACGTCCTGCTTGGCCTCTAGCTGTGCTAGTTGTGCTGAATCGATGTGCTCGAACGCTAAATCCATCACGCCGCCGCAGCATTGACCAAGACTTGGGCCTAGGGCGAAGCGCTTGGTTTTTTCGCTTTCATTTTTTAAATTTTTCGCATACGCAATCGCTTGAAATTCCACATGACCGCCGCCCAGCGTCCCCATGATTTTGTCGTCCGCCACCACCATCCACGTGCCGGTCTCGCGCGGCACAGAGCCTTGGGTTTGTGTGACGGTAATCAGGATCATGGGCGGGTCGTCAAACTGCAAATGTGTGGTCTGCGTTGTGGGCGGCGTGCGTCATCGGGTGCTATTGGGTGTTATGGGGTGCTATGAGCCTCGGTAAGTCGAATAGCTCCAAGGGCTTACCAAGAGTGGCACGTGGTAGTGCTGCGCGGGGTTGGCAATGCCAAAATCTAAATTGACTTGCGTGAGGAAGTTTGGCTCAGGCAGTGCCACGCCGCGTGCTTTGAAATAGCCACTCACATCAAAGCGCAGACGATACATTCCCGCCTCGATCTGCTCGCTCGTGAGTAGCAAACCATCAGGATTGCGACCATCGGCGTTTAAGGTCAACGTTTTGATGCAAGTCGCCCTTGCACCGTCTAGCTTGTACAACTCAACAGCCATACCGCTTGCGGGGCAACCGTGCATTGTGTCTAAAACGTGTGTGGAGAGTCCCATGATGTGTCCTTTAATGTGTATACAATTTTGCCATGCCTAAAAAAACTGCCCCTGTCCATGCCGTTGCTCTGACTTTGTCGAGCACAGACACGATTGTGCAGGCTTTGACTCGTGCGATTACGCTGCATCGCTTAACGCCAGGCGAAAAGCTCAAAGAGCAGCGAATTGCTGATCAATTTGGTGTCTCACGTACCTTGGTTCGGCAAGCGCTTCATCAGCTCTCGCAAAAGCATTTGATTCGCATAGAACAATCGCGCGGAGCCTTTGTTTGCGCACCTTCCAGCAAAGAGGCGCGTGAGGTTTTTGCCGTCCGCATGATGCTTGAGTCAGCGATGGTGGAGTCGTTGATTGATCATTTAACGCCCGCCAAATTAAAAAGTCTGCGCGATCACCTGAAAGCCGAAACGCAGGCGATGAGTGGCGCAGATGCGTCTTATCGAACGGAATTGTTGGGTGATTTTCACGTCTTAATTGCCGAGCTGATTGGTAACGATGTGCTGGCGCAATCGTTGCAAGATTTGATTTCGCGTTGCACGCTCATTACGCTGCTGTATCAAACTGACCGAGCGGCGGTGCATTCGCATGACGAGCACGTGACGCTGGTTGATGCCATTTCAAAGAAGGACAAACGCCTTGCGGCGCAGCTCATGAATGCGCATTTGGGTAGCGTGATGAATGGTTTGAATCTAAAGGATTGATGTGATGAACGACAGCCGCCGTAGCAACCCCCTCTATGACTCAACCGCTGACTATCCGCGAGACCTTGCTGGCTATGGCTCCGCAGTGCCTCATGCGCAATGGCCGAACAAGGCGCGTATTGCGGTGCAGTTTGTTTTGAACTACGAGGAGGGCGGCGAAAACTCGGTGTTGCACGGTGATGCGGGATCGGAGCAGTTTTTGTCGGAAATGTTTAATCCCGCCAGTTACCCTGATCGCCACATCAGCATGGAGGGGATATACGAGTACGGTTCGCGTGCGGGTGTGTGGCGCATCTTGCGCGAGTTTGAGCGCCGCAAACTGCCGCTGACTATTTTTGGCGTGGCGACGGCGCTGGCCCGTTCGCCAGACGTGACAAAAGCTTTTATGGAACTGGGGCATGAAATTGCGTGCCACGGTTACAAATGGATTCATTATCAAAACGTGGATGAGTCAACCGAGCGCGAGCAGATGCGCCTTGCAATGGCGCTCATCCACAAGTTGACGAGCCACAAACCACAAGGCTGGTACACAGGACGCGATAGCCCGAATACGCGGCGATTGGTGGCTGACTACGACGTGGATGGTCACAGCTTTAGCTACGACAGCGACTATTACGGGGACGACTTACCGTTTTGGATGAAAGTGCGCAAGACCAATGGCGACGTGGCCTCCCAGCTCATCGTGCCCTACACGCTGGACTGCAACGATATGCGCTTTGCACTGCCGCAGGGCTATTCGCACGCCGATCCCTTCTTCCACTATCTGAAAGACACGTTTGATGCGCTGTATGCAGAGGGCGATCCTGCGGGGTTGAATGCGCCTAAGATGATGAGTGTCGGGATGCACTGCCGCTTGCTGGGCAGACCTGGACGCATCACGGCGTTGCAAAAGTTTTTAGATTACATCGCTGGCGTTGACCACGTTTGGGTGGCGCGGCGGATTGATATTGCCAACCATTGGCGTGAGGTGCATCCATGTCCCTAGTTTTAGTTTTGCCCAACTTAAATGGCTTATACGAGCACTCGCCTTGGGTGGTTGATCGAACGCTTAGTCAATATCCACAAGGCTTTGCAAGCCTTGCTGCTTTGAAGGCGGCATTGGCGTATACGGTGCAAACGGCCACGCGCGATGAGCAATTGGCTTTGATCCGTGCGCACCCTGAGCTTGCTGGCAAGGCAATGGTAGACAAAACGCTGACCAGCGAATCGACCAACGAACAAGGCAAAGCGGGGTTGACGCATTGCACGGCCGATGAGTTCGCCAAGATTCAAAAACTCAATAGCGACTACAACACCAAATTTGGTTGGCCGTTTATTTTGGCGGTGCGCGGACCTCGCGGTACGGGGCTGACCAAGGCGCAAATCATGCAGGCGTTTGAGCGGCGCTTGGCCTATCCAGCAGACTATGAAATGGCGGAATGTCTGCGTCAAATCAACCGCATCGCCGAGATTCGGTTAGACGATAAATATGGTGTGCAGCCAAGTTTAGGTAACGAGCTTTGGGATTGGCATGAGGCGTTAGCCGCCTTTAGCGACCCCGAATTTAAAGAGCGCGGCGAGTTGACGGTGACGTATCTCACCAAGGCGCATTTGGCGTGCGCGGCACTCATCAAACAGCAAATGCAGGCGTGTGGCTTTGACGATGTGCGCATGGATGCGGTGGGCAATGTGGTTGGCATTTATTGGGGGGCACTCAAGCAGCCGCTCCCAACGCTGCTCACAGGCTCGCACTATGACACGGTGCGAAACGGCGGCAAGTACGACGGTCGCCTTGGCATTTACGTGCCCATGCTGTGCGTGCGCGAGCTGCATAAGGCGGGCAAGCGCTTGCCGTTTAATTTGGAGGTGGTCGGTTTTGCCGAGGAAGAAGGTCAGCGCTACAAAGCGACTTTTTTAGGCTCGGGGGCGCTGACGGGTGACTTCGATCCCGCGTGGCTTGACCAGCAAGATGCGGATGGCATCACCATGCGCCGTGCCATGCTGGATGCGGGCTTACCAGCTTCGATGGACGCGATCTCTAGCCTCAAACGGGATGCTAAAAACTACCTCGGCTTTGTCGAAGTACACATCGAACAAGGTCCTGTTTTAAACGAGCTGAACTTGCCGCTTGGTGTCGTCACTTCGATCAACGGCAGCGTGCGTTATCTGTGCCGAGTGGACGGCATGGCAAGCCACGCGGGCACAACGCCCATGATGCGTCGCAAAGACGCGGCTGCGGCAGTAGCCGAAATGATTTTGGCCATAGAGCGCTGTGCGAAGGCTGAAGCAGAACTCGTGGCAACCGTGGGACAGCTTCATGTGCCCAGTGGTTCGATCAACGTGGTGGCGGGCGCTTGCACGTTTAGCATCGACCTCAGAGCGCCAGTGGACGCCAAGCGGGATGCCTTGGAGGCCAATATTTGCAAGGCTTTGCAGGCGATTGCCGATGCGCGCGGCGTGAGCTTGCAGATGGATCGCATCCTTGCGGCATCGGCGGCGCCTAGTCATCCTGCGTGGCAAGCTCGCTGGGAAGATGCCGTGCAAAGCCTTGGGCTTCCTGTCCACCGCATGAATAGTGGCGCGGGGCACGACGCGATGAAACTGCACACCATCATGCCGCAAGCCATGCTGTTTGTACGCGGCGAGAACGCCGGCATTTCGCACAACCCGCTGGAGTCAACAAGCAGCCACGACATGGATTTGGCGGTGCAGGCGTTTCAGCACTTATTGAATCACCTACAATAAAAAGTGTATACACTTTTACGAATAGGTTATTGAATGTCACACGAGGTACAAAATCGCGCACTAGACCAATGGATTGACGATCACTTTGATGAGCAAGTGCGTTTTTTGCAAGCATTGATTCAAGTCCCCACCGATACGCCGCCAGGTGACAACGCGCCTCACGCCCAGCGCACGGCAGAGCTGTTAAAGGCGTTTGGTTTTGAAGCTAAAAAATTGACCATTCCAGCCAGTTTGGTGAAAAAAAATGGGCTTGAGTCCATCACCAATTTGATTGTTCGCAGGCGTTACGGTGCGGGCGGCAAAACCATTGCGTTAAACGCCCACGGCGATGTCGTGCCGCCAGGCGAGGGCTGGACGCATGACCCGTATGGCGGTGAGATAGTGGACGGCAAAATGTATGGTCGCGCCGCTGCTGTGAGTAAGTGCGATTTTTCAACCTATAGCTTTGCGGTGCGTGCGCTAGAAGCGGTTGCCGAGCCGCGTGCGGGAGCCGTGGAGTTGCATTTCACTTACGACGAAGAGTTTGGCGGCGAGCTAGGCCCGGGCTGGCTCTTAGCCAATGGACAGACGCAGCCCGATCTCTTAATCGCGGCAGGCTTTAGCTATCAAGTCATCACGGCGCACAACGGCTGTTTGCAGCTAGAGGTTACGGTACACGGCAAGATGGCGCACGCGGCCATCCCTGACTCTGGCATAGATGCTTTGCAAGGCGCGAACGCATTGATGACGGCGCTTTACGCGCAAAACGAGGTGCTCAAAAAGATTCGCTCAAACGTAGCGGGCATCACACATCCGTATCTCAATATCGGCATGATTGCGGGTGGCACGAACACCAATGTCATCCCGGGCAAAGTGACCATTAAGTTAGACCGACGCATGATTCCTGAAGAGGACCCAAGTGTGGTTGAGGCTGATTTGCGGCAGCTGATTGCGCAAACCGTGTTGGCTTGCCATGCGCGTGGTTTGGCGGTGCGAGCGGACGTGAAACGCATTTTGCTATGCAACGCCATGTATCCGCTAGCTGGGAATCAGCCGTTGGTTAGCGCGCTACAAAAGCATGGCGAAGCGGTGTTTGGCGAGCCAATTCCTGCGCTCGGTACGCCGCTCTATACCGATGCGCGTCTCTATGCGGAGCGCGGTATCCCAAGTGTGATGTATGGCGCAGGACCGCGCACGGTTTTGGAGTCCAATGCCAAACGCGCGGATGAGCACTTGGTACTAGAGGATTTACGCCGCGCAACCAAGGTGGTGGCACGGACACTGCATGATTTGCTAGGGTAATTACTAGCGAAAAGTGTTTCGGAAGTGTATACAGTTTGCACCTTTACAACTTTCACTAAGAGAGATCAATCATGAATGCAACTATCCACCCTGTGGATGAACGTTTGCCCAATAGCCAGCTGGGCATCTTAGGTCTTCAGCACGTTTTAGTGATGTACGCGGGTGCTATTGCTGTCCCGCTCATTATTGGACGTGCTTTAAAGCTAACGCCAGAGCAGGTGGCTAGTTTGATTTCGGCAGACTTATTTTGCTGCGGCTTGGTCACCTTGATTCAGGCGCTTGGCGTGACGCAGTGGTTTGGTATCCGACTCCCTGTGATGATGGGGGTGACGTTTGCCGCCGTGGGGCCGATGGTGGCAATGGCAAATGTCAATTCTGGGGCGCTGGGCGCACAAATGATTTTTGGTGCTGTGATTGGCGCTGGTATTGTGTCGATACTGATTGCGCCATTGGTTAGTCGAATGCTGCGATATTTCCCGCCTGTTGTTACCGGGACGATCATTGCAGTAATTGGCATTAGTTTGATGCGAATCGGTATCAACTGGATTTTTGGTAATCCATTTGGTCCAACAGCCCCAAACATCGTCAATCCAGATCATGCTAAATGGTTGGTTGATGTCACTGCTTTAGCGGGAGCGGCTGGCTCCGCCGTCCCCTCTGTGCCCAAAGGACTGGCACTGGTGGGCAGTGTGCCAAATCCTGCATACGCCCCGCTTGCCAATATTGGCGTAGCGGCATTGGTGCTCATCTCGATTTTGGCAATTGCCAAATACACCAAGGGCTTTATCGGCAACATTGCTGTGTTGCTCGGTATTGTGCTTGGCGGGTTGGTAGCAACAGCAATGGGGAGTATGAATTTTGATAAGGTTGCAAAAGCCGATTGGTTTGGTTTGGTGCTGCCCTTTCAATATGGGATGCCTGTTTTTGATCCGATCTTGATCCTGACAATGACCTTGGTCATGATTGTGGTGATGATTGAGTCCACGGGAATGTTCCTTGCCTTGGGTGATATGACTGGCAAAGCGGTGGATCAAGCGGCTTTGACGCGCGGTTTGCGCACCGATGGACTGGGCACATTAATTGGCGGTATTTTTAATACATTTCCCTATACAAGCTTTTCGCAAAATGTAGGATTGGTGGGCGTAACGGGCGTGCGGAGTCGCTTTGTTTGCGTGGCGGGTGGTTTGATCTTGGTACTGTTAGGGTTACTCCCCAAAATGGCAGCGTTAGTTGAGTCGCTCCCCACTTTTGTATTGGGCGGCGCTGGCCTTGTGATGTTTGGCATGGTTGTGGCGACGGGCATCCGAATTTTGGCGAATGTTGACTTCAAAGATAACCGGCACAACTTATTTATTGTTGCCGTATCAGTGGGTGTGGGCATGATTCCATTGATTGCCCCTAACTTCAAACAGTGGATGCCGCATAATTTGCACCCTCTTATCGAATCGGGTATTTTGCTGGCATCGCTGAGCGCCGTTATTTTGAATATGTTCTTTAACGGTGCGAATGGCAGTTTGGATGCAAGCACCCAAGCCGCAAGACAATCAGATGGTGCTCATTAAGCATCGTGGTTAAGCCTTATTCACCTTGAGTTCAAGGACAAGACTCCTCACACTGCAAAATCTGGCATAGAGCTTGCCAGATAATTGAGTTCTCAGCCTATTTTTTTACATTCTCAGGAGTCTTCTATGCGTTCACGTGTCTTTATCAAAACAACCGCCGCACTGCTTACGGTGCTGGGTCTTGGTGTAACCAGTTTTGCAAGCGCTCAATCACCCACGCCAATTAAGTTCCAACTCGATTGGCGCTTTGAGGGTCCCGCCGCATTCTTTCTCGCGCCTGTTGCTAAAGGTTATTTCAAAGACGTGAAGCTGGACGTGACCGTGGATGCAGGCAATGGCTCGGGCGGCGCGGTGACGCGCGTGGCGCAGGGCACGTATGACATGGGTTTTGCTGATTTGGCGGCGCTTATGGAGTTTCACGCCAATAATCCTGATGCGCCCAACAAGCCCGTTGCTGTGATGATGGTCTATAACAACACGCCCGCATCCGTGATGGCACTCAAAAAATCGGGCATTAAAACGCCAGCAGATTTATCTGGCAAAAAATTGGGCGCCCCTGTGTTTGATGCAGGTCGCAAAGCCTTTCCGATATTTGCTAAAGCGAATGGGATTACAGGCGTGACGTGGGTTGCAATGGATCCTGCGCTGCGCGAGACCATGCTGGCAAAGGGCGATTTGGATGCCATCACGGGCTTTACATTTACTTCGCTGCTCAATTTGGAGGCGCGCGGCGTGAAAGCCGAGGACGTGACCATCTTGCAATATCCTGATTACGGTGTGAAGTTGTATGGCAACGCCATCATCGTCAGTCCTAAATTCTTAAAAGAAAATCCAGATGCTGTGAAGGCGTTTTTGGTGGCGTTCACCAAAGCCGCCAAAGAAGTCGTGGCTAATCCCGTGGAAGGCATTAGCTACGTCAAAGCACGCGATGGCATCATCAACGTGCCGCTGGAAGAGCGTCGTTTGAAGCTGGCGATTGATACGGTCATCAATAGCGCAGATGCAAGGCGCGAAGGCTTTGGCAAAATCAATGATGCGCGTCTGTCGCTCATGGCCAGTCAAGTCTCCGATGCGTTTGCTACGAAAACCCGCGTTGACCGCAATGCGATTTGGAATGACCGTTTCTTGCCCAGCGATGCGGTTTTGAATGCGGTGCTGCCAGCAGCCAAAGCTAGCAAAAAATAAATATGGCTTTTGTTGATTTTAAAAACGTTTGGCTTGCCTATAACGACGAGCTTCTGGCGCAAAACCAATTCGCTGTCGAAGACATCAACCTCTCGGTGACTGAGGGTGAGTTCATTGCCATTGTGGGGCCTTCTGGCTGCGGAAAATCGACTTTCATGAAGTTGACTACAGGACTTCGGATGCCAACTAAGGGCACGATTCATGTGGACGGCAATCTCGTCACAGGACCACTCAAAATTTCGGGCATGGCTTTCCAAGCCCCGTCTTTATTGCCTTGGCGCACGACGCTCGATAACGTGCTGCTGCCGCTAGAAATTGTGGAGCCTTACCGCAGCAACTTCAAAGCGAAAAAAAAGGAATACGAAGCGCGTGCGCGGCAACTACTCAAAACCGTGGGACTGGATGGCTACGCGGACAAGTTCCCTTGGCAGTTATCGGGTGGAATGCAGCAACGCGCCAGCATTTGCCGAGCGCTGATTCACGAGCCAAAAATGCTGCTCTTAGACGAGCCGTTTGGCGCGCTAGATGCGTTTACCAAAGAGGAGTTGTGGTGCGTGCTGCGCGATCTGCATCAGCAACAAAAGTTCAATGTGATTTTGGTGACGCACGATTTGCGTGAGTCCGTTTTTTTGGCAGACAAGGTCTTTGTGATGTCTAAAAATCCTGGGCGTTTTGTGGTGGAGCGTCGCATCGATTTGCCGCGTCCGCGCGATTTGGAAATCACCTACACGCCTGCATTTACTGACATCGTGCATGAGCTGCGTGGGCATATTGGCGCGATACGTGGCAGCACGGTTGGCTCAGCGGGTACAGGAGGAGCGCCATTATGATGAATGCAAAAAAACTAGAAGCTTATTCGCCACTCATTTTGTTTGTGGCGTTGCTTGCCATTTGGCAAATTGTTTGCAGCGCTTTTGATATTGCGGAATTCATTTTTCCAAGCCCAGTCATGATTGCCAAGGCGATGGTGGAGTTTGTGAACCC
Source organism: Cytophagales bacterium (assembly GCA_030054145.1). Lineage (GTDB taxonomy): Bacteria > Pseudomonadota > Gammaproteobacteria > Burkholderiales > Burkholderiaceae_C > JASGCK01. Next base: position 139,103 of record JASGCK010000001.1, read on the forward strand.
AATTGCAGCGGCGGCTTGGCAAACTTTTTGGGTGACGATGCTGGGCTTCGCCCTGTCAATTGTCGTAGGCGTGTTGTTAGGGTTTTTGGTTGGTTCGGCGCGACTGGCTTATGCGGCAATGTTCCCGTTACTGGTGGCGTTTAACGCTGTGCCCAAAGCTGCCATCGTGCCTATTTTGGTGGTCTGGTTTGGCATTGGTACGGGGCCTAGCGTGCTCACCGCATTCTTAATTTCGTTCTTTCCAATTACCGTGAATATTGCGACGGGATTAGCGACGCTTGAGCCAGAGTTGGAAGACGTGCTGCGCGTGCTAGGCGCCAAGCGCTGGGATGTGCTGATGAAAGTTGGTTTGCCGCGCTCGTTGCCGTACTTTTACGCATCACTCAAAATTGCGATCACGCTGGCGTTTGTGGGAACGGTGCTGGCAGAGATGACCGCAGGCGATTCGGGTATCGGCTATTTGATGCAATCGGCCAGTTCGCAGCAGCGTTTGGCACTCGCATTTGCAGGTTTGGTTGTGATTGGTGCGATGGCGATGGCGATGTACGAGTTCTTTAGCTATGTTGAGCGTCACACCACGGCGTGGGCGCATCGCGGCTCGCAAAGCTAGCACTGATAAAAGTTCCCCCAAACGGGGGTGTCACGAGGTTTGATGGCCTTCATTTGGAGTGAACGATTTTTTTTTGTAAACACGAGACCTTACTGTGATGCGATTGACGAATGCGGAGGTGATGCAGTATTTGGACGCGCTGCTTACGAAGACTAGCGAGTGGATTGGCCACTTTAAAAGCTCCCCTCAGGCGGGGGGATGTCACGAAGTGACAGGGGGAGCGGCCGCTGGTGGTGCCAATGAGATCATTCTTCTCATCCTCGCATCAGGGCGCGGCGAGCGCTTTACCGCTTCGGGCGGGGCAACGCATAAGCTGGATGCGCCCTTTGCTGGCAAAACTGTCTTGCAAGCCACGCTGGCTAAGGCTCGCGCTAGCGGACTTGCCTGTCATGTTGAGCGTGCTGACCACGCAGGCATGGGTGACACGATTGCGGCTGCGGTTGCGGCAAACCGCCATGCGGATGGCTGGCTCATCTTGCCTGCGGATATGCCGCTTATTTCGCCTGAGGTCATCTGCGCGGTTGCGAATGTTTTAAAAAATAGCGCAGAGCACGCAGCTATTGCCATGCCTGTCGTGCAAGGTCAACGGGGGCATCCTGTGGGCTTTTCTCGGGCGTGTCTAGACGATTTACTTGCGCTTTCAGGCGACATGGGCGCAAGAGCACTGCTTAACAAATTTGCAGTTAAAAAAATAGCAGTTGATCACTTGCCAAACGCCAGAGGCTGTTTGATTGACATTGATACGGTTGCTGATTTGGCGGCTGCCTCATTCATACTTGCCGAATGACGGGTTGGTCATCACGCGCATCATTTTTTGTAAATTGCAGACTGGTTTGAGTTGAAAAAAGCTAAAACAATGGCATATTCGTGCATCATGTTTTTTTGGGGAGTTCTTATGTTTGTAAAGCGTTATACCGTTGTTGCCTCCGCACTCTTGCTTGTGGGCGTGACTTTTGTGGGTACATTGGCACTCACGCATACAGCATCTAGTACCGCACAATCCACGAGCAACGCGGCAGCAGCGCCCGTTGTTCGGGGTTTGCCTGACTTTACGGAGCTGGTCGAGCAAGTGGGACCTTCGGTGGTGAATATCCGCACGTCTGAACGTATCAAGGTGCGCAATCCACTGGGTGGTGGCGAGGGTAATGACAATGAGAATGGCAATGGCTTTGGCGGCATGGACCCACGCATGCTTGAGTTTTTGCGCCGATTTGGTTTCCCTATCCCGAATATGCCCAATGGACCGCAAGCCGCGCCTAAAAAAGCACCGCAAGCACCGTCTGCGCCGCAAGAAATTGAGCGTCCCACAGGTGTGGGCTCAGGTTTTATTCTCTCGCCTGACGGTTTCATTATGACCAACGCGCACGTGGTTGAAGGCGCAACCGATGTGCTGGTCACACTTACCGACAAGCGCGAGTTCAAAGCCAAAATCATTGGGCGTGATAAGCGCACCGATGTGGCCGTGGTCAAAATTGAGACCACGGGTCTACCAGCCGTTAAGCTGGGCGATGTGGCGCGACTCAAAGTTGGCGAATGGGTGATGGCGATTGGCTCGCCGTTTGGTCTTGAGAACTCGGTCACGGCAGGCATTGTGAGCGCCAAAGCGCGTGATACGGGTGAATATCTGCCGTTCATTCAAACCGATGTGGCGATTAACCCTGGCAACTCGGGCGGACCGCTCATCAATATGCGCGGCGAAGTGGTGGGTATCAATAGCCAGATCGTGACGCGCTCGGGCGGCTACAACGGCGTGTCGTTGTCGATCCCAATTGACGAGGCCACGCGCGTAGCCGATCAGCTGCGTGCAGGCGGACGCGTAGCGCGTGGACGCATTGGCGTGGAGGCTGGCTCGGTTAGCGCCGAGCTGGCGGAATCTATCGGACTGACTAAAGAGCACGGCAAAGCCCAAGGTGCGTTGGTTGGGCGAGTGATCGAGAGTACGCCTGCCGCCAAGGCAGGCATCGAGCCAGGCGACATCATCCTTAAGTTTGATGGCAAGCCGATTGAGAAATCTAGCGATTTGCCGCGTGCCGTTGGCAATACCAAACCAGGAACAACAACTGCGGTACACATTTATCGACGCGGCAAAAACCTTGAGCTTTCCATTACGGTTGCCGAAATGGAGCCCGATGAGCCTAAGACTGCGAAGGCAGAAGCACCTGCGCAGACCGAAAAACCAGCTATTAGCTATCCAACTGCTACCCAACTCGGATTAACGTTGGCTGATTTGACGGAGGCGCAAAAGAAGGACGGCAAACTTAAATCGGGCGCGGCGGTCATCTCTGTTGAAGGATTTGCCGCGACTGCGGGGCTGCGTGCGGGAGATGTGATTGTGGCGATTGCAAATAACGAAGTGTCAAACGCCAAAGATGCCGAAAACGCCTTGCGTGCCGCAGGACTTAGTAAGCCCATAGCGATTCAGATTCGCAGAGGCGAGCGCGGAGAGTACATTTTGATAAAACCGATCAAAAAAATACCAAATAATTAACCAAGGCAAATCAAATACTTCCCCTTCGACAAGCTCAAGGCGAACGGGTTATGCAGAGAGTCCTTAAGATCCACAAAAATATCGCGGTAGCTGTGGTTGATATTCGTAAAAGTTGTGTAGAATGACTACGAAGTATTGCTATCGTAAGAAATCATCCTTCTAATTTTATGAACATATTTAAAACTGCCCCCCTATCACTACTTTTATTAGGACTTATCGCTAACAATGCGTGGAGTCAAACATTGCCGCCTACAGGCGAGGTTGGGAAAGGGCTTCTACCGCAAGTGCCGCCGTCCAAAGAGGTTAGCCCGATTTCTGTTCCGCCTCTTGCAAAGGGGGCTGTCGCCCCTAGCAGCCCGATTAGCGTCACGGTCACCTCATTTGTATTTAGCGGGAACACAGAAGTTAGTACGGAAGAGTTGCGAGCGCTTGTTGCGCCTAAATTGGGTGAGCCGCTGGACTTGGCGGGGCTGGATGCTGTTGCTGATAGTGTCTCGCGGTTTTACCGCGCTAAAGGTTATACCGTGGCTCGCGCCTATTTACCCGCACAAAAAAGCGAAGGTGGCGTGATTCAAATTGCTGTGATTGAAGGGCGTTACGGCGCTGTCAATATCAAAAATAACAGCGATGTTGAGGCCGAGCGTCTACGTTTAACCGTTGCCAATAACCTTTGCAACGTCGATGACGGCAAAGATTGCATTGGTAAAACAGTTAAGGATGGCGGTTTGGAGCGAGCTATTTTGTTGCTTAAAGATCTCCCAGGAACGACTGCAAGTGCTGAGTTGAGCCCAGGTCTTGCTGTGGGTACATCCAATCTAAATATTGAGGCGGCAATCACCAAAAAGAACACGTATAGCTTAGGTTTTGACAATTACGGATCGCCTTCTACGGGTACAACTCGTTTAAATGCCAATGCTGATTTAAACAATCTGGCTCAAAACGGCGACCAACTTAGCTTGGGCTTTGCTACGACGAGCCAGACTGCAACTAAAACGGGCAGCGCAAGCTATTCGCTACCAGTGGGTTACAAGGGTGCTCGTTTGGGATTTGCGTTCGCGCGCAATCAGTATCGTCTTGGCGCTAGCTTTGAAAAGACGCAATCGCATGGTATCTCCAACGCCGTATCCGCGTTTACGAGTTACCCAATTATTCGTAGCATCAATAACTCGCTTTATATCCGTGCTTCGGGCGAAGTGCGAGGCGGCACAAGCAGTATTGATGTTTTAGATGGAACATCGACTCAGTCTTTCTTTAAAACAAATGCCAATGTTTTTCGTCTGGGGCTAAGTGGCGATGTGGTTGATGATTGGGGCGGTGGTGGCTATACCGCGTATGGTGTGACTGCAAGCGAAGGTTATATTGGGACCAATGATGTTACCGACGCAAATCCTACAGCAGGTGCGCACGTTGCGGGACGCTTTGGCAAAATCAATTACAACCTTGCACGCCAACAAGCGCTTGTGGGTGCGCTCACTTTGTATGGTGCGCTTAGTGGACAAACGGCCTCTAAAAATCTGGATGGCTCCGAGCAAACGGGCATTGGAGGGCCAGGGTCGGTGCGTGGCTATAGCGGTGAAGCAGGCGGTAGCATAGGGGCAAATGCCACGGTAGAGTTGCGCTACACCACACCAATCGACTTGGGTGATGAGTTAGCCAACGTTACCTATGGCTTGTTTGTAGATCGTGGTTGGGTGCAGTTTTATAAAACCGTACCCTCGGCAGTAACGGGGTCTAATTCGCGTGCTTTGTCAAGCTATGGTCTTACGCTCACGCTGCAATCGCAGGCTAAAGTACAAACGCCAACTTCAATAGGTTACTTTGTGCGTGCCATGTATGGTCGGCATGGCATGGCTCCCGAGGAGCAATCACTCGTGTATCCTACATCTAGAAGTAAATTCTGGCTGCAAGGCGGCTTAAACTTCTAAAAAAGTTCTATTTAAAAAGCTAACAATGCTGAAATGCCCTGCGCAAGCAGGGCATTTTTTTGGTTGTACGCGGCGCAACTATGTCGTCTGATCACCCTGCGCGAGTCCACTCGTCACGTAACCTTAGTCAACTTTTGCGCCAGATGTGCGCACAACATCTGCCCATTTCTTGTGCTCGGAATCAATTAAAGCAGCAAATTGGGCGGGCGTATTGCCGCTAGGAATAGCGCCTTGTGCAACTAATTTTTCTTTAATCTCGGGCGTGTTCAGAGACTTGGCTACTTCTTGCTGAATACGGTTAATCGTACTAGCTGGCGTGCCCGCTGGCGCTAGCAACCCAAACCAAGAGCTTGCCTCGAATCCTTTGAGTTTGCCTGCTTCTTCAATGGTGGGCACCTCGGGTAGCGCACTGGAGCGTTGACTGCTAGTGACCGCAAACGCCTTGAGTTTTCCAGATTTGATATGCGGCAAAGCGGATGGCAAATTGTCAAACATCACATCCATGCTTCCGCCCAGCATATCGAGCAATGCAGGCCCAGAACCACGGTACGGAAAGTGCAGCATGAATGTTCCCGTTCTGCTTTTAAAGAGCTCGCCTGCAAGGTGGATGGACGTGCCATTACCACTGGAGGCCATATTCAATTTCCCAGGGTTGACTTTCGCATAAGCAATGAAATCGAGGACATTGTTGATGCCTAAAGTTTTTGCTTTTTCCGCGTTCATCACCATCACGTTAGGCACAGCAGCGACCAAAGTGATTGGCGCAAAATCTTTAAATGGATCGTATGGAAGCCGAGGATATAACGCACGGTTAATGCCGTGTGTACCCACGGTTCCCATCAGCAAGGTATAGCCATCGTTGGGTGACTTGGCAACCATGTCTGCGCCCAAATTGCCACCAGCGCCAGCTTTGTTTTCAATATAAAAAGACTGCCCAAATGCTTTGGTTAATTCGGGTGCAATCGCTCTTGCCAAAATGTCAGTGGTTCCGCCTGCGGCAAAAGGAACCACAATTCGAACAGGCTTGCTCGGCCATGCAGCTTGAGCCAACACATGGCTCCCACTTGTGATTGCCAATAAGCCCAGTGAGGCTTTTAATATCTCGCGTTTGGTGTTCATTATTGATAGCTCCTTGCATCGTGTATGACGATACCATCATTAGGCAGCGAGCCCACCGCGCAAGACTCAACCGTTACACGCAGCTTGGTGATTTCGCGCGCAGCGTCAGCTATTTTTTCTATCAAACCATCTGCGACTTCGTTTAGCTCGACTTTGAGGGTGATGTGGTCATTTGCCATTTCGCCGCTCACCACCAGCCGCGCACGTTTAATTTCTGGAAAACGCTTCGATACGCTATCCACCTGCTCGGGATGCACAAACATTCCACGCATTTTGGTGGTTTGGTCGGCGCGACCCATCCAGCCTTTGATGCGTGTGTTTGTGCGGCCTGTGGGGCAATGACCTGCAAGTACCGCACTGAGATCTCCTGTGCCAAACCGAATCAGTGGATAGTCAGGGTTTAGGGATGTAACAACGACTTCACCGACCTCGCCATCAGGCACAGGGTCGCCCGTACCTGGGCGCACGATTTCTAAAATGACACCTTCGTCAAGTACCAAGCCTTCGCGTGCTTCGGTTTCGTAGGCAATTAACCCCAAGTCTGCGGTCGCATAGCACTGATAGCCCGCAATCCCGTGCGCGAGCAACCAATCGCGTAATGACGGCGGAAACGCTTCACCGCCCAGCATGGCTTTATTAAAAGAGGGCGGAAGCGGTCGTTTTAGCTCTTGCGCTTTTTCAATAATGATTTTGAGAAAACTTGGCGTGCCGATATAACCGCTGGGTTGCAAATGCTGGATCGCTTGCACCTGTTGCTCGGTTTGTCCCGTGCCACCTGGAAAGACGCTGCAACCCAGCGCGTGAGCGCCAGACTCCATCATCGAACCCGCAGGGACAAAGTGATAGCTAAAGCAGTTGTGAATCAAGTCCCCGGCCCGAAAGCCTGACGCATAGATGGCTCTAGCCATACGCCAGTAATCCGTGCGCCTGCCCTCTGGTTCGTAAATAGGACCTGGGCTGGCGAATACGCGCGGCATAGCTGATCCGAATGTCTGCGTATTAAAACCGCCAAATATGGAAGATTGATCGGGCTGCACCGCACGTGCAGCCTCTTGTTGTTTGAGCAACTCGTGCTTGCGCGTCACGGGTAGCGTTGCTAGCGCTTGGCGCGTATTGATTGTTGTGTGATCAACACCCTTCAAAATCCGCGCAAATGCGGAGGAGTTTGATTGCGCGTTAGCGATTTGTGCGGGCAATGCCGCCATCAAATCGACTTCACGTACCGATGCGTTGCGCGTTTCTTGTTTATCGTAAAAATTCAAAAAAATCACCTTATGGAAGCCGCCTATGCTAACCAACGCTTGCGGCGTTTATAGCTTTTGACGTCTTTAAAAGATTTACGCTCGCTACCGCCCATACCCAGATAAAACTCTTTCACATCTTCGTTGTTTGCTAACTCAGAGGCCGCGCCATCCATCACCACGCGCCCACTCTCCATGATGTAGCCATAGTCAGCATATTTAAGTGCCATGTTGGTGTTTTGTTCGGCAAGCAAGAAGGTTACTTTTTCTTTCTCGTTCAAATCTTTAACGATATGAAAAACCTCCTCCACAATCTGCGGCGCCAGTCCCATAGAGGGTTCATCTAAGAGCACCATATTGGGGTTGGTCATCAACGCACGACCAATCGCGCACATTTGCTGCTCACCGCCAGAGGTGTACGCAGCTTGCGATGTGCGGCGTGTTTTCAGACGCGGAAAGTAGTTGTAGACCTTCTCCAAGTTAGCGGCAATTTCTGCTTTGCTTTTGCGCGTGTAGCTACCCGTGAGCAAGTTCTCTTCAATCGTCAAATGTGCAAAGCAGTGGCGACCTTCCATCACTTGCACCACGCCGCGCTGCACGAGCTCGGAGGGCGAGAGGTTTTCAATCCGCTCGCCTCTCAGTTCAATGGAGCCTTTAGTCACCGCACCGCGCTCGCCCTTGAGCAGATTGGAGATGGCACGAAGCGTTGTGGTTTTTCCCGCTCCGTTACCACCCAAAATAGCCACAATCTTGCCATTTGGAACAGACAGGGAGACCCCCTTCAAGACCAAGATGACATGGTTGTAGATGACCTCGATGCCATTGACATTTAAGACGATGTCGCTCATGGTTTTATGACTGGCAATCAGCAGCAGTGCGGCGAGTGAGTTTCTTTTCAGCAACGTACTTATCCGCGTATTGCTTCACGAGTGGTTTGATAATTGACGTATCCGCTTCAATCCAGTCGGTCGTAAAGTTCCATTTTTTGCCATCCCATTGGTGGATGCGTGCCGAGCGTGAGCCTTCGTGATCGGCACAGGATGTGCTGATCGGGCGCAGTAAGCCAGTTAGTCCAAGTGCTTCAATGCGAGCGGGCGTAACGTTTAAATTCTCCAGTCCCCAGCGCAATTGCTCGCCTGTCATGACTTTGCCTTTGCCATAGCGTTCTTGAGCGCGGTATGCACCTTCAACCGCTAAAGCCGCAGACACTAAACCGCGGTTATAGAGCACTTGTCCAACCTCTTCGACGGGGCCTGAGGCAACTTTTTTACCATGCAAATTTTTGCGAATAGCATCCAAAATTTTGCCGCTATTGCCCGTTACGACGAGACCGTTGTAGCCTTTGGCACCCTCTCCGATATCCTTAACATCAGGCTCTGCCGCTGACCACCATACGCCGTACATTTTGTCGCGTGGATAGCCTGTGGCAACGGCCTCTTTAAGCGCTGCGGAGTTCATCACGCCCCAGCCCCATAAAATCACATAGTCAGGCTTGTTTTGGCGGATTTGTAGCCAAGTTGCTTTTTGCTCCACACCTGGCGCGGTCACAGGAAGTAAGCTGAGGTCATAGCCTTGAATCTTGGCGCGCTCTTGCAAAAGCGCAATTGGCTCTTTGCCGTATGGGCTGTCGTGGTAAACCAAGGCAATTTTTTTGCCCTTTAAGCTGCCGCTTTCACGCTTGGTAATCACTTGCATGATGATGTCGGCGCCCGACCAATATGTTCCCATGAGCGGGAAATTCCATTTAAAGACATTGCCATCGCTGGACTCGGAGCGTCCGTAGCCGCCCGTGATGAGTGGGTTTTTGTCAGTAGGCGCCTTCTCTGTCAGCGCAAACGTAATGCCTGTAGAGAGTGGCTGGTAAATAGCACCATTTGCTTTGCCTTTGAGTCGTTCATAGCACTCTACACCGCGATCAGTCGCGTAGGCGGTGTCACACTCCTCGGTTGAAATTTTGACACCGTTAATGCCGCCGCGCAGATTAATCATCTTGAGATAGTCGGCGTAACCATTGGCCCATGGAATTCCATTAGGCGCGTAAGCCCCTGTGCGATACGGCAATGCTGGAAAAAATTGTTCCTTTGCTTGTGCAAAAACCGAACTGCTGACGACAGCCAGCGTTGCTGCGGCAGCTGCCGCAAGCGCGAGTTGATGAAGTTTCATAATGTGCTCCTTAAAAATTAAAAAGAAAAACCGAATAGAAAGACGACTTGTGATGCAGTTAGTGTGGGAAGGGCCATAGCCTCAGTTTTTGTTTTCCAACACTCCAAAGTTTGGCGAGTCCATGCGGTTCGACGATCAAAAACCATACGATAAGCGCACCAAAAATCATATTTTCAGCGTGCGTGACCGCAGCTGTACTCACTTGCCAGCCAACTAAAGCACCCAATTCAGGCAAAACGACATTAATCACAATTGGCAAAATGACAATAAATGCTGCGCCCATAAAACTCCCCATGATGGAGCCCATGCCGCCCAAAATGACCATAAACAAAAGTTGAAATGAGCGATCAACAGAAAAGGCGGCTGGCTCCCACGATCCCAAATGGACAAACCCCCACAGCCCGCCAGCTACACCAATGATGAAACTGCTAACAGCAAACGCGGAGAGCTTGGCGTACATCGGGCGGATGCCAATGACGGCAGCGGCAACGTCCATATCACGAATGGCCATCCATTCGCGACCAACAGCACTACGCACCAAGTTTTTAGCAAGAAGAGCAAAAGCAATTAAGAACGCGAGACAAAACCAATACTTTGCAACGGGCGAGTCAATAGGGATGCCAAAAACATGAAAGCCAGAGACGGAAACACTGCCAGATGAGGAGTCATTGGTAAACCACTTCACACGCGAAAAAGCCCAATCACAAAAGAACTGAGCGGCCAAGGTTGCAATCGCCAAATACAAACCGCGAACCCGCAAGCTAGGGATGCCAAATATGACCCCCACCAAGGTTGAGAATACGCCGCCAAGCAAAAGGCAGACGATGACGGGCATACCGTCAACGCGAACAAAAAAGTTATATGCCGCATACGCGCCAACCGCCATAAAAGCCCCAGAGCCAAGCGAAATTTGACCACAATAACCGACTAGTATGTTCACCCCTAGCGCAGCTAGCGACAAAATCAAGAAGGGAATCAAGATTGCGCGAAACATATATTCGTCCACAATGAATGGCACAACAAAGGTGGCAAACAGCATGAATCCCAAGACAAACCAGCGATCCTGCGTAATCCCCAAAATTTGTTGGTCAGCGGTATAGTTGGTTTTGAATTGACCGTTTTCGCGATAAATCATTTTGTCAAATCCTTATATTCTTAAACCCGGTCAATGATTTTTTCACCGAACAATCCTTGCGGTCTAAACAGCAAGAACACCAATGCCAAAACATAGGCAAACCAAATTTCGATGCCACCGCCCACAAAGCGACCTAAATACACTTCGGATAACTTTTCACCTACCCCGATGATCAGGCCACCAATAATGGCTCCAGGGACGGATGTCAGACCACCCAAAATCACGACGGGCAGCGCACGCATGGCAACCGTAGTCAGTGAGAATTGAACCCCTAGTTTGCTTCCCCAAATAATCCCCGCCACTAGCGCTGTAATGCCTGCAACGCACCACACAATAACCCAAATGCGGTTAAGAGGAATGCCAATAGACTGCGCGGCTTGGTGATCGTCTGCAACCGCTCTAAGGGCGCGGCCTGTGGCTGTTTTTTGAAAGAAAATGGATAGCAAGATCACTAGGAATGCGGCAATTAAGGCGGCGATTAAATCCTCTTTGTTGATCAGGATGCCGCCAGAAAAAATGTTTTCAAAAATCATCACGGGATCTTTGGGCATACCGACATCAATTTTGTAGATATCACTGCCGAATATGGTTTGCCCAAGACCTTCTAAAAAATAAGTAATGCCCAGGGTCGCCATCAGGAGGGTCGTTCCTTCTTGATTCACTAAATGGCGAAGCACCATTTTTTCGATTAACCAAGCCAGAATAAACATGACAGTCGCCGCGCATATAAATCCCGTGATGCTGCCAATGGTTGGGGACTCAATACCTAAGAGTTGTGGAATCCATTCTGCGAATCGCGCCATTGCCAAAGCAGCGAATAACACCATTGCACCTTGGGCAAAATTAAAAACCCCTGATGCTTTAAAAATTAATACAAAGCCCAGAGCAACTAAGGAATACAGCATCCCCGTCATCAAGCCGCCAATCAATGTTTCTAGAAAAAATCCCATGATTAATGACTCGTTCCTAAGTAAGCGTTAATAACGTCTTGATTGGTTCGCACCTCGTCGGGCGTGCCATCGCCAATTTTTTTTCCGTAATCGAGTACGACCACGCGGTCAGAGATATCCATCACAACACCCATGTCATGTTCAATCAAAACAATGGTTGTGCCGAACTCATCATTCACGTCCAAAATGAAGCGGCACATATCCTGCTTTTCTTCCAAGTTCATGCCAGCCATTGGCTCATCAAGTAGCAGCACGCTAGGCTGCATGGAGAGCGCGCGCCCAAGATCCACACGCTTTTGCAAGCCATAAGGCAATTGCGCAACGGGCGTTTTGCGATGCGCTTGAATCTCTAAAAAATCGATGATGTGCTCAACATACGCACGGTTGTGTACTTCTTCTTTTTCTGCGCCGCCCAATCCAAAAATGCCAAATGGATTGCGAAACGCTTGGGCGAAGATATTGCTCTTGATGTGCAAATTGCGCCCCGCCATCATGTTGTCCAGCACACTCATGCCTTTGAATAACGCAAGATTTTGGAACGTGCGCGCAACACCCATTTCCGCAACCTGGCGCGAGTTCATGTGCTTAAAGGTCTGTCCTTTGAAGGTGATGGAGCCTTGCTGCGGCGTATAAACACCGTTGATGCAATTGAGCATCGAGCTTTTGCCCGCGCCATTGGGTCCAATGATTGATCTGATCTCATGCTCGCGCACATCGAAGCTAATGTCGGTGAGTGCCTTGACGCCGCCAAAGCTAAGCGATATGTTTTGCACATCAAGAATAACGTCGCCAATCTGTTTAGACATTTGCAACCCCTGCTTTGGCTTGTGCGACGACGATTTTTGCATCCATCATTTTGAGTGTGGCGCTGATTGAGCCAGTGCGGCCATCCTCAAACTTCACGGCCGTCTCAATGTATTGCTCGATTTTGTTGCCATAGAGCGCATCGACCAGCGGTTGATACTTCTCGGCGATATAGCCGCGTCGCACTTTGTTGGTGCGGGTCAGTTCTCCATCGTCTGCGTCCAGTTCTTTGTGCAAAACAAGGAAGCGACTAATTTGCGACCCAGACAGCATTTCGTCTTTCGATAAATCGCTATTAACCTGATTGACACAGTCTTGAATCATCGTGTAGACCTCGGGCTTTTGCGCCAAATCGGTATAGCCTGCGTAGGGTAAATTTCTCCGCTCTGCCCAGTTGCCAACCGCATCAAAATCGATATTCACCATCACGCAAACGCGGTCGCGGTTATCGCCGTAAGCCACGACTTCTTTGATGAATGGGAAAAACTTGAGCTTGTTCTCAACGTACTTGGGCGCAAACATGGCACCATCGTACGCGCCGCCTGCAATGCGCCCGACATCCTTGACGCGGTCAATAATTTTGAGATGACCGTCTGCATCTAAAAACCCAGCATCGCTGGTGTGATACCAGCCATCCTCGGTTAGCACCTCGGCTGTGGCTTCTGGGTTTTTGTAATATTCTTTGAGCAAGCCTTTAGAGCGAACCATGACTTCGCCGTTGCTAGCAATTTTTATTTCTACCCCTCGGCACGGAATACCAACCGTATCTGCCTTGGCGGCATTGTCGGGTTGAAGGCAGACGAATACCGCCGTCTCAGTTGAGCCGTAGAGCTGTTTCAAGTTCACGCCAATCGAGCGGTAAAACGCAAAAAGATCAGGGCCAATCGCTTCGCCTGCGGTGTAGGCTACGCGAACTCGGCTCATGCCAAGGTTGTTACGCAAAGGACCATAGACCAGCACATTGCCAATGGCATAAATCAAACGATCCCACCATCCCACGGATTTGTTGCCATCTGTCAAAGACGACCCCACGCGCTTGGCGACAGCCATAAAAGTGTGGAACATCTTGCGTTTGATCACGCCCGCGTCTTCCATGCGAATCATCACAGAAGTGAGCAGCCCCTCAAAGACACGAGGCGGCGCAAAGTAATAGGTCGGCCCAATCTCCTTGAGGTCAATCGACACCGTTTCGGCAGATTCGGGGCAATTGACCACATAGCCGCAGCAGAGCCACTGCGCATAAGAAAAAATATTTTGTCCAATCCAAGCGGGCGGCAAATAAGCCAGCACTTCCTCGCGCTCGGTGAGATGATCAAACTCTTGACCCGCCTGCGCACGATCCAGCAAACTGTAGTGGGTATGTACCACGCCCTTGGGATTGCCTGTTGTGCCGCTGGTAAAAAACATAGCAGCTACGTCGCTGGGTTTGCATTGCCCAATTTCATTTTTAAAAAACTCAGGATGCTTGTCCGCATAAGCTTGACCCGCTTCAATCAAGCTATCCAACGACGACACGCCCTGCGCCGTGTAGTTGCGCAGGCCGCGCGGGTCATCAAAATAAATCTTGCCAAGCATTCCCGGACATTGGGAGCGAATGTCCACCAGCTTATCAACTTGCTCTTGGTCTTCGGCAAAGGCAAATTTAACTTCGGTGTTATTGACGGGGAAAACATATTCAACCGAATTAGCGTCTTGATACATCGGGATCGGAATGGCACCCAAGCTTTGCGCCGCCAGCATGGTTGCGTAGAGGCGCGGTCGATTGCTACCGACCAAGATCATGTGATCGCCCCGCATCAGCCCTGCAAGGTGGAGTCCGCAAGCAATATGCTCAGCAAGGCGCGCCATGCCTTGCCAGCTGGTCGTTTGCCAAATGCCATATTCTTTTTCGCGCATGGCAGCCGCTGCTGGGCGTTTAGCAGCGTGCTCTAGTAGTAAGTGGGGGAAAGTCGCATCCATGACGTAACTGTAGAGCGCACTTTGACGCAATGCTGTCGTTTCGACGACAATTCAAGGGACATCCCCACTAGGACTTTCCCTAGTTGGTATCGATGGATGCGATTAGCTCTAACAAGCGTTCACCGTTTAGCTTGGTTTTGTAGCTGACATTGACGCCACTGGCTTTGAGAGCTGCAAAAAAGTGTTTGGCGCTGTTAATTTTGTAACCCTCGCGCTTGCCCAAATCGTTGCTGGAGTCATAACCTTTGGCTTCCACCACCAAATACAAGTCGCTAGTCGTGCCGCGCGAGACGGTATAGCCAAAGTCAGGGTTGTAGTTGCCCACAGGCGTGGGAATGTTGATTTTGGGCAGCTTGGCAAATACCGTCATCGCTTCGATATTGGACTCATCAATCGCATCGCGCTCGGGCTGACTGTCCACAGGCATGAACGTCTCGTTGTAGAGCGAACGCTGTTGCACGGCAGCGTTCGCAAGCGGATAGAGTTCATTGCCGCACAACGACGCGGGCAAACTGGCAAGCAGTGCGCCCGTGCTATCCGTCAACGCCGTTTTGATTTTGATCTCGCGCAGTTGATACGACACCTTGTTGACGATGAGTTCGTAGATGCACCAAATAAAAATATCCTTAAGTGCGGACAAGGCGCGATTTTCGTTGTTAGCAATTTGCGCAAACTTGTCAGAGGGCATGGCTTGCAAAACCGCGCTGACCGTGGCGTAACTGAGTTTTGTGGCGTTCGCCAATTCACGCACAAACTCGCCCAAGGTGTATACCGAGTGCGGCGTGATGCGGTACGTGGCCTGCGTGCTCTCCACGCGGTGTTGGTACTCAACGTGTTTGCTGGTCGTGACGGTTAGCCCCAGCGGTTTCACATCAAATTGCAGATCAATTTGGCGCAAGATGTTGTCAATTAACGTGGGCGTGTTAAGTTCATACGACAGCACCGCATGGCGGTTCAAGTTCTCCCACAAGTGCTTGAACTTGGCGTATTGATTGGGGTTGACCGTCAGCTTGGGCGGCGGCGTATGCGACTTGTGCTTCACCTGACCATAGCCGTCAAAGTAGGCATCCAGATACTGCTGCATATTGGCGGCGTTCTCGGGCGTAACGCCTGCAATCACGCTCATGCTTGCCAAAATCGCATCGCGCTTGGCGTGGTAGGTGCTGCGGTCAATGCACAAAGTGCCTTTGCCCGTGATCCGATCCAGATCAATAATCCCAAGAGTCGCCAGATCATTGAGCACACTGTGTGCTACATAAGGAGAGGGCGTAATGCCGTATTCAGCCAAAACCACAACGTCAAACACCTTGGCAACGCGGCGCACGCTGTGGGCGGCAATTTCGTTTTGAATCGAGGCAACAAAATCGCCCTCGGATGCTGGCACGATGACCACTAACTCGTTCACCTCCTCAAACGCTGCGTCGTCTGTTGTCACCCGAGCCAACTCTTGATTAACCGCCAAGCGCAAGCCCCGCCCGATTTGTTGCAGCTTGGTAATTTTGGAGTTGCTAGGTGCCAGTTTGCACAGCGTAAAAATGTTTGGATTGTCCCAGCCCTCTTGCAGCGCCCACATGGAAAAGATAAACCGCAAGTCCGTATCAAACGACAGCAGCTTTTCTTTCTCTTCCAAAATCAGCTTGATCGCTTCCTCTTCGCCCTTCTCGCTGTGTGAGCGGGCAAAGTAGCCCTTGTGGACAGAGCTTATGCAGCCTGCGCTGCGCGACAGATAGGCTCTGTAAGCCCCGTCCAGATTGGGCTTGGCTAAAGTCTTCGCAAGCTCGGCGCGGTACGCCGCTTCAAACCAATCGCGCAGGACGGCGGGCTTGGCTCCTTCGGGCAGATACTTTGCCACCGCGTCAATAAAGAACAGACTCAAGCTTTTGATCCCGCGCTTGAACAAACTCTCTTCGCGCTCAAAGTGATTGGCTACAGCGCGAGCCATGATGAGCTGCTGCGTCTCATCCGCCAGCATTCCGTAAGACGAGGCCTCGCCCAGCGGCAAGGCAAAACCGTTGGTAAACAGCACCTCTTTTGCCGTCACGTTCTCCACCACATAGCCGTCTAAATAGTGAATCCCCGTGCGCTCGCCCAAATTGTCTTTAGCCGATAACTGCACAGCTGCGTTTTTGCCGTCCAGTCCAAGGTAGTTCACCCGCGCCGTGCGCTCGCCTGCCTTGCCGCTCGCCTCGTGGTAGCACAGCGCATAGTCAGAAGTGGACGCATGTCCCACGGTATCCACCGTGATGCTTTTGACCAAGCGCTGGCGAAACGCCTCCAAGCTGTCCAAGGTGTAAATCAAGTTGGTGAACTTGAGATCGTCGTCGTTGTTTTTTGCGTCCGAACTTTTAAACGTTGCACCAAACCGAATCGTAAACAGCGGGTTGAACTTGGCAAGGTACTCCACCGTTTTTGCGCCCACAAAGCGGTGCGGCTCGTCAATGATGATGGCGGGGCGGATAGCCGCCAGCGCCTCCATATAACTCTTGGCCTTGCTAAACAAGTTCGCCTCTACGCCGCGCTTGTTAATCGTGTTTTTGTCTTTGTTAAACGACTGATACGTCGCCACCAGCACAGAAATGCCCGCGTTCGCGTTATGAATAAACGCCTCCACCGCGCGGTTGGAGTAGTTGAAGACATGGATCTTCTCGTTGTTGTATTCCTTGGCAAAAAACGCCGCCGTGTTAGCAAGACTCTTCAGCGTGCCTTGCCGAATCGCGTTGCTAGGCACCAGCACCACAAACTTCGCCACGCCGTAGAGCTGATGCAGTTTAAACATCGTCTCGATAAACGTAAACGTCTTGCCCGTGCCCGTCTCCATGAGCACATCCAAATTCAGCGCAGGCGTGGCGGTGGTGGCAACAGCTACCGCGCCAATGGCGATTTTGTTGGCATCCCGCACGCGGGCGATGTTGGCCTTGAGCGCCGTGTGCGCCTCGCCAGGACTGATCGTTGGGTTCGCCTCGCTGCGCGGCGCTTTATAAAAATGCACATCAGCAAACACATCCGCAATGCTTTGCACCGCTTGGGCTTGGTAGGCGAGACGGGTGTATTGGAATTGAGCGGTCATAAAGAGGGCAAATTCGTGGGGGATGGGCTGCCATCGTGGGGGGACGGGGCGGCGAAGATGGTGAGTTGTAGTTCGCTCTCGCCAATCAAGGTATAGCTAGGTTTTTTGCCAGAAAGCGATTCGCTTTCCGTCAATATGACATCTACCCCAGCGCCTCGTTTGTCCATTAAAAATGCACGATGAAGGCCTTCGGCTTCCACGGGTATACGTGACAGTAGCGTGGTGAGGACTTCATTGCGAGGCATGGATAGCGATGGCATGGCATCGGTGGTCATGGTGTTGGGCAAAACACCAGGGACGCACAGCAGCAAGCGATCTGCAAACACAAACAAACGAATACGCGCACCGTAGATAGAGTAATCACGGTGTGCCACCGCGTTGACGATAGCTTCAAACACCGCACGGCGGCTGTATTGCGGAAATTCTTTGCGCCCCAAATCTTTGGTGGCAGGAATCAGCATGTGACGCATGACAAAGCTAAAGGCTTGCCAAATTTGCGTATCAATAGAACCCGTAAAGTCCTTGGCATCAACTTGATCTGCTGGGTCGTTTTTTGCTCCACGATACGCCACCGCTTGGATATAAGCACCTGGCAACCAGCGACGCGGCTCATCCGTGCAGCACAGTACACCAGCAACACTCAGCCGTGCAACATCGTCGCTATCTTTAGCTGTCAGATGCTGCCGTGTCAGCTGCACCGCCGCGTTGGCCGCTTCCATTGACTTGACGTAATGCTTGGTATGTACGGCATCCGCTAGCGAGGTATTGGGGACGGCTTGTTCCTCAAAACGGATGATGCGGGCTTGGCTGCGCTGCTGAAACATACGTGCCAAAAGGTCAGGTGACATTTCACGTTTTTCATGCCCGATTCTGTAGAGATAACCCGCTGGGCTTTTGTGAATCCACAAGCTGCGTGGAATTTCAATTGCCACAACGTACCGAGGTATGCCCAAGCTATCTGTCAACTTAATATGTCGGGTGTAGTACATCAAATCAGGCTTTACCAAATCTCTTGCGAGATTGCCAAGCCACTGCTCAACGGCACTTAGATCGTCGCGTTCGATTCCCACGATGTCGCGCGTTTTGTCCTCTACGCCCAGCACCACATAGCCGCCTTTTGCGTTAGCAAAGGCAGCCATTTCATTGGCAAGGCTATCAGGGTGAGGTTCGTTGACTTTGCCCACGCCGCGCCAAGTCATGCGCTTTAGTTCAAGCGAAGAGTCCTCACCGCCTTGAATCATCTGGGCTAATTTTTCTGCATTCATTGTGAGTTCTCCTTCATGTTTGAGTTCACCCCCGCAGCCGCAATTTATCTTCTGAGAACCCCAGCGACTCCGCCTGCGTCTTGATGTTTTGCAGGAAGTTGTCGTCGGTAATCCAAGGTGCGTAAACCGTCAAATACACGGGCGGGGTGTTAGACGCTTTCAAGGTGTTTAGCGTGTCCGCCAACTCAAGGCCGTTCACCGCGCCTAAAAAAATCGCCACATCCCCAGCAAGGTACAGCCTGCCCGCCAGCACCTCGGTGATGCGTGTGGTCAGCGGCAAACCCTCCGAGAGCAGCAAATTGTGCAGCACCCGCTCTTGCCGCAAGGCTTGCTGCGCGGGGTTTGCGGCAACGGCGGCCGCCGCAAAATGCGCCAAATCCGCCTGCGTCGCCTCGGACAGCGGTTTTTGGAAAATCAAAGCGTCCAAATCTGGCGCAACCTCAAACGCCCGAAAGCCAATATCCACGGGCATTGCAGCGGCATCATGCTGGGAAGCCTTATCGGATATAGCCTGCGAGGCAATCAACTTTTCGCCCGCACGGCGCAGGCGCTCGGCGGTAATCTCAAAAATAGTGGCGGGCTTACCCAGCTCCTCGGTCACAAACTTGTGCGCTTCCTTTTGCTTTTTCGGGTCAATCGGCTGCGGAATTTGCACCAAGATAAATTTACGACTCCCGCCGTCCTCAGCATTCAAACGCATCACCGCCTCGCCCGTGGTGCCGCTGCCTGCGAAGAAGTCGAGGATGAGGTCGTCACCAGATGTGCGCGTAGCAAAAATTTCCTGCAAAAGCCAAGGTGATTTTGGTGACGGAAAGATTCTTGACTTGTTTTGAAAAACGTCATTGAGCTCTTTTTGACCTTTTTCGGTATAGAAATTTTTGTCATTCAGAATCGTTTTGAGCATCCGACTTGAGCCATTGGCATAGCTTTTCCGGTAAATTTTCCAACGACCTTTAATTTGCTTTCCTATCAGTAGCATTTGATCTTTTTCTGCCTTAATGCGATCCCAAGTCCAGCAACCCTCAAAACCATCTTCCCAATCGGGAACTACTTTTTCCTCGCCATTCATAGGAAATAAAGTGACTTCGCCCAGCGTGTTGACATAAAGCGGATAGTAGAGATTTTTACGGTTGTGTTTGCCAAATTCACGATGGGTGTTCCGAAGCTCTAGCAAGCGGTATCGTTCGCCATCCGCATCTATTTCGTTGTACTCACTGTCGATCTGTTCCTCGTCTTTAGCAAGCGCAAAAGAGCCCTTATCAAGTTCTGTTTTGCTGTAGGCAAGTAGGTATTCGTGGTTAGTCGCAAAGTATTTATCTTGCGAGCGACCCTTGGGGTTGCAAAGCAGGGTTAATTCCGCCACAAAGTTATCCTGCCCAAACACCTCATCCATCAGCAACTTGAGCTGCGCCTGCTCGTTGTCGTCTATCGAGATAAAAATCACGCCGTCGTCGCGTAGCAAGTCTTTTGCCAGCAGCAAGCGCGGGTACATGAACGATAGCCAGCCGCTGTGGGTTCTTGCGCCGTAGATGTTTTTGATGTACTCGATGTTCTCTTTGTCGTAGCCCAGCTCTTCCAAAATCTGCGTCTGATTCACCCCAAAGTTGTCGTTGTAAATAAACGCATCGCTTTGCGTGTTGTACGGCGGGTCGATGTAGATGAGTTTGACTTTGCCAAAGTAGCTGTGGCGCAAGAGGCGTAGCGCGTCTAAGTTGTCGCCGCGTAAGAGTAGGTTGCCTGTGGTGTCCCAGTTTTTGCTCTCCAGCGGCAGCGGCTCCAAGATGTTTTGCGCGGGTGTGAATGCGGTGTTGTACGCTTCGCGTTTGCCGACCCAGCGTAGCTCGAAGCCGTCTTCTTCTACCTTGACCCCCGCAGGGTCTAGCGCTAGCTGTAGCTGCGCGGCGTTGACGGTGTAGCGTCCGTCTGGCGTGACTTCGATGGCGCTTGGGAAGTGTTTTTGTAGCATCGCCAAGTTGTGCAGGTTGGCGCTTTGGTCTGGCAAGATGGCGTGGGCGGCGGGTGTGGTTGGCTGGTTCATGCGCTGAATTATCGTTAGGATTGGCATTATGTCTTCTCGCTCTGGCTCTCTTCTTCAACGTCAACGCCCGCCCAATGATGCGGATCTGGCGGCGATCCCGTGGCTGGCTTTACTCGCACCTGCGGATTACGACTATGTGCTGCCAGAAATCAAGGTCACTCTTGCCCAAGAGGGTGACGTGATTTGCCGCATTGGTCGCCCCGTGACGTATTGGTTTGGTGTGGTGGAGGGTTTGCTGAAGATGAGCAGCGATAGCGCCGATGGCAAAACCATGACTTTTGTTGGTGTATCGACGGGCGGTTGGTTTGGTGAGGGCACGGCACTCAAGCGCGAGCCTTATCGGTACAACATTTCGGCGCTGCGCGATAGCGTTGTGGCTGGTATTTCGATAGAGGCGTTTCACTGGTTGCTGGATCATTCGATTGCGTTTAATAAATACCTGATGCGGCAGTTGAACGAGCGGCTGAGTCAGTTTATTGCGGCGCGGGAAGTGGACCGCATCAGCAATCCCGAGCACCGCGTGGCACGCACGCTAGCGGGGCTGCTCAACCCGACGCTTTATCCGCAGACTGGCAATACGCTTACGATTACCCAGCAGGAGCTTGCGTATTTGGTTGGCCTATCGCGCCAGCGCGTGAACGTGGCGCTGAAGGCGCTTGAAGCACAGGGTACGATTCGCTTGCAGTATGGCGGCTTAACCGTCCCTGATATTCAAAAATTGACATGACCGAACCCACTTTGATTCGATTAAATAAACGCATGGCGGAGCTTGGTCTCGCGTCGCGCCGCGAGGCGGATGATTGGATTGCCCGCGGTTGGGTGCGCGTGAATGGCGCGCCTGCGGTGCTGGGGCAGCCCGTGCCAGCGGATGCGCAGATCGAGATTCATCGCCAAGCGGCTTCGCGCCAGGCCGAGCAAGTGACGGTGGTGCTCCATAAGCCCATTGGCTTTGTGAGCGGTCAGGCCGAAGACGGCTACGAGCCAGCCAAGGTGCTGGTTGTGCCTGCGCAGCGCTGGGATGATGACCCGTCGAGAAAAGGTTCTCATGCGGTGCAGTTCCACCCCAGCCATTGGAATAGCCTCGTGCCCGCAGGCCGCTTGGATATTGACTCCACGGGCTTGCTGATCTTGACGCAAGATGGTCGCGTGGCGCGGACGTTGATTGGCGAGGACTCGGCAATTGAAAAAGAATACTTGGTGCGGGTGAGTTACCGCACGCAAGAGCGCGGACTCATGACCGTGGACATTCAATCCATTTTTCCGCCAGAGCAATTGGCAAAACTGCGGCACGGTTTGCACATGGACGGCAAGCCGCTCAAGCCCGCGCGAGTTGACTGGCAAAATCCAGAGCAGCTGCGGTTTGTTTTGAATGAAGGCAAAAAGCGCCAAATCCGCCGTATGTGCGAGGCAGTGGGCCTGACGGTGGTCGGATTAAAGCGCGTGAGAATTGGCAAATTAATGCTTGGAAATTTGCCGTTAGGCCAGTGGCGGTATTTAAGGCCAGATGAGCGGTTTTAAGAAAGTTATCAAATGAAAATATCTTTTCCCTTGAAAGCCTTGTCCGTATTGGCTTGCGCGGCTTTATGCTCCGTAGCCCTTGCCCAGTCGGGCACGGTGAATGCTATCTGCTCCACAGACCAAGCATGGTGTGACTTGGCGGCGAGTGACTTTCAAAAAGCGACAGGTGTCAAAGTATTGCAAGTGCGCAAAGCAACGGGCGAGGCGCTGGCGCAGCTTCGCGCAGAGGCGGCCAATCCTAAAACCGATATTTGGTGGGGCGGCACGGGCGATCCGTTTTTGCAAGCGGCAGAGGTTGGCTTGCTGGAAGCCTATCGCCCCAGTTATATCAACGACTTGCATTCATGGAGCGTGCGCCAATATGCGATGACAGGAAATAAAGTGGGCGGCTTTTATACGTCAGCCATTGGCTTTGGCTGGAACACCGAAGTGCTTAAGAAGAAGAAATTGCCAGAACCCAAATGCTGGAAGGACTTGCTTGACCCGCGCTACAAAGGTGAGATTGAAACGTCGCACCCCGCAGCCAGTGGCACGGCGTACACCATCTTGGCAGGTCTGGTGCAATTGATGGGCGAGGAGGCGGCCTTTGACTACATGAAAAAGCTGCATAAAAACATAACCGCCTACACCCGCAGCGGTACGGCGCAAGCGCCCAGCGTCGCCAAGGGCGAGGTGGCGATTGGGCTGTCGTTTATTTTTGGTTTTGATGGCTGGACACACAACGGTTATCCCGTTAAATCCGCCGCGCCTTGTGAAGGCACGAGCTTTGAGGTGGGCGGGATTGCACTCATCAAAGGCAGTAAGAATCCCGATGCCGCTCAAAAATACTACGACTGGCTGATGAGCCCCGCTGGGCAAGGCGTTGGCGCAAGAGCCAATAGCTTGCAAGTGCCTGCGAATAAGACGTTTAAAGCCGACCCCAGAATTCCGCTGATCGACCACGTGCGTTTGATTAAGTACGATTTTGAAAAATACGGCAGGGCCGCAGAGCGTAAGCGCTTAATTGAGCGCTGGCAGCGCGAGGTGGAGAGTTTGCCGAAGTAAGCCGCTTGAGATCTTGACAGGTTCGCATATTTGCATAAAATCACAAATATGCGAACCACATTGGATTTCCCCAACGAGTTATTTGTCCATCTCAAAACCCGAGCGGCAATTGATGGCGTGACGCTGCGCGAGACCGTCATTGGCTTGCTGGAGAAAGGTTTGGCGGCGGTCGATGCGCCCGCGCAAATTGCGGCCGAGCCTAGAAAATACGATCCACCGCCTACGATTCCATCAAAAGGCCCTATGGCCATTTCAATGAAGACGCTCAGTAATGCCGATCTTTATGAGTTGTTGGATGCCGAAACCTTGGAGCGCGATGCGTTTGGAGCGGCACGCTCAAAGACAAAATGACATGAAATATCCAGCATACAAAGCGAGTAGCCCATTGCAGGTGAACGATGGCGATACGCTGAATGACTGGCTAACTAGTCGGATTCCCAAAGGTGATCTTCTTGACATTAATGTTTGGATAGCGCTCGCGCATACCGAACATGACTATCACAAGCAGGCCGTGGCGTATTGGCAGGCAGAGCAAGCTAAGGGGACGCTGATGTGGTTTTGTCGAACAACGATGCTTGGCATGATTCGGTTGTTATCACAAAAAGCGGTGATGGGGCCGTCGGTGTTGAGTTTAAAAGAGGCCTACGTTGCCTATCTCAATTTTTTGGATATATCTTTAGTCAAATGGTTGCCCGAGACCACTGATGCTGCCAAACGGACGGATGCGGCTTTAGTCGGTTTGAGCCAAGATGTTCCTGCGCGAATGTCAACAGATGCTTACTTAGCCGCTACTGCCGAATCGACGGGCTTGCGCATGGTCACTTTTGATGCTGACTTCAAGCGGTTCGATTTAAAAAACTGGTTGCTCTTGGGCGCTTGAATTTCACCCAAGCGCCCCTAACTCTAAGGGCGTTCTTTTTTCTTTTTATTCTTTTTTGAACCATGACCACTAAACATTCTTTCCAAGCCGAAGTTGCGCAGCTTTTGCATCTCGTGACGCACTCGCTGTATTCCAACAAAGAAATTTTTCTGCGCGAATTGATCTCTAACGCCTCTGATGCTTGCGATAAGCTGCGTTTTGAAGGACTCAATAACCCTGCGCTGTTCGAGGGCAAATCCGATTTAGAAGTTCGTGTCTCGTTTGACAAAGCCGCCCGCACGATCACGATTTCCGACAATGGCATTGGCATGACGGCAGACGAAGCCATTGCTCACCTTGGCACGATTGCCAAGTCGGGTACGAAAGATTTCGTCTCCCAACTTGGTGACGCACAGAAGGCGAACGCGAAAGAGCAAGGCTCGCTGATTGGGCAATTTGGTGTGGGCTTTTATTCGGGCTTTATCGTTGCCGACAAAATGGTTGTGGAGACGCGCCGTGGCGGTACGCCCGCCGCAGAAGGTGTGCGCTGGACGAGCGGCGGCGCGGGGGATTTTGAAACAGAGGTCATCACCAAAGACGGCCGTGGCACCGATGTGATTTTGTATCTGCGCGCTGACGAAGAGGGCTCAACTGAGATTGGCGACTTCTTGTCTAACTGGAAGCTCAAGTCCATCATCAATAAATACGCCGAGCACATCTCCTTGCCAATTTTGATGCGCAAAGAGGAGTGGAAGGAAGGCAAAGACAACCAACCAGGCGAGATGGTGACGACGGATGAGTGGGAGACGATTAACAAAGCCAGCGCTTTGTGGACGCGTGCTAAAGCCGACATTACGCAAGAGCAATACGACGAGTTTTATAAGCAAATCAGTTATGACTTTGCCGCGCCGCTAGCCCACAGCCATAACCGCGTGGAGGGCAAGACGGAGTACACACAGCTACTCTACATACCAGCAACTGCGCCGCACGATTTGTGGAATCGTGACAAGAAGGCGGGCATTAAGCTCTACGTCAAACGGGTGTTCATCATGGATGATGCAGAGTCGCTGATGCCCGTGTATTTGCGCTTTGTCAAAGGCGTGATTGATTCGGCTGATTTGCCGCTCAACGTCTCGCGCGAGCTGCTGCAAGAAAGCCGGGATACCAAGGCGATTCGTGAAGGCAATACTCGCCGCATTTTGTCGATGCTGGACGATATGGCGGCACCGCAAAAAGAGGGCGAATCGAAGGAAGACTTTGACGCACGTAGCGCCAAGTTCACTAAGTTTTACGAGGCGTTTGGCGCGGTGCTGAAAGAGGGCGTGGGCGAGGACTTTGCCAACAAAGACAAGATCGCCAAGTTGCTGCGCTTTGCATCCTGCACAACAGATACGGTGACGGTTGGTTTTGCCGACTACAAAGCGCGGATGAAGGAGGGGCAAGAGGCGATTTACTACATCACCGCAGAAACCTTAGCAGCCGCGAAGAATAGTCCGCAGCTTGAGGTGTTCAAAAAGAAAGGCATCGAGGTTCTTTTGATGTCCGATCGCGTGGACGAGTGGGCGTTGGGCTTTTTGAACGAGTTCGACGGCACGCCGCTGCAAAGCGTTGCCAAAGGCGCTTTCGATTTGGGCAAGCTGCAAGATGAAGCGGAAAAGAAAGCAGCAGAGGATGCAGCTGAATCGGCCAAACCACTGTTGGCAAAGTTGAAAGAGGCGCTCAAAGACAAAGCGGAAGATGTGCGCGTGACGACGCGTTTGGTGGACTCGCCAGCTTGCTTGGTGGTGAAAGATCACGGCATGAGTACGCAAATGGCAAGACTGCTGAAGCAAGCGGGTCAAGCCGCGCCCGAGACGAAGCCGATTTTGGAGATCAACGCGGAGCACGCGCTGGTTAAAAAACTCGATGGCTCGGTTCACTTCAACGATCTTGCGCACATCTTGTTTGACCAAGCACTGCTTGCTGAGGGTGGTCTGCCAGATGATCCCGCTGCCTACGTGAAGCGGGTGAATGCGCTTTTAGTTTAGAGGTAGTGAATGCGCACTCATCCAGCGTACCAAGTCCAGCCACATTTGCCGCATTTCTGGGATGTTGGGTGCTTTGGTCGCGTTGGGTAATTCAACGGTGATGACGGGTATCTTGAGCTCGACACCGCCATAGTTGCCAAGGCTGCCAGGGTAAATGCCCACTTGGTCTAGGTATAGCCGTCCTAGTTTTTGTGGCGGGATTGATGGGCCATCAAAATCCAAGACACCAAAAGGCGCATGGATGCTCACAATGATGTGTGGTTTGAATTGTTTAATTTGTTCATGTAAAAACTTGGCTTCGGGTTCCGATAGCGGTGTTTTGCCTGGATAGCGCCGGGGATCTTTTTTGGTTTTTGTCACCCAGTAATTGCTCGCATTTCGCCTCCAGTCCGATGTGGGGAAGTTGCGATTGAGATCAACGCCATTGGCATTGGTGCGCCTAGGTGGTTGGGCGAGTAATCCGTCGGGATTAAGTCCTGGAATAAAGCGCCAGTTTGCGTTGCTGGGGGTTGCTTGGGCGTAACCTATCCAGTGAAATACCAAAGAGCTGGATGAGCGCTCGTCGCCGTGGATGCCGCCAAGTACCAACACGCGGCGTTTCGCGTGGTCTTCAGTCACTACATCGCGGAACAATAGGGGATGTCCTTTAACGGATACGCTGTCAGAGCGCTCAAGTTTGACAGAGTGGCATAACTTGTCGGGCACATTGGGGAGTGGGCGCGAGAGTTGAAGGCATAAAGCGAGTAAATCAAGCATGATTTATAAATCCATGCTGCTTGGGTTGGTCGCCTCTAGTTCATAGCTGGCGGCTAGCATGGCAAGCCTTGCAATCACGCCGTACATATAAAAACGGTTGGGTGCGCTGCAACCTACCTTTTCGCCCAGCTCAGGTGTGTTGGTGGCGTTGGCAAAGGCGAGTGGTACAAAGCTTGAGCCAGGGGCGTTTAAGTTCTCATCCACGCCGCGCTCGGCATGAATGCGGTAAAAGCCGCCCACCACATAGCGATCTAGCATATACACCACGGGCTCGGCCATTGCTTCGTTGACGCGCTCCATGGTCGGCACGCCCTCTTGGATGATGACTTCGCTTACGGTTTGTCCGTCTTTGACGACACTCATTTTGTTTTTGGTTTTGCGGTTGATGACTGCTAGGTCTTTCACGCTACGCACCGTCATGATGCCCATGCCGTAGGTTCCGTTGTCGGCTTTCACAATCACGAACGGTTTGTCTTGAATGCCGTACTGGTCATATTTGAGTTGGATTTTTTTAAGCAGTTTGTCCACTTCACTCGTTAAACAATCCATGCCCGTGCCTTCGGCAAAATTGACGTTGCCGCAGTGCGAAAAATAAGGGTTAATGAGCCAGGGGTCAATGCC
This sequence comes from Cytophagales bacterium, assembly GCA_030054145.1. Taxonomy (GTDB): domain Bacteria; phylum Pseudomonadota; class Gammaproteobacteria; order Burkholderiales; family Burkholderiaceae_C; genus JASGCK01. The sequence goes on from JASGCK010000001.1 coordinate 166,692, forward strand.
AATCAGGCTTGCAAAGGATTCGACCACCGTGTCGTAAGACGCAAAATGCGTGGACTTACGCCGTATCCACCAGCCTCCGTGCAGTGGCGGTAGTAGATGCTGCTCGTTGAGATTTTGAAACACGTCGGGCGTGCCCGCGCTTAAATCGTTATTGAGCAAAATTGTGCAAGGATCGAAGTCTTTCAGTCCTAACCGATGCTTGGTGCGAATGACGGGTTCAAGCGTCACGCTTTCGCCTGTTGGTAGATTAAACGTGGTGGGTTCAGTGATTTCGGGGTTGATTGTGCCAAGACGTACATTGAGTCCTGCTTGTTGGAATATCTTTTTTAGCCTTGTGACATTGGTTAAGTAGAAGGTGTTGCGTGTGTGATTCTCTGGGATCAGCAACAAATTTTTGGCTTCAGGGCAAATTTTTTCGATGGCGGACATGGCCGCTTGTACGGCAAGCGGCAGCATTTCGGGCGTGAGGTTATTCCAGCCGCCAGGATAAAGATTGGTGTCCACGGGTGCGAGTTTGAATCCCGCATTGCGCAGATCAACCGATGTGTAGAACGGCGGCGTGTGCTCTAGCCATTGCAGCCGAAACCAACGCTCGATGGCGGGCAAGCTGTCTAAAATTTTTTGCTCTAACTCGTTGATGGGGCCTGTGAGTGCGGTAATGAGGTGGGGAACCATGGAATCCTTTAGACTTTAGATGTTGTTTCAATTGATCAAACTTGCTGGCAATTTTCGCCGATTCAATACCTTTGTGAACCGTAGCGTGGGATAATTGAAAGCTATGCCAATTTATGCTTATAAATGTTCTTCTTGCGGCGTGTCGAAAGACATTTTGCGCAAAATTTCTGACCCACCTCTCACTTTGTGTCCCGCTTGCGGCGCACAGACTCTCTCTAAGCAGGTGACGGCGGCTGGTTTTCAGCTCAAAGGCTCGGGATGGTACGTGACGGACTTTCGCGGCGGGACGGGCGGTGATAAAGGTGGTGAGACAGGCGGTGATAAAGGTGGTGATAAAGGCGGCGCTGATGCAAAAACAGCTGCGCCTGCCCCTGCGGATAAAGCCGCTGGCGCTACGGACTCTCCCGCAGCGCCCGCTGCATCAAGCGCTGCACCGAGTTCCGCCGCAGTGCCCGCGCCCGCGTCCTCGCCTACATCCACATCCACATCCACGACATCGTCAGGAGCCAACACATGATGACAAGCTTGCGCAAATGGTTTTTTGCGGGTCTCTTGGTGCTCGTGCCGCTCGCCATCACGATTTGGCTTTTAGAGTGGGCGATTAGTTCGCTCGATAAAACACTGCTTTTGTTGCCCCAGACTTGGCAACCCGATAACTGGCTGGGCGTTCACATTCCAGGCTTTGGCGTGATTTTGACTTTGGTGGTGCTGCTATCCGTAGGGGCGCTGGTGAGCAATTTTTTAGGCAAACGCATTATTGGTTGGTGGGACGCGCTCTTGGGGCGTATTCCTGTTGTGCGCTCCATTTATTCAAGTGTGAAGCAAGTCTCGGACACCTTGTTTTCCGAGAACGGCAATGCGTTTCGCCAAGCGGTGTTAGTTGAGTGGCCACGGCAAGGCGTGTGGACGATTGGTTTTGTAACGGGCGTGCCTAGCGGCGATGTACTGCACTCTTTGCAGCATGGCATTACAGAGGATTATTTGAGCGTTTACGTTCCAACGACACCTAACCCAACCAGTGGCTACATGATGATGTTTAAAAAGTCCGATTGCCAAGCGCTCAGTATGAGCGTGGATGAAGCCTTGAAATACGTGGTCTCGATGGGCGTTGTTTCGCCGACTTAAATTTAGGAACTTGATACAAATGAAAACTTTTATGCGGACTTCTTATTGCGGCTTAGTCACCGAGGCACTCAGCGGTCAATCCGTCACGCTGTGCGGCTGGGTCAATCGCCGCCGCGACCATGGCGGCGTGATCTTTGTCGATTTGCGTGACCGCGAAGGCTATGTGCAAGTGGTGTGTGATCCAGATCGTGCCGAGATGTTTAAGGTGGCCGAAGATTTGCGTAACGAGTTTTGCATTCAAGTGACAGGTCTTGTGCGCGCACGCCCTGAAGGCACAGTGAACGCTGAGTTGAAGAGCGGCAGGATTGAAATTTTGTGCCACGAGCTCAAAGTCTTAAACCCCTCGGTCACGCCGCCATTTTTGCTGGATGACGACAATTTGTCCGAGACCACCCGCCTCACGCACCGTGTGTTAGATCTGCGTCGCCCTGCAATGCAGCGCAACATGATGCTGCGCTACAAAGTCGCCATGACGGTGCGTAACTATTTGGACGCGCATGGTTTTATCGACATCGAGACACCCATGCTCACCAAGTCCACGCCCGAAGGTGCGCGTGACTATCTCGTGCCAAGCCGCGTGCAAGAAGGTCAGTTTTTTGCGCTGCCGCAAAGCCCGCAACTCTTTAAACAGCTCTTGATGGTGGCGGGCTACGACCGTTATTACCAAATCACCAAATGCTTCCGCGACGAGGACTTGCGTGCCGATCGTCAACCAGAATTCACCCAGATCGATATTGAAACCTCGTTCCTGACCGAAGAAGAAATTCGCGATATGTTTGAGGGCATGATGGTTGAGGTGTTCCAAAAAACGATCAACGTTAATTTAGGGGATGGCGCTAAATTTCCTGTAATGACCTATGCGGATGCGATGCGGTTGTATGGCTCCGATAAGCCCGATTTGCGCGTCAAGATGCAGTTTGCCGAACTCACCGATGTGATGGCGGATGTGGACTTCAAAGTGTTCTCTGGCCCCGCAACCATGAAGGGTGGGCGGGTGGTGGCACTGTGCGTTCCAAACGGCGCAGAGATGCCTAGAAGCGAGATTGATGCCTACACCGAGTTCGTCAAAATCTACGGCGCGAAAGGTTTGGCGTGGATTAAGGTCAACGACGTGACGACGGGTAAGGATGGTCTGCAAAGCCCCATCGTTAAGAACATACACGACAAAGCGATTACCGAGATCATGACTCGCACGGGCGCTAAAAACGGCGACATTATTTTCTTTGGCGCGGACAAAGAAAAAATTGTCAACGATGCCATTGGCGCATTGCGCGTCAAGATTGGACAAAGTGCGTCGGGCAAAAAATGGGGCTTGTTTGAAGACCGCTGGGCGCCGATGTGGGTGGTCGATTTTCCGATGTACGAGTTCGACGAAGAGAACCAACGCTACACCGCCACGCACCATCCGTTCACAGCGCCTAAAGATGGACACGAAGACTGGATGACCACGGCGCCAGAAAAGTGCCTCAGCCAAGGCTATGACATGGTGCTGAACGGCTGGGAGATGGGCGGTGGCTCGGTGCGTATTCACCAAGCCGATGTGCAAAAGAAAGTGTTTGATGCGCTCAAAATCACCCCAGAAGATGCGCAGATGAAATTCGGCTTCCTCTTGGATGCCTTGCAATACGGGGCTCCGCCGCATGGAGGCCTCGCGTTCGGACTAGACCGCATCGTGACCTTGATGACAGGCGCAGAGTCCATCCGCGACGTAATTGCCTTCCCCAAAACCCAGCGCGCCCAGTGCTTGCTCACCCAAGCACCAAGCCCTGTGGACGAGAAGCAGTTGCGCGAGCTGCATATTCGGCTGCGTAATCCTGATGCGGTGAAGGCTGGGTAAAAATATTGCCATGAGCAAAACGAAACTTGGGCAACTAAAGAAAATAAATGATCTCAAGGATGTGTGGGATCATGAAACGACCTCCTTTACGCCTTGGCTTGCGCAAGAAGAAAATATTGCTTTGTTAGCTGAAGCAATCGGGATAGAAGAACTAGTTGTAGAAGCTCAGGAGAAGGCGGTCGGGCCATTTAGAGCTGATATTCTTTGCAAAGATCCCGGTACTGATACGTACGTGCTGATTGAGAATCAGCTTGAAAAAACGGATCACACTCATTTAGGTCAGATTTTGACCTATGCCGCAGGTTTAGGTGCCTGCACAATTATTTGGATTGCAAAAAAATTTACGAATGAGCATCGCGCCGCTTTGGATTGGTTAAATGAAATTACGGATGAGCGGTTTCATTTTTTTGGATTAGAAGTCGAGCTTTGGCAGATTGGCGACTCAGCTATAGCGCCTAATTTCAACATTGCATGTAAGCCGAACGATTGGACGCGGCGTGTTCAAGAGGCTGCAAAAGTAGTTGAAGAGGCTAGTTTGACACCTAGAGATTTGCTATTGCGTGACTTTTGGACTGAATTGCGTCAAGACATAGAGCTGCACAAGTGCAAGGTGCATACTCAAAAACCATTGCCGCAGAGCTGGACAAATGCTGCGCTTGGGCGTTCGAATATATGGTTAGTTGCTGTTGCGCGGGTGCAAAAAAGATCACTTGGAATCCATGTGGCGATGACGGGCGCAAATCGGTTTGGCTTTTTTGCGCAATTGGAGCAAGATAAAACGGTCATTGAAGCGGAAATCGGCCATTCGCTTGAGTGGTTAAAAATGGACGATGGTAAGCAGGAAAGTCATATCAGATTGTCTAATTTAGATGTTGATTTAAATAATCGCACTCTATGGCCACAGCACATTCAGTGGATGCGTGAAAATTTAGAGGCATTCCATAAAGCGTTTTCTGGGCGAGTACGTGCTTTATCGATTTCTTTGGCAGAGTAACTCCATTAAAAAATGAACATCCTCATCACAGGCGGTAGCGGATTTTTAGGCTCAAAACTCGCTCGCACGCTTCTTGCGCGTGGGCACTTGGGCGGCAAGAGCATCACGCACATGACGCTGGCCGATCAATTCCCACTTCCCACTGATCTTGCCGCTAACCCAAGTGTGACGGGGCTTGTGGGCTCATTGCTATCCCAGTGCGAGACGTTGAAAGAGCAATCGTTTGATGCGGTGTTTCACCTCGCCTCTGCCGTGTCGGGCGAATGCGAGGCTGACTTTGATTTGGGGCTGCGCTCCAATTTGGACTCGACGCGTGCCTTGCTGGATGCTTTGCGATATAGGTTTAACGCAAGCGGTCACAAAGCTAAGCTGATCTTCTCAAGTTCGGGCGGTATTTTTGGTTCTGACCCCGCGCGTCCTATGCCCAAGGTGATTACGGACGAGACCTATCCCATGCCGCAGTCGAGCTACGGCACACACAAATTCATGCTGGAGCAGTTGGTTGCGGACTACTCGCGCAAGGGTTATATCGAAGGGCGAAGCGTGCGCCTCATGACTGTTGCCGTGCGTCCTGGCAAGCCGAACGGCGCGGCTTCTAGCTTTTTCTCGGGCATCATCCGCGAGCCCATTGCGGGGATTGCCTCGTCGTATCCTGTGCCGCTGTCCACGCGTCATGGCATCTCCTCACCAAACAATACGGTGGACGGCATCATCAAAGTATTTGAAGCGACAGCGCAGCAGTTTGGCGGTCGCATGGCGCTCAATATGCCTGCGCTGTCCGTAACAGTGGGCGAGATGCTAGATGCGCTACAAACAATTTGCGGCGATAAGGTGCGGGCGCTCGTCACACATCAGCCCGATCCGCTGGTTGAAAAAATCGTGTTGGGTTGGCCCACGCACTGGGAAAATAAGCGTTCGCTAGCTATGGGGCTGCAAGCGGATGAAAATTTTGAAAGCATTATTAAGCAATATTTAGAGTCAAAGTCCTAGAAAATTAAGGGTAAACCCTTATAATTGAGCTATGACAACTGAAACATCACCTGTTCGTAGCTTGATCAAAAATTGGCAAAAAACCTATGGTTATCTGTCGGGTCAATTTGTGCGTATTTCGTCGTTAAGACCCGAGAATAGAGTCGAAATCGCTAAGCACTTACAAGCGCTGCCAGAGCAGGATCGCTACTTTCGGTTTGGCTTTCATGCCAGTGATCAGCATATTCACAAGTACGTTGATGGGTTGAACTTTGTGCATGATCACGTGTATGGAATTTACAACCACCAAGCCGTGCTTGTGGCGGTTGCTCATGTCGCGCACATGAGTGAGCACTATCAACCAGCGCTTAGCTTTGGATTAGGTTTTTCGCAACGAGCCGAGTTTGGTGTCTCCGTGCTGCCAGCTTATCGGGGCAAGGGTTATGGCGGGCGTTTGTTTAATCGCGCCGTGATCTACGCCCGAAATCATGGGATTAGCGAGCTTTATATTCACGCTTTGACCGAAAACTCGCAGATGCTGCACATTGCAAAAAAGGGTGGCGCAACCTTGGTTAATTTTGGGAGTGAAACCGAAGCGCATTTGCTGCTCCCCAAAGCCGATTTGGACAGCCGCATGTCTGAGCTGCTTGCCGAGCACTTTGGCAATGTAGATTACAACATCGCACACGGGAAAAATTGGATGCATCGTTTGGCTCAATTGCCGCAGGCAATGGCAGGCAATACAAAAATCACATCGTAACGATTGCTAGGCAACGCCGCCGCAAGGCACGTCCTGCTTGGGCTGCAAGGCCAAACCGATTGTCTCTAGTCGTCACGACGCATATTCATCTAGAGATGGATGTCAAAGAGAAGTGGCTTCTTCAATTTGAACGCGCACTTGCTCTAATGGTTTCCATTAGGAATTTGGGGCTAATGGGAAATTTGGGATCAAGCTGGCCTGGCAACAGATGCCACGCTTTGCGCCTGGACAAACGGCTGCGCTACCAGTTTGACACCCAGCGCGTGGCACACGCGATTGATGGTTTCAAATCTTGGCTGTGAGTTGGGGCGCAGCGCCTTGTAAATGGCTTCACGCGCCAAGCCAGATTTAGCGGCGATATCGGTCATTCCTCGCGCACGGGCAATGGTTCCGAGTGCTGCGGTCAGTTCCGCTGGATCGTTTTCTTCCATTACGATGGTCAGGTATTCTGAGATAGCTTGGTCGTCGGTTAAATGCTCGGCCATATCAAAAGTAGCCAAGTCGGCAATGCGGATTTTGTTTGTCATGGTTTATTCCCCAATCGTTTTAGATAGATCAATAGATTTGGCAATATCGGACTCTTGAGTCGATTTTGTGCCGCCGCCCAGCATGATGACCAGCACGTTGCCACGCTGCACAAAATACATTCGCCAACCAGCGCCAAAGTGCTCGCGCATTTCACTCACTCCTTCGCCAACGGGTTTGATATCACCCAAATTCCCGCTTTGTGCTTTCTCTAAGCGACGCGCCAAGCGGCGGCGCGTCATGCCATCTTGGATGTTGGCTAGCCACTCGCTGAATTCGGGCAGTTGTTTAATCGTGAGCATGATGTATCGTAATCGTATGATTACACAATGTAAAGTGAAATTTATTTCTAAAGTAAAAACCCCCGCAAGGCTCACGCCTTGCGGGGGTTTTAGTGTGTAGTAGCTTCACCCTTCGACCAAGCTCAGGGCGAACGGCTCGCGTGTTAGCGCGAACGGACTAGCTGGTTTTTACATCCCCATATCGCCCATTCCACCCATACCGCCCATACCACCGCCCATGCCGCCTGGCATACCGCCAGCGCCAGACTCGTCTTTGGGCGCTTCGGCAACCATGCACTCTGTGGTCAGCATCAAGCTTGCCACAGACGCTGCGTTTTGTAGCGCGGTGCGGGTCACTTTGGTGGGATCCAAGATGCCCATTTCGATCATGTCGCCATAGGTGTCGTTGGCTGCGTTGAAGCCGTAGTTGCCTTTGCCAGCCATCACAGCCGCGACCACCACAGAGGCATCGCCACCGCCGTTGAACACGATTTCGCGCAGCTGGGCTTCGACAATTTTTAATTTCTTACGAATTGCGCATTCCAATTTCGCAATCGCTTATCAAATAGCGTTTTCTGTTCGTCATAATGACCTTGTTGATTCTCAGTACATCTGTCATACAATATAAGTAACTTTGATTCAATCTCGGCAATGTTATCTGTATTCGAATTCAATGTTAAAAACTTGCCTGAATCGAAGGCATAGCGAATTAAAGCATGTATATACGTGCTCAAGGTTTGCACTACATCGCTAGTTTTATATGCTTTTTCGGCATAATGTTTCGCCTCTTCATAATTTGGATTATTACTTCGTAAGTTGGACAGCGCTAATTCAGCATATAAGCTAGAATTTTGAACATGAAACTGAATATCTGCCTCAATTAGTTTGAGTGCATCTTTATATTTTTTTATAGCAAAATCATATTTTGATTCAATTCTAAAAGAAAAACCCTCAAGAAAGTAGGCAATTGCACTTGCTATCTGTTTACGTTTAGGGTTGGAAAATTTTTCGTTCAACAGGTTGCGTATTATTTTGACGGTTTGAAAATCATGAAGCCTACACGCTGCCATACCAGAATAGCGATATATTTCCATTTGTATTCTGGTATCTATATGTTTATCATTGACATCCATCATCTTCAAAACGCGTGAAAAAATATTGTGCGCATCTACATAAGATTTGTTTCTATATTTATCTATTCCAATTTTAAAAAGTGATGTAATTGAAATATATACCTCATAATCTTTTGCAATTGGCGATTTATACTTAAGGGCAACTTGCACAATATTTTTCGCATAAATTGCCCCAAACTCTGAATGCGGAATTGCAGCTTTTTTCGCAAATTCTTCCAACAAAACATCGATGTTTTCTACCAACATTTTTTTTGTCCAAAGAGTAGAGCCAAGTCGCCTTTGAATTAATGGTGGTATTCTATATAAACCATCACCCATTTGTTCGACAAGACCTTGATTTCTAAGGTCGTATAGATTACTCTCTCCGTGGTTTTTAACCACAGGTTCAAGTATTTCATCTAATGCTTCTTTGCTAGTCACGCCTAGTTTTTCAATTATACGCAGCATTGCCAAATCAGTCGGTTTATCGTTGTAACGGGCAATCCAATGATTTATTATGCTGGACAAACCTTCACTAAATTTCTCCTCAGATCTTTTTGCAATACTTTCTAAAAAATCTAAATTTAACTCTGATCGAAGTGCTAACATTACCGATTTACATAAACTTGGACTGCCGCTGCATATGCTTGCTACGGTTTTTCTTTTTTCGGCAGTCCAGCGGTTGGGATTGGTTTCTTTTTGAATTAATTGTGCTATTAACTCTTCAGTTTGATTTTCTTCTAGGCCAGGAATATTTATAGCGCTAGCTAGAGGATAGTGTTCAAGTAATGCGCTACTTACTGGGTTAGATGTGACTATAAATATCAACGGACGAGGGCCAGTATGAAATGGTTTGAACAACTCTGAAAACCATGTAGGTATTCTGTCTGCATCTACGCCAATAAAACGATCTACAGTGATCACATAGTAACATTGTAGATTTCTACCAGAGTGAAATATTTTTCTAATTTCTTTAATAAAATTAGATTCTCCATTTTGAATTTTTGCAAAAATATCTGCGCGATTCTGAGCGGTATAAGATGTTGTTGCCATTGCATGATGTAAAAAATCATCAGGCTGATCAACAGTGTCCAACATCATCTGCATCATCACTAAATGTGGCCATGAACTACTCATATATTGTTTGAGTGATGTTCGTCGCCCACTACCTTCTAAACCTGAAACAAATAGTACCTCTCGGATTTTATAATCATTTGGTATAAATAAAGCAGACTTAAAATGATCGAGCAACCAGCCTCGCGTAATTAAAACATCAGTCAAAATGTCCATTTCCCCGAGTCGCTTTTTGATTAATTCAGTAACTCTTTGTGATTCCGCATTCGCCATTACAGCACGATTCAACCTCCAATGTCCCAGCGCATATTCTTCTAAGTTATTAATGGGGTTTTTCCATTTAGTGGTTTGAATATCAGGCACTCCCTCTTTTCTTGGAACAATCATTAGATATTTACTTTGTTCAGAACTGCCTTCTGCATGCTTTTTGAATTTGGCAAGTTCTAAACATGCATACTCGCTTTTTAAATAAGTCTCAGACCAAATCGCAACAAAAATACGGCATCCAACTATCTCTTTTTCGATCTCGGATCGGAAAAGCACATTTTCCTCTCCAGTTCTTTGATAGTGATATGCAATCGAATCCCCTAGCTGTTTTTGGATTTCTGTGGCGTATGCCGCATCTTCTGAACCACCTACTGATATAAATACGGGTCGAGTCATGAAAGGCATCCTTTGAATTTGTCTCGTTAGTTTAGCAAAAACCCCCGCAAAGCTCACACTCTGCGGGGGTTTTATTTTTGCGGAGTCAGGATTTTCGCCCTGACAAGCTAGCGGATGTTTACATCCCCATATCGCCCATTCCACCCATACCGCCCATTCCACCGCCCATGCCGCCTGGCATACCGCCAGCGCCAGACTCGTCTTTGGGCGCTTCGGCAACCATGCACTCTGTGGTCAGCATCAAGCTTGCCACAGACGCTGCGTTTTGTAGCGCGGTGCGGGTCACTTTGGTGGGATCCAAGATGCCCATTTCGATCATGTCGCCATAGGTGTCGTTGGCTGCGTTGAAGCCGTAGTTGCCTTTGCCAGCAAGAATCGCATTCACCACCACCGATGGCTCGCCGCCAGCGTTGTAGACGATTTCGCGCAGTGGTGCTTCGATGGCTTTGAGCACCAGCTTGATGCCGGCATCTTGGTCAGCGTTCGCGCCTTCAATCTTGCCTGCGGCTTGGCGAGCACGGAGTAGTGCCACACCGCCGCCAGCCACAATGCCTTCTTCCACGGCTGCGCGGGTTGCGTGCAGTGCGTCTTCAACGCGGGCTTTCTTTTCTTTCATTTCGACTTCGGTGGCAGCGCCAACCTTGATCACGGCCACGCCGCCTGCGAGTTTTGCCACGCGCTCTTGCAACTTTTCACGGTCGTAGTCAGATGTGGCTTCTTCGATTTGCACGCGCACTTGCTTAACGCGGGCTTCGATGTCAGCAGCGTGTCCAGCACCGTCGATGATGATGGTGTTTTCTTTGCCCACTTCGATGCGCTTGGCAGAGCCTAAGTCTTCCAAAGTCACTTTTTCCAGTGTCAGGCCCACTTCTTCGGCAATCACTTTGCCGCCAGTCAGGATGGCGATGTCCTCTAACATGGCTTTGCGGCGATCACCAAAGCCTGGGGCTTTGACGGCAACCACTTTCAAGATGCCACGGATGGTGTTGACCACCAAGGTTGCGAGGGCTTCGCCTTCCACGTCTTCTGCAATGATGAGCAGTGGGCGACCCGCTTTGGCGACTTGCTCAAGTACGGGCAGCAAATCACGGATGTTGCTAACTTTTTTGTCGTAGAGCAGCACAAATGGGTTGTCCATGAGTGCAGCTTGTTTTTCTGGGTTATTGATGAAGTAAGGCGAGAGGTAGCCACGGTCAAATTGCATACCTTCTACAACGTCAAGTTCGTTTTGCAGTGATTTGCCGTCTTCAACGGTGATCACACCTTCTTTGCCGACTTTGTCCATGGCGCTAGCGATGATGTCGCCAATGCTGGAGTCGGAGTTAGCAGAAATGGAACCAACTTGGGCGATTTCTTTGCTGGTAGTGGTTGGTTTGGAGGCTTTTTTGAGCTCTTCGATCAACGCCGTCACAGCCTTGTCGATACCGCGCTTCAAGTCCATCGGGTTCATGCCTGCGGCCACGTATTTCATGCCTTCGCGCACAATGGCTTGAGCCAGCACGGTTGCGGTGGTCGTGCCGTCACCTGCGTTGTCGGAAGTCTTAGAGGCGACTTCTTTCACCATCTGAGCGCCCATGTTTTGTAGCTTGTCTTTGAGCTCAATCTCTTTCGCTACCGACACGCCGTCTTTGGTCACCGTGGGTGCGCCAAACGAGCGCTCTAGCACTACGTTGCGGCCTTTAGGGCCGAGGGTGACTTTGACTGCGTTGGCGAGGATGTTCACACCCTCAACCATGCGTGCGCGGGCTTCGCCGCCAAAAATTACGTCTTTTGCTGCCATGTTAATAGCTCCTTAAATTAGTTAAAAATATTGTGCGAAGAATTACTTCTCAACCACGGCGAAGAGGTCGTCTTCTTTCATGACCAAGAGTTCGTCGCCATCTACTTTGACGGTTTGACCGCTGTATTTGCCAAACAAAACGCGGTCGCCCACTTTGACGGACAAGGCTTTGGTTTCGCCTTTGTCATTGGTTTTGCCAGGACCCACAGCCAAGACTTCACCTTGGTCTGGTTTTTCGGCGGCGCTGTCAGGAATGACAATGCCGGAGGCGGTTTTGGTTTCGCTGTCAACGCGTTTGACGATCACGCGATCGGCTAAAGGACGTAGTTTCATTGCATCTCCTATAAATGTTGCAAAGGTTAAGAAAAGAATAGAGGCACGGTTAAGCGGTTGTTAGCACTCCTAACTGGCGAGTGCTAATCATAAGGGGTAACGCAGCAATTTCAAGTGGTAACATTGATTTTTTAGAGTTGTTTACTTTTTCTTTATGTCTTACTCATCACTTACCTTATTAGTCTCGTTGTCATTTATCTTAGTGGCCTGCGGACCTTCTCAATCACAAGGTGCTGGGGGTGCTGGGGCTGCTGGTGCATCCATGCCGCCGCCCGAGGTGTCGGTGATCACGGTGCAGGCTAAGTCGCAGCCCGTTGAATTGGAGTACACGGGGCAAACGGCGGGTTCGCGCGAGACCGAAGTCCGCGCCCGCGTGGCAGGCATCATTAATAAGCGTTTGTTTGTTGAGGGCACGGTCGTGCAGGCGGGAACGCCACTGTTCCAAATTGATCCTGCTAACTTTCAAATGCAAGTCGCTTCCACCGAAGCTGCCGTCGCCGTGGCGCAGGCAAAGGTGAATCAAGCACGCCGCGATCACGCAAGGCTTGCGCCCTTGGTAGCCGAGCGAGCCATTAGCCAAAAAGAATTTGACGACAGCACGTCAAGCCTTGAGTCAGCAGAGGCCAGTTTGAAGCAAACGCAGGCACAGGCGAATGAAGCAAAACTTAATTTGAGTTACACCCGAGTCACAGCGCCGATTGGTGGCACGACTGGCGTGGCCACTAAGGCGGACGGCAGCTTGGTAACCGCGACCGATAGCTTGCTGACGACCCTTGTGCAAACTGATCCGATGTACGTGAACTTTAGCGTGTCCGAGGGGGACTTTTTGCGCATGAATCAGCAGGTGAATTCTGGACAACTGAGCGTGCCAGGCAAGCGTACCGCGAACGGCAGTTTGGGTTTTAGCGTCAAAGTCAAATTGGCGGACGGCAGCGTTTATCCGCAAGCGGGTAAGCTCAATTTTGCCAGTGAAAAAGTCAATCCGCAAACGGGCAGTTTTGATGTGCGAGCAGAAATCCCCAATCCAAAAGGCATTTTGCGGCCAGGGCAATTTGTGCGCGTGCAGCTTGGCGGGGCGAGCCGCGCCAACACGCTCAGCGTGCCGCAGCGTGCAGTCATTGACAGCCCCTTTGGCAAGATGGTGTTCGTGGTCAATAAAGATAACAAGCTGGAGCCGCATCCCGTCGAGCTAGATGGTTGGACGAATGGTGATTGGATTGTGACTAAGGGCGTGAAAGACGGTGACCGCGTGCTGGTGGAGGGCTTCATTAAAGCGCATGATCCTGGCATGGTTGTGAAACCCGTGCCGTATGTCGCGAAGAAATAAGGAGAGCGTTTCATGTTCTCCAAATTCTTTATTGATCGCCCGATTTTTGCGACGGTGATTTCGCTCTTCATCGTTCTGGCAGGGCTTGCCGCCATGCGCATTTTGCCAATTGCGCGTTATCCCGAAATCTCCCCGCCTGTTGTGAATGTTCGCGCCATTTATCCTGGCGCGTCGGCGGAGGTGCTAGAGACAACGGTCGCTGCACCGATTGAGCAATCCATTAACGGTGTTGAAAAAATGCTCTACATGGATAGCACTTCGTCGGGCGATGGTGCGGTCACGATCAACGTGACGTTTGACGTGGGCACTGATTTAGACATTGCCGCCGTCAACGTGAATAACCGCGTGAATCAAGTGCTGAGTAAGCTGCCGCAAGAAGTGCAGCGCCAAGGTTTGACGGTGGCCAAAAGCTCGGCCAACTTTTTGGTGGTGGCTTCGCTTTATTCAGAAGACGACCGCTACGACTCGTTGTTTATTTCTAACTACATTACGCAAAATGTGTTGGATCCGATTAAGCGCGTGCCTGGTACGACCAATGTGCAAATCTTTGGCGCTAAAGATTACGCCATGCGCATTTGGCTCAGGCCCGACCGCATGGCGCAATTGGGCGTGACGGTGGGCGATATTGCTAGTGCAGTTACTGAGCAAAACGCGCAATATGCCGCAGGAAAAATTGGTGCACCGCCTAACAACACCGAAGAGCTTACGCTCACCGTGACCGCGAAAGGGCGCTTATTAGAAGCGGAAGATTTCGCCAATATTGTGGTGCGCAGTGGCGACAAGGGCTCAGTCGTTCGTTTGCGCGAGGTGGCGCGGGTGGAGCTGGGCAGCAAAGATTACAACTTTTATGGTCGAGTGAATGGGCATCCGTCCGTGCCTGTGGGCGTGTTTTTGCAAACGGGAGCCAATGCACTCGATACTCGCGCGGCGGTGGAAAAAACGCTGCTCAACCTCAAAGCCAAATTCCCGCCTGGCATGACGTATTCCACGCCTTATGACACTACGCCGTTTGTGTCTGAGTCCATCCGCGAAGTTGTTATAACTTTGGTCGAAGCGATGATCTTGGTGTTCTTGGTGGTGTATTTGTTTTTGCAAAGCTGGCGGGCAACCATCATTCCAACGCTTGCCGTTCCCGTGTCGTTGATTGGCACAATGGCGGGCTTGCATCTGCTGGGGTACAGCATCAACACGCTCACACTGTTTGGCATGGTGCTGGCGATTGGCATTGTGGTGGACGATGCGATTGTGGTGCTGGAGAACGTTGAGCGCCTGATGCATGAAGAAGGCATGAGCCCAAGGGACGCGGCGATTGAGGCCATGCAGGAAGTGACAGGCCCCGTGATTGCGATTGTGCTCGTGCTATGCGCGGCGTTTGTGCCGATTGCTTTTTTGGGTGGATTGGCTGGCGAGCTGTATCGCCAGTTCTCGGTCACGATCTCCATTGCTGTTGTGCTTTCGGGCTTTGTGGCGCTCACGCTCACGCCTGCACTGTGCGCGGTGTTGCTCAAACCAGGCGCTGAGAAAAAAAATAAATTTTTCGATGGCTTTAATCAAAGATTTGCACAGTTAACGACGCGCTATACCCAAGGCGTGGCGTTCTTTTTAAAACGCGGTGTTTTGGGGTTGATGCTGTTTATTGGCATGGGACTTTTGACAGGCGTTTTATTCAAAATTGTGCCTAGTGCTTTGGTTCCTGATGAAGATCAGGGCTACTTTATTGGCGCAGTCATTCTTCCTGAAGGCTCGTCTTTGGAGCGCACCAATGCAGTCGTCAAAAAGGTGGAGGCAGCCATGTCGCCCAACAAAAATATCGACACGGTGTTTAGTTTGGTGGGACTCAATTTCTTAGGTGGCGGCGGACTCAAATCATCGGCTGCGACGATGTTTTTTCCGCTCAAACCATGGGGTGAGCGCACCCAGACAGCCAAAGAGTTGGTGATGGAAACCTACATGAAAACAGGTGGCATCAAAGAAGGATTGCCGCTGGCATTTGCGCCACCTGCCATTCAAGGTTTGGGGCAAACAGGTGGCTTCGAGTTTTATTTGCAAAACAAAGGCGATGGCGGTGTTCGGCGTTTGGCGCAAATACTTCCTTTGCTTTTGGCGGAAGCCAATAAACAACCCGAGTTGCAAGGTGTCAAGACGATTTGGCAGGCCAACTCGCCGCAATTGTTTGTCAGCGTGGATACGGAAAAAGCGCGTTCGATGGGCATTGCTGTGGCCGATATCTACAGCACATTGGCGGCAACGCTGGGTAGCTACTACGTCAACGACTTCAACAAAAGCGGGCGCATTTATCAAGTGCTGATGCAAGCGGAAGGTCAGTACCGCTCGAAACCCGATGACATTGGTGCGTTGTATGTGAGATCGAAGGCAGGGCAGATGATTCAAATCAGGTCTGTGGCAGATGTCAAGTTTGTGGCGGGGCCTGACTCGGTGCAGCATTTCAATGCACTGCCAAGCATTCAAATTCTGGGCGAACCCAAGCCTGGCTTTAGCTCGGGACAAGCGATTGCGGCGATGGAGCGTGCCGCTAATAACATCCTCCCCGCCGATGTGGGCTTTGACTGGGGCGGCTCGGCATTCCAACAAAAGCGCAGCAGCGGTGCAGCAGGCTTGGCGCTGGGCGCGGGATTTTTGATGATCTTTTTAATTTTGGCGGCGCAATACGAAAAATGGTCACTGCCTTTCTCGGTATTGCTTGCTTTGCCATTTGGTATTTTTGGGGCGCTCACGGCGGTGTACTTGCGCAACTTCACCAATGATGTTTATTTCCAAATCGGATTGGTGACGTTACTGGGGCTGTCGGCGAAAAATGCGATTTTGATTGTCGAATTTGCCACTGTCAAAATGCATGAAGGTCTCACCCCTGTTGCGGCGGCGCTAGAAGCCGCGCGGCTGCGCTTTAGGCCGATCTTGATGACATCGCTGGCGTTTATTTTGGGTGTTGTGCCACTCGCGTTTTCGCATGGCGCAGGCGCTTCGGCAAGGCAGTCAATTGGTACAGGCGTATTGGGCGGAATGCTGGCGGCAACTTTCTTAGCGATATTTTTAGTGCCGCTATTTTTTAAGCTGGTCAACGATTGGCACTTCCGCAGTACGGTTAGCGATTTCAAGCATGTTGGCAAGCCTGCTCACATCACGGGAGCGCATCATGAGTAAACGTAGCCCCATGCTCTACCCCATGACTGGCTTGGCTTTGACCTTGACCTTGACCTTGGTTCTAACCGCTTGCAGCAGTGTGCCATCGGCTAAAAAATACGAACGCCCAGTGCTTGATGTGCCTGCTGCTAAGCCAAACTCAGTCCTGCCCTCGAATTGGCAAGCGTGGTGGCAGTCGTTTCAAGATCCTGTTTTGGATGCTTATTTAACCGAGGCCATTCGCAACAATCAAGATGTGGTGTTGGCTACGGCGCGGATTGCGGAAGCCCGCGCAACACTGAACCAAAATCAGGTCAATCTTTACCCGCAGATTGATTTGAATGCAGGATTAAGCCGTACCCAAAATAGTCAAAATTCGGCAACGTATAACTCACCCGCTGGGCCATACACTGGCAATAGCCAACTGGGTTTGAGCGCCAGTTACGAAGTTGATTTTTGGGGTAAATACGCCAGCGCCAACGATGCCGCGCGTGCGCGTTTACTGGCTCAAACCGCCAGCCGAGGCGTGGTGCTCTCAACGCTGCACGCCAATGTTGTGCAAGCTTATTTTGCGATGCGTGCGCTGGATGCGCAGCTTGCGCTTGCCGAGCAGGTGCTGGTCACGCGCCAAGAGAGCCTACGCTTGCAAAAACGTCGCTTTGAAGCGGGTGTGGTGAGCCAGTTAGAGCTGCGCCAAGCCGAGTCGGAAGCTGCCAGCAGTCAAGCCACGCTCAGGCAAACGCAGCAAAGTCGCAGCCATGCCGAGTCGGCACTGGCGCTGCTTTTGGGGCGTCAACCTGCGGACATCCTCAAGCCTGTGTTGGCGCGCGGCAGTGATGTGGGGGCGCTGGTTACACGCGCATCTATTCCTGCTGATTTGCCATCTGATTTGCTGATTCGTCGCCCTGACATTGTGAGTGCGGAGCAAAACTTAATCGCGGCCAATGCGGACATCGCGCAAGCTCGCACCGCTTATTTTCCAAAATTAAGCCTCACGGCGGGGCTGGGTCGGCAGTCGAAAAACTTATCAACGCTTCTTAATCCAGCCTCCGCATTTTGGAACATGATTGGCAATCTCTCGCAGCCGATTTTTCGCGCGGGTGCAATTGATGCGGTCATGGTAGCTGCCAATGCCCGCGAGCAACAGGCCGTGGCGCAGTACACGCAGACGGTGCAAAGTGCTTTTCGCGATGTGCATGATGCCCTTAGCAACGTGGATGCGGGGCGTGACTTAACAGCAGTCACAACGCAGCGCATCGACGCCTTGCGCAGTACGCTGCGACTTGCGAATGTGCGCTACCAAGCGGGCTATGCGCCTTACCTAGAAGTGCTCAATGCCCAGCGCGATTTGGCACAAGCCGAGTCGGGATTGGTTGAGATTGAGCGGGGACAACTGAGCGCAGTGGTCAGTGTGTATAAGGCTATGGGTGGCGGCTGGGATGCGGCAAAGCCGTAGTTGCATCACGCAGTCGGGGCGATTTCTAAATGCGCGGTTAAAAAAAGCTCACTTGCGCTGCGCACGCCTTGGTAGATTGTTTTGCAAAGCTGTCTCCCTTGTAGCCCCTCCCAATCTTTTGGCAGAAGAGCTTCGGGTAAATGAGGGTCGCGCAGCAAGACGCGGCGGTATTCATGGATGAGCAAGGTACGAACAAAAAAGCTCTCTGCGGGGTCCAGCTGGTGTAGCTCGGTTTGTATCGGCTCGAACCGAGTGATGAGTTGCTCCCAAGCCGCAGCGACTTCGCCCAGGCTAAATGTTTGGTGCATGATGTGCTCAAGCGCTTGGTGCGAATAAGCTGCAAGATGTGATGCACTCAGCACGGCGACGTGATCTTCGACGTGCTTGGTTTTTAAAATCTCTTGCAGCGATTGGTGATCGACCTGCGGATGTGCAAACAGATTGGGGGATATTTGACCAAAGCCTTCCCACTGTAGCTCGCGCCGCAAATCTTGGCGCACGCTGGCACGTAACCGATGATCGAGCAAAGCCAATGTCCATAAGCCATCCCAAGCGGGTGGATCAAATTCATAAATGCGCCGCTGTGCGTGTTGGACACGCTGTAGCCCCGTTTGCGATAGTGCGTAATAGCTACGCCTGCCGATGTGCGTGGGCGTGAGCCAGCCGCCTGCGGTTAAGCGAAAAGCGCTGGTTCTCACTAACCGATGCGACAGACCAAATAGCTCCAAAAGCGAGATGAGACTGCCCAGCCAAATGGATTGCCCACGCGGTGCAATCGCATCGCCGTAGATGGTCATCATTAAAGAGTTGGCTCGCAAAACAAGACCTTGTTTGACTTTGCCAACTGCTTTTGAAATGGGATCGCTGGATATTTTTTGACGCATAGCCAATCTTTAAAGTGATACACAAATTCAAATTGTATGAATCCCTTTGAATCACTATTATCGGGCTAATTTTTATCTCCTTGCAAGGCGCAGTATGTATGCACAAATGGTAGAGACGGGTGTGAAGGCAGTGAAGGATGTGGCGCAAATGGAGCCGCAGGAACGCGCCTTTCAAGAGCGACTGGATGCGGGCATTAAGGTTGAGCCACAAGACTGGATGCCTAGTGGTTATCGGCAAACGTTGGTGCGTCAAATTTCTCAGCACGCGCACTCAGAATATGTAGGGATGTTGCCCGAAGCCAATTGGATTACGCGGGCACCGACGCTCAAGCGCAAAGCCATCTTGCTTGCCAAAGTGCAAGACGAGGCGGGGCATGGTTTGTACCTGTACAGCGCGGTCGAGACGCTGGGTGTCACGCGCGACCAGACGTATCTTGATCTGCTATCGGGCAAAGCGAAATATTCCAGCATCTTTAACTATCCGACACTGACTTGGGCAGACATCGGCGCAATTGGTTGGTTGGTGGATGGCTCGGCCATCGTCAATCAAATTCCACTGTGCCGCTGCTCGTATGGACCCTATGCGCGGGCAATGGTGCGTGTGTGCAAAGAGGAGTCGTTCCATCAACGCCAAGGCTTTGACATCATGCTCACACTTTGCAGGGGAACGCCCGAGCAAAAGGCCATGGCGCAAGACGCGCTCAACCGCTGGTGGTGGCCGTCAATCGCCATGCATGGCCCGCCTGATGATCAATCCGTTAACAGTGCGCAGTCGATGGCTTGGAAAATTAAAACGCTCTCTAACGACGCATTACGGCAAAAGTTTATTGATCAAACCGTGCCGCAGATTGAATTCTTGGGACTCGAATTACCCGACCCCAATCTCAAATGGAACGAGGCGCGTGGTCATTACGACTATGGCGCTATTGATTGGGAGGATTTCTTTCATGTGGTCAAAGGCAAAGGGCCCTGCAACGCCGAGCGCTTAGCCGCAAGGCGCAAGGCTTGGGATGAAGGCGCTTGGTTTCGCGAAGCCTTGAGTGTTCATGCCGCCAAGCAGCAACCACCAACGCATTCAGATAAGGCTTGATATGACTTCAGACAACGCACAGCACCAGTTACAGCGCGAGTGGCCCTTGTGGGAGGTGTTTATCAGAAGCCAGCACGGTCTTGCACATAAACACGTGGGTAGTTTGCACGCCCCCGATGCCGCACGCGCCATGGGACACGCCCGCGATGTTTATACAAGGCGCAATGAAGGTGTCAGCATCTGGGTGGTTCGCGCCGCCGATATCACGGCGAGCAGCCCTGACGATAAAGAAGCTTTGTTTGATGCCGCGCAAAACAAAATCTATCGCCATCCCACGTTTTATCCCACGCCTGACGGCGTGAAGAATCTGTAGGGCGGCAAGGCGATGACTCCAAAATTTGAATACTTGTTGCGCCTAGGCGATAACGGCTTGGTGCTCTCGCAGCAGCTCTCGGCGTGGTGCGGTCATGGTCCTGCGCTAGAAGAGGATGTTGCCTTGATTAATACGGCGCTTGACTTGCTTGGGCACGCGCGGCTGTGGTTGTCTTACGCAGGTGAGGTGGAGGGCGCTGGACGTGATGAAGATGCCTTGGCTTATGGGCGCGACGGCACTGGCTTTCGCAATTTGCTCTTGGTCGAGCAACCCAATGGCGACTATGCGCAAACCATAGTGCGGCAATTTTTCTTTGATGTGTGGCACGAACAATTGCTGGTGGGCTTGTCGCACTCAAGCGATCCGCGCATCGCAGCAATTGCGCAAAAAGCAGTTAAAGAAGTCCGCTATCACGTGGCGCGTAGCACCGAGTTGGTGATTGCGCTGGGCGATGGCACAGAGCTGAGTCATCAAAAAATGCAAGCCGCAGTTGATGGGCTGTGGCCTTATACCAACGAGTGGTTCGAGTCTGATGCGGTTGATGCCGCGTGCGCAGCCGATGGCATGGCGCCTGACGCGGCGAGTTTAAAAGCGCAGTGGCATTCCAGTGTTGCGGCTACGCTGCACCGCGCGAAGCTTGTTATGCCAAGCGTGCAGGGCCATCAGCGCGGCGGCAAACAGGGTGTGCATTCCGAGCACTTGGGGCATTTGCTGACATCGCTTCAATTCATGCAGCGAACCTATCCAGGAGCACAGTGGTGAGCGCAGCCATCGCAACTGAGTTCGCCACGCGCGAGACCATTTTGTCTTGGCTGGCGGAGGTGATGGATCCCGAAGTGCCGGTTGTGTCCGTGCTCGATTTGGGCATCGTGCGGGACGTGCAGTGGCTTGATGATGTGGATTCGGCGGATCATGCGGCAACCTTGCAAGTCACGGTTACGCCGACGTATTCGGGCTGCCCTGCTACCGAGGTGATTGCGGAGTCGATTCGCCAAGCGCTGTATCAGCGGGGCATTACCCAAGTGCAAGTGCGCACGCAATTGTCCCCCGCATGGACGACCGATTGGATGACGACCAAGGGCAAAGAAGCCTTGCGCGGCTATGGCATTGCACCGCCTGTGCAGATGATTGATGCATCGGCTTTGCTGGGCAAGCGCGCTGTGGTTCCCTGTCCGCAGTGCGCTTCGCGCAAAACGCGTTTGCTGTCGCAGTTTGGCTCAACCGCTTGCAAGGCGCTCTATCAATGCCAAGATTGCTTGGAGCCGTTTGATTACTTTAAGCCGCACTAACTGAAGCTAAACAAAGGAACCTTGTTCGTGGCAACACACTCATTTCACTCTCTCGTCGTCAGTCAAACCCAAGCCACCACACGCGATGCGGTTGTCGTCACCTTTGCTGTGCCGCATCATTTGAAGTCCCTTTTTGTTTACACGCAAGGACAGTACCTCACGCTACGCACGGTGCTGGACGGACAGGAGCTGCGGCGCTCTTATTCGATTTGCGCAGGCGTGCAAGACCAGCAATTGCGCATCGCGATAAAACGTGTGGCAGGTGGCGCTTTTTCCAATTGGGCAGCAGAGCATTTGGTTGCGGGTGCATCGATAGATGTGATGCCGCCCCAGGGACATTTCCATATTCCGCTTCAAGATGCCTCGATGCCACAAGTGGCGCGGCATATCGCGGCGTTTGCATCGGGTAGTGGCATCACGCCTATTTTTTCAATCATTAAAACCATGCTGGTGGCAGAGCCCCAAACACGTATCACGCTGGTGTATGGCAATCGTTCGTCCAATAGCGTGATGCTGAAAGAGGAATTAGAAAACCTCAAAGATACGTACCTAGAGCGCTTGAATGTGGTGTGGGTGATGAGCCGCGAGTCGCAAGATATGCCGCTCTTTAACGGACGCATCAATGCGCAAAAGTGCAGCGAACTGTTGACGCATTGGATTGACCCACGCAGCATCGATGCGGCGTTTATCTGTGGCCCTGAGGATATGATGCAAGCCGCCTCTAAAGCCTTGCTGGATAAGGGCTTGGAGACATCGCGCATCAAAGTGGAGCTGTTTGGCACAGCGCAAAAAAAGGATACTGCTCGCGCGGCTCATGTGCCCGTGCAAGGCAGCGATTTATGCGAAGTTGACGTGGTGCTGGACGGCACACGGCGCAGCTTTGTGATGCAAAAAAATAAAGACAATTTAATCGAAGCAGGATTGAAGGCGGGCTTGGAGATGCCGTACTCGTGCAAGGGCGGCGTGTGCTCGACTTGCCGTGCCAAGGTGGTGCAAGGCGAGGTCGATATGGACATTAACTTTGCGCTGGAAGATTACGAAGTGGCACGCGGCTTTGTGCTGTGTTGTCAAAGCTACCCCGTGACCGATAAACTGACGATTGATTTTGATGAAGACCATAGCCACAACTAACAAAGATGAGTGGGTAATAAAAAAAGAGGAGACCATGAATGCCAATCCACATCACCCCCAGCGATCTGCTAGATCCAATTGAACGCGCGAGCCGTGACGAGATCACGGCGTTGCAATTGCAGCGCTTGCGCGCTACGCTTGCACACGTCTACCAAAACGTGCCGCATTACCGCAAAGCGTTTGACGACAAGGGCGTGCATCCCGATGATTTAAAAACGCTCAAAGATTTAGCCCAATTTCCATTCACCAGCAAAAAGGATTTGCGCGACAACTATCCGTTTGGCATGTTTGCGGTTCCCAAAGCGCAAGTGGCGAGGGTGCATGCCTCGTCTGGCACAACGGGTAAACCCACCGTTGTGGGCTATACCGCGCGGGACATTAACAATTGGGCTGATTTGGTGGCACGCTCAATCCGCGCGGCTGGCGGACGAGCGGGTGACATGATTCATGTGGCTTATGGCTACGGTTTATTTACGGGTGGACTGGGTGCGCACTACGGCGCAGAGCGCCTTGGGTGTACGGTCGTGCCAATGTCGGGCGGGCAAACAGAAAAGCAAGTGCAACTCATTCAAGACTTCAAGCCGCGCATCATCATGGTTACGCCGTCTTATATGCAGGTCATCATTGAAGAGTTTGAACGTCAAGGCTTAGATCCGTGCGCATCATCACTCAAGATTGGCATCTTTGGCGCGGAGCCTTGGACGGAGGCTATGCGCAGTGAAATTGAGGCAAAGGCCGCTATGGATGCGGTTGATATTTATGGACTGTCGGAGGTGATGGGGCCAGGCGTTGCGAGCGAATGCGTGGAGTCCAAAGACGGCCCCGTGATTTGGGAAGATCATTTCTACCCTGAAATTATTGATCCCGAAACGGGTGAGCCGCTGCCTGATGGCGAGGAAGGCGAGCTTGTTTTTACCTCACTCACCAAAGAGGCATTTCCCGTGATCAGATACCGCACACGCGACCTCACGCGCTTGTTGCCGCCGACTTCGCGCTCGTTCCGTCGCATCGGAAAAATTGTGGGTCGCTCCGACGATATGTTGATTATTCGGGGTGTCAATGTATTCCCCACGCAGATTGAAGAGCTGGTGCTCCAGCACGAAAAACTGTCCGCGATCTACCAAATGATTGTGACCCGCGAGGGACGCCTAGATGAAGTGGAAGTGTTGACGGAGCTACAGCCCACGGCATCGGCGCTAGCAGGCGGCGACATCGCCAACATTAGCCACTGGCTGACGCAGCGCATTAAGACGATGGTTGGCATCAGCGCCAAGGTCACGGTCTTGCCGCCCAGCGCGATTGAGCGCAGCCAAGGCAAATCGCGCCGAGTGATTGACAAACGGATTTAACATTTTTTTTTAACTTAAGGAGATATGACATGAAAAAACGCTTACTTATTTTGGGCGCGATGGCCTTTACTGCCGTGCAGGCACTCTCTGTCCATGCACAAACCAAAGGACAAAGCAAAGAGCCGATTCGCATTGGCGCGATTCTCTCAACCACAGGACCTGCGGGCTATTTGGGCGATCCGCAGCTAAAAACCCTGCAAACCTATATCGCACAAATCAATCAAGAGGGTGGCGTGCTGGGTCGCAAATTGGAGCTGGTTCATTACGACGATGCGTCAGAGGCGGGCAAGGCTAACGGTTTTGCCAAGCGCTTGTTGGATGACGATAAGGTCGATTTCTTAATTGCGGGCACGACCACAGGGGCAACGATGGCGATGGCTCCGTTGATAGAGAAAGCCGGCATTCCGCTCATCTCACTCTCGGGTGCTGTGGTGGTGGTTGAGCCGGTTAAGAAATGGATTTTTAAAACACCGCATACCGACCGCATGGCGGCTGAAAAAGTATTTGAAGACATGAAAAAAAATGGCATCACCAAGGTTGGCTTGTTGAGCGAGACCAGTGGCTTTGGTCAGTCGGGCGCGAAGGAGACACGCCTGGTTGCAGCTAAGTACGGCATTACGCTAGTAGCGGATGAAACCTATGGACCCAAAGATACGGACGTGACGGCGCAGCTCACCAAAATTCGCGGCGTTGCGGGCATTCAAAGCTTGTTTGTGTTTGGGCTTGGGCAAGGTCCTGCGGTGGTGACAAAAAATGCGGCGCAATTAGGCATGAAGTTGCCGCTGTATCAATCGCATGGCGTGGCATCGAACGAATTTATTAAGCTAGCGGGCGCTGCCGCAGAAGGCGTGCGTTTGCCAACGCCCGCGCTTTTAATTGCCAATACGCTGGCGAACAATGACCCCCAAAGACCGCTGGTGACGAGTTACGCCGCAACGTATTGGAGGCAATATAAAGATGAGCCATCAACCTTTGGTGGTTATGCGCTGGATGCTTTGATGCTGGGCGTTCACGCCATCAAAACCGCAGGCGGAACCAACAAGGAAGCCGTGCGTGATGCGCTTGAAAAAACCAAAAACTTCATGGGCACGACGGGGCAGTTCAATATGTCGCCAACGGATCACATGGGGCTGAACTTAAGTGCTTTTCGCATGGTGGAAGTTAAAAATGGTGGCTGGGTTTTGCTGAAGTAAGCGGCGTATGTTTGCCGAGTTACTGCAGTTTTTATTTGCTGGCATCACAACGGGCGCGGCTTATGCGCTCGCTGCGCTGGGCTTCACGATTATTTATAACGCTAGCGGCGTGATTAACTTTGCGCAGGGCGAGTTCATCATGCTGGGCGGGATGATCGCTGTGGCGTTGTCGGGGTGGGGCTTGTCCTTGCCTGTGTCGATTGTGTTGTCGATTGTGTTGACCGCTGCCGTAGGTGCGCTGATACAGACCTTCGCCATCAAGCCCGCAGGCCATGCTGATGTTGTTCCTTTGATCATCATTACGATTGGCGCAGCCCTTGTGGTGCGTGGCTTGGTGCAGGTTTTCTTGGGTAAGGGAACTCATGCGCTGGCGGCGTTTTCTGGTGAAGTTCCTTTTTTAATTGCGGGTGCAACGCTGTTGCCGCAAAGCCTGTGGGTATTGGGTGTTGCCACGCTGGTGGTGATCGCACTTGGTTGGTTTTTTGGTCGCACCACATACGGTAAGGCAATGCTGGCAACTTCGCATAACAAGTTGGCGGCTGCATTGGTGGGCATTCACACCCCCTTCATCTTGCTGTTGTCGTTTGTGTTGTCCGCAGCTTTGGGCGCACTGGGCGGCGCGTTGCTAGCACCGATGACTTATACCGCTTATGACGTGGGCATTATGCTGGGTCTCAAGGGTTTTGTGGCTGCCACACTGGGCGGCTTGGGCAGTGGCATGGGCGCTGTGCTGGGTGGCTTGTTGCTGGGAATATTGGAAGCCATGACGGCGGGATACATTTCGTCCGCTTACAAAGATGCCATGCCTTTTGTGTTGATTTTGGTGGTGCTGTTTATAAGACCTCGTGGGCTGTTTGGTGCCAAACTGAGTGACCGCGTATGAATTCATTTTTACCTTCAACTCGCGGTTTACTGGTGCTGGCGCTGGTGTTGCTGTGTCTGCCGCTGGTGCTACCCAATGCTTTTTATTTTGATGTCGTCACGCGGATGGCAATCAATGCGGTGCTTGTCATCGGACTTAATTTGCTCATTGGTTACACGGGGCAAATTAGTTTGGGACACGCAGGCTTTTTTGGCTTAGGGGCTTACGCATCGGCGATTCTCACGTCACGCTATGGTTGGCCGTCAGCTGTGGCTTTGATAGCCGCCGCCGCTGGTGTGGCAAGTTTGGCGTTGCTCATCGCGCGTCCCGTGCTGCGGCTCAAAGGTCATTATTTGGCGATGGCAACTTTGGGGTTTGGCATCATCATCACCATTGTGTTGACGAATGAGTCGGCTTTCACGGGCGGACCTGATGGCATGGCGGTTCCCGCTTTGGCTCTGTTTGGTTGGGAGCTTGCTGGAGAAAAAGCGTGGTACGCCGTTGCTTCGGTTTTATTGCTGATCATGATTCGCGTCGCAACGAACTTAATCCATGCGCCAGGCGGACGTGCGCTACAAGTGATTCATGGCTCGGAGATCGCGGCGCTCTCAGTGGGGGTTGATGTCACTGCCATGAAGGTGCGCGTCTTTGTTTTGTCTGCCGCGATTGCCAGTGTGATGGGAAGTTTGAGCGCACATTACGTGGGCTTTATTACGCCAGGCATTGCCAGCTTTCAGCATTCGATTGAATTGGTGACGATGGTGGTACTGGGCGGGATGGCATCGGTATTTGGCTCGGTTGTTGGCGCTGTTGTGCTGACACTTTTGCCGCAGTTGCTGGGTGCTTTGGAGGGCTGGGAAACCGTAGCGTTTGGACTGATTTTGATGCTGTGCATGATTTTTTTACCCAAAGGTATTGTGCCCACGCTACGCGCCAAACTGAATGGGGGCGGCGCATGAAGCACGCGAATGTTTTAGAAGTCAAATCACTTTGCAAGTCGTTTGGTGGGCTTCAAGCCGTGCAAGATGTGAGCTTTGCGGTGCGCAAAGGCGAGGTGCATTCGTTGATTGGTCCCAATGGCGCGGGGAAAACGACCTTGATTAACTTGTTGACGGGAATGTACGTTCCCAGTGCAGGCGAAGTATGGTTCCAAGCAAAAAACATCACAGGCTTTGCACCGCAAAAATTGGCTGAGGACGGACTGGCAAGAACTTTTCAAAACTTGCAAATCGGTATGAACATGAGTGCGATTGAAAACGTGATGGTGGGTGCGCACTTGCGACTCCGTAGCAGTTTGCTTGCGGGGCTTTTATCGCTGCCGCGCTTGCGGCAAGACGACCGCGAATGCAGAGCAGAGGCAAAAAGCATGATGAATAAAGTGGGCCTCGCAGACTACACCGATGTCGCTGCAAGCCAAATGCCCTATGGTGCTTTGAAGCGGCTAGAGATTGCCCGTGCTTTGATGATGCACCCCACGCTGCTGTTAATGGATGAACCTGCGGCGGGGTTAAACCCGACGGAGACAGCGCAGGTCGGTGAGTTGATACGCCAGCTTGCCAGTGAGGGCATCACGACCTTGTTGGTGGAGCATGATATGCCGCTTGTGATGCGCATCTCAGACACGATTACGGTATTGAATCACGGCAAAAAACTAGCCGAAGGCACGCCCGCGCAAATGCGTGAGCATCCCGATGTGGTGGCTGCTTATTTAGGCGCAGCGCAAGAAGAGGTGAGCGCATGATGAGCACGACATCAGCATCAACAGCCAACACTGCGCCCTTGTTGTCGTTAAAAGGCGTGACCAGTTACTACGGACGCATTCAGGCCTTGCATGGCATTGATCTTGATGTTTATGCGGGTCAGTTGGTGGCATTAGTGGGCGCGAATGGCGCTGGCAAAACCACGCTGCTTCGGGCGATCTCTGGCGTGCAGCCGCATGGTGGACGGGTCGATTTTTTGCAGCAAGATATGGGGCGTTTTGCACCTAGCGCTCGTGTCCGTGCGGGGCTAAGCCAAGTGCCCGAAGGCAGGCAAGTGTTTGCGCCGATGACGGTGGAGGACAACCTGCGCTTAGGCGGATTTACAAGGGACAAAGAAGAGTGCGCACACAGTCTTGCCCAGATGTATCAGTTGTTCCCGATTTTGCAAGACAAGCGTCATCTGCCAGCGGGCACGCTGTCGGGCGGTCAACAGCAAATGCTGGCGATGGCAAGGGCACTGATGGCAAAACCTAAGCTCTTGTTGCTGGACGAACCCAGCATGGGATTAGCGCCGCTGATGGTGCGTGAGATATTTCAATTGATCCAACAACTGCGCGATCAAGGCATGACGATTTTGGTGGTCGAGCAAAATGCAAGAGCGGCTTTGTCGATTGCCAATTGGGGTTATGTGATGGAGTTGGGGCAACTTGTCATGTCAGGCTCTGGCGAGCAGATTCTGAACAATGACAAGATTAAAAAAGCTTACTTGGGAATGTAGCTTCGCTCTACAACATCAGGGTTAATTTGTCTACGACATTTTTAACGCCTTTGGTGTGCCATGCAGAGTCAGTGATGAGGCGACGCTCAGACCAGCTGTACACATGACCCGTCAAGGTGACATCTTCACCATGAATGTCTACTTTGATGGACTGCGCATCGTCTGCGGCGCGTCGTTTGAGGACGGCTTCAATTTCTGATTTGACGGTGCTGGCAAACACCACAGGCTTGATTGAAATTTGGTTGCTAATGCCCCGAACGCCATGCAAGTAGCGAAGGCTTCTAGCCGCACTTTGGCGTTGGTATTCCCAGTCTACTTCGCCCGACAGCGTGACCCAGCCACCCTCGACCATCGCCTTAATTTGATCTTTGGGTAAGGTCGTAGACCAAGCCAAAATATCGGCAGCCGTGCGTGCAATATCTGCGTCTTGATGCGTGGCAAACAGACCCAGTAATTTGACTTCGATTTCGACCGCAAGCGCTCGCACACCCGTTACGCGCTGGGCGGCGCGCTCGGCGTGCCACTTCTCGCCGTAGCTATCAACTTGCCCTGTTAGCGTGACCACGCCATCGGTTACTTCAACACCAATGTGCGCGGCGTGAACGGCGGGCTCCCACTTCAATTCACTCATGACATCTTGTTGCAATTGAGAATCTGTTTTCATGTTTATCTTTCGGTTGGTTATAGGTCGGTGCTCAGCTTTGCAACAGCTTGTCCTCTAGGCATTGCACGTCAAATGCAAAAACTACTTTTGGGTCTGGTGCGAAATGCGCGGATTTTTTCCCCGCATATTTAACGTGCGACAAAATGTCGCGCATCAAATTCAAGTGCGCTAGCGGCTTGTTGTCGCTACGCACAATGTGCCAGGGCGCGCTGGCATGATTGGTCTTGGTGAGCATGACGTCGCGGGCTTTGGAGTAAGCCGCCCAATTTTTGATGGCAACGTCGTCAATCGGGCTACTTTTCCAGTATTTGTGCCAATCGTGTTTACGATCTTTGAGGCGCTTGGTTTGCTCTTTGAGACTGATATCCAAATAATATTTGAGGATTTGAGTACCGTCGTCAACCAGCAGTTTTTCAAATATGGGCGCAGCCATTAAAAAATCTTGGTACTGTTTTTTTGTGCAAAAGTTCAGTACGTGCTCAACCCCTGCGCGGTTGTACCAACTCCGATTAAAAAACACGATTTCGCCGTTAGCGGGTAGATGCAGGGCGAAGCGTTTGAAGTACCACTCCCGGCACTCGCGATCAGAGGGTTTATTAAGAGCCACCACATGAATGTCGCGCGGACTCAACTCTTGGGTTAGGCACTTGATGGTGCTGTCTTTGCCAGAGGCATCACGGCCCTCCAAAATGATGAGCAGTCGCCCACCCGTATGAATGTTGTGCTGCTCTAGTTTGATAAATTCTTTTTGCAGCATCGCCAATTCGGTCGCGATAGTTAATTCAATTTTCTTTTTCTCTGGTGTTTTGACGACTGACTCTGCGGCAACGGTTTCTGCGGCTGCTTGCGGGGCATCTTTGTTTTTTTGGTTATTTTTTTTACTCACGAATCACTCCTTCTGGTTGAATGCCCAGAGCAACATTGCTTGGGGCTGAGAGGGAGTGTCGGCAGTTAACGCACGTTGGTCTGTGCGTTGCCGCGCATAACCAAACGGCTACTTGCGAGTCGAATCATCTTTGCAGATCGTGCTGACACAAGCATTGCAGTTTTCTTTGGCCGAGTGGCTATAGGGCAGCAAGCGGTCATATTCTTTTTTGACGACGGCGTAGCATTCGCACGTTCGTTTTTCTAAGCCCGCGCGGTCAAGCACGGTAATGTGTCCGCGCATATATTTGATGAGTCCCGCTTCTTGTAATTTCATCGCGGCGTGGGTAACACCTTCACGGCGCACGCCCAGCATATTGGCAATCAGCTCTTGCGTCATCAGCAAATCAGCGCCCTGCAATCGATCAAGACTGAGCAGCAACCAGCGGCACAATTGCTTGTCTAGTGAGTGATGTCGATTGCACACGGCGGTCTGCGCCATTTGCGTAATGAGAGCCTGTGTGTAGCGCAAAAACAAATGCATGACACAGCCCGCTTGATCAAACTCTGACTTCATAAATTTAGCAGGAAGCCGATAGCCATAACCGCCGCTTTGCACCACGGCGCGGCTAGGGGTTGACTGCCCGCCCATAAATAAGGCGATGCCGACAACGCCCTCGTTACCTACCACTGCAATTTCGGCTGAGGAGCCATCCTCCATGACGTAGAGCAAGGACACAATCGCCGTGACAGGAAAGTAAACGTGCGACATGGTACGCCCTGATTCATAGAGCACCTTGCCCAGTGGCAATTCAACTTTTTCAAAATGAGCGCCCCACTCTAGGGATTTTTTATCGGGCAGTGCGTCCAATAGATGATTAATTTTTTGAGTCGCTTCAGTCATAAGATTACTCGGTGTTGGCGCAGGAATTGCGAAGAACCATGAGCTGTGAGCTGTGAGTATGTACTGAGATGGCATTAACTGTTTGTGCGTTATCGCACAAAGTGTGGCGCGACTGAAATAAAGATCTTTCTATAGTCGCGCGGTGTTTGTCCTGTTTGCTTGCGAAAGAATCGGCTGAAATAAGCCGCATCATGAAAGCCAACACGAGCTGCAATTTGTTTGATGCTGTCAGGGGTGTAGATCAGCTCACGCTGGGCTTCAAACAAGAGCCGCGCGTGAATCACCGCTAAAGCGCTTTGTTCTAATATTTCTTGCGTTAAGCGCGTGAGCTGACCCGCACTCACCCCAAGGCGCTGTGCGTAGCCATCAACCGATTGCGTGGTTTTGAAGTGCTCGTTCACCATTGTTTTGAAGCGCTCTACCACTTGCGCTTTTCTGGTTGATACGCCAACCGCGCTTGGCATTTGCGCGAGACCTTGCGCGTAACGACCGACGTGGATGAGCAGCGTCGCTAGCAGACTCAAGCCCGCCGAGGCGTGACCGTAGCTGTGAACGCGCCACTCATGCTCAATCGCATCTAGCAATGCCGCAAGCGCCGTGTCTGCTTGGCTGTCAGCACCCAAAGGAATGAGCCACGGCTCGCGTAGCACAGGCGTCAACTCTGGCATGGTCGCTTTGGCCATTGACTCAATAGGTTGCTGCGCGATCGTAATAACCACGCCATCAACATCTTGGGAAAACTGAAAACTATGAACGTTTTGTGCTGGAATACAAATCAGACTTGGGCTTTGCAGCGAAGTTTTTTTACCATTCACCACAACGTGCGCATGACCACGCGAGAGCGTCAAGATTTGCAAAAACGAATCATGAACATGGGGTTCAATCTCCCAGTTGTAATGTTTTGAGCGCTGCGGAATGGATTCAAAATGAAATGAATTTGACCAAGGCGGCGCAGACGGGCGAGACGTTTTGTTGGTTTCTCGTTCGCCGTAAAGTTCGTAATGTTTGATGCGGTTGATAGGCATGGGGTTCTTTTGCGGGAATTGTCCTGTTTATAGCGTGATTCGTCACAACTTGCGCGATGAATTTATCCACAATCCACAGCATGAAAACTCTATCTACTCAAGTCGTGATCGTGGGCGCAGGTCCATCTGGTTTGTTACTTGGTGCGCTTTTGCACAAAACGGGCATTGACCACATCATCGTGGAGCGCCAAAGCGCGGACTATGTGCTGGGGCGCATTCGGGCTGGCGTTTTAGAGCAAGGCACGGTCGATGTCTTGGGCCGAGCAGGCGTGGCTGAGCGCTTGCACAAAGAAGGACTGCGCCACGATGCGTTTGCGCTTATTTTTAAGGGCGAGTTCCACCGCATCCATATTGCACAGCGGCAGCATGGCAAACACATGACGGTTTATGGTCAAACCGAAGTGACGCGCGACTTGATGGATCACCGCGCCGCGCTTGGCTTGCAAACGATTTATTCGGCTGGCGACACGGTGGCTGTGCGCGACTTCGATACGCAGCAGCCGCGCGTGAGCTTTCGCCAGAACGGTGAGGAGATTGAAATCAAAGCTCGCTTCATTGCAGGCTGTGACGGTTATCACGGCGTGTGCCGCGCCAGCGTGCCTGCGGGCAGCATTCAAAACTTTGAAAAGGCTTATCCCTTTGGTTGGCTGGGCGTGCTGTCGGATACCCCGCCTGTTTATCACGAAGTGACTTACTCCAATACCGAACGCGGTTTTGCGCTGTCGTCCATGCGCTCGCTGACGCGCAGTCGTTACTACATACAGTGCGGCATCGATGAAAAAGTAGAGAACTGGAGCGATGCGCGTTTTTGGACGGAGTTCAAAGCACGCATTGATCCTGAGGCTGCCAAGCGCTTGATCACAGGGCCTGCGTTAGAGAAAAGTATCGCGCCGCTACGCAGTTTTGTGGCAGAGCCGATGCGCTTTGGCTCGATGTTTTTGGCGGGCGACGCGGCGCACATTGTGCCGCCCACTGGCGCGAAAGGATTGAACTTAGCCGCTGGCGATGTGAATGTGCTGTCGCAGGCGATGGCCGAATACTTCACCGAGCAATCGAGCGGGGGAATTGACAACTACTCCGCACGCTGTCTGCGCCGTGTGTGGAACGCCGAGCGCTTTTCGTGGTGGTTCACGTCGCTGATGCACAAGTTTCCAGATAGCCCGGGTCAAAGCACAGGCTTCCAGCAAAAAATGCAAGAAGCGGAGCTGGACTATTTGATGCACTCAGAAGCTGCGCTGCAATCCATCACGGAGAACTATGTGGGGCTGCCGCACTAAGCGGTGCTGATGATTGTGTGACTGCGTGCCAACGTCGGGGCTTTGATTGACTGCGTTCATATTTTTATTTATCGGATGAGCAAAGTTTTAATTTTGAAATCCGCATCTAAGCGTTGCCACGCTTTATTGGCTGTTACAGCGGGCGCATCAAACTGTAGTGCTAATGCCAGACAAGCGCGATCACCCAACGAGAGTCCTTGTGCTTTGGTGTGATCTCTCAGTGCTGATGTTTGCACCGCTAGCCCGAATTCAAAATCAATGACATCAACATTGAACTGTTTGAGCGCACGAGGTAACTCAGACTCGGGAAGTCCAAGATCAATCAGTTTGCTACCCACCTCGGCTAAATTAACGGAAGAAATGACGCACTGCGCGGAGTCTAAATATGTTTGTACCAAGTCCGCGCCCCGCTCACCCCTCGCTAATGCCAGAAGGGCGGACGCATCCATGACATAGGTTTGGGCAGGCACAGCGGACACTTTTTTATTGAGCGGCGCGTTTCTTTTTGCCTGGCTTGCCTGACAGCGCTGCATCATGGCTTGCCTCTAGGCGACGTTCTGCAATGAGCTCTTCGCTTGCCACGCGACTAGCTGGCGCGGTCAGCCAACGGTCAAAGTAGGCTTTGCGCTGGGTCTGGCGCTGTGCGGCGGTACTCATAAAAATGCCTCCATCGCGTATCTCTAAGTACAGACGTTCACCTGATTGAATGCGTAAATCTGCACGCATGGCTGCGGGGATAACAATACGTCCATTTTCTGACATAGAAAGACTGATCATGACCTTCACTCCATTAAATGACATCTAAAAATAAAAATGTCATAAGTTGAAGCATATGTCAAATTAAGCGCCTCCGAAGTCCCGTGACGAGCACTTCCGATAGGGCAACCACGGCAAAAATGACGATCAAAATCAGCGCGACTTGATCCCACTTAAAAAGATCAATCGCCGAATTGAGTGCCATGCCGATGCCGCCTGCGCCCACCAAACCCAGTACCGCCGACTCGCGCACATTGATGTCCCAGCGAAAGAGCGCGACGCTCCAGTATGCGGGCGCTACCTGCGGCCAATAGCCGTAGAGGATGCGGCTGTACCAAGGTGCGCCTGCGGCGGTTAAGGCTTCAATCGTGCCTTTGTTTGACTCCTCTAGCGCTTCCGAGAGCATCCTGCCAATAAAGCCAATCGAGTGAAAGGCGATTGCGCACGTGCCAGCCAATGCGCCAGGGCCAAACATAGCCACAAAAAAGAGCGCCCACAGCAGTGTGGATACCGAGCGCGTGGCGATCAAAATAAAGCGAGCCACAGCGTTGAGCCAAACGATGCGGTTGATATTGCGAGCAGCCAAAAAACCAACAGGCGTAGCCAAAATTAATCCAAGTACGGTGGCTAAAAAAGAAATCGCCAGTGTGTCGATGAGCGCGATATGCACCCCGTCTTTTGCGCCGTAACCGTAGCTGGCAAAGTCAATGGGCCACATCCGCACAAACAAATCTTTCATCTGCGTGGGCGCGTCGGCTAAAAATTCTGGGATCACTTCAATTGACTTGACCGATAAAACAATCGCCAACACGCAGCAGAAGTAAACCGCAAAACGCATCAAACGCTCAGTGCCTGTGTGGCGGACATAAGTCATGCGGCTCATTGCTGGAACACCCTCTTCACCAGCAGTTGCAAGACTTCGCCAATGGATATCAGCGCAATGATGCACAGCACAATGCCAAACACATAGTCGTAGTCGTAGCGCTGGAAAGCAGAGAACAATGTGCCGCCAATACCGCCTGCACCCACAATGCCAATCATGGTGGAGTTGCGTAAATTGGAGTCCGTCTCGTAAGCGATAAAACCAATCAAGCGATACAGCACTTGGGGCAGCACGGCAAACGTGAGCACGCTCATAAACGGCGCTCCCGTTGCTTTGATGGCTTCAATTTGCTTCATGGAAATCTCTTCAATTGCCTCAGTCAAAAGCTTGCCTAAAAAGCCGATGGAGGCGACCGTGAGTGCCAGCACGCCTGCCAGCGCCCCAAAGCCCACGGCTTTCACAAACAAGATCGCGACGATGACAGGATGAAAGGTTCTGCACAGCGTGACAAAAACGCGCACAGGCCAAGTGACGACAGCGGGCATGAGATTACGCGCCCCCGCAATCGCAACAGGAATCGACAACAGCACGCCAATTGCGGACGCAAGAATGGCAATCTCCAAACTCTCGGTCATGCCTTTTATCAACTCACTGCTGGGCGTAAAAATGGGCGGAAACATTTTGTGCAAAAACTTGGCGGCATTGCCAAGCCCCAGTACAAAGCGATCCCACGTTAACTCTAGCCTTGAGGCGGATAAAACAAACAAAATGGCGAATAAAGCGCTGCCAATTTTGAATGAGGCCGAATAGCCAAATGGTTTGGATGTATTTATTGTGCTAGCCACGATGTGCCGCCATATATGTCGTTCAGCTTATCGTCCGTCAAAGCATCGGCTGCGCCATCAAACACCACTTTGCCGCCGTGCATTCCGATGATGCGATCTGCAAAACGCTTGGCCAGCGCCACATCGTGCATATTGACCAGTACAGGAATATTTTTCGTCATGCCTACGCGCTTGAGTAGTTCCATGATTTCGACCGAAGTTTTTGGGTCTAACGAGCTGGTGGGTTCATCCGCCAACAGCACGGACGGATGCTGCATGACGGCGCGAGAAATACCCACGCGCTGACGCTGTCCACCCGAGAGCGAATCGGCTCTTGCGTTGGCAAAATCTTGTAAGCCCACCACACCCAGCATCTCCCAAGCGCGCTGCATATCTGCGGGGTCAAATTGCCGCCGCCAGGCCTTCCAAGCCGATGTTTTGCCAAGCACACCCGTGAGTAAATTCTCCATCACCGAGAGGCGCTCGACTAAGTTGTATTCTTGAAACACCATGCCAATGCGTGAACGCATTTTGCGCAGCGCATCGCCTTTGAGCGCGGTGATGTTTTCGCCATCCAACCACACCGAGCCGCTACTGGGTTCGACAAGACGATTGATGCATCGGATCAGCGTGGACTTGCCTGTGCCGCTGGCTCCAATAATGGCGACTAAGCCTGCGCCTTCGATGTTCAGGTTAATGTCGTTCAGCACCAGCCGTCCTGCGACATACGACTTGGAGAGATGTTGAATGCTGAGCATGGGCAGCGTCATTTACTTTTTAGCGCCCGCTTCAGCAGCAGCTTTTTCGGCCGCTTTGTCCACAACTCGCACCACCTCCCAATCCTTGGCATAGTTGATCGTGACAAAACGATCCGCGCCATCAAAGTCTTTTTGCATGGCAGCTGGGAAGCGGTAATCGGCAAAGCACTTGAGCATTTTGCTAGCCAGTGCGGGATCAAGATCATGCGCGTAAGCGAACGATGATGTGGGGAAGCGCTGGCTGCGGTAAATCACGCGGAAGTCCGCTTCTTTAATTTGTCCGCGCTCCGCCATGCGCTCAAACACATCGCTGGCAACATGGGCGGCATCGTAGTCACCTGTCGCCACGCCTAAAACCGATTGGTCATGCTTGCCCGAAAACTTGATGTCGTAATCTTTGCTTGGCGTGAGACCTTGCGCAGGAAGTAGTGCAATCGGAGCCAAGTTGCCCGAGTTTGAAGAAGGCGAAGTGTGCGCAACTTTTTTCCCCTTCAAATCAGCTACCGTTTTATAAGGGCTGGACGCTTTGACGATGGTAATCAAGGTGTAGCCTTGAAAGCCTTTTGCGTCACCTTTCACAGCAAATGGAATCGCACCTGCTTTGTTGACCGCAAACACCGTAGGCCCTGTGGAGAAGCCCGCCACGTGCAAGCGCCCAGAGCGCATGGCTTCCACTTCGGCGGCATTGCTTTGCACTTGGTAGAACTTAACGGTTTTGCCCGTGCAAGTGCTTAAGTAATCGGTAAATGGCTTAAACACGTTTTCGTATTTAGCGGGGTCTTCAACGGGCGTGTAGGTAAAGATCAAGGTGCTGGGATTTTTCCATTTCGATTTGTCAGTTGGTACATCGGCAACGAGATCTTTATTGGCATCGCAGTACAGCGAATCAAGATCACCTTGGTGGGCGCAGCTTGTTTGCGCAAAGCTGGTGGATGCGAGAGCAGCAAGCGCTAGCGCTGCGAGGGAGTGAAGAAAATATTTTAAGGACGGGCTCATAAGATGCTCCAAATAGAGAAGCCTGCATTTGAGCAGAATTGGCCACTAGCCGCTATTAGAAATTTCCCTTGGGTGGGCTGCTCTATCGGCTGACGGGGCATAGAAGCCGCTAAGGGCGTGAAGTTAGCGAGAGAGAGTTTGTATCCAACCTTCAGGGCGACGCGGCGTTGTTTGGATAAAACGCATCCCAAGATCTTTGGCGATTTTGTTACCTTGCTCGTAAAGCACACGCACGTTCCCGCCCACTTGCTGTAGTAGTTGGGCACGAACAGCGTGAATGTTTTCTACAATTTCGTCGTTCAACATGATCGGCTCCTAGCTTTGGTTTGTATTTAACTGCAACATGGCATCTGGCGTAATGATCGTCGCTGGCTCATAGCCATTATCGCGGCACACACGGTAAATAGTTTCCATCTGGCGCGCGTTAGCAATGTGCTTAAAGTTCCAAGTCAATAACCAATCGACACCCGCCAGCGCTGCGCTCGCAATATGTAGTGCATCCAATCTTGCAATAGCTGGCAAGGCGTGACGTGTTAACAACTCATCGCCAAGCGCCTCAACCGACTCGCGGTCAACGTCTAGTACCCGACAAGCCTGAATGACATCCAGTCGCCGCTTTGCTTTGCCCTCATTGCCCACGCCCACCTCATCAAGCACGTACTGCGACAGCACGCGCTCATAATCTTGCGCGGAGTGCTCCCACCAAGCGACAGTTACCGCCACACGTCCTTGCGTAATCACATCTTTAGGGTGTGCCGTGAGGTAACTTACCACGCTGGATTCAATATAAACAAGCGGCTTCATGCTCAAATTTTACGCCGCCTCCCATAAACATAGGATGCCCAAGCCCCAGTGTAGGGAGTAAATGAATTGTCCGCATAGGTTAGTGGGGGATGGGGCGCGGTAGAGAGCGTAGAGCCTAGCCAGCCAGCCAAGTCTGCAATTGCTTTGCAAAAACTGGCATGACATCGGCTAGCGTGATGGTTGCGTCAACGCTTGCCATATCCACCGTCTTCAGTCCTGCATAGCCGCAAGGATTGATACGGCTAAATGGTTCCACATCCATCGCCACGTTCAGTGCCACGCCGTGATAGGTGAAATGTCTGCTGATTTTGATGCCCAGCGCAGCAACTTTGCCAAGGCCGTGTTCGCGGAAAAATTGATTGATTTGCGCATCGCTACCACCCTCTGGTAAGCCAATACTGGCGTGGCTTTGCGGGTCATTTAATCGCAGGTAAATGCCTGGCGCACCGCGCACGCGGTGACCTGTTACGCCAAAGTACGCCAACGTTCGGATCACAGCTTCTTCAAGCTTGTAGACGTATTCTTTAACGAAGTAATTTGCGCGTTTGAGGTCAATAAGCGGATAGGCGACGATTTGCCCAGGTCCGTGATAAGTCATTTGCCCGCCGCGATTGGTTTGTACGACGGGAATATCACCCGCAGCGAGGAGGTGCTCATGCTTGCCAGCCAAGCCTTGCGTAAAAGTGGGCGGATGCTCGCAAAGCCACAGCTGGTCTGGTGTGCTGGGCGTTCTTGCCTGCGTGAATGCTTGCATGGCCTCAACCGTTGGTTGGTAGCTAGCAAGCCCGAGCTGTTTAAGTTGCATCAAATAGCGCACCGATGAATAAGGAGGAATGAGCGTCAAGAGTGACTTAGATTTTAATGATTGAATCTAAAATCAAAAGATGCGAACTCCATCACCCGTACACCTACAGTCTTCATCACAAAAGCACTTCACCCTGATCGCCATAGCCTGCGCCGCGCTGCTTTGCTTTGGGCTTTATTTGCAGCATAGCGTGGGGCTAGAGCCTTGTCCCATGTGCATCGTGCAGCGCTATGCCTTGATTGGCGTGGCTTTGGTGTCGGTGATTGCGGCGCTTTGCACGCGGCGTTGGGCGCTGTTTTCCTTTGGCTTTTTAACGATGGTATGTGCGCTGTTCGGCGCGTTTGTGGCTGCGCGGCAAAGCTGGCTCCAGTGGTATCCCCCCGAGATGCTGACTTGTGGACGTGACTTTTACGGGATGATTGAAAACCTGCCAATGCGCCGTGCGATTCCCTTGATCTTTAAAGGCAGCGGTGACTGCTCCAAAGTCGATTGGACGCTGTTTGGCGGCTCGATTGCCAATTGGTCGTTTGCCTGTTTTGTGATGCTGGCGCTGCTCACTATCCACGGCATTTGGAAAGCCGCGCAAGTGCGCAAAGCATGAAACGCATTTTGCGCGAGGTGTTTGGCTATGAGTCGTTTCGCGGCGAGCAAGAAGCCATCGTCTCGCACGTGATTGCAGGCGGCGATGCGCTAGTTCTTATGCCCACGGGCGGCGGTAAGTCGCTGTGTTTCCAAATTCCCGCCATTGCGCGAAGCCAAGCTGGACATGGCGTTGCGGTCGTTGTGTCGCCGCTGATTGCGCTCATGCACGATCAAGTTGGCGCATTGCGCGAGGCTGGCGTGGCAGCGGAATTTTTAAACTCTAGTCAATCGTTTGAAGCGGCAGCCGAGATTGAGCAGCGTTTGCTCAAAGGTCAGATCACACTGCTTTATGCCGCGCCCGAGCGGGTGACGTCGCCGCGGTTTGTGGCGCTGATGGATGCGCTGCACGGTCGCGGCAAGCTCAGTCTCTTTGCGATTGATGAGGCGCACTGCGTGAGTCAGTGGGGGCACGATTTTCGACCTGAATATCAACTGCTGTCGGTGCTGCACGAGCGTTATCCAAATGTTCCGCGCATGGCGCTGACGGCAACCGCAGATGCACTGACTCGCGCAGATATCGTGCAGGGCTTGCAATTAGACAGCGCCGCGCAGTTTGTCAGTAGTTTTGACAGACCCAATATCCATTACAAAATTGTTGAGAAACAAGAAGCGGTTTCGCAATTGCTGCGTTTTATTTCGGACGCGCACGAAGGTGATTGCGGCATCGTGTATTGCCAATCGCGTAAGCGCGTGGAGGAAGTGGCCGAGCGATTGAACAAAGAGGGTATTCGCGCAATGCCATACCACGCGGGTCTTCCAGCGGATGTGCGCCTTGCAAATCAAGATAAGTTTTTGCGCGCCGAGGGCTGGGTGATGGTTGCCACCATTGCTTTTGGTATGGGTATCGACAAGCCCGATGTGCGATTTGTGGCGCATCTGGATATGCCCAAAAATATCGAAGGCTATTACCAAGAAACGGGTAGAGCAGGGCGCGACGGTTTGCCGTCTAACGCATGGATGGCGTATGGTTTGCAAGATGTCGTGAACCAGCGCCGCATGATTGATGAGAGTCCTGCGGGCGAGGAGTTTAAGCAAGTGATGCGCGGCAAATTGGATGCGCTGCTGGGGCTTGCCGAGGCGACCGATTGCCGCCGTGTGCGACTGCTTGCCTATTTTGATGAGGACTACGGAAGGTTGACTTGCGGTGCGTGCGATAACTGCGTGAGTCCGCCCGATGTGTGGGATGGCACGGAAGTGGCACGCAAGCTTTTATCGACGATTTACCGCGTGGAGCAGCAGTCGAATTTGCACTTTGGCGCGGTCCATTTGATGGATATCGTGCGCGGAAAATCAACCGATAAAACCGCTCAGTACGGGCACGAGCGCATCAGTACGTTTGGG
The DNA here is from genome assembly GCA_030054145.1 of Cytophagales bacterium. GTDB lineage: Bacteria > Pseudomonadota > Gammaproteobacteria > Burkholderiales > Burkholderiaceae_C > JASGCK01. The sequence continues at coordinate 207,816 of JASGCK010000001.1, forward strand.
CTGTGCGCGGATATTTCCGAGTTGCGGTTGCGTGCGGTGCTGCGGCAATTGATTGCGATCGACGCGCTAAAAGTAGATGCACAAAATTTCAATACGCTGTATCTGACGAAGGCTTCGCGAGCGGTGCTTAGAGGAGAAGTGCCTGTGTTGCTACGGCAGTCTTTAAAACAGCCGCGTGCCGCCAAGCCAAGTGGCGCAAGGGCTGCCAAGCATGATGCCGCGCAAGGCACGATGGATAAGGACTCCCAAGCACGCTTTCTTGCGCTGAAGGCGTGGCGCGGCGAAGTGGCGGCGCATCACAATTTGCCAGCGTTTGTGATTTTTCACGACAGCACGCTACGGTCTATTGCACTGCTCAACCCAAGCAGCGCAGACCAGTTATCTAGCGTGAGCGGCATTGGTGCAAAAAAGCTAGAAGCTTACGGCGAGGAAGTTTTGCGCGTGATAAAAACTAACGTTTAGATGATTCAAATTTAGATAAAGGAACAAAACGATGGCAACCACACAAGATTGGATTAACGAGGCAGAAGTCATCCGAGCGCAAATACTGGCAGGCGGCGCAGTAGCGGGCGTGGCCGCGCGCGAGCAAGTGGCAGGCTTGACGGGCATTGAGATGTTTAAAGCGATGCTGGCGGGCAAGCTGCCTTTTGCCACTGTTGGCAAGACGCTGGACTATGGCCTGATTTCGGCCGAGCTGGGTGAAGTGATATTCCAAGGCGCACCGCAAAATAATTTTTTAAACCCAATGGGCACGGTGCATGGCGGCTGGTACGGCACGCTGCTTGACTCCGCAATGGGCTGCGCGGTTCACACCATGATGCCCGTTGGACGCGGTTTTACAACGGCTGAGTACAGCGTGAATTTGGTGCGCGGAGTCAAGGTGGGCGGGGTGTACCGCACGATTGGCAAGGTGGTTCACTGCGGCAAACAAATGGCGACTGCTGAGGGCCGTATCGTGGACGCGGACGGAAAAATCTATGCGCACGGCACAACGACGTGCTTCTTGTTTGATATGCCGAAATAAAGGTTCATCATGCGATTACTCCATACCATGCTGCGTGTTGGCAATTTAGAGCGCTCCATCAACTTCTACACCAAGTGCCTTGGTATGACGCTGCTGCGCACGACCGATAGACCCGAGCAAAAGTACACGCTGGCGTTTGTGGGCTACGGCACAAATCCCGATCACGCCGAGATTGAACTCACTTACAACTACGGCGTAGACAGCTACGAGCTAGGCACAGCCTACGGACACATCGCCCTTGGCGTGCCCAGTGTTCATCAGGCTTGCGAGACGATTCGCGTTGCTGGCGGGCAGATTACCCGCGAGCCAGGTCCCGTGAAAGGCGGCACAACGAACATCGCGTTTGTGGTTGATCCTGATGGCTACAAGATTGAACTGATTGAGCGGGAGTGATTGCGTTTTATCCCCTCTGCCATCAAGGGCGAGGGAATCAAACTAGCGCATCCCAGGAAACTTCATTCCGCCCATGCCGGGCATTCCCGCTGGCATACCGCCGCCTTTGCCCATCCCACCCATTGCGCCGCCCATTTTCTGCATCATCTTCATCATGCCTGAGCCCTTCATCTTTTTCATCATGGTTTGCATTTGCTCAAACTCGTTCAGCATTCGGTTGACTTCTTGCACTTGAACGCCCGCGCCCGCAGCGATGCGGCGTTTGCGTGTGGCTTTGATGATGTCTGGTTTGCGCCGCTCTTGCAACGTCATGCTGTGGATGATGCCTTGCTTGCGCAAAATATCTTTGTCCGCCTTGTCTAGGTCTTGTCCTTTGGCCTTGGCTGCCATTTGTCCTGGCAGTTTGTCGATCAGGCTGGATAGCCCGCCCATGGAGCGCATCTGCTGGATTTGGCCTAAGAAGTCTTCTAGGTCAAAGCCTGCGCCGCTTTTCATTTTGGCGGCCATTTTTTGCGCTGCTGCTACGTCTACGCCGCTGGTGATTTGTTCGACTAAAGCGACGATGTCGCCCATGCCGAGAATGCGTCCTGCAAAGCGTTCGGCGTCAAACACTTCTAGGCCATCAATTTTTTCGCTGACACCCGCAAACTTGATGGGCACGCCCGTGATGTGCCGCACCGACAGCGCCGCGCCGCCGCGTGAGTCGCCATCGGTTTTGGTGAGGATGATGCCCGTGAGCGGCAGTGCATCGCCAAAGGCTTTGGCCACGTTGGCGGCATCTTGTCCTTGCATGGCATCGACGACAAACAGCGTCTCAACAGGATGGGCGGCTTTGTGCAGCGCACGGATTTCGTTCATCAACTGTTCGTCCACACCCGTGCGACCAGCGGTGTCAATTAAGAGCACATCAAAGTAATGCTTCTTGGCGTAGTCGATAGCCGCTAAGGCAATATCCACGGGCTTTTGCGAAGGATCGCTGGGGAACCACTCTGCGCCTGCTTGCGCGGTCACCGTTTTTAATTGCTCGATGGCGGCTGGGCGATAAACGTCGCCGCTGACGGTGAGCACTTTCTTTTTGCGCCGCTCGATTAAGTGTTTGGCGAGCTTTGCCGTGGTCGTCGTTTTGCCCGCGCCTTGCAAGCCTGCCATCAAGATGACTGCGGGCGGCTGCGCTGCGAGGTTGATGTCGCTAATGCCTTGCCCCATAGTGGCAATCAGCTCTTGGTTGACCACGCCCACCAAGGCTTGACCAGGCGTGAGCGAGCCGACGACCTCTTGCCCGAGCGCCTTTTCTTTTATACGCGCCACAAAGTCGCGGACCACAGGCAGCGCAACGTCGGCCTCTAAGAGCGCCATGCGCACTTCGCGCAGCATATCGGCTACGTTGGATTCGGTGATGCGAGCTTCGCCGCGTAGGCGTTTAGTGAGGGCGGAGAGTTTGTCTGCGAGGAGGGATGCCATAAATTGTTTGACTAAAGTTTTCTACTAAACTGTGAGCATGATTTTGCTTAGCATTCTACTGATCGCTCTCTTTGTGGCTGGCCTGTGGCTAGCGTTGACTCATTTGGGTATGGCAGCCGATTCGCCGTTATTGCTGGCGCACATCACAAGCGCCATTGCGGCTTATGCTGCGTTTGCTGCGGCGGTTGTTTGTGCGTGGATGTTTATGCGGCACGAGCGCAGTCTAAAAAAGAATTTGGCAGCACTACCAAGCATTCCGTTGCTGACACTTGAGCGCTGGATGTTTGGTTTTGTCTACTCGGGGTTTATCTTGCTGAGTGTGAGTTTGGTTGTTGGCGGATGGGCAGGCGGTGCGGGTTTTGTTTTGAAGCCGCACCATAAAACGATTTTTGCGCTGCTTGCGTGGCTGTGCTTTGTGGTGTTGATTGCGGGACGTGTGTTGCTGGGTTGGCGCGGTGCTAAGGCGGTGCGTATGGTTCATTTTGGCAGCGCATTTTTGTTGCTGGCGTATGTGGGAACGCACTTTGTGCTTCGCGTGATTTTGCAACGAGGGGCGACGTAGTTATGGTGTCTAAATACTTGCTGATCTTGGTGGTTTTGCTGGCGGCTATTTTTATTTGGCGCAGCAATCGCAAGGCGGCACTCAAAGTGCGCAAGGCGAGCGAGCAACGTGCCAAGGTGATTGATATGCAACCCTGCCGCTGGTGTGGGGTGCACATTCCAAGCAACGATGCGGTGCAAGGCCGGCATGGTCCTTATTGCTCGGTCGCGCATCGCCTTAAAGCCGAGCCCTAAATGACTATCTTGTGGGATGCGGGGTGGTATCGCTTTGCACGGCGTTTGCCGTCTCCTAATTTTGGTGAACGTCCCGCCGATACCAAGATTGATCTTGTTGTCATTCACTCCATCAGTTTGCCGCCACAGCAGTATGGCGGTGGATATATCCAGCAACTCTTTACCAATCAACTGGACTGGAGTGCGCATCCTTATTTTGAGTCGATTCGCGATCAAACAGTGTCCAGCCATTTTTTGATTGAGCGCACGGGCACGCTTTGGCAGTTTGTTAGTTGTTATGACCGCGCTTGGCACGCAGGGAAGTCAAGTTACATCTGCAAAAACGGCCAAGTTAAAAATAATTGCAATGATTTTTCAATTGGCATTGAGCTCGAAGGCGTGCCTGGCGAGACTTTTACGGATGCCCAATATGAAAGCCTTGCCAGCTTAAATGCTGCGCTAACCCAGGCCTATTCAGAGGTTGATTTTGTAGGGCACGAGCACATTGCCCCAGGACGCAAAGACGATCCTGGATCGGGCTTTGATTGGTCGCGATTGAGACGCGGGCTAGGATAAATGCGGACGTTGCTGTACACTAGCAATAGTGTTTTTCGCGAAAAAAAGGCGTATATTCCGCTATATCTAGTGTTTAATTCAATTATTATTTTTTATGCAAAGTCCTATCCTTCAAGCCTACGCACCCAGTCAGTCCGATAGCGATTCATCGACTGCATCGCATACGTCACAAGGAGGGGTAGGGCTAGCGTCAACGGCGTGGTCGGGCTATCAAATATTGCGGCGCAACGGGTCGGTCGTTCCGTTTGAGCCAAGCAAAATTGCGGTTGCCATGATGAAGGCGTTTTTGGCGGTACACGGAACGCAGGGCGCTGCATCAGCCAGTGTGCGCGAGACCGTTGATGTGCTCACGGGCAACATCATTAAAGCGTTGATGCGCTCGCGTCCAGGCGGCGGGACTTTCCATATTGAGGACATTCAAGATCAAGTTGAGCTTGGATTGATGCGTGGTGGTCACCATGAAATTGCCAGAGCTTATGTGCTTTATCGTGAAAAGCGTGCGCAAGAGCGTGCCGCGCAAAAAGAAGCGGCTCCTGCTGTGCAAACTCCAACGATGTTTGTGCTAGACAACGGCACGCGTGTGGCACTTGATTTGAAAGGCTTGACGGATTTGATCGAGACCTCTTGTGCGGACTTGAGTGCGGACGTCAAGCCCGATCCAATTTTGGCATCGACTCTGCGCAATTTGTACGATGGTGTGCCGATTGATGAGGTGTACAAGGCGGCGATCATGGCGGCGCGTACCTTGATTGAAAAAGAACCCGATTACACCTACGCAACGTCGCGCCTGCTCTTGCACACAATTCGCAAAGAAATTTTGGGCGAAGAGGTGCTTCAATCAGCCATGGGTAAGCGCTACCCCGAGTACTTTCCTGAGTTCATCAAGCGCGGAGTTGATCACGATTTGTTAGATGAGCGCATGATGCATTTCGACTTGCAAAAGTTGGGCGCGGCGCTTAAACCTGAGCGCGATATGCGTTTTGACTATCTCGGACTGCAAACGCTTTATGACCGTTATTTCTTGCACGTTCGCAAAACCCGTATCGAGTTGCCGCAAGCCTTCTTTATGCGCGTCGCAATGGGTTTATCGCTGAACGAAATCAACCGCGAAGAGCGTGCGATTGAGTTCTACGAGGTGCTCTCGACGTTCAACTTCATGTCGAGTACGCCGACGCTCTTTAATAGCGGAACGCAACGCTCGCAATTGTCAAGCTGCTACCTCAGCACCGTGCCTGATGATTTGGATGGCATTTACGAGCTCATCAAAGAAAACGCGCTGCTCTCTAAATTTGCAGGCGGGCTTGGTAATGACTGGACGCGCGTGCGCGCACTGGGTTCGCACATCAAGGGAACGAATGGTGAGAGCCAAGGCGTTGTGCCATTTTTGAAAGTGGTCAACGATACCGCTGTCGCGGTTAATCAAGGCGGTAAGCGCAAAGGCGCTGTTTGCACCTACCTTGAGTCGTGGCATTTAGATGTGGAAGAGTTTTTGGAATTGCGCAAAAACACAGGTGACGACCGCCGCCGCACACACGACATGAACACCGCCAATTGGATTCCTGATTTGTTTATGAAGCGCGTGATGGAGAAGGGGTCTTGGACACTTTTCTCTCCATCCGACGTGCCTGATTTGCACGACAAGTATGGTATCGATTTTGAGCAAGCCTATGTGCAATATGAGGCGCAGGCGGCTAGCGGAAAAATTACGCCGACGCGCACGGTGCAAGCCACTGATATGTGGCGCAAGATGCTGACGATGCTATTTGAAACGGGTCATCCTTGGATTACGTTTAAGGATGCGTGCAACGTTCGCTCGCCGCAGCAGCATGTGGGCGTGGTGCATTCCAGTAATTTGTGCACCGAGATTACGCTCAATACCAGCGATACCGAAACGGCGGTTTGCAATTTGGGTTCAGTCAATTTAGTGCAGCACATCAAAACAAATGCGGATGGCTCTAAGTCACTTGATCACGAAAAGCTCAAGCGAACGATTGGCACAGCCATGCGGATGCTGGATAACGTGATCGACATCAATTACTACGCGGTTAAAAAAGCGCGCGACTCGAATATGCGCCATCGCCCCGTTGGGCTTGGCTTGATGGGCTTTCAAGATAGCTTGTATGAAATGCGTATGTCATACGCGTCGAACGAAGCGGTGCAATTTGCCGATGAATCCATGGAGGCAATTTGTTACTTTGCCTATAGCGCATCCAGCGATTTAGCCAAAGAGCGTGGTCGCTACGCTAGCTACAAAGGCTCGCTGTGGGATCAAGGCATTTTGCCAATTGATAGTTTGGCGATGCTTGCCAAAGAGCGCGGTGCCAATTACTTAGAAGTTGATCGCTCTAGCAAATTAGATTGGGTAACGCTTCGCGCCAAGATTGCCGAGCATGGTATGCGCAATTCCAATTGCGTGGCTATTGCGCCTACGGCAACTATTTCTAACATTATTGGTGTGGATGCTTCGATTGAACCGAGCTTTGGTAACTTGTCCGTCAAGTCCAACTTGTCGGGCGAGTTCACCATCATCAATAGCTACTTGGTGCGTGACCTCAAGCGCCTTGGGCTGTGGGATGATGTGATGGTGATGGATTTGAAACATTTCGATGGTTCACTGCGTCCCATTGACCGTGTACCCGCAGACTTAAAGGCGCTTTACGCAACGGCATTTGAAGTGGAGCCGCGCTGGTTAATTGAAGCGGGTTCGCGTCGTCAAAAATGGATTGATCAAGCACAGTCGCTCAATATTTATATGGCGGGTGCATCAGGAAAAAAATTAGATGAGACCTATAAGTTGGCATGGATTCGCGGACTGAAGACGACGTATTATTTGCGCACAGTCGGCGCTACGCACGCCGAAAAATCAACAGGACGTGCAGGACAAATGAATGCGGTTAGCGCTGCACCATCGGCAGCGATGAGTTCTTTGCAAGCCACGGGGAATAAGGCCTCCGAGCGTGCAGCACCTTCCGCGTTGATGGCAGCGGCACTGGCTTCGCAGGCCGAGTTGTCTGCATCACCTGCAACTGATATTAAGTTTTGCGCGATCGATGATCCTGGCTGCGAAGCTTGTCAATAAAACACAACAAATGAAAAACGAGTGCGTGTTTATGCAAAAAATATGCGAAAACATTTTGCGTTTTTACGCATTGCATCTATCATCCGCTGATTGGAAATGAATATGTTAACTTGGGACGAAGAAATCACCGTTACACCTACAGCTTCGCAAGCATCTACACCAAACGCACCAGCGCTTGGTCTGCAAACTGCCCCCGTTTTTTCCGATCAAATTTTTGCTAGTTCTAGCGCTTCCACTTCCACTTCCACTTCCACTTCCACTTCCACTTCCACTTCCAGTATCCCAACTCCCGTCGCCGCGCAGTCTGCGCCAGCGATGCCCGTGCATCAACGTGTCAAAGCTTCTGACAAGCGAATCATCAATGGACAAACAGATGTCAATCAACTCGTTCCGTTTAAGTACAAATGGGCTTGGGAAAAATATTTAGCAACTTGCGCCAATCACTGGATGCCACAAGAGGTGAATATGACGCGCGACATTGCACTTTGGAAAGATCCGAACGGGTTGACCGAGGACGAGCGTCGATTGGTTAAGCGTAATTTAGGGTTTTTTGTAACCGCTGATTCGTTAGCGGCTAACAATATCGTTTTAGGAACGTATCGCCACATCACGGCGCCCGAGTGCCGTCAGTTTTTACTGCGTCAAGCGTTTGAAGAGGCGATTCACACGCACGCATATCAATACATTACGGAATCGCTCGGCCTGGATGAGTCGGAGATTTTTAACGCCTACAACGAAGTGGAGTCGATTCGCGATAAAGATCAATTTTTGATTCCATTTATTGCCGCCATCTCTGATCCCAATTTCAAAACGGGAACAACGGCGAATGATCAAACGCTGCTCAAGTCATTAATTGTCTTTGCCTGCCTGATGGAGGGCTTATTCTTCTATGTTGGTTTTACGCAAATTTTGGCGTTAGGACGGCAAAACAAAATGACAGGTGCGGCTGAGCAGTATCAATACATTTTGCGCGACGAATCCATGCATTGCAATTTTGGTATTGACTTGATTAATCAATTGAAGTTGGAGAATCCGCACCTTTGGACTTCTGAATTTAAAGCAGAAATCAATGCCTTGTTTATGCAGGCGGTTGAGCTCGAATATCGCTACGCTGAGGACACCATGCCACGTGGTGTGCTGGGTTTGAATGCTTCTATGTTCAAAGGCTACCTGCGCTATATCGCCAATCGCCGCGCTGTGCAAATTGGTTTGGAAGCATTGTTTCCTGATGAGGAAAATCCATTCCCCTGGATGAGCGAGATGATTGATCTCAAAAAAGAGCGTAACTTTTTTGAAACCCGCGTGATTGAGTATCAATCTGGCGGCGCTTTATCTTGGGATTAGAAATTTCACTCACACACTACCCCATGTTTTTAAGAATTGCAAAACCTCCATCCAACATTTCGCTCAATCGGCAAATGTTGATGGCAGTTTGCTCCCCCGTTCAAGCCGCTGAGAGCGAGTCTCTCAACGGCTTGAATCGTTTGCGCCAAATCTCCCATGTGGACGCGAGCGAATCTTCAATTGAAAAAATCTAGGAGAAAAAAATGGCAACTGCAAAAAAACCAGCAGCTAAAAAAGCTGCACCAGCAAAGAAAGCTGCACCAGCTAAAAAAGTAGCGGCAAAAAAACCAGCAGCTAAAAAAGCTGCGCCTGCGAAAAAAGCTGCACCAGCTAAAAAAGTAGCGGCAAAAAAACCAGCGGCTAAAAAAGCTGCACCTGCGAAGAAAGCTGCGCCTGCGAAAAAAGCTGCACCAGCTAAAAAAGTAGCGGCAAAAAAGCCAGCAGCTAAAAAAGCTGCACCTGCAAAAAAAGCAGCTCCCGCTAAAAAACCAGCAGCTAAAAAAGCCGCACCAGCGAAGAAAGCAGCGGCTAAGCCTGCAGCAAAAAAGCCAGTCGCTAAGCCTGTAGCGAAAACGACCATTAGCCCACAAGCGTCTTGGCCGTTTCCAACAGCTACTAAGCCTTAAAAGCTAAAAAGCTCAAAAGCTCAAAACCCACAACTGCCATCGTTGCATGACAGTTGTGGGTTTTTTTATGTTTGTATTTTTTTAAGTCAATTGATAATTTTGACCACCCGCCGACGCAATTTTGATAGCAGCAACTTGATTACCCAGCTCCGCGCATCGCGCCATGGACCAACCTTGCTCTAATCCAAATAACAACGCACTGCGCCAAGCGTCGCCGCAGCCTGTAGGGTCAACGACCCGGCTGGCGGTAACGGGCGGGACAAGGGCCGTGCTACCGCCCTCCCAAATTTCAGCGCCTTTTTCGCCTAGTGTGATGGCGTAGCCTTTGACGCGGCTCGCAATAGCGGCGTGTGTCCATCCCGTGCGCTCTGTGAGCATTTGCGCTTCGTAGTCATTTACCGTCACCCATGTGGCTAAATCGATAAAGTGTTTCAGCTCTGCGCCATCAAACATGGGTAACCCTTGGCCTGGATCAAAAACAAATGGAATACCTGTAGTTTTGAATTGCTCTGCGTGTTCGAGCATGGCTTGCCTGCCATCGGGCGAGATGATGCCAAGCTGTGCTTGGTTATTTGCAGTGATAACACTGCGATGCGCCTCGGCCATTGCACCTGGATGAAAAGCGGTGATCTGATTGTTGTCGTTATCGGTCATGATCATGGCCAAGGCCGTGACTGAATCGGGGACAGTGCGAATCAGTTGTGTATCAATACCAAGCGTTTGAAAACGCTGTAAGTAGTCCGCGCCATCCGAACCTAATGTTGCCATAGGAAGCGGTACACCCCCCAGCAATTTGAGACCATAGGCAATGTTGCCAGCGCAACCGCCAAACTCGCGCTTGAGGTGCGGGACGTAAAAAGACACGCTCAATTTATGCAGTTGATCGGGCAAAATGGCATCGGCAAAACGACCCTCAAATCGCATGATGTTGTCAAACGCCAGTGAGCCGCAAATGATAGAAGCCATACATATCCTGTAGCAGAGGTTAAGGGTAGAACAAAACCAATCGATAGCCCACAATGGTTTGAAGTTCGGGTTCGGGTCTGATTAAAAAATGAAACGCTTGCTCTTGACCGCTAGGCAAATGTTGCTCTGCACTGAGTGGGATGACGCGCCTGATAAGCAGTGCATCGTGTGCATCCAATAAGCTGAGCTCTAACTGCGGCACAAGCAGGCTAGTTGCCGCGATGTTTTTGATTTGAACGATTAAACGAAAGCTGCTTGCGCCTTCTTTTTGAAAGCTAGAGTTTTCAATGCGCCAGCCCTCAATACCCATGTGCGTGAGAGTAGGACATGACCATATGTGGCACGTTGCTTCGATCATCGTGTGCAGTTGCGGGGCAAGAGGTTTGATGCGTTCGCGTTCGGTGCGAATGATTTGCAGCGCCAGCAGAAGCAACAATAAAAAGCTCACAAGTACCAACATAAAGCGCACGCTGGTACGCGACCAAAAAGCGTTTTTTTGTGCTTGCTGGATAAAACTTAATTCCGCCTGAGGCGGCTCGCTAGGCATGACGCTGACGGGCGGCGGCGTGCTGGTGTGCTGGTTGGCATCAAAGACCACCATGCAATGCCCGCAGCGTACTTGCCCATCCGATGCCGTCAACTGCTCGGGCAGCAGACGAAAGACCGTACCGCAGTTGGGGCAAGTGGTCACTAAACTCATGTGATTGGCCGCTAATTTTTATGCGCCGTCATCAGCACCCAACCATCCAAGGTGTCCGCCACTTTGAGCGTGACATAGGGCGCGTAGGCGGCAATGAGCTCTTCGGTTTGGCGCTCCAAAATTCCCGCCAATACAAGATGTCCGCCTGCGGCAACATGATTGCACAGAAGCGGCGCGAGCACCTTGAGTGGGGACGCCAAAATATTGGCCAAAACCGTATCGTATGTGCCCTGCGCCAAGCTAGGCAATCCAAGCTTCAGCGTGACCGCATTCATTTGTGCATTGGCTTGTGATGCTGTGACTGCGGCAGGATCAATATCAACACCGCAAACCTTGGATGCCCCCAGTTTTTTTGCCGCTATTGCCAAGATGCCTGAGCCGCAGCCATAGTCAAGCGTGTGACCTAGCGCGTGCCCTTGCTCGTTTTGCTGTGCAATCCATTTGAGACACATCAACGTGGTTGGATGGGTGCCAGTACCAAAAGCAAGACCTGGGTCCAGTCGAATGATTTGTTGGGCAGCAGGCGGTGGCTCGCACCACGTGGGGACAATAAAAAAGCTTTCCGTTACGGGAACGGGTGCAAATTGCGATTGCGTGATGCGCACCCAGTCTTGCTCAGGCACAGCGACGATGCCAATGGTGCGGCAGTTTTCAAAAAAATCTTGTAATGAGAGGATGTCCAAAGCTTCACGCGCAGTTGCTTCATCTTGAAATAAAGCGCTCAAACGAGAGTGCTCCCACGTCGTATGCTCAATCGGCATATTGGGCTCGCCAAACAATGCGCGTTCGGTGGTCGTGCCTGCGTCCGCGTCTTCAACCGAGACGCTAACAGCGCCTAGCTCCATTGCTGCCTCGGTGAATATGTCAACCTTGGCCTCGGGACACAGCAACTGGAGTTCAAACATGATCGGTTTTTGCGTGACGCGCCAGCCACTCTTCTAAGTAGTGAATGTTCGTGCCGCCTTGAATAAAACGCGGATCATTCATCAGCTCTTTGTGCAGCGGGATATTGGTTTTGATGCCCTCAACCACCACTTCGCTTAAAGCTGTACGCATACGGGCGAGCGCGATTTCGCGGGTTGCGCCGTGCACAATGATTTTGCCAATCATCGAGTCGTAGTAAGGTGGCACGGTGTAGTTGGTGTAGACGTGCGAATCAACCCGCACACCAGGCCCACCTGGCGCGTGCCACAGCGTTATTTTGCCTGGCGAGGGCATAAAGGTATAAGGGTCTTCGGCGTTGACGCGCACCTCAATGGCGTGACCTTCATGCTGGATACTTCTTTGCGTAAAGGGCAGCGGCTCGCCAGCGGCCACCATAATTTGGGTGCGCACAATATCGACACCGCTGACCCATTCTGTAACGGGATGCTCCACCTGAACGCGGGTGTTCATTTCAATAAAGAAAAACTCACCGTTTTCGTACAAAAATTCAAAAGTACCCGCGCCTCGGTAATTGATTTTTCGGCAAGCGGCAGCGCAGCGTTCACCAATTTTTTCAATCAACTTGCGCGGGATGCCTGGCGCTGGTGCTTCTTCAATAATTTTTTGATGTCTGCGCTGCATCGAGCAATCGCGCTCACCCAACCAAACGGCGTGCTTGTGCTGATCGGCAATGATTTGAATTTCAATGTGCCGAGGGTTTTGCAAGAATTTTTCTAAATAAACCTCGGGGTTGCCAAACGCTGCACCGGCTTCTGCTTTGGTCATTTGCACTGCGTTAATCAGCGCTGCTTCGGTATGAACCACGCGCATCCCACGCCCGCCGCCGCCGCCAGAGGCTTTGATGATGACTGGGTAGCCAACGGTTTTAGCTACCTTCTTGATCACCGCAGGATCATCCGGCAGTGCGCCTTGCGAACCAGGAACAGTTGGCACGCCTGCACGAATCATGGCTTGCTTGGCCGAGACTTTGTCGCCCATCATGCGGATGGACGCAGCGGTCGGCCCGATAAAGGTAAAGCCACTTTGTTCGACACGTTCAGCAAAATCGGCGTTTTCGCTAAAGAACCCATAGCCTGGGTGGATGGCTTCGGCTTCAGTTACCTCGGCGGCCGCAATGATGGCAGGCATCGATAGATAGCTTTTGCTGGAAGCAGCAGGACCAATGCACACAGCCTCATCCGCTAGTTTGACGTACTTGGCTTCTCGATCAGCCTCGGAGTACACCACGACCGAGCGGATGCCCATTTCGCGGCAGGCTCGTTGTATGCGCAGGGCGATTTCGCCGCGATTGGCAATTAAGATTTTTTTGAACATAGCCATAAGAAGTGGTCTAGTTTTCTGCAATTTCAAACAAAGACTGCCCAAACTCAACGCCTTGCGCGGCTTCAGCCAATATTTTGACGATCGTGCCAGATTTGTCGGCCTCAATCTCATTCATGATCTTCATCGCCTCAATAATGCAGACCGTCTGCCCTTGCTTGACTACATCTCCCACGCTGACAAAGGGCTTGGCATCAGGACTAGAGGCTGCGTAAAACGTACCCACCATAGGGGATTTGAGTACGTGATGGGCGCTGACGGCAACGGGTACGGCCGCGGCCTCGGGTTTTGCTTCGGGCGCTGCGGCTACGGCGGCAACTGGCGCAGGATTTTGCGGTGCAGGTGCGCTGACATAGTGGACTTGAGATGCTGCTTGCTGGCTTCCTACAGGCAGGCTCTTCACAATGCGAACTGTGCCCTCGGCTTCGGTAATTTCTAATTCGGCAACATTGGATTCTGAGACTAAGTCGATCAATGTTTTGATTTTGCGTAAATCCATAAGAGGCTCCTAAAATGCAAGACCTGCCATTCTAGCTTTAAGATTTATCGCTCGACGAGCTTACGCATGGTTTTTAGCTCATCTGCCGTCAATTGCCCTTCTTTCGTAAATAAAATGCTGCCATTTTTAGCAATAAGCACTGAGTAAGGCAGTCCACCCGATTGATTGCCTAAGCGTTTACTCAGTGCAATTCCATCGAAACCTGCCAAAGCAATTGGAAAATGAACAGGGGTGTGCGCTAAGAATTTAACGACAGATTCAGCTTTATCGGCGGCAATTCCCAGTAAGTGAATATCAGTTGATTGCCTCGCTCGTTCTTGTTGATGGAATTGGTCAAGAAGCGGCATCTCTTCTACGCAGGGCGCACACCAAGTGGCCCAAAAGTTGATAAGCAGGGGGCGACCTTGAAATGCCTTGAGTTGCAGCGCATCTCCTCCCGATGGCGTTGGTAGCGTGAGTGACCAAATCGCTTGCGTACCTGCATCTGCATCTGCCCCCGCCCCCGCATTGGTCGCTCCTTTGCTCGCGTCAGCACTAGTTTTGCGATGAGCGGTCATGACTCCCGCAATCAGCGCACCAAGCCCCAGTATTCCCGCTCCTATGAGTTGTCGCTTGCTGGTCATGTTTGTGCTACTCACAAAATAGGGGCGAGTAATCGCGCCAAGCTGGTTTCACTTGCACCTTCGCGTTTGGCGCGATCTTGCAGTTGGTCTTCGCCAATCTTGCCTACGTTAAAGTAAACCGCTTCTGGATGCGCCAAATAAAAACCGCTGACGCTGGCAGCAGGTGTCATGGCTAGGCTTTCGGTCAGTTCCATGCCAATTTCTTCGCATTGCAAGAGGTCGAACATCGCACGTTTGGGGCTGTGGTCGGGGCAAGCGGGGTAACCAGGGGCAGGGCGGATACCTTGGTATTTTTCAGCAATCATCTCTTCGTTTGACAGATGCTCGTTTGGCGCATAGCCCCATAAGTCAGTGCGCACTCGGTGGTGCAAGCACTCGGCAAAGGCTTCAGCTAAACGATCCGCCAGTGCCTTGAGCATGATGGCGCTGTAATCGTCTAAGTCGTCTAAAAAGTATTTTTCCTTTTTATCCACGCCTATACCAGCGGTGACAGCAAATAATCCCACGTAATCTGTGCAACCTGACTCTTGCGGCGCAACAAAGTCCGCCAAGCAGCGGCTAGGGCGCATGACGAACTTGCCATCAACCTCAACCGCTTGTTTTTCGGTTTGCTGGCGCAGCCCATGCCAAGTCATGGCAATGTCTGTTTTTGATTCGTCTGTGTAGAGCGTGATGTCGTCATCGTTGACGGCGTTTGCTGGATACAAGCCCAGCACCGCATTCGCCGTCAACCAGCGCCCCTCGACCAAGCGTTTGAGCATCCGCTGCCCATCGTTGTAGACGCGCACGGCTTCACTGCCAACTACCTCGTCGCGCAAAATGTCAGGAAATAGTCCTGCCAAATCCCAAGTCTGAAAGAACGGTCCCCAGTCAATAAACTTGGCAAGCTCGCCCAGATCAAAGTTTTTGAAGACGCGCCTACCAATAAATTTTGGTTTGGTCGGTTTATAACCACGCCAAGCCAATGCCGCTCGCCCTGAGCCATCATCCGTTCTGCCTGAGCGCCCATCCGTTTTCCCTAGGCCATCATCCGTTCGCCCTGAGCGCTCATCCGTTCGCCCTAGGTCATCATCCGCCCGCCCTGAGCGCCCATCCGTTCTCCCTGAGCTTGTCGAAGGGTGGTTGGCAAGGGCTTGCACAGGCTCAGCCCGAGCGGGCTTGGGAAGCCACTTATTGGCTCGCGCCTTCGCCAAAGACCACATCGGTACTTGCTTTTTATTCGCGTGTTGTTGGCGTACTTTTTCATAGTCCGCATTCATGTCGGCAATAAATTGCGTGGCAGTGTCGGACAGCAAACCAGACGCAACGCTGACGCTACGCGACGCATCAGGCACATAGACGATTGGGCCTTCGTAGTGCGGAGCGATCTTGACGGCGGTATGAACACGCGAAGTGGTCGCGCCGCCAATCATCAGCGGGATTTTTTTGATGCGGAAATAGTCATCTTTTTGCATCTCACCCGCCACGTATTGCATCTCCTCAAGGCTGGGCGTAATCAAGCCCGACAGTCCAATAATGTCCGCGCCCTCCACCTTGGCACGCGCCAAAATTTCATGGCACGGCACCATCACCCCCATGTTGACGACTTCAAAGTTATTGCATTGCAACACCACGGTGACAATGTTTTTGCCAATGTCGTGTACGTCGCCCTTCACAGTGGCAATGACGATTTTTCCTTTGGCTTTTGCCTCGCCGCCCGCGTCCACCATCAGGCGTTTTTCTTCTTCGATGTAGGGCAGCAAATGCGCCACGGCTTGCTTCATCACGCGGGCGGACTTCACCACCTGCGGCAAAAACATCTTGCCTTGGCCAAACAGGTCGCCCACCACGTTCATGCCATCCATCAGCGGGCCTTCAATCACGTGCAGCGGCCTACCCACTTGACCATTCACACCCTTGGCGAGAATCTCACGGTACGCCTCCTCGGTGTCCTCAGTAATAAAGTCCGTGATCCCATGCACCAGCGCGTGTGAGAGCCTTGCCGCCACAGCCACAGGCGCATCAGGTGTGCCGCGCCACGCCAGCTTTTGCGACTCGTCTTTGGAGTCGCTTTTGGCGGAGTCAGCAATCTCGACCAAGCGCTCACCCGCATCGACGCGGCGATTCAATACCACGTCCTCCACGCGCTCACGCAGCACCGGCTCCAAGTCGTCGTACACGCCCACCATGCCCGCATTCACAATGCCCATGTCCATGCCCGCGCGGATAGCGTGATACAAAAACACGGTATGAATCGCCTCGCGCACGGGGTCGTTGCCTCTAAATGAAAAGCTCACATTCGACACGCCGCCCGATACCTTCGCGCCTGGCAAATTCTCTTTAATCCAGCGCGTGGCGTTAATGAAATCCACCGCGTAGTTGTTGTGCTCTTCAATGCCCGTGGCAATGGCAAAAATGTTCGGGTCAAAAATAATGTCCTCGGGCGGGAAGTCCACGGTATCAACAAGCAAGCGATACGCCCGCTCGCAAATTTCAATCTTGCGCGCGTAAGTGTCGGCTTGCCCACGCTCGTCAAACGCCATCACCACGGCAGCCGCGCCGTAGCGGCGTAGCAGCTTGGCTTGGTGCAAAAACTGCGCCTCGCCCTCCTTCATGCTGATCGAGTTCACAATCCCCTTGCCCTGCACACAACGCAGCCCCGCTTCAATCACGCTCCACTTAGACGAGTCAATCATGATCGGTACGCGCGAAATATCAGGCTCTGACGCAATCAGATTCAAAAATCGCACCATCGCAGCTTGACTGTCCAGCATCGCCTCGTCCATGTTGATGTCAATCACCTGTGCGCCGTTTTCCACCTGCTGACGCGCAACCGACAGCGCAGCCTCAAACTCGCCATTCAAAATCATCCGCGCAAAAGCCTTAGAGCCAGTGACGTTGGTGCGCTCGCCAATGTTGACAAACAGCGACCCCTCGCCAACGCTAAATGGCTCAAGGCCTGCAAGCCGCATGGGCTCTGGGATGCGAGCAGGTATGCCCTGCGAGCCAATACCAGTATGGTCTACAGGCCGATTGCTATTTGAATTATTTTGGGACATTCCTCACCTTTTCTATCCAGAAGGTGAGCGTGGTTGCTGTGGATGACTTCCCAAGCCTAACAACTGCGGGTAGTTGCTGCAACGCTCCTTGGGAGGCTGGATTTTAACGTGGTTTGGTTTCGGCTCGGGTATAGTGGGTAGATCGGTACTTCTCGTAATTTTTAATGTTTGAACGGATTAGATATGACCAGGTGTTTTGTGATTCAACCTTTCGATAAGGGAAAGTTTGATAAGCGGTTTGTGGATACTTACAAGCCAGCAATTGAGGCTGCTGGACTTACAGCGTATCGTGTAGACGCTGACCCAGGTGTTTCTGTGCCCATAAATGCAATTGAAGAGGGTATTAAATCTGCATCTATTTGCCTTGCTGACATAACCGTCGACAATCCAAATGTTTGGTACGAATTGGGTTTTGCTTTTGCCAGTGGCAAGCCTGTAGTTATGGTTTGTTCAGAAGAGCGGACTGGAAAAAAATATCCTTTTGATATTCAGCATAGAGCAATCATTTCATACCAAGCGGATTCACTAAGTGATTTTGATAACTTAAAACGTAAGCTTACGGAACGTTTAAAAGCACTTGTTGAAAAAGGGGAGACGCTACGCCATATTGCTGAGGCGGATCCCGTTGCGTCAGTGAAAGGACTTACGCAGCCAGAGATAATGGGACTTGCACTTATCGCAGGTGGTGGCCTGACGATGAAAGATGCTGTTGGTGTTTGGAGCGTTAAACAAGACGCTGAACGCGCAGGCTTAACGAATCTTGGTTTTAATTTGGCTGTGCATCGGCTTAATTCAAAAAAGTACGTGGAATTTTGTGAGGTTGAAGATTTCAATAGAGAAGCCTATGAGGCAATACGTGTGACTGCTGCTGGGTGGTCGTGGATTGATGCCAACGAGTCCCAATTTTTATTGCATCGAAGACCTACTAAGGATAAGGGCGCTTTTACTTTTGATGACGATATTCCTTTTTGACGTTAAGTGCTACAGAAAAAAATGGTCACTTCAGTTCTGCGACTTTTTTCTGCAATCGCCCCGCAACCCTTACCAATACTGGCATATAGCGATGCGCCTCATAAATGGTGTTGACCAAAAGCTCAGGGTTATCGTCGTAATCGTGAATGAGTTGATTGCGCAATTTCCGAGTTCTTAGCCAGTCATCCATTGAATCCAGCCATCCTAATTTTTCAGCATACGCCAGCATCTCACCCACAGGGCGAATGGGTTCTTGCAAATACGCCAGAAGCGCAGGCATCAATTTGTCGCCGATGTTGTCTTGCAGTCTGCCAAAGCGCGAAACGAATGCTTCGACTTGCTCTGAAATCACGCGGTCGTTTTGTATGCCGTCTGCAATTTGCTCCCGCGTGAGGGCAAACAGATGCGCGGCTGTGCCTTGCACGAGCGCAACCTCACGCGCTACGTGCTCGGTTAGCTTTTGTAGACGCAGCAGCTCGCTCACAGCGCAACTCCGTGCTCAATAGCCATGCGATGTATGGGCAAATCTTTTAGATTCGGGGCGCGTACCAAGACATCGATTTTTGGCGATGCGCCTAGTGCCCGCGTTATCCCAAGCTCAATTTGAGTCGAAACTTCTGCCCGCAGCCTTGCGGGATTGGCCGCTGGCTTGGCAAGATCGAGCATCAGGTCAATATCGCCGCCGCGCTTGGCATCGTCCACCCGCGAACCGTATAGACGCACGCCATTCAATTCCTCCGCAGGCACGATGCGTGCTACGGTGCTTTTGATGACGGCGATTTGCTCGGGATTTAGGCGCATGGCTTGATTGTGTGAAGACGTTATTGAGAAAGTCTTTGGTTGCTTCTGAGGTAAATCTCAGATGCCACATTGCTTGTAGACCTCTTCGGCGCTGATGGTGGGTTGAGCTGCGCCTTCTTGCGCTCTTTTTTGTACCAAGCGGTAGTCGGCCAAGTCTTCCAGCATTTCACGCAAAAACGCTGTAGGCGATTTTTTGTGCGCTGCTGCCTCTTGGCGCAGTGCGGCACTGGTTGCAGCATCTAAGGTTAAGGTGGTACTCATGGTTATCCTTCCTAGGATTCAAAGTGGGCGTCCAATCTTAACGCTTTCATTAATAGCATGGGGCGTTAATCTGTGCAGACGCAGCAGCTCGCTCACAGCGCAACTCCGTGCTCAATAGCCATGCGATGACTTCTGCCCGCAGCCTTGCGGGATTGGCCGCTGGCTTGGCAAGATCGAGCATCAGGTCAATATCGCCGCCGCGCTTGGCATCGTCCACCCGCGAACCGAACCGCACATCCGTATGGGCTTACACACTAGCTTTGAGCGCCGCTGCCTTGTCCGTATGCTCCCACGTGAACTCGGGTTCGTCGCGACCAAAGTGGCCGTAGGCGGCTGTTTTTTGGTAGATTGGGCGTAGTAAATCTAGCATTTGCACGATGCCTTTTGGGCGCAGGTCGAAGTGCTCGCTGACTAATTGGCTGAGTTTTTCGTCGCTGATTTTTCCTGTGCCAAAGGTCGTCACCATCACGCTGGTTGGCTTGGCGATACCGATGGCGTAGCTGACTTGGATTTGGCACTTGCTTGCCAATCCTGCTGCCACAATATTTTTTGCAACATAACGCGCGGCATACGCTGCGGAGCGGTCAACCTTGGAGGGGTCTTTGCCCGAGAACGCGCCGCCGCCATGCGGTGCTGCGCCGCCGTAGGTGTCCACAATAATTTTGCGACCTGTCAGTCCGCAGTCACCTTGCGGGCCGCCAATGACGAAGCGACCTGTGGGGTTGATGAGGTAGTTCACGTTGCCGCGCATTAACTCTTTGGGCATGATGGGTTTGATGATCTCTTCGATCACCGCTTCACGGATGGCGGCGTGTTGCATCTCGGGCGCGTGCTGGGTCGAGAGCACGATGGTGTCCACGCTATCGACTTTGCCATTCACGTATTTGAGCGTGACTTGGCTCTTCGCATCGGGGCGTAGCCAAGGCAGACGACCGTCTTTGCGCAGTTGCGCTTGGCGCTCCATTAAGCGGTGCGAGTAGTAGATTGCCGCTGGCATTAGATCGGGCGTTTCGTCGCAGGCGTAGCCAAACATGAGGCCTTGGTCGCCTGCGCCTTGGTCTAAATCTAAACCTTGACCTTCGTTCACGCCTTGCGCGATGTCTTGGCTTTGCTTGTCGTAGCAGACCATGACGGCGCAGCCTTTGTAGTCGATGCCGTACTCGGTGTTGTCGTAGCCAATGCGTTTGATGGTGTCGCGTGCGACTTGGATGTAGTCCACATTCGCGCCTGTGGTAATTTCACCAGCGAGCACAACCAGTCCCGTGTTGCACAGCGTTTCGGCTGCGACGCGGCTGTATTTGTCTTGTGTGAAAATTGCGTCAAGGATGGCATCCGAGATTTGATCCGCAACTTTGTCGGGATGACCCTCTGAGACTGATTCCGAGGTGAAGAAATAATCGTTAGCCATTTGCATAAACTCCTTTTTAACTGGGCGCGTTGCCAGTAAGAGGAATTCTTAGCTTTCGGCGAACGCTTTAGCAAATTTTTTTAACGTCGCCTTGCAAGTTGTTCAATAACTCGGCGACCCGCGCATTCTAAACTTACTTTGAAACTGATTTTTCAATTACTGTCATTTTTGCCGCTCTTGCTGTTGCATGGGCTGGGTTGTCTGCTGGGATGGCTCGTGTTTGCCGTATCGCCTATTTACAGACAGCGCCTAGTCGCTAACGCACGTCAGTCGGGGCTTGCAGGCATGGATTGCTGGCGAGGCTTTGGGGACGTGGCTTGCCAAGCAGGCATGATGGTGGCTGAGTTACCGCGCCTTTGGTTGGGTCGTCCTGTGCGCGTGCTCTGGAATGATCGCGCCGCTTTGGATGCGGTGTTTGATCAAGCGGCATCAAGCAACCAAGGCATCATTTTTCTCACGCCGCATTTGGGTAGTTGGGAAGTTGCGGGTCAGGCCATCGCCTCCGCTTGCAATGCGCACAGCAAGGTGATGACGGTGATGTACAAACCCGCCAAGCAAGCCGCGCTTGACGCAATCGTCAAAGCTTCGCGTAAGCGCCCAGGCATGGAGACAGTGCCTGCGGACGTGAGCGGCGTTCGGCAAACACTGCGTGTTTTGAAGCAAGGCGGTGCGATTGGGCTGCTGCCCGATCAAGTGCCCGTTGGCGGCATGGGCGTGTGGTCAAACGTGTTTGGCAAACCTGCCTATACGATGACGCTGGCGGCAAAGCTGGCGCAATCAAACGGCTGCCCAGTGGTGATGGTGTGGTGTGAGCGCCTCGGCTTTGGGCGCGGGTATCGCGTTTTTACGCGCACCGTGGCGCTCAAGCTGGACGAGACGTTGGGTGCTGTCGTGCAGCAAATCAGCGCGGCGGTTGAAGCCGCAATTGCTGAGTTGCCCACGCAATATCTGTGGGGTTATGCAAGGTATAAAGCACCGCGTGATCAGTCTAGACAAGAGGCGGCATGATGCGACTCCTCCAATGCCTACGGTTTTTGCCATTGCCCATGCTGCGGGCTGTGGGCGCGCTGCTGGGCTATCTGTTGTTTATTTTTTTAACCGAGCGCCGCCGCACGGTGCAAACCAATTTGACGCTTTGCTTTCCAAAATGGGCAGCGGCAAAGCGTAGGCAAAAGCTGCGTGAAGTTTTTGTTTATTTTGCGCAAAGCTGGCTGGATAGATCTTGGTTATGGCATAGCCCACAGCTCACGCTCAATCAGCGCTTGCGACTTGTGGGTGCTTTGCATGAGCTGCAAGGCGATGCGCCCACGGTTATTTTTGCGCCGCATTTTGTGGGGCTAGATGCGGGCTGGACAGCGCTCAATTTATTCACAGAGCGGCGCTACGCCACGATCTATGCGGCGCAGAGCAACGCGAACGTGGACGCGTGGGTGAAGCAAGGACGCACGCGGACAAAGGACGCGGCGCAAGTGCCGCCGCTGCTGATTGACCATCATGCGGGGGTGCGTCCTATTGTTCAGGCGATTCGGCGCGGTGAGCCACTGTATCTATTGCCCGATATGAACTACGAGCCGAATGATTCTTTGTTCGTCTCATTTTTTGGTGTGCCAGCAGCCACGCTGCCTATCTTGCCGCGCTATGCCAAGCTGGGTGGCGTAAACGGCAGGCCAGCCAAGGTCGTGCCTGTGGTCACGCGCATGACCCCCTCGGGCTACGAGATTGAAATCTACGCCGCTTGGCAGCACTATCCCAGTGGCGACACAGATGCCGATCTGGCGGCAGATACCCAGCGCATGAATGCGGAATTAGAGAGCTATATTCGCACCATGCCCGCGCAGTATTACTGGGTGCATCGGCGGTTTAAGGATCAGCCCAAAGGGGCGGCAAGTCCTTACGGCGCGTGATAAGCTTACCGCCTTTCTTATTTTTTGCTAGCACATCAACAACACAGGAGCTGTTTCATGCCAGGCTTACTTCCAAACGTTGACCCACAAGGTCTTCTCGAATACTCAGTGGTTTATACCGACCGTGCGGTTAACCATATGTCGGTCAAATTCCGTAGTGTCGTTTGCGATATTTCGCGGATGCTCAAAAAAGTCTACAACGCGCATAGCTCGGTGCTCGTGCCCGGTAGCGGCACGTTTGGTATGGAGTCCGTGGCGCGGCAATTTGCGACGGGTCAAAAAGTGTTAGTCGTTCGCAACGGTTGGTTTAGTTACCGCTGGACGCAGATTTTTGACGTGAGCAATATTCCGTCTGAGTCAATTGTTTTGAAGGCGCGGCAAATTGCAACAGGTGCGCAAGCCGCTTGGGCTCCCGCCCCGATTGAAGAAGTGGTTGCCGCGATTGCCAAAGAGCGCCCCGCCGTCGTGTTTGCGCCGCACGTGGAAACGGCCGCGGGCATGATTTTGCCCACAAGCTATATGCGTGCCATTGGTGATGCGGTTCATGCGGTGGGCGGCATCTTCGTGCTCGATTGCATTGCCTCGGGCACGATCTGGGTGGACATGGTCGAGTCTGGCGTGGACGTACTCATTTCCGCGCCGCAAAAAGGTTGGAGCAGCTCACCATGCTGCGCCATGATTGCGCTGTCCAAACTAGCGCGTGAGCGCATCGACGCAACCACCAGCACCAGCTTTGCGATGGATTTGAAGAAGTGGCTGCAAATCATGGAAGCGTTTGAAGGCGGCTCACACGCCTATCACACCACCATGCCAACCGATGCGCTGACTCGCTTGCGTGACACCATGCTTGAGACTGAATTGCTGGGCTTTGAGCACGTCAAACACTTGCAGCAAGAGCAGGGCGATAAAGTGCGTGCGCTCTTGGAGGGACGCGGCTTTAAGAGCGTCGCCGCCAAAGGCTTTCAAGCCCCAGGCGTGGTGGTGAGTTACACCGAAGATGCGGGCATTCAATCTGCCAAAAAGTTTATCGACCTAGGCCTGCAAACCGCTGCGGGCGTGCCACTCCAGTGCGATGAAGGCGCAGACTTCAAGACCTTCCGCATCGGACTGTTTGGTTTAGACAAGTTGCGCAACGTGGATCGCACGGTACAGCATTTGGCGCATGCGTTGAATCAGATGTGAAAAGTGAGCTGAGGGACATCGAAGGTAATCTCGCCCATGCGGGTGAGCATGGTTTTGGGTTTGAAGCCGTTGGCGTAGCCCACACGCTGGGCGCTGCGCTCGTGCGGGAAGGCTTGCATATATTGGGATCGCTCAAGCTTGGCGGCCTCATTGACCATGATGCGCAGCGCCTCTGCCGCACCGCCCAGGCCGTTGTCTAGCAGCAGGCGTAGGCTGCATCTAGCGGGTTCTCTAAAGACTCAAAATTGGTTTTTTGTGACATGGTAAATTCTCTCTGTGAACAGCAAATTTACCCCTTCCAAGTTTTGCAGCTCGCGCATCGTCTCGGGGGAACTTACAGAAAGAATGTTGCACTAACAAATTAACAGAATATCAAACGGCATCGGGGCTTGGTAAGTGCAGTGGATACAATGCCCCAAAAAGCACATAAGGAGTACCTGTGAAAAAAATATGGCGCAACATCTTCAATCACGCACATGAGCTTGGTGCGATTTACTACCTTTACTCCCTTGTGGTTTCGGTAATGATGGGGGCATACGGGCTATATAAAAAGTTGGCTGAGCCGACAATCGTAAATTCTTCTGCAATTTATTTTTATGTTTTTGTTGTCGCAGCATCTGTTGTAGTGATAGTGATTCCGCTGCTGATAGCCAATTTACTCAAGAAAAATCCTTTTGATCAGCATCCTATTTCTAATCCCCAGTTAAGAATGATTTCTCGAAAATCCACCTATAAGATTAGACGGGATGGGTTGATAAAAACGCAAAGAATAAAGCTACAGGCTGTTGAGCCTGTTAACTTGTATGAGTTTTCAACCATGCTAACTGGCAACGGCTCAGTGAGGGTCAAGCTTACAGCCCCTACCGCGAATGTTGCGCATCTCATTGGTCCAAACCCACGCAGATCGAGCAGCATTTATCAAGTTGTATTTGCAGATCCTATAAGCCAAGATCACACTGTTGAAATTGAACTTGAAACAACGGTAAATGACCCGCAGCAGACAATGAGAGCCTACGTTGCCGATTCTTTTATTGAGTGCAAGCAGCACGGTGCTTACGAAGCATCACATGAATTCAATCCCATGCCTAAAGAGGTTAGACGAGAAGTTTTTTCTAGTCTGACGAACACGCCAATTCAACCTTTAGAAATTGTAATGTTGCACGGCAACACTGCCACATTAAAAGTTGACAAGGTTATCGATGGAGCGGCATACTCGGTGTCTTGGATATGGTAGTCTTATTGCTTTTTTTACCATATAATAAAGTATGGAGCGGCATACTCGGTGTCTTGGATATGGTAGTATCAAACTTCTTTCTCTTTTGTTTGTCTCTTAAAGGAGCGGTTCATGTTTGATTAAATCAACTTACTTGTACGCTGCCTAATCATGACAAAAGCCGCTTTTAAGAAGCGGCTTTTGTCATTTTCGTATGTGAAAGTACGGCTACTCAGTGCGCAGCCATCACATCAAGTGCTAGGTGATACACTTCGACTTCCACCTTTCCCAAATTCGATACCGAGCGATTTTCAGGAAAAATCTATTGAAAACAATAGCTTATTGCGGTGCCGTCTGAATTATTGGGGAATCCGATAATCGGCTCCAGTAGTATGTTTAAGGGCGCTCACTAAGATAAAGCAACAAATTTTCACTAGTGTCCCAACGTTCGCACGCAAGGCTCGTATAAGTTAATGAATTATTTGACCAATTCAGCATTTTTGTTTGTCCTCGATTTGAATCGTTTTTTGGGACAAGCGCATCCTCGGCAGCTTTTGACTGCCAAGGATTGCTATGCATCAGGGTCAACTCGTGTTCTCTCAGATCATGCAAGCGCTGCCGATCAAAGAGTTTTCTCGCTTTGTTGCCGCGCACAAAGCGCAACACAAAGTCAAAGACTTTTCGTGTCTGGATCAGTTCTACGTCATGGCCTACGCCCAACTCACTGGACGGCAGTCCTTGCGCGATATCGAAGCCAACTTGCGAGCAGAACGCCCAAACTGGTTTCACATGGGATTGCGCTGCAAAGAGATTTTTCGCAACACTTTGGCCAACGCCAACAAAGTTCGTCCGTGGGAAGTGTTCGCCGATTTGGCCAAGCATTTGATTGGCACAGCTCGCAAACTCTACGCGTCCGATTCGCACAATGCCGATCTTGCGGGCATTTTGAACGCCAACATTTACGCCCTGGATTCGAGCACCATCGACCTGTGTTTGTCGCTGTTTCAATGGGCACCGTTTCGCCAAACCAAAGCAGCTGTGAAGCTGCATACGCTGCTGGATGTGCGCAGCAACATCCCCAGCTTTGTTCACATCACAGATGGCAAAGTTCACGACGTAAAAATGCTCGATACCCTCGCCAAGCAAGGCTACATCGAGGCTGGCAGCTTTTACCTCATGGACAAAGCGTATGTGGACTACAAGCGGTTGCATATGCTGGAGGAGCACAAGGCGTTCTTTGTGACTCGCGCCAAGAACAATATGTTGGCGCAAACGATCAAACATTGCAGGTTCAAACTGGGCACGGGAATCACAGCCGACGAGCACATCAAGTTGACAGGCGTTCGATCCAAAGAGCGCTATCCCAGCACACTGCGGCGCGTCAGTTTTATCGATCCACAAACCAACAAGGCGCTTGTGTTTTTGACGAACAACATGACGCTTCCAGCCGCAACGATTGCCGCTTTGCACAAGCAGCGTTGGCAGGTCGAACTGTTCTTCAAATGGATCAAGCAGCACCTGCGCATCAAGTCGTTTGTGGGCACGACCGAGCGCGCGGTGAAGACGCAGATTTGGATCGCGATAGCCACTTACGTGCTGATCGCGATTGCAAAGAAGCGCTTGAATTTGTCTCATACTCTCTACGAAATTCTCCAAAGATTGGACTTACACATGTTTAAAACGATTCCTATTCCTGAGTTGCTTGGTGAACCTGTGCTAGCCGAGCAGCCATCCCTAAAATCTGTTCAGCCTGACTTGTTTTAACGTTGGGACACTAGTGACAAATTTTCTGTAAATTGGGGTAAACAAATTTGGATTGTACGGATTGGATTTCAGGGTTTCATGTTCAGATAGATTTTGGCATTGATCCACTCCTCATCTTGTTCAGCCAGCAAAGCGCTGACTAGGCGCAAACAGCTAGCGGTATTGGGGGAGAGCGAGGCAACCCTCGTACGTCGTTTAATCTCACGGTTAATACGCGCCAGCCCTCAATCGCGCGTTTGAGCAAGCGATTAAATTTAGCCTCTAAGTGTCGTTTGAGAGAGGGTTGTTATCGAGCAACCAATCCACGGCAGTCACTACCTCAATCCCCGTTGGCACAGCCACACCCATCGGCTGCTCCAGCGTAATTAGCAAGCACTTTGCCGTTGAAAATTCCAGTTTAGCCTCTTGCAGCGCTCGCACTTCGCGCTCACGGGTTTGGCTATCTGTGATGTCTAGGCAAACCTGAATGAGGGTTTGTGTTCGGTCAAGGTGTCCAACCAAAAAATCAACTTCATAGCCTGACATTGTGCGCACATACGCCACTTGGTCGCCGCGCCGCAAGCACTCGTGCAGCACGACGACTTCTAGTGCATGGCCTGTATTGGGTTTGCCCGATGGGTCGAACATTGCCATGAGGCCTGTATCGACGGGATAAATTTTTCTGGCATTGACTTGGCGACGGCGTTCGGAATCTGTGGCGATGGGCAAGCTGTGGATTAGGAAGGTGTCCTCTAGGTGATCTAGGTATTCGTGCAGTCTTTCTTTGCCGACCGCCACACCGCGCGATTTGAGGTCGTTAAAAAACTTGTTGATGCTAAAACGGCCTACCGCGTTGCCCAGTAACTGCTGCACCAGCCAGCGTAGCACTTGCGGCTGGGAGATGTTGTGCCGCTCGACCACGTCGCGCAGCAACACGACATCGACATAGGTTTTGAGTAACTCCAAGCGTTGCCGTGTATCGGTGAACTCTAACAAGCTTTGTATTTCGGGGAAGCCGCCATAAGCCATGTAGGAAAGCAGCCATTTATGCAGCCTAGAGCGATCTGTTTTGCTGAAATGCGCGGGTGATTTGACAGGCAATGCACGATGGTGACGCAACATCTCACGAAAACTAAAGGGCGTGACGATGGCCTCCAAAGCGCGTCCACGCATACTGGTGGCGATCTCGCGTGAGAGCAATTTAGCCGACGAGCCCGATAAAAGCAGTTCAATATTTTCCGAGTCCAAGATGCGCCGTGCAAAGACTTCCCAGCCTTTGATGAGTTGGATTTCATCAAGTAAGAAAGTGGTTTTTGTGCCTTCTCGCCGCTCGGGATAAAGTTTGAAATACTCCTCGATGAGGAGTCCCAAATCACTGGATTTCAAACCTGCAAGGCGGTCGTCTTCAAAACTGAAATAGACCAAGGATTCGCGCGAAGCGCCTGCATCTAAACGCTCGCGCACGATTTGCCATAGAAGGGAGGTTTTACCTGCGCGGCGCATGCCGATGATTGCAAGCGCTTTGTGACTGGCTTTTGGCAGCCAAGTATCACGCTGCGTGAGCGTTGGAACTGGCGCAGCAATACTATCGACAATTTTTTGCCTGATAGCGATGCGGTACAGGCCTTGGATGTCTAAGGTTTGCAGTTCAGAATCCAATAATTGGCTTTGCATGAAGTTTGGTTTTTATAAAAAGTGTACTTATTATAAGTACACTTTTAACATCACCCTCGCTGCAATTCCAACCCCGAATGCTCCCTCAGCGCGTGAAAGTGAATCTTTGGATGGCGCTCTTGCGTGAGCCGTAGGTCATACGGCGAGGTGAGTAAATACGCCAGCGCACCAGCGCTGTCTTCGGCGAGCTTGTTGACGTTGCGGTCGGTGAACTCGCGTAGCTCCTCGGGCGTGTCGGCGCTAATCCAGCGAGCGCCCACATAGTTTGAGCCGCCCAGTCGCACATCTACGCCGTACTCGCCTTTGAGGCGGTGCTGCGCCACTTCAAACTGCAATTGACCAATGGCACCCAGCAGCATATTGCCGCCGTGCAGCGGCTTGAAGACTTGAATCGCGCCTTCTTCACCTAGCTGTTGCAGGCCTTGCTGAAGTTGCTTGCTCTTCATGGGATTTGCGAGCTCAACCGTTTGAAACAGCTCAGGCGCAAAGAACGGCAGTCCCGTAAATTGCAGCTTGGATTGCGCGGCCAAACCTTCGGTAATCGTGTCGCCCAATTGCACGCCACCGTGCGTGGTAAAGCCGATGATGTCGCCTGCGTAGGCTTCTTCCACGGCTTCGCGGCGCTGGCTCATAAAGGTGACGACCGATGTGGGGCGCAGTTCTTTGGCGGAGCGTTGCACTTTAAGCTTCATGCCGCTTGTGTACTTGCCCGAGCACACGCGCACAAAGGCGATGCGGTCGCGGTGCGATGGGTCCATGTTGGCTTGCACCTTAAACACCACGCCTGAAAAGCCCTCAGACGCGGGATCTATCGTGGTTTGCGTTTGCTCTTTATCTTGCAAGCCTTGTAGGTCGTGGCTTACGCGAGCATGTGGCTCGGGAGCCAAGTCCACTAAGGCGTCCAGCACTTCTTGCACACCAAAATTGTTCACGCCTGAGCCAAAAAACACGGGCGTTTGTTTGGCGGCAAAAAAGTCTGTTTGATTAAATTTGGGCGCTGCGCCCTGCATCAGTTCCACATTGCCTTCAGCCAGTTCAAACTCGTGACCAAAGCGTTTGTGCAGCGCGTCGCGCTCGGACAGTGGTACGACTTCATCCGTCTCGTCATCGCGCTTGGCTTCGCCTGCTTTAAAGAGCCGCATTTGGTTTTTCCGCAAATCCATGATGCCGCCAAACTGCTTGCCTTGCCCCACAGGCCACGTCATGGGCACGCAGGGCATCCCGAGTGCTTGCTCCACTTCGTCTAGCAGCTCTAGTGGGTCGCGCCCTTCGCGGTCTAGCTTGTTGATGAACGTGAGGATCGGCGTATTGCGCTGGCGGCACACTTCAATGAGGCGTTTGGTTTGCGGCTCCACGCCATTGGCCGCGTCAATCACCATCAGCGCAGAGTCAACAGCGGTGAGCACGCGGTACGTGTCTTCAGAGAAATCTTTGTGACCTGGGGTGTCTAGCAGGTTGATCACGCAGTCGCGGTACAGCATCTGCATGACCGACGACGCGACCGAGATGCCACGCTGCTTTTCAATCTCCATCCAGTCGGAAGTCGCATGGCGCGTGGCTTTGCGGGCTTTGACCGAACCCGCAATATGAATCGCACCCGAAAACAAAAGCAGCTTTTCAGTCAGCGTGGTTTTACCCGCGTCGGGGTGAGAGATGATGGCGAAGGTGCGGCGGCGTTTAACTTCGGGAGCGTGAGGGAGTTTTGAATCTGACATGAAGAGACGTATCGAAAAATTTAGCGAATGGATGTAATTTTGAGTTGTTGGATAGCAGGTACGTTGCTCAAGCTTGGCAGCTGCGCCCAAATGCGCTCACCCGTGATGATCTGTGCGCCGCGCAAAGCCGCAAGTGCAATGCAGCAGCGAGCACCTAGCGATAGACCGATAGATCTTGTAGTAGGGCGCAGCGCTCCCACCGCTAAGGCTTGCAGGGCATCAAGTGGCACAACTTCAAGCCCAAAGGCAGCAAGCCCTGCTTCAATTTCTACTGGCGATTCACCGCGATTGGCTAATTTGCTAGCGACCTCTGCCCAGTTTGCGGCGCTAATCAATCCTTCCTCGGAAGTGGCGAGATGCGCAATAACAGCATCCTGTCCAATCTCATCATTCAGTATGGCAAGCAGAGCAGACGAATCGTAGACCTTGCTCACGGCTCGGCGCTTTCACGCGCGGCTTCCTCACGGCGCTCCTTCGAGAGCTCGTCAACCCAGCTCACACCAGGCTCGCGAAGATGCGCGAATTTAGCTTGCATTTTGCGAATAGCCGCCACGCGGCTCGACATATGAAGCTCGCCATCCTTTACGTAGCAATGGATAGGCTCATCAATGTTCAGTCCTAGTTCTTGCCTCACGTTAGAGGGGATAAGGACACGACCTTCACGTCCCATGCGGGTTTGGAATGTGGTTTGCATGATTTTGGTTGATATCGATAGATTGACAAAATTTTAATTATTGACAAATTATACAAATTTTGCAATTTGCAGCAGCGCAAGCCAATCATCTAACTGATTTGCATGGCCACCCGTGCGCCAGACTTGATGCAAATGTGCGCTTGCATTCAAGCGCTCAAAATGCGCTGCTGCCCGAGTCAGAACGTGACGTGTCCCCATCGGGTTTGCCCATGCATCATCTTGTGCTTGTGTGATGAGCAAGTGGCGCGGTGCAATCATGCTGAGTAGTAAGTCTTGATCCCAAGTAGCTGGTATTTTTTGTGTGGTTTGCGTTTGTGGACCAAGCCAATGAGGGAATTGGCGCAGCATATCTGCCAAGGTTTCGCTGCCGCTGGCAAGCACATGGAAAGAGCCGCTGCCTGCCAAGCCAGAATTGTTGGCGTGCGTGAGGGAAATTCGTTCATCGGTTGCACCCGCCAGTAAAGCGGCTTTGCCGCCACGCGAGTGCCCCGTAATCGCTAAGCGTGTCTTATCAATCTCTGGCATTTGGCACAGCGCATCAATGCAGCGCTGATAAGTCCACGCCCAGTGCGCCAGAGTGTTCGCTGCTAAATTCGTGTGACTCGTGTGATTCGTGGGGTGACTCGTTGGGTGAGTAGGCGCATCGGCGGCAATTTCTACGCGGTTAAAAGTTGCAAGGGCCATGTCGCCAGATAGCACCGAAGAATGAACATCGTCATTGATGTAGCGCCAGCAAGTATCGCCTGAAACAATAACTGGAACGGGCTGTGCGACCCTAGGTCGATGCAGTTGCATCGTAAACGCCATGTTGTTCCAAGGCATGACGCGCCAAGTTTCAAAGATCGAGCCCGTGGGCGTGTTGGCCGCGTGGAGCAACTGCGTGTCGGTGCGCGGAGGCGTTATAGGGAACTGGCCATAAACAAAATTTAAATACGCAGCGGTTTGCGGGCTGATGGGGGCGCGTTGCAAGTGTTGCATGGTGCTTGCCATTTTAGTAATCGATATAATTCGCCCCATCCGAGGAGCGCTGCAGTTTGAGACACAACTCTCAAATGAGGCTCGGGTTCTTAAACCCTAACTGCGCTCACCCACTGAAAACTGTGCGGTGAGTGTCCCCTCAAAACTCCCTTGCAATTTCTCAGTGGTTACATCAACCTCGCTAGAAATTTTTTTGGAGTTCATCATGGCAAAAGCCACACCTAAAGCCACATCTAAACCCGTTGCTAAACCAGCCGCCAATGTCTTTGCCGACTACGCGATTGCTGACTTGTCTCTTGCCGCATGGGGGCGCAAAGAGCTGAATATCGCCGAGA
Organism: Cytophagales bacterium; assembly: GCA_030054145.1. Classification (GTDB taxonomy): domain Bacteria; phylum Pseudomonadota; class Gammaproteobacteria; order Burkholderiales; family Burkholderiaceae_C; genus JASGCK01. Next base: position 240,064 of record JASGCK010000001.1, read on the forward strand.
CAGAGATGCCAGGCCTCATGTCGATCCGCGAAGAGTTCGCTAAGTCGCAGCCACTCAAAGGCGCGCGCATCACGGGTTCGCTGCACATGACGATTCAAACCGCTGTGCTGGTTGAAACGCTGCAAGCACTGGGCGCAGAAGTGCGCTGGGCATCGTGCAATATCTTCTCTACGCAAGACCACGCGGCGGCTGCGCTGGTGGCCAAAGGCACGCCAGTGTTCGCTTACAAGGGCATGAGCCTTGATGTGTACTGGGATTACACGCACCGCATTTTTGAGTTCGCGGGCAAAAAAGGGACGGCGGCTGAAGGGCCAAATATGATTTTGGATGACGGCGGCGACGCAACGCTGTTGATGCATCTTGGCTCACTGGCTGAGAAGGATGCGAAGGTGATCTCTAAGCCATCAAGCGAAGAAGAAATCTGCCTCTTCAACGCGATCAAAGCCAAGTTGAAACTCGATCCAACGTGGTACAGCCGTCGCTTAAAAAACATCATCGGTGTGACCGAAGAAACCACCACAGGCGTGTTGCGTTTGAACGAGATGTCCGCCAAAGGCACACTCAAACTACGCGCGATTAATGTGAACGACAGCGTGACCAAATCCAAGTTTGACAACTTGTACGGTTGCCGCGAGTCTTTGGTGGATGCGATCAAACGCGCTACCGACGTGATGGTCGCTGGCAAAGTCGCGCTGGTCGCGGGCTACGGCGATGTGGGCAAGGGCTCGGCGCAAGCGCTACGTGCGCTGTCTGCACAAGTGTGGGTGACCGAGATCGACCCGATCAACGCACTGCAAGCTGCGATGGAGGGCTACAAAGTGGTGACCATGGAATACGCCGCCGACAAGGCCGACATTTTTGTGACTGCCACAGGCAACAAAAACGTGATTACCTACAAGCACATGGACGCGATGAAAAACAACGCCATCGTTTGCAACATCGGTCACTTCGACAACGAGATTGATGTCGCAAGCTTAGATAAATGCAAGTGGGAAGAGATCAAACCGCAAGTTGATCATGTGATCTTCCCGAAGGACGGCAAGAAAGCGTCTAAGCGCATCATCTTGCTCGCCAAAGGTCGCTTGGTGAATCTGGGATGCGGTACAGGTCACCCAAGCTTTGTGATGAGCTCGTCGTTTGCCAATCAAACCATTGCGCAAATCGAACTCTTCACCAAGAGCAAAGAGTACAAGGTCGGCAAGGTCTATGTGCTGCCAAAGCACTTGGATGAAAAAGTGGCGCGTTTGCACCTCAAGAAAGTTGGCGCGGAACTCTCCGTACTCACGAAAGAACAAGCCGACTACATTGGCGTGAAGCAAAGCGGCCCTTACAAAGCCGATACGTATCGTTATTAAGCAGACTTGCTGAACGGCTGAAAGCTATGTGGCTTTTTTACATGGACGAATCGGGGAATACAGGCACTCGCTTGGATGACCTCGGTTTTAGTTGAAGGAGTAACGATGAAAACCCCTATTTCTTTCGAGTTTTTCCCGCCCAAAACCCCCGAGGGCGTGGAGAAGTTAGTGGGCGTTCGGCAAAAACTGTATGCGCTAAAGCCCGAATTTTTTTCGGTCACTTATGGCGCGGGCGGCTCAACGCAGGACGGCACATTGCAAACCGTGCAAGCCATCATTGCGGACGGTTTTGCTGCCGCGCCGCACTTCTCGTGCATCGGTGCAACGCGGGACTCGGTGCGGGCACAACTCGCGCAGTTTCGCGCCGCAGGCATCAAGCGCATGGTCGCACTGCGCGGCGATTTGCCCAGCGGCTTTGGCGCGTTTGGTGAATTTCGCTACGCCAGTGAACTGATTGAATTTATTCGCGCAGAGACAGGCAATGAGTTCCATTTGGAAGTCGGCTGCTACCCCGAAGTGCATCCGCAGGCAAAGTCTCCTGAAGACGATTTGCGTGCCTACGCCACCAAGGTGAAGGCTGGCGCAAGCTCAGCGATCACGCAGTATTTTTACAACGCCGATAGCTACTTTCATTTTGTGGAAGCCGCGCGCAAACTTGGCGCAAACATTCCCGTGGTGGCGGGTGTGATGCCGATCATCAGCAGCTCACAGCTCATGCGTTTTAGCGATGCGTGCGGCGCAGAAATTCCGCGTTGGATTCGTCTGCGTTTGCAAGCCTTTGGCGACGACACCGCGTCCATCAAGGCTTTCGGGCTGGATGTCACAACGGCATTGTGCGAACGCTTAATTGCTGGCGGCGTGCCTGGGCTTCATTTTTATACGATGAATCAGGCGGCAGCTACGACGGAGATTGTGCGGCGTTTGGGTTAAAGAGCGCGTCAAAAAATGCGTTGTTGTGAGCTTGAAATGCCTTCTAACTCCAGCAGCGCCACCTTACGATCCAGCCCTCCCGCATAGCCCGTCAGCGCACCTGTGCTGCCCACTACACGGTGGCACGGAATGATGATGGAAATTGGATTTTTTCCTACCGCTGCGCCCACTGCGCGTGCGGCATCTGGCTTGTTGATGGCTTTGCAAATCGCGCCGTAAGTGTTGGTTTTGCCTGCGGCAATTTTGCTAATCTCGCGCCAGACGCTCTGCTGAAATGCTGTGCCGCTGGAGAGATCGAGCGGTACATCAAACACTTTTAATTGACCTGAAAAGTATTGCACCAATTGCTGGGAAGCCTTATCCAGTATGGCCTGCGCGAGGTCTCCTTTTGATGCTATCGGCCACGACTTCATAAGCACTTCTTCTGGTAAATGCTTTTGACCGTGTACAAACCACGCGCCTGCAAGCCCGCTATTGCTGGCGGCGAGCAGCATATCGCCCAGTGGCGTGGCGACTATTTTTTTATGAAGATGTACTTGAAATGTCATGTGGATTCTTCCTTTGATTTTTCCAGTCGTTGCCACGCGCGTAGCACCGCATAGCTGCGCCACGGCTTCCATTTGGCTGCTGGCAAGCGTGCGCTCAATCGGACATCATCATTGCAGCTCGTTGCGGTAGTGCCTTGTGTCGGTTCGGTAAAGCCCCGTGCGTACTTCGATGGGCGTGTCGTTATAGGTGTAGGCAATGCGCTCGACGCGCAGCAGCGGCGTGTCGGTTTTGACTTGCAACAACGCCGCTTGTTCCTGCGTCGGATTAACGGCGCGAATTTGCTCGTCGGCGCGTACCATGTTTACGCCAAACTCGGCTTCAAACATGGCGTACATCGGCGCTTTGGATTCGGCAAGTCGCTCTAGGTTTAAGCCTTTGAATGGGTTGCCCGCGAGCCAGATGTCTTCTAGGATGGTGGGTGTGGACACGCCGCTGGCATTTTTATAGGTCAGCACGCGCTGGATGTAAACGACGGAGTCGCCCGTTTTGAGTTTGAGCGCTTTGGCAATGTCCGCAGTGGCGCGTTGTCGGTTGCACGTGGTGATGGTGCGTTCGACTCGTTCGGCTTGTTCGAGCGTTTCAGCGTTGTTTTGATCGGACACCAGCCGCAAAAAACGTGTTTGCACGTGCCGCGCCGAATGGGTGGCGACAAACGTGCCCTTGCCTTGGCGGCGCATCAATAAATTCTCCGCTGCGAGTTCGTCAACGGCCTTGCGAACCGTGCCTTGGCTGACGCTGTAGCGCGTTGCCAACTCCATCTCAGAGGGAATCGCTTCGGCGGGTTTCCACTCGCCCGCCTGCAAGCTTCGCAGGATGAGCGCTTTGATTTGTTGGTACAGCGGGCTGAAAGAAGGTGTGGTTTGCATAGCTATATGATATAAGACTCTTAGGTAAATAGTATCCGTATGGCTGCGTGTTTTCTGAACCTAGCCACAAAAATAGACAGTCGATTCCTTTGAAGGACCAGTCTTTAGAGGAGTCGGGTGTCTATTCATTTGACTAGGCTCAGTCTTATGTAAGACACAGGACTATCCACTTTAGGGTTTCTGCGGATAAAATAGAAGCTGGATTTTTTAATTTCTATTCTATTTCACCCCCCCTTTCTTGGAGTTTCCTATGAGTAAAGCCCCTGTTCGTGTTGCCGTTACTGGCGCTGCTGGTCAAATTGGTTATGCGTTGTTGTTCCGTATTGCTTCGGGCGAAATGCTGGGTAAGGATCAGCCTGTGATTTTGCAATTGCTGGAAGTGCCTGTTGAGGGGCCGCAAAAAGCGCTCAAAGGCGTGATGATGGAGTTGGAAGATTGCGCTTTCCCATTGCTCGCTGGCATGACGGCGCATGGCGACCCAATGACAGCTTTTAAAGATGCAGACTATGCGCTCTTGGTGGGTTCGCGGCCACGCGGCCCTGGTATGGAGCGTGCCGAGTTGCTCGCTGTGAATGGCGCGATTTTTACGGCACAGGGTAAAGCCTTGAACGCTGTGGCTTCGCGCAACGTGAAGGTGTTGGTTGTTGGTAATCCCGCCAATACCAACGCTTATATCGCGATGAAGAGCGCGCCTGATTTGCCACGCAAAAACTTCACAGCCATGCTGCGCCTTGATCACAACCGTGCGCTGTCGCAATTGGCTGCCAAGACGGGTAAAGCCGTGGCTGATATCGAAAAAATGTTGGTCTGGGGCAATCATTCGCCCACCATGTACGCAGATTACCGCTTCGCCACCATCAACGGCGAGTCAGTTGAAAAAATGATTAATGATGCCGACTGGAATGCCAACACTTTCTTGCCAACCGTTGGCAAGCGCGGCGCGGCGATCATCGAGGCGCGTGGCTTATCCAGCGCGGCTTCGGCGGCTAATGCGGCAATTGACCATATGCGTGATTGGGCGCTGGGCACAAATGGCAAATGGGTCACGATGGGCATTCCATCCGACGGTCAATACGGCATTCCAAAAGACACCATGTTTGGTTTTGCCGTGACCTGCGAAAACGGCGAATACAAAGTGGTTGAAGGTTTGACCATTGATGCATTTAGCCAAGAGCGCATCAACAAAACGCTGACTGAATTGCAAGATGAGCAAAAAGGTGTGGCGCATTTAATCTAAGCTTTTAAGCTAGACGCAACCATGACACACCCACGCGATATTCTGCTCGGCGCACAAGCGGGGGCGCATCGCATCCCCGTTTGTGACCATTACAGCGGCGTGGAGGTGCGGATGCGCAAAAGCCTTGCACTGCAAGCCGAGATGACCGCCGAGTTGGGCGCTTGCGTGTTTGACGTGACGCTGGACTGCGAAGATGGTGCACCGGTGGGCGGCGAGGTGGAGCACGCGCATTTGGTGTCGGAGATGGTGCTGGGCGCGGCGGTGGGCTCGCGCGTTGCGGTGCGCGTGCATCCAATTGATGAGGCAACTTTTGAGTCTGATGTCAACATCATTGTGCGAACCGCAGGCGCACGCTTATCGCACATCATGCTGCCCAAGATTGAGTGCTCGGCTGATGTTGATAAGGCTTGCGCCCTGATTGACCGTGCATTGCCAAGTTCGGCACGCACGGATTTAATCCCCATTCACGTGCTGTTGGAGTCGTCTCATGCGATTCACAAAGTGTTTGAAGTTGCCGCACATCCACGCGTGCAGTCGATTAGCTTTGGTGTGATGGATTTTGTGTCCAGTCATGGCGGCGCAATTCCTGCCAGCGCTATGAATGGCATGGGGCAGTTTCAGCATCCGCTGGTGGTGCGTGCCAAGCTTGACATTGCGGCGGCATGCCACGCCTTTGGCAAAACCCCCTCGCACTGCGTATTTACCGAGTTCAAAGACGTTGATGCCTTATCGCGTGCGGTGCGTACGGCCTCTAGCGAACTGGGATTTACGCGGATGTGGAGCATTCACCCCGATCAAATTCGTCCGATTTTGAAAGCTTTTGCACCAACCGAATCAGAAATTGAAACGGCAGCAAATTTGTTAGAAGCCGCAGCCAAGGTTGATTGGGCACCAATCAGTTTTGGCGGTAGTTTGCATGACCGCGCCAGTTACCGTTATTTTTGGCAAGTGATTGAGCGTGCGCATGCGACGGGCAGAGTGGTTCCAAGTAATATGAACGCTTATTTTTATAAAGAGGAGATCCTATGAATACGAAATGCGCTTTATTTTTTTCTACGCTGCTTTCAATCCCCGTAGTTCATGCGCAATCCATTTACCCAACTTTTACAGGTTCTATGCAGTGCGCTGACAATGTGGTTGTTTCCATCACAAAAGATCCGCACGGTAAAAGCGAATATCAGATTGGTCTTGGTAAGGCAAAGTATCGCGCACAACAAGTGACAACTGCATCGGGCGCGATTAAATTGGAAGATAAACACAATGGCATTGTTTGGCTGCAAATGTCGAATAAGTCGATGCTATTTAATGAAAAGCATGGCAAGCGTTTAGCTACAGATTGCCAGAATGAAGAGCAAAAAGTGGTTCAAAAGTCGCTTGACGAATCGGCAGCTACTGTTGCCACATCGAAACCTTAATTATTTTTATTGAAAAGAAAGCTGCTATGAGCATGATTGACACCTACAACCAACACGTTGCCGAACGCGCCGCGATGGGCATACCTGCACTGCCGCTAACGGCTCGGCAGACATCGGATCTGATTGAGCTGCTGAAAGCGCCGCCTGCGGGACAAGAGGCGCAGTTGCTCGATCTCATTACGTACCGCGTGCCAGCAGGCGTGGACGATGCCGCGAAGGCGAAGGCTTCCTATTTGGCGGCGGTGGCGCATGGCACAGAGACCTGTGCGCTTATCTCGCGCGCCAAAGCGGTTGAGTTGCTGGGCACGATGCTGGGCGGCTACAACCTCACACCGCTGATTGAGATGCTGGACGACGCGCAAGTGGGCGGTATTGCGGCCGAGGCACTGAAGAAAACATTGCTGATGTTTGACCAGTTTCACGACGTGCAAGAAAAGGCCGAAAAGGGTAACGCGAATGCAAAAGCTGTGCTGCAAAGCTGGGCGGATGCTGAGTGGTTTACCAGCCGCCCGCAAGTGCCGCAAAGCATCAAGTTAACCGTCTTCAAAGTGACAGGCGAGACGAATACCGATGACCTCTCACCCGCGCCTGATGCGTGGAGTCGCCCTGATATTCCGCTGCATGCGCTGGCGATGCTCAAGAACAAACGCGATGGCATCACACCAGAAGAAGACGGCAAGCGCGGTCCTATTGCGCTGCTCAACTCGATGCGCGAGACGGCAGATAAAGCGGGTCGATTCATTGCCTACGTGGGCGATGTGGTAGGCACGGGTTCGTCGCGCAAGTCGGCAACTAACAGCGTACTGTGGTGGACGGGCGCGGATATTCCGTTTGTTCCTAACAAGCGCTTTGGCGGTGTATGCCTTGGCAACAAAATTGCGCCCATCTTCTACAACACCATGGAAGACTCGGGCGCTTTGCCACTTGAGCTGGATGTCAGCCAAATGAATATGGGTGACGAGATCGAGCTGCAGCCCTATGCTGGCAAGGCTTTGAAGAATGGCAAAGTAATTGCTGAGTTCCAAATCAAAAGCGAAGTGCTATTTGATGAGGTGCGTGCAGGCGGACGGATTCCACTCATCATTGGACGCAGCTTGACGGCCAAAGCTCGCGCTGCGCTGGGGCTGCCAGCATCGACACTGTTCCGCTTGCCAATTGCGCCAGTGTCTTCTAACAAAGGCTTTACGCTTGCGCAAAAAATGGTTGGACGTGCTTGTGGTTTCCCAGAAGTGAACGGAAATCAGCAGGGCGTGCGTCCAGGCACGTACTGCGAACCCAAGATGACATCGGTGGGCTCGCAAGACACCACAGGCCCGATGACGCGCGACGAGCTCAAAGACTTGGCCTGCCTTGGTTTTTCAGCCGATTTGGTGATGCAGTCTTTCTGCCACACAGCCGCTTATCCCAAGCCAGTGGATGTGAAGATGCACCACGAGTTGCCAGACTTTATGAGCAATCGCGGCGGTATTTCGTTGCGTCCTGGCGACGGCATTATTCATAGCTGGCTTAACCGTATGCTCTTACCCGATACCGTGGGTACGGGCGGCGATAGCCACACACGCTTCCCGATTGGTATTAGCTTCCCCGCAGGCTCGGGACTGGTTGCGTTTGGCGCAGCCACAGGCGTGATGCCACTGGATATGCCTGAATCAGTCTTGGTTCGTTTTAAGGGCACGATGCAGCCTGGCGTGACGCTACGCGACCTCGTTCATGCGATTCCGCTCTACGCCATCAAAGCAGGTTTGCTGACGGTTGCCAAGCAAGGCAAGAAAAATATCTTCTCGGGTCGCATCCTAGAGATTGAAGGCTTGCCAGATTTGAAGATCGAGCAAGCGTTTGAACTTGCTGATGCATCGGCTGAACGCTCCGCCGCAGGTTGCACGGTTGCGCTGAATGACGCGCCTGTCAAAGAATACTTGCAGTCCAACATCACGCTGCTCAAGTCCATGATTGCAGGCGGTTATGCGGACGCACGCACCATCGCACGCCGCGTGAAAGAGATGGAAAAATGGCTGGCAAATCCGCAGCTACTCAAGGCCGATAAAGATGCCGAATATGCATCCGTTATTGAGATTGATTTGAACGAAATCACCGAGCCAATCGTCTGCTGCCCGAACGATCCCGATGATGCCAAGACCTTATCCGACGTGGCTGGCAGCAAGATCGACGAAGTGTTTATTGGCTCGTGCATGACCAACATCGGACACTTCCGCGCGGCATCTAAAGTGCTGGAAGGCAAACGCGATATTCCCGTCAAATTGTGGATGGCACCGCCCACCAAAATGGACGCGGCGCAGCTGACCGCTGAAGGTCACTACGGCGTGTTTGGCGCAGCAGGCGCGCGCATGGAAATGCCAGGCTGCTCGCTGTGCATGGGCAATCAAGCGCAGGTCAAAGAAGGCGCAACGGTCATGTCCACCAGCACGCGTAACTTCCCGAACCGCCTAGGCAAAAACACCTTCGTGTATTTGGCAAGCGCTGAGTTGTCGGCAGTTGCATCCAAATTGGGTCGCATCCCCACGCGCGAGGAATACTTGGCAGATGTGGGTGTTATCAACAAAGACAGCGCCAACATCTACAAATACATGAACTTTGACAAAATGGAAGAGTTTCAGGCGGCGGCGGATACAGTGAAGGCCGAGGCTGCTTAAGCTTTAGCTAAGCTTCAAAAAAAATCCCCAGTGCGTCAGTGCTGGGGATTTTTTTATGGCAACAGAGGCAAACCTAATTCTTTTAAAAATGAATTGTGCATATTCTGCGCGTTGATTCTTTCAGTCTCCAGAGCCGCTATCTGATGATTCACGGCTTGCAAATCAATGACTTTGTCAACTTGCGCCGTACTGATATACCGCGAGATGTTCAGATTGAAATCGTTTTTTTCAACCTCCGCCATCGTCACGCGACGGGAATAGCGTTCTTCCTCTTTGCGGTACTTGTAGGTCGTCACAATTTTTTCGATGTGCTCAGGCAATAGACGATTTTGACGTTTGCCTTTTTCAAAGTGCTTTGCGCTGTTAATGAACAAAACATCGTCAGGCTTTTTACATTTCTTGAGTACCAAGATGCATACAGGGATACCAGTAGAGAAGAACAGATTGGCTGGTAAGCCAATGACGGTATCAATATGACCGTCTTTGAGCAGTTTCGTGCGGATACGTTCTTCTGAACCGCCTCTAAACAACACACCATGCGGCAGGATGATCGCCATCGTGCCCTCTTTGCCTAAGAAGTGAAAGCCATGCAGCAAAAAGGCAAAGTCCGCAGCAGATTTAGGTGCGAGACCATAGCTTTTAAAGCGAAAGTCTTCACTCTGTTCTTCGCTGGGCTCCCAGCGGTAGCTGAATGGCGGGTTGGCAACAACAGCATCAAACTCCAGTTTTTTAGCTGGGTTCATCTCGTTCAAAACATCCCAGTCGTTTAATAGCGAATCGCCGTGGTGAATCTCAAACTCGGAATCTTTCACCCCATGCAACAGCATATTCATACGCGCCAAGTTATAGGTCGTGATATTCGATTCTTGCCCAAAGATTTTGCCAATGCCGCTGGGGCCAATTTGCCCTCGCACATTCAGCAGCAGCGAGCCCGAACCGCAGGCAAAATCCAAGACCTTGTCGAGTTTTTTCTTTTTGCCCATGCTCGGGTCTTGGCTGTCCAAGACGACGATCTCCGACAAAATACTAGACATCTGCTGCGGGGTATAAAACTCCCCCGCCTTTTTTCCAGAACCAGCAGCGAATTGCCCGATCAGATATTCATACGCATCTCCCAGCACATCGCTATTGGTTGAAAACTTGGCTATCCCATCGGCAATTTTGCTAATGATGGTGCATAGCTTGTCATTGCGCTGCTGGTAGTTTTTGCCTAGTTTTTCCGAATCCAGATTAATCTCCGAAAACAGTCCGCCAAAAGTGCTTTCAAAGCTTTGGTTCTCAATGTATTTAAACCCGAGTTGCAACGTGTGCAGCAGCTCACCGTTTTGCGTCCGCGCCTGCTCGGCAATGCTGCTCCACAGGTGGGCTGGCTCAATCACATAATGAACTTTGCGGCGCATCTGTTTTTCAAACTCAGCCGTGTCTGCGGCATTGGCTGCGTACCACACCGCAAGCGGTGCGCGTTTATCTTCATCGGCCAATTTCGGGTAATCATTTCCTAGCTCTTTTTGAGCAGCGGCTTCGTAGTTATCAGAGAGATAGCGCAAAAACAGGAACGACAGCATGTAATCGCGAAAGTCGTCGGCATTCATCGCCCCGCGCAGATCGTCCGCAATGCCCCACAGGGTGTTACCCAATTCTTTTTGATTTTGATCGGTCATGGTTTATGGTTTTTCGTTATCAAACGCTTCTCGCGCTCAAGCTCGGCAATCAACTCGTCTTCGGTGGGAAGAATACGCTGATATTTAGAGGCAAAAAGATGTGAGTTTTCTTTAATAACGGAGTACTTAACGATAGTCTCATCTTTGCTGTCGCAAAGAATAATGCCAATCGTCGGATTGTCGTCTTCGCCGCGCTTCAAGTCGTCAAACATACGTACATACATATCCATCTGCCCGATATCCTGATGGCTTAGCTTGCCAGTTTTTAGGTCAATAATGACAAAGCATTTCAACAGATAGTTGTAGAACACCAAGTCAAGATAAAAGTGACTGGTTTCGGTGCTAATGCGCATTTGCCGCGCCACAAAAGAAAACCCCTTACCCATTTCTAGCAGGAACTTTTGCAACTCATCAATAATGGCTTGTTCCAATTTGCTTTCTTGTAACTGACCCGATTCAGGCAGCTCTAAAAACTCTAGAACATAAGGGTCTTTAATGAAATCAAATAGCGAATCGTCGCCCGAGGTATGGACTGGGTTGATGGGCTGCTCGCCCTGCGAAGACAGCAGACGCTGAAAGCTATGCGTTTGTATGTTGCGCTCCAACTGGCGAACGCTCCATTGCTGCTCTGCCCCCTCGCGTAGGTAATGGTTGCGAGCCCTCGGGTCATCCACCCGCATAATCAGCCGATTGTGGCTCCAACTCAATTTGCTACACACTGTGTAGCAGATTGCTTGATCGGGGTAGGTCAGATAAAACTGACGAAAATTACGCAAATTGGCATATGAAAACCCCTTGCCAAAGCTAGCAGACAGCTCTTTGGATAAATTCTCCAGCAGCCGCTCGCCATACACGGCTCGGCTATCACCGTGCTGCTCTTCTTCCACAATACGCTGACCAATGAGCCAATAGGCCTCTACCATAGCGGCATTCACTGCCGAACGCGCCTTGCCACGCGCGCGCTCAAGAATGGTTTTTATATCGCTGTGAAATGAGGTTAATGCGCTCATGTGTTCACCTGATCGGTCGAGGGAAATAACGCTTGCATCAAGCCCTTTTTGTGGGTTTTGAGTGCTTCGAGTTTTTTGCTTTGCACGGTGATTAGTGTGTCGAGGCTGGATAGGCAATAGGCAATTTTTTGTTGTTCTAGTTCTTGACTTGGAATGGCAATCGGAAGCTTCGCCAAAACATTAACAGACAAACCTGGCTGCGCTTGACCAGTTGCAAATTGGTTCAGATTAAGCAAATCGAGAACAAAAAACAACCAATCACCATTGATTCTATTTTTTGGAGTAACGACGACCGCATGCTCTGTTGCATGAAATTGACCGATGCCTTGCTTAATATTTCCGCAAAGTGCCCCCTGACGCCCAATGAGCGAATACTTTCCTGAGTGAGTAAATGTGGTTGTGTATCCGCGTAGACCGTTCCCACCGTAGCAGTGATACAAACCGTGTGCGTTTTGCGCTTGTATTTCTGATGCCGATACAAATCTACCAGCCTGCATTTCGCAGGCAAGTCCTAGCGGTCTTTGCTCCCCCCCCCCCGCATCCCGAAACTCAGGAAAGCGCAGCTTGGGCACTAGGGCTTGTTGGTTTTTAGCGCTCACAAATCCTCAGCCTTGTATTCGCTATAGCCTTCGTAGTAGTAGCTGACGTCGATGCCTTTCATGTACAGCTCGCGGTCGTTGATCTTGTTGGTCAACGCATTTTTGAGCAGGTGTTTGATCTCTAAATCTTTGACCACGCTGCGCTCCATTGCCGATAGGTATTCGGTTTTGTCCACCGCATTCCAGTCGATCACGCGCTGGAGTTCTTTTTTTAATATCAAGTCCAGCCAGATGCGTGTGGCGCGTCCGTTGCCTTCGCGAAACGGGTGGGCGACGTTCATCTCGACGTATTTTTCGATGATCTGTTCAAAGCTTTGCTGCGGCATGGCGCTGATGTGGGTCAGTGATTGCTGCAGATACATGATGGGCGCAAATCGAAAATTGCCTTTGGCCAAGTTGACATCGCGAATTTGCCCAGCAAATGCATACACCTCGCTAAACAAATAAGCATGAATGCTGGCCAGCCCAGCAAAAGTGCCCACTTCGATTTGGTTGATGTCGCCGCTTTCAAACAATTGTTTGGCCTTTTGTTTGCTCAGTTTTTCCTCGGCACGGTTGAGTTCGACTTGGCTTGAAATATTGAGTTTGTTGCCTAAAACCATGATGTGCATCCTTTACTGTTCATACGCCGCCAGCCCTGATATGTCGCGCCCTTGCGCTAATTTTTTCAAGAGTGGCAGCAGATCTTCCATCAATGCAAGCTCGGCCTTGGTGCGATCCTTCCAGCCTAGTTCGCGCGGTGCCAGCAGGTCGGCGAGCTTTTCGCCGTCGAAGATCATGCGGCTCATGATGCTGTCCGCAAAAGAGTGCAGTGTTTCGGTGTTGGTATTTTCCTCGACGCAGCCGTCTTGGAACTTGTTGAATTCCTCGCGGGTTTGGCGATCAAGGTCTTTGCGATCGACCACGAACAGGCACTTTTCAATATCTGGGTTGTCTTTGAGCAGAGTGGAGACTTTGAACGAGGTAAGCGTCTTACCGCTTCCAGTGGTGTGCCAGATATAGCCATTCCCACGATTTTGCTCAATGCAATCAACGATGCCTTTACTGCATAGAGCAGAATCACGTCATAACGGTGATGGCTGTATTTCAATTCGACAAGTTTCGCAATCAGTGCCGCTTCAATTTGTGCTTCGGTCATATATTGATCATTCTAGTGAGTAGGTACTAACTGGATGCGTACTTATGAGATTGTCACCCGCACAAACCTCCGCTTACCCACCTGCACAACGTAAGCGCCCGCTCCCAGCTTAAGTCCTTTATCCGCAACGACTTGCGAGTCCACGCGCACGCCGCCGCCGTCGATTAGGCGGTTGGCTTCGCCGTTGGAAGCCGCGAGGGATAAGGCTTTCAAGAGGGCGGCGATGCCAATCGGCGTGCCGCCTTCTAGCGCGTGAGTGACCTCATCAATTTGATCGGGGATGCCGCCTTTGGCGCGGTTGTTGAAATCTTGTTCTGCGCTGTCAGCGGCGGCGGCATTGTGAAAACGTGCCGTGATTTCCTTGGCTAGCATCACCTTGGCATCGCGCGGATTTTTGCCTGCGTCCACTTCGGCTTTGAGCGCCGCAATATCGGCCTCAGATTTGAATGACAAGAGCGTGTACCACTTCCACATCAGCACGTCGCTAATCGACATGACTTTGGCGAACATGGTGTTGGCATCTTCGGTGATGCCGATGTAGTTGTTTTTGCTCTTGGACATTTTGTCCACGCCGTCCAGTCCCTCTAGGAGCGGCATCGTGAGGATGCACTGCGGCTCTTGTCCATATTCGACTTGCAGGTGGCGACCCATGAGTAGGTTGAATTTTTGGTCGGTGCCGCCAAGCTCTAAATCGCTGTTTAACGCCACGCTGTCATAGCCTTGCATTAGCGGATACAAAAACTCGTGCACGCTAATCGATTGCCCCGCTTTGTAGCGTTTATCGAAGTCGTCGCGCTCCATCATGCGTGCCACGTTGTATTTGGCGGCTAGTTGAATCATGCCGCGTGCGCCCAGTGCATCGCTCCACTCGCTGTTGTAGCGCACTTCGGTTTTGCTTTTGTCTAGCACCAGCGTGGCTTGGTTGAAGTAGGTCGTGGCGTTGGCTTCGATTTGTTCGCGCGTGAGTGGCGGACGTGTGCTGTTGCGACCCGAGGGATCGCCAATGGTGCTGGTGAAGTCGCCAATCAAAAAAATCACCGTGTGTCCAAGGTCTTGCAGTTGACGCATTTTGTTCAGCACCACGGTGTGACCTAAATGCAGATCGGGCGCGGTGGGGTCAAGCCCTAGTTTGATGCGCAGAGGCGCTCCTGTTTTTTCAGCACGCATTAGTTTTTTGATCCACTCATCTTGCGGGAGAAGTTCGTGTGTGCCGCGTAGGGTGACGGCCAGTGCGGCTTGAGCGGCTGGGGACAGGGCGGGTGGCATTTTGGCTTGGGACTTAGCAGTTTCTTGAGAGTTCATACAATTGATTTTATGAGCACCGCACAAACGATTCAACGCGCAAAGCATGATTACTACATCGGCCTGATGTCAGGCACGTCGATGGATGGTGTGGATGGCGTGGTGGTGGATTTGGCGGGGCATTCGGATGGTGCGGCTTGCAAAGTGATGGCACATCACAGTTTGCCATTTTCTAGCTCGTTGAAGGCTGAAATGCTGGCACTCAATACCGCTGGCGCAAACGAATTGCACCGCGCGGCGTTGGCGGCAAATCAGCTCTCGCTTGTGTATGCGCAAGTGGTCGCGGGGTTGCTTTATAGCGCCGAGCTGGAGAGCGCTGACATCACGGCAATCGGTGCGCATGGGCAAACGGTGCGGCACGCGCCTAGTGGGAGTGCCGTTGATGGCGGCGGTTATACGATTCAGCTCAATAATCCCGCTTTGCTCGCAGAGCGCACGGGGATTGACGTGGTGGCGGATGTGAGGAGCCGCGATGTGGCGGCGGGTGGGCAAGGCGCACCGCTCGTTCCCGCGTTTCATCAAGCCGTATTTGGACGCACGGGTGAGAGCCTTGCCGTGCTCAATATCGGCGGCATTGCGAACGTGAGTTTGTTGCGCGCGGATGGCGTTGTGCAAGGTTTTGATACCGGTCCTGGCAATGTGCTGATGGATGCTTGGACGCACGAGCACAGGGGCATGGCCTACGATGCTTATGGCGCTTGGGCTGCCAGCGGATCGGTCTCGCAGCCCTTGCTGGATGTGCTCTTGCGAGAAGCCTACTTTTCAAAACCGATTCCAAAGAGCACGGGGCGTGATTTGTTCCATTGGGCTTGGCTGCAAGGGCGGTTGGCCGCGGATGCTTCGTTTGCATCGTTAGACCCTGCCGATGTGCAGGCAACGCTGACGGAGTTCACGGCGCAATCTATTGCGCTGGCTATGCGCAAGGATGGCGCGGGCTTTTGGTCGCTTTATGTTTGCGGCGGCGGGGCGCTCAACGACCATTTGATGCAGCGCCTACAAGCAGCATTGCCTGATGTGCAAATCGAAACAACGGATGCGCTTGGCATTCCTGCGGTGCAAGTGGAAGCGGCGGCGTTTGCGTGGTTAGCCAAGCAATGTGTCAATCGCGTGCCACTTGATTTACAAAAAATAACGGGAGCCGCAAAAGACTCCCGTTTTAGCTCCCGTGTATTGGGTTGTGTTTATCCAGCTTGAGGCGTGGATTCCCGCCTGCGCGGGAATGACAAGTTTGTGTCAAGTCGAAAAGCTGGAGCCGCAGCCGCAAGTTGATGTTGCATTCGGATTTTTAATCACAAACTGCGCACCTTGCAAATCTTCTTTGTAGTCGATCTCTGCGCCGACTAAATACTGATAACTCATCGCGTCAATTAAGAGAGACACGCCGTTTTTCGTCATGGTGGTGTCGTCGTCGTTGGTGACTTCGTCAAACGTGAAGCCGTACTGAAAGCCCGAGCAGCCACCGCCTTGCACAAACACGCGCAACTTCAAATCAGGATTACCTTCTTCGGCAATCAGATCAGCCACTTTGGCAGCAGCGCTGTCGGTAAAAACAATCGCCTCAGGCATGGCTTCAGGAATGAGTTCGGTTGGCTCAACGAGGTTAACTTCTTGTGATTGATCGAGTGTGGCGGTCATGGTAGAGCCTTTCAAAATGCGGACGGCTATTTATTATGCGTCGTTCGTGCGCAACTGCAAAATGGCAGCCTCTTCAACCTTACCCGTTAGAGGGCTAAGTCTTCCTGAAATGACGGCACCTTGGTGCATTTCAAGTGCTTTGTAGATGATATCGCCATCAATCTTGGCCTTGGGCTGTAGCTCTAGCAATTGGTCAGCGCATACATTGCCTTGCACCGCGCCGTTAATGATGACGTGATCGGCATGGATATCCCCCGTAACGATGGCAGTCTCACTAATGACCAGCAAGCTGGCTGTGCCTTTGGTTGCCGTGATATCGCCTTGAATATGACCATCGACCCGCAAGCCATCTGCAAAAGCAAGATTGCCCGTAATGACCGTGCCGCCTGCAATGAGGCTTTTGATAGGAGGCTGTTTGTTTTGACCGAACATGGGTGATTCTTTTTAAAGTTTGAGTGTTTGCGTGGCTTTAACTACCTTACTGTTGCTATTGTCCGTGACTTTGATAACGACAAATTTAACTTGGACTTGCGGCGGCAGATCAATCAGTCCGTTAAGCCTGCGATATTGCTTAACCTCAAACGGCAGCGTTCCATCGGTAAGCCCCGCTGTCCAAGGTTTACCATTCAAAAAGCCGTTCATTGTGAGTTCCAATTGACCTTTGAACTCGGTTGGGTTTTTACTTGATTGCAAAACGAGCACTTGCCATTTCAACTGATGCGTTGGCAGCACTTCGACCTGCAAGCCGCGAATCCCAAACGACTCGGATGTGGTGGCAGGTATGAGGCGCTCAAAAAATCCGAGATCATCTTTCATGGATTGATTCTCGGCCTCTAATTGTTTAATGGTTTGGCTGAGTTTGTCTTGCATCGCTTTTTCTGTGGCGATGAGGCTATCCGACACATTGGCGATGGACTGCGCTTTATCACGCTCGCTGCGTAGCTTGACGACTTCAACTTTGAGTGCGGCTAATTGTTCTTTTTCGCCTTGATCAATGCCAGCTAAGTCTTTGCCAAACTCAAAAGCCCACAGCGCAATAGCCGCGCAAAAACCAAGCACCAAGGCCGCCAAAATCCATTTGAGTGGCCAAGGCAAACTTGAGCGAATCGCCATACTAGGCGCGCTAATGGTGAGGCGTCGTCTAAGAAGTCTAAATCGCATGAATGCTGGATAAAAGAGGGAAGTTGCTAACTATAAACAAAAAAACCGCCACAAACTTGCTATTTGTGACGGTCTTTGCGAACACGAAAAAATTAACGCTTCGAGAACTGCTTACGACGGCGAGCGCCGCGTAGACCGACTTTCTTACGTTCAACTTCACGTGCATCACGCGTCACGAAACCAGCTGCTGACAGCATGGGTTTGAGTGCCGCATCATAGTCGAGCAAAGCGCGTGTCACGCCGTGACGGGTTGCGCCCGCTTGACCTGATTCACCGCCGCCGTGGACGTTGACCATGATGTCAAAAGTCTCAACGTGGTTAGTCAAAACCAAAGGCTGCTTCACAATCATGATGGACGTTTCGCGACCAAAATAGTCTTGCACGTCTTTGTTATTGATCGTAATTTTGCCCGTGCCTTTTTTGAGGAAAACACGCGCGACGCTGGATTTGCGACGACCTGTGCCGTTGTTCCAATCACCAATCATTTTTGTGCTCCTGAAAGATCAAGGGGTTTTGGCTGTTGGGCGCTATGTGGGTGCTCGGCACCTGCATAAACCTTTAGCTTTTTAATCATGGCGTAGCCTAGCGGCCCTTTTGGCAACATACCCTTGACGGCTTTTTCTAAAGCACGACCAGGGTGCTTGTTTTGCATGTCACGGAAATTGGTTGCGTAAATACCGCCTGGGAAACCCGAGTGGCGATAGTACATTTTGTTCAGGTCTTTGGTGCCCGTCACGCGAAGGTGAGCGGCGTTGATAACGACAATAAAGTCGCCTGTATCGACGTGAGGCGTATAAATGGCTTTGTGTTTTCCGCGTAGACGGAGGGCGGCTTCGCTGGCAACCCGTCCGAGCACCAAATTGGTGGCGTCAATCACAAACCACTCATGCTTCACATCAGCTGGTTTTGCGCTGATAGTTGACATTTTTTTCTTTCAAATGAAAAAGTTGAGTAAAAGTTTGACTGAATCGGCCTGCTTTTCCGCGGTCGGTGTTCTTCTAACGAGAACCTCTTAGGCGGGGTTATTCCTGTTTAACCAGAAACTTCCCTCGCGGCAGACTTAAACGCTAGGGAACTGCGCATTATAGCGACTTACGCCAGCGCGAGCGGAAGGCTTCGCAGCCGTTCACCTGTGAGTGCAAACACGGCATTTGCCACCGCAGGTGCAACGGGCGGCAGCGCGGGCTCGCCCATGCCCTCGGGTGCGCGGGCGCTGGGAATGATGTGCGTCTGGACAATCGGCATCTCGTTTATGCGCAGCACGCGGTAGTCGTGAAAATTGCTTTGCTGGACTTTGCCGTCCTTGACATCAATCTTGCCAAAGAGCGCCGCCGAGAGTCCAAACGCGACGCTGCTCTCCACCTGCGCGGCCACGCCCAGAGGGTTGATGCAAAAGCCGCAGTCAACAGCAGCGGTCATTTTGTGGACGCGGATTTTTCTGGATTCGCCAACTGACACCTCGGCCACCATTGCCACAATCGAGCCAAACGATTCGTGCAAAGCCACGCCCAGAGATCTCTCTGGTAATGCTCCCCCGTGTTTGCTGACAGCTAAATCCAGCACCGCTAAATGACGCGGATGATTCTTGAGAAGCGAACGTCGATACGCCACCGACTGCACAAAAGCATCTTTGGGTTTGCTCGCCTGAGCACACTCATCTAAGAACGATTCTTGAAAAAACGCCTGATGCGAATGCCCGACCGAGCGCCAAAAGCCAACGGGAATGGGCATATCCACCGCAACGTGCGAAACATGGGCGCTGGCAAACTCATACGCTTGGTCGAATGCGCCTTCAGAACTGGTTTTGTCAGGCCCCGCCATTGGCAAACCGACGTTGCGGGCAAAGTATTGCGGCACGATGTTTTGCCCTGCCGATTTGTTGACCCAAGCCGTGATGTTGCCGTCTTTGTCTAAGCCCGCTTCAAACTTGGCCAGCGCGGCTGGGCGATAAAAATCGTGCTGCATATCGGCCTGGCGCGACCAAATCACTTGCAGCGTGCCTTCCTTGTCCGTACCAAAGTGCGATGCCGCAATGCTGGCTGCTTGAGTCACGATATCGACTTCTAAACGCCTGCCAAATCCGCCACCTAAAAAGGGCACTTTGAGCGTGACGTTTTCTTTGGCAACTCCAAGCGCCTTGGCTGCTGCTGCGCGTGCCAGATCAGGCACTTGCGTGCCGACGGTGACGATGGCTTTGCGCTCTGCGCCTTTGCCGATCAGCGAAACCGTCGCATTCATTGGCTCCATCGTGGCGTGCGCGAGGTATGGTGCGCTGTACGTTGCCGTTAGATGAGTTGGCTGGGAAGCCTTACTGGATATGGCTTGCGCCAGTAGCGCTTTAGCGTCACCCTTGTTCCAATAAGTAAATCCATCCTCTTTATCTAATGCGGTTGCGAGCGTCTGCGTAACCGTCTCGTTGGACCAAGTGCTTGTGGCTGCTTGTGCCCATTCGATTTTGAGCGCGTCTAATTCCGTCTTGGCTTGCCAGTAGGATTTGGCAACCACAGCAATGCCGCCGCTCGTTCCCGAGCCGTTGATGTTGGGCTGCAAGACAATCGCGGTTTTTGTATCCACTTTTGCAACTGCTCCGCCGCGTGCGGGGCTCAGCAAAACCGCCGCATAAAAATCAGGGCGTTTGCTGTTCAATGCAGCGGCATCAATCCCGAATGCTGCTCTGCCATTGACTTTGCCGTGGATATCTGTGCGCGGCGTGGGTTTGCCAAGTAGCTTGAAGTCCTTCGCGTCTTTGAGCTTGTATTGAATCGTGTCGCCTAGGGTGAACTTATCCCCCAGCAGGAGTGCAGCTTTTGCCATAGCAGTGGCTTGGCGTAGCGGCAACCATAAATCGGCGACACTGCTTGAGCCGCCCGTCATCATGATGCCTAGCTCACGCGCCACCTTCGTCATCGTCCAGCGTACAGTGCGAGCCAAAGCGCCTTCATCATCAGGGCGAAATGGAATGCCTGATGCGGTGGCAACGACGTTGCCGTACAAGCGATCAATCGGTGACTGCTCGATGCGTACAGCGGATAGCGGCACATCCAGTTCCTCCGCCACGATCATGGCAAGCGCGGTGAACACGCCTTGCCCCATTTCCGATTTGGGCATGGCAAGCGTGATGGTGTTGTCCTTATTTAATTTGAGCCACGCATTCAGTGCGACCTGTCCATCCGTTAGCGGCAAAGCCACGCCCGTTAAGCGTTGGCGCGGTGGAAGCAGGCCCCAGCCCACAGTCAGCGCACCTGCTGCACCTAAACCCATTAATAAAAAGCTGCGTTTTTTCATGTGATTGAACTCCTAGGCGCGTGCCTCAATAGAATGACTCCATTATGTTTTCATATCGACACGGCTTTCATGCGGGTAATCATGCAGATGTGCTCAAGCACATGACCTTGATTGCGCTCCTTCACTATCTCACGCAAAAAGAAACGCCGCTCACGGTGATTGACACCCATGCGGGTGCGGGTTTGTATCGCTTGGATGGTGATTACGCGCACCAATCGGGTGAGGCGGGGGAGGGCATTTTGCGCCTGCTCAAGCAAAAAACGGAGAATGAAACCATCAACGCTTACCGCGCTTTGATTGCGCAATTCAACTCGGGGAATCTGCTCTCGCAAGACACCAAGGTGTATCCTGGTTCGCCCTTTATTGCGCAAGCGCTACTTCATAACCTAGACCGCATGAATGATCGCTTGCGTTTGTTTGAACTGCATCCCAGCGACCATCGATTTTTAGCGGGCAACGTAGAGCAATTGCGTGCCAATCGTCAGGTGATGGTTAAACGCGAAGATGGCTTTGAAGGCTTGAAAGCCTTGATCCCGCCACCCAAGTCCAGTACAGGTTCGCGCCGTGCGCTGGTGTTGATTGATCCCAGTTACGAGATCAAAAGCGATTACCAAAAAGTTGAATGGGCGATAGAGGACGCGCTCAAGCGTTTTGCCACGGGTTGCTACGCCGTGTGGTATCCGATCATTCCAAGGCAAGAAGCGCATGGCTTGCCGCGCCGCCTTAAAACGCTGGCAAGCCAGGCGGGAAAAACATTCCTGCACGCGACACTAAATGTGGGCGGCACAGGACTCGATATGGATGCCGTGGGCACGTTCGCCGCACACAGAACAGGCAATGTGAGCCGAGGTCTCAGTGCCAGCGGAATGTGCATCATCAACCCGCCGCATACTTTGAAAGCTACGCTGGATAAGGCTTTGCCAGAACTGGTCCGTTATTTGGGGAGAGGCAAGGGGCAGGGATTTACGGTTGATTAACCCAATTCCCGATGCCGCACCAGCACAGGCCAGTCTTGCTTAAACGCGGTCGCTAATTGCTCGACCAAATAGACCGAGCGATGTTGTCCGCCCGTACAGCCGATGGCTACGGTGACGTAGCTGCGATGATCGTTTTGCAAGGCGGCAAGCCAGTGGCTAATAAACTGGGTAATTTGATCTTGCATGGTTTGGACTTCTGCGCTGCTTTGTAAGTAGTCCATCACAGGCTGATCGCGTCCAGTTAGCGCCTTGAGGTGCGGCTCGTAATGCGGGTTGGGCAGCATTCGCACATCAAACACGTAGTCGGCATCTAGCGGCACGCCACGTTTAAATGCAAACGATTCAAACACGACGGTGAGGATGTCCCGTTTTTTTGTCACGCTCACCAAATCTTTCACGATGCTTTGCAATTGCATACTGCGGATGAAACCCGTCTCGATGATGTGCGCACGCTCGCGGATGTCGGCTAATAGCTCGCGCTCTAAAGTGATGGCCTCTTGAACCGCAAGTCGCAAATCGCTATTTTGCGCGTTGGTGGAGAGCGGATGCAGACGCCGAGATTCCGAATAGCGATGAATCAACGTCTCGTCACTGGCATCTAAAAATAAAAGTTTGAATGCGACGTGACGCTGCTCCAAGCCCGCCAGAACAGACGGAAAGACAGGCAAAGATTTGGCGCTGCGGACATCGATAGCGATAGCGATGCGCGGCATCACAGCGTTTTGATTGGCGCTGATTTGCTGCAACTCTAAATCGATAAAGGCCAAAGCTAGTTCGGGCGGAAGATTGTCAACGCAATAAAAGCCGATGTCCTCTAACGCGCGTAGGGCGACCGATTTGCCTGAGCCAGACATACCCGTAATAAAAACAATTTCTAAAGCTTTCATAGGGTTTTGAGCATTTCTTTTGCGTGCTGACGCGCTGCGTCGGTGATGTTCGTGCCGCCAAGCATACGCGCAATTTCGGCGACACGATCTGCCGCATCAATCATGACGACATGGCTGGAGGGCGCGCCATCATTCGCTTGGTCATCGGCTCGTTTACTCACCACGCCGTGATGATGCGCCTGACTTGCAACCTGCGGCAAATGCGTCACCGCTAATACTTGGCGATCTGCGCCCAATTGCTGCATCAATTTGCCAACAGTTTGCGCCGCAGCGCCGCCAATGCCCGCATCGACCTCATCAAAAATGAGCGTGGGTGCGTTGCCCAGTTTGGACGTAGTAACCGCGATGGCAAGTGCGATGCGCGAGAGCTCCCCGCCTGACGCAACTCTTCCCACGGGCTTGGGCGTTGTACCTGCATGACCCGCGACCAAAAATTCAATGGACTCAAACCCATACGCGGCAGGCATCTCTTGACGCGCGAGTGCAACCTCAAATCGCCCGCCCTTCATGCCAAGCTCTTGCATGGCTGCGGTAATTGAACTGCTCAGGAGCGGAGCGGCCGAGGCGCGTTTTTTTGAAACTAACTGCGCTGCATTTTCAAAGACTGCGTAGGCGGCTCGCTCTTCTTTTGCTAGCTTGCCTAGATCCGTCATCGCCTCTAATTGCGACAACGATTCGCGCCACTTTGCAAGCACGCTATGGAGCGCATCGGGCGCGCATTTAAAGCGCCGTGCAAGCGAGAGCCAATCGAGTATGCGGGCATCTAATTGCGCGAGCCGCTCGGGTTCTAAATCGGTTTTGCGCAAATAGGCTTGCAAGCTGTGTACGGCATCTTCAACTTGCGCTAGGCTGCTTGCCAGTTCATCGCAAATGCCTTGAAAGCTTTGCTCGATATGGCTTTGCGCCTGCAAGGCTTGCAAGGCAGTATGAAGATGACTTCGCGCATGATGCGCCATATCACTCTCCCCGCCATCTAGCGCCGTAATCGCCTGCGCAGCCGCGTCCATCAAATTTTGAGCGTTGGATAAACGCCCGTGTTCAAGATTCATCTCTTCCCATTCGCCAGCTATGGGTTTGAGTTTGTCTACTTCGTTAATTTGCCACTCTAAGCGCTCACGCTCTTGTGCTTGCGTTGCCGCACCGCTCTTGGCTAGGTCAAGCTGGGCAAGGGCTGCACGCCATGTATCCCATGCTGCGGTTACTATTTTTTTGTCGATTTGTGCGTATGCATCTAGCAAATCGCGCACGGCATCGGGGCGCGTTAGCATGGCCCACGCGTGTTGACCATGAATATCTACTAAGTATTCGGCAAGCTCGCGCAGCTGTGCAGCGGTGGCGGCGCTGCCGTTGATCCAAGCGCGGCTTTTGCCAGCCGTATCCACCGTGCGGCGGACAAGCAAGTGCGCATCATCCGCGGTTAGTTCAAACCCCGAAGCCTCTAGCCACGCATCAACTTGCGGCGTGCGATCAAACTCGATAGCCACGTCTGCCTTGGCTGCGCCCTCGCGCACCACGCCGCTATTGGCGCGTTCGCCAAGCGCCATTTGAATCGCATCAATCAAGATGGATTTACCTGCGCCTGTCTCGCCCGTGAGTGCTGTAAACCCGCTGGATAAATCAAGCTCTAAGGCGCGAACAATGACAAAGTCGCGCAGGATCAGTCGATGAATTGCCATGTTTAAATTACAGTTTAGCTTTCATTCCAATGCAGCTTGTGCCGCAAGGAGTCAAAATAATTCCAACCGACAGGGTGCAAAAATTGTGCGGAATGCTTTGCGCGGCGCACCACAATGCGATCGCCTTGCATCAAGTCGGCAAGTGACTGCATATCGAAGTTGACGCTGGCCTCGCGGTCGGAGAGGATTTCGATGTCAATCACGCAAGTATCCGACAGCACAATAGGGCGATTGGAGAGGTTGTGCGGCGCAATAGGAACCAAAATCCAACCCATGAGGCTTGGGTGCAAAAGCGATCCGCCTGCCGATAGCGCATAGGCTGTCGAGCCTGTGGGCGTGGAGACAATCAAGCCGTCGGCACGTTGGTTGGCAACAAAATTGCCATCAACTTCGATGGATAACTCCACCATGCCCGCTGTTGAGGCGCGGTTGACAACGATGTCATTCATGGCAATGGCGCTAAAAATAAGTTGACTGTCGCGTAACACTTTGCCCTCAAGCAAATGACGCTGCTCGGTCACGAACTCGCCCCGTAGCATGGGCGCGAGCGTCTGCGCAAAATTGTCTAAAGCAATGTCAGTAATAAATCCAAGTCGCCCTTGATTGATGCCGATCACAGGAACATCCAGCGTTGCCAGCTGCCGCGCTGCGCCCAGCATCGTGCCATCGCCGCCGATCACCACCGCCAAATCAACTTGGCGTGGCTGCAGTGCCGCAATGTCAGACATCACAACGCTGTAACCCAAGCGGGATAAGGCCTGCGAGACATCATGCAGCGCCTGCGCCGAGCCGACAGCAGGCTCGCCCAATGCGGTGGGTGGTTTGCCAATGAGGAGGATGTTTTTGAACATGACTTGAATGTTACGCCACGATGGCCTGCCGCTTAGCAAGGGCTTCTTCAGCCTGTTACTGTACATGAAAAAGTTGTAAAGCCCACCGATACGCTGGATTTTGTGAATGCGCTTGTTGCCAAACGCAAGTGACCGCCATTCCTCTTGGCTTTGAGTCGCCCCAAAGCTCGGTGCTACCTACCCGTTGATACAACTGCGGGGGCGCAGTCGCAGGGCTTTCGCCCTACTGGATCAACCTACTTGGTATTGCTGCGCGTAGAGATTGCCCGTTTCACCCACACCTTAGCTTGCGCCAAAGTGTGACTCGTCTCTGTTGCTCTAATCCGCACCTTATATCTTGCGATTTTCAGTGGAGAGGTGTTACCTCCTACGCAGCCCCCGTGCAGTCCAGACGTTCCTCCAGTGCCTTGTTTCCAAGCTTGCACCAGCGGCGGTCTGGTGGACTTTACGCTCTTGATTGTAGAGCCGCAATACGCTCTTCAATCGGTGGATGCGAGGCAAACAACGAACCCAAGCCTCCCGCGATGCCCATTGCGGCAACGCTTTTGGGTAGCTCGCCAGCGGATAGTCCGCCCAAGCGCTGAAGTGCGTGAATCATCGGTTGGCGGCTACCCATTATTTGTGCTGAGCCGCTATCGGCGCGAAACTCGCGTTGCCGCGAAAACCATGCCACCACCATGCCAGCTAAAAAGCCAAACAGCACATCAAGCACCAGCGTCGTCACCATGTAGCCAATGCCTGGCCCCGAGCGGTCATCGCCGCGTCGCATGGCGCTATCGACTACGTAACCAATGGCACGCGAGGCAAATACCACAAACGTGTTCATCACGCCTTGAATGAGGGTCATCGTCACCATATCGCCATTGCTGATATGCGCGACTTCGTGCGCTAAAACGGCTTCAATTTCTTCGTGCGTCATGCTTTGCAAAAGTCCGGTAGAAACTGCTACCAGCGCATCGTTTTTGAATGCGCCTGTGGCAAAGGCGTTGGGCTCTCCTTCGTAGATGGCAACCTCTGGCATTGCAATGCCCGCGCGTGCGGCATGACGGCGAACGACATCCATTAGCCACGCTTCGTCTTGATTGCGCGGCTGTGTGATGACTTGTGCGCCTGTGCTCCATTTGGCCATCGGTTTGGAGAGTAAGAGTGAAATACCTGCGCCAACAAAGCCAGTCGCCAACGAGTAAAAAAGTAGCGTGCCAAGGTTTAAACCGTTAGGGCCGATGTAGCGATTGAGTCCGAAGATTGAGCAAACAACGCCCAGCACCACCATGACGGCGACGTTAGTGAGAATAAAAAGAAAAATGCGTTTCATGTAAAAACCTCCTTGAGAAGCGATAAGTTCATCGGGCGATCAAATAGCTGGTTGCTTTGTAAGAATTTTCAAGTCGTTATTTCGTGTTGGAAGAGGGGTTCATCCTTTTTTGCAACCAAATCGCAATGGGAATCCATCCAAGCCACATTATGAAATCAACAACCTCTTCGCCAATGTGCCAGCCTGGCTCAAACATTGGGTGCATCACGATACGTTCCTCTAGGATAGAAAATAAACCCAGCCAAACAATGACGAATCCAAGTAAGAACCATTGTGTTTTATGGGATTGAGACAGACGACGCCAAAAAACAGGCAGCACGACAAGGGCTATCGCCAAGGTGTATGCGGGCAATGTTATCCATCGATGATCCGCGACCCAAGATTTGATCATAGGCTCTCCCAGCATCATTTTGACCGCAGTCCAAGCCAAGATTGCGCCACCCAGCGTGATGATGTGCGGGAAGCGCCCGACGAGCTTGAGCACCAACTGGCTACCAAACATAATAATGGGCACGCTAATGAGCAAGCCGATGATGACCAGCAGCACATTTCCGTGGGCAGCGCCGCCTACTGCGAGTACGTTTTCTATCCCCATCGCTATATCCGCAAGCACAATGGTCATAACGGCTTGACGAACGCTTGCGTCAGCGCTCACCTGAATGGTGTCAGCCTCGTCACGCTGTGGCCGCACAAGTTTAAAAGCGATGTATAGCAAAAGTGCGCCGCCAACAAGCAAAAAGCCTGGAATTTTGAGTAGCCAAACAACAAAAATGGAGGCGATACCGCGAACCACAACCGCCGCAACGCTACCCCAAATTAAAACTTTGCGCTGCATATGCAGCGGAACTTGACGAGCCGCCAGTGCAATGACGATTGCGTTGTCGCCCGCTAGGGCTAAATCAATCAGGATGATGGTTAAAAGCGCGGATAAAAAAATGGGGCTTGTGAGTTCGGATAATGACATGAGTTCCATGAGGGCTCCTAAAAAACATGGTCTCAGTCTCGCTTAACAAGTTAGTACGCCTGATGCGCACCAACCGCTACGTTGCCGGACTGGTTTGAAGACAGTCGTGTTGACGACAACGCGTCACCAAAAAACTGGTGACAAAAGCTACTCCCCGATGGCGCGAAATCATAGCATAGCCGCGAAGTACGGCGGCGCAGATTTAATCTAACAAGGAAAATCCTAGCCAAACTCCAGCAGTCATGACGCATAAGCTAGTCAACATCTGCATACCAAACTTAGCGCCACCAACTTGAAAAGCAATCAAGCTTTTCGATCCTGCATTGACCGTAAATGAAATAAGAATGGGCAAGAGTGCTTGATTGGCGGTTAATTTATGTTGGGTGATGAGTGCGCCCAAAGATGGAATCACAGCATGTGCATCAGCTAGTCCTGATACGGCTGCAATGATGGGCAAACTCTGCGAGCCTAATTTGGCAAAAATGACAGCGCCTAACAATGCGGTGAATGACACAAGGGCAGCAAGTGTGAGCACACTTTGAGTGTCTGGATCAGCGTCGCCACGTTTGAAATAATCGCTCCCAAAACAGCGTTCTTTTGTGTTCCATTTTGCTGTTTATAAATGGTTCCCATAGAGTAGATGGCCGCCGTGCTTGATGCAAAGCCACTCAGGAACCCTGTCACTATCAAACCGACTTTGTTACCAAACAGCAGTACGGATATTTTCCCCAACGCTGCAATGCAGATGAGTACAACAATGAATTGTGTGATGACGTGTGGGTTGAGCGCGTTATAGGGGCCCATGAGTCGGTCTGGGAGTGCAAGCCAGCTGACGACGGCTATCCCAAGGAATACTCCCAGATGAATTAATTTTTTTGTATGTAGCATCTCGCGCAATCATTTCTTCCCTGTCGAGCCATAGCCGCCAACGCCTCGCTCGCTGGCTGGAAACTCACTCACCACGTTGAGTGTCGCTTGCACCACCGGCACGATGACTAACTGCGCGAGGCGCTCCATTGGCTCGATGGTGAAGGCGGTGCTACTTCGATTCCACGCGCTCACCATTAGCTGGCCTTGGTAGTCGGAGTCGATGAGACCCACCAAGTTCCCCAGCACAATGCCGTGTTTGTGTCCAAGGCCCGAGCGCGGCAGTATGAGTGCAGCGTAGTTGGGGTCGTGCAGATACATCGCCATGCCTGTGGGCACGAGCTGCCAAGCGTTCGGTGCCAGCGTAAGCGGTTCGTCGAGACAAGCTCGCAGATCAAGCCCCGCGCTGCCTGCCGTGGCGTAGGCGGGCATCTGTGCCTTCAAGCGCTCGTCTAAGATTTTGATGTCGATCTTCATGTGGGTTCTTTGTCGGTTAAGGATTTAATCTTTGCGCAAGCTCAAGCACCAGTGCGCGAGCCAGTGCTATTTTGGCTGCGCGTGGCAATTCTTTGGTGCCGTTTGCATCCACCAAAAGCAGGGCGTTGTCGTCCATGCCAAAAGTGGCGGGACCGATATTGCCAACCAAAAGCGGCACGCCTTTGCGTTCGCGTTTGGCGCGTGCGTGAGCTTCCAAATGTTCGCTCTCCGCCGCAAAGCCAACGCAGTACAGGCTTCCAGCCAATGGGTACGAGGTTGCGCGGGGCGAAGCCGCAACCGTCGCAAGAATATCGGTGTTCTCTACAAAGCTCAAAATCGGTGCTGCGCTTTCCCCATTTTTGCCCGAGCCATCTTTTTTGATTTTGTGCGTGGCTGCATTCGCAGGCCGCCAATCCGCTACCGCTGCCGTGGCGATAAAGATGTCAGCGTTATCCACATTGGCTTGCACGGCTTTGAGCATATCGTTGGCAGAAATAACGGGAATTGTTTGAACACCCCTTGGCGAGTCAAGCGCAGTGCGGCCTGCGACCAAGGTGACCTCGCAGCCCGCATCCCGCATAGCCTCTGCGATAGCGAATCCCATTTTTCCGCTAGATAAATTGGTGATGCCGCGCACAGGGTCAATCGCCTCGTAGGTTGGACCTGCGGTGATAAGCGCCCGCTTGCCTGCTAGGACTTTGGGTGTGAAGTACGTCACTAAGTCGCTCAGTATGTCATTCGCCTCTAGCATTCGTCCGTCACCTACTTCGCCGCAGGCTTGATCGCCATTGCCCACATCTAGTAGATGCGCACCATCTGCTTTGAGCTGCGCCATATTGCGCTGCGTGGCGGGGTGCGCCCACATTTCGCGGTTCATGGCGGGAGCAAGAATGAGCGGCACACCGCTTGGCTTTGCAAGGCACAGCAGACTGAGCAAGTCGTCAGCGCGACCGTGCAATAACTTGGCCATGAAGTCGGCGCTGGCAGGCGCGATGAGCACGGCATCTGCGCCGCGTGTGAGGTTGATGTGCGCCATGTTGTTGGCAATGGCATGACCTGAGCCATCGGTTGCCGCTTTGCTATCCCACTGCGAGGTAAACACTTCGCGCCCCGAGAGCGCTTGCATGGTGAGCGCCGTCATAAACTGCGTGGCAGCTTCGGTCATCACCACTTGTACAGACGCGCCAGCCTTTACCAGCGCACGGCATAGCTCAGCAGCTTTGTACGCGGCAATGCCGCCGCTCAGGCCTAGAACGATGTGTTTATTTTTGATGGGGTCGGTTGACATGGCAGGGATGTTACAAGATTAAGGCGTTAACGTGAAAGACACGCGCTGATAGGCAAGCATAAGCCCCGCTGCATGCGGCTTGTAAGATGAAATGGTTAGGTTGATATTGGGTTGATACATTGTCCCGCCACGACCACAGTAGTCACGGCGGATTTGTCGCATCCGAACACATAGGCATCCAGTACATAGTCGATCGCCACACCTTGCAAGCCCGATGCAGAAGCATCCAGCACCACCGCGTCAGCACGCGCACCCACCTTGAGTCCCCAAGCATTGAAGCCCGCAGCCCGCCCCCCGCCTTGCACGGCGGCATTGAATAGCCGTGCAGCCACACTGGTATTGGCTTGCGAAGCCAGCACATTGCGCTGCCGCAACTGTAGGCGCTGTCCATACTCCAGCCAGCGCAATTCTTCACGCCAATCGCGGCTAACGTGGCTGTCGGAACCAATGGCGAGCGGGATGCCTGCGTCCAACCAATAGCGCATATCGGTCAGACCATCTCCCAAATTGGCCTCAGTGGTGGGGCACATGACAAGAGCTGCACACGATTGGGCGACAAGATTGATCTCGGCATGACTCGCGTGGGTTGCATGAACTAACTGCCAGCGCACATCAAGTGGGATGTGGCTTGCGAGGTGTTCAATGGGGCGAGCGCCCGTGACTCGCAAGCAGTCATCAACCTCGCCCGTTTGCTCAGATATGTGAATGTGAATGGAAATGTCAGCATCGGATACCAAGGTGTGTAGCGCTTGAATAGACGCCATACTGGCACCGCGCAGCGAGTGAATCGCCAGGCCTGCATTCACCAACGGATGCTGTGCCTGCTTGATAGCTAGGTGCATTTGCCACACGGAATCTGCCGAGCTGGCAAAGCGGCGCTGGTCGGGTCGCAAACTGGTGGCTTCGAACCCAGCGCGCTCATACAAAACAGGCAGTAGCGTGAGGCCAATTCCAGCCGTTTTGGCTGCTCGAACCAAAGCCCAAGACATTTCAAGCGGATCAGAGTAGGGTGATCCGTCCGGTGAGTGGTGCAAATAATGAAATTCGCACACCTGTGTATAGCCGCCTTGCAGCATTTCACGGTAGAGCTGGGTGGCGACAGACTCTAATTGTGCGGGGCTGATTTTCAGAGCCACTTGGTACATCTGATCGCGCCATGACCAAAAGTTATCGCTTGGGCTGGCCGAGCGCTGCTCGGTCATACCAACAAACGCACGTTGAAACGCATGACTGTGGGCGTTGACCATGCCTGGTAGTACGTAGCCGTCTAAGACCAATGCATCAACTGGCGGCGTTTGAACGCCGCACGCAATCTTGTCCCAAAAACCCTGCGAGTCCACGCTGAGTAAAACCTTGTCTTGCAAGCGTCCATCAATCCATGCGTGCGTAGTCCAAAACAAGCTCATGGTGCAGGCTTCCAATTCAGCATGGTTTGCAACAAGGCCTGCAGCGTAGGCGCCAGTTGTGCGGCGCGGGCGGCATCCAATTCAAAATGCTCGGGGTCAGGATCGTGCTCTTGCATATAAGTAGACCAGCACATCTCTAGCTGCACTGCATGAATGTTTTGTGCCGGATTGCCGTAGGTGCGCGTGATGTAGCCGCCTTTAAATCGGCCGTTAAAAATATGGCTTAGCTGCGTATGCGGCGGTGCCTGCAAAGTCGCTTCTAGCATAGCTTGCAGGCTGGCGGCACAGCTGGCACCGTTGTTGGTTCCCATATTGAGGTCGGGCAGTCGCCCTTCAAACAGCCACGGCACGGTTGACTTGATGCTGTGCCCATCCCACAAAAGCGCGTAACCGTGCTGGGCTTTGATGCGTGCCAATTCGGCTTGCAAGGCGGTGTGATACGGCTGCCAATACAGCGCTTTGCGCCGCTCAATTTCGGCAAGATCAGGTGGCGCAACTTTGTAAATCGATTCGCCCGTAAAAGCGCGCGTCGGGCACAGCTCGGTGTTGTTGTTGCCCGCATACATGGGCTGATTGTCGGGTGGTCGATTCAAATCAATGACATAGCGCGAGTAGTGCGGCTCGATCATGGACGCACCTAAATCTTTAGAAAAAGCATAGAGCTTGTCCAAAAACCAATCGGTGTCGGGTGTTTGCAAAGCCTTGTCGGACAAGGTGTGGTGCAAATCATCGGGAATTTGCGTGCCCGCATGGGGGACGCTGACCAAGAGCGGCAGTGTGCCAGTGTGGAGTGTGAATGGGATCATGATGCGATGAGTTGATAGAGCGGATGGGAGCCGCCAAACGGATAGCAAAGTTGATTGGGGTGATCCACGTTCCACACCGCTAAATCGGCACGCTGACCCACGGCAAGTGTGCCTCGATCTTGCAAACCCAATGCACGTGAGGCCTGCAAGGTCATGCCCGCAAAGGCTTCTAGCGGCGTGAGTTTAAAGAAAGTGCAAGCCATGCTCAGCATCAAAAGCGGTGAGAGCGTGGGTGAGCTGCCCGGGTTGTGATCCGTAGCAATCGCAATCGGCACGCCTGCATCACGCAGTGCTTGGATGGGCGGCAATTTGGTTTCGCGCAAAAAATAATAAGCGCCAGGCAACAGCACGGCGACGGTGCCAGCAGACTTCATGGCCGCTATGCCGCTGGCGGACAGGTGCTCTAAATGGTCGCAAGACATGGCACCAAAGCTGGCAGCCAGTGCCGATCCGCCCAAATCCGATAACTGCTCGGCATGCAGTTTGACTGGCAACCCCAGCGCCTTGGCCGCTTCAAATACACGGCGCGTTTGGGCGGTTGAAAACCCAATACCTTCGCAAAACGCATCCACGGCATCCACCAAGCCCTCGCTATGCAAGCGCGGCAGCCACTCGCACACGGCGCTGATGTAGTCGTCAGGGCGATCCGCAAATTCGGGCGGCAGAGCATGTGCCGCTAGGTAGGTCGTTTTGACGGTGATGCCAAGCGCCTGCCCCACTTTTCTTGCGATGCGCAAGGATCTGGCTTCATCCAACTCCGATAGGCCATAACCTGATTTAATTTCAATCGTCGCCACGCCCTCGGCCATGAGGGATTTGGCACGAATGAGAGCACTTTGCAACAATTGTTCGTCATTGGCAGCGCGGGTGGCAGCCACGGTCGATTTGATGCCACCGCCCGCACGGGCAATCTCTTCATAGGTCGCGCCTTGCAGCCGCATTTCAAACTCGTTAGCACGGTTGCCGACATAGACCAAATGCGTGTGGCAATCGATCAGGGCTGGGGTGATGAGCCGCCCTTGCATGTCCACCTCCAGCACAGCATCGGCCTGCAGCCCAAGCGCTATGCGGCTTGCAGGCCAATCAGCCATAGCCCCCAGCCAAGCAATGCGGCTGTTTTGCACGAGCAGTGCTGCGTTGTCCAGCAAGCCCCAGTCGCTGGTGGGTGCAAGGGTTGCGAGTTTGGCGTGGGTGTACAAGGTTGACATGGCGCAATTATGAAGTGGCTGGCACAGCCATGATGTTTGGTATTTCGCAGCCCATCAACAATAAAAACAAGCGCGGCATCAATCAAATCCGATCCACCAGCCCACGCATTCACTTGCTTGGGCGGCACTGGGGGCCGTGATCTGAGCGGGTGCATGCAGCCATAAAAGCGTTTGCGCTCGTTTGTCAAAAAACCCACGAGCGACGTTTTTTTGTCCCGCATAAGCCCGTGTCAAAGTCGCCACATGCCCCGCTTTGCCCATCACGTTTAAATCTCGGGTTGCCCCGCCAATCAGTTGGCAATCAGGGGCATCTGCACCGTCAAACATCAACGGTGCAGAGTCTTGCGTCACCACCTCCAAGCGATCGGCAAATTGCAATCGCACACCCACACCCTCAATCACCGCAAAAGCCCGTTGCACACCCACAAAGCTGGAGAATGCGCCGTCCTGTGTGATGTCGGCCACACTGATACGCAATTGCCAGTCGTCCTTGGATGGCCAAGTGAGCAACTCGCGTGTCACACCACCGCCATTCTTCCAAGGTTGGGGTGGGCAGTCTGCGGTGCGTATGTGCAAGGGTGACAAATCAAGGCTCATAGTGATCTTTGAGAATGTGGCGCGTGCCAGGGTGCACGAGACGCGCCAAGGTAATCGGTATGCCTTGACTGAGGGTTCTTCGCACCACGATTAGGCAAGCGTCTTTGGGATCAATATTTAACAACTGAGCTTCATGTTTCGTTGCAAATCCTGCCTCAATCGTGTACTGGGCTTGCCACAAAGGGGCCACTTGCAGCAAATAAGCTGTTGGTGTGATGTGCGTAAAGTCAATACTCAAATAATCGGGTGCCCATAGCGGATTGACATAGCGGTCTTCGCATTGCAAAGCTAGGCCATTGTCGTAATGACTAAGGCGCGAATGGAAAACGGGGCTGCCCTCTAGTACACCCAGCTGCAGTGCCAGCGCGGGCGTTGCTGTGGTTTCTTGCAGCACGTCAACCACTGCATGGTGACGATGCCCTCTGGCTTCAATCTCTTCGTGCAAGTCGCGAATAGTGAGTGTGGAAGATATCTTTCCTAACTGAGCGGCGAATGTCCCTACGCCCTGAACGCGCTCAACCAAACCCTCGGATTGCAGTTCACGCAGTGCACGGCTAACCGTCATACGGCTGACATTAAATTGGGCGACCAACTCAGCCTCAGACGGCATGGGAGAACCCAGAGGCCACGCACCTTTTGATAGTTCATGCTTGATGAAATGCTTAATCTTTTGGTAGGGAGCTCGGGCAAGTGGAGAAGGCTTAGGCATGCGCTAATTTTAGAGGTCATGCTTCTTTGCTGACCTAGGGGAAAGTCCTAGGAAAATACAGTTGTCTGCGCTTGTCTAGACAAGTAAGATGAACTTATGAATACTATAACCCCCCATTCAGCAACGATGCCACGAGTGGTTCGCTCGCCCATTGGCACCAACCTTAGCTGCAAAAGCTGGCTGACCGAAGCCGCTTTTCGCATGATCCAAAACAATCTCGATCCAGCAGTGGCCGAGCGCCCCGAAGACTTGGTGGTCTACGGCGGCATTGGTAAGGCGGCGCGCAATTGGGAGAGCTTTGATGCGATTCTTGAGTCACTTAAAAAATTGGGTGACGATGAGACGCTGCTGATTCAGTCGGGTAAGCCAGTCGGCGTGTTTCGCACACATTCGGATGCCCCGCGTGTGCTTTTGGCCAATTCCAACCTCGTGCCCAAGTGGGCGACGTGGGAGCACTTTAATGAGCTAGACCGCAAGGGCCTCATGATGTACGGGCAAATGACGGCGGGCTCTTGGATTTACATTGGCAGCCAAGGCATTGTGCAAGGCACGTATGAGACTTTTGTCGAGGCCGCTCGTCAGCACTACGGCGGCAGTTGGGCGGGGCGCTGGATTTTGACCGCAGGCCTTGGCGGCATGGGCGGTGCGCAGCCGCTGGCCGCCTCGTTTGCGGGCGCCAGCTCGCTCAATATCGAGTGCCAACAAAGCCGTATCGACTATCGCCTTAGCAATCGTTATTTGGATGAGCAAGCCACCGACTTAGACGATGCGCTGGCACGTATGGCGAAATATGCACGCGAGGGCAAAGCCATATCGGTTGGGCTTTGCGGCAATGCGGCGGAAATTCTTCCCGAATTAGTAAGACGCGCAAAAGCAGGTGGCATTAAGCCTGATTTAGTGACCGATCAAACTTCCGCACATGATTTAGTCAATGGCTACTTGCCGCCCAATTGGACCGAAGCACAATGGCGAGCCGCACAGGTAGACCCTGTCCAGCACGCTGCCCTGAAAGCCGCAGCCAGTATGGGCTGCAAGGCGCATGTGCAGGCGATGCTGGCTTTCCAAAGCATGGGCATCCCCACTGTGGACTATGGCAACAACATCCGCCAAGTGGCGCTGGATGCGGGTTTAAAAGAAGCCTTTAACTTCCCAGGTTTTGTTCCTGCGTACATCAGGCCGCTGTTTTGCAAAGGCGTAGGGCCCTTCCGCTGGGTGGCGCTCTCGGGTGACCCCGAAGACATCAAAAAGACCGACGCGAAGATGAAGGAGATCTTCCCTGATAACCAGCACTTGCACCGCTGGTTAGATATGGCGGGCGAGCGCATCGCCTTCCAAGGTTTGCCAGCACGTATCTGCTGGATCGGGCTTGGCGAGCGACATATTGCAGGGCTGGCGTTTAACGAGATGGTCAAGTCAGGCGAGCTCAAAGCCCCCATCGTCATTGGCCGCGATCATTTGGACAGCGGCTCGGTCGCGTCGCCCAACCGCGAAACGGAAGGCATGATGGATGGCTCGGATGCGGTGTCGGATTGGGCAATGCTCAATGCGCTGCTCAGCACATCAGGCGGCGCAACCTGGGTTTCGCTACACCACGGCGGTGGTGTGGGCATGGGTTATTCGCAGCACGCAGGCGTGGTCATAGTGGCCGACGGAACGGATGCGGCTGCCAAGCGGCTAGAGCGCGTGCTGTGGAACGATCCCGCCACTGGAGTCATGCGCCACGCCGATGCGGGCTATGAATCCGCGATTGCCTGCGCGAAGGAATATGGTTTGAATTTGCCGATGGTTGTTGGATGATGCGTTGCAAGCTAGTCCCAGGTGAAATGACACTTGCGCAATTGCGCAGCGTGTATCAGGATACGGACACACAGCATCGTGCCGTATTGGACGATGGTTTTCGTCCCAAGGCCAAGCAAAGCCACGCCACGGTGTTAGCGGCTTGTGCGCAGGATGCCGCTGTCTATGGCATTAACACAGGGTTTGGCAAACTTGCCAGCACACGTATCGCACAAGATGATTTGGCTGTGTTGCAGCTCAAACTGCTGCGTTCGCACGCCGTTGGCGTGGGTGATCCTTTGAGTCAGCGTGTCGTGCGTTTGATGCTGGTTCTCAAGGCTGCTAGCCTTGCCCGAGGCTACTCGGGCGTGCGGCTGTGTGTGATTGATGGACTGATGGATTTGTACCGATGCGGCATCTGTCCTGTGATTCCATGCCAAGGCTCCGTGGGAGCCTCGGGAGATTTAGCACCTTTGGCGCATTTAAGCTTGGCGCTCATAGGCGAGGGCGAGGTGCTCTACCGTTCAAAACGCATGGCAGCGCATCTCGCACTGCAAGAGGCGGGTCTGTCAGCATTAACGCTGGGCGCGAAAGAAGGATTGGCGCTCATCAACGGAACGCAAGCTTCAACGGCTTTGGCACTGGATGCCTTGTTTACATGCGAGGCAGTGTTTCAAGCGGCCACACTGTCGGGCGCTTTAACGCTGGATGCTGCACGCGGCAGCGACGCGCCCTTTGACCCCAGAGTCCATGCGGTGCGTGGACACAAGGGGCAAATCGACTGCGCAGCCGTTTACCGTGAACTCCTCAAGGGCAGTGCCATCCGTGCCTCGCACCTTGTGGGTGACGAGCGCGTGCAAGACCCCTATTGCTTGCGCTGTCAACCGCAGGTCATGGGTGCTTGTCTGATGCAAATGCGCTATGCAGCGGGCGTACTCTTGTGCGAAGCCAATGCCGTGACCGATAACCCTTTGGTATTTGCGGATGATCACAGCATCATCTCGGGCGGCAACTTTCATGCTGAACCCGTGGCATTTGCAGCCGATGCGCTGGCCATTGTGATTGCAGAAATTGGCGCTATTGCCGAGCGCCGTGTTGCCATGTTGGTGGATGCTTCGGTGTCGGGCTTGCCTGCATTTTTAACGCCCGACCCGGGACTTAACAGTGGTTTTATGATTGTTCACGTGACGGCGGCGGCGCTGGCCAGTGAAAATAAATCCTTGGCGCATCCTGCCAGCGTGGACAGCTTGCCGACCTCGGCCAACCAAGAAGACCACGTCAGCATGGCCACATTCGCAGCCAGACGACTGGCTCCCATGCTCAAAAATACAGCGTACATCGTGACCATCGAATTATTGGCCGCCGCTCAAGGAATAGAATTTTTGCGCCCCCTGAAATCGTCAGAAGCACTAGAGCACGTGATGGCGTACATTCGCAGCTTGTCAGCAGCCATGATGCAAGATCGCAGTTTGGCAAGCGACATAGAGCTGATTTGTCAAAGCATCCTCGACGCACAAGTTATTAGCAGCTTGCCTAAGTCGCAAAGTTTGTTGCAGCGGTTGGTGTTGGTCTAAATTTAGGTTTAATTTTTATTTACATTTTTTTAACAGGAGACTTCTCGATGAAAAAACTACTCACCACCATCGCCTTGGCTACAAGCCTTGCCAGTATGGGCTTTGCGGCGCAAGCGCAAGAAACCAAGGTCGCCATTGGCATATCGGGCTGGACGGGCTTTGCACCGCTGACGCTAGCCAAAGAAGCGGGCATTTTCAAAAAGCATGGGCTGGACGTGACGATCAAAAAAATCCCACAAGGTACGCGCCATTTGGCAATTGCCTCGGGTGACATCCAGTGCGCTGCAACCACCGTAGAGACTTGGATTGTGTGGAACGCCAACGGCATTGCGACGACGCAGATCTTCCAATTGGATAAGAGCTTTGGTGCTGACGGCATGGTGACCAAGGGCGATATCGCCAAAATTTCGGACTTGAAAGGCAAGACCGTTGCAGCGGATTCGCCTGGTACAGCGACTTACTTCACGCTGGCTTGGATGTTGAAGAAAAACGGTCTCTCGATCAAAGACGTGAAGGTCACCAACCTGGGTCCTCAAGCCGCAGCGAACGCCATGATTGCGGGTACGGCTGGTATTGATGCAGCCATGACCTACGAGCCGTTTTTAAGTGCAGTTCGCGCTAAACCTGAAGTGGGCAAGATCATGGCCACTACACTGGACTACCCGATGATCATGGATACCTTTGGTTGCACACCGAAGTTTTTGGCAGAAAACCCCAAAGCCGCCAAAGGCCTTGCCGATGCTTACTTTGATGCCATTGCGATGGTGAAAGCCGATCCGAAAAAGAGCTTTGAAATCATGGGCGCAGATGTCAAGCAGTCGGGCGAAGCGTTTGAGAAGAGTCAGGCTTTCCTGCGCTGGCAAGACCGCGCTGCGAACCAAACTTTTTTTGCAGGCGAGCACGCCGCGTTTAGCAAAGAAGCCGCTGATTTGCTGCTTGAGGCAGGCATCATCAAATCGATACCTGATTTGACAAAGCTGGCTGACACACGATTCTTGAAATAAGTCATCACTCCCCGTTCGATCTGAGCCTGTCGAAGCCTCGTTGCACGCCAACCCTTCGACAAGCTCAGGGCGAACGGTTTTTTCAGAACGAACGGCTTTTATTTAATCTATGAAACCTCTCACCCCCGTATCTCCCAGCGCCAAAGTGTGGCTGGGCACATCCTTCTTTGTGCTTTTTGTCGTCGTGTGGGCGTTCGCCACACTGGGCGGCTACGTCTCTAAAACCTTTTTGGCCGATCCCATCACCATGGTGCGATCGGGCTATGACCTCTTGGTTAACCAAGGGTTTATGAAGGACATTGGCATGACCGTGTGGCGCGTGGTGGGCGGTTTTTTGCTGGCTGCCGTGGTGGCTTTGCCGCTGGGCGTAGCGATGGGTACATATAAAAACATCGAAGCTTTTTTTGAACCCTTCGTCTCCTTTGCCCGCTATTTGCCTGCCAGTGCGTTTATCCCACTCCTCATTTTGTGGGTGGGCATTGGCGAGGCCCAAAAACTGGCAGTCATATTTATCGGTAGCTTTTTTCAGCTCGTTTTAATGATTGCAGTCACTGTCGGCAATACACGCAGAGACCTCGTGGAAGCCGCGTATACATTGGGCTCTAGCGATTCTTCCTTGGTGCGCCGTGTGCTGATTCCCGGCGCTGCGCCGCAAATTGCCGAGACGCTGCGCATGGTGCTGGGCTGGGCGTGGACCTACGTGATCGTGGCGGAACTGATTGGTTCGTCCAGCGGCATAGGCCACATGATTACGGATAGCCAGTCGTTACTGGCGACCGATCAAATCATCTTTGGCATCATCGTGATTGGGCTGATTGGCTTACTCAGCGATTTCTTTTTTAAATGGCTCAATCGCCGCTTATTTGCTTGGGCAGCGCTATGAACACAGCTTCGACATTTTTAGCTATTCGCGGCGTTTCGCGCAGTTTTGCGCCCAGCGCCAAGGGCGGCACGCCCACGCTGGCATTGCAGGCAACCGATTTGACCGTTGCCGAGAACGACTTCATCACCATCCTGGGGCCATCGGGCTGCGGCAAAAGCACGCTGCTCAGAATCGTGGCGGGTCTTGACACGCAAACTTCGGGTGATGTATTGCTAGAAGGCAAAACCATCTCTGGCGCGGGCGCTGATAGGGGAATGGTGTTTCAAAGTTATACACTGTTTCCGTGGTTGTCGGTGCTCGATAACGTGTGCTTTGGTCTACGCGAACGCAATATGCCAAGGGCGCAGCAGTTAGAAATCGCCCATAGCTTCATTCAAAAAGTCGGATTAGTGGGTTTTGAAAATCACTTCCCCAAACAGTTATCAGGCGGTATGCAGCAGCGCACCGCCATTGCAAGAGCACTGGCCAACACCCCGCGCATCTTGCTCATGGACGAACCGTTTGGCGCTCTAGACCATCAAACCCGCGAGCTAATGCAAGAGCTACTGCTGGGCATTTGGGAGCAAGAGCGAAAAACGGTTTTGTTCGTCACCCACGACATCGACGAAGCCGTGTTCATGGGCTCCAGAGTCGTAGTCATGAGCGCAAGACCAGGTCGCATCAAACTAGACCGAGCTATCGATCTGCCACATCCAAGGCATTACTCAGTCAAGACCTCGCCCGAATTCTCTAGCTTGAAAGCGGAGTTGACTGAGCAGGTGCGAGTGGAGGTGAGGGCGGCGCAGGCGATGCAGATGGCAGAGTGAGTGAAAGTTAAAATTTAGCCACGACAAAGTAGGCAGCGCAATCACCGCCGCAGGAACCCTCACCTGTTTTGGCTTGCCTTCTATAATCAAAATTTCCACTTGCACTGATTCGCTGGAGTCAGTCCACTTTGCATGACCAAATTTGTCTTCGTTACTGGCGGCGTGGTAAGTTCCCTAGGTAAGGGGATTGCTTCCGCATCACTGGCTGCGCTCCTTGAGAGCCGCGGCTTGACTGTCACCCTCATCAAACTCGACCCCTACTTGAATGTCGATCCTGGCACCATGAGTCCGTTCCAACATGGCGAGGTGTTCGTGACCGACGACGGCGCAGAAACCGACCTTGATCTTGGGCATTACGAGCGTTTTATTGAAACGCGGATGCGCAAATCCAATAACTTCACCACGGGGCAAATCTATCAGTCGGTGCTAGAGAAAGAGCGGCGCGGCGACTACCTTGGCAAAACTGTGCAAGTCATTCCGCACGTGACCAATGAAATTCAAGCATTCATTCAACGCGGCGCAGAAAACGCCATTAAAGGACTGACAGCGAAGGCACAAAAGTTAGATCAGCCCATTGATGTGGCAATTGTGGAGATTGGCGGCACGGTGGGAGACATCGAGTCGCTGCCATTTTTAGAAGCCGTGCGTCAGATGAGTTTGAAGCTGGGCGTGGGGTCTACGGCATTTGTGCATTTATCGTATGTGCCTTGGATTGCGGCGGCAGGCGAGCTTAAAACCAAACCCACTCAGCACACGGCGCAAAAATTGCGCGAAATTGGTATCCAAGCGGATGCGCTCCTTTGCCGCGCTGACCGTCCCATTCCAGACGAAGAGCGAGAAAAAATTTCGCTTTTCTCTAACGTGGCAGAGTCGGGTGTGATCTCGATGTGGGATGTGGACACCATCTACAAAGTGCCGCGAATGCTGCATGAGCAAGGGCTCGATCAACTCATTTGCGACAAGCTACGCCTTGATGTTCCTCCCGCCAATTTGAAGCGCTGGGATGAGTTGGTGGCACTCACGGCCAACCCGCAGGCGAGCGTCAATATTGCAATGGTCGGCAAATACACCGATTTTTCCGATAGCTATAAATCCTTGAACGAAGCCTTGCGCCATGCTGGACTAAAGAATCACGTCAAAGTCAATATTGGGTATGTGGATTCAGAAGAGATCACCGCCGCCAATGTCAGTCAGCTGGATAAATTTGATGCCGTTCTTGTGCCGGGTGGGTTTGGCGAGCGCGGGGTTGAGGGCAAGATCACCGCCGTGGGGTATGCGCGGACGCAGAAGATTCCTTACCTCGGCATTTGTTTAGGGATGCAAGTGGCGACGATTGAATTTGCTCGCAGCGTTGCAGGCTTAGCTGGCGCAAATAGTACCGAGTTTGACAAGAACACCCAGCATCCCGTGATTGCGCTCATTACCGAGTGGCAGGACGCTGACGGCACAGTCAAAGTGCGCGATGAAAAATCCGACATGGGCGGCACAATGCGCCTTGGCAGCCAAAGCTCGGACGTTAGCAAAGGCACACTGGCGCACAGCATTTATGGCGACGTAGTGACCGAGCGCCATCGCCATCGCTATGAAGCCAACGTGAATTATTTGGATCAGTTGAGAGCCGCGGGCTTAGTCATTTCGGCATTAACGCAGCGCGAGCAATTGACGGAAATGGTCGAGCTGCCAAAGAGTGTGCATCCGTGGTTCATCGGCGTGCAGTTTCATCCTGAATTCAAATCGACGCCTTGGGATGGGCATCCACTGTTTAACGCTTATGTGGCAGCGGCCATACAACAAAAAGCCGTGCGCCCTGAGCCTCTCGAAGGGCCGGCCAAATGAAACTATGCGGCTTCGACATTGGACTCGATCAGCCCTTCTTTTTAATCGCGGGTACGTGCTCGATTGAAGGCTTGCAAATGTCACTCGATGTTGCGGCCAGCTTGAAGGAGTCTTGCGCGGCGCTTGGCATTGCGCTCATCTACAAAGGCTCGTTTGACAAAGCGAATCGTTCATCGGGCAATACCAAACGCGGTGTGGGAATTGATGCGGGACTCAAAATCTTGGACGAAGTGCGCAAGCAAACAGGCTTGCCTGTGCTGACTGACGTGCATGAAATAGAGCACATCGCAGAAGTTGCCAGCGTGGTCGATGTGCTGCAAACGCCCGCCTTCTTGTGCCGCCAAACCGATTTCATTCGTGCCGTTGCTCAATCAGGCAAGCCTGTGAATATCAAAAAAGGACAATTTTTAGCGCCTTGGGATATGAAAAATGTGATCGACAAAGCGCGGCAGGCCGCACTGGATAAGGGCTTGAACCCCGATAGCTTTTTAGCCTGCGAGCGCGGCGTGAGCTTTGGCTACAACAACTTGGTGGCAGATATGACCAGCCTTGCCGAGATGCGAAACACGGGCGCCCCCGTGGTGTTTGACGTGACCCACTCGGTACAAAAACCAGGTGGCTTGGGAGCCATATCGGGCGGGGCTCGCGCGATGGTGCCCGTGCTAGCCCGCGCGGGTATTGGCGCGGGCGTGAGTGGCCTGTTTATGGAGACGCATCCAAGCCCCGCCGAGGCGTGGTCGGATGGCCCCAACGCCGTGCCGCTCAAGCACATGAAGGCGCTCTTAGAGTCGTTGGTGGATTTAGACCGCGTGGTGAAAGCTGCGGCGCTTAAATCAGGATGGATGGAGACTTATTTTGAAAACTAAATTCCTTCGTGTTTTCTCGATAATTTTTGCGCTTTTCATTTGTACCTGCGT
Organism: Cytophagales bacterium; assembly: GCA_030054145.1. Taxonomy (GTDB): domain Bacteria; phylum Pseudomonadota; class Gammaproteobacteria; order Burkholderiales; family Burkholderiaceae_C; genus JASGCK01. The sequence goes on from JASGCK010000001.1 coordinate 283,682, forward strand.
CCCTGCACAGACTATGTGGCCAACCGATGTTGTTGACGCAACTTATGCGAGAAAATCGCTAGACAAATTTTTCAAAACAAACGTCGAAGTGCTTGCAAGTTGGCAAGGTGGGATTCAAAGCGCAGCACCAAACGATTGGGCGGGAGTTGTAAGAGTAAATGCAAAAGGTAAGACTCTTGTCTATGCTGTGATTGCCTTGGAGGATATGAAAAAATCAGAGCTTGAAGTTGTTGCGGTTTCGCGCGGGATCGTCTTGAAAGATTGCGGTGAAACTTGTACTTTTGATGCTGGAGATGGTTATGAACCTAATCGTGTCAGATTTATATGGTGGACAAAAGTGGAAGATGCAAATACACGAAGCACATTTTTCTTTCAAAAAAAATCGAATCAGTGGATGTTGAATCTTGTCAGTCGTGAAGACTGGGATGAGTCTGGACTTAACTCGGCGTTGGTGGTTTCCCCGCGCGGTCGGAGATCTATTAGTGTGCGCATGGTGGACGGTAATACTGTAATCACAGGTCGTAATGGCCCGCCACTGAAGAAATTATTATTTCAAGACTTTGATCCAGTGCAGCATTGGCCTGAAAAAGCGCCCGCACAATTGAAATAGCAAATAGTAAAAAACATGAATCACAATACTGAACTTCTTACGCAGTCTGTGCGACAAGTGTTGCCAACAATTAGTGCGGCGTGGGGGTTTGCGCCCGTCTCAAAAATGAATGAGGGCATCGAGCAAGCAGAAAAAGATCAGCGACTACGAATTAGAGAAGGTTGGGACATGGATATTCGTAGAGCCAAATACGCAGCCGAAATTTAAATTAACAGAAAGTGAAATCATGAGTGCAATTGTTGACATTGTTGGACGTGAAATTTTGGATAGCCGTGGCAATCCCACAGTCGAGTGCGACGTGCTGCTGGAGAGCGGCGTGATGGGGCGTGCGGCTGTGCCCTCTGGTGCATCCACGGGTTCGCGCGAAGCGATTGAGTTGCGTGATGGCGACAAGCAGCGCTATGGCGGCAAGGGTGTGCTGCGTGCGGTTGAGTACATCAATACCGAAATCTCCGAGGCGGTGCTGGGCTTGGACGCGAGCGAGCAAGCGTTTTTAGATCGCACTTTGATTGACCTAGATGGCACAGAGAATAAATCGCGCCTTGGCGCAAACGCGATGCTCGCTGTCAGCATGGCCGTGGCTCGCGCTGCCGCAGAAGAAGCTGGCTTGCCGCTGTACCGCTACTTTGGCGGCTCAGGTGCGATGCAAATGCCTGTGCCGATGATGAACGTGATTAACGGCGGCGCACACGCCAATAACACGCTGGATTTGCAAGAGTTCATGATCATTCCTGTGGGTGCGCCCTCGTTCCGCGAAGCGATTCGCTATGGCGCTGAAGTATTTCATGCACTCAAAAAAATCATTGCAGATCAAGGCATGAGCACCGCTGTGGGTGACGAAGGCGGCTTTGCACCGAATGTGGCGAATCACGAAGCGGCGATTCAGATCATCTTGCAAGCCATATCCGACGCGGGTTACACGGCAGGCGAGCACATTGTGCTGGGGCTGGATTGCGCTGCATCTGAGTTTTATAAAGACGGCAAGTACGAGCTAAAAGCCGAAGGTTTGTCGCTCTCATCACAAGAGTGGACGGATATGTTGGCAACTTGGGTGGACAAGTATCCGATCATCAGTATTGAGGATGCTATGGCTGAGGGCGACTGGGATGGCTGGAAAATTGTGACCGACCGTTTGGCAAGTAAGGTGCAAATTGTGGGTGATGATTTGTTTGTAACCAACACCAAAATTTTGAAGGAAGGCATCGATAAAAAGATTGCCAATTCCATCCTCATCAAGATCAATCAAATTGGCACACTCACGGAGACTTTTGCGGCGATTGAAATGGCAAAACGTGCGGGCTATACGGCAGTCATTTCGCATCGCTCGGGTGAGACGGAGGACTCGACGATTGCCGATATTGCTGTGGGCACGAATGCTGGGCAAATTAAAACGGGATCGCTCTCACGCTCGGATCGCATGGCGAAATATAACCAATTGCTGCGCATCGAGGAGGACTTGGGCGACATCGCCAGCTACCCTGGTCGGGCCGCGTTTTATAACCTTCGCTAACAAGCAGTACAGCTGCACGCCTTATTCTGTATGGCCTCCAAGCTCACGACTGTTATCTTGCTGGCGCTGCTCTTGATTTTTCAAGGTCAGTTGTGGCTGGGTCGCGGCAGTGTGCCGCACGTGCGCGAGATGCAGCGCAATCTGGCTTTGCAAGAAGAAAAAAATGCGCAAATGAAGCAATCCAATGAGCAATTGTTAGCCGATGTGCGCGATTTAAAAAGTGGCATGGCCTTGGTGGAGGACCGCGCAAGGTCGGAGCTTGGGATGGTCAAACCAAACGAGATTTTTGTGCAATATGGCAAGTGATGGGCGCAACTCGCATTCGTTCCTGCAAGGTGGACACGCCTGGCGAGCTTGGTGCGAATGCTGTGATGATCCCGCCAGTGAGCGGCGTTTGTTCCAAGCCCTCAAAGCTCAAGCGATGATGCCAACGATGACGCAAGCGATGATGCCAACGATGACCTTAGCCAAGACTCATATTTTTGGCGGAACAACCGATTCGGCAGGCATAAAAAGCATGGCCGCATCAATGCCATCAAAGCGATAGGTCTGACCACAAAAATCGCAACTGACTTGGATGCCCTCGGTCTCTTCAATCATGCGCTCGGCTTCGGTTTGACCTAGGCTTCGGATGGTGCTGGCAACGCGCTCTCTAGAGCAAGTGCATTGAAAGCGCGGCGCAGGATGGGCTGGCGCGTAACGTGCAATCGGCTCATTCCAAAACAAGCGATGCAAAATGTCGTCAACACTCAGGCTGAGGAGCTCTTCGCGCTTGATGGATTGGGTCAGCAACGCGATTCGATTGAAGTCCTCACTCTGACCAATCGCGTCTTCGTCTTCTGTGCTTGATCGCTCGAATGTTGCACGGGTGCCCGCTAGATTGTTTTCGCCTTTGATCGGGATGCGCTGAATCAAAATGCCCACCGCCGCGTTGCTGTCAGCTGCGAGAACCATTTTGGTATCAAGCTGCTCTGATTGCAGCATGTAATGCTCGATAGCCAAGGCGAACGATGCCAAGGGTTCGCCGTGATCGCCCCATAGCGGCACCACGCTTTGGTAGGCTTGTTGACCTTGAAACTTCATTTCAGGATCCAGCGTAATCGCGCAGCGCGCACGGTTGCTGGCATTGATGAGTTGATGAAACGACTCGTCCCCTTTGACGGCGTGTACCAGCTTGGCTGTGGTGCGAAATGTCAGGTCAGACTTCACCTCGACCACGGCAAGTTTGACGGGGCTCTCGTCTTTCTTTTCACTGCCCATCACTTGCAAAATCAACGAGCCATTCCATTTGATATTGCTGTGCATCAGCACGGCGGCGGCGGTCATCTCGCCAAGCATCTGCTCAACAACCGCTGGATAGTTGTGACCACGGCTGAGCACTTGTTGCCAATCATCGGTGAGGCGCACGATGACACCGCGAACGGGCAAGCCTTCAAAAATAAATGTATGGAGTTCGGACATTCAATCAGTCTCTGATCTTTTTTAGCTCTTTGGCAAAGCGTGGTCCATTGACTTGGTAATGTTTGGCAGCGCCTTGCAGCATGGCAATTTGCTCGTCACTCATGATGCGAACGACCTTGGCAGGCGCACCAATAATGAGCGCGTTGTCGGGAAATTCTTTGCCCTCGGTCACCACGGAGCCTGCGCCAACCAAGCAGTTTTTCCCAATCTTGGCGTTGTTCAAAACCACTGCTTGAATGCCAATGAGTGAGCCATCGCCAATGCTGCAGCCATGCAGCATGACTTGATGCCCAATCGTCACGTTCTCGCCAATGGTCAGCGGCACGCCAGCATCCGCGTGCAGCATGGAGAGGTCTTGCACGTTGCTGCCTTTGCCAATGCGGATGGCATCCGAGTCGCCGCGAATCACCACGCCGAACCACACGCTCGATCCCTCGGCTAGTTGCACGTCACCAATGACTTCGGCACTATGCGCCACATAAGCCGTTTCGTGAATCTGCGGGACGAGAGCGCCCAGTTGGTAGATAGCCATGATTAAATTCTCCTTTTCATATTGTGACGAATCCACTGCGCAAACTGCGTCTTTGCAATATCGCCTGAAGCCACACCCAGCATCATCAGTACGCTATCGGCATCGCTGGATGTGAGTTGGTAGCCGTTCAGTACCAAAAATAACTCCATTGCCACATAAGCTGTGCGTTTGTTACCGTCATTAAAGGGATGATTGTTTGCTAAGCCTGAGCCATAACTAGCGGCCAAATCAGCCACGTCGGGTGATTCGTCGGCCGATTCGTCGGTCGCTAAGTTTTTGGGGCGCTCCACGGCTGACGCAAACAAGCCCATATCACGGATGCCAGAGAGACCGCCATGCTCATCTAGCTGCTCATCGTGAACCGCGAGCATGACGTCATGGTTGAGCCATGTCCACACTTGAGTGGCTGACATTTTATTTAGCGAGTTCGTGGAGCACTTGGCGGCGGTTTTTCATGATGGCTTGTGCGGCTAGCATTTGCTCAGAAAAAGCGGGGTCATTCGCGGTGATTCGCACACCATCAGGTGCCTGAGTGACGTACAAAAAATCGCCTTTTTCAACTTTAAGCATAGCTAGCATTTCTTTAGGGAAAATAGATCCCAAAGAATTTCCAATTTGTGTGACTTTGAGGGCGTGCATGACAGACTCCAGTAAAAACAAACGTTATAACGAAAATTATAACAATGCGAAAACTCTCAATGTACAGGCGACAGCCAAGGCCATGCTGGCGCAGCATGCCGCACGCACGCATCAACCCCCTCTCGTCTCGCACCTCGAAGTCCCCAAGCGCTCTATCCACACACCGCAGGGCTTTGCGGCCATGGTGCATTCGATTGCTCACATTGAATGGAACGCGATCCGTTTGGCGCTAGACGCTGTGTGGCGCTTTGATGCAATGCCCGAGCAGTATTACCTTGACTGGACGCGCGTGGCTGGCGAGGAGACCAAGCATTTCAATTTGTTAGAAGCGTTGCTCACCGATGTGGGCTACACCTACGGCGACTTCCCCGCACATGATGGTTTGTGGCATATGTGCGACATCACCAAGCACGACATCGTGGCACGCATGGCGCTGGTGCCCAGAACGCTGGAAGCGCGTGGCTTAGACGCAACGCCGCTGGTGCAAGCCAAGCTCAAACGCATGACGCTGGCGGGCTTGAATGCCCAGATGCTAGACAACGCCAAGCGGATGAGCACCATTTTGGACATCATCCTCGCGGAAGAAATCGGACACGTCGCGATTGGCAACCACTGGTATCGTTGGCTGTGCAAGCGAGACGGCCTTGACCCAATTGCGCATTACAAAAAACTGGCGCTAGAGTTTGATGCACCGCGCCTGAGGCCTCCGCTGAACATAGCGGCGCGGCTTCAAGCTGGGTTTGTGGCCGAAGAACTAGACCATTAATGCGTTAGAATATCGGCTCTGTTTCTCATGCAAACACCGTGGTGATATAGCTCAGTTGGTTAGAGCGCAGCATTCATAATGCTGATGTCGGTGGTTCAAATCCACCTATCACCACCACATTTCCCCCATTCATCTTGTTACGTTCGTTTTATGCCAAACGTCAAGCCCCCCATACCCGCAGGCATGGATTTATTTCACATTAGTTTCTACAAGTTTGTGGCTTTGAGCGATGCCGCGATGACAACCAGTGTGGTACGCGCATTGGCCGAGCAGCACGAGCTGCAAGGCTTGATTGACGTGGCTTTCGAGGGCATCAGCGCCGCCGTTGCGGGTACAGCAAAGAACTTAGATTCGTTTGAGTTGGCTTTGACGAACGATGCGCGGCTGGGTGGCTGTTTTGCTGGAACCGTTTTTAAGCGCACCGCTTGCAAATCCAAACCCTTTCACTCACTCAAAGTGTCCCATGCGGCGGAACTCATCAAAATTGGTTTAGATGACGAGACCAATAAAACGGTGGATGCGACCAAACCGCACGGCATTCGCCTCTCGCCCAAAGAGTGGCGCGAGCTGATTGCCGAGGATGATGTGGTGCTCATTGATAACCGCAATAGCTTCGAGTTTGAGCTAGGTCGCTTCAAAGGCGCGATTGACCCCAAGGTTGCGCACTACCGCGACTTCCCCAAATACATTGAAGACAACCTCCCTGTTTGGAAGGCAGAGGGCAAGCGCGTTGCCATGTATTGCACGGGCGGCATCCGCTGCGAAAAAACGGCGGCTTGGATGGATACGCTGGATACAACCATTTATCAGTTAGAGGGCGGCATCATCAGCTATTTGGCTCAGACCAAGGACTTGCCCGATGCCCAGCAGGATTGGCAAGGCGAGTGCTTTGTATTTGATAACCGCATTGCGTTGGACGCGAAGCTGCAAGAAACCGACACCAACATCGACGACGTGTATGACGAAGCCCGCGATGGCAAGTGGCGCATCGAACGCGCCAAGCGCCTCAGTGGCTGGGCAACAGGCCCCATATCAACTAGCGAGCCCTAATGGCAACGCTTGCGCCCACCCGCGCAGGTGTGAGCGCGAGCATGGTGTATTTGCCGCCAGAGCAATCAACATCCTGCGGCACGATGTTTGAGTTTTTTACGCACACATTTTCAAAAATAAATCCAAATATTTGGCAAGAACGATTCGATCAAGGCTTAGTGGTCGATCAAGATGGCCGCGCCGTCAGCCCAAGCGCCGCCTACGTTGGCAGGCAGCATCTGTTTTATTACCGCCATGTGGAGAGCGAGCCACGCATTCCGTTTGATGCGGTTGTGCTCTACCAAGACGAGCATTTGGTCGTTGCCGACAAACCGCATTTTTTGCCCGTCACGCCCAGCGGCAGGTACGTGCAAGAGACGCTACTCGTGCGCCTCAAAAACCAACTCGGACTGCCGAACTTGAGTCCGCTACATCGCTTAGACAGAGACACCGCAGGCCTTGTGCTGCTTGGCGTGCAGCCCAAAGAGCGCGGCGCATACCAGCAGATGTTCCATGACAGGCAAGTCCATAAAACCTACGAAGCGATTGCGCCGTATAGAGAAGATTTGACGTTTCCGATGACCTATGAAAGCCGCCTAGAAGACTCACCCATCTATATGCAAATGCACGAAGTAGCAGGCAAGCCCAACAGCCGCACCCACATTGCCCTGCAAGGCATCCTGCCCGCGAGGCCAAGCGGAGAAAGGGCTAGCGAGAGGCTCGCGCTCTACGAGCTAAAACCCGTCACAGGCAAACGCCATCAACTGCGCGTCCACATGAATGCGCTGGGGCTACCGATTTTGAATGACGGCATCTATCCCACGCTCACGCCCGAGCAGTTGGTGATGACCGAGGCTGATTACGCCAAGCCCTTGCAGTTATTGGCCAAAGGCCTCTCGTTTGTGGATCCGATTACTAAGCTTGAGCGGGTGTTTGAGAGTGGGCGGCGGTTTCAGTTAGACTTTCCCGTATGAGCACCATTACTTTTGACACCCTCAACTTTACTCGTCGTTTGCGCGAAGCAGGTTTTGATGAGCGCCAAGCTGAAACCGTGATTCGCGTCGTCGCGGATGCTCAAGACAACCTAGTTATTCGCGATCAATTGCAAATTGAATTGGCACCCATCCGTGCATCACTTGATAAGTTAGTTTGGATGATTGGTGCGGTACTCGGATTGGCAATTGCCAACTTCGCGAAGCAGTATTTTTAATCTGTAGTCTCTACGCCAAGCCCTTGCAGTTATTGGTCAAAAGCCTCTCGTTTGTGGATCCGATCATGCTTCAAACATACAACGCAGAAATAAACGGCTCACAGCTCACGTGGTTAGACAAGCCGCCGAAAATGTTGTCGCATCAACGTGTGCTCATCACTTAGCTAACGACTTGGTTGTGGCGAAGGCGTTTTAATCAAGCATTCACAAAATTAGCCTTACGCTTATTCACAAACGCATCCATACCTTCCTTTTGATCTTGCGTGGCAAAGAGCGCGTGGAATAGGCGGCGCTCGAACATGATGCCGTCTGATAGGCCGCTCTCGAAGGCTCGGTTGACGGATTCTTTGGCTGCCATCGTGGCTAGTTGTCCGTAGTCGCAGATCATCAGTGCCGCTGCCAGCACCTCGTCCATCAGCTTATCTAGCGCGACCACACGGCTGGCAAGCCCTGCGCGTTCTGCCTCGTCGGCATTCATCATGCGACCCGTCAGCACCAAATCCATTGCTTTGGCTTTGCCCACTGCGCGTGGCAAGCGCTGCGTGCCGCCTGCGCCTGGAATGATGCCTAGCTTGATTTCGGGTTGACCAAATTTGGCGTTGTCCGCCGCGATGATGAAGTCGCACATCATGGCTAGTTCGCAGCCGCCGCCTAAGCAAAAGCCGCTGACCGCTGCAATCACGGGCTTGCGGATGCTACGAATCGTTTCCCAATTGCGTGTGATGTAGTCCGCGCCGTACACGTCGGAGAAGCCCCAGCTTGCCATCGCGCCAATGTCTGCGCCAGCGGCAAAGGCTTTTTCGCTGCCTGTCACAATCATGCAGCCGATCTTGGGGTCGGCATCAAAGGCTTTGAGCGCTGCGCCTAGCTCGTCCATCAACTCGCCATTTAGGGCGTTCAATTGTTTGGGGCGATTCAAGGTAACGATGCCAACTTTGTCGGCTTCAATGCGGGTGGTGATGAATTGGTCAGTCATAGCGGTTCCTAAAATTGAATTGGGGACAGCCCTTAATTATCGGGGGGCTCTACAATGAATTAGGGTCTGTCCCCAATTAAATTTTAGGAGAACAAAGATGAGTGACGTGTTATTTGAAGTTAAAGATGCGGTGGCGTTGGTCACGCTGAATCGCCCCGCAGCGCTGAATAGTTTTACCAAACAAATGCACCTTGATTTGTGGGCGGCATTCGATCAAATTGAAGCCAATCAAAACATCCGCGCGATGGTGCTCACGGGCGCGGGGCGTGGCTTTTGCGCAGGTGCGGATTTATCGGAATTCGATTTTGCGGCAGGCGCTGATTTGGTGGAGCGTGCCAATCCGCGCGCTGTGATTCACGATTATTTCAACCCCACGGCGCAGCGCCTGCAATTGCTGCGCGTGCCCACTATCGCTGCCGTTAATGGCGTGGCGGCGGGCGCGGGTGCGTCGTATGCGCTTGGCTGCGACATCACGCTTGCTGCGCCAAGCGCCAGCTTCATCCAAGCGTTTAGCAAGATTGGGTTGATTCCCGATTCGGGCGGCTCGTGGCTCTTGCCGCAGCGCCTTGGTATTGCACGCGCGATGGCGCTGTGCATGACGGGCGATAAGCTCACGGCCGCGCAAGCCAAGGAGTGGGGACTCATCTGGGATGTGGCTGACGATGCCCTGCAAGCCGCACTGGCTATGGCTTCCCGTATGGCAGCTATGCCCACGAAAGCATTGGTGGAGACCCGTCACTTGCTGCGTAGCGCGGTGACCAATACCTATAAAGAGCAACTCGATTTAGAGCGCGATGTGCAATCCAAGTTGGGCTACACGCATGATTACATTGAAGGCGTGAGTGCGTTTTTGCAAAAACGTCCCGCGCAGTTTAAGGGTGAATAAGATGAATCCCAAAGAGTTAGCCACTGCCGTCGCCGCATCCATGTGGAGCGTGGACGTCGCAACTAAAGACACGATGCAAATGAAGCTCATCACCGCCGAGCCAGGCCGTGCGGTGCTGGAGATGCAAGTGCGCGAATTGCATTTGAATGGGCATCAAATTTGCCACGGCGGATTTATCTTCACGCTGGCTGATTCCACATTTGCTTTCGCTTGCAATAGCTACAACAAAGTGGCGGTGGCAGCAGGATGCAGCATTGAGTTTTTAAAGCCCGCGCATCTTGGCGATGTGCTGACCTGTGAAGGGCAAGAGCAAACGCTGTCGGGGCGGCACGGCATCTACGATATGCGCGTGACCAATCAAAAGGGCGAAACGATTGCGATGTTTAGAGGCAAGAGTGCGCAGATTGCGGGAGTGGTTATTCCAGAAGTTTGACTGACTAACCCAGCCAATTAGCGAGTTTTTTCGCGTCCGCAATTTTTAATTTCACATCCGCATGAAGCAGCTGGTTTTTTGGCAGCGTTAAAGTCAATGTCAACATCTGCTTATCTCTGGCAACCCATGCGGTGATTGGCTTGCCAGCGGGTGCGTAAAGTGCCACGTCGTCCATGCTGCTGATGCGCCACGTTTGATGACCTGTTTTTGACTCCACCTCAAGCGCCAGCCATTCATCGCCTGCGGCAAAGCCTGCCGTGTGTGCAGGCGTGCCTGACAGCACTTGCTTGATTGTGATACTGCCACCCTCAAAGCCCACGCGCAGTCCAAGTTGTTGGGCAAGGTTTGCTTTGACGGCGACGGTGTCTACGCCAGCGGTTGCTAGAAGTTTGGTCAGTGGCAGGTCTTTCGTTGTGTGTACCCAGCGCAGCAGCGCTTGCCCGCAAGCCTTATCGGGTATGGCCTCTAGGATCGATGCCTCTGTAATGCCCGCAGTATTTGACTTAGCGGGCAGTGCATATTTTTGCCAAAGCGCTTGCATCACGGCATCAAGATTGGAGCCGCGTTCGCGCAAGCTTAAATCGAGGCACAGCGCAACGAGTGCGCCTCGGGTGTAGTAACTCACCGTGCTGTTGACGCTGTTCTCGTCCATGCGGTAATACTTTGTCCACGCTTCAAAACTGCTGCTTGCCAGCGGGTGAACCAGTCGTCCAGGTGTTTGCATGACTCGGTTGATCGTCTTGGCGAGCAAGTTCAAATATTGCGCGTCGCTCATCAGCCCTGCACGGCGCAAGATGAGGTCGTCGTAGTAGCTGGTGAAGCCTTCAAAAAACCACAAAAGCTCGGTGTAGTTTTCACGGTCGTAGTCATAGGGCACAAGGTTTGCGGGGCGCAAGCGCTTGACGTTCCAGGTGTGGAAATACTCGTGGCTAATGAGCCCAAGCAGCGTGATGTAACCCTCGGGCGTTGACGAGTCGTTGATGCGCGGCAAGTCGCTGCGCTTGGCAATGAGCGCGGTGCTGTTCATGTGCTCCAGCCCGCCGTAACCGTCGTGCGTGGCGCGGAGCATGAAGACGTAGCCTTTATCCAGCAAGGCTTGCGGCGGCTTGCCGTTTTTTCCATGCCAAAACGCAAGTTCGCGCTCAACGATTTTTTGCGTATCCGCCAAAAGCCGTTTACCGTCAAACGTAGCGGTTGCGCCGCTCACCACAAAGTGATGTTTGACTCCACGTGCTGTGAACTTACCCTGCCAAAAATCACCCAGTTCAAACGGGCTATCGGCTAGCTCGTCGTAGTGGCTGGCTTGGTAAGTTCCAAAGCCTGCCGTGTTGATTTGGAGTGCGGGTAGGGCGGTGGCGACGCGCCATGTGGAGAGCACTTCGACAGGCTCAGTGCGAGCGGACGAAATAGCGCGAGCGGGCTCGATGAGCACTTGCTGCGGTGCATGCTCTTGCCCTGCAACCCGCATAAATAGGGACGTGCCGTTGAAGAACCCGCGTGTGCTATCTAAAAATGCGGTGCGTACCGAAGCATCGAAAGCGTAGACCTGATACGTAACGGTTACGGGTTTGGCGCTAGTGTTGGCCAGTCGCCACGTGTTTTTATCAAGCTGCGCAATGGCTAATTTTTTGCCGTCTTGCTTGGCACTCAAAGCTTGCACGTGCTTAGAGAACTCGCGCACCAAATAGCTGCCAGGAATCCACACCGCCATCGCCAAAGCTTGATGGGGCGCTGGCTTGGGGATCGTTAGCGTAACTTGATACAGATGCGCATGCAGATCATGCAATTGGACTTTGTGCTGAATCATTGCGAGTTAATTAGTCTTTACATCCAGCAGCATTTTTTCTAGTTGGCTGCTGGATATCGCGCCAGGAATGCGCGTGCCGTCTGCCAGCAAAATGGTGGGCGTTCCTGTGATGCGATGCTTTTTGCCAAGCTCAATATTGCGTGTCAGCGCATCCGTGTTGCATTTGTTGTTAGTCCGCAGCGGTACTTCGTTCAGCATCCAGTCTTGCCATGCCTTGCCTTTGTCGGCAGAGCACCAAATGGCTTTTGATTTTTCCGTAGAGTCCGCGCCCAAAATGGGATACAAAAACAAGTAAACCGTGACGTGATTCACCTTTTGCATATCCGCTTCAAAGCGTTTGCAGTAGCCGCAGTTGGGGTCTTCAAAAATCGCGATTTTGCGTGCGCCCGTGCCGCGCTTGATGACGATGGCATCCTTGAGCGGCAAATCTTTGAAGTCAATCGCCGTTAGTTTATTGATGCGTTCTTCGGTCAGATTTTTTCCAGTTTTGACATCAATCAGTTGTCCATCAATTAAATAGTTGCCACCCGCATCGGTGTAATAAATATCCGCGCCGCCCACGCGAACCTCATATAAGCCTGCGATGGGGGATTTCAGCACCTCATCAATTTTGGGTAGTTTGGGAATGCGTTCGGTTAGATTTTTGCGGATTACATCTTCTTGCGCTTGGACGTTGAGCGCCGTCAAAGCGATCAAAGCAATGAGGAGTGTGGCGGTGATTTTGAGAATAATTTTCATGATGCTTATTGTGCCTGTCTGATGAACAGTTTTTTAACAACCGTGGCGCGATCTAACAGCTTCATGCCCCAGTTGCGCCCTTGTTGAATCAGCGGGTTGCCATGCGCAAAGAGCAGATGCAAACCATCTGTGGCGTACGACATCGATGCTGCCGCTGCTTGCCTTTCGCGCACGTAACCGCCCAGCGCGCGCATGAGTGCGCTGGGGCTGGGTTTAAAAATCGGCGAGAGGTCTAAAAATTTTTGTAGCGTTTCAGCTAAAAGCGCCGCGTCGCCCAGACCCACATTCAAGCCTTGCCCCGCCAGCGGATGCATGGCGTGCGCGGCATCGCCTGCTAAAACCCAAGTGCCCAGCGTAGGGGATTGCCCGGCCCATGTATCCATCCGCGTCAACTGCAAAGGCCATAACGCACGAGGGCCAAAGAGCGTCATCGCCCCCAAAGCCTTGCTGCATGAGGCTTCTAGCGCAGTAGTGAAATCTGTTTCGCTTGCGGCTTGCATTTTTTTAGCGCGTTCAGATTTGAGCGACCACACCAAGGCCACTGCGTTGCCCTGCATGGGCAGCAACGCCAGCACTTCGCCGCGTTCGTTAAACCACTGGTAGGCGGTGTTGTGATGCGCGTGCTCGCAAACAAGGCGCGCGGCAATGGCGTGTTGTTCATAGTGAATGGTGTGAGCCCCCGCGTCAAGCTGCGCCAGCAGCTGCGAGTGCTTGCCTTCGCAGACCACGTGCAGCGTGGCTTTTAAGGCATCATCGCTGGCAAGGCAGGTGATACGTGGCTCGGCAGAGGTTCGCTCTTTTAGCAAAGCGGCCAGTGCGGGCACATCCACAATCCAATTGAGCGGATTGTTGTCGTCGAAGCTGGCCTTGCCGCCCGCATCGCCAAACACGCGCATCGCTACAACGGGAGTGGCATCACTATCCGCAGGCCACGCATTGACACGCGCCAGCAAAGCTTTGGCAGTGGGATTAAGCGAAAACGCACGGATGTCGGTTGCGGGATGGGGGGCGCTTGTATCCACCAGCGCAACCGCAAAGTCTGACTGCGCAAGGCGTAGCGCCAACGTGCGCCCCACAAAGCCCGCGCCGTGAATACAGATGTCGAAGGAGGTGGCGGGGTTTGTCATGGGGCGATTGTAGAAAGTAATCCCAAATTTCCCATTAGAAGCCCGAAGGCGGACGATAGGGCGTAAAAATTGCAGGCAACTCAAACGAGGCAGCCTCGTCCCACAAGCCCTGCATCCAAGCTCGTTTTTGCATCGCAAGCGCTAAATGAAGGATGGGGCGTCGGCTTTGCGTTGTCGTGTACGCAGACCTAGCAAACGCGCCTATTGCCGCCCCAATTTCGACAGACTTTTAGGTAGATTGTTCCAAGTGGCATAAAAGCCATCTTCCTGTCGCACGGGAGGGGGTGCCATGCCGCTGAGCATTATCTTGAGCCCCGCCAGTGCACTGTCGATCAAGGGTAGCTCAACCCGCGCTTGCAGCGTTTGTGCATAGCCCGCAAGTCCTGCGCCGCCAAGAATGATGCTGCGCACATCGCCCCTTGCGGCTTGCAAGCAAGCATCGGTGAGACATTGGATGGCCATTTCAGGATTGGCTTGCAACTCTGCGCCACTTGGGATCACAGTCTCAATATGCCTTAGCTGCTCGCCAAAACCCAAGCTGTTGGCTAAGCGCTCAAGCATGGGTTTCCAGCGCTCGCCGCCCGTCACGATGGCGAATGGCCCGTGCTGCGCTGCCAGTAGGAACGACGCTTCGGCAAGACCTGTGACTTTGCAGCTACTTGCTTCACGCAAGGCGAATAGGCCTGGATCGCCAAAACAGCCGATTAAAACCCCATCGAGTGATCCTGTATTTTGTGAGCGCCAATCGGCCCAAGCGTCTAAGCAGGCGTGGGCGGCGATGGCGTGGCTAGCCTCGCAGGCGATGTAGGTTGCACCAAAGCGAGCGGTTTTGATGATGAACTCGCAATCGGTGGGCAAATGCGGGGTGAGGACATTGCTTAGCCGCGCAGTCGTGGCTGCATTGGTGTTTGGGTTGATGAGCAAAACTCGGCGCACAGCAGAGGTGACGGTCGCAGTGGCGGCGGTAGAAATAGGCGCTGAAGTTGTGGGCGTTGGCAGCATGGCGTTGGTCTTTGATTAGGGTTTACGAAGGTTCACATATTGATGGCTGCAATGTTATATTGCTGTCAGTTGCATTTTCGGCAGCTATTTTTTATTTCATCATTTATTCTAATCCTCAAGGAGTCTTTATGAAACGTCGTGACATACTAGCTGCTGGAACCGCAGCATTGGCAACCCCGTGGGTTCATGCCCAATCAGCATGGCCCACCCGTGGTCCCATTCGTTTGCTTTGTCAATATCCACCTGGCGGTTTGGTTGACACCGTCGCCAGACTGATGGCCCCGCACCTCTCAGCCGCACTCTCACAATCTGTGGTTGTTGAAAACCGCGCTGGCGCAGGTGGTTTGATTGGTACGGAATATCTCAGCCGCCAACCTGCGGACGGTTATAGCCTTTTGGTGAGCCACGCATCGGTGCATATTTACGCGACGGCAACACGTAAAACCATGCCGTTTGATCCTGTTGCCGACTTTACCCACATGGGCATGTTGGTCGAGGCGCCCATGCTGCTTTTGGTTCGGGCACAGTCGCCCTACCAAAATTTGGCGCAGTACATCGAAGCCGCTAAAACCAAAGTGCTTCGCTACGGCTCTTCAGGCATTGGCTCTGCCAATCATTTGTTTGGTGAGCTTTTAAAGATCGATGGACAGGCGACCAACCATGATCACGTACCGTATCAAGGCAGTGCGCCCGCCATGCAGGACTTGCTAGGCGGTCAAATTGATAGTGTTTTTGACCCCGTTACGACCAATGTAGCCCAGCTCAAAGCAGGCTCCTTGCGTGCTCTCGCAGTGTCGACGCCCACTAGGCTAACCGCTTTGCCAAACATACCAACATTTGCTGAGCAAGGCCTGCCTTCGCTGATAGGCTCGCAGTGGTTGGGATTGTCGGCTCCCAAAAACTTGCCCGCACCTATCGCGCAGCGCCTGTCGGCACTTATTCCCGAAATTTTGGCCAAGCCCGATATTGCACAGCGTTTAGTGGATATTCAAACGCTACCGCGTAGAGTGCCAGTATTGGGTGACGACTTTACGAAACTGATTCGCGAACAAATCACAACTTGGACAGCAGTGGCTAAACGCGCAAAGGTGGAAGTGATCGTTTAATCGCAGGATACAGCGAGGTCTCTACACTGGCACGCCCCATGAAGTAAAAATGGGGCGTGCCGTACTTCTGTCGTAACCCTACATATACTGTGACAACTATGACTGAAGTTAATTTTGACGAAATCACAAGCTATCAACGCTACAAGCTAATGGCCAGCTTGATCGTGCCGCGTCCGATTGCCCTAGTGACAACGATCAGCGCTAGTGGGGTTGTGAATGCCGCCCCTTTTTCGATGTTCAACATGATTGGTGAAGATCCGCCTATTTTGATGATCAGCATCAATCGCGTTGCGGATGGCAAGCTCAAGGATACCGCGGCCAATATTTTGGATAACGGCGAATTTGTCGTTCATATGTCGGATGAGCCTTTGGCGCAAAAAATGCACGCTTGCGGCGAAGCTTTTCCGTCTAATGTGAGCGAACTGGATGCAGTCGGCCTAACGCCAGTTGCTTCGCACACGGTGGCACCGCCCAGGATTAAAGAATCTCCGATTGCTTTTGAGTGTGTGCTGCATGAAAAGCTAGAGACCGCTAGCCGCTACGTGTTTATTGGCCGCATCAAATGGCTGGCTGCACGTGATGGCTTAATCGATACCGAAGCGTGGCGAGTGAACTTGCGCGAGTATCGCCCGATTGCGCGGTTTGGTGCCAGTTTTTACACCCGAACCGAAGATCGGTTTGCCCTCGCGGATCGCGCGGGTACTGCCCCAGCGCAGCAAACAGCAATCGATCAAATTTGACACATCTCCCTGAGAGACACCACCATCAATAGTGTTCGCCAGTCGCCACGTGTTTTTATCAAGCTGCGCAATGGCTAATTTTTTGCCGTCTTGCTTAGCACTCAAATTTTGGCAGGATGAAAGTATTACAATAATTTCAGTATTACTTATAGGGAGTATCTGTTATGCAACCCGCGCTCACCGTTAAGAGTCAAGTCACGATTCCTAAAGCCATTCGGCAGTTTTTAGGTATTGGTCCTGGAGACCGCGTGTTGTTTGAGCCGCTGCCAAACAACCGCGTGGCACTTCGCGCCTACCACACGCCAACGAAAGCCCGGGCCAAACCCGTTGATCCCATTACAGCGATGATTGGCGCGGCAACGCGCAAAGTGCGCACCGAAGATGTGATGCGGATGACGCGCGGTGACGATTGGAATAAGGCCTGAGTGCGCGACCATGACTTTGGTTGATAGCAACATTCTGATTGATTTGTTTGGCAAAAACGCTCAGTGGCTAGTCTGGTCTACGCAGCAACTGCGTATTGCCAAAGCACAAGATCAATTAGCGATCAATGCGGTGATCTATGCGGAGTTGTCTAGCGCGTTTAACAATGCATCTGAGCTGGATCGCTTTTTATTACCGGCTGGTATCAAAGTCATGCCGATCTCAAATAGCGCATCGTTTGCCGCAGGTCACGCATACGCGGCATACCGCAAGCGCAAGGGCGGGAAAACAGGCGTATTAGCAGACTTTTTTATTGGCGCACAAGCCCAAGCTGAGGGCTGGACGTTGCTGACCCGGGACGTCGCTCGCTATAAAACCTATTTTCCACATATCAAATTAATTCATCCTGAATGAGCGTATTGTTATGACCATCCTCACCACCCAAATCAATCCAAGAAGCGCCGACTTCATCGCTAATGCCGCTGTGATGAACGCGCTAGTGGCAGACCTGCAGGCCAAGCTGGCCGTGATCTCCGAGGGCGGCGGCGCTGCAGCCCGCGCCAAACAAGCCGCGCGGGGCAAGCTCTTGCCGCGCGAGCGTGTGGACTTGCTGTTGGACGCAGGCTCGCCGTTTTTAGAAGTGGCACCGATGGCCGCGTATGCCATGTACCAAGACGCGCAGGGCGTGGACGCGGCTCCCGCCGCTGGCATCATTGCCGGCATTGGGCGTGTCTCGGGTGTGGATTGCATGATTGTTTGCAATGATGCAACGGTGAAGGGCGGCACGTACTTTCCCATGACGGTTAAAAAGCACTTGCGGGCACAAGAGATTGCACAGCAAAACAATTTGCCCTGTATTTATTTGGTGGACTCGGGCGGCGCTAATTTGCCGAATCAAGATGAGGTGTTCCCCGACCGCGATCACTTTGGGCGCATCTTTTACAACCAAGCGCAGATGAGTTCGCTGGGTATTTCGCAGATTGCGGTGGTGATGGGCAGTTGCACGGCTGGCGGCGCATATATGCCCGCGATGAGTGATGAGACCATCATCGTGAAGAACCAAGGCACGATCTTTTTAGGCGGGCCGCCGCTGGTGAAGGCTGCAACGGGCGAGGTGGTGAGCGCGGAAGATTTGGGCGGTGGCGATGTACACACAAGGCTCTCGGGTGTCGCCGATCATTTAGCCAACGACGATGCGCACGCGCTGGCACTGGCGCGGCAAGCCGTGGCGCATATCAACCGCAGCAAGCATCCTTTGGCGAAGTTGCAAGCCCCCCAAGCACCGCGCTATGCGGCTTCCGATCTGGTCGGCATTATTCCTAAGGATGCTAAAAAGAGTTTTGATGTGCGCGAAATCATTGCCCGCCTAGTTGACGATTCCGATTTCCACGAGTTCAAAGCTCGTTTTGGGGCCACGCTGGTATGCGGATTTGCGCACATAGAGGGCATGCCTGTGGGCATCGTTGCCAACAACGGCATTTTGTTTTCTGAGTCGGCGCAAAAGGGCGCGCACTTTATCGAGCTGTGTTGCCAGCGGAAAACTCCGCTCATCTTTTTACAAAACATCACCGGCTTTATGGTTGGGCGCAAGGTCGAGAGCGAAGGCATTGCGCGGCACGGCGCAAAGATGGTGACGGCGGTGGCAACCGCCAACGTGCCCAAATACACCATCATCATTGGCGGCAGTTTTGGCGCGGGCAATTATGGAATGTGCGGCCGCGCGTTCAACCCAAGGTTTGTGTGGATGTGGCCCAACGCCCGCATCGGCGTGATGGGCGGCGAGCAAGCAGCCAGCGTTTTAGCAACCGTTAAACGTGACGGCATAGAAGCCAAAGGCGGCGCGTGGAGCGCGGACGAAGAGCGTGCATTTAAGCAGCCCTTGCTAGATCAGTTCGAGCATCAATCGCACCCGTACTACGCCTCTGCACGCCTGTGGGACGATGGCATCATCAACCCTGCGGACACCAGGCGAGTCTTGGGCTTGGCGTTGTCGGCAGGACTGAATCAGCCAATTCCTGATAGCAAATTTGGTGTGTTTAGGATGTGATGAATATGCGCCATCTTTTGACCTCTGTCACCAACAGCATTGCTCGCATCACCCTCAATCGTCCTGAGGTTCGCAATGCGTTTAATGACGACGTGATTACCGAGTTGACCGAAGCCTTTAACGACATGGGTAAGCGCGAGGACGTGCGCTGCATTGTGCTGGCCGCCGAAGGCTTGGCTTTTTGCGCGGGCGCTGATTTGAATTGGATGCGCCGCATGGCGGATTATTCTTACGACGAAAACCTTGCCGACGCAGGCAAGCTAGCTGCCATGCTGCACACGATTGCTACGTGCCCCAAGCCAACGGTGGCGCGGGTTCAGGGCGATGTGTACGCGGGCGGCACGGGCTTGGTGGCGGCGTGCGATATGACCGTGGCGATTGAGTCCGCGCAGTTTTGCATCAGCGAGG
The DNA here is from genome assembly GCA_030054145.1 of Cytophagales bacterium. Classification (GTDB taxonomy): domain Bacteria; phylum Pseudomonadota; class Gammaproteobacteria; order Burkholderiales; family Burkholderiaceae_C; genus JASGCK01. Next base: position 303,132 of record JASGCK010000001.1, read on the forward strand.
TAAAAATTGGACTCATTCCCGCCACGATTAGCCCTTACTTAATCCGAGCGATGGGCGTGCGTGCCGCGCAGCGCTATTGGCTCACCGCTGAGCGCTTCTGTGCAAGTGACGCGCACCGCATGGGTTTGGTCTCCGAAGTTGTCAGCATGGATGTGCTGGATGCCTCTGTTGATAAGCTTTGCAAGGCACTATGCAGCGCCAGCCCTGATGCCATAAGCTCTACCAAGCGATTGATTGATGCAGTGGTAGAACAACCGATCACGCATGAGCTGATTGCGCACACGGTGAAAGAAATTGCACTCGCCAGAACCACGCCGCAAGGCAGGGAGGGTGTGCAAGCATTTTTGCAAAAACGGCCGCCGAGCTGGCTATGAATAATCTCACCTGAAATCATTGAAGCATTCAAACAAGGAATTCGTGCTATGTTGACATATATTTATATTCAAGGCTTGAAGGGCTTTAGGCATACCAGAATCCCTGAGTTGCGGCGCGTCAATTTGATTGTGGGCGGACAGAACTCTGGGAAGACGAGTTTGTTGGAAGCTGTGTGGCTAGGGTGTCTTCAAGGTGTTGAATCGGGATCGACATCGGCAGAGACGGTTGCACAACTTATTGAACAAGCGAAGCTACGTCTTTCTTCGGCGCAGCGTGCTAAGTATTGGGTTCGCAACAACGAGTCTATCAATAGCTTCATTCGTTCAAAACTTATGCCTAATAAACCGCCAGTGGGCGAGAAATGGCGAGTTGCGACATTTAATGTCTATCCTATTGAAGAAAAAGAGTTGGTTGATCTGTATGTCAAAGCAGTCCGAAGTTCAAAAAAAATTACGTGGATTGACTTGTTAAAAAAAATTGAACCCCGATTAAAAGATCTCGATCAATTCCCAGCGCACGAAGAAGAAGAAAGTGTTGTCCACGCAAATGTAGGATTTAAGGAGTTGATTCCTATTTCTGAGTTAGGTCAGGGATTTAATCGCTTGGCTTATTTGTATGCTGGGCTTTTAGGCAAAGATGCTCAAATTGCCCTTATTGATGAAATTGAAAACGGCATTCATTACTCTGCACTGCCGATTCTTTGGCAAGGCATCGCCAACATTGCACGTGAACTCGATATTCAAATTTTTGCGACGACGCATAGCAAAGAGTGCATTCGTGCGGCGAGTGATGCGTTCAAAGACTCACCCGATGATTTTCAAGTGATTCGATTAGTGCGCACAGACAATAACGTAGAGGCGCAGATCATTCCTGCCGAGTATGTAGAAGCAACGCTTGAAATGCGTGGGGAGCTGCGCTGATGAATCAAGTTATTTTGATTGTTGAGGGCGAGGATGAAAAAGATATCGTTCATGCCTTAGCTGAGAAGCACGCCATGACGACGACATGGTTAGACGCAAACGATAAAGTTGACCCGATGGCGAAGATCCGAATTTTGGTACAACACCGAGTCAGTATCCGCAAAGCCATACTCGACGCGGCAGCCGACCAATATGTACAAAAAATTGGTGTTATTTATGACTCGGAGGAAAAGCCAGACGTGACGGCTAAAGAGCTGGAGAGCTTGCGCCCCTTGACAAAGAGAATTCGCCCCGACATTCAATACCAAATATTGCAACTACCCAGTCCAACAGAGGCGGGTAGCTTAGAGAAAATTTGCTTAAATACAATTGATGCAAACGATCCTCTCCTGATATGCAGTCACGCATTTATTGACTGTATCGATCGGAATGTCCATAAGCTCTCCACAACGGCTCTGCGCGACAAGGCGCGATTTACAACTTGGTATGGTGCAAAAACTGGAAAGCAGATCAGTCGCTTAGGGATTGATGTTCGGGGTGAAAAAATTCTTAATCTCGATCATGTTGCATTTGCACCTATCGTCACTTTTTTGAAGCAGTTAGTAGGCTAGTTATGTTTAAAAAAATCCTCATTGCGAATCGCGGCGAAATCGCTTGCCGCGTTGCCGCTACTGCGCGCCGTATGGGCGTGAAAACCGTTGCTGTTTATTCTGATGCGGATGCCAACGCCAAGCACGTTGCCTGCTGCGATGAGGCGCTGCATATTGGCGCAAGCGCACCAAAAGATAGCTATTTGCAGTGGGAGCGCATTCTTGCGGCTGCCAAGCAAACGGGTGCTGACGCGATCCATCCAGGTTACGGATTTCTGTCTGAGAACGATGCGTTCGCGACGGCTTGCACTCGCGCAGGCCTTGTGTTTATTGGCCCGCCAGCGGCTGCTATTTTGGCGATGGGACTCAAGGCTGAGTCCAAGCGCCTGATGAGCGCGGCAGGCGTGCCGCTGGTGCCTGGCTATCACGGTGCGGATCAAGATGCAGCGCTCTTGCAACGCGAAGCGGATGCGATCGGTTATCCCGTGCTGATTAAAGCCAGTGCGGGTGGCGGCGGCAAGGGGATGCGCATCGTGGATAAGGCGGCTGATTTTGCGGCGGCGCTGGCCTCGTGCAAGCGCGAGGCGACGAGTAGCTTTGGTAATGATTCGGTGCTGATCGAGAAGTATGTGCAGCGCCCGCGCCACATTGAGATTCAAGTGTTTGGTGACACGCACGGCAATTGTGTTTATCTGTTTGAGCGCGATTGCTCGGTGCAGCGCCGTCATCAAAAAGTATTGGAGGAAGCGCCTGCGCCAGGACTCAGTCCATCGATGCGCGAGGCGATGGGCGCGGCAGCTGTGGCGGCGGCAAAGGCGGTGAATTACGTGGGCGCTGGCACGGTTGAGTTCATTGTTGAGCAGTCTGATGGCGCAATGAAGTTCTTTTTTATGGAGATGAACACGCGCTTGCAAGTCGAGCATCCCGTGACCGAAGCAATCACGGGGCTTGATTTGGTGGAGTGGCAATTGCGCGTGGCAAGCGGTGAGCCGCTGCCGCTTGCGCAACATCAGCTTCACATGACAGGTCACGCCATTGAAGCGCGGATTTGTGCGGAGTCACCCGATCACAACTTTTTGCCTGCAACGGGGACGTTGAGTATTTATCGGCACGGTGCGCATGAATCGTTTACGCGCGGTACTTCGGGGCGACGTGTGCGCGTCGATTCTGGTGTGCGCGAGGGGGATACGATTTCGCCGTTTTATGACTCGATGATCGCCAAGCTGATTGTGCATGGCGATACACGCGAACACGCGCTCGCCTTGCTGGATAAGGCTTTGAGTGAAACGCACATTGTGGGACTGCAAACCAATGTGCAATTTTTGCGGCACGTCATCGCTAGCGACTCATTCGCGGAGGCGCATCTTGATACGGCCTTAATTGAGCGTGAACGCGCACGGTTATTTCATCAACATCCCGTTGCCAATGCAGCTGCCCTGGACGCCGCAGTGGCGCACATCTTGCAACAAGAAAAAGCATGGGAGGCTGACGATCCGCTCTCCAAACGTGACGCATGGCGAGCCTATGGTGAGGCGACGCGGCGCTTTGATTTTGAAATAGGTGATAGCCTAGAGACCATATCCTATAAGGCTTCCGAGCTTGTTGCCTTGCAAAGCCAAGCGCAACAAGGCTTGCAGGCCATCTATGTAAAAAAAGGCGAGTCTTTTGACGAAATGCATATCTTTATGGATAAGGGCGCAGCGGTCATCAAGCAGCGCCATCGTCTGTCGCTCGCGGTGGCGCAAGATGCGCACGCAGGGGGTGGTTTAAATGCGCCCATGCCCGGCAAAGTGGTGTCGTTTGATGTGAAGGCTGGCGATAAAGTCAGCAAAGGTCAGCGCGTGGCCGTGATGGAGGCGATGAAGATGGAGCACGCCATCATTGCGCCAGCAGACGGCGTGGTGGGCGAACTACTTTATGCCGCAGGTGAGCAAGTGGCGGAAGGCGCTGCACTGCTACATTTAATTGGGGACAGACCCTAATTAATTGGTGGGATTAATTAGGGTCTGTCCCCAATTAAATTGAAGGAGATGCCATGATTCCAAACAAAGTCAAACTCGTCGAGGTCGGTCCACGTGATGGACTGCAAAATGAAAAGCAAGTTGTCGCAACTGAAGTCAAAATTGAGTTGATTCATCGTCTGCAAAATGCGGGACTGACGGAGTTGGAAGTGACCAGTTTTGTCTCGCCCAAATGGGTTGCGCAAATGAAGGACAACGTGCTGGTCTTGGCGGGGATTGAGCGCCGGGCGAGTGTTCGCTACTCCGCGCTCGTTCCTAATATGAAAGGCTTGGAAGCCCTGCTGGATATGCCGTTGCATTTGCGTCCGCAAGAGATTGTGGTGTTCTTGGCGGCGACCGAATCGTTTAGTCAAAAAAATATCAATTGCTCGATTGCCGAGAGTTTGGAGCGCATTGCGCCCGTGGTCGCTGGTGCGCGTGCGGCTGGGCTTGATGTGCGCGGCACGGTGTCGTGCTCCTTAGGCTGTCCGTATGAGGGCGAGGTGGATCCCGTGGTCGTGGGGCGCATCGCACGGGCGCAGCGCGAGCTGGGGGTGCAGCACATGGGCGTGCCCGACACGATTGGCACGGGTACGCCGCGCAAAGTTCAAGCGGTGTTTGAACAAGTCTTGCAGTCGTTTGATCTTGCCGATGTGTCGGGGCACTTTCACGACACTTATGGTCAGGCGCTTGCCAATACGCTAGCGGCGCTAGAGCTGGGTGTGGCAACGTTTGATACATCGATTGCGGGACTTGGTGGCTGCCCTTATGCCAAGGGCGCAACGGGCAATGTTGCCACCGAAGACGTGGTTTATATGCTGCACGGCATGGGCATTGAGACGGGTATTGATTTAGATGCACTCATCGATGCGGGGCAGTTCATTAGCGAGCAGCTGGGCAGGCCAACAAACTCGCGTGCCGCCAAAGCTTTGATGACTAAACGTCTGGCTTAGCCTGCGCTCTTGGGTAGCGCTTAATGGCGTTGCTAAACACGCTTACCACTTCATCGGCTTTGCTCATCGTGACCTCTAAATTTTTGATGAGTCCATCTTTGAGTCCGTACACCCATCCATGAATGGAGACGTTTTGACCACGCGCCCAAGCGTCTTGCATGACATTGGTTAAAGCCACATTGCCAACTTGCTCGACGACATTCATCTCGACCAGCACGTTCTCTTGGTCGCTCTGGCAAAGATGCAGCAAGCGATTGCGATGGCGCAGCTTGACATCTTGCACGTGCCTGATCCAGTTGTCGGCTAAGCCTAAGCGTATCCCTCGAAGTGCGGCCAGCACACCGCCGCAGCCGTAGTGCCCCACCACCATGATGTGTTCGACTTTGAGATGATCGACCGCGTATTGAATAACGGATAGCGCATTCAAGTCGGAGTGAACCACCACATTGGCGACGTTGCGATGCACAAACACTTCGCCTGGTGCGAGCCCTGTGATCTCATTGGCGGGAACGCGCGAGTCCGCGCAACCAATCCAAAGATATTTGGGGGTTTGCTGATGTTGGAGTTCTTTAAAAAAACCTGGGTGTTTTTCTTCAACCGCTTTTGCCCACGCGCGGTTGTTGTCGAATAGATGTTGGAGGCTGTGCATCAAATAACCCTAACGCTTCATAACGTTATTAGCGCGTTGCGTTGGCATCCGCCACAGTGAGCGCCGTCATGTTGACAATACGGCGCACCGTGGTGCTGGAGGTGAGGATGTGAACAGGTTTGGCTGCGCCCAAGAGCACGGGGCCAATGGCAATGTTGCCGCCAGCTGCCGTTTTGAGCAGGTTGTAGGCAATGTTGGCGGCATCGATGTTGGGCAAGACGAGCAAATTGGCCGCGCCTGTGAGGGTGCTATTGGGCATCACGGCTTTGCGCGCCACGCCGTCTAGCGCCACGTCGCCGTGCATTTCGCCGTCCACTTCTAGCCACGGTGCTTGCGTGTGCAAAAGCGCCAGCGTGTTGCGCATTTTGATGGCGCTTGGGTTTTGGCTAGAACCAAAATTGCTGTGCGAGAGCAGTGCGGCTTTGGGCGTAATGCCAAAGCGCTGCATCTCTTTGGCGGCCATCACCGTAATTTCGGCAAGCTGCTCGGCGGTGGGGTCGTAGTTGACGTGCGTATCGACTAAAAAGACTTGGCGATCAGGCAACATGAGGCCATTCATGCAGGCGTAGGTGCTCACGCCTGCGCGTTTGCCAATGACTTGATCGACGTAGGCGAGATGCTGCGCCGTGGTTGCCCACGTACCGCAAATCATGCCGTCTACATAGCCTTTGCGCAGCATCATGCAAGAGATCAGCGTTAGGCGTCTGCGCATTTCGATTTTTGCAAGTTGCGCCGTGACACCTTTGCGCTCGGTCAAGGCGTGATAGCTTTGCCAGAAGTCGCGGTAGCGCTCGTCGTGCTCAACGTTCACCACATCGTAGTCTTGTCCTTGTTTGAGGCGCAGGCCAAATTTTTCTACGCGCTCAGCAATCACGGCTGGGCGACCGACCAAAGTTGGATGTGCTAAGCCCTCGTCCACCACAATTTGAATCGCACGCAAGATGCGTTCTTCTTCGCCTTCCGCATAGACCACGCGCTTTTTGCTGGCTTTTTTAGCAGCGGCATAAATCGGCTTCATCGTTGTGCCCGAGGCATAAACGAAGCTTTTTAGCTGCTCGCGATAGGCGGTCATGTCTGTGATGGGGCGCGTGGCAACGCCCGAGTCTGCGGCGGCTTGCGCAACCGCAGGCGCAATCATCACCATCAGGCGTGGATCGAAAGGCTTAGGAATCAAGTACTGCGGACCAAAAGCAAGTTGCTCGCCCGTGTAGGCGGCTGCGACAACTTCGCTTTGCTCGGCTTGCGCGAGTTCAGCAATCGCGCGAACGGCGGCAATTTCCATCTCGTCGGTAATGGTGGACGCGCCCGCATCCAAAGCCCCGCGAAAGATGTAGGGGAAGCACAAAACATTGTTGACTTGATTGGGGTAATCGGTGCGACCCGTTGCCACAATCGCATCGTCGCGCACGGCGTGAACATCGTCGGGATTGATCTCAGGATGTGGATTAGCGAGCGCCAAAATGACAGGATGAGCGGCCATAGCTTTAACCATGTCTTGCTTGAGTACGCCGCCAGCCGACAAGCCTAAAAAGATGTCCGCGCCTTGAATGACTTCTGCCAAGGTGCGTGCATTCGTTTTTTGTGCGAATTGGATTTTGTCCTCGTCCATCAGCTCAGTGCGTCCCTCGTAGACCACGCCTGCTAAATCGGTGACAAAAATATTGTGACGCGGAATGCCCAGTTTGAGCAGCAACCCCAAACAAGCCAATGCCGCAGCGCCCGCGCCACTGGTTACCAATTTAACTTTGGTGATGTCTTTGCCCGTGACTTTGATGCCGTTCAACACCGCTGCGCCCACCACAATCGCCGTGCCGTGCTGGTCGTCGTGGAAGACGGGAATCTTCATGCGCTCGCGCAGTTTGCGCTCGACATAAAAGCAATCAGGCGCTTTGATGTCCTCTAAATTGATGCCGCCAAAAGTGGGTTCTAGCGAGGCAATGATGTCCACCAATTTATCTAAGTCGTCCCGCTCATTGACCTCGATGTCAAACACATCAATGCCTGCAAATTTTTTGAATAAAACCGCTTTGCCTTCCATCACGGGCTTGGCCGCAAGTGGCCCAATGTTGCCAAGTCCCAGCACCGCTGTGCCGTTGGTGATGACGGCGACCAAATTGCCGCGAGCCGTATATTTAAAAGCGTTCGCAGGGTCTTTCACAATTTCTTCACACGGCGCGGCAACGCCTGGCGAGTAAGCGAGCGCTAAATCACGCTGGTTAACGAGCTGTTTGGTGGCAGCGATTTGAATCTTGCCAGGAACGGGAAACTCATGATAGTCAAGCGCAGCAACGCGAAGTTCTGCTGCTTTATTGATGTTGTCAGTACTCATAAATGAAAGGAATGCAGCACAGTGAGAGCCGTCAGTTTTGTAAGAGTGTTAAATTCTAGTTCCAATGACTTACCAACTCCCACGTACAAACCCGTATGCAGCGCCGCAGACCGCCAATACCCCTTCGGCGGATAGCCCGCTGACGGCTATTTCACCGCTGTCGTGGCTGCTCATTTTTTTCATTCCAGCGTTTTGGGCTGTGAACTATTTAATTGCCAGGCGAGCGCCCGCGCTGATTGCGCCTAATGCACTCACATTTGCACGTTGGGGGTTGGCGGTCATCATGCTCGCGCTATTTGCGTGGCCCGAGCTCAAAGCCAAGCGCCATTTGATTTGGGCTGAACGCTGGCACGCATTAGCGCTCGGTGTGCTGGGGATGTGGATTTGCGGTTCGTGGGTTTATATTGCCGCGCGTACCACCGCCGCCAATAACATCGCGCTGATCTATGCGCTCTCACCAGTATTCATTGTGCTTGGAGCGGCTATTTTTTTAAATGAACGACTGCGCAAACGGCAATGGCTGGGCGTGCTGTTCGCCATGTTTGGACTGGTACACGTGGTGATTCAAGGGCGCTGGAGTGCTATTGCGCAAACGCAGTTTGTAACAGGCGATTTATGGATGCTGGGCTGTGCGATTGCGTGGGCGGTCTACTCGGTGTTGCTGAAACGTTGGCCCTGTCCATTTAGCCCATTGGCTAGGCTTGTGTTAATTGCAGCGGCCGGCACATTGTTTACGCTACCAATCGCGCTGCTAGAGGCGGCATCAGGGCTGCCGTTTACCCAAACGGTTTGGAGTTGGCAAACCCTTGGTTTGATTGTGGCGGTAGCGGTCTTTCCAAGCTCAGGCGCATACCTTGCCTACGGCGTGCTGCAAAAAAGAATCGGTGCAGCGCGTACCGCCTTGGTGCTTTATTTAGGACCGTTATACGCAGCAGCGCTTGCGTGGTTTGCGCTGGGCGAGCCGCTGTATATCTATCACGCGATTGGTTTGGTGATCATTTTGCCTGGGATCTATTTGGCATCACAAGCACCGTCGCCCTCGGAAAATAAAGCTTAGACTTCGACGACTTCACAATCGACCTTGGACACGCTGCAAGCGGGGGCAAGTCCAATGCGTTCTAGCTTGTATAGTCACTTCAATAAAAAGGATTGCAAATGAAACTCTCACCAAAGATTTTTGTGCTTAGTCTTACCAGTTCTCTTGGCTTGGCGGGCTGCGTGGTCGCGCCGCCCCAGCAGGTTTATACACCTCAGCCCGTGGCAGTGCCTGTGTACGCTTATACCCAGCCAGTGCCGCCACCGCCAGGCACGATTTACGTACAACCCGCCTATGCAGCGCCTGCGATTGGTTTCGTTTGGGCATTTCATCCGCGTTTTGGCTGGGGTTATGTACACCACCAGCGCGGCTGGGCTCGTGGTTGGCGCTAGAGATACGCAGCGTCAAGGGTAAATCCCAAAGAGCTTTGCTGGAGATGTGGTTACTATTAACCTTTAAATGCGAACGAGGATTTTTTTTAGGAGATAGTCATGAAACGATGGAAAGTTGCGCTTAGCGCATTAGGTGCTGCACTGGTTGTGGCGGGTTGCGGCGGGGGTGGTGCAGACACTGCGCCTAAAACTAGCGTCAGTGGTGTCAAGATATTTGGCGATAGTTTGATGGATAGCGGTACTTTTGGATATAAATTTACGATTCAAAGTGCCGATCCTGCCAATCCATTTCAAGTTTTCCCAGAGCGGATAGCGGCTAGCTTTGGCTACAACAATATGTGTCCGTTCTTTAAGTTCACGGGCACGACTTTTATAGCCAATACAGTCGCGGGTTGCACTAATTATTCGGTTGGTGGTGGGCGGATCAATAACCTGACGCAAGCAGCGCCTGCCAATATCCCCAACAGTCCGCAATCTGTTCCATACCAGCTAGCGGCTGGTAGCGCCGCACTCGGGGTCAATGACTTTGTCATTATTGATGGCGGCTCTAATGACTTGGCCGATATCACGGGGGCTTATCTTGGGGCAACAACTCCCTCGGGTATTGCAACCTACATGGCGGCTTTAAGCACTTTATTGCCACCGGCGACAGTTAATACCATTGTGGGTGCAGTACCTACATCGACTAGCTTGGCAACGGCTGGCGGTGCTTACGCGCAGGCTTTGGCGGACAGTTTGTATGCATCGGTCAACACCAATGTGCTTGCAAAAGGCGTTAAGAAGGTGCTGATTGTGAACTCTAGTGACATCACACTCACACCTCGCTTTCAAGCTGTTTTGGCGGGCGTTACCGCAAGCAGTAATGCTGCAACATCTGCCGCTGTTCAGGAGGCGGTACGTGCTTGGACGAAAGCATTTAATGCCAAGCTAGTTAGCAACTTTGCAGGCACAAGTGTTCAGGTGTATGACTTTTATTCACACGCGGGAGTCATTCATGCAAACCCCGCACAATTTGGCTTAACCAATTCCACAACGCCAGCATGTCCAAAGGTGGCTGGTGGACTTGATACAGCTACAAATCAAGCCAGCTTGAGTTACGCAGTCACAGTGGTTGCATGTAACTCTGCCAGTATGAGTGCCACGATTCCATCAGGCGAAACATCGGCTAATTGGTGGAAAACTTATGGCTTTGCGGATAACTTCCACCCAACTCCTGCGCTGCATCAACTCATTGGGCAATCCATTAGCGTGCAATTGGCGCAAGCTGGTTGGCTGTAACTCTAGGAGCAATTAACTATGAAACACACATTTAAACTTCTTTTACTCTCTTTGGCGCTGTCTGGCAGCTACGCTGTGCAGGCGCAAACAGCGGACACATGGTTAGTGCGTGGTGGTATGACGAACATTACTCCCAATGTCCAAAGCGGCAACATGAGTGCGCCAAGCTTGCCCAATACCCAAGTGGCGATTGCGAGCGATACGCAATTGAGCGGCGGTGTCACTTATATGTACAGCAATAATCTGGCGATTGATGTGCCGCTTGCGCTTCCCTTTAAGCATGACATTTCTGGTGCAGGTGCCATCGCGGGAGTAGGCAAACTTGGTGATGTAAAGGCGTTGCCCATTACCGTACTTGCGCAGTGGCGATTCCAAGAGCCAACAGCGCAATTCCGTCCTTATCTGAGCGCTGGTTTGACGTATGTCAAGTTCTACGGTGGAACGGCAACCTCAACTCTTTCTGCGTTGACGGGCGGCACCGTCAGTAATCCCACGACGCTATCCGTTGCGTCTAAGTTTGCCCCCACATTGCAATTAGGCGGTAGTTACATGATTAACGAGCGTTGGTTCGTCAATGCAAGTTACTCGTACACGTTGCTCAAAACGACAACAACACTGTCAACAGGACAAACCTTGGATGCCACGCTCAATCCAAGTGCGCTGAGTGTTGACCTGGGCTACAAGTTTTAATCGCTAGCAAGTTACTAGTTATTCAGCCGTAATCCCCGCCGCCTTGATGGTTTTAGACCACAAGGCGGTTTCGCTTTTTGACGTTGGTTGCAATAGTGATGAGTGCCACAGGCGCAAAATCTTTTTGCGCCCACGGCAAATTGCTCATCAAGCTGGGATTGCCCGTGTGATGGGCCGAGTACGAATTGAGTGGCGTATAACCATCGAATTATGAAAATGCAACCCATTAAAAATGAATCGCAATACGATTTGGCACTTGCTGAAATTGATCGTCTCTGGGGTTCTGAGCCCGACACGCCGAGTGGTGACAAGCTGGACAGCTGGCTCGTGCTAGTTGAAAAATACGAAGAGGCGCATCACCCTATTGCGCCGCTAGAGGCGACGCGGCACGGTTGAAATGAACCCGGCCGCTCGCAAAAGCGTTCTTTGAATTTGAATACGCCAACGGGTTATTTGAAGTACTCAGAGATCACTTTCCATTTGCCATCCGTGATTTGTGAGAGGCGCGAGGAGGGCATGCCTAAATGTTTCGTTGGGCTAAAGCTGGCTTCGCCTGTGCCAAACATATCGGGTGGAATAGTCATCGAATCCATGGCTTTGATGAAACTGTCGGTCGTTAAGTTAGCGCCCGCCTTTTCTGCTGCTTTGGCAAAAATATCAATGATGACGTAACCGTAAGCTGAGAAGACGGCGGGGTCTTCGTTGAACCTGGTTTTGTATTTATTCGCCCAAAAACGAATGGGCTGCGCAGCCTCATCGGTGTAAGGATTTTGCGTTTGCATCGTGGCATACATACCGTTCATCGCAGGGCCGCCGAGTTTGTGAATCAAATCGGTGTACGCCGCACTTGAACCTAAAAATGTTGGGCTAAATCCAGTTTTGCGTGATTCCGCAATGGTGCCAATGGTCTCGCGAATGATGGTGCCTAGCACCACAAAATCGCAGTTAGCAGCCTTCATTTTTGCGACTTGACTTGAGAAGTCGGTTGCGCCGCGTTTAAAGGATGTTTTTTCGGTAAACGTCATGTTCAAGCCTTTGAGTCCTTCTTCGGCTCCTCGAACAACCTCTAAGCCAAACTCATCATCTTGATAAATGGTGCAGATTTTTTTGGCGGCTTTATCTTTGACCAATCTCGGTAGCGCAACGCGCATTTGGTCGTAATAAGGTGGGAGCAGTGCGTATTTGAGGCGGTTGAATGGCTCAAACATTTCGCGTGCTGCCGTGAGTGGCAAAAAGTTAATGACGTTTTTTTCAAACTGAACAGGCATGGCCGCCAAGTTATGTGCTGTTCCTAAGTGCGCTGCCATGATGAAGATTTTGTCTTGACTCACTAGCTTTTGCGCGGCAAGCACGGCACGTTTAGGGTCATAGCCTGAGTCTTCTACCAGTAGTTTAAGTTTGCGTCCATTGATGCCGCCTTGCTCGTTAATTTCGTCAACTCGCAGCTGCATACCGTTGCGGGACTGCTTGCCGTAGCCTGCAAGGGGGCCAGATAAGTCTTGAATCGAGCCAATCACAATTTCAGTTTTGCTGACTCCTTGTGATTGAGCGGATGCGCTGCTTCCTAAAAAACCGAAGGCACACATGGCAATGATTGCAGATAGTTTGAATTTCATCAGGGCACTCCAAAAAAAATAATAAAGCAAGAATGTAGCGAATTGGCGATCAAAACCAATTAAGGTTATCCCTAGGTTATTTATAAAAATCAATTGATTGCTTTAATTAAAAAAAAGATATGATGCGCCCATGCAAGCTGTCTCTCGTTTAATGACTCCTGTCCATGCGGCTCGGCGTGGTCGCCCGCCCAAAACGCTGTCGCAGCGCGACGAGGGGAATCGTCGCCGTGACCTCATTCAACGCGCGGCGCGTTTATTTAGAGAAAAAGGTTATGCCGCAACTAGCACCCGTGACATTGCCGCCAGCGTCGGAATGCACAGCGGCTCACCGTTCTATCATTTTGAGAGCAAGCAATTTTTGCTGTTTACGGTGATGTGTGATGGCATGAATCAAGCGAAGGCCAAGCAAAGTGAGGTGCTGGCCAAAATGCGCCTAGCGCGCGTCTCGCCAGAGCAATTACTGTATGGTTTGATTCGTCATCACCTAGAGATTTTGCTGGGTGCGGATAAGGACTTCATTCCCGTCATGCTCTACGAATATCGATCATTAGACGCGGGGCAGCAACAGGTGCTGGCTGATATGCAGCATGACTACGAAGCGGATTGGTTGCCTGTGCTTAAAAAACTGCATGCGCAAAAGCGGTTGCACACCTCGGTTAAATGGGCAAGGTTGTTGATTTTTGGCGCATTGAACTGGACGGTTCAGTGGCACACGATGCGCGAAGGCGTGAGCCAAGCCAAACAGCTCGATACGTTAGCGAGAGCTGCGTTAGATTTGTTCATTCATCCCGCATCACCCGAGGTTGCCGCATCATGAAGCAGGTGGTGCTCGCATCAGGGCTTGGGTTTTATGGTGATAACTGGGAGCCTGTTCTGCCATCGCTTTTGCAAGGTCACGCGCAGTATGGCTTACCGCACTATGTTTGTAGCGACCATTTGTCAGAGTTGACCTTGGCGATATTGCAAAAAGACCGTGCCAAAGATGAAGCGCTTGGCTATGCCCGCGATGCCGTGCCGATGCTCCTTCGGTTGTGGCCTTGGATGATCAAGTGCGGTGCAAAATTTATTTGTAACGCAGGCGGATTGAATCCGCAAAGTGCAGGACGCGCCGTGCAAGCGGCTTTGGCGGCCAAGGGCTTTCATCCCACCATCGCCATTGTGACGGGCGATGATGTGCGTGACCGTTTGCCGCTTGTGACTGCGCCGCCGCGCGATGATTTATTGTTTGCGAATGTCTATCTGGGGGCGCGTCCTATCGTTGATGCTTTGGCTCTTGGCGCTGATATTGTGATCACAGGCAGGGTTGCCGATGCCGCGCTTTTTCTGGCTCCCTTGGTATTTGAATTTGGTTGGAAATTGGAGGATGCGCAGGAGTCAATCGATTTAAATCGACTTGCGCAGGGCATCACCGTGGGGCATTTGATGGAGTGTTCGGGGCAAGGGAGTGGTGGCAATTTTGGTAGTTTGAATGCTTGGAAATCAGTTCCTGATTTGGCTCATATCGGTTATCCCATGGCTGCCGTCAATGAGAATGGCGACGCGGTGATCACCAAAGCCGATGGCACAGGGGGGCGCGTTAGTTTTGATACCGTGCGCCAGCAATTACTGTATGAAGTCCACGATCCCACCGCGTATTTAACGCCCGATGTGGTGCTTGATATGTCCACGCTTCACTTAGAAGATTGGGGCGATGACCGCGTGGCGGTAACGGGTGCAACTGGACGCATAGCGCCCGCTCAGCTGAAGGTGATTGGTGGCTATCCGTCGGGTTATAAGTCCGAGGTCACTTGGGGCTTTAGTTGGCCGAATGCTTGGGATAAGGCGCAAGTCGCCATCGAGATGATCCGTTCGCAATTAGCTGATAAACGGATTCCACACGATGAGCTTTTTATTGAGTACCCAGGTCTCAATTCTGCGCATGGTGCGCTTGCGCCGATTCCGAATGTTGCGGGCTTGAATGAACTGAATGAACTCTATGTGCGGATAGTTTTGAAGACTCAGCTAAAGTCGGCCGCAGATAGTTTTGGCAGACTCTTTCCTTGGATTGCTTTATCGGGACCTGCCTACACCTGTGGGTTGAGCGGGCTGCACAACACTTCCGAGCTGCTGGGTATTTGGACGGGTTTACTGGCGCGCGAGGCAGTGCTGCCGCACATACAAGTGAGTTTGCTATGAGTACATTCAAGCGTACTCGCCTCGCCGATATTGCGCACGCTAGGTCTGGCGATAAAGGGGATTGGGTGGACTTTGGGCTCTTTGCATGGGACGCCGCAGGCTACGCAGTGATTGCTAAAGAGGTCACCCTTGAGAAGGTTCGCGCACATTTCAAACCTTGGTTAGAGGGCGAGGTTGCGCTGTGGCTGTTGCCCAATCTCTTGGCAATCAAGATTGTCTTTAAGGGGGTGCTGCAAGGCGGTGCTGCACGTAATTTGAGGCAAGACAATTTAGGCAAGGCTATGGCGGGCGCACTGCTGCGGATGGAGATTGAAACATGAGGGTAGATCAGTACCAAAATCAGTATCAAAGCATATTCGCGCCGCAATTATTTGCGGGCAAGACCATTGTTGTGACGGGCGGGGGCTCGGGCATTGGGCGTTGCACTGCGCACGAGTTAGCAAGTTTGGGTGCAAATGTTGTGCTCATTGGACGTAACGAAGACAAGCTCAAATCAGTTTGCAAGGAAATACCCACGGCCTCTTACCAAGTGTGTGACATCCGAAGTGAAGAGCTGGTGCGGGCTGTTATCACGCGCATCGTTGCCAAGCATGGACGTATTGATGGTTTGGTGAATAACGCAGGCGGGCAATATATCTCATCGCTTGCAAGCACCAGCCTCAAAGGATGGGAGGCGGTGGTTAGCTCCAATTTGACGGGCGGATTTTTAATGGCGCGTGAATGTTTTGTGCAGTCTATGCAGGCGCATGGCGGTGCGGTGGTCAATATTGTGGCGGATATGTGGGGATCGATGCCCAATATGGGGCATAGCGGCGCGGCACGCGCGGGGATGGTGAGCTTTACCGAGACGGCCGCCGCAGAATGGGCTTGCCAGGGCGTTCGGGTCAATGCGGTTGCACCGGGTTACATTGCCTCTAGCGGGATGGATCACTATCCGCCCGAGGCGGGAGAGATGCTGCGTGCGATGGCTAAAACGGTGCCGCTAGGTCGCTTCGGTAATGAGGCGGAGACATCGGCCGCCATTGTTTTTTTACTCTCACCTGCCGCTAGTTTTATCAGTGGTTCGGTGCTGCGAGTGGACGGCGCAAGGCCGCAAACCCGCATGGGCTGGGCGATGCAAGCACCCAGCGCGGCTGCTCTGACGCGCGATGCCGTGAAGCCCTACGCAGGCTTTCATTTGGCGAAAATGCCGAAAGTATTTTCATGAAAAAAAATAACGAGTCGGCTTGCAAGGCAATGCAGGAGCGGCTTGCCGCGCTACGTGCTTTGGAGGATAGAGCCAGCAAGGCTTCTGCGGCATCTCAACCTGTATTTAAAAAACGTGGGCAATTGTTGCCGCGTGAGCGCGTCGCTTTGTTGCTAGACGCTGGTTCGCCTTACTTGCCGATTGCATCGATAGCAGGCTATTTGCAGGACACGGCGGACGCACAGCGGTCTGTTCCAGGCGGCGGAGTGGTGGCAGGAATGGGCTGCATTGAAGGCGTGCGCTGCATGATTGTTGCCAGCGATTCAGGCATTGAGGCAGGCGCTATTCAACCGATGGGGCTAGAGAAAATGTTGCGCGTGCAAGAGATTGCGCTGCAAAACAAGCTGCCCTTTATCCATTTGGTGGAGAGTGCGGGCGCTAATTTGATGCGCTACCGTGTGGAGGGTTTTGTGCACGGCGGTGCGCTCTTTCGTAACTTGGCAAGACTGTCCGCCGCTGGCATTCCTGTCATCACGGTACAGCACGGCTCGGGCACGGCAGGCGGTGCTTATATGCCTGGCTTGTCCGATGTCGTGATCATGGTGCGCGGTCGATCACGCGCATTTTTAGCCGGACCGCCTTTGTTAAAAGCCGCAACTGGCGAGCTCGCAAGTGAGGAAGAATTAGGCGGCGCACACATGCACGTTACCACTTCGGGCTTGGGCGAGTACCTTGCAGAAGATGATCGGCACGCGCTGGGAATAGCCAGGCAGGTTGTGGCGCATTTAAATTGGGATCAGTCGCGGCTGGCCGTGCAAGGGGTTCGAGCTGAACCGCTTTTTCCTGCCGAAGATTTGCTGGGCATCATGCCAGCCGACGCGCGTCAACCCGTGGATATGCGCGACATCATGGCGCGTCTTGTGGATGGCTCCGAACTGCTTGAGTTCAAAGCGCTATACGGCGCTGCGACGCTGTGCGTGCAAGCGCGGGTGGGTGGTCATGCTGTGGGGGTGATAAGTAATAACGGCCCCATCGATGTGGCGGGCGCGAATAAGGCAACGCATTTCATTCAGTGGATGTGCCAACTAGGGCAGCCTATTGTGTATCTGCAAAACACAACAGGTTATATGGTTGGCAAAGACAGTGAGCAAGGCGGCATGATTAAGCATGGCAGCAAAATGATTCAAGCCGTAACCCAAGCAACCGTGCCGCAAATCACGATTCAGTGCGGTGCTAGTTTTGGCGCGGGCAATTACGGGATGTGTGGACGCGCCTATCAACCGCGATTTTTATTTAGTTGGCCAAACGCCAAAACCGCCGTCATGGGAGGAGAGCAAGCGGCCCGCACCATGCACATCGTGACTGAGGCTGCAATGGCACGCAAAGGTCTTGCACATGATGCCGATCAAGCTGGGGCGCAGTTCGACAAAATTGTGGATTTGTTTGAGCGGCAGGCGGACAGTTTTTACACATCAGGCTTGCTGCTAGACGACGGAATTATCGATCCACGGAACACGCGTGCCGTGCTCATCGAGTGCTTGGATATTTGCAAGCAGGCTGACGCAAGAGTGCTAAGGCCGATGCAGTTTGGTGTCGCGCGGATGTAACTTTTAGGAGATCAATATGCAATACACACACGAGCATTTAGCCATTCAAAAAACCCTTAAACGCTATATTGATGAGCACATCAATCCTTATGTGGATGAGTGGGAGGACGCAGAGATATTCCCGGCACACCAAGTCTTCAAAGGGCTGGGTGATTTAGGACTGTTGGGGCTGACTAAGCCAGAGGCGTTTGGCGGCGCAGGACTGGATTACTCGTATGCGATGGCAATGGCCGAAACACTGGGGCATATCCACTGCGGGGGCATCCCGATGGCCATTGGCGTGCAAACGGATATGTGTACGCCAGCGTTGGCGCGATTTGGTAGTGATGAGTTGCGCGCGCAATTTTTAGCTCCTGCAATTCGCGGTGACATGGTTGGCTGCATTGGGGTGAGTGAGCCAGGCGCTGGCAGCGATGTGGCTGCGATTAAAACCTATGCACGCAAGGATGGCGCTGACTATGTGATCTCGGGGCAAAAGATGTGGATTACCAATAGCTTTCAAGCCGATTGGATGTGTCTGTTGGTCAATACCAGCGAGCCGCCTAGCGGGGTCTCGGCGCATAAGAATAAATCGCTCGTCATTGTGCCGATGCGCGAGAGCGGACGACTCGTCAAAGGCATTGAGATGGCGCAAAAGATTAAAAAAATCGGCATGCATTCTTCGGACACAGGGCTCATTTATTTTGATGAAGTGCGCGTACCTCAGCGCTACTTGCTGGGTCAAGAGGGCGCGGGTTTTACGATGCAGATGATGCAGTTTCAAGAAGAGCGCTTGTGGGCTGCGGCGAGTTGTTTGCAAAGTCTTAGCAACTGCATCGAGTGGACGGTGGCGTGGGCGCAAGAGCGTCAATTATTTGGTAGCACCTTGGCAGATCAGCAGTGGGTGCAGTTCAAATTGGTGGAGATGAAAACCGAGCTGGAGTCGCTGCGAGCCTTGACCTATCAAGCCTGCGAGCGCTATGTTGCAGGCGATGATGTGACCGAATGGGCCTCTATGGCCAAGCTCAAAGCGGGACGTTTAAATCGAACCATTCCTGATGGCTGTCTGCAATTTTGGGGTGGCATGGGTTTTACGTGGGAGAACAAAGTC
The DNA here is from genome assembly GCA_030054145.1 of Cytophagales bacterium. GTDB lineage: Bacteria > Pseudomonadota > Gammaproteobacteria > Burkholderiales > Burkholderiaceae_C > JASGCK01. The sequence goes on from JASGCK010000001.1 coordinate 322,018, forward strand.
TCGCGTATGTATCGCGATGGACGACTGGGATCCATTGGTGGTGGCGCAGATGAAGTGATGATGGGCATTCTTGCCAAAATCATGGGTGTCGCCAAGCGAGCTGTCAAAGCTTAACAGTTGGAGCGCAGCATGACGAACAGCACACTCATCGTCACACGGCAAACCCGCGCTAGTGGCGATATCGCGTACTGGACGCTAAATGAGCCTAGTAGCAAGAATGCCTTGAACGCCAATATGGTCGGGGCTTTGCGGCAAGCATGCTCGCTGGCGCAGGTGGATAGTGGCTTACACGCCATTGTGCTTGCGGGAGCCCATCCCGCGTTTTGCTCGGGCGGTAGTTTGGGTGGATTTGCGACCAGTATTGGGCAGCCGCATGAGGCGAAAAATGCAGCGCAAGCCATCGACCCACTGATCACATCCAACCTTGAGTTTGGTGAGTTGCTTGAGCAGCTTTGTCTTTTGCCACAAGCCTTGGTGTGCGTGGTCGATGGTGTGGCGATGGGCGGCGGCTTTGGACTTGTTTGTTGTGCTGATACGGTGATTGCAACCGAGCGATCCGTGTTTGCAACGCCCGAGGTGACGCTGGGTGTCGTGCCGGCACAAATCGCTCCCTTTGTGCAGTGGCGATTGGGTGACAAGGTGGCCAGGCGGCTGATGCTGCAAGGCGCCAAGCACACTGCTGCACAAATGCAAGCGCTCGGTTTGGTTGATGTGCTTTGCACCGCTGAGAGCTTGCAAGCCTCTATCGATCAGGCTTTGCAAGCACACCAGCGTGCCGCAAGCGCTGCGGTGGCGGCAACGAAGCGTCTGATGGCGATGGCGTTTTTGACAAACCTACCCAGTCTCAGGCACAGTGCCGCACACGCATTTGCCGAGCAGCTACGGGGTGCGCAAGCGCTAGAAGGATTGGCGGCATTTGCGCAAAAAAGAAAACCAAATTGGGCTGAATAATGAAATCCATACAACGCATTTTGATTGCGAATCGCGGCGAAATTGCAAGGAGAATTATTCGCTCAGCCAATCAAATGGGAATTGAAACTGTTGCCGTTTATGCCCAAACAGATGCGCAAAGTTTGCCGGTGCGCGAAGCGACAATGGCTCACTCGCTCGGTGGTTGCACATCGACCGAAACCTATCTTGATAGCAAAAAAATAATCGCCGCCGCTCTTGCCACTGGTGCAGATGCGATTCACCCAGGCTACGGGTTTTTAAGTGAAAACGCCGAGTTTGCGCAAAGCGTGCAAGCGGCTGGATTGATATGGATAGGCCCCTCGCCCCGTGCCGTTTTGGCGGTTGGCAGTAAAGCGGGTGCTAAGCAATTAGCGGCCACGATGGGGGTGCCGTGCCTGCCAGGTTATTTTGGCCTTGATCAAAGTGATGCAGCGCTGTGGACGGCGGCTCAGGCTTTGGGTTTTCCCATCATGGTGAAAGCCAGTGAGGGCGGTGGTGGTCGTGGGATGCGCTTAGTTTTGGGCAGTGATGCACAAAAACAAGAGTTCGACTTTTTGCAAGCGGTGGCTAGTGCGCGCTCCGAGGCGTTGTCAGCCTTTGGCGCGAGTCGGTTGGTGCTTGAGCGTGCGCTCCTTCATCCGCGCCACGTGGAGGTGCAAATTTTTGCCGATAGCTTTGGCAATTGCATTCATTTAGGTGAGCGCGATTGTTCGGTGCAGAGACGGCATCAAAAAATAATTGAAGAATCTCCAAGCCCTGCGATCAATCAAAAGACACGACAAGCGATGTGCATGGCTGCGGTGCAGCTGGCGCAGGCGGCGCATTATGAAGGCGCGGGAACCGTCGAGTTTTTAGTAGACAGCGACGAAGCGGGTGAGCATTTTTATTTGATGGAGATGAATACGCGTTTGCAAGTTGAGCATTCGGTCACCGAGATGCGCACCGGCTTGGATTTAGTGGAGTGGCAAATCCGTGTCGCACGCGGTGAGTGTCTGCCCTTGAAGCAAGAGGATGTGCAACTGAGTGGTCATGCAATGGAGGTTCGTTTGTGCGCTGAAGATGATGCATTCATGCCGCAAATTGGAAAAATTGTGCATTTCAAACCACCACCTGGCAGCGCTAGTTTGCGCATTGATCATGCAATGGAGTCGGGCGGCGAAGTCTCCCCGTATTTTGATGCCATGCTGGGAAAGGTCATCGCGCACGCGCCCTCGCGCACAGAGGCGATGGATGCACTGCTAGCCGCACTGCAAAAAACAGAAGTATTGGGGCTGCTGACGAATCGCGGCTTGTTGATGGCTTGCCTTGATCACCCCACATTTCGATCAGGGCAGGCGTGTGTACCCTTTTTGCAAGAACAAGGCGATCACATTCGCGCAGCGTTAATAGCCAAACGGCAAGCGGTGGCACACCATGCAGCGGCTGCTGTGGTGTCGCTTGTGATGTCCCATACGGCGCGGCCGCACGCTCTTAGCTGCCATTTTTTACGTCCTGTTCGTATCCAGCACAGCGGCTGCGTACAAGATATGTTGTGGCGTGCGGGGCAACCTCCAGAGCCTTTGCCAGAGCCTTTGATGTTGTCTGCTGTGCGCTGGGTAGCGATCAGTCAACATTTATTTCATGTGCAAGTCGAAGGTGTCGATTGGTTGTTGGAAGATGTATCTTTTGCGCCGCCAGTAGAGGCAACCCGTGCAGGATCCGCGTCCGAAATACGGGCTCCTTTTAATGGCCGAGTGATTGCGGTGAATGTGGCGGCGGGGCAAGCTGTGGCAGCGGGCGACACTTTGTTTGTGATTGAGTCGATGAAATTGGAGCACGCGGTACAGGCACCGCAAGCAGGAATGATCACGGAGGTGTTGGTGGCAACGGGTCAACAAGTCTCGCCTAAGCAAGTGCTGGCGCGCTGATTGTGTTCTTGATAGAGGGTGGTAACCATGAATTCTTCTTACATTCATCCAAACGATTTAATGGAAATTCGCGCGGCATTGGCGCAAACCGTCGAGCGCTTTGCCACCACTGAAATCGCGCCTCACATCACCCAGTGGGATGCGGCGGGCGAGTTTCCTCGCGCACTCTACAAGCGTGCAGCACAGTTGGGTTTGCTAGGAATGGGTTACCCAGAAGCGATGGGCGGAAGTGATGCTCAGGCGCAGCCTGCGCCCATGCGGCTCAAGTCAACCATGTGGATTGCCTTGGCGCGTTATGGGACTAGCGGCGGTATTTTTGCGTCGCTTTTTTCGCACAACATTGGCCTGCCATTGGTGGTGCTCTATGGCAGTGAGGCACTTAAGTCGCAGGTCGTTCCGTCCGTGTTAGAGGGTGCAAAAATTTCAGCACTGTGCATCACCGAGCCTGGTGCTGGATCGGACGTGGCGGCGCTGCGTACATCAGCAGTTTTGGCTGGCAATGATTACATTGTGAATGGTGAAAAAGTCTTTATTACATCGGGGATGCGAGCGGATTGGTTGACGGTGGCTGTGCGCACGGGCAGCAAAGGGGCAGGCGGAATTTCCATGCTACTCGTCGATGCGCACAGCGCTGGTGTTGCGCGAACGCGTTTAGACAAAATGGGTTGGCTGTGCTCAGATACGGCGCATATTCGTTTTGATGATGTGCGCGTACCGAGGGGCAACTTGCTCGGCGAAGAGGGTGCTGGTTTCAAAATGATCATGAGCAACTTTAATGCTGAGCGGGTTGCGATGGCGGCGGGTGCTCTGGGGTTTGCACAAGCGTGCTATGACGAGGCGCTGTCATGGGCCAAGCAGCGCAAAACGTTTGGAGCAGCGCTGACCGAACACGCGGTGATTCGTCATAAGCTGATGGATATGCAAATGCGTATTCGCTCAACCGAAGCTTGGTTAGAGTCGGTTGCGAGCGAGTGGGATGCAGGCGTATCGGGCGCAGCGCTTGCCAACTGGGTGGCGAACGTTTGTTTGCTGAAGAATCACGCAACACAAACCATGCAGTTTTGTGCTGATCAGGCGGTACAAATTTTGGGCGGTATGGGCTTTATGCGCGGAACCGTGTCGGAGCGCATTTACCGCGAAGTCAAGGTCATGATGATTGGCGGCGGGGCGGAAGAGATTATGAAAGAGCTCGCCGCGAAGCAGTTGGGGGTTTAGTGAACTCGACTAGCCTTTAAGCCCACCTTGTGTTAAGCCACCAACAACACGTTCTTGAAAAAATGCAATTAATAAAGCGACAGGTACGATAGCCACAATTAAGGCTGCGCTAATGATTGGCCAAGGAAATGAAAACTCGCCTTGATACAACGTGATGCCGACAGGTGCTGTACGCATGGCCGCACTAGAGTTGAGAGAGAGAGCCAATAAAAACTCGTCCCATGAATTGACAAACGCCAAAATCCCTGCGGTAAAAACACCAGGTGCCGATAGCGGCACAACGACACGCCACAGTGCGCCAAAGCGCGTGCAGCCGTCTAGCATGGCGGCATTTTCTAAATCTTTGGGAATGCTTTGAAAAAAACTGACTAGCACTAAGGTGCAAACAGGTAGATTCAGCACAATATAGGGGAGTATCAAGGCGGTGTAGGTGTTGAGCAAATTGAGTGCACGCATCGTCTCAAATAAAGGGACTAGCAAAGTCACCAAAGGAAACATACTGCTAGCAACAATGGCGGTCAAAATCAATTGCCGATATTTGAGATGAAGCCTGGCAATAGCGTAGGCAGCCATGGAGGCAACTAGCAAAGTAAAAATGGTGGACAAACTTGCCACGATTAAGCTGTTGCCAATGTAGGAGAGCAGGGGCTGATCTTGAAATGCCTGAACATAATTTTGCAGTGTCAAATGCTCGGGCCAGTAGGTAATTGGTTTTTTGACTAACTCAATCTCATGTTTAAGAGAAGTAAGCAGGATCCAAAACGCAGGAAAAAAGCCGTTAAAAACAATGACAGCGGCGGCAATCAAGCGCAAGCGTTTGGCTGTCCATAATTCGCTCATCTTGCACTTCCCCCAATTCGCTTGAGATAAAACGAGGTAACAAATAGCGAGAGTGCAAACATACAAACAGCCAAAGTAGAGCCATAGCCGACATCTAGATAATCTATGGTTGTTTTATGAATCAACATGGCCAAAGTCTCTGTTGCGTCGCCAGGCCCGCCCTTGGTCATGGTGTAGGGGATGTCGAAAGTTTGCAGTGCCGTAATGGTTCTGAAGATCAGCGCGACAACGATGCTTGGCATGAGCATGGGGAGTGTGATGTGCACAAATTGCACCCACTTAGACGCGCCATCAACTTCGGCAGCCTCATACAAAGATTTGGGAATCATCTGCAACCCTGCGAGCAAAATCAAAGCCATAAAAGAGCTGGTCTTCCAGATGATCGTGATGCAAATGGCGGCAAAAGCCCAGTGTGGTTTAAGTAGCCACATGGTTTGTTGCTCGGCGGCATAGTCAGAGAAAGTGACGCGCCGAATCACATCATTGATAACCCCGTATTCGGTATGAAAGAACCAAGCAAAAATGAGACCCGCAAAACTAAGCGGTAATGCCCAAGGTAAAAGCAGTGATAGGCGCACGGGCCATTGGCGCTTAAAGGGCAGGTTCGCTAAGAGTGCCATACCAAGTCCAACCACCAAAGCGCCTGGAACCGTAATGAGGGTAATCAATGCGGTGTTTGTTAGCGCATTCCAAAACTGTTTATCGACCCATACGTCTTTGTAGTTATCCCACAGTACAAATTTAATTTGCCCAGCACTACCGCTCAGTCGCAGGTCAAAAAAGCTGTTGTAGATGAGCCGCGCAACGGGATAGATCACGATAAGAGCCAACAACACAAACGCTGGCGCTAATAGTAAAAGCGCCAGCGTTTTATCGGATGGATCACGCAGCTTGGTGAGTCGCACAGTTGATTGGAGTACGGATACTGAGTGGCTTATCGCATGAGTCGACTCACGCGGCTATCGATCTCATCCACTCCGTCTTTTGCTGATTTCGTGCGTGCCAATATGGCACTAGTCGTTGTACGAATAATGTCACTCACTTGCCCATATTGGGTGCTAATAGGGCGTGCTTCGCCCGAGACGACAACAGATGCTGCATCCTTAAACCAGGGGGCCTGCTTGATGACTTCAGCGTCGCTGTAGATGCTTGCATAGGTAGGTAGAAGAGAGCCTTCAACCGCTAAAAATTTACTAGCAGCGGGGGAGCTTAAAAATTTTACTAATTGAGCCGCTGCCGCTTTGTTTTTAGAAAACGCACTAACGGCCCATTGCCATCCACCCACGCAAGTCGCACTTTTGCCGCCTGCCATAGCGGGCAGGGGTATGACGCCTACTTTGCCTTTGACTTGAGTGTCCGCATCGTCTTTAAAACGATCCCAAGCAAAACCCCAGTTAATAGCAAATACAGCTTGCCCCGCTTTAAATTCGTTGACCGTTACAGGCGTTGTCACTTCCGCAATGTTTTTCTTCATGACCCCATCGTCAACCATTTTGAGCCACATATCCATACCCTTAACAGCTGCTGTTTTGTCTAGTGTTAATTTTCCGTTAGCATCGTTAAAGGCTTTTCCTTGACTCCAGTAGGGAAGTAAAAAAGTGCAAACAGCCCCTTCAATGGGCGCACCTTGAATAGAGAGACCTTGCAAATTAGGGTTCGCGGCTTTTTCGCCTGATTGAATTTTTTTGGCACCTGCCGCTAATTCATCCCACGTTTTGGGTTCTTTCACGCCGTATTTCTCTAGCAAATCTTTGCGGTAATACATGAACATTGAGTCAGCAAAAGCAGGCATAGCAGCGACTTTCCCGTTGACTACATTTGCACTGCTATAGACGGGTAGGTAAGGCTTCAGTGCCGCAGCACCGCCGACGTAGCTGTCAAGCGGCTCAAGCCAACCAGCGCTAAAGTACTGAGCAGGGTTGACGATGTCGATCATGTAGATATCAATCGCCGAGTCTTTGGCGTTCAGTGTGGTGCTGAGGTATTGACGCTGCAACTCCGATGTTGCGCCGCCAGTTTCGATTTCAATTTTGACTCCTGGATGCGCGGCTTGATATTGATCAAATAGCTTGCGCATGAGGTCGGGGCGCTGATTGGTGCCACCTGAAAAGACGCGTAAATTTTGCGCCAAAGCGGCTGCACTGCTAAGGCTTAAGGTGAAGGCGATGGCAAGGCGAAGTGATGATCGTGTCATAGTGAGTCTCCTGAGGTTGAGTGGAAAAAGTGTAATTGATGGGTTGGTAAAAAAACGTTTAAAGATGCGCCTAAAGCACTTTTAAAGTTGGCGGGGGCGCGGACCATCATCTCTGTGTCATCCACGCAAACGGTTAATAAGGTTTCTGCGCCCAAAGGCTCCATCAGCTGAAGTGTCGCGCATATAGCCGTATGAGGATGGGTGGGTGGTTGTAGCAAAATATTCTCAGGACGAATGCCCATATGCCAAGCGCTGACAGCTCCTAATTCAGGTTTCGTCGCCATGATGGCTGCTTGAGTCTCATGTTTGAGTTGAGTATGCGCCGTCAGATTCATCGATGGTGAACCTGTAAAACTAGCCACGAACATATTGGTGGGATTGTTATAAATCTCGTCGGGCGTGCCATATTGCTGGACTTTTCCGTCCTTCATAATGGCAATTCGATCAGCCAGTGTCATGGCTTCTACTTGATCGTGGGTCACATAGATGATGGTGGCTCCTAGGCGTTGGTGGAGCTTTTTAATTTCAGTACGCATTTCACCGCGAAGCTGTGCGTCCAAGTTGGACAGCGGTTCGTCAAACAAAAAAACTTTTGGCTTGCGCACGATGGCACGACCAATCGCGACCCGCTGACGTTGCCCGCCAGACAAAGCTGCAGGCTTGCGCTCTAGCATATGGTCAATTTTTAATAATTGAGCAGCATTCATGACGCGTGTTTGAATTTCTGCTTCGGGAGTTTTTCGGAGTCGTAATCCGAACGCCATGTTTTCAAACAAGGTTTTATGTGGATAAAGCGCGTAATCTTGAAACACCATGGCTAAATCACGGTGGCGCGGCGGTTCGTCGTTAACGCGGTATTCGTCAATCAAAATGTCGCCACGGGTAATGGTTTCTAAACCCGCAATCATGCGCAGCAAGGTTGATTTTCCGCAACCCGATGGTCCAACTAACACCACAAATTCACCATTGGCAATGCTGAGGCTAATGTTGGGGATGACATCTTGCAAGCCGTCATACGATTTCCCTACTTGCCTAAGTTCTACATGAGCCATGTCTTGTTACCTAAAAATCGGTTTAATGATACATAGCTTCAATTTGCGCCGCGTATTTAGCCTCTACCAGTTTGCGTTTGAGCTTCATGGTTGGGGTGAGCTCTTCATCTTCTGCTGATAGCTGCGTATCGAGCAGCCAGAATTTTTTGAGTTGCTCGACGCGCGCAAATTTTTTGTTAACACGCGCCATCTCGCCTTCAATGAGTGTTTGCACCGCTTCGCTGCGTGTGAGACTGGCGTAGTTGGAGAACGGCACATCGTTATCCTGCGCAAATTTTTCTACGTTTTCTTGGTCAATCATGATGATGACGGTGAGGTATGGGCGCTTGTCGCCAATCACGACTGCATCCGTAATGTAGGGCGAGAATTTGAGTTCGTTCTCTAGCTCGCTAGGCGTGATATTTTTACCGCCCGCCGTAATGATGATGTCTTTCATGCGATCGGTAATTTTGAAGTAACCGTCCGCATCAACAGTGCCGACATCGCCGGTATGCAACCAACCATCGGCGCTGATGGTCTGGGCAGTTTTATCGGGCAAATTGAGGTAGCCCATGAATACGTTGTTGCCTCGCACCAAAATTTCGTTGGTGTGAGGGTCAAGCCTGACTTCGTTGAAGTGAGCGGCGGGACCAATCGTGCTTGGTTTGATGCGTGCGAGCACATTGCCAGTCGAGGCCCCGCAGGTCTCTGTCATGCCCCACACTTCCAACATGGGCACACCAAGTGCTAGATACCAACGGATTAAATCGGGACTAATGGGTGCAGCGCCAGTAATCAGCATACGGGCGTTATGGATGCCAATGAGTTTGCGCACGTTATTGAGTGCGAGCCATTTAGCGATGATGAATTGGGCTTTGAGCCAGCCACTCACGGGCTTGCCATCCAATACCAAATCCGTCACTTTTGTACCTACCCCGATTGCCCAGCCGTACACGGCTTGCTGCACGGCTCCCGCTTCTTTTAAGGAAATCATGACAGCTGAATAAAATTTTTCCCAGACGCGCGGCACGGCAGTAAAAACGGTAGGCGCAATTTCACGCACGTTCTCAGGTACGGTCTCTGGGTTTTCGACAAAGTTTAATTTAGCCCCTGTATAAAGCGCTGCGTATTCGCCGCCCACGCGCTCTGCAACGTGACAAAGCGGTAGAAAGCACATCCGCTCGTCGTGTTCGTCTTGGTAAACAAAGGAGGTGGTGCCGCGCACAGAATGCAGTATGGAGCGATGGCTATGCATGGCTCCTTTGGGTTTTCCAGTTGTGCCCGAGGTGTAGATCAAGATGGCTAAGTCTTCGGCTTTGCAAGCGTTGCTACGAGTCATTAACGCCTCTGGGTGTAACTCCATGTGCCGCAAGCCCTCGTCCCGTAAGGCTTGCAAGCTAATGACCATTGGGTCGCTGAGATCACGCAGACCTTCCATATCAAACACCACAATCTTTTTCAATTGCGGTAATGCGTGGCGAACCTCTAGGACTTTATCCAGTTGTTCGTCGTCTTCAACAAATAAAACCGATGTTCGAGAGTCCGAGCAAAGGTACTCCACTTGCGATCCTGCGTCGGTTGGATAAATACCATTACAAACCCCGCCAGCACACAAAATGGCGATGTCGGTTTGTACCCACTCAATCACGGTATTGGACAAAATAGACGCAGTGTCTCCAGCCGCAAAGCCAATTGAGATGAGCCCGTGTCCAATTTCACGTACAGCTTGGGCGGTGCCCAGCCAAGTGTGCGAGTGCCAAATCCCGAATTCTTTTTGGCGCATCCAGACGTTGTGACCACGAGCCTGTACGGCATTCCAAAAGACAGCAGGAATTGTCTCGCCCGCCATCATGATGGATGGAGAGGATGCCTGCTTGGCTGCGGGGCTGGTTAAGTTCCAAAGATTACTCATAGTGCGTTACCGCCAGTTTTTCTTTTTCTTCCAACGCCGCTCGCCGCGTGCGCCGTCCTCTTTCATGCCGAGGTAAAACTCTTTGATGTCGTCTTTTTCGCGCAAGCGCTCACACGTATCCTCCATCACAATGCGTCCGTTCTCTAGGACGTAACCGTAGTCGGATGCATTCAGCGCCATGTTGGCATTTTGCTCAACCAGCAAAATAGTTGTTCCGCGCTCGCGGTTAATACGCACCACGATTTCAAAAATTTCTTTGGTCAATTTAGGTGAAAGCCCCAGGCTGGGTTCGTCCAGCAAAATCAAATCAGGATTCGCCATGAGTGCCCGAGAAATAGACAGCATTTGTTGCTGCCCGCCCGACAAGAGTCCCGCGTCTTGTGCCTCGCGCTCTTTCAAAATGGGGAAGTAGCCAAAGACGGTTTGCATATCGCGTGCCACGCCGTCCCGGTCTTTGCGTGTGTAGGCACCCATTAAAAGATTGTCACGCACCGACAACAGTGGAAAGACTTCGCGCCCTTCGGGTACGTGTGAGAGACCACTTTGCACAACGAATGCAGGGTCGCAAGCGGTGATGTCCATACCGTTAAATTCGATAGAACCTTTGCGCGGATCGATGATGCCACTAATGGTTTTTAAGATGGTACTTTTCCCAGCGCCATTAGATCCCAGCACGGTCGCAATTTCGCCTCTGCGCACTTGCAAACTGACACCGCGAATGGCTTTGACGGGGCCATACGCTGACTCAACGTTGAGTAGTTGGAGAATCGGCTTTGGGGTCGCTTCGGCTTGACTCATGGGGCGCTCCTTCGCAGGCTACTCACATCATCAATCGAGCCTAAGTACGCCTCAATCACCGCTGGATGTGTTTGCACTTCGCGCGGCGTACCCATAGCCAGCGCAGCCCCTTGGCTCATGGCAAGCACTCGGTCAGATACCTTATTCACAAGACTCATATCGTGTTCAACCATCAACACCGTAATGCCCAGTTCTTGTTGAATGTCTTTGATCCAAAACGCCATATCTTCGGTCTCTTCAACATTGAGCCCAGATGAGGGCTCATCAAGCAATAAGAGCTTGGGATCCGTGCATAAGGCCCTTGCCATTTCAACCACTTTGCGAACTCCGTAGGGTAGCCCTGCCACCATGGTGTCGCGGTAATGTTGCAAGTCGAGTAAGTCGATGATGTGCTCAACGCGCTCACGCGCCGCTAGTTCAGCGGCGCGAACGCTGGGGGTGAAAAGCATTTCTTTGCACAAGCCAAGCAGTCCCGCGTTGCTGCGCTTTGTGTGCTGCCCAACGAGTAAGTTGTGCAAAACGCTAGCGTGCTCGAATAGTTCGATGTTTTGAAAGGTTCGAGCAATGCCTAATTTCGCGATGGCGTGTGCAGGTTGCTTGAATAAATCATGTCCTGCATACGTCAACGTACCTTCGGTTGGCGAGTAGATGCGACTAATCAAATTGAATACCGTTGTCTTGCCTGCGCCGTTAGGGCCAATGAGTGTAAAGACCTCGCCTTGACGCACGTCAAAACTGACTTTGTTAACCGCTAGCACACCACCAAAGCGGACAGAAAGATGTGAGGCGGATAAAAGAACGTTGGTCATTTCAATCTGTCCGATTTCTGGAATGTTTTTTGTCGTTTAAACATGCCTTTGCGATAGAACGGAAACATTTCAAAATAGGTACGAACCTTGAGCCAGCGACCATACATACCCAGCGGCTCAAATAAAACGAATGCCACCAGCACCATGCCGTAGACAGCAGCTTGCAGGCCTGGCGCTTGTCCAATCACAGCGGGCAGAAAGTCTTTGCCAAGGGAGATGAGTTGCGGCATCGCAATTAAAAAAATCGCGCCTAAAAATGCGCCATGCACGGAGCCAAGACCGCCCACCACAATCATCAAGAGCAAATCAATGGATTGCACGATATTGAATTGATCGGGTGAGATGAATTGAAGTTTGTGCGCGTAGAGTGCTCCGCCAATTCCTGCAAGTGCAGCCGATAACGCGAACGAGAGCGTTTTATAACGCGCCAAATGGACACCCATGCTTTGCGCGGAAATTTCGGAATCACGAATCGCAACAAAGGCTCGACCTGTTGGGCTTCTGAGCAGGTTGAGGATGGCATAGGTGCAAATGATGGTAATGACCAAACATAAACAATAAAAACCTTCGGCAGAATCGACGACCAGTCCAAATAAATTGGGCGCTTTGATATGCGTGCCTGCATTGCCACCTGTGACCGACTCCCAGCGTGCAAAGACTTCTTCTACGATAAAGCCAAACGACAGAGTTGCCATACCAAGGTAGATGCCTTTGACGCGAAGCGCTGGCAGACCAACAATGACACCGACACTGGCCGATAAGGCGGCGGCTCCCACTAACGCAATTGGAAACGGAACGCCATGCCCCGTTAGCACGCTTTGCGTATAAGCACCCACACCTAAAAAAGCCGCATGACCTAACGAGAACAATCCCGTAAAGCCTGCCAATAACATTAAGCCTAATCCCACGATGCTATAGATCAGCGCAAAAGTCATTTGTGCCAGCCAATATTCGGGGATGAAAAGCGGCGCAGTAAAAAGAAATGCGACGAGCAGGCTATACCAAAACACATGACCACCATGCTTGGCTAATTGGATGTCTTGTGCGTAATTGGTTTTAAAAATAAATCGCATCGTGCTTACACTTTCTTGCGCAACTGCTCGCCAAACAAACCATTGGGTTTAGTCACTAGCATGATGAGCACCACGATGTAGGCGGCGGTGTCTTTAAATCCATCGGGCAGATAAAAACCTGAAAGCGACTCAACCACGCCAATAATGAGGCCACCAACTATGGCACCAGGCAAACTGCCAAAGCCGCCCACAACAGCAGCTGGAAAGGCTTTGAGCCCGATGATCCCCATGTTGGCATGCACAAAAGTAATGGGTGCAAGTAACAAACCAGCCACTGCCGCAACCGTTGCTGCCAAGCTCCAAGCAAGACCATTTAAGCGCTTGACGGGAATCCCCATGTAATAAGCGGCGAGCTGATTTTGTGATGCCGCTTGCATGGCAATGCCAATTTTGCTGTACTTAAACAGCGCAAATAAAAGTGCGCACAGCAAAGCCGTTGTGAGCATGATGACTAATTGCTCGGCACTGAGGAGCAGTGCGCCCACGCTGATGCTCATGTCTTTGTAGGGTACGGGCAGCGTGTGCGTTTCCGTGCCAATGTTGGGCAGCATGGTGATGAGTCCGCGCATCACATAACCGATGCCAATGGTGAGCATCACAATGGAGAACGCGGGTTGACCAAGGATGGGGCGAATGACCGCACGCTCTAGCAGCAACCCAAACAATGCCATTGCAGCGATGCTAGCAAGCACAGCGATCCAAAATGGCATTCCCAAAAATGACATCACGCCGAGCCCACAAAATGCTCCCAGCATCATCAGCTCACCCTGCGCAAAGCTGACGGTTTCGGTGGCCTTGTAGATCAACACAAAGCCAAGTGCGATCAAGCCATAAATGCAACCCTGCGCCATGCCGCTGATGACCAATTGCAAAAATTGCACGCTGGATTCCCCTTTGTCTTAGTCGATTTAGTTATTGCGGCACTGTAGCAAGCGAGCGTGCTTTTGCCAGTGGTAAAAACCCTCACTCACACTCAAGGTTGATGTCGCTTGAGCGTGTTGACAACCGCATCGGTGACCGCAAACCCTTGTCCATACTGGGCTGCAAGCGAGTTGGCTTTGTCGGCAAAGCTGTCAACGCCCTGCGAATAGACAAACTGTAGCGCACCACCCGTCCAAGCAGGAAAGCCAATTCCAAAGATCGAGCCAATGTTGGCATCATGCACCGTGGTGAGTACCCCCTCGTGAAGGCAGCGGGCGGTCTCCACCGCTTGGCGATATAAAAAGCGATCTTGTAGATCCTGCATATCAAAGCGAAGCTCTTCCTTTTCAAAAATGTTTTTAAGCTGCGGCCAGAGTGTTTTTTTGCCACGTTGTCCATCGGCACCGAATGGGTAGTCGTAGAAACCGCCGCCAGCGGCACGGCCAGATCGCCCCAGCTCTTTCACCATGCGCTCGACGAGCAATTCACCTGTTGTGGCGACATGGGTTTTTCCTTCTGCCAGACAATCAGCGCGAGTTTGGTCTAGCACGTGAACACTCAAACTGAGCGATGTTTCATCCATTACGGCGAGTGCGCCAACAGGCATTCCGCATTGCATTGCCGCTTGTTCAATTGCGCTAGCAGGAATGCCTTCACCCAGCATGGCTGCGCCTTCCATCACGAAAGTGCCAAAAGTGCGGCTGGTATAAAAGCCACGCGAATCGTTGACCACAATGGGAATTTTGCCCAACGCCTGCACGTAATCAAAGGCGCGAGCGACCGTTTCATCGTCTGTCTCTTTGCCTTTAATAATTTCCACCAATTTCATTTTGTCCACAGGGCTAAAAAAGTGAATGCCGATAAATGCGTTGGGACGAGCGCTCGCTTTGGCCAGCCCTGTAATGGGTAGCGTGGACGTATTGCTAGCAAAGAATCCACCATTGGCCAGCATGGGTTCGGCTTCCTTGGTGACCTCGGCTTTTAACTCCCGTTTTTCAAAAACGGCTTCGATGATCAGGTCGCATCCTTTGAGATCAGCGGTCTTGTCTGTTGCCATGATTTGGGCCAAGAGCGCATTTTGCGCATCTTGACTCATTCGTCCTTTATCAACGCTAGGCTGCGTGAGCTTTTGGCTGTAAGCCTTGCCCGCATTGGCTTTGTCCAGAGTCACGTCCTTTAAAACAGTGGCAATCCCGCGTGTGGCTTGGCTATACGCAATGCCTGCGCCCATCATGCCTGCGCCCAAAATCCCCACTTTTTGTGGTTTGTAGCGAGGGACGTTTGCGGGTCTGCTCTGACCACTCTTCACGGCATTCATGTTGAAGAAAAAAGTGTTGATCATGTTTTTGGCAACAGGACTCACAATCAGTCTAGCGAGGTAGCGACTCTCAATTCTGAGCGCGGTTTCAAAATCGACTTGCGCACCTTCCACCATGGCGCATAGCGCGTATTCGGGAGCAGGGTAGAGGCCGCGCGTTTTGGCTTTGAGCATGGCGGGTGCAACCGAAAGCGCTGCGGCAATTTTGGGATGGGAGGGCGTGCCGCCTGGCATTTTGTAGTCCTTCATGTCCCAAGGTTGTTGGCTAGTGGGGTTGGCGGCAATGAACGCACGGGCGCAGTCACGCAGCTTGGACGCATCACTTACTAGCTCGTGTATCAAACCAAGTTTCATGCCCTGTGCAGGATTGAAGAGTTTGCTCTCTAGGATGTAAGGCTGAGCGCCCATGAGTCCAAGCATTCGAGTCATTTTTGTGATGCCCGATGCGCCAGGAATAAGCCCCAGCGTAATTTCAGGCAGACCAAATTGAATCTTTGGCGAATCCACCGCCACGCGGTAATGCCCGACCAGTGCCACCTCCCAGCCACCACCGAGCGCCGAACCATTTAAGCAACTCACCACAGGTATACCCAAGGTTTCAATTGTTCTAAAGTTTTGTTTTGTTTGTTCAATTTCAGCGTAGACGCGTGGCGCATCTGAGGCTTGCAATTGCAGCGTGCCTTTTAAATCTGCGCCTGCAAAAAAGGTGTTCTTGTTGGATGCGAGGATGATGCCTTTTATTTTTGCGCGGTCAGCAACCACTAAGGCTGTGGCTTCGGTTAGGTCACGCTGCCACTGCATACACATGGTATTCACGGGAGAATTGGGCTCGTCAAAAGTCAGTGTTGCAATGCCATCGTCCAAGTTGTATTGAATCGTTTTCATTTTTAAATACGCTCCACAATGGTTGCAATGCCCATGCCGCCGCCCACGCACAAAGTGGCCAGTCCATAGCGCAATTTGCGGCGGTGCAGCTCATCAATCAGCGTGCCCAAAATCATCGCACCTGTTGCGCCCAGCGGATGTCCCATAGTAATCGCGCCGCCATTTACGTTGACCTTCTCATGCGGTACGTTCATCTCTTTCATGAAGCGCATGGGTACGACCGCAAAGGCTTCGTTGACTTCAAACAAATCAATTTGATCGACACGCAGCCCAGCCTTGGCGAGGGCTTTGCGCGCCGCAGGCATGGGCCCTGTGAGCATGATGGTGGGATCTGCACCCGAGAGCGCTGCCGCAACAATTCGAGCGCGAGGCTTGAGCCCATGCGCTCGTCCAGCTGCTTCACTGCCAACGAGCACCGCCGCAGCGCCATCCACAATCCCCGACGAATTACCTGCGTGGTGTACGTGAATGATTCGCTCCACTTCGGGATAGCGTGCCAGTGCCACGGCATCAAATCCCATCGCGCCCATTTGTTCAAACGCAGGACGCAGGGAAGCAAGGCCTTCGATTGTGGTGTGCGGCTTGATGAACTCATCGAAGTCCAAAATGGTCTGATCTAAAAAGTCTTTGACGGGAATGACTGAAGTTGTGAAGTAGCCCGCCTCGCGCGCTGCACTGGCGCGGCGCTGCGACTCCAGCGCATACGTATCCACGTCCGTGCGGCTAAAGCCCGCAATGGTGGCGATCAAATCTGCGCCAATGCCTTGCGGCACAAACGAAGTTGCCAAATTGGTCTCAGGGTCTTGTGCCCAAGCGCCGCCATCCGAGCCAATCGGAACCCGCGACATCGACTCCACGCCGCCTGCCACTACCAAGTCTTCCCAGCCCGAGCGCACTTTTTGCGCCGCCATATTCACGGCCTCTAAACCCGATGCGCAAAAGCGATTAATTTGCACGCCCGATGCGCGGAAGTCCCAACCCGCTTTGAGCGCCGCCACCTTCGCAATCACCGAGCCTTGCTCGCCAATTGGCGAGACCACGCCCATCACCACATCATCTATCGCGGCGGTGTCAAAGCCGTTTCTGTGCTGTAGCTCCGTCAATAGTCCTGCCAATAAATTGACGGGCTTGACCTCGTGCAAACTGCCATCCTTTTTACCTTTGCCGCGCGGTGTGCGGATTGCGTCATAGATCAAAGCTTCTGCCGTCATGGTGTTCTCCCTAGTGCTATTTAAAGAGAACTCAGTATATTTATGCGCCATGATTACACGCTCCCTATTTACCCTAGACCATGATGCTTATCGTGATTCCTTTCGCCGCTTTTTAGAGAAAGAAGTAGCACCTTTTCATGCCAAGTGGGAAGAGCTTGGCTTTGTTGACCGCGCGGTCTGGCGCAAAGCGGGCGCGAATGGCTTTTTGTGTATGTCCATGCCCGAGATGTACGGTGGCGCGCAGGCGGACAAGCTCTACAGCGTCATCCAAATGGAAGAGCTAGCGCACGCTGGCTTTAGCGGCATTGGCTTTGGACTGCACAATGAAATCGTCGCCCCCTACATCTTGCATTACGGCACTGACGAGCAAAAAAGCCACTATTTGCCGCGCATGGCAAGTGGCGAATTAATTGGCGCAATTGCCATGACCGAGCCTGCGGCGGGTAGCGATTTGCAAGGCATTCAAACAACCGCAATCAAACAAGCAGATGGCGGCTATTTATTGAACGGTAGCAAGACTTTTATTACCAACGGCTGGCTGTCGGATGTGGTCATTGTGGTGGCAAAAACCAATCCCAGCGCAGGCGGCAAAGGCACGAGTTTATTGATGCTGGAGACAGGCGCGGCAGGTTACGAAAAAGGCAAGCCGCTCAAAAAATTAGGGCTGAAAGCGCAAGACACCTGCGAGCTATTTTTTAACAACGTCAAGTTGCCCGCCGATGCCGTTCTGGGCGGTCAAGCGCAAGAAAACAAAGGCTTCATTTGCCTGATGGAGCAGCTACCGTGGGAGCGCTTGCAAATTGCAATTACCGCAGTCGCGGCGGCAGAAGCTGCCATCGATTGGACGGTCGCCTACGTGCAAGAGCGCAAAGTGTTTGGACAAGCTTTGTCCAGCTTTCAAAACACGCGCTACAAATTGGCGGAGCTGCAAACCGAAGTGCAAATTGCCAGAGTGTTCGTCGATAAATGCACCGAGCTATTGCTAGACGAAAAATTGGACACGCAAACCGCCAGCATGGCGAAATACTGGACTACCGATTTGCAAGGCAAGGTAATGGACGAATGCCTGCAACTGCACGGCGGCAACGGCTTCATGTGGGAGTACCCCATCGCCAGAGCCTACGCCGACGCACGGGTGCAGCGCATTTACGGTGGCACGAATGAAATTATGAAAGAAGTGATCTCGCGCGGAATGGGGCTGAAGTAACTGTCATTCCCGCGCAGGCGGGAATGCTAGGTTCAATGAAGAGTTAGACAATTCATAGTACTGGGATTTCTAAATCGCGGCAAATTTTCTTTGCTAAAAAATCATTGATTTCTCTGTGTCTCGGGACGGTAGATGCTTTCTTTGTTTTGCGATTGATAAAAATCGAATGGCTGCCACCCTCTCGGAGAAGTTGACAGCCAAACTGCTCCAAATAACGAATTAAATCAAGCCGCTTCATGCCAAGGTAAGCTCAAAATCTTCACGAATAACGTGACGATCTTTCAGATCTTCTTCGGCTAAAAGTTTATTGGCTTCAAACACAAGGCTCACAGCTTCCGACAAATTGAGCCGAACTTCGTCTAATGTTGCACCCTGCGTATTAGCACCTGGCAACTCTTCGATAAAGCCGATATAGCCCTCGGGTACTTTTTCGTAAATGGCAGTTAGTTTCATTTTGATTCCTCTAGTTAACCTAAAAATGGAAAGTGCATCAATCCTCAGTTAGGTGAGCGTCCTCTTCCACATCGCAAACAACCGCTCCCAATGCCGCTCCGCTGCTGCTTGGTTGTAGATGGGGCGCTTGGGAAATACGAAGCCGTGCTCGCACGCGGCGTACCACTCTATGCGATACGGCGTGCCGCCTGCGGTGAGTGCGTCCTCTAGCGTTTTGATGGTGGCGGGCGGAGCCCAGATGTCAACTTCGGCGCAGGCGATGTAGGTTTCGCATTTGATGTTTTTTGTCATCAAGTGCGGCGAGTCGGCGTGTTCGGTCACCATGCGGGCGGGGTGAATCGCCGCAATGGATTTGAAGCGCTCGGGGTACTGGGTCGCCGCTGCAAACACAAATGGGCCGCTCATGCAATAACCAACACCGCTGACACGCTTGGCATCGGCCTTGGGCTGGGCATCCAAGAAGCGGAGCATCGCGCCCGTGTCCTCGGTGACTAGCGCATTGGTGATGGCGTTCATGTGTTCAAACATCTCAGCCATCGAGGCTTCGGTGCGTTCCTTCAAGTAGTAATCGCGTGTGCGGCGATAGTACAAATTGGGCAGCACCACGTAGTAGCCCACGGCGGCGATGCGCCGCGCCATATCGCGCAGCTCTTCGCGGTAGCCAGGCGCGTCCATGTAGAACAGCACCACGGGATGCGGCCCGCCTTCTTCTGGATAAACGACGAAGCTGTTCATCGCTCCGTCTTGGGTCGCAATATCGAGGTGCTTTTCAATCATGGTGGGTCTCCAGTTTTGCGCTGAGATACGTGCAAAAACTACATACGCTCAAAAATCGCGGCAATACCTTGCCCGCCGCCAATGCACATGGTCACCAGTGCGTAACGTCCTTGGATGCGCTCTAGCTCATACAAAGCTTTCACGGTAATGAGTGCGCCTGTCGCGCCAATCGGGTGGCCTAGCGAAATACCCGAGCCATTGGGATTGACTTTTGCGGGATCAAGCCCAAGGTCGCGCGTGACGGCGCAGGCCTGAGCGGCAAAGGCTTCGTTGGCTTCGATCACGTCCAAGTCTTGCACGGTGAGTCCCGCTTTTTTGAGCGCCGCTTGCGTCGCAGGCACGGGGCCAATGCCCATGTATTTGGGGTCAACGCCCGCGTGTGCGTAGGCAACCAAGCGTGCCATCGGCTTGAGTCCACGGGCTTTGGCCGTGCCAGCTTCCATCAACAACACCGCTGCGGCGGCATCGTTAATGCCTGAGGCGTTGCCTGCGGTGACTGTGCCGTTTTCTTTGACGAAGACGGGTTTGAGTTTTGCCAAATCGGCGGCTTGGCAGTTGGCACGGAAGTGTTCGTCCGTTGCATAAGCCACATCGCCTTTTTTGGATTTCAAAATCGTGGGCAAAATTTGTGACTTGAAGTAGCCATTGGCTGTGGCACGTTCCGCGCGGTTGTGGCTTTCAACCGCTAGCGCGTCTTGTTGCTCGCGCGTGATGCCCCACTTGGTGGCGATGTTTTCTGCCGTGACCCCCATGTGGATGGTGTGAAAGGGGTCGTGCAACGCGCCAACAACCATGTCGATCATTTTGGTGTCACCCATGCGTGCGCCCCAGCGCATATTCAAACTTGCGTAAGGGCCGCGGCTCATGTTTTCGGCACCGCCGCCAATAGCGATATCGGTGTCGCCCAGCAAAATGCTTTGGCTGGCAGACACAATCGCTTGCAAGCCAGAGCCGCACAGTCGGTTCACGTTGAAGGCGGGCGTGCCCTCTGCGCAACCGCCTTGGATAGCCGCTACACGAGACAAATACATATCTTTGGCTTCGGTGTTGACCACATGACCAAACACCACGTGCCCCACATCCTTGCCCGCTACGCTCGCACGCGCCAAGGCTTCGCGCACCACATTGGCGGCTAGCTCGGTTGGGGGAATGTCTTTGAGGCTTCCGCCATAAGTACCAATGGCGGTGCGGACACCGCTGACAACAACAACTTCACGGCTCATCAATATACTCCTTAAAAAAATAGATGTTACTGTAATCTGCATAATTGAGCGTATGCTGACACATCATCCAGACCGTCAACAATTCACCCTCGATTGGAGCGGGCATACCGCCTGGGTGGATTACGACATTAGAAATAAGACTTGGTATTTATTACACGCCGAAGTGCCCAAAGCCCTTCGCGGACAAGGCGTGGGGCAAGTATTAGTTGAAAAAACGTATGCCTATTTGCGCGAGCATGGCATTCAAGCCGTCCCCGTTTGTTCCTATATTCAAGCGCTTGTGAAGCGTTATCCAGACTTAACAAAATTGAAAGCATGATCATGAAATTAATCGGCGTACAAACAGCCAAAGCCACGGGCATGATGATTGAAGGCAGGCGCGTCATGACAGCGATTCGCAAAACGGCAGCGAGTGGCGCAGTTGCAGTTGCGCCGCTTGGACTGGTGGGCGACGAGCAAGCCAACCCTGATGTGCATGGCGGACTTGGCAAAGCGGTTTACGCTTATCCATCCGAGCATTATGATTTTTGGCGCCAAGCTAGGCGCGATAAGGGTTTGGGGCAAATTGATGACTCACTCCCTTTCGGCTCTATGGGCGAGAATCTTACGCTGCAAGGCTTGCTTGAATCCGACGTGTGGGTAGGCGATGTGCTCGAATTTCCCAATTGCACGCTGCGCGTGACTGACCCGCGCGAACCGTGTTTTAAATTCAACGCCACTATGGGTTTCAGCACAGCAGCCAAAGCGATGGCGCAAAGTGGCTTTTGCGGTTTTTATCTTGCGGTGGACAAAACCGGAACGATTGCAGCTGGCGAGACATTCCGCATCATTGCAGGCTCGCGGCAAATGAGTATTCCTGCTAGCTTTGCGGTGAAGATGCGCAGAGCATAGTTGTACTCTCCTGTTGAAAAATTAAAGGGCTAATTTGATGTCCGTTCAAAATGGACATAAACGGACAAAAGAATGGCTACAGCTTGCTAATTGGACATAAATGGATATATTTATGGACATGCTCAATACTCAAACCATTTCCATCACCAATGAAATACTGGCGCTCATCTCGACCATTGATGAATTCAAGGGCGCGTGGCGAACAAGCGGTGGCGGGCTACGCAAAAGTCATGGATTTAATTTTTTCGTCGGCTGAGTACATCCCATTCACAGAAAACCATATCAAGCAACTGCACCGCGATTTATTGATCCACGTGGATAAGGATGCTTCGCATCGTGGTAACTATAAGACTCATACAAACTCCGTCGTGGCTCGTGACGAAACAGGCAAAGTGATCGGCGTGGTATTTGAGACGGCTACGCCGTTTGATACCCCACGGCTGATGACGGAATTAGTAGAGTGGTACAGGGCAGAGCGGGACAGTAAAACCATGCACCCGCTTCTCGTCATTGCGGTGTTTGTTGTGACTTTCTTGGCCATACATCCATTTGAGGATGGCAACGGCCGTTTGTCACGAATTTTGACCACGCTACTGCTATTGCAAGCGGGCTATGCGTATGTGCTTTATAGCTCGCTAGAGAGCGTGATTGAACACAACAAAGGTAACTACTACATCGGACTCAGACAGACTCAGATCACGATTCGCACGGACGCGCCTAACTGGGAGCCGTGGATCACATTTTTCCTTCGCTCACTCCACGCCCAGGTCAAACGCTTAGAGAAAAAAGTCGAGCACGAAAAAATCATCCTTGCGGCATTGCCCGAGCTCTCACTACAGATTTTTGAATTAGCTCGCGAACGTGGCAGGATCACCACGCAAGCGGCAGTCAAACTCACGGGTGCAAACCGTAGCACCGTCAAGCAACATATGCAAAAACTCGTCGATGCGGGACACCTTGCTCAAAACGGTGCAGGTCGTGGCGTGTGGTACGGTTTGGCATGAGATTGAGGGCGTTTGGTGAGATAAAAACACCGCTCTTCAAAAGCAAGGCCCCAGTGTGGCGAAGCCTCTCCGTGGTCAATCAACTGAGGCAATTGCAAAAGTCTAAATTGTCACCTAGTTGTGCTTGGTCAGCCAAGCAACTCCAAGAGTTTTCAAGCTTGGCGACTGAACCTGTCCCCAAAGTGTGGACACCAAAGAATAGGTGAAACACAGATTTATCCACGGCGGTCGGCGCTTGCGACGAACCGACCGCGGTGGGTAACTCGGCGC
>JASGCK010000025.1 GCA_030054145.1 Cytophagales bacterium
CCACTTGGCTGCATCAATACCAAATTGTCCACCTTGGACTTCATAGCGTTTGGCAATCACACTAGGGTGCGCCGCTACGGCCTGCTCCAGCAGCCGTTCGAGCACTGGATTTGCCCATGCCTGACCTACTGCCAAGATCAAACTGGCTGTAAGTATGCTACTACAGCGCCATGCAAGGATAGACAGTTGAGCATATCTAATGCGCATTGGCGTTCACAATGTTTTGCAAAGCAGTGAGGGTATTCACGCCCGAACCCGAATCCGCCGAATCAATGATGGCCTGCAAAATCGCATTAACCTCAGTCGCCGTATCTGCAAGGTGGATATCGACACCCAAAAGTGCCAGATCCGATATGGCGAGCGCACCAGCAGGTATCGCCGCGCCTGTCGCTAGTTTTGCCAAATTCATCACCGCATCAATCACTGTTCCAATGGCGTTGATCTCCGCCACAGTATCGACCTGCTCCGTGCTCATGCCGCCTAATGCACTGTCCAGCAGCGCCAAGGCGGATGAGGCTAAATCTGTGCCGCCAGCGATGCCGCCCGAGGCCAACCCAACGCTTGCACCAATGGCCGCAAAGTCATTCGCGGTGGGATCAACGCCAGGGGTCGCGTCTGCTGCTGCGCCATTGGCCTCCGAGAGGATTTTGGTATAGGCCGAGATGACACTTTGCACCTGATACGGCGTATCAACTCCGCTGCTGGTCAGGGCATCAATGGCGCTATTAATGGCAGCACGGTTGCTCGCGTCCACGCCCGACACGCCAATATTTGCGTAGTCTGCAAGCGTAGGCGCAGGATTGCTGCTGCTCGCCGCATAGTTTTTCAGGAGCGTTTGGCTGGTGGCAGCGGCATTGGCTGCGGTGGTCACGATGGCCTGTAATTCCGCCATAGTATCGACTTGTAAGCCGCTATCAGGCGTGGTAGCAATGGCATTTTGGATCGCTTGGATATTGTTGATCGTGACACCTGTGATGCCTAATAACGCCAACTGTGCCATAGACGGTGCAAGGCCTCCTGCTGCGCCTGTCATCACAGCGTTGGCTGCGGCGGCTAGGTCATTGATCTCTTGTACGGTGTCCACGGCCGTACTGTTGAGACCCGCAATTGCATCGTCTAAAAGTGAGAGATTCACGCTGTTTGTGGCAGCCGCGCCAATGTTCGCACCAATCAGAGCGAACTGCGCAGCAGTGGGGTTTTGCGTAGGCGTGGCGTCTGGTGCCGAACCATTGGCCTCTAGCAGGATAAAGTTGTAGGCATCCACGATGGCTTGTAGTTCGGCCTTGGTGTCCACTCCACTAGCGGCATTGGCATCCACTGCGCTATTGATCGCAGCAAGGTTGCTAACCGTGACACCCGTGATGCCGACCGTCGTGTAGTGGATCAGCGTCGGTGCGGTTTGCGTGTTGTCATCGGCATAGGTGACGATGGTGGCGATAGCGGTGACCAAGTTACTCAGTTCCACCAGCGTATCGACTTTGCTTGTGCCCCCTGCATTAGCAATAGCACTGTTGATGGCGGCAATGTTGGTACTTGTGGCTGCGCCCGCGCCTGTGACCGCTAGTCCTAAAAGTGCAAGATCCGCCACGGTGAGTGTGCCCGTACCGCCTGCGGCAGCGCCCATCACTTTATCCACCACGGCGGCAAGTGCATTGATCTCGGCAATGGTATCCACCGCTGTTGTCGTCAAGCTACCAATTACATCGTTCAACAAAGACAGCGAGGCCGCGCTGACTGCTGCTGTGCCAATGTTGGCTCCTATTGCCGTGTAATCACCGACCAACGGATTGCTGCCAAGCGTGGCATCTGCTGCTGCGCCATTGGCCTCAGCTAGGATTTTGTTATACGCATCAATTACGATTTGCAACTTAGCTTTGCTGTCAACGTTTGTGCTTGTCAGGGCATCCACGGCGCTATTCAGTGCAGCAAGATTGCCTATGGTAACTCCCGTGACGCCAATCGCGGTATAGTCTGCAAGCGTGGGCGCTGTGGCTGTGCCGTCATTGGCGTAGGCAGTGATTTTGTTTTGTGCAGCAGTGGCGGCATCTGGTGTGTTGCTACTACCGCCTCCCTTGCCACCCCCGAGTGCAAGTGCCCCCACCAAAGCGCCTATTGTCCAGCCCATATTGCCTATCCCCTCGCCTGGAAGGCTTGCCTGCGTAGCAGCGCTCTCGTGGATGGCGGGTAAATTGCTACCGCTGACTGCTGGCGCATTCAAATTTCCAAGGTCGTAAGCCGCTTGACCACCATCGGGTAGCGTACCCGCCACTGGCGCAGGTGGGAAGTCAAAATAGCCCTCAATGATGAAATCGGGCGCATCGGGATTGCCTTTACCAATAGCAACCTGCAAGTTTTTACCAACGCGCTTGGCAGTGATTTTGCTGGGGCCTGTGTTGTTGAGGGTGTCACCCAGGAGGTAGAGCGCATCTGCCTGCGCAGGGATGACGACCGCGTCGGTGCGGCCAAGGCCTTCGCTGACTTGTTTCCTCAGAACGGTGCGTCCGCCTTTAATGACTCGGATGGTGTGAATCGCCATGATGGGTTACTCGTTTAGTTTTGGATATTAAAAAAGGGATTAGGCGGTGGGTAGTCCGCCTCCTATGCGCACGACTTCATCCACCTCTAAGCTGGCTGGCTTGGCGTGCGTAATAAACAGCATACCCACTTTGCCTCTGAGCGCATTGATGGTGGCGGCAAAGTGCTCGGCCGTCTCGCTATCCAAGGCGCTGGTGGCTTCGTCAAAGATGAGAATTTTTGGACGCTTAAGTAAGGCGCGAGCAATCGCTAGCCGCTGTTTTTGCCCGCCAGAGAGTCCTGCACCGCGCTCGCCAATTTCGGTTTGATAGCCCTTGGGCAACGCTTCAATCGTAGTGTGGATCTCCGCCATGCGCGAGGCTTGTACGATTTGCTCAAACGTGGCTTGTGGATTGGCCACCATCAGGTTATCGAGGATCGTGCCACTAAAGAGATTGGTTTCCTGCGGAACCACGCCGAAGTAAGCTCTAAGCTCATTCGCTGCCAAGTGCCTGATGTCGATGCCGTCAATTTTGATTTGACCTTGCGTGGGTTGGTAGAAGCCTTGCAAGAGTTTGGCCAGCGTCGATTTACCTGACCCCGAGGGACCGACCATGATGGTGGTTTTATTGGGCTGAAGTGTGAGGCTCAGGTTTTGATAAAGGTATGGTCGATCTTCGCCATAGCGAAAGGTAAGATTGACAATCTCAATCTTACCCAGCATTTGAGTCGATCTGCTGGGCGTGAGCGCATAGGGTTCGCGCGGCGCATCCATAATATCGGCCAAACGCTTGATGCTGATATTGGCTTGTTGAAACTGCTGCCAAAGTCCAACTAGGCGCATCATAGGTTGACTCAGTTTGCTGGAGAACATTTGAAACGCGACCAACATACCAATTGTGAAGGTCTCGCCTTGTCCTTCCAAGCTCGCATCTAATGATCCGCCAGCCGATAAACCACCATTCATCACAATCCACGCGCCCATGCACAGTACCAGCATCGTCATGAGTTGCTCAAGCATTCCAGCCACCACGTTGTAGGTGTTTCCCACTTGTTTAGTGGCAAAGCCTGCGGTGAGGTAAGTGGCCAAGTATTCGCGGTAACGCTGGGTTAGTTGCGACTCCATTTGCAAACTCTTCACGGTCTCAAGCCCTGCCACGTATTCGGTGAGAAAGGCTTGGTTGCGCGCACCCAGCATGAACTGCTCATTGAGCTTATCTCTAAACATCGGGGCTACCACAATCGACAGTCCTGTAATCATGGCAAGAATCACCAACACCATGAGGGTTAGCGGCACGCTGTAGTAAAACATGGTCGCCACAAAGATTAAGAGGAAGGGCGTGTCGAGCAAGATCGTGACCAGACTTGATGCCACAAACTCGCGGATGGTCTCCACCGCGTGTAACCTTGCCGCAATCACGCCTGTGGGTCTATGCTCGAAGTAGCGCAGTGGTAACCTGAGAAGATGGTTAAAGACGGCATTGCCCAATTCAGCATCGACGCGATTGCCTGTGTGCAAAATGAGGTATTGCCGCACCCAAGTCAGCGCGGCATTAAAGACCATGAAGATCACGAGGCCAACGGCAATCACAACCAAGGTGGAGATCGTGTGATGCACCACCACTTTGTCGATGATGACTTGCGTAAAGAGCGGGGTTGCCAGTGCAATGATCTGAATCACTAAGCTTGCCAAGAGCACATCACGCCACACGCTTTTATGGCGCATGATGAGCGGAACAAACCACTTAAAACCAAACGGCTCTGTACTTGGCATATCGGGATCGCTAACGGGTTTGACTTTAGGCACACCCTCAATCACGCGCACAGCATTGGGGTCTTGCAAGTCTTTGATGAGGTCTGCCAGCGGCATTTGCTTGGCATCCGTTGCACCTAGATAAAACAACCACACCGTGGGAACTTTGTTTACCGTGTCGGCTTTAATGAGCAAGGCTAATTGATCTTCTTTGAGTTCAAGCAAGCACGGCGCTTTGAGTTTGGCGGGTGAGACGATGCGCAACTTGGCATTTAACCCCAGTGCGGTCAAAGGCGCTACCAAATCCTGCCAATCATACGCACCGTCTTTGGCAGGATAGCTTTGTAGCAAGAGCGCCGCATCAAACGGGAGACGGTTGACTTGGGTCAGGCTGCCAACCGCCCACACAAAGGTGTCGATATTCATAGTTTTAATTCCTGTGTGATTTTGAGCGTGAGAGGTGCGTTTTTTTTCTCTTCAGGGATAAATAAATGGTTCATATCCACCACATCGTCCTCACTCATTTGCCCCGCAGCTACTTTAAGTTTGATGCTTTGCAAGAGTGCGTCGTACCTAGCCTTCACCCAGTCGCGCTTGGCCGTGGCAAGCTGCGCTTCGGCTTGCAACACATCCAGACGAATCTTCAGTCCAAAGCGTAGTCCCGCTTGATTACCTGCCAGCGCTACCTGCGCCGAAGCAATGGCAGCATTTAAGGCTTCGATTTGTCCTCGGTGATTGCCCACGGCCTTAAACGCTGCAACGACCCCGCTCTCGACAGATCGCTCTGCGCTCTCTAGGTCAGCCTGCGCGGCGTTCATTTGTGCGATGGCCTCTCTCGTTTTGGCGACATTGGTATTGCCCGCAAAGAGGGGAATATTGAGCTGCACCCCCACATTACCTACCCATGTGCGGCTCTCGTAGTCCGATGGTGTATTGCTGCCACTGGCGTAACTTCGGCTGCGACTTGCCACTAAATCTAAAGTGGGCTGATGTCCCGCTTGGTTTTTAGCGACTTCGGCTGCGGCCGCTTTGACGGCAGCTAGTTTGGCAAGGACAAGAGGCGACTCACCTCTGGCTTGCTGTATCCATGCCCGTATATCGCTAGGCTCTATCGCCGTTAGATACGCCTTTGGCCGCATAGGGCTTAGCCTAGGCATGGGGTTTTGTTCGTTGGTGAGAGAGCCTGTGAGCTTTTCTAACTCGGCAAATTGTGTATCTAGTTCGGTTTGCGCACCTAGCCGCTGGCTCTTAGCGAGCTCCCACTTAGCCTTGGCCTCCTCGCGATCAGAGAGACTATGCGTGCCTGCCTCGTAGCCTTTAGCGTTGATCGCATATTGCACCGCGCCTGCATCCACGGCGCTCTTAGCAGCCATGACGGCTTGCTGCGCAGTCTCGACAGCGAAGTAACTGGTGGCCACGCGGCTAAACAATTCTTGCTTGGCTTGTTCATACTGCGCTTCATATTGGATTTTGATCTTTTGCGCTTGGGTAACGAGTTGTGTTTGGACGGGCTTCCAAATCGGTTGCGTCAGTTGCAGCGTCCAGTTCCAGTTATTGGATTGCCGCTGGTTGAACGTCGCAGGATTGGGCGGCGTACTGCCAAACTGGTAGTCGCCGTGGCTTTTTTGATTCAAGCCATTCACACCAATCAAGGGCTGCCAGCCTCCAACTGCTTGATCAACACGGTAGCCTGCTGCTAACATGGATTGACGCGCGGCCTCTAGGACGGGATCATTGGCTCTGGCTAGACTGTAGATTTCTAAAAAATCATAAGCCCGCGCAGGCACAGATACCATGCCCCATAAAGCCATATACAGTAAGACTTGCAAGCTGCGCCTCCAAGCTAAACTCATCGCTCGCGTCCACTCGTTTGCAAAGTTTGCTGCACAGGCGAGAGCAAATACTCCAGCACCGTGCGACGACCCAAGTGAATTTCAGCAACCACTTGCATCCCTGACAAAAGCTTAAAGCTTTGACCTTGCGCTATGAGCATTTGGCTGGTGGGCATCACCAGCGCTTTGTAGCTGGCAGTGCTGGCGGGGGCACCCATGCTGGCGCTCTTGCCCGTGCCACTGCTTTGCGGGGTGCTGGTCTGACTATTCCCTCGCTGCCCCGCATCTTGTGCATCGGGGCCAATGTGCTGAACTTTGGCATCTAACATGCCATACTTTTGAAAAGGATAGGCCATGAGTTTGATCTTGGCTTTTTGACCCTCTAAAATGAAGCCCACATCATCGTTCTTGACTTGCACCTCGGCGACCAAGGGCTCGTGATCGGGAACAAGTGTGAGCAAAATCGTGCCAGGGCTGACCACCGTACCCAAAGTGTGTGTGCCTAGGTCTTTGACGACGCCTGCTTGTGGCGCTTTGAGTTCAAGAAACGTCGCACGGTGCGTGTGCTTGCCTAGCTCCTCGGTCATTTTCTTTTGCAACACCTGTGCTTCAACGCGCTCATTTTGCAGAGCACTTCGGTAGTTGGACGTGACTTGCTCGATCTTCTTGAGAGACTGCGCTACGGCCGCCTCTTGACTGGTCACTGTAGCTTCTTGACTCTTCAGGTCTTGTGCCCGCTCTTGGTACTCACGCACCTTATCTTGCACTTGCAAGCTGGCAACGTAACCGTCTTTGCCCATGCTCTCGTAGCCCTCTGCTGTGGCTTTGAGCACAGGCACACTTTGACGTAATTTAGTCAGCGTCTCCCGGCTCGATTGCAGCTCTGACTGCGTGCGCTTGAGTTGCTCACGCTCGGCGTTTAAGGCATCCATATAGCTTTGACGACGGTCACGGTACTGGGCGCTGACCTGCGCAAAGAGTGCTGCCCGTTCAGGGGTGTTGGTATCGTCCCCTTTGGGCATGAGGATGCCTCCGCCCAGCTCGGCATCAATACGGCGCAGTTGCAGGTCTTTGTTTTGTAACTCGGCGGCAAAAGTGCGGGTATCCGCCTCAGACTGCTTGCTATCCATGCGCATCAGCACTTGCCCCGCCTCCACGCGCTGACCTTCTTTGACCAAAATGCTCTCAACGATGCCGCTCTCGGATGGTTGCACAATTTTGATGAAGGTCTGCGGGACTAATTTGCCTTCTGCCGTGGCAATGATGTCGAGCTCACCCAGCGCCGCCCACACCAGCAAGAGTGCGCAAAGTCCGCACACAGCCACCACCGTTGCTGCCATCACGCGCGATGGCGGGGTATTTTCTAAATCTAGATTCATGCCTGT
>JASGCK010000002.1:0-75930 GCA_030054145.1 Cytophagales bacterium
TGTCTAAGAGTGCGTTCGTCAGGTTCACCGTTTGCGTGCCTGCGCTGGCGTTCGTATAGCTGGCGTTACTGCCAATCGTGCTGAAGTTGCTGCTGGTGCTCGTTGTGCCATTCGCGGCTGTGCTGTTACCAAGTGCAACTGTGCCCGTGCTATTGCCACTCACCGCTGCGTTCGTCGTGGTATCGAACACTTTGCTTGACACGGTCGCGTTCGTGGTGATCGTGACCACGGCTTTGCTGATCACGCCGCCTGTACTGCTGGTGACGTTAATGGTGCTAGCCGTGCTATTGCCGCTAGCAAAGCTGTAGTTAGTGCTGTCTAAAAGTGCGTTCGTCAGGTTCACCGTTTGCGTGCCTGCGCTGGCGCTCGTGTAGCTGGCGTTGCTGCTGATCGCGCTGAAGTTGCTGCCAGCCGCCGTGCTGCCGTTGGCTGCGCTGCTGTTGCCCAGTTGGACTGTGCCTGTGCTGCTGACGTTCACTGCCGCGTTTGTCGTGGTGTCGAACACTTTGCTTGACACGGTCGCGTTCGTGATGATGGTAACTACGGCTTTGCTGATCACGCCGCCCGTACTGCTGGTGACGTTGGTGGTGCTAGCCGTGCTATTGCCGCTGGCAAAGCTGTAGTTGGTGCTGTCTAAGAGTGCGTTCGTCAGGTTCACCGTTTGCGTGCCTGCGCTGGCGTTCGTGTAGCTGGCGGTGCTGCCAATCGCGCTGAAGTTGCTGCCAGCCGCCGTGCTGCCATTCGCGGCTGTGCTGTTACCCAGTTGGACTGTACCTGTGCTGCTGACGTTTACCGCTGCGTTTGTCGTGGTGTCAAACACTTTGCTTGACACGGTGGCGTTTGTGGTGATGGTGACCACCGCTTTGCTGATCACCCCGCCTGTTGCATTGATCGTTTGGTTGACCGTATAGCCCGACACCGAGCCATTCATCACGAGCGCCGTGCTCGTGACGTTGACCAACAAATTCGTGCCTGCCGACGCGGTGTTGTATGTGGTAATGGAGCCCGTGCCTGTTGTGTTAACCGTGTCGCCATCAATTAAGCCCGTAACTGTGTAGTTACCCACCGCCGTGTTGTTGGTCGTGTCGTATACCTTGCTGTTGTTGCCTGCGGTGATGGTCAAATTAGGCGCGGCGCGGTAGAACACGTTGAGCGCGCTGCTAGTGTTAACCGTGCCGCCACTAGCTGCGGTGTTGTAGGCCTTGGTGGTGTTACCAAGCGCGTTGGTGACGAGCGCTTGATAAGCGCTGGTGTTTTGCGTAGTTGCGCCCGAACCATTAGGGCCACTGCTGTAAATAATGGTCGTGCCGCCTGCGCCTGCCGTATTGGCGCTGATGCTTTGTGCGCTGCCAACGATGACACTGCCGCCTGTAGCATTGCCAGCAGATTGGGCGCTGCCCGCCTTTAGCTTGATGTTCGTGCCTGACGATAAGTTTCCATTTAAGGTGAGGTTGCCATTGCTGACGTTGACCGTCAGGCTGCTGGCGTTTGTTGTTAGATTGATCTTGCCCAGCGCTGAGGCTTGGTTGGCGGTAATGTTGAATACACCTGTGCCTGTGATACTGCCGCCCGACTGCACAAAGCCCGACCCCGTACCGCCTGCATTTCCTGTCATGCTGCCCGTTAGGGTTAAGTTGCCCGCCGTGATCTTGATGCCCGTTCCTGTGTTGGACACGCCCGTGATATTGACTCTGCTAGCGCTAACGTTATTAGCAATCAGCACGCCTGTGCCCGCGTTCGACGTGCCCGCCAGCGCTACATCGCCGCCGCCCGTCACGTTTAAGCTACCCACTGAAATATTGACACCCGCCGCTTGGCAAGAGCTGCCAGACACCATGAACGTGCCGTTAGCCGTGTTATTAAAGGTCGTCGCTCCCGCAAAGGTGATGCCGTCCGCCGTATTGGATGTGCCCGATATGCTTAGCGTTCCGTTGCCCTTGTTGGTGAACGCGCCCGTAAGTCCAGCCAAGCCAGCACTGCTATTGGATTGACCTTGCAAATAAATACTACCGCTGTTGCTGAGGTTCAGAGTTTTTGTGCCTCCAAATAAAACACCGTTTGAGCTAGACAGATTGGCAAAGCCCGATATGTTGATACGACCCAAGTCACTGCTATTCAGTGTCAATGGGCCCGTAAAAAAAACACCATTTGCATTGATGGCTCCACCTGAAGCGGTACCATTCGTCACGCCTAAAACATTAATGGAGCCATTGCCGCTATTTGAGAATGTCGCCGCACTGGTCGCACATACGACCACTCCCGTACTGACACCAGACGTACCTGTGATATTGATGGTGCCATTGCCTGTATTGTTAATTGTCCCGCCAAGATCCAACACAACGCCTTGGGAGAATGACGTTCCTTGAGTATTTGTGCCTTGCAGTAAAACCGAACCGCTGCTGCTACTGTTAATGGTTGTCAGGCCATTTACCCACAATCCACCACCTGGCGATAAGTTGGCATTGCCCGTTAGAGCCACCGACCCCGATGTGCCATTGTTTGTAATAGCCAACCCCGTTACGCAAATCCCATGAGTGTCGTTTGTCGAATTAGCCAAGCCCGTCAAATTAATCGAGCCATTCCCCGAATTAACAAACGTTAATGCACCTCCTGCCTTAAAAATTCCGTTACTTGAGCTTGACACGCCATCAATGCTGAGCGTACCGTTGCCACTGTTCGTGATATTAAATTGCAATGCGGTAGTGAAGTTCACACCATTACCTGCTCCAGCGTAGGCCGTGATAGTGGCATCACCGCCCACCATCGTCAAACCGTTGTTGTTAAACCTAAGCGCATCGCCACCTAAAACCGTCGTATTGGCTTTGATCGTCAAATCTGCGCCGTTGGTGCTGATCACACCCGTGCTTGTGATGCACACAAAGCCCCGACCCGCATTGGCACTATCAGCCGTTAAATTAACACCAAGCTGAGCGCCGCCTATTGCTAAGATAGTTTTATTAATGGTGATAGAACCATTCGCCAAAAGCGTGAGATTTGTTAGGGCAACTGTGCTATTCGATTTAATAATATTCGCATTGACAACGATATTGCCCGTAGCCGCAGGATTGCTCGCTCCCGTGCTGGTCGTAATCAGCACATCGGTTGAATTCAGGGCATTCACAATGGATGTATTGCTGACATTGGAAGACGCATTGCTGCCGCTTGACCATACATTCGGACTTGCGCCATTAAAGCTACCGTTTGTTGATGCTCCGCTCACAATGGTAATGTTGGCAGGATCAATCAACCACTGCCCCGCCTTACCATTGGGCGCTGCGCCGTTGATATTGCCATCAATATTGACCGCATGGCCAGAAGTCTCCACAAAGCCGCCATCGCCATTTTTGGAGCTGATGTTGATTACGCTGCCTGTCTGCACCACGGTTTGATTGGCTAGGATGACGTTTAACAGATCTACTGCTTTTTGCAGGTTATCCCCGCCAATAATGACACGCCCGCCGCCTGCATCGCCACTGGCATCAACGATGCTGTTGCTCAAGATACCAATGCGGTCGCCCATGACGATGACGGCTCCGCCCTTGTTCGCGCCTGCGCCTGATACGTCTAGCGTTCCGCTATTGAGCACATCGCCGCCCACGCCTGCACTGCCACCGTCTAAGATGATGATGCCGTTTTTGCCGCTCATGCTTCTGGCTTGGATGATGCCTTCGTTGTTCACCACGGTGTTGAGGAGTGTGTCTTTGCCGCGTGCGGTGAGGTACACACTGCCGCCATCCGCCACAATGAGTCCTTTGTTTTGAACCAAGGCGTTTAGCACATTGCCTGAGGCTTGGACGCTCACTAACTGTCCGTTGTTCAGCGCAAAGCCCAATGTTTGTCCTGCCGAGAGGCTGATTGTTCCGCCGTTGGCGGTGATTGTGCCGTCGTTGCTAATACTGTCAGCATGAAGCACCACATAACCAGCGCCGCCCGTTCCGTTGCCCGTAGCGGTGATGTTGCCTTGGCTGACGATGCCCGCTGTGCTGGCTCCGCTGAATGTGTAGTTGCCTGCGGCTATTTGGCTATCAGTGATGTTTTTGGTGGTGGCAACCAAGGCCCCGACTTGTACCTGCGCACCGCGTCCAAACATCACGCCGTTGGGGTTGATGAGGAACACTTGTCCATTGGCTTGCAAGCTACCAAAGATTTGGGATTGGCTGTTGCCAACCACGCGGTTAACAGCAATGGCGGTGCTGCTGGGTTGATTGAAGATTACCGTGTTACCTGCGCCGATGCTGAAAGACTGCCAGTTAGCGCCCAGCACGTTTGAACTTTGGTTAACGGTGAGGGTGTTGCCTGCTGTAGAGATTGAGCCTGTGCCTGATGTGACGACGCCGCCTGTGGGGAGGACGGACTGAGCGGACTGTGTGGACTGTGCGTAGGCGACGCTTTGGAAGCCTTGCGCCCCTAGAGCCGCCGCCGCTATGACGAAGGATGAGAGAGCTAGGCGTAGGCCGCTGCCCCCCATACCCACCTCGGTGCCTGCGCCCGCGCCCGCCGTATCCCCTGTACTTTTGCCCTGCGAAACCACCGTTTCGGCTACGGCAACTAGAGTTCCTACTTTTTTACTAAAAACTAGGCGGTAAAGGTTTTTGTTCATGATGCAAATTGTTTCGTTGATAGCTTTAAAAAGCAGATTCAACAATTGTACATCTTAAATATTAGTTTTTTTACATTTTTTATATTAAATAATTAATTAATTTTTAATAATTGCTTGCAATTGACGATTTTTAAAAATAATAAATTAGACTTAATTAATTTTTAAGTAATTAAAACACAGTACTTTTTAACTATTTTGCAAATGGCAAAACATATTGAAAATTAAAACTTAATTTTTAACATTTATCTGACTGCATTCAACCGAAAAGCGTTTGCAATAGGGCGAGCAAAGGCGAGCCGCATCGAGCACCGATGCGGCTTGTGAGGATATTTAAGGGGGATTGAGGAGGGAAGTGCCCCTAGCGGAACAGATCCAGGATACTTTTTCGTTCTTGCTCGGACGTAGGTTTGAGTGGTGCGGATGGCGATGCCCCCGCCGCTGGCTCAAGCCCAAGACTTGTTACGCTCGCGCCTTTGGTGAACTCGTCATAGAACCACTCACCATTGCGATTCACAACGCCGTCAGGTGGCTGCGCTACGCTAATCGGTACACCTTTCAAAGCGGTTTGCATGAAGCGAATCCAAACTGGCAGGCTAAGCCCGCCGCCCGTCTCCTTGTCGCCTAGACTTTTTGGGGTGTCATAACCAATCCAAGTGACTGCGGTCACCGTGGGGTTGTAGCCCGCAAACCAAGCGTCGTGTGAGTCGTTGGTTGTACCTGTTTTGCCGTAGATATCATCACGCTGTAGCTGCACACGGGCCTTAGCCGCCGTTCCCGAGCGGGTCACTTCTTGCAAAAGCGATGTCATCATGAATGCATTGCGGGCATCGATCGCGCGCTGCGACTCTTGAATCTCTTTCGAAGCTGTGTTGACCAGCGTCTTGCCGCGTTCTTCCGTAATTTTTTGAATCAGCCACGGCGTGGTTAAGTAGCCGCCATTGGCAAACACTGAATACGCCGTTGCCATTTGCATCGGCGTTACCGAACCCGCACCCAGCGCCATCGTGAGGTACGGCGGATGCTTCTCTTCATCAAAACCAAAGCGTCCAATCCACTCTTGCGCAGTCTTAACCCCCGTGGCTTGCAGCACCCGAATGGAGATCATGTTTTTGGACTGCGCAAGGCCACGGCGCAGCGTCATCGGACCTTCAAATTTGCCATCGTAATTTTTCGGCTCCCACGCTTGTCCGCCTGTTGCGCCCGCGTCAAAAAAGAGCGGTGCATCGTTCACAACCGTTGCAGGCGTAAAGCCTTTTTCTAACGCCGCCGAATAAATGAAGGGCTTGAAACTAGACCCAGGCTGTCGCCAGGCCTGCGTGACGTGATTGAACTTGTTTTTAGTAAAGTCGAATCCGCCCACCAATGCCTGAATCGCCCCCGTCTTCGGATTCATCGCAACAAATGCGCCCTCTACCTCGGGCAATTGCGTCACGTCCCATGTTTTTTTTGCGTTTTGAATGACCCGAATCACCGCGCCGCGTCGAATCTTTATTTTGGGTGATGCATTGCTCGCAAGACCAGACTGGACGGGCTTCAAGCCATCACCCACAATTTCAATGACATCGCCGTTGGCACGCTCTGCGACAATTTTTTTAGCATTCACTTCCAGCACAACTGCGGCATAAACATCGCCGTTATCAGGATGGTCTTGCAGCGCTTCCAGCACGTCATCCGCCAGTTGTTTAGGGTCTTGCGAAAGCTCCACATACTCTTCGGGGCCGCGGTACGCTTGGCGACGCTCGTAGTCCATGATGCCCGCCCTCAGCGCCTTGTATGCCGCGATTTGTTGTTCCGCATGAATGGTGGTGTACACATTCAAGCCGCGCGTATAAGTGTCGTCACCATATTGGGCATGAATCAGTTGGCGCACCATCTCAGCCACAAATTCGGAGGGCACTGCCGCCAACATACCGCCCTCCTTCGTCTTAATGGGCTCATTTTTTGCTGCCTCCATTTGCTCCTGCGTAATGAAGCCCTGCCCCACCATGCGCTCCAAAATATAGAGTTGCCGTGCACGCGCACGCGTTGGATTATTCACAGGGTTGTACGCAGACGGTGCTTTTGGCAAACCAGCCAGCATGGCGGCTTCGGCAATGGTGATATCTTTAATGGACTTGCCAAAGTAGGCCTCAGAGGCAGCCGCAAAGCCATACGCCCTATGACCCAAAAAAATTTGATTCATGTAAATTTCAAGAATCTGATCTTTAGACAGTCCCGCCTCTAGCTTAAATGTGAGCAGTAACTCGTAAATTTTTCGCGTCACCGTACGCTCACTCGATAGATAAACATTACGCGCAACTTGCATCGTAATCGTGGATGCGCCTTGCGCGCGCGAATTCCACAAATTAGTAATTCCCGCCCGCAGCACACCAATATAGTCAACCCCACCGTGTTCATAAAAGCGTGCATCCTCCGCCGCCAGCACAGCGTCCTTCATCACCTTGGGCATATCTTTGATACGCGTCAAATTGCGGCGCTCTTCGCCAAACTCGCCAATCAATGCGCCCTCGCTTGAGTAAATGCGTAGCGGCAATTTGGGTCGATAGTCCGACAGTTCGCTGATGTCTGGCAAATTGGGATACGCCACCGCCAGCGCGATGCAAACAAAAAGTGCAATTGCGACAAAGCCAGAGGCAGCAAGGCCTGCCAATGTGATGAGCAAGCGCACGAGCCAACTCCGTGCAGGTTTGTGTTCAGGCACCGCTGTATTATTTGTGTTCATAACGTCTTCCCCCTGTCGCCTTGCGACATCCCCCCCGCT
Source organism: Cytophagales bacterium (assembly GCA_030054145.1). GTDB lineage: Bacteria > Pseudomonadota > Gammaproteobacteria > Burkholderiales > Burkholderiaceae_C > JASGCK01. The sequence continues at coordinate 7,362 of JASGCK010000002.1, forward strand.
CGGGGGGAAACTTGTTCATGTGCATTAGTAATTTAACCCCATCGCAGTGCGTACATCCATCATCGTCTCGCGTGCGGTGATGCGTGCTCGATCGGTTCCTGCGTCCACAATTTCGCGCACAATTTTTGGATGAGCCACGTAGGGCGCGGCACGCTCTAGCATGGGTTGCTGCTCGCGCAAAATCGCGTCAATCACGGGCTTCTTGCAGGTGAGGCAACCAAACTCGGCATTCTTGCAACCTTGATTCGCCCAGTCTTGCGTTGGCTTGTCGGAGTACACCAAATGAAACTGCCACACAGGGCATTTATTGGGGTCGCCTTTATCCGTCAGTTTGATACGTGCAGGATCGGTTGGCATGGTGCGCACTTTTTGCTCAATGCTTTTGGCATCTTCGCGAATCGCAATGGCATTGCCATAACTCTTACTCATTTTTTGACCATCCAGTCCAGGCAATTTACTCGCCTTGGTCAGCAGCACCTGCGGCTCTGGCAGGATGGTTTTACCCGTGCCTCTCAGCCAACCCGCCAAGCGCTCGCGCTCGTCGCTGGTGAGCAGCGGCGTGCTGCCCACAAAGCCAAGCGCACCTTCCAAAGCTTTTTGATCGCCCGTTTCTTGGAAAGCCTTACGCGACTTTTCTAACCGCTTCGCGGCATCTTTGCCCAGCTTTTCAAGCGTTGCAGCTAAAAGCACATCGAAGTTGCTTTCCCGTCCATACAAATGATTGAAGCGCCGCGCCGCCTCGCGAGTCAGCTCCACATGACTGGCTTGGTCTTCACCCACAGGCACATACTTGGCTTTGTAGATCAAGATATCCGCCGCTTGCAAAAGCGGATAACCCAAAAATCCATACGTAGCTAAGTCTTTATCCTTCAGCTTTTCTTGCTGATCTTTGTAAGTCGGCACGCGCTCCAGCCAACTGAGCGGCGTGCCCATGGCCAAAAGCGTAAACAGCTCCGCGTGCTCGGGAATTCGGCTTTGCAAAAACAACGTGCAGGCATTGGGATCAAGCCCACACGCCAACCAATCAATCACCATCTCAAACGTGTGCCGTTCCATCACATCGCGCGATTCGTAATGCGTGGTTAGCGCGTGCCAATCGGCTACAAAAAAGTAGCACGCATGCGTATGCTGGAGCTTCACCCAATTTTTAATCGCGCCGTGATAGTGCCCCAAATGCAAAGCACCTGTTGGCCTCATTCCCGATAACACACGCTCTTGATTCATCGTCATATTCTTAATTCGCTTTCGCTAAATAGCGCAGTGGTGAGAGCACCAACTCCAACAAGTCATACGTCAACCCCATCATGGGCGACATCCAAATCGTATTGATGATGCCTGCAATCACAAGCCCCATCACAATAAAAAATCCCCAAGGCTCGATGCGCGAGACTTGATAGGAGTACGGATAGGGCAACAGCCCCACCACAATACGCCCACCATCCAGCGGTGGAACTGGAAATAAATTGAATGCAAACATCACAGCGTTCACCAGCACGCCGCCTTTGCACATCGCCAAAAAGAATTTTTCATCTAAGCCAACGATCACCAGCATATACAAAAGAGCGCCCCAAAGCGCCGCCTGCACAAGGTTCGACGCAGGGCCTGCGAGCGCCACCCAGACCATATCGCGCTTGGGGTTGTGGAGTCTGCCAAAGTTCACGGGGACAGGCTTGGCGTAACCAAACAAGAACGCGCCACTTGTTGCAAAGTAGAGCAAGAGCGGCATGGCAATCGTACCCATCGGGTCAATGTGTTTGAGCGGATTCATCGTCACGCGCCCCAATACATAAGCGGTGTTGTCCCCCAGCCGCAGCGCCGCGTAGCCATGCGCCGCCTCATGCAGCGTAATGGCCAGCAGCACGGGCAGGGCGTAAATTAAAACGGTTTGAATGATGTTTGCGAAATCCATAAATCTATTCAATCCTATCTTCTAATAACTCCCAAACGGGTTGCAAGGAGCCCACCAAATCGGGCAGCGTGCCAAGGTCAATACGGCTCTCGTCAGGCGAGTGAAAATCACTCCCCTTGGAAGCCGCCAGCTTAAATTCCTTCGCCATATCCGCATAAATCACGTACTCGGCTGCGCTGTGACTACCTGTGACGACCTCTACGCCGCGTCCGCCAAAGTTTTTGAAGTCGGTAAACAGCGCGTACTCAACATTGGCATCAAAACCATAGCGTCCAGGATGCGCTATCACCGCTTCGCCGCCCGCCTCAACAATCCACGTCACTGCGTCTTTCAACTTCGCCCAGCGGTGCGGCACAAAGCCTGGATTGCCTTCAGTGAGGTATTTGCGAAAGACAGAGTTGGTATCAGGACACACGCCACTTGCCACCAAATGCCGCGCAAAGTGCGAGCGCGAAATCAAATCTGGATTGCCCACATAGTGCAGCGCACCTTCAAACGCGCCTTTGATGCCCACTTTCGCAAGACCATCCGACATCTCGTGCGCACGCGCTAAACGCCCCCCCCTGACGGCAGCCAAACCAGCAGCGATCTGTGGGTTAGCCGCGTCAAAACCAAGCCCCACAATGTGCACCGTTTTATCGGCAAAGGTCACGGAAATCTCCACCCCCGTCAAATACTTCATGCCATTGGCCCTGGCCGCAGTGCGTGCCCGCGCAATCCCGCCCAGCTCATCGTGATCAGTCAGCGCCCACAGTTCCACACCATTTTTAGCGGCACGCTCGGCAAGCGCTTCGGGGGTGAGTGTGCCGTCCGACACCACTGAGTGGCAGTGCAGATCGGCGTTGATGAGGTTGTGCTGCGTCATGAAAGCTGGGCCATTAAATTGACAAAAGGTTTTTGCGACTTCCAGCGGTGCGCACCAAAATCACGCTGATCCGTTGTGAGAATCCGCCCGTGCCCTAAGTGCTCCGCCAACAGCACCATCGACGCATCGGCTAAATCCATGGGCAAATCAATGTATTTTTTCATCATCTTTTGCATACGCGGGAGCAACGTTTGAGGAATATCCCAAATCAAAATATCGCCCTCCTCTACCGCAGTCAGAACAGTCCGTGCGCATACCATGTGGACGTGCGACTCAAGCATATAAACGGCTTCCGCAATAACGGGCCAGGTCGTCATCCAACCTTCTTTTTTTGTATGCAACAACCGCGTAGCACGCTGATGCTCTACATCCTTAACGTCTAAGAGTGCAACGATATAACCCGCATCCATCAAAATCATGACTCGGACACCTTTGGTTGTTTCCCATGTTTTTTGTGAAGTCCCGCCAAATACAGCGCTTTGTAATTTCTAGACAATTGCCCTTGATATTGCGGGTCGCTTGCGTAGCGCCCCACCATTTGTTCCAGTGTAGAAGGCTTATCCGCCGCCTGCTGCTTACGCGTTGCGTTATAAAAATGCTCAAGACTGGCTCGAACTACATCGCTGACCGCCATGCCCGTTTTTGCAATCAAAAACTCTAAGCGCTGGGCTGTCGTGGGATCAAGCCGTGCGTTAATGCGCATGGTGGTAAATGACATGATCCAATCCTTTCGGCGTTAATGCGTTTGGATGTCATTGTATGACAATCTCGCCCTTGAGCGAATACGCCTTCGCGTCGGTGATGGTCACATCGACCAACTGCCCAATGAGTCGCGGATGGCCCGCAAAACTCACCACACGGTTGCACTCCGAGCGCCCCAGCAATTGCCCTGCTAACTTATCGGCTGCGCGCTCCACAAGCACGCGCTGCACCGTGCCTAATTTGCGCTGCGCAATTTTTTGCGCATTCGCTTCAATCGTCGCTTGCAGATGTTGCAGGCGTTTGAGCTTGACTGCGTGCGGCGTATCGTCCGCCAGATTTGCCGCTGGCGTACCTGGACGCGGGCTAAAAATAAAGCTAAAACTATTATCAAATCCAATCTCGTGGATGAGCGCCATCATCTTTTCAAAATCCGCGTCTGTCTCGCCTGGAAAGCCAACGATAAAGTCGCTTGATATCGATATATCGGGGCGAATCGCCCGCAGTTTGCGAATCGTACTTTTAAACTGCAAAGATGTGTAACCACGCTTCATGGCCATCAAAATGCGATCCGAACCGTGCTGCACGGGCAGGTGCAAATGATTGACCAGCTTGGGGTTGCGGGCATAGCAATCAATCAAGCGCTGACCAAATTCATTGGGGTGACTGGTGGTATAGCGGATGCGCTTCATCGCATCCATCTCACCGATGCGATCAAGCAAATAAGCAAAGTCAACAATCTCGCTCGTCGCGTCACCTTTGACTAATTGACCGCGATAACCATTGACGTTTTGCCCGAGCAAGTTCACCTCAATCACACCTTGTTTTGTCAGGTGTGTGATCTCCGCCATCACGTCATCAAACGGACGACTCACCTCTTCGCCGCGCGTGTATGGCACGACGCAGTACGAGCAATATTTTGAGCAGCCTTCCATGATAGACACAAACGCGCAAGCCCCGTCCACGCGGGCAGGCGGCAGGTGATCGAACTTTTCAATCTCTGGAAACGTGATATCGACTTGCGGTTTATTCTTCGCTTTGCGTGCGTTGAGCAACTCAGGCAAGCGGTGCAAAGTCTGCGGGCCAAACACCACATCCACATAAGGCGCACGGGCGATAATGGCAGCGCCTTCTTGGCTCGCCACGCAGCCGCCCACGCCAATTTGCACGCCCTTGGCTTTGAGGTGCTTTACGCGCCCCAAATCGCTAAACACTTTTTCTTGCGCCTTTTCGCGCACCGAGCAGGTGTTAAACAAAATGAGATCGGCCTCATCCACGCTATCGGTTTGGGTGTAACCCTCTGCGCCGTGCATCACGTCCACCATCTTGTCCGAGTCGTACTCGTTCATTTGGCAGCCAAAGGTTTTAATAAAGACTTTTTTGTTTTGGTTCACGGTGATGCCTATCAATGCAAGCGTGTTGAAGGAAAGAGAGAGTCCTCTTGAGAATTTTTAAATCATACCAGTCGTATCTGCAACGGAGCACGATGTTCATTGACCTTTGCAATGATGTACTCAAGCTTCAGTCCATTATCCGTAATGGTTTGAATGCGCCGCAAATCGACAAGCAATACATCACCTTTACCAAAGCGCTCTTCGCCAGCATTCACTCGCTTAAGGAATTGCTTATCAGCAACCTCTGCAAAAAAGGAAGCTGCACCATCACTAAATCGCCACTTGTTGTCGTCTTTGAAAACAGGTGACTCAATTTGCAAGAGAACGCCTGAACTCAAGGTATCTGAAACAACATCAGCCTCGCTAGCAGCCATCTCGAATGATGCGACATCTGCTTTTTCAACGACAACCTCAGTTTTCCCGTCACGTCCCGTTGCAAAAATATCAACTCCTTCGCGCTCTAATGGCCTCAGAACTTTTGCCAGTGCTTGACGAACTATGCGGTTTTGATAGAGTTTTCCTGTCACTAAGTCAGTCTCAAAAGTTTCGATGCTTTCAGACAATCTCAATTCAAAAATCGCTTTATCTCCCTCAGTACGAATCATCGATGGCTTGCGTCCCTTGAGCCACTTAATAACGCCAATCAACCCACCCGCGCCTAACAATCCAAGACCACTCAAAATTGCAAAGAGATTTGCTGTAGCGGTAGCTTCTGCGCCAGAAAAAATAGAGACAATTTGCTGAGTAATCCCTTGGATGGCAATTAGGTCCACACCAAATGAGCCTCCTTTGAAGTTTCCTTGAACGTGAACACGAACTTCTGAGGCATCAGCGAACGCGGTCTTGTTAGCCTCCTCCAATAAATTAGAAAGTGCAATAAGAGCGGGGGCTAACTCACGCAAATCCATTTGATGATTAGCTAATGCAGGACCATCATATTTAATAGAAAAATGGATTGATTCACTCATGCTCAAATTATCGCACTGCGCCTTATCCCCGAGGATGATGCTGGGCAACGATGGCTTTCAAACGCTCTCTTGCCACATGGGTATAAATCGTCGTGGTCGTGATATCGGCGTGACCTAGCAGCAGTTGCACCGCCCTTAAATCCGCGCCGTGATTGAGTAAGTGAGTGGCGAACGCATGGCGCAAGGTATGCGGCGACAGTGGCGCGGTGATATCCGCCTGCGCCGCATACTTTTTAATGATGTGCCAAAAGCCTTCGCGCGTCATGCTACCACCGCGCGTGGTGACAAACAAATCATCGGTGAGTTGTCCACTCAAAATCTCAGCACGTGCTGCTTTGAGGTAGCGATCAATCCACTGCGCCGCCACTTGCCCAAACGGCACAACGCGCTCCTTGCTGCCTTTGCCTGTCACGCGTAGCGCGTTGTCATTCATGCTGACATAAAAGGTTTTGAGACCCACCAGTTCACTGACGCGCAAGCCACAGGCGTAGAGAAGCTCCAGCATCGCGCGGTCGCGCAGACCCAGCGGTGTCTCGATATTGGGCGCACTCAGCAGCGCTTCGACTTGTGCTTCGGTCAGCGTTTTGATTGATCGCTGCACGACTTTGGCACTGACGAGCCAAAGCGTCGGGTCTTGCGCCATGTGGCGCTCACGCACCGCCCAGCGAAAAAATCGTTTAAACGTAGCTTGTCGGCGGTTGGCAGTACTGCTTTTGGTTGCCGCGTGTTTGGCTGCAAAGTAACCATCGATGTCAGCTTGCACCGCTTGGTTTAAGCCACGCCCTTGCGGGGAAAGCCAAGCGGCAAAAAGCGTTAGATCGCGCCGATAGGCTTCTAACGAATTTTTGGCTAAACCCTCTTCCAACCACAGCGCATCAATAAAGGCATCAATGAGTGATTGCGACATCCTTGTTGGATCAATCTAGCATCAATCTAAAGTGAGCTTGGCGGTTTGCACCACTTTTTTGTAGACCTCAAACTCAGCCTTGATTTGCGCCGCAAATTGATCTGGATTATTGGCAACAATTAACGCACCCGTATCTTCAATTTTCTTTTTGATGATGGGATCTTCTACCGCTTTTTTCACGCCCGCATTAATTTTGTCAACCACTTCTTTCGGCAAATTTTTAGGACCATAAATGCCGTAATAAGCCATGCGGTTCACGGGCTCTAAACCAACCTCCTTAAAAGTTGGCGTGTTTGGTAATACCGTCAACCTGCCGGGGGCAGCAACCACGATCGCTACGAGCTTCCCTTCTTTGATAAACGGCAGGGCAGACGGCAAGTTATCAAAAATAATTGCCACTTGACCGCCCACCGTATCGCGTAGCGCAGGCCCTGCGCCCGAATAGGGAATATGCGTAATAAATACGCCCGCCATGCTTTTGTATAGCTCAGTTTGCAAGTGCCCAATGCCGCCAACACCCGAGGTGGAATAAGAATACTTGCCAGGATTTTTTTTGAGTTGCGCAACAAATCCGTTGTAGTCGCAAGGCGTGCCTTTGGGTAGATCGTTGCAAAAGCTAGGATGCACGGCAATCACGTTCGGCGTTGCGGCAATGTTGATGATTGGCGTGAAGTCGGTTAGCGGGTTATAGGGCGTTTTAGGGTTAATAGCGGGATTCGCTGCTGTGGTTGAAACCGTTGCAAAACCGAGGTTGTAGCCATCGGGCACAGCACGCGCCGTCTCTGCCGCGCCGACCACACCGCCGCCGCCAACTTTATTCAGCACAAGCACGCTTTGCCCCAAAATTTTGCCCAGCGGATCGGCAATCACGCGCCCCACAATGTCTGTTGTTCCGCCTGGTGCAAACGGCACAACAAGGCTAATGGGTTTATTAGGGTAATTTTGCGCAAACAAGCTGTGCGACACCAAGGCGGTAGCCAGCACCACAAGTTGAGGGAAGGTCTTCATTTTCGTCATGTTGTTACTCCAGATATTCATAAATTAAGCTACGGGCTTGAGCAGTTTAAGCCATTTTTTTGCAGGCAACTCCCAGCGCGACTCAATCGCATCCGCGCGTTGCGCCAATAAGTCTGGCGCCACCTCGGGCTTGCTGCGAAACGCCATCACCACCGTATTACCCTCACGTGTCGGCTGAAAAGCCCAGAGACAATCCGCGCCAAAAGCTTGTTTCATTTTGTCCAAGCTGGAGGCAAAACTGTTATGGCGACCAAACAGGTTCACCGTCATGATGCCATCGTCTGTCAATAACGCACGGCAATCTTGATAAAACGCCTGTGTGTCCATCACAGGTGCGGCGGCTTCTTGATCGTACAAATCCACCGCCAATGCGTCTACCGCACCTAGCCAACGCGCGTGTTTGATCTCTTTGGCAGCATCCGCGAGCACAACCTCTAAGCGGTGATTGTCAGGTGGCAACTTAAACCACTCGCGGCAGATAGTGATCACTTGAGGATTAATCTCTATTGCCGCCGTCTTCATACCCAAAACCTTGTAGCAGCATTTAGTGATGGCCGATGCGCCCAAACCCAACTGTAGCGCTTGACGATCTTTGACCGACGCGCTGGACACAAAGAGCAGCCACGCCATCATGCGCCGCACGTAATCAAGCTCAATAGCAAAGGGCTGCTTAATCGTCATCGTGCCCTGAATCCAAGGCGAGTCAAGATGCAGGCACCGCACGCCGCCATATTCACTCAGGGTGACATCGGGAAAGTTCTTCATGGTCAGTACGAGGTACGCCTCATAACTATGAGGCATTCATTATTTTGCAAAGTCCTTTTGTGCTTTCTGCGCAAATTGAAAGCGCTTGAATAGGCTTTGGATGTTGTGCGTGGTTTGAGTTTGCAATTCCATCACGTCTATCGCGCGTAGCTTTGCTAACGTAGCGCCGATTTTGGGCAACTCGGTAGGCGTATTTTTTTGCATCACCCTACCCTGCGCCCGTTCAGCCGCAGTCACATAAAGCCACTGCGGCGCAATATCAGGCGCATCGGTCTCTAGCACCAGCGATTCAAGCGGCAACTCACGCGCCAAGCGGCGAATCTGCTGCGAGCGCTCATACGTCAGTGTGCCGCCAAACCCCAGTTTGAATCCCAAATCGATGCAGCTTTGCGCTTGCTGCAAGCTGCCATTAAAAGCATGGACAATACCGCCCAATGTCTTCGTCCAAGCCTTATCCCGCAAGCCTTTCAAGAGCATATCGGCGCTACGCCGCAGGTGCACAATCACAGGCAAATCAAAGCGCTTGGCAAGCGCCAACTGAACGGTATAAAAATGCCATTGCCGCTCCCGCATGGCAGGCGTACACAGTTCGGGCACAAAATAATCGAGCCCAATTTCACCCACCGCCACGAGGTGCGGATCGTTTTGATGCTGCGCGAGTTCAGACGCTAAAAAATCTAAATCCTCTTCGTTTGCTTGCGGAACATACAAAGGATGAATCCCAAGCGCGTAAGCATCGCCGTGTTGCTGCGCCAGCTCTCTCACCGCCGCAAAATTTGACCGTGCCACAGCAGGAATCACGCACAAGCCAACACCCGCTTGCCGCGCCAGCGCACGCACCGCAGCGCGATCAGCATCAAACTCTGGTGCATCAAGGTGGCAGTGACTGTCAATCCACACGAGGGTTAGCCCTTCATCCGCACCAGCTTGCCAGGCTTGTTGCTGGTTAACTCACCGGCTCGAATGACGCACTGCCCCGCCACCCACGTTCCTATATAACCACTGGCTTTTTGTACAAAGCGCCTACCGCCTGCGGGCAAGTCGCGCACGAGTTCTGGAATGCCAAGCGCCAGTTTGTTGGGATCAATCACGTTGATGTCAGCACGCATGCCAATTTGCAACGTGCCGCGATCTTTCAACCCCACATACTGCGCCTGCTTTTGCGTGAGTGCTTGCACCACAGCGGGAAGCGCCATTTGGCGTGGGTCGCCAGCCTTTTGCAAACCTTGCACCCAGTGCGTGAGCATGAAGGTAGAGAAGCTCGCATCGCACACCGTGCCCACATGTGCGCCCGCATCCGATAGCCCAAACAATGCGTGCGGATACGTCAGCATCTGATGCACCGTATTTAAGTTCCCCTCGTTGTAATTAAAAATCGGGAAATAAATGAGGTTGTTGCCATCGCCCTCGGCTAGGTAGTCATAAATGACTTCCATTGCCGTCGTGCCACGCGCTTTGGCTCGCGCATAAAAACTATCCTTGACGTGCGGTTCGTAATTCACCTTGCCATCCATCACCAGCGGAAACATACGCGCACTGATGCGCTCGATTTGCGCGCGCAAAATATCGACCAAGGGCGGCACGGCATTACCATCCGTCGCCAGCGGCAAGGCAGGCTCTAAGAGCACGCGCTGCTTGACCTTGGGGGCACGCATCGCCAAAGCCCGCTCTGGTAAAGGCTTGGCGGCTATCTCTTGATACGCAGGGCAGCCCATAAAAAGATGAAATGACGCATCAAGTCCTGTAATCACACCAATGCCGCGCGACGCTGTTTGCAAATAAAGCGGCAAGCCTTTGGCACGCGCTGCCAGCGTTCGCGCCTGCACGCGCTCATGCTGAGTCGCGCCTGGGTCGCGCTGCAACCACGTCATCGACAGCCGCTTGTTGGATGCCGCTGCCATCGCTTCAATCAAATCAAATTCGGCATCCAAGTTATCGTCTGCGCGCAACACATCAAAGTCGTTCACCACTTGAATCACGCCGTGTGCATAAGGCTTGAGCGTGCCAGCCAGCGCCGTGAGCTCGGCGTGGCTGCTCTCCGACGCAGGTGTCGCTTGTCCTCGGCTGGTGCGGTGGTTGTCGCTGCGACCCGTCGAAAATCCCGCCGCCCCTGCTCGCAAAGCCTCGTCCAGCAAGGCGCACATCGCATCGAGGTCGGCCACGCTTGCTTCTGCCCCTGCTTTGGCACGCTCGCCCATGACAAACATTCGGAGCGGATCGTGCGGTACTTGTACCAAATAATCCAAACTGCGCGGAGTTTTCTCTAACGCCGCCATGTACTCAGGAAAGCTTTGCCAATCCCACTTCACGCCTTCCGCCAGCGCCGCGCCGGGAATGTCCTCCACGCCTTCCATGAGCTCAATTAAGCGCTGCTCTTCCCCGCGCTTCACAGGGGCAAAACCCACGCCGCAGTTGCCCATGACCAAGGTCGTCACACCGTGATAAATGCTGGGTACAAACGCATCGTCCCACGTTGCTTGCCCGTCGTAATGCGTATGCAGATCAATAAAGCCTGGCATCACCCATGCGCCTTTGGCATCTATCACTTCTTTGGCTGCGTCAGCAATGTCGCCAATCGCAGCAACCAAGCCGTCCTTGATGCCAACGTCCGCCGCATAAGGCTCGCCGCCTGTTCCGTCAACCACCAGTCCGCCCTGAATAATGAAATCAAGCATAAAAGTGCTCCTAAATTTTGTTTGCTACACCGTCCACGTGTCGCCAATAAAACGCGCATGACAAGCCACTGACGATGTGCCAAATACCCCACAAACTAGCGATCACAACCATGCCCAAATCGCTATTAAATTGCACCGCAATAATGCCAAGCGCCAGCCCCGAATTTTGCATTCCACCTTCAATCACGATGGCGCGTTTATCGACTTCTGGGACACGCATCGCCTTCGATGTCAGCCAACCTGTCAACAAGCCAAATGCGTTATGCGCAATCACCAGCCCCAGCGTAGGGAGTAGTGCCAGCGTGAGCTGCTGACGCTCGCGCAGCAAGCCCAGAATAATCAGTGCAAACAACGCTAGCAGCGACAGATTGCCCAGCGGTTTTTTAATTTTTTGCGTGAGCACTGGCAAGCGATGCGAAAACAACAGGCCAAGCGCCATAGGAATTGCCAGCAAAAAGAGCAGCGAGAGCCAAATGCCTGAGCCATCAATTGACAAGGTTTTGAGCCAACCGCTGGTGGCAGGATTGGTGGCAATCATCCAAGAAAAATGAAAAGGTGTTAGCACCAAGGCCAAAATGCTCGCCACTGCCGAAATGCTGACCGAAAGTGCCGTATTGCCGCGTCCAAAATGCGTCACGAAGTTGGACAAACTCCCGCCTGGACAACTGGCAACCAAAATCATTGCCGCCTCAATGTTGGGCGGTAAATCTAGCCACAGCGTTGCCAGCCATGTGCCCACAGGCAGCAAAATAAATTGAGGAATAAGTCCTGCAATCACACTCTTTGGTGTCTGCGCCACACGCTTGAAATCATCTATATGTAATTCCAGCGCCACCGAAAAGACCATGAAGGCCAAGACCAAACTTAAAACCATTTGCGTTGTGTTCATGATTTTCCTATGCTAAGTCCAAACTGCCTATTGCACCTTGCCGCCAAGGCCTCATCGTGCGTGACAAGCACAAAGGCCGTGCCTTGTGCTTTGGCAAGACCTAGCATCATCTCAAAAATACCATCGGCGGTGCGTCTATCTAAATTGCCCGTGGGCTCGTCGGCCAATACACATGCGGGTTTGCAGACCAAGCTCCGCGCAATCGCCACCCGCTGGCGCTCCCCGCCCGATAGCTCGGCGGGACGATGCGCCATGCGGCTTGCCAGCCCCACGTCTTTTAGAATTTGCGCGGCTTGCGCTCTGGCTTCAGCGCGCTTCATACGCCGAATCAAGAGCGGCATGGCCACGTTGTCGAGCGCCGAAAACTCGGGCAACAAATGATGGAATTGATAGACGAATCCAAGGTGTTGATTGCGCCACACGCCTTGTTCGGATGGGTTCATCGCCGTCCAATCACGCCCCATGAGCCATGCGCTGCCGTCCGTTGGCGCATCCAAACCGCCCAGCAAATGGAGCAGCGTACTCTTGCCCGAACCCGACGCGCCAACGATGGCCAGCGTCTCGCCCTCGGTCACTTCCAGATTCAAGTTTTGCAGCACGGTTACATCCAGCACGCCGTCGTTAAAACGCTTGCTGAGATGTTTGGCTTGAAGAATGACGCAAGCATCCGTTCGGACTGAGCCTGTCGAAGCCTCGCATCGCACCTCGACACGCTCAGTGTGATCGGTTCTAGAGAAGTTACTCATAACGCAGCGCCTCGGCAGGATTAACGCGGCTGGCACGCCAGCTGGGATAAAGCGTTGCGGCAAAAGCCAGTACAAGCGCAATCACCGTAATCGGGATGATGTCGCCGCTTTGCGGTTCACTGGGCATACGGCTAATCAAATACACATCGCGCGGCAAAAAGCTGGTGTGAAACAGCGCCTCAATCGCAGGCACGATGATGTCGATGTTGTAGGCAACTAGCAAACCCAGACCAAGCCCCACAAGGGTTCCCACCACACCGACCGCCGCACCTTGCACCACAAAAATGCCCATGATGGAGCGCGGCGTTGCGCCCAGCGTGCGCAAAATCGCAATGTCGGCACGCTTGTCGGTCACGGTCATCACCAGCGTGCTCACCAAGTTAAAAGCTGCTACCGCCACAATGAGCGTGAGAATGATAAACATCATGGTTTTTTCAACCTGCACCGCTGCAAACCATGTGCGGTTTTGCTGTGTCCAATCGCGCACGTACAAATCACCCAGCGCAGTTTGCGACGCGCGGCTTGCAAAACTTTGCGCCAGTTGATCTGCTACCGCTGGCGCATCATGTAAGTCACGCAGCTTGACGCGCACACCTGTTGCGCCCTCCAATCTAAATACCTTGGCAGCGTCGGACACGTGCATCATGGCCAGGCTAGAGTCGTACTCGTAATGCCCTGAGTTAAACGTGCCAATCACCCGCATTTGCTTGAGACGCGGCGTGATGCCAGCGGGTGTCACCTGACCGCTTGGCGCAATCAAAGTCACCGAGTCACCCGTCATCACACCCAAGTTTTTTGCCAAGTCGCGCCCTAGCACGATGCCAAATTCGCCCGCAACCAAATGTTGAAATACCTGCCGCGTCTGCGGATTCACCACATCGCTCACCGCTGACTCCCAATCAGGCTCAATGCCGCGTATCAGCACGCCCTTCATTTCCTCGCCCCGCGCCAGCAAGGCTTGCGCCGTGATGAAAGGCGCAGCGCCCAGCACAGCAGGGTTTTGTTTGATCGCAGCTACCGCACGCGGCACATCACGCAGCGCACCGCCATCGCCTGCCATCACCTCAATGTGCGAGACCACGCCCAGCATACGATCACGCACTTCTTTTTGAAACCCATTCATCACCGACAGCACGATGATGAGCGCCGCCACGCCCAGCCCAATCCCCAGCATCGACACACCCGAGATGAAAGAGATAAAACCATTGCGCCGCGTGCTACGCCCCGCACGGGTGTAGCGCCAACCGAGCAACCACTCGTAGGGAATGTCAACCGTTTTGTTAAAAATTTTCATAAGAGACAATTGTGGCATGGCTTATGCAGATCAAAACTCACCTCACCTCATCATTCCCTTTGCGTCCAGCTTGTCCGAAGGCTGCCAAGCGGCACTCACAACCGTGGCGCTGCCAAACCTCGGTCAATTTTTAAAAAATGCCGAATGTGTGCGCGCAGATCACGGCGATGAGTTTGATGCGCTGCTACCGCATGAGCGGCTCTTGGGTACGAGCAATCATGTCCTCATCACGCCTTGCCATTGGCGCGTTGGCGTCGATCACATTCGCATGGACAACCCAGACGATTTGCAATTAAGCAGCGAAGAATCGCAGGCTTTTTTTGAAGCCGTTCGTCCTTACTTTTTGGACGATGGCATGGTGCTGAGGTACGCTGCGCCGCTGCGTTGGTACGCGCAAAGCCTTGCATTAGAAGGACTTCGGCTCGCATCGCTGGATCGCGTCATTGGCAGAAATGTAGATGTGTGGCAACCGCAAACAGAAGCCAGTCGATCCATTCGTCGCCTGCAAAACGAAATCCAAATGCTGCTCTACACACATCCACTCAATGAAGCGCGAGAAGCAAGGGGTTTGCCAACCGTCAATTCTTTTTGGCTGAGCTATGAACTCAATGCGCTAGAGGAAGCGACGCCGCTACCACTCATGCACTTGCGCCAAGCCGCACTTCGCAGCGATTGGCAATCATGGGTCGCGTCTTGGCAAGCCATAGACAGCAAGGCTCTCCAAGATGTCAGCAGCATCACGCTTTGCGGTGAGCGCCATGCGCACACGTACCACGCAGCTACTTCGCGCAGCTTGAGCCGCAAAATGAAGCGTTTATTCAAACCTGCGCCAAGCATTCAATCGGTACTTCAAGCGCTATGAGTTCCCGCCTCAACGCCATCAAAATCAGTACGCGCGATGTGCCCCCGCGCAGCCAATGGGCGCTGGAGCAATCGGGCATACCGTCGCTCTTGGCACGGCTGTACGCCGCACGGGGCGTGGCTTCGCGGGATGAGCTAGACGATTCGCTTGCCAAACTGTTGCCGCCAAGCGGCTTACTGGGCATCACCAGCGCCGCGCAATTGCTCGCGGATGCAGTGCGCCAACAATCGCGCATCTGCATCGTGGCGGACTACGACTGCGATGGCGCAACCGCCTGTGCCGTTGCGCTGCGAGGCTTGCGGTTACTGGGCGCACAGCACGTGGACTACCTCGTGCCCAATCGTGCGCTCGATGGCTATGGTCTTACGCCGACTATCTCTGAGCGCGTCGCAGCAACGGGCGCAGAGGTTCTCATGACCGTGGACAACGGCATTGCCAGCAGCACCGGCGTGGCTCGCGCCAAAGAACTGGGACTCACTGTCATCGTGACCGATCACCATTTGCCAGTAGCGGATGTGCCCGCAGCCGATGCCATCGTCAACCCCAATCAACACGGCTGCACATTTGCCAGCAAAGCGATGGCGGGTGTGGGCGTGATGTTTTATGTCTTGCTTGCCACGCGAGCGGAGCTTAGAGCACGCGCAACCTGGCAAACCGCAAGCGAGCCCAAGCTAGACGTGCTCTTGCCGCTGGTTGCGCTGGGCACAGTCGCTGATGTGGTCAAGTTAGATGCCAACAACCGCCGCCTTGTCTCGCAAGGCTTGCGGCGCATCAGATCGGGCAACTTACCTGTTGGCATGGCGGCGCTCTTTGCTGTAGCGGGCCGAAAATCTTTTGCCGCAACAACAGCAGATTTTGGCTTTGCACTTGCGCCGCGCATCAATGCGGCGGGGCGCTTATCGGATATGCGTCTTGGCATCGAATGCCTCACCACCGACGACGCGGCAAGGGCTGACGAGTTAGCAAAACACTTAGACGACATCAACCGTGAACGCAAACAGATTGAAGGCGGAATGCGCGATCAGGCGCTAGAGATTGCTAGCAATTTATTAGATGCATCCGAAGAGTCAGCCAATGTCAAACCCAGTGCGATCAGCGTGTTTGATCCCACCTTTCATGAAGGCGTGATTGGCATCGTGGCGTCGCGCATCAAAGATCAATGGCATCGCCCAACCTTTGTTTTTGCGCCTAGTGGCACGACGCTCAAAGGCTCGGGGCGCTCCATCACAGGCTTCCATCTGCGTGATGCGCTTGATTTGATTGCCAAGCGGCATCCTGATTTGTTGCTGCGCTTTGGTGGACACGCCATGGCGGCGGGCTGCACGATTGACGAGGGCAGCTTCGCGCTATTTGATGCCGCCTTTCAACAAGTTGCGCTTGAGTGGTTAGATCGCGAGACCTTGCAACAACGCTTGCTCACCGATGGCACGCTACCCGCCTCCGAATGCCGATTCGATGTGGCAGAGAGCTTAAACCGCGAGGTGTGGGGACAAGGTTTTGCCGCGCCTGTTTTTTGCGATACGGTGGAGGTGGTGAGTCAACGCATCGTGGGCGAGAAACACTTATCACTCAAACTCAAGCACCAAGGCATCGCTATTGATGCTATTTGGTTTAATCGGGTCGAACCGCTGCAAGCCACAGCCACATTGGCTTACCGACTAGAAGCCGACGAGTGGCAAGGTAACAAGCGCGTGAAGTGGATGATTGAGGCAGCGTAAGCTTAAGCCAGCCACCAAGACGGCTATGCCGCCAGTGCCCGAGCACGCCTACGCACAGGGACAGGGACAGGTTCAGTTTGCGGGACGGCTAAAACAGGTCGGCGTGTGTACCCGTGGCTTCCAGTTGCAATATGCCCAGACCATCATTTATCGTTGAGGTCAGCAAATAAAGCCTCTACGTTATCAAAACGCTGGTAACCCTTTTCGCTATCAGGAAGCAATAGCGCCTTGGCGGTTTTTTCGTTCGGGATGTGCTCGATAGGGAAGGGTATCGACTTCGTCTGACGGATTTGACGAAAAAATAAACGCACGGCTTGCGATGGCTTCATCCCCAGGTTTTCGAGAATGGCGAAGGTCTCGGATTTTTCTTTCTCGTCAATTCGGAATTGGTACATCGAAGGACGGCTGGCAGTTGCTACAGTCATAATAGGTATCGTTAAAAGTATGTAGTGACATTGTATGGTTATCCATATCAAAAGATTTTAAAGCGCAGCCTACGGTGCTCCCTGCATTGGACGCAGAATGAATTGAAAAATCACAATACATCCCTTGCGTAAGATAACCACATGGATACCAACACTACAACGGCTGAAACAATGATGTGCTTGTCTTCCATTGCACCAAACGTGCAGCCCACGCCCACGTTGGAACTCCACTGAGCCCACTCACATTTCAGACAATAAAATACCCAGCATTCAACAACCATTTCAACCACTTCAACCATTTAGACACGGATTAAACGACATGGCTCAATTCCGCTTCCAACGCTGCATACGTGCGCTTTGCATATGCACTATTTATGCCATCGCTCATGCAGCACAAGCGCAAGTTTCTACTCCAATGCAAACGGGCGAACAAATATACAAACAAACCTGTATCGCCTGCCATGCGACTGGCGCTGCTAATGCGCCGAAATTTGGCGATAAAAAAACATGGAAACCCCTCATCGCAGAAGGACAGAACATACTCACTGCGCATGCTTGGGTGGGCGTACGAGGTATGCCTGCTCAGGGCGGAAGAGCTGATTTGTCGTTAGAGGATTTTTCAAAAGCCGTGGCTTACATGGCTCGCGCAGCAGATGCCGCTTGGCAAGATCCAGATGCAGCGATGCTGAAAAAAATTCGCCAAGAAGTTGCGCGACGACTCAGCAGCCTTAAAAACAAATCGTAAGTCGTCGCCGATTACGCAAAAAGTGCGGCGACTTTCTTTTTGGATTTGATATTTGCTGAGAGCGCAGATCGCTGCGAGGTCACAACTGGCTTGTCCTGCAGCTCAATACTAGGCTCTTGATACGGCTGCGTAAAAAACGGATCGAGTGGTTTTTGCGGCACGGGGCGCGTATAGATTTTGGGCGCGTAGCCCGTGCGATCATCCCGCGCGGCGCGGTGACCTCGGCGCTCTTCGTCACTCCAAACGCGATCACCTGAATTAAAACGACCTTGTTTGCGAATGTCAGGTTGGTATTCGGGAAACTCAATGGGCAACAAATCAATTTTTTGCTTGGTCAGTTTCTCGATATCACTCATCAAACGCATATCGTTATTGCCGCCCACAAAGCTCACCGCAATACCGCTCGCACCGGCACGCCCTGTGCGCCCAATGCGATGAATGTAGTCTTCGGCGTTAAACGGAATGTCGTAGTTAAACACGCAAGGCACGTCTTTAATGTCGAGTCCACGCGCCGCGACATCCGTCGCAACCAATAAATCCACCTCGCCTTTTTTGAAGGCATCCAGCGCCTTCAAGCGCTCGTCTTGCGACTTGTCGCCGTGCAGCGCCGTCGCTTTAAATCCCGCTTGCTCAAGGCTACGTGCTAAGCGAGCGCAGCCCAATTTGCTGTTGACAAAAACAAACGATTGCTTGATGTCCTTCTCGCGCAGCAGTTGAATCAAAGCGCGGCGCTTGTCGTCGTCTTTGACGCTGTAAAAACTTTGCTCAATCGTCGATGCGGTCTCGTTGGGACGCGCCACCTCAATGGTGACGGGGTTTTGCAGGTAACTGGCAGACAAGCGTTTGATCTCAGGCGAGAAAGTGGCGGAAAACAAAAGCGTCGTGCGGGACTTAGGCAAAAAGCCAAGGATGCGCTCTAGGTCGGGTAAAAAGCCAATGTCAAGCATACGGTCAGCTTCGTCTAGCACGACGTATTCAACTTGGGCAAGCGAGACGTTTTTGGCTTCGATGTGATCAAGTAATCGACCTGGCGTTGCCACCAACACTTCTACGCCTTTTTTCAACTCAAGCGTTTGCGGCTTCATGTCCATGCCACCAAACACAACGGCAGATCGCAGTTGCGTGTACTTGGCGTAAGCCTTCACTTGTCCCGCGACTTGATCGGCTAGCTCGCGGGTTGGCAGCAGCACAAGCGCACGCACAGGATGACGCGCAGGCGAGGTCGAAGCGCTTTCGTGCTTGAGCATTCGCTGGAGTAACGGCAGCGTAAACGCCGCTGTTTTGCCCGTGCCCGTTTGGGCTGCACCCATCACGTCGCCGCCCGCAATCACCACAGGGATCGCCTGCGCTTGAATCGGGGTCATGGTCTCGTAGCCCATCTCGGCTACGGCTTGCATCAAACTAGGTGCAAGGTTGAGTTCTGAAAAAGAAAGTGACATTAAAAAAGTTAATTAATCCGTCATTCCCACGAAGGCGGGAATCTAAGGTTGCGGTTAAATATTCCGCATATTAAAAGTGTCACAGTGCTGGATACTGCCACTTTGTAGTCCTGTGCTAAACCAGCGGACTCGTTGTTTGATGCGCAATTTGTTCCTCCCATTGCAGATGTGCGCCCTTGATTAAATATTAAATTACGTCCTTGGCAGCGTCACGCCAACCTGACCTTGGTATTTGCCACCGCGATCTTTATACGAGGTCTCGCACACTTTGCTGGCTTCAAAAAACAGCACTTGTGCGCAGCCTTCGCCTGCATAAATTTTGGCTGGTAGCGGTGTCGTATTTGAAAACTCTAGCGTCACATAACCCTCCCACTCGGGTTCAAACGGCGTGACGTTCACAATAATGCCGCAGCGCGCGTAAGTGCTTTTGCCAAGGCATACGGTGAGCAAATGGCGCGGAATGCGGAAGTACTCCATCGTTCGCGCCAGCGCAAAGCTGTTAGGCGGGATGATGCACACATCACCTTCAAAATCAACAAAACTTTTTTCGTCAAAGTTTTTAGGATCAACAATGGTGGAGTTGATATTGGTAAAAATTTTGAACTCACGCGCACAGCGAATGTCGTAGCCATAGCTGGATGTGCCGTAACTAATGACACGGTTGCCATCCACTTGTTTCACCTGCTGGGGGCTATACGGTTCGATCATGCCTTTGGCAGCAAGGGCGTTAATTTGGGTGTCGCAAAGAATACTCATGCCTGCATTGTAGAAGACACAAAAAAACACCCCATGCGTCAACAAGCAGCATGGGGTGCTTTTTATAAAAAGCGACTGTTTACTCAATCATGACTCAGCTGTGAAACCAATACGCTTGATCAGCGGTGCCCACGCATCCGTTAAGATTTTTTGCTGACGCCCCATCTCCTCAGATGTGCCGCCAACTGGCAGCAAGCCTTGCACCGCCAAGCTGTCGATAACCGACTTCTCTTTCAGTGCTTGATTAATCGCTGCATTGGCTACCGCAACCACATTCGCTGGTGTTTTTGCGGGCGCATAAAAACCAAACCATTCGTCAACCACCAGATCAGGGAAGCCCGACTCAATAAAAGTAGGCACTTCTGGCACAAAGGGCGAGCGAGTCCGTCCCGAAGTTGCCAAGATGCGAATCTTGCCCGCTTTGTGGTTGGCTAAAAAGTCTCCATGCGGAGTCACCATTGAGGCCAACTGTCCGCCAACCAAGTCGGCGATTCCAGGCACAGACCCGCGATAAGGAATGTGCTTAAGCTCTATTCCCGTATTCAAGCTCAAAAGTGCGCCCAAAAAGTGCGGCGTAGAACCTGCTGCGGGCGAGCCATAACTGGCATCTTTGGGATTGGCTTTGGCCCAAACCAAATAGTCTTTGACTGTTTTTACACTAGCAGGCACCATGGGTCCGACCGCCAAACCATGCGTCAGCGCAGACGCAATCACCACGGGCACAAAATCTTTGACAGGGTCGTATGAGAGCTTCGCATAAATGTGCGGATAAAGACACATCATGGAGTAAGGCGTGAGCAACAAGGTCGTGCCGTCTGGCGCGGCATTTTTAACCGCTTCAACGGCAATGCGTCCAGAAGCTCCTGTTTTATTTTCTACCACGCCGCCATTTTTTGTATAGGCAGTTCCAGCAAGCTTATCGCCCACGCGGCGGCTTGTAGCATCGGCCGTGCCGCCCGCTGTATAGCCATTAATAATTTTGATCTGCTCAAAAGGCATGGCGCTTTGTGCCAAGGCAGAAAAGGGCTGCAGCAGCGACGCGGCAGCAAGCGCAGAACCCGTTTGCAGCACATGGCGGCGATTGAAAAGTGAAGATGTTGTCATCGATTGCTCCTTCGTTAAAAAAAATAAAATTATTCGGGCTTAATGATGCCCTCTACTGCATCATTGTGCAACGCTTCCACTAGCTTAGCTCTATGGGTTAACACTGCTCTTTGGTTGATTGAGCCCTTGTCCGTCACCTCGCCCTTGTCAATCGAGGGCGGCTCATCCAGCACAATCATTCGGGCGATTCGGCTGGCGCTGCCTGTTGCCGTTTTAGCCAATTCATTCATCATTTTTTGAAAATGCGCTAACCGAGTCGATTGATCCAGCGCCCTTGCCGCAGGCAATGGAAAGATCATGGCACCGACCTCCTTCATGTTTAGCCCCGTCAGCACCACGTCTTGCACATAGGGCGCACCTGCCGCAATGATTTTGGCTCTGAGTGGTCCCACGCTCACAAATGTGCCCGTGGCAAGTTTGAAATCTTCCGCGATTCGGCCATCAAATTTCAAACCTTGGTGGATATTGTTTTCGTCAATCCACTGTACAGCATCGCCTGTGCAAAAAAAACCTTCCTCATCAAACGACTCTTGGGTTGCCTCGGGGTTGCGCCAATAACCAGGCGTGATGTTGTCGCCCTTGTAGCGCACCTCGACCTTGCCATTGTTTGGCACAAGCTTGAGCATGAGGCCCGCTGTCGGCAAGCCCAAATAGCCCGCCTTCACATCTTGATGCGTCACAAAAAGCGCAAACGGCGATGACTCAGTCATGCCCAGACCTGTAGTCATCACAATGCGCTCACCAATTTCGCGCTCTTGACTTTCAAACAAACTATCCCAAATCGGCTGCGCCAGCGCCGCGCCTGCATAGAAAAACATCTGCACTCGACTCAGCAAGGTTCTGCGCAATTGATCGTCTTGCTTCATCGCCTCAGCAATGTACTCAAAACCCGTTGGCACGTTGAGATAAATCGTTGGGGAAATCTCGCGCAAGTTGCGCAGTGTCTCGCCAATTAAGGCGGGCGTGGGCTTGCCCTCATCAATATAGATCGTTCCGCCGTTGTACATGATGAGACCAAAATTGTGATTGCCAGAGAACGTGTGATTCCATGGCAACCAATCGACCAGCGTGTGCCAGCCCTCTTTCAGCACAGGCATGGATGCCACCATTTGCTCTTGATTCGCGCACCACATACGCTGCGTGTTGATAACCGCTTTAGGTAATTTGGTCGAGCCACTGGTGAACAAAAACTTCACAATCGTGTCACCGTTGGTGGCTTGCATCGCAGCATCCACCGCATCTGTAGCGGGCGTTGCAAGCAATTTGGCAAAGGACATATCCGCTCGGACAGAGTTTGTCGAAGTCCCCGCCTGTGCTTCGACAAGCTCAGCACGAACGAGGTGCGAGTAGACAACCTCCACATCCTGCGCCACTGCCGCCGCAATCGCTGGTCCATAACGCGCTTGATCAGCCGCAAACACCAACCCTGGCGTGAGCGTGGACAGCACATGACGCAGTTTTTCAAAATCTTGACTGATCGTGGAATAAGCTGGCGAGACCGAGCAATACGGCACGCCTGCATAAATGCAACCCAAAATCAGTTGCGCGTGCTCCAAATCGTTTTCCGACAAGATAGCAACAGGGCGCTCTGCCGATAAACCACGCATCAGCAGCGCCTGCGCGATTCGCCGTGCGCCTTGCAGTGCCTCACCCCAAGTCAAATGTCGCCAATCGCCCTTGCTGCCATCCGCATTTTTCAGGCGCTGCGCCATAAAGGTTTTAGCGGGATGTGCTTTGGCGTGATGGATAAAGCGATCCGTAATCCGCTCGGGGTATGCGGCGAGCGGCACGGAGCGCAGATAGTGCACGCCGTCCGCGCCACGCGTGAGCTCGCCCTTGGTAATGCCGAATGTGAAATCACGGTATGCGGGACTTCTTGTGCTGCTCATTACGCCCTCACTTTGTCTTTGCCATGCTCCAAAAAGGCCTTAATTCGCGCCTTGGCCTCGGGCGCAGATTGTGCGACCGATGCGAGCAATGACTCCGTAAAAAAACCATGATCGGCAGGCTGCTCGGCAATACGCGGCAAGCCGTGCATCAAGGCGTAATTGGTCATCGGTTCATTTTTAGCCATGCGCTTGGCAAGCTCAATGGCTTTAGTCAAAGCGCCTTTTTTATCTGCGCCAGCGGATTCAAAATACTGCGCAAAGCCAAGCTGCACGCACTCTGCACCTTTGTAGACACGACCAGTCAGCATCATATCCAGCATACGGTGTGCGCCAATTAATTTGGGCACACGCACAGAGCCACCGCCACCCACAAAGATACCGCGCGAGCCTTCGGGCAAGGCAAAAAATGTTGTCTCGTCCATCACGCGGATGTGGCAGCTAGTTGCCAACTCCAGCCCACCGCCCACCACCGCGCCATGCAGCGCCGCAATGACGGGAATACGGCCAAACTCGATGCCCGTCAAAATGCGATGCCACGAACGCGAGTGGTGCACGCCCTGCACCGCATCGCGCTCTTTAATTTCCGACAAATCAAGTCCCGCGCAAAAGTGCTCGCCATCGCCATCAATCACGGCCGCCTTCACGCTACTTGGCAATTGCTCAAACGTATGTTCAAGCGCCGCCATCAAACCATCGGACAGCGCGTTGCGCTTATTGCCACGCATCAAGCGAACAATGGCAATGTCACCATCTACAACGACCGATATCTCATTGAGCGAGGGAGCAATTGAACTCATGACAACCTTAAAAAAGCGAATGTAGTTAATTTAGTGAATTAAATGGGATAGGGCTACCGTAGTTTCCCTAATAAGAATATGCGCCCATCCATAGAAAATAATTCACAGAGAAAATGAAAACACAAAAATCAACCCGCGCCACAATGGATGATGTTCTTGGCTATCAATTAGTCCAAGCCTCCATCGCAACCAACAAAGCTTTCCACTCAGAAGTGGGTAAGCCATTTGACTTGCGCCCTGTCGAGTTCACGCTGCTGCAACTTGTGCGGGAAACGCCCGATATATCGCCCACGCGGCTTGCCAAAATTTTGTCTGTCACCACGCCAGGCATCACGGCTTGGATTGATAAGCTGTCTAGTCGAGCGCTGCTCATCCGAAGCAAAAGCAAAGCCGATGGCCGAGCGCAGCACTTGAAATTAACCACCAAGGGCAGTCGGTTAGTCGATGAAGCCTTGCAAAAACTGCTCGTCTCCGACGCGCAATTGATGAGCCACCTCACGGCTGGCGAGCAGCTCATGCTGCTAGAGCTGCTGGGCAAGTTCAGCGGCGCGAGGCAGAGCAAGCTGTAACGCGGCTCAGTCCTGGGCGAGTAGCTTATTTGGATTCATGATGCCTTGCGGGTCAAGCGCCTGCTTGACGGCTCGCATCAAGTTCATCTCAACCGCTGATTTGTAACGCGCGGCCTCGTCACGGCGTAGCGTGCCAAGCCCATGTTCGGCGGACACTGAGCCATTAAAACGCGCGACGCTGTCATGCACGATCAGGTTGATCGCACCTTGATTTTTGAGGAACTCGTCATGCGCCTGATCTAACGGCGGCGATACGTTGTAGTGCAAATTGCCATCCCCCATGTGCCCAAACGTGACCATGCGCACAGCTGGGAAAGCGCTTGCCAGCCGCGCACCCGTCTCGCGCACAAAGTTGGCGATTTGCGACACGGGAACAGCAATGTCGTGCTTGATGTTTTTGCCTTCAGCCGCTTGCGCCTCCGAGATATCTTCGCGCAGCGCCCAAAGCGCCTTGTACTGCGCCTCGTTGCTGGACACAGCCGCATCCGTGATGAGCGATGCCTCAAAAGCCCCTTCTAGTATGGCTTGCAAGGCAGCGCTGCACGATGCGTCATCTTTGAAATCCACCACCTCCATCAGCACATACCAAGGCGAGACATCTGCAAGCGGTCTGCGGGCGCTTGGCACGTGCTGGAGCACCAAGCCATGCGCCATCTCGCTTACCAGTTCAAATGCCGTGAGAGCCGCACCCAGCTTGGCCTGCGCCAGACCCAGCAATTGCAAAGCGATGTCTGGGGATGCAACCGCCATCCACGCCACTTGCCGACTGGTGGGCAGCGGATACAGCTTGAGAACCGCCGCCGTGATGATGCCAAGCGTACCCTCCGCGCCAATAAACACATCACGCAGGTCGTAGCCCGTGTTGTCTTTGCGCAAACCACGCAGCCCATGCCAAACCTGGCCTTGCGCCGTCACCACTTCTAGCCCAAGGCACAGTTCGCGTGCGTTGCCGTAGCGCAGCACATTCACGCCGCCTGCGTTGGTTGATAAGTTCCCGCCCAATGTACATGAGCCTTCCGAGGCCAAAGACAGTGGGAAGAGCCGTCCCGCTTGGCTTGCGGCCTCTTGAATGTTTTGCAAAATGCACCCCGCATCAACCGTGATCGTGTTGTTAACAACATCCATCTCGCGGATGCGGTTCATTTTTTTGAGCGACAACACCAGCGCTGGGCGCACTGCCGACTCCGCTGGCTCAGGCGTTGCGCCGCCCGATAAACCCGTGTTACCGCCCTGCGGCACAACCACAACCTGGTTGGCCGCGCACCAGCGCACCACGCTTGCCACAGCATCGGCAGAATCGGGCTCAGCAACCGCCAAAGCCACGCCCTGCTTGCGCTTGCGCCAATCGAGCAAATAAGGCTGCATAGCCGCCGCATCCGTCAACAAGCGCCCCGCATAAGCAGCTTTCAGCGATAGCAATAACGCATCAGGCATGAGGCCTCTCACTTCTTCTTATAAAGATTTTTTGTTTGCCCAAACAAACGGGTTAAGCCAAATAGCGCATCGATATTGGGCGTTGGCACATTGACGCGCAGTCCAATTTCTCGCACAGCACCGACGATGGCATCGAGCTCCATACTGCGCCCCGCTTCCACGTCTTGCAACATCGAGGTTTTAAATGCGCCCAACTTTTCCGTAGTCGCGTGTCTGTCTTCAGGCGTTTGTTCAATACGGCAACCAATGTGCGCACCAATGGCTTTTGCTTCCTCCATCAGCGCCGTGCAAAATTGCCGTACCAAGGGGTCGGCCAAGACGCGATCAACGGTCGCGCCCGTCATCGCGGTAATCGGGTTGGTGCTCATATTGCCCCACAGCTTGTACCAAATATCATGCCGAATGTTGCCCGACTGCGTGACATCAAAACCCGCATCCGATAGCACCTGCGCAATCACCGCGACGCGCTGCGACTCACCGCCCAAAGGCTCGCCCACAATCAAACCTTGTCCCATCCTGTGCTCGACAAAACCAGGCCTCGGGCACGACGTGCTGGCGTGAACCACGCAGCCAATCACCTGCTGTTTTGGCAAGGCCGGCCCAATCACGCCACCGCTGTCGATGCTGCCAAGCGGCTCAGCCATAAACCACCAAGGCACGCCATTCATGGCGGGAAGAATCAACGTGCGCTCGTCCATCAAAGGCGCAAGCGTTGGCGCAACTTCCGCCATCGACTGCGACTTGACGGCAATGACAATCAAATCTTGCACACCCAAATCAACGGCATGGCTGGAAGCCTTGTACAGCGGCGCTTGTACGAGACCCGCAGCCGTTTGCAAGCGCCAGCCATGCTGCTGCAAAGCGGCAAGGGTTTCACCGCGAGCCAAAGCACTGATCTGATGCAAACCTGTCGCAGCCAGCTTTGTGCCAATCAATCCACCAATGGCGCCTGCGCCAACAATGCAAATTTTCATAAATATAACAAGCGCTTGATGAAGCGAGTAGAAAAGTTAACAAATTACTCCAACGCTATGCCCGCGTCTCGAATGACCTTGCCCCAGTGGACAGTTTCAGCATCCAAGTATTGCCGAAATGGAGCCGCTGCCAATGGCGCAATGTCTAATCCTTGACTGGTGAATTTTTGCGCGACCTCTGGCGAACGCAACGCTTTAATGACCTCTTCACTCAAGCGATTGACCAAAGGAGTGGGCGTACCTGATTTGACGGCCATACCAAACCATGCAATCAAATTCGTGTTGCCAAAGCCTAGCTCTTGCAGTGTGGGCACTTGCGGAAATTGACTCGCGCGTTGTTGTGCACCAATTGCTAAGGCTTTCAATTTGCCATCTTTGACAAATGGCCCGCTGGTGAGGATGGGGTCAAAGAATACATCGACTTGCCCACCAATCAAATCTGTCAAAGCGGGCGCAGACCCTCGGTAAGGCACATGATTAAACTTACCGCTGGTTTGCGCGCGCAGCATCTCCGCAAACAAATGACCGCCCGATCCCGCGCTTTGCGAGGCGATATTCAAACCATTCGGGCGAGTTTTAGCCGCGTTCACTAACTCAGCCATCGTGTTGTAGGGGCTATTGGCGGGTACAACCAACAGGGCGGGGGCTTGCACCAATCTTGCCAACACAGTGAAGTCCTTACTCATGTCGTAACTCAGCTTGGCATAGAGCAGTGGATTTAAAGCAAATGCGCCAATATCCCCAATGAACAAGGTGTAGCCGTCTGCGGGGGCTTGCTTAACGCTATTGGCGGCAATTTGTGCTCCACCACCAGGCTTGTTCTCCACCAACACCGTGACCTTCATGTTCTCAGCCATCTTTTGACCGATTCCCCTTGCCAATTGATCGGTCACACCACCTGGTGGGAATGGCACAACAATGGTGATGGGCTTGTTGGGAAAGTCACTGCTTTGCGCTGTGGCGAGTAAGGGCGCAGCGCTCACCATCACAGCAGCAAGCAGTCGGTAGAGAGTAAAACGGGGCATCTTCATAGTTTCTCCTAAGGTTGAAATAAAAAAAAGAAAGCGTCATTCCACTAAAGCCATCGAGGGGCTAGGCGGCACAGCCTCAGCTTCGATTAGCGCTTGCAAAATACGGCGGTATTGAGAGAGTCCCAAATCAGCAGCAATTGGCAGCATGGCGACATCAGGCGACTGATTAATCATCTGCTGCTGTGCTTCCAAAATGGTTTTGTCCTCTAAAAATGCAGCTCGCTGGCTTTGGTGGATTGACTCAGTAATGGTGGCATCGTCCAACCGAAAGTTGTGTGCCTGCATATAGAAATAATGTGTGCTTTGATCTGTTTCAGGCGTTACGGCTTGGCAACTGTGAAAGCGCAATGCACCCGTGTGGTCGCCCTCGGCGTTATCGACGGAGACAACCCCTCCATCTAAACGCAAGATACCTGGCACCACAAAATCATAGCTAAACCAGCGATTCACCTTACCCGAAAACTGTCCAAGCCGCTGGTGATAGGGCGCAGGGACGGTGTTTTTAACGTCTCGGCTAACCGCTACGCCACGCTCTATGCGTTTCACCTCAGGTTTCGCCTCAGCAATATTGGGAGAGCCGCCAAAGGTTTTTTCATGGACATAGGACAAATGCGAAAAATCGAGCAAGTTATCGCAGATGTTCAAATAGTTGCAGTTGTAGTGCAGGTAGGACGGAATCCAGCGCCACTCTGGACTGGTGAGCGAGAACATATCTTGAATCAAAGATTCATCGGCCAATTCAGGCTTACCCATCCATATCCAAACCCAGCGCTTACGCTGCACAGTTGGGTAAACCCGCTGCATGAGCTTGGCAGGAATCATCTCTTGACCCGGTATGTCAACGCATTTTCCCGTTGCGTCATATTTCAGTCCGTGGTACATGCAGCGCACGCAATCACCCTCCCTACGTCCCAAATGCAGCGGCGCATGACGATGGCAGCATCGATTGTCCATAGCCACGACCTGCCCTGCTGCCGTGCGGTACATCACTAGCGACTCGCCAATAATGGTGCGCTGCAACAAGGTATCCACCAAGATTTCATGATCCCATGCAGCCACGTACCAGCAGTTTTTTAAATACATATACAACCCTGTTAAAAAAATGGATAGGACGATGCCGCGTACAAAATTTGCACCTGTTGGCAAGGTAAGTTGTTAAACAAATCGAAAAGCAATATTGCCAAGCGGCCCGTAGTCAGCATGAAACACGTCCCCGCGTGCGACATCCACAGGCCGGGTAAACGAACCCGCGAGTACGACCTCGCCCGCTTCTAGCGCGACACCTTTAGCCCCCAGACGATTGGCCAGCCACGCCACGCCCGTTGCCGGATGATTGAGCACACCTGCGGCAACCCCTGTTTCTTCAATCACGCCATTTCTATACAAGAGCGCCGCACACCAGCGCAAATCTATGTCGTCTGGGCGCACGGGCTTACCACCAGTGATAACACCTGCATTTGCAGCGTTGTCGGAAATCGTATCAAAGACCCGTCTCATCGCTTTCGTTTCGCGGTCAGCGCGTTCGATACGTGCATCAATGATTTCAATAGCAGGGACAACGTAATCCGTGGCATTTAACACATCAAAAATGCTCACGTTGGTACCTTCTAGCTTCTTCTTCAAAATAAACGCCAACTCCACTTCGACCTTAGGCGCAATAAAGCGATCTAGCGGAAGGTCTGAGCCCTCTAGAAAAAACATATCATCGAGCAAAGTACCAAAATCAGGCTCTGTAATTTGTGCGGCAAGCTGCATGGCACGAGACGTCAGGCCGATCTTGTGCC
Source organism: Cytophagales bacterium (assembly GCA_030054145.1). Classification (GTDB taxonomy): domain Bacteria; phylum Pseudomonadota; class Gammaproteobacteria; order Burkholderiales; family Burkholderiaceae_C; genus JASGCK01. The sequence goes on from JASGCK010000002.1 coordinate 37,017, forward strand.
CAAGCGCCTTGCGCCCTTGAGCCATTTTTAAATTGACCCATTCCGTTTGAATAGCGTAGCCATCGTTAATCGTCATCTCGGGGTAACGTTGCGAGAAATGCCGCACAGGCGTGCGGGTTTTTTCCGCAATATCCAGCTCTTGCGCAAGTGCAGAGATCGTTGCTTTATCTAGCATGTTATTCACCTTTCTGCATTGCAGCAGCTTGATAATTCGCTTTGAATCGTTCCTCGACACGCTCATCAAACCCAAGAGCCACGCGGCGCACTTCTGGCGAGTCGGTTGGCGCGTGCCCCACGCCCAGCGCCGCAGCGCGCGGCGCATCAATAGCAACCACGCGCCCTGCTAAGCGGCCAATGTTCGTGATGTCGCACTCCACCAAATCACCCGCGTCCACCGAGCGCGAATGGCATGGCGTACCCATCAAAATCACATCGCCCGCTACCAAGGTGATGTGCCTTGCGATGTCCGCAATCACGTAATGCGGCCCCCAAATACTCTCCTGGCCAATCTGCGCTTCTTGCACCACCAAACCATTGCGATAAGTGCGCAAGGTTTGCTCAAAAATATTGACACCGCGCACCATGCCAGGGCCAATAGGAAGCAGCGTATCCGCACCTTTCACACGCAGCATTGAGCCTTGATCGGTATCGCGAAAATCTTGCAAGCCCATATCCAGTGCGGGACAGAAACCCGCGATATAGTCCCAAGCCTCATCGGGTGTGACGTTGCGGCAAGTCTTGCTAATGACAACCGCGTACTCGCTCTCGTAGTTCAAATATTTGCAATCGACAGGTTTCAAAATTTGTCCGTTGTGACCATTCAGCGCACTAGGTGGCTTAGTGAAATACGTGGGCGTTTCGGTTGGCTTAGGGCGATTGCGCGTCTCCATGCTGCGCGAGCTAAACGAGATATGAATCGCAATGATTTTGCTAGGACTCACGGGCGGCAAATACGCCACATCCGCAGGATGAACCACGCGACCATCGTCCAGCTTAAGCCAACCCGCAGGCGCTTGAGCATGGCTATCCGCAGGCTCAATCACAGTTCCCCAAAAGGGCGTGCCCCCCATCAGCACGTGCCGACGCTCTACGCGCGGCCCCGTCAAGACGGCGGGTAATTCTTTGAAGGGAAATTCGTAGCTAGACATCGTTATCCTTTTTTGCTAAACGCCAAACCAGATATGCACATTGCCTGTGCCGCGTGCGTTTTCATAGGCCGACAATTGCTCGCCTTGAAGCGTGCACGCTGCACCGCCCAAGGCACCCACCATTTGCAAATAATGTGCGCCAAACGCTTCCCAAAAAATCTTGCGGTATTCACCATCCCAGCGCCGCAAAATCTCGTCGTGCCGTCCTTGCTTCAACAGCTCAATTGCCGCTTTATCGCTCGCCACATTTTCTGGACGCGAGACATTGCTCTCATCAAAAATACGCGGGTTGTTCGGCTTCCAATCTATTTCGTTGAACTTGTGACTGAGGGCTCCTGAAGCCAGCAGTGCGACGCGCAGACCGCTGCGCTGAATCGCCTCGGCAATCACCGCGCCAGATTGCAAATAATGCTCGGGGCGGCAATTTTGGCAACTACTCACCGAGACCACACGCTCACTCATGCCAGTACCCGTGCTGCTTGGCTTGCCCAGCTTATTGATCAAGTTAATCGTGGGGTAATGCCGCTGCAAATCGGGGTCGTACACACCGCGTGTTTGCACACCGCGCTCGCGTGCCACATCCTCGATAAGCCTTGCCAGACGTGGCTCGCCCGCATAGTCATAGGGCACGCCATATAGATACCAAGGCATTTCTTCAGAAATATATTTGCCGCTGTAATGCGCACCACCATCCACCAAGTGATAGCCTGTGGTGAACCAGTGCGTGTCAAAAATGAGCAGCACATCTGGCTTGACTGCGTCTAACTTTTTACGAATACGGTAATAGCCTGCAATCAAATCCGAGTCTGCGCCATTGCCTTGCAGCACGCGAAACTCTTCGCACTGCATGAGGCCTGGATGATGCGACACAATCGCTGCCCCGACAATCGAACCTTTTGTTTCTCCCATTGTTTTTTCCTTATCGTGTTCAGCTTATTAGCGATGGCTAAAACTTGCTTTGAATGGTTTTTTAGGAACGATGACATCTTTGACATCGCAAAAAAACTCAAAGCTCCAATCACCGCCCTCGCGCCCAATGCCCGAGCGTTTACAACCGCCAAATGGCGCGGCCAAGTCGCGGATGCCAAACGAATTAATCCAAATGAAGCCCGTGTTGACTCGCTCCGCAATTGCTGTGGCGTGTGCAACTTCGCCATAGCAAACACCGCCAAGACCATAGTCCACATCGTTTGCCATATCGATCAGCTGCTCGTCGGTATCAAACGTCTGCAGCGTCAGTACAGGGCCAAAGACTTCGCTTTGCACAATTTCACTGTTCTGCGCCACATCGGTGAGCAAGGTGGGCTCAAAGTACTGCGCACCAAAGCTGTGTGGCTTTCCGCCCCACAGCACAGTAGCGCCTGCCGCCACAGCCCGCTCAACAAATCCTTTGACACGTTCGACTTGGCGCGGGTGAATGATGGGGCCGACTTCGGTGGCATCCTCACGCGGATCACCAATCGTGAGGTTTTGCACATAAGCACGCATTGCACGCACGAAGGCATCTTTGACTGAGCGATGCACCAAGAGCCGCGTACCCGCCAAACAGACTTGCCCAGCATTCCTATACATCAGCGCCGCCGTTGCAGCCGCCGCGTCCATATCAGCATCCGCCAACACAATAAAGGGCGACTTGCCGCCTAGTTCCAAACTGCACGGCACTAAATGAGCAGCGGCTGCGCCAGCAATCCATTTAGCCGTAGGCACCGATCCCGTAAACGAAATCCGTGCGATACGCGCGTCAGCCACTAAAGCCGCGCCTGTGACTGCGCCTGTACCCTGAACGATATTGAGCACGCCTGCGGGCAAGCCAGCCGCCTGAGCCGCGTCAGCCAAAAGCGAACAAGTCAGCGGAGCCCATTCGGGCGGTTTCACAATCACCGTATTGCCTGCCGCTAACGCAGGCCCCAGCTTCCATGTCGTCAGCATCAACGGCGCATTCCACGGCGTGATGATGACGACCACACCAGCGGCATCGTGCTTCACGATATGCGTAGCTTGCTCGGTCTCGATATTGCGCCTGGCGCGATCATGCAAAGTCAAAGCGTGATCGGCAAAGTAGGTGATGTTCAGTTTGGCGCGGGGCACAACGCCGTGCTTCATGCGTGATAGCAACACACCTGCATCGTTTGACTCCAGCGCACAAAACGCATCGGCGCGTGCGGCAATTTCGTCGCCAAAACGATGCAGGATGGCTTGCCGCGCCTTGGGCGACAGCGCCGACCATGCGGGAAAGGCATTTTTTGCGGCGCTAATCGCCGCATCAACGTGCTCAGGCAGTCCAAGCGCCACAGAACCAAGCACGCGCTGATCAATGGGGGAGAAAACTTCGAATGACTCGCTAGAGGCCACGCGCGTGCCATTGATGTAGTGCAACCCCGAGACCACGTGACCAGCAATCGTTAAATTTGAATCATGGATCGTATGCATGCGCCGCATTATTCATAAAGCGATACATTCAAACAAGCAATCATTTTTAATCAATTCATTAGTTAAACTGTTTAATCGCACCATGAAAAAGATACAACCATTCACCTTACGCCAACTAGAGGCCTTCGCCATACTGGCCGATTGCTTGAGCTTTAAGAGCGCAGCCGAGCAACTCCATCTCTCCGCCTCTGCGGTCAGCCAATTAGTCGCCGAGTTGGAGTCCGTTGTAGGCTTTCGTTTGTTTGAACGCAGTACGCGCAAAGTGACCTTATCCAGCTCGGGGCAGACTTTTTTACCTGTTGTGCAATCGATGCTCTGGCAGCGCCAACAAGTCAGCAGTGCAGCGCAAGACGTACAAAACCAAGCCATTGGCATTGTCCGCATTGCTGCGCCGCAAGTCATAGCAGCGATTGTCTTGCCACCCATCATGGCGAAATACCAACTTACCCAGCCTCGCGTCACACTGCGCCTAGCGGATTGCTCGGTAGAGAATTTAGTAAGCAAAGTAGCTCACGCAGAGGTGGATATTGCCATCGGGCCCGATAGACCCATAGATATCCGAGTCAAAAGCCGTATGCTCTTTCCAAGCCCTTGGGTGGTGTGGTGCGCACCCGATCATCCAATTGCAATCAAAAAACGCATCGGATGGAGAGACCTCTCAGCGCACGCCATTGCCGTTGCGGGGCGTGACCACGAAACCCAAGTCGCTCGCATGGTGGCCAACTTGCCAAACGACGAGCGCATCGAACCCACCCAAGTACTAGACAACATCAGCACAGCACTGGGTTTGGCGGCGGCTGGTTTAGCCATCAATTTATCGCCAGCCTATGTGGGTGGACTGGCCATACCAATGGGACTCGTGATGCGCAAGATTCAAAACCCAACCGTCATGCGGCAAGTCTGCTTGTACACACCTTCGCAAAGAGAGTTATCACCTGCTACTCAAGGCTTCTTAGATCACTTAATTGGCGGGTTTGGCAAAACAGCCTCACCCGCTTGCATCACGTAGGTGTATTGCAGCAGATACGAGCCATCCGCACGTTTTTCAAACTGTCCCGTCGTGGCTCGCGTCACGCCAAACTGCACATCGCTCCCTAAGTGCTCGTCATCATCTGCATAAACCTGTGAGATCAGCGTTTTAAAACCTTGTTTAAAAATAAGTGCGTGCAAGTGCGCGGGGCGATAGGGGTGACGATTTTGCGCTTTGAGTAAACGCCCAACCACCCCATCCGTGGGAATGGGGTAACCGCGCGGTTTAACCGTTGTGAACCAAAATCTACCCTTGGCATCGGTCGTGAATTTACCGCGCAAATTCATGTCAGCTTGGGTCTCGTCTTGCTGCTCATAAAGCCCCACGGGCGAGGCGTGCCAGATATCAACTTCGGCATCGGCAATCGGACATCCGCTGCCGTCCACAACAAAGCCTTCTACCCGCAAAGCCTCGCCAGACGTGGGACTGCGCAAGATAGACCCACCGTTCTCTGTGCGCGGTGAATGCATTCGCCAAAAAGGACCGAGCAAATTTTGTGTGGTTTGAATGGAGCCGTCGCCATCCACGACACCGCCGTTATTGAGCAAACACACCAACTGCGACACACCCAGCGAACCAGCCATCAAAACCGCTTCGTTGTGCGAGTCATTGCTGCGTTGCCCCAGCTCGTTGATGAGGCTAGTTGCTTGTCTAAATTCTGCTTCGGTTAGCCGCGTCTCCAAGATGAAACCATGCACATGCTTAACCAGCGAAGTCATGATCTCGCGCAACCGCGAATCGGTGGTTTGCTGCATCACCGCTTGCACCGCAAGGGTCACGTCTTCGGGGGATTGAATAGAGCGCATCACCCTAGTTTATTCAATCCCCACAGCATCAACTACTGGCCCTTCGACAAGCTCAGGGCGAGCGGGGTATGCAGGGAGTCCCTAGGCTTAAAGCAGTCGTTAACTTCAACCAATCGTTAAACCAGCGTCAACGTCACGTCGATATTGCCGCGTGTTGCGTTGGAGTAAGGGCACACAATGTGCGCCTTGTCGATGATGCCTTGCGCTACCGCACGGTCTATGCCTGGCACACTGATATTGAGGGCAACTTCAATGCCAAAACCGTTAGGTATTTGACCAATGCCAACAGCGCCGTCAATCTTCATATCGGCTGGCAAGGCAATCTTGGCTTGACCCGCGACAAACTTCATCGCGCCCATAAAGCAAGCGCTATAGCCCGCTGCAAAGAGTTGCTCTGGGTTAGTCACTGCGCCATTCGCATCGCCTGCGCCGCCCATCTCTTTAGGCACGCCAAGCTTGACGTTCAAAGCGCCGTTGCTAGAGACGGCATGACCATCACGGCCGCCTGTGGCTGTAGCGTGGGCGGTGTAGATAACTTTTTCGACTGACATAGTGTTTCCTTATTTGAGGGGTTTAAAAATAATCGCGGACATAAAAACAACTAAACGTGCGCAGCGATCAGGTTCGCACGTAAAGATTTCAATTGGGTGGCGATCTGCTGCACAGCGGACAGCTCGCAGCCAGAAGCCTCTAGCACGCAGGCGGGAACGCCCGCGCTCTTGGCTTGCAACTTGCGCCCGCTGCTGGTCAAACTGATGATGACTTGGCGCTCATCCTCTTGGCAGCGGGTACGCTCAACAAAGCCCAGCAACGCTAATTTTTTAAGCAGCGGCGTGAGTGTGCCGCTATCCAAATAAAGCGCCGCACCAATATCGCTGACGCGCTGCCCAGCACCGTGCTCCCACAGCACCAGCATCACCAAATATTGCGGATAGGTCAGCTTGAGCGTCTTAAGAAACGGCTTATAGACCTTGGTCATCGCCAACGATGCCGAATACAGCGCAAAGCACAAATGCTGATCAAGCGGAATGAACGCGGGAGACATAGCATTTGTAGATGGAGTTATTTTTTGATTGGTCACGATTTAATTTTATACAACTAAATGATATGCAGTAGGAAATGTAACTTTTGAACTACGCGGGCGACAACGCTAGACCCAAGGCGGTGAAAAATGTACACCGTACCTGTGGCTTGAGCCTAGTGGCCTGCGGTCGGTGTTCAGCTTGACCGAGGTGTTAGGTGTCCCTGTGCTGGAACTCGAACTCGAAGTTGTCTCCATCAAAGTTTACGACTCTGCCAACTACGTCCTGTCGTATGTGAAAAGTCTTTGGAATAGCACTGGCATCTTCTCCCCGATCTACGACATCAGGTTCCGTGGTCGTAACTATGATGAGTCGCACAGGCTTGTTCTCAGTTAAAGCTAGTGTCAGGTGCTCGACAAGTAGATTCTTCCCGGGAGGGTTGGGTTTCCATCGAGATAGCTTGTCAATGTAATGTAGCTTCCCAGCAATCAGCTTTAGCTTGTGTGCCCAGCAACTGACTACGAGCGCACCATCGCTTGCAATAGCCGAGTAGGACCACTGTGGATTCGCAAGCTTGGCTCCGTATGCCGCAAAAGCTTGGGTGTATTGGAGTTTTGCCATCTGATATCTCCGAAATAGATTGGGAGTAGATTGTGATTGATTGTGACAGGGGGATGGCACCGACCTAAAATGCTGGTATTATGTACAGCATTTATGAAAATAGAGCACAGCATCCCCATTCAAGCCATCAAAGGTCGTGGCTCTGCAAGCCATATCCAGCATAGGTTTTCGCTAGATCGGCGTGAACAATTTGATGACGGCTGGGTGGGTGACGATTCTCTGGTCAGCAATGAAAAATCGCCGCCTAAAACTGAAGTTATTTTTGAAAATGCCAAGTCTGCACTGACCAAAAATGACTCGCCCGATCTGCCGTTTCGCTTGACGCTCAATCCGTACCGTGGCTGCGAGCATGGTTGCATTTATTGCTTTGCGCGTCCCACGCACAGCTATCTGGGTCTCTCGCCTGGGCTTGATTTTGAAACCAAAATCATCGCCAAGCCCAATATCCACGAGGTTCTTGCTAGGGAGTTGCAAAGCAAAAGTTACCAGCCGCAAGTTATCAATGTGGGCGGCGCAACCGATTGTTACCAGCCGCGCGAGCGCGACCTGAAGCTCACTCGTGCGTGCATTGAAGTATTTGCCAAGACCAATCACCCATTTACGTTGGTCACCAAATCGTCGTTAGTTGAACGTGATTTGGACTTGCTTGTGCCTATGGCGCAAAAAAACCTGACCGCCATTTACATCACCATCACCACGCTTGACGGCGAGCTGGCTCGCATCCTAGAGCCTCGCGCCGCCGCGCCGCATAGGCGATTGCGCGTGATTGAAACGTTGGCAAAGGCTGGCGTGCCCGTGGGCGTGAGTGTCTCGCCGCAAATTCCGTTTATCAACGACGACATGGAGCAGGTGCTGGAGGCGGCAAAAAGCGCGGGCGCACGTAGCGCTTTCTACACCGCGCTGCGCCTGCCGTGGGAGGTTGCGCCGTTGTTCAAGGAATGGCTGTCCATCCACTATCCAGACCGCGCTAACCGTGTCATGGCGCGAATTGCCGATATGCGCGGCGGCAAAGATTACGATGCCAATTTTGCAACGCGCATGAAGGGCTCTGGGCTATGGGCTGAGTTAATCGCCAAGCGTTTTGAAAAAGCGGTGCAGCGCTACGGACTCATTCCGCCCATGCGTGCATCGCTCAGTTTTGATTGCACGCGCTTTGATGCAAGTGTTTTGAGTGATCAAGCGCGATTGTTTTAGCCCGCCCGCCATTCACGCTGAATCCGTCGAATGGGGCTATCTTGGATTGTTGACTTCATCGCGCGGCGCACTCGCTAGGTGCGCCGTATCCGCCCAGCCAACCAGCGAGAAGCCTTGCGGTGTCCAGAGTAAGCGGTTGATCTCGGCGTTGCCAAGGCTCCATGTGCGCGGGGCTTGCAGATCAAGCCCTGTCGCGGCGCGGTACAAAATATCGTTCACGCCGCCGTGCGATACCACCACAATTTGCTGCCCCGCATGAGGCGCCACAAGATGACTGACGCACGCCAAAACGCGCGCCCGAAAGGTTATGAGCGACTCGCCGCCTTCGGGGCAAAAATCGGGATCGCGCCTGCGCCAACGCTCGGCCTCACTTGGCCACAGCTCACCAATTTCGGCAAAGGTTTTGCCTTCAAATTTGCCAAAGAGCCGCTCGCGCAAACCCTCGGTTGGAATCGTCCGCACTCCGACCGCTTCGCCAAGCGCCATGGCGGTGTCATGCGCTCGCCACAAGTCACTGGCGTAAATGGCGGTAATGGGTTCGTGCTGCAAAGCTTGCGCAACCGCCTGGGCTTGCGCGTGCCCACGTTGATTCAGCTTGATATCCAGCGAGCCTTGAATGCGCGTGTCCACATTCCAAGCGGTTTCGCCGTGCCTGATGGCAATGATGCGCGTGGGCTCTTGGTTCATGAGCACGCTCCAACGGAAGACTCGGTCGCAATGGAAATCAGTGCCGAGCCAAGCGTTGTTTGCGGTAGCGCCTCGGTGAATACTTCTGGGTCGAACGCCTTATCACCTTCTGGATCTTCCACGCCAGTAGGCTTGAGACCCGCAAAATCGTAGAGCTTGCGATCCAGCATATGCGATGGACGAATGTCCTGCATGGCGCTAAACATATTCTCCACACGGCCAGGATATTTCTTTTGCCACTCGCGCAGCAAGTTGCCCACTTGCACGCGCTGCAAACCATCTTGGCTGCCGCACAGCGAGCATGGAATGATGGGGAACTGCTTATGCTCGGCCCACGCAATCAGGTCGGTTTCGGGCACATACGCCATCGGACGAATCAAGATGTGGTTGCCGTTATCAGACACCAACTTTGGCGGCATGGCCTTCATCTTGGCGGCAAAGAACATATTCAAAAAGAAGGTCTGCAAGATGTCGTCGCGGTGATGCCCAAGCGCCACCTTGGTTGCACCCAGCTTGTCCGCGACCTTATACAAAATCCCACGCCGCAAACGCGAGCAAAGCGAACACATGGTCTTGCCTTCAGGAATCAAGCGCTTAACGATAGAGTACGTGTCTTGATTTTCGATGTGGTACTCAACCCCAATGGATTCAAGGTACGCGGGCAAGATGTGCTCAGGAAAACCTGGCTGCTTTTGATCGAGATTAACGGCAACCAGCGTAAATTTAACGGGCGAGCGCTGCTGCAATTTGATCAAAATATCCAGCATCCCGTAACTGTCTTTGCCACCCGAGACGCAAACCATCACACGGTCGCCCTCTTCAATCATGTTGTAGTCAATAATCGCGCGCCCCACTTCGCGGCACAGGCGTTTCTCTAGCTTTTGAATCTCCAGCGGCGTTTGCGCCTTGCGCTCGCGGGCGGTGAGTTTAGTTGTCATTTTTTACTCCAAATACTTCTACACCCACCGACTCGCAGTCTGGGTATACGTCTGGTTTTTGCGTAGACACGCGCGCCGCCATGACTTTGGGATGTGCCAACATGGTCTTGAGCACGTCGTCACACAGCGTCTCTTGCAAATGGATATGACCCTCGGCCACCCGATTTGCAATCGTCTGACGCATGAAGTCATAGTCCACTACTTCTTCTAATGTATCTTTGCGCGGCGTGGACACAGCCAGCGGCACATATAACTCGACGTTAAACAGCACGCGCTGCTCGCCTTTTTTTTCAAAATCATGCACACCAATGTTTAAATTAACCTTGTAATTTTTTAAAAACAAACGGCGGCATTGTGTCAAGTCAATCGTCATTAATTACTCTTTCTTTTTAAGAATTCCTCAGCCACAAACATCACATCACGCTCCAAGGGTACGAGATGTTGCCCATTGTCAACTGCAATGAGTTGCCCTGTGATGCAAGGGTTGTGAGCCAAAAAAACAGCTGTTGCGGCAATACTTGCTGGATCAATACGTCGCCCAAGTGCATTAACCGTGCTGGCAATTTTGAAATTTTCCTGCGTTTGTGGACCGCTAGGATAAATTAATCCTGGAGCAATGCCATTGACGCGAATAGCTGGTGCAAGCGCCTGAGCTTGTTGCCGAACAGCCTGCGTTAAAGCCAGTTTTGACAACGTGTAATTTGAATAATCGGCGTTGAGATTCAATACTTTCTGATCGAGTATATGAACAACACTAGCTTGCGTACCCATTTGTTGATGATGTGCGTGAAGTGCCCGAGCAAGCACCACAGGAACCACAAAGTTGGTTTCCATCTGAGTCCTTAACGCCTCTCCATCCGCGTCGGTAGCACTATCAGGCATGAAGCTTGAGGCATTATTGATAAGGCACTTCAATATTGCATCTTCACTCTCTTCTTTTTGACACTGCAAACTCTGAATGCTCAAAGCCATCAATTGCTTGGCATCTTTTGCATTATTTAGCTCTGCGTGCATCAATATCACGCTGCCGCCGAATGCTCTGATTTCTGCTTCTAACGCAATCGCTTGCTCGTGGGAGTGGCGATAGTGACATATAGCACCCCAGCCGGCTTTGGTAAACGCGAGACAGATCTCACGTCCTAAGCGTTGTGCACCGCCTGTCACTAAAACCCACGGCTTCATTTATCCTCAACCTCAAGCATTGCACGTATGAAGAAAGCCAAATCTTGCACAAAATACAAACGCTTCCATGGCAACAACAAAAACTCTGCCCCTAAATCACGGATAAAGACAAGTCCAATTTGATTCGCTCGTTGGGCATTCAGTGCGGCCACCTCATTTAGCTTATAGCCCTCAGCTAACGTCCCTGCGATAGCGTGTGCCCAAGGTTTGAGGTCAGGACTGTTTGCGGCAATTGGTTCTGGAATGGCTTTATGTCTGATCCAAATACAAACATTCACCTTGCTAACATTCAACTCTACGTGGAAGTTAATTTTTTTATCAATTTTGTCCGCTTGATTCATCCAACGTAGCTCGTATTCACACACACAACCGCGCAATTTCGAGTTGATACTCAAATCATCCAGATGCGCAGCAATATTCTCTTGAATTGCCTTTGGAATATCGGTCTTCAACGTTTTCAACGTCAGCTCTCGTAATCGACTATCGCTGTTTTGCCCAAAAACCAAAGCCACAACGATTAACAAAACTGGCAATGTTATTGATAGCAAAGTAATAGCAGAAGCGATTTCTTCACTATTTTTTGAAATAACACCATGCCCAAGCAAGGCCATACCCGCACTGATAACAATTCCCACAATGATTGAAATGCCCATGCGCGCCCAAAGCGGCAACGCCAACATACGCAGCCATTTCACTAATTCATTGTTCGTTTCAAGCGTTTTCTTTTCAGTCTCACTCATGTCATTCGCCTCGATAATTATCTGCCATGAGTTTAACCGCCCCCCCTAAATCCCATCCCCTTTCTTGGCAGCCCTTCGATGCCTTCATGGCGGACGCGCTGTATCACCCCGAGCGCGGCTACTACACGCGTACACATTCACAAATCGGCCAAGATGCCGCTACGTCCGACTTCGCGACGAGTCCCGTGATTTCACCTTTTTTTGGTCAAACGCTTGCCGCTCAAGTGGCCGAGTGCTTGCTAACCACAGGCACATCCGAAGTGTGGGAGTTTGGCGCGGGCACGGGCGCGCTCGCGCTGCAATTACTCAGCTGCTTGAGCGACAAAATCACGCGCTACAACATCGTCGATTTATCGGGTAGCTTGCGCGCACTGCAAAAATCGACCTTGGCGACTGCCCTGCAAGCCACGCCAGATGTGCTCTCCAAGGTGCATTGGCTGCAAGCCTTGCCAGATGTGCTCTCGGGCGTGATAGTCGGCAATGAAGTATTGGATGCCATGCCCGTCAAGCTGTTGGCGCGAACGGGTGGCGTGTGGCACGAGCGCGGCGTGGTGCAAACCGCCAATGGGTTTGAGTACGCCGACGTGCCAACCAATCTTCGCCCGCCCGTTGATGTGCTGGGCTTGCACGACTACGTGACTGAGATTCATCCGCAGGGCGAGGCGTTTATCAAAACCCTCGCCGACAAACTGCTGCGCTCCAAACAAGGCGGCGCGATTGTAATGATTGACTACGGTTTTGGCGAGAGCGAGTACTACCATCCCGAGCGCAGCATGGGCACGCTCATGTGCCACCAAGCGCATCAGTCCAGCACCCATCCGCTGGAGCACGTGGGCGAGAAAGACCTGACCGCGCACGTCAACTTCACAGGGATTGCGCTTGCCGCGCAGGACGCAGGCCTCACGGTCAACGGCTACACCTCGCAAGGGCGATTTTTGCTCAATTGCGGATTACTGGATCACCTTGCCAACGCATCGTTTGCCGAGAAATCCATGGCACAAAAGCTGGTCACGGAACACGAAATGGGGGAGCTGTTTAAGGCGATTTGCCTCTCAACGTTGCCTGATTTTGAACCGCTTGGGTTTGCCGCTGGCGATAGAAGTCATACGCTGTAACCCACCCGTTTTGCCCCCCGTTTTGCCCCCCGTTCGGGCTGAGCCTGTCGAAGCCTTTACAGACATCCTTCGACAAGTTCAAGATGAACGGCTTCACAAAAAGACAATTAAACTGACAAATAATATTGAAATATTTAAGTTACTTCTGCTACATTACTGTCATCCCATACAGTTTTTTGATCGTTTTTTAACAGGAGTACATCATGAGTTTTGAAGAAATCGGCAACCCAACCGCCCCAACCATTGAAGCCAAGGCTCCTAAAGCCGCAGCCAAAACGCCCACCAAGGCCGATCAAGCCATTAGCGCCAAGGTCGATGCCGAGCGTGCCGAGAAGCAAAAAGCGTTGCAAGCGGCGCTCTCGCAAATCGAAAAACAATTCGGCAAGGGCACGATCATGCGCCTTGGCGAGGGCGAAGTAATTGAGGACATTCAAGTGGTCTCCACGGGCTCGCTAGGCTTAGACGTGGCACTTGGCGTGGGTGGCTTGCCACGCGGTCGCGTCGTCGAGATTTATGGCCCTGAATCTTCAGGAAAAACGACGCTGACGCTACAAGTGATTGCCGAGATGCAAAAAATTGGCGGTCAATGTGCCTTTGTCGATGCCGAGCACGCGCTCGATATTCAATACGCGCAAAAGCTGGGCGTGAATCTGCAAGATCTGCTCATCAGCCAGCCCGACACAGGTGAGCAGGCGCTAGAGATTGTCGATTCACTCGTGCGCTCAGGCGGTGTCGATCTGATCGTGGTGGACTCAGTTGCGGCGCTGACTCCCAAGGCAGAAATCGAAGGCGAAATGGGCGACTCGCTGCCAGGCTTGCAAGCACGGCTGATGAGTCAAGCGCTGCGCAAGCTGACAGGTTCGATTAAACGCACCAATTGCATGGTGATTTTCATCAATCAAATTCGCATGAAGATTGGCGTGATGTTTGGCTCGCCCGAAACCACCACGGGCGGCAACGCGCTCAAGTTCTATGCGTCGGTTCGCTTAGATATTCGCCGCATTGGCACAATCAAAAAAGGCGAGGACTCTATCGGCAATGAAACCCGCGTGAAGATTGTGAAGAACAAAGTCGCCTCGCCTTTCAAAACGGCGGAGTTTGATATTTTGTTTGGCGAAGGCATTAGCCGCTTGGGCGAAGTCATCGACATGGGCGTAGAGGCCAAGGTCATCGAAAAATCGGGCGCTTGGTACGCCTACAACGGCGAAAAAATTGGCCAAGGCCGCGATAACTCGCGCGAGTTTTTGCGCGAAAACCCCGAGCTTGCCATCGAAATTGAAAACAAAGTGCGCGAGTCACTTGGCATTGCGCCCATTCAAGAAGCCGTTATGCGCATTGCGCCGTAAGCCAAGCGGCACAAGGCTTCTAGGCCATGTCCTTCGACAAACCTTCACTCAAAGGCCGTGCGCTGCGCTGCCTTGCAGTGCGCGAGTACTCCCGCTTTGAGCTAGAACAAAAGCTCAAGGCGTTTGAGGAGGTTGCGGGCGAACTCCAAGCCGCGCTGGACGACTTGGAGGCCAAAGGTTTTATATCGGAGGCCCGCGTCGTCGAGTCCACGCTCAATCAAAAAGCAAGTCGCTTTGGCGCAGCGCGTGTGCTGCACACGCTTAAAGCCAAGGGAATTGATGCGGGAGCCATTGTGGATGCAGCAGAGCAGCTGAAAGAAACCGAGTTTGACCGAGCCATGCAGGTGTGGACTCGCAAGTTTGATGAACCCTACACAACCCCCAGTGAGTACGCCAAGCAAGCCAGATTTTTAGCATCACGTGGCTTTAGTGGCGAGGTGGTTGGGCGGGTGATGCGTGCGTCGAAATCAGTGTAAACACTAACCAATGAAAATATATTTAAGATATGATTGAGAAGCAGCAAAACAAGCAATCACTCAATGGCTACCAAACCAAAACTTATCGATAATACCGAAAGCATACCATCCCTTTTTGAGGGAAGGGATGCTAAGAAAAGTATTGAATCCACTCATACACAAGAGCTAGTCATTGCTCTTTGTGGTCCGATTGGATCACCACTTCATGATGTAGCGAATAAAATAAAATCCGTTTTAGAAGCATCTTACAATTACGACTTTTGCAGCATTATAAAGTTAAGTTCATATATAGAAAAATATAGCTTTATAAATAATGATGAGGCAAATTTTGATAGAATTAATAGTTTAATTACATTAGGTAATAATTTACGTAAAGAGCATGGCAATAGTATATTGGCAGAATTAGCTATACAGCAAATTCGACAGGAGCGCGAACAGAAGGGTAAAGAGGAGGAAACGGGACGATATTTACCTAGAAGAGTTTGTCATATCATTGATTCAATTAAAAATCAATCAGAACTGGCTTTACTTAAGACGGTCTACCGTGAATTATTATATGTTGTGGGGGTATTTTCACCCCTAGCAAATCGTGAAACTAATTTAAAAAAGAAAGGGTTAGATGTATCCGAAATTTACTCGCTTATAGATCGAGACTCAGGGGAAGAAATCGAAGAGGGTCAAACAATTGCCGAAACTTTCCCGCAATGTGATTTTTTTCTGCGAATGGATAGTAGCACGGAAGCACTAATTCAGAATCGTGTTGAAAGATTTTTACAATTGATATTAGGAACTAAGATCACGACCCCTACTACAGCAGAAAATGCGATGTATGCCGCTGCATCTGCTGCGGGAAATTCGGCTTGCTTATCTAGACAAGTAGGCGCATGCGTGACAGATAAAGATGGTGAAATCATTTCTACTGGCTGGAATGATGTACCCAAGCCGTTTGGCGGTCTTTATATTAACTCTGAGTCAGATCCACTAGGTCAAAAGGATTTTAGATGTTGGAACAAAGAGGGTGGGAAGTGTTTCAACGACGAGCAAAAGACTGAAATGGCAACAAAAATTGTTGATAGCCTTGAAGATTTCTTGAATCCTAACCAAAAAGAAAATGCTATTAAAGCCGTGATGAAAGACAAAGGTCTTAGAGGACTTGTTGAATTCTCACGCTCAATTCATGCTGAAATGCACGCTCTACTAAATTGCTTAAATCTTGGAGGAAGCAGAGTTAGGGGCGGCAAGTTATATGTAACAACTTACCCATGCCATGCATGCGCCCGTCACATAATAGCAAGTGGAATTAAAGAAGTTTACTATATTGAGCCTTATAAAAAAAGTTTAGCAACAAAATTACACGATGATGCGATTTCTGAAATAGATTCAGACGTGGAGAAGGTGAGAATATTGCCTTATGATGGCGTTGCACCTGCAAAGTATCTTGCATTATTCCGCATGAGTGCAAACTCAAGGAAAAGTGATGGACGTATTATCACTATTACACCTAAGGAAGCCGTGCCTCGAATCGACAAAAGCCTTGAAGCTTTACCAACGCTTGAAACAATGGTTATTGCCACCTTAAAGAAGAAAGAATTACGACCCTATACAGGAACGAATTTAAAATGAGAAACCAATTGGAATTCCCGTTTGAACATATGATTAAAGTAAAAAATAATCAGCTTTATGATAAAGATCAACAACCAAAATTAGATTCAAAAAAAAATGAACGTATTAGTAATATTATTCGAATAGAACACATTATTGCAAAACGTGTTTCAGATGCCAATACCAAATTAAATAATGCAATATTAAAAACTGCTCAACATATTATTGACAGTAAATATAAAGGTTTTTAACCCTTCAGGAGTTTAAACACCGCCGTACCCGCACGCCAATTGGGCTGCCAGCGAATCACGCTATCGTCTTGAATGCCAAAACTGTCTTCAATTTTGAGCTTGTTTTGTGCGGCTAGCACGGCAAAATCTTCATAAGTTCCCACTCGGATATTGGGTGTGTCATACCACTGATGCGGCAGACGTTTGGTCACGGGCATACGACCAAGCGCCACACTCAAGCGGTTGGGCCAATGCGCAAAATTGGGGAACGCCACGATACCCATTTTTCCAACACGCACCGTCTCGCGCAGCATCACTTCGGCGTTGCGCAAGTGCTGAAGGGTATCAATTTGCAACACCACATCGAAGCTGTTGTCGTCAAATAAATTCAACCCCTCATCAAGGTTGAGCTGAATCACGTCCACGCCACGGCGCACGCACGCGCACACGGCTTTGTCGTCGATCTCGATGCCATAACCCGAGCAAGCTTTTTCGCTTTGAAGATAAGCCAACAGATCGCCATCGCCGCAGCCCAAATCCAAAACGCGCGCGCCCCGAGGAACAAGCGCCGCAACGGTGCTGAGCACAAATGGATTCATGCGGCAACTCCTTTGGCAACTGACTCGCTAAAGTAAGCACGCACCGCATGGATGTAGCGCTCGTCCTCTAGCAAAAACGCATCATGTCCTTGCGACGCATCAATCTCGGCATAACTCACGCGCAATTTGTTGTCCACCAAAGCTTTCACAATCTCTCGGCTTCTGCTGGCAGGAAAGCGCCAATCGGTCGTGAAACTCACCACCAAAAATTGCGCCTTGGCGCGCGCTAAAGCCGCGCTCAAATCGCCCGCAAAAGCTTTGGCTGGATCGAAGTAATCCAAGGCGCGGGTAATGAGCAAATACGTGTTCGCATCAAAGTAACTGGCAAACTTTTTACCTTGATGTTTGAGGTAACTCTCGATTTGGAACTCTTCGTTAAAACCATATGCGGCATCGCCTGCAAGCGATTCAATCCGTTCGCGCCCAAACTTTTCATCCATCGCATCGTCACTCAAATACGTGATGTGTCCCACCATCCGCGCAAGGCGCAAGCCACGCTCGGGCACGGTTGCATGGGCGTAAAAATCGCCACCGTAAAAATCAGGATCAGTTGTAATGGCTCGCCGCGCCACTTCGTTAAACGCAATGTTTTGCGCCGACAAGTTGGGGCTACTTGCAATGCACACGCAGTGGCGCAGACGGTCAGGAAATTGCAGCGTCCAAGACAGCGCCTGCATTCCGCCCAAACTACCGCCCATCACAGCCGCCAGCTGCGTGATGCCAAGTCGCGTAATGAGGCGCTCCTGTGCATTCACCCAGTCTTCCACCGTCACTACGGGAAAGCTTGATCCATAAGGCTTGCCCGTCTCGGGATTCGTATGCGCGGGACTGGTCGAACCAAAGCACGAGCCAAGATTATTAATCCCAATCACAAAAAACCGATCCGTATCAACAGGCTTACCAGAACCCACCATGTTGTCCCACCAACCGACATTTTTGTCGTCACCCGCATACACACCCGCCACGTGGTGCGATGCATTAAGGGCATGACAAATCAACACAGCATTGGACTTATCGGCGTTTAACGTGCCATACGTTTCATACGCCAAATCGTAGCTGGCCATCTGCTTGCCACTGGCAAGCGGCAGGCTATCTGCAAAGTGCATAAATTGGGGGATGGGTGTGAGCTGCGTCATAGTTAGCAAGGTAACGCCCAAGTGTAAATGAAGCGCTAACCAACGCACCGTTCGGGCCAAGCTTGCCAAAGCCCTTATGCCAATACCAGCATTTCGACAAGCTCAACGCGAACGGGCGTGATGGCACCATTTCAGGCATAAAAATTGCTTCATTGCTGTGATCATTCATTATGGCCACCTTATTTCACTCACGGAGAAGTTATGGAAGCACTAAAACAGGGCAATGATGCTCTTTTTATATTATTGGGCGCAATTATGGTGCTCGCTATGCACGCAGGATTTGCGTTTTTAGAGCTGGGCACGGTTCGCAAAAAAAACCAAGTCAACGCCCTGGTCAAAATTTTGGTGGACTTTTCAGTGTCAACCGTGGTCTATTTTTCTGTGGGATACGGCATTGCTTATGGCACAAGCTTCATGATCGGAGCCGATCAACTCGCTGCCAAAAATGGTTATGAGCTGGTCAAATTTTTCTTCCTGCTCACCTTTGCGGCGGCCGTGCCCGCCATCATCTCGGGCGGCATTGCGGAGCGTGCCAAATTTTGGCCACAGCTAATTGCCACCGCCGCGATTGTGGGTGTGGTTTATCCGCTATTTGAAGGTCAAGTGTGGAACGAAAAAACGCTACTCCAAGACTGGATCAAAACCATCAGCGGCGAGAACTTTCACGACTTCGCAGGCTCGGTCGTCGTCCACGCTGTTGGCGGTTGGATTGCACTGCCCGCCGTGATTTTTCTGGGCGCACGCCTAGGTCGTTATCGCAAAGATGGCAGCATTTCAGGGCATCCGCCCTCATCCATTCCATTCCTAGCCCTAGGCGCGTGGATTTTGGCGGTGGGCTGGTTTGGCTTTAACGTGATGAGTGCGCAAACCATCGACAAAATCTCTGGGCTTGTCGCCGTCAACTCGTTGATGGCAATGGTGGGCGGCACACTTGTCGCCCTCGTCATCGGACGCAACGACCCCGGCTTCGTCTACAACGGCCCGCTAGCTGGTTTGGTCGCGGTGTGCGCTGGCTCAGACCTCATGCATCCGCTGGGCGCGCTGGTCGTTGGCGGTATTGCAGGCGCAATCTTCACCATCATGTTTGCACTCACGCAAAACAAATGGAAGATTGACGACGTGCTAGGCGTATGGGCGCTGCACGGTCTGTGCGGCACATGGGGCGGCGTGGCGGCAGGCATCTTTGGCAGCAAGGCACTTGGCGGCGTTGGCGGCGTGAGCTTTCTCGCTCAACTGATCGGCACTGGCGCAGCGATTGCATGGGCACTCATCGGCGGCTTCGTGGTGTACGGCGCACTCAAAGCGACTATGGGACTGAGGCTCTCCGAAGAAGAAGAGTTTGCAGGCGCTGATTTAAGCATCCACAAAATTGGCTCGACGCCTGAGCGTGAGACGAATTGGTAAGTTAAGATTTGGCGATGAAAAAAATACTTTTAGCTTTAGCATTCATCGCAAACTCGGCCGTTGCATACGCCGACGAACAGATCAATATCGTTTGCACCACCCAAGCCGAGCAATGCAACTTGGTGCAAACCATTTTTTCTAAAACAACGGGCATCAAAGTCAACATCCTGCACAAGGCATCGGGGGAAGCCTTTGCTCAGTTGAATGCCGAAAAAGCGAACCCCAAAATTGACGTGTGGTACGGCGGCACGGGAGATCCGCATTTGCAAGCGGCGGAAGCGGGCTTAACGATTGAGTACAAATCTCCCTCATTGCCACAGCTATATGACTGGGCGCAAAAGCAAGCACAGCAAAGTGGCTATAAAACGGTGGGGCTGTATTCTGGTCCGCTTGGTTTTAGCTACAACACCGAATCCATGGCCAAGAAAAAACTGACACCCCCGAAATGCTGGGCAGATTTGTTAGATGAAAAATACAAAGGTGAAATCCAAGCACCCAACCCCAGCACATCTGGAACAGCCTATGTGCAAATTGCAACCCTAGTCCAACTCATGGGAGAAGATAAAGCTTTTACCTATATGAAAGCCTTGCACAAAAATATCAGTCAATACACCCGCTCTGGAGCTGCCCCCGTCAAAAATGCCGCCCGTGGTGAAAACTTGATTGGTCTCGCTTTTGCGCATGAAGCGCCTGTTGAAGCAGCAAATGGCTTCCCTGTCGTCGCCATTTCACCTTGCGAAGGTACGGGCGCAGAAATCGGCTCAATGAGCATCGTGAAGGGTGCTCGCAACTTAGACAATGCTAAAAAATTCTACGAATGGGCCTTAACGCCAGCTGCGCAAGAGCTTGGGGTTGCCGCCAAACAATTCCAATTGCCAAGTCATAAAGCCGCCAAGCTAGACCCGCGTATGCCTGATTTCAAAAAGGTCAAAATGATCAATTACGACTATGCCAAATACGGCTCTTCAGTCGAACGCAAGCGTTTGATCGCGAAGTGGGAAAAAGAGGTCTATTCGCTCCCACGCTAGTTCTCGCAAACCATGCCCCTTTGATATAAATCAACACATCATGGCAGAACAAGCGCCTAATGCGCTTATCCAATTTAGGAGCCATGATGACTACACCCGCCAGCACACTTGACAAACCAGCAGTCGCCGCGCATTTGCACGGTATGCGAACAGCCCTACTCGCCCGCATAGCCCAGCAGCGCGGCGGCGTTGTCAGCCGCGCCGAGGTGGCGGCCGATCACTTTGGACAAAGCGAAGACTCGCACGCGCAAACCATTTCCGCCAAAGATGTAGAGTTCGCCTTGAACGAACGCGAAACGGCTGAACTGCTCGCCATTGATGCCGCCTTAGAGCGACTCCATACGGGGCACTACGGGCAATGCGTTGACTGCACCAAACCGATTGCACCAGATCGACTAACCGCAACGCCCGAAGCCTCACGCTGCATCACGTGCCAACAAAATTTTGAACAATAAAAATAATAGAAACGAATAGAAAGACCCAAAACCATGACCACCTACCACGCCGTTGTTTGGCTAGACCACCAAGAAGCCCATGTACTCATGTTCGACCGCGACCACGTCACGCCAGAGCGCATCAAATCACGCAGCCACCACAAACACCAAGGCAAGCCACACGACACGCTAGGCTTGTTTAGCGATATCGCCAAAGCCCTGCACGGCGTACACGAAGTGCTACTCACAGGACCTGGCAAAGCAAGAGGCGAATTTCAAGCTTGGTGCAAAGCGCACGATGCCGCAACCGCACACGTCATCGTCGGCAGTGTGACCAGCGACCATCCAACCGACGCACAAGTCGTCGCGATGGCAAGGCACTACTTCAAAGGCTTTGACTTCACGGTGCAAGATCCGTCGCTTTAATCCGATAAGTTAGATGCGTTGGTATGCGGATAAGCTGCCTAGCATCTGGGCATGAAATGAAACAACAAGCTTGAATTGGCGGGAAACAAATTTTTGATCTATAGCTATCAATCAAATACAATAACCGAACTTACAAACCCTGCTGCTTCGTCACAGGGCACAGGGGCCGCGAAAGCGGCCCTTGCCTTTTGTGCCCCTCATACCTTTTCATCATGACCAAAAGACGAGTCATTGCCTACGTTGACGGATTCAATTTCTACTACCGCAGGCTCAGAAACAAGCCCTATCGGTGGCTAAATCTAGTCAGCTTTTTTGAACAGTTTTTCCCTGATGATGAGCTTGTCATGGTCAGATACTTCACCGCCGATGTTGGCGGCAAATTTGACCCTCAAAAACCCTTGCGTCAACAAGCATATTTGCGAGCACTAGCAACACTGCCTAAATTGAATATCGTCAAAGGCTCATACTTGACCAAGAAGGCTAAGTATCCATTGGTGTCATCCGATGCATCGCTGGAGTTTGCGCAAGTCTGGCGCTCCGAAGAAAAAGGATCGGATGTCAATTTAGGCGCACATCTCATGAACGATGCATGGGACGATGCCTACGATGTGGCTGCCGTTTTAACCAACGATTCAGATTTAGCAACGCCCATGCAAATGGTCAAAAATCGTGGCAAAACCGTACTTTGGTTTTACCCTGATGACAATCAATCTCAGTCTTTGAAAGCCAGCGCGACAGGACTCATTCACATTCATGACAAACAGTTGCGTGATGCACAGCTACCAAACGCGATTACCTTGCCAAACGGGAAAATGATTAGAAAACCTGATAGTTTCTAATCCCAATCTGTTCGACCGCGACCACGTCACGCCAGAGCGCATCAAATCGGCGTACACGAAGTGCTACTCACAGGACCTGGCAAAGCGAGAGACGAATTTCAAGCTTGGTGCAAAGCGCACGATGCCACAACCGCACACGTCATCGTCGGCAGTGTGACCAGCGACCATCCAACCGACGCACAAGTCGTCGCGATGGCAAGGCACTACTTCAAAGGCTTTGACTTCACGGTGCAAGATCCGTCGCTTTAATCCTCTAGGCTATAGGGCTATGTAGATGACAAAGCTAGCGTTATCGGATAATCAATTGAAGGTTTTAAGGAGTAAGCATGAACAACTTGAAAAATGGTGGGCAGCACAATTCGGGTTCGGGTTCGACTGCCTCACCCAATCAGAAGCCCGCTACCTTGAACGCAGTGCGGATGCTGACACCATCAGAAATCGAATCGCTGCGCTTACACAAGCATGAAACTGCGGCTTATGTGAAGGCAGCGCTGCGTGGTCGGACGGCTACTGCTGCGCAATAAACTCGTTTGTCCATTCAGAAGATTGGCTCAACGCCTGAGCGAAAGCCCAATTCCACGCTCACCCCAAAGCCTGCTGCACCACCAATTGCAGCAGGCTTTTTGCCCTTTGTTGCGTCAGCGTTGTTGGCCTTTGACTGGGCCGCACCAGCATCAATTGACTAGTGAGTTTGGGCTGTGTAATCGCTCGCACAACGAAGCTGCTTTTGGGGTAATGCGCCAGCGTGTAGGTCGGTAGCACGGCGTGACCTAGACCTTCTTGCACGAGGCTTAGGATGGCGTTGAGGCCATCGACTTCCATGACGATTTTGGGTTTGACACCTAGGCGCGTCATCTCGTGATCTAGCAGTTGCCGAAAGGCGTTGGGGCGGCTGGGCAGGATCAAAGGCAGGCGGGACGTGGCTTGCAGGGTGATGGTGGTTTTAGGTGATGCTTCGACAGGCTCAGCACGAACGGATGCGGACTCAGCATGAACAGATGCGGACTCAGCATGAGCGGATGCAGACTCAGTGCGAGCGGGCATTGACTCAGCCTGAACGGATGCGGACTCGATGCGAACGGGCGATTGGGCGTTTGACATCAGCACTAGCGCCTCTTCGTGCAGCAGCGTTTGTTCTATATCTGCGCTTGCGGCAGGGTTGTAGAGCAGCGCCATGTCTAGGTTGCCAAGGCGCATTCCCTCTAGCATCAGTACCGAAAATCCCTCCGTCAGTCTGAGTTTTGCCAGCGGTAACTCGGTTTGAAAAGCCTGGGTCAGCGGCACAGTCAAAAGGCGCGACAGGCTGGGCGGCAAGCCAATGGATACGCGGCCTGACAGCTCGCCGCGTGCGGCGCTTAAATCTTCTTTTGCCAGCGCAACCTGATGCAAGATGCCGCGCCCATGCTCTAGCAGGCGCTTGCCCGCCTCGGTGGGCAGCGCGCCGCGTCCATTTCTTATCAACAAGTTTTGCCGCAGTTCCACTTCCAACAGCCGCAAGTGTTTGGAGAGCGCGGGCTGCGCCACGCCTAGCTGCAAAGCCGCGCGGGTAAAGCTGCCTAGCTCCGCCACGCGGACGAAGTATTCAAGCTGTTTTAAATCCATGATGTGTGCGCATTTTTGATATTCTAATTTGTTATATCTGATAGTTGGTTATGCCAGCCGCAGAGCCACGTTCTGCTGTAACAATGTCGCTATGTCAACACCTCATACCGCACTCAAAGGTCTCTCCTCACTCGCCACCAAGCACGTGCTGCTGGCGCTTGCTGCCCAGTACCAGCACGATACGGGAACGCCCGTCAATATTGAAACCATTGGCGGCGTGGACGCAGCCAAGCGCGTGGCGGCATCTGGCGCGTCGGGCGAAGCGATTGATTTGATCTTTTTAGGATCGGATGCGATTGACCAGCTCATCGCCGCAGGCCACGTCCGGCAAGGCTCGCGCGTGGACTGGGTGAAATCGACCGTCGCCGTTGCCGTGCGCTCGGGCGCAGCCAAACCTGACATCGGCACCGAAGATGCGGTCAAAGCTGCCGTCATTGCCGCGCCCTCTATCAGCTACTCCACGGGCCCAAGTGGCGTGTATTTAGCCAAGCTGTTTGCGCGCTGGGGTATTGCCGACGAGGTTCACGCAAAACTCGTGCAAGCCCCGTCAGGCGTGCCTGTTGGCAGTTTGGTTGCGAGCGGACGGGTCGCGCTTGGCTTTCAACAACTCAGTGAATTGCTGGGCATGGACGGCATTGATGTTTTAGGAAATCTACCCGAAGCCATCGCCTGCATCACCACGTTTTCAAGTGGCATTCCTACCTCGCGCGATGCTGCTGCAAGTCAATTGGCACAGGGCTTTCAATCATTTTTAGCAGCCAAGCGAACAGAGGCCTTCAAACAAAAATACGGTATGTATTGGGTGTAACGACGCACGCTTTATCTTTAAAGGAAACTCTCAAAATGAACCTTGCAACTACTTTAGGTGTCGTCAAGCGGCGCATCACCCGCGCAGACAAAGCCGCTGTTGAAAAATTAGCCCTATACGGCGTTGCCACCGTGCATGAAGCAATGGGTCGCATGGGACTGATGTCGTCCTATATGCGCCCGATTTACAAAGGCGCAAAGATGTGCGGCCCCGCCGTCACCGTGCTCTTGCACCCAGGCGACAACTGGATGATGCACGTGGTCGCCGAACAAATTCAAAGGGGCGACGTGGTCGTTGCCGCCATGACTTCGCCCAACACCGACGGATTTTTTGGTGACTTGCTGGCAACCAGCTTTCAAGCACGCGGCGCAAATGGTCTCGTGATTGACGGCGGTTGCCGCGACGTTGCTGAGCTAGAGCAAATGGGCTTTCCCGTGTTTAGCAAAGCCATCAGCGCCAAAGGCACGATTAAAGCGACGCTAGGTTCAGTCAACATCCCCGTGGTCTGCGCAGGCGTGAATGTCAATCCTGGCGACGTGGTGGTTGCCGATGCCGACGGCGTGGTGGTCGTGCCCGCTGGCATCGCGCAGCAAGTAGCCGATGCGGCCGAAGCACGCGAAAACCTAGAAGGCGAAAAACGCGCCAAGCTAGCCGCTGGCGTGCTCGGACTGGATATGTACAGTATGCGCGAACCGCTGGCGAAGGCGGGTTTGAAGTACATTGACTAACTTTTCAATCGCAACCATGACAGCCCCTCCAACCAAACTAGGTACTTATCCAGTTTGTTATGCGCAAGTAACGCATCCGTTGCTTGCAACAGCGTCGCCATATTTTGTAGATTGCCACTACTGCGGAGAGTTTGACATTGATCAAATTGCAATCCATCAAATCCCCGTTTTACAACATCAAGAAAAAAAGGTTTGTAAACGGCTGAACAATGAGCTATTGGTATTGCAAGAGATACGAACAGGTCGCAAAAAAATGGCGCTGTTGTCTATGTGGAAAAGACCCCTCTCCGCGCCAGTTGCACCGCACCTAAATGCGTCCACCGCTGAAGCGTCCGCTGAGGGAGAACCCCCAGCCCCGTTCGGAGAGCAGGCACATGGATTCTAACACCCCACTATCCCGCCGTCCACTTCTAGCAAGCCTCGCCAGCCCATGTGCCTTGACGGGCTTGCTGGTCATGGGCTGCGGGGCAGCACCCGTTGCAAACCATACCAAACCAGAGGGAGCGATGAAATGACATTTTTGAAACACCTTTTAAATGGATAGCGAAAGAAGCATGACCAAACCAACAACAGGTGATTTCACTAAAACCGCTGGCTGGCTAGACTGGTATGCCAATCCGTCCAAGCCGCGCTTTCAATTACCCCCAGGCGCCGTCGATGCCCACTGCCACGTCTTTGGTCCGGGCGCAGAGTTCCCCTACGCACCCGAGCGCAAGTACACGCCTTGCGATGCGAGCAAGCAACAGCTGTTTGCACTGCGTGATCATTTAGGCTTTGACAAAAACGTGATCGTGCAAGCCACCTGCCACGGCGCGGACAACAGTGCGCTGGTCGATGCCTTGAAAGCTAGCAACGGCAAGGCACGCGGCGTGGTAACCGTTAAGCGCTCGATAACCGATGCCCAGCTGCAAGCCATGCACGACGCGGGGGTGCGCGGCGTTCGTTTTAACTTTGTCAAACGCCTTGTAGACTTCACCCCCAAAGACGAATTACTAGCAATTGCCACGCGCATCAAAGCATGGAACTGGCACGTCGTTATTTATTTTGAAGCGGTTGATTTGCCCGAGTTGTGGGACTTTTTTACGGCGCTACCAACCACCGTGGTTGTGGATCACATGGGTCGCCCCAACGTAGACAAACCCGTGGATGGGCCTGAGTTTGAGCTTTTTGTCAAGTTCATGCGCGAGCATCCAAACGTGTGGAGCAAAGTCACTTGCCCCGAGCGCTTATCCATCACAGGCCCGAAGGCTTTGCATGGCGAACAAAACGCCTACACGGATGTCATTCCATTTGCCAAGCGCATCGTGGACGAGTTCCCAGATCGCGTGATCTGGGGCACGGATTGGCCGCATCCCAATCTCAAGGACCATATGCCCGACGATGGTTTGCTCGTCGATTTCATACCGCACATTGCCAGCACCAAAGAGCTGCGGCACAAGCTGCTAGTGGATAACCCAAATCGCTTGTATTGGAATGTTTAACTTTGGACTGTTTAATTTCAACTTAAAGGAGAGGATGCTGTCATGAAAAGAAATCGTTTACTCACAACTGGCGCTGCACTGCTAGGCGCTTTATGGCTGGGCGCTTGCTCAACCACGGGTAGCCTCAACGCCGCCAACACCACCCCGCAACAAGGCTGCGAGGCATTGGCTGGGCGCACGATTGCGGCGGATCGCATTGGCGCAAGTGCTAACTTAAAAAGCGGAATTGCACAAATCGACTCTGCCGCGTGGACGCTTGCCACACCGCTCTTAGTCGCGCCTGGTGGCCCAACACCTGCGGCACGCATCAATGCAGCATTGCCTAATTTTTGCAAAGTATTAGGACGCATCAAACCAATTGACACCACGGCGCCAGACATTTTGTTTCAAGTCAATTTGCCGCAAAACTGGAATGGCAAATCGATGCAATATGGCGGCGGTGGGTTTAATGGTGTACTCATCAATGCGCTCGCGCTCTTGCCTGCCGCGCCATTTGATCAAGCCGTGCCACTCGCGCAGGGTTATGTCACCGTCGGCACAGATTCTGGACATCAAAATAAAGCAGGTCAGCCGCCACAAGCCTTTGCGTTAAACGACGAAGCACTCGATAATTTTTTCCACGCTTCTTACAAAAAAGTGCGCGATGTTGCCGCGCAAATTACCAGCATGGCCTATGGTCGCACGCCCGATAAATATTATTTCTTTGGCAGCTCCGAAGGCGGACGCGAAGGTCTCATGCTGGCGCAGCGTTACCCACAAGACTTCAACGGCATCTTTAGCCGCGTGCCCGTCATTCACTGGACGGGCTTGCAGCACAAGGGTTTGCAAGATGGTAAGGCGCTCATGAACGGTGGCTGGATGGCCCCCGCGCAAGTCAAGCTAGTAGGCGATGCGGTGCTGAAGGCTTGCGACGCACTGGACGGCGCAGCTGACGGCATCGTTGCTGATCCCGTTGCTTGCCGTACCAAGTTTGATGTGCGCACCTTGCAATGCACCAGCGCAGACACCAGCAATTGCCTGACCGCAGCGCAAGTCAATGCCGCCCAAACGCTCTACGCGCCGCTACGTATGCCGTTTGCATTAGCCAATGGGCTGACCGACTACCCAGGACGGGGCCCCAGCGCCGAAGCCATTCCAGCCGCTGGCCCCACAGGCGGCTGGATGGCTTGGTGGACAGGTGCAGCAGCGCCCGACAATCCACCCAAGCCCAACAACGGCATTGCGTGGTTTTATGGCGCGGGCGCAATTCAATACTTCTATGCACGCAACCCCAAGCTTGATATCACGCAGTACAAAGCCGAAGACTACGCTGATCGCGTGCGCTTCGTCTCTGCGCAAATGGATGCCACCAATCCCGACTTAAGCGCCTTTGCCAACGCGGGCGGCAAACTCATCATGCTAGAGAACTTGGGCGACTATGCGCAAAGCCCTTACGCCGGCATTCAATATTTTGAATCTGTGCAAAAGCGCATGGGCACAGACAAAGTGGCAACGTTTGCCAAGCTGTATACCGCGCCTCATGTCGATCACGTTGGCTCGGGAGCGCCCGCCAATGCTGACTTTTTAAGTGCCTTGGTTAATTGGGTAGAGCGTGGACAAGCACCCGCCCCCATGCAATTGCACGAGCAAGGTTTTGCCGCGCCCTTCACCCCCATCCGTTCGCGCCCCTTGTGCGAGTGGCCACTCGTTACGCGCTACAAAGCTGGTGACCTCAACGCCGCCAGCAGTTTTGCTTGCGAGCGCTAAACCGTTTGACTGTTCAATTTTTTCACCATCATGCCACTCGAAAAACCCTACCTCAACATCCCTGGCACGATCCTGTTTGACATGGATCAATCGCGCCTTGGTTATCACCTCAATCAGTTTTGCATGAGCCTGATGAAGCCTGAAAACCGCAAGCGTTTTTTAGCCGATCAACGCGCTTATGTGGATGAGTGGCCGATGACCGAAGAACAAAAGCAATCGGTGCTCACCGTTGATTTAAACCGTGCCATGAAAGCGGGCGGCAACATTTATTTTTTAGCCAAACTCGGCGCCACGCATGGCCTGAGCTTTCAGCAAATGGCGGGCTCCATGACGGGCATGACCGAGATTGAGTACCGCGACATGATGATTGCAGGTGGGCGCTCAATCGAAGGCAATCGCGTGATTGGCGAGAGTGGCGACGCGCAAGCGCAGAACCAGCCACAAGGTGCGAGAACTGCAAAGCGCAATTAAATTAGAAAGATATGTATGGCAAAAATTACCGCATCGGTTTACACCTCACACGTTCCTGCGATTGGCGCAGCGCTTGACCTTGGTAAAGACCACGAGCCTTATTGGCAGCCGCTTTTTAAAGGCTATGAAAAGTCTAAAGAGTGGCTGAAAGCCAACAAGCCCGACGTGATTTTTTTGGTCTACAACGACCACGCCACCGCGTTTAGCCTAGAGATGATTCCGACCTTTGCCATTGGCACAGCGGCTTCGTACAACATTGCCGATGAAGGCTTTGGCCCGCGTCCCGTGCCGCCTGTGGTGGGGCATCCCGAGCTTGCCTCGCACATTGCGCAATCGGTGATTCAGCAAGACTTTGATCTGACCATCGTCAACAAAATGGATGTCGATCATGGCTTGACCGTGCCACTTAATTTGCTGTGCGGTAAGCAAGACCCCCAAACAGGCGCATGGCCTTGCCCCGTCATTCCATTTGCCGTCAACGTGGTGCAATACCCCGTGCCTAGCGGGCAGCGCTGCTTGAATTTAGGCAAAGCCATTCGCCGCGCGATTGAGTCATACGAATCACCAGACGGCAAAGAGCTCAACGTGCAAGTGTGGGGCACGGGCGGCATGAGCCATCAACTGCAAGGCCCGCGTGCGGGTCTCATCAATTTGGATTGGGACAAAGCGTTTGTCGAGCGCATGGTCAAAGACCCCGAAGACCTCGCCAAGATGCCGCACATCGACTACGTACGCGAGGCGGGCAGCGAGGGCATTGAGCTGGTGATGTGGCTTATCGCTCGCGGCGCAATGTCAGATTTGCGTGATTCGGCACGCGGCGAGAGTACGGCTGGCAAGGCCCCCCAAGAGATTCACCGCTTTCACCATGTGCCCGCTAGTAACACCAGCGTGGGGCATCTCATTTTAGAAAATTCGTCAATTACTCATTAAGGACATCATCATGACGATCAAAGTCGCCCTTGCAGGCGCTGGCGCATTTGGCATCAAGCATTTAGATGGCATCAAACATATTGACGGCGTGGAAGTTATTTCGCTGATTAGCCGCAACTTGGAGAAGACCCAAGAAGTCGCGGACAAGTACGGCATCAAGCACGTCACCACAGACTTAAACGACGCACTCGCGCTCAAAGAAGTGGATGCCGTGATTTTGTGTACGCCCACGCAAATGCACGCCAGTCAAACTACGGCTTGCTTGAGGGCTGGCAAGCACGTGCAGGTGGAGATTCCGCTGTGCGACATTTACGCCGAAGGAGCGGCCGTAGCAAGCCTGGCCAAGAGCAGCGGCTTGGTGGCAATGTGCGGGCACACGCGCCGCTTTAACCCCAGCCATCAGTGGGTACACCACAAAATTAAAGCGGGCGAATTCAACATCCAGCAAATGGATGTGCAAACGTATTTTTTTCGCCGCACCAACATGAATGCGCTGGGTCAGGCGCGTAGCTGGACGGATCACCTTTTATGGCACCACGCGGCGCACACCGTGGATTTGTTTGCCTACCAAGCGGGCAGCCCGATCGTGCGTGCCAACGCCGTGCAAGGTCCGATTCACCCCACGCTTGGCATTGCGATGGATATGAGCATTCAACTGCAAGCCGCCAATGGCGCAATCTGCACGCTCTCGCTCTCCTTTAACAACGATGGCCCGCTGGGCACCTACTTCCGCTACATTGGCGATACAGGCACTTACCTGGCTCGTTACGACGATCTCTATACAGGCAAAGAAGAAAAAATTGATGTGAGCGGGGTCGCCGTGTCGATGAACGGCATCGAGCTGCAAGACCGCGAGTTTTTTGCCGCGATCAACGAAGGACGCGAGCCTAATTCCAGCGTCGCGCAGGTGCTCGATTGCTACCGCGTGCTGCATGATTTGGAAGCTCAACTGGTAAAGTAGTAGATTGTTCAGTTTTTTATTATTAGGAGTCACCATGAAAAAACGTATTCTTTTATCCGCCATGCTTGCTGGTGCAGCGCTTGCCATCAGTCCTTCTTCTTATGCGCAAGACAACGTCTTCAAAATCGGTTTGATTCTTCCGATGACGGGGCAGCAAGCCTCGACGGGCAAGCAAATTGAAGCGGCTGTGCGTTTGTATATGGCGCAAAACGGCAACACCGTTGCGGGCAAAAAAATCGAACTCATCATTAAGGACGACGCGGCTACGCCTGACGTGACCAAGCGCCTTGCGCAAGAGTTGGTGGTAAACGACAAAGTCAATGTGCTGGGTGGTTTTGGTGTCACGCCTGCAGCCTTAGCTGCTGCGCCTATTGCCACACAATCGAAGACACCGCTGGTGGTCATGGCGGCGGCAACATCTAGCATTACGCAGGCATCGCCCTACATCGTCCGCACCAGTTTTACACTGCCGCAAGCAGCGGTAGCTATGGGCGACTGGGCTGCCAAAAACGACATCAAAAAAGTCGTAACGCTGGTCAGCGATTACGGCCCGGGTTTTGATGCCGAAAAATACTTCAAAGATCGTCTCGCATTTAACGGCGGACAAGTCGTGGAGTCGCTGCGCGTGCCTCTGCGCAATCCCGATTTTGCGCCCTTCTTGCAAAAAGTGCGTGACTTAAAACCCGATGCGCTGTTCGTGTTTGTGCCGTCAGGCGCAGGCGCCGCCGTCATGAAACAGTTTTTAGAGCGCGGCATGGACAAGGCGGGCATCAGGTTGATTGGAACAGGCGATCTGACCGACGACGATCAACTCAACGACATGGGTGACGGCGCTTTAGGCGTGGTGACCTCGCATCACTACTCCGCAGCGCATCCATCTGCCGTGAACAAAAAGTTTGTAGAAGCATTTGAAAAAGCCAACAAGGGGATGCGCCCCAACTTCATGGCAGTTGGCGGTTATGACGGAATGCGCGTGATCTACGAAGCGCTCAAAGCAAGCAAAGGCAATGGCGGCGGTGACGCACTGTTGGCCGCCATGAAAGGACAAATTTTTGAAAGCCCACGGGGCCCCATGTTCATTGATGCGCAAACCCGCGATGTCGTACACAACATCTACATCCGCAAAGTGCAAAAGCAAAATGGGGGACTCTACAACGTAGAGTTTGACACCATCAAAGACGTGAAAGACCCAGGCAAAGCAAAATAAATAAAGGGCCCGTTCGCCCTGAGCTTGTCCAAGGGTCATGCTGGCTTGGACAGGCTCAGCCCAAACGGATTGTTAGCTATTCACATCTGATTTCATGCTCACTATTCTTTTTGATGGCATCGCCTACGGGATGCTGTTATTTATTTTGGCAGTAGGCCTTGCCGTCACGATGGGGCTGATGAATTTCATCAACCTTGCGCATGGTGCTTTCGCTATGGTGGGCGGCTACATCACGGTGCTGCTCATGCAAAAAATGGGTGTGCCGTTTTTGTGGTGCTTACCACTTTCTTTTTTAGGTAGCGCCTTGCTGGGTGGGGTTTTGGAGGTCACGCTCTATCGCCGCCTGTATGGCAAACCGCATCTTGATCAAGTGCTGTTCTCGATTGGTCTTGTCTTTATGGCGGTAGCCGCGACCGATTACTTCATTGGCAGTACGCTGCAAATCATGCAGCTGCCCGAGTTCCTAAAAGGTCGCACCGAACTGTGGGTGGACACGCCCTTGACTCTGGGCATGGGGCACTACCGTTTATTCATTATTGCCATCTGCGCGGTGCTGACGATTGCGCTGCAACTCGCGCTGTCCAAAACGCGCTTTGGCAGTCGCCTGCGCGCGGCGGTAGATGACCAGCGCGTGGCAGCAGGCTTGGGCATCAACGTCCATATTGTTTTTCTGACTACGTTTGCCGTAGGCTCAGGTTTGGCGGGGCTTGGCGGGGCGCTAGGCGCAGAAGTGCTAGGGCTTGATCCCACCTTTCCGCTCAAATTTATGGTGTACTTTTTAATCGTTGTCGCGGTAGGCGGCACAACGTCTCTCACAGGGCCACTACTCGCCGCGCTGCTGCTTGGCATTGCTGACGTGGCGGGCAAATACTACATCCCCAAAATGGGCGCGTTTACGGTGTATTGCTTAATGATCGCGATTTTGCTGTGGCGACCACAAGGGCTGTTTTCAAGGGGCGGCAAATGAAGCAGTTGTCATTCCTGCGCAGGCGGGAGTCCATGTCTCCCGTGGAAGCTAGTTTGCAGCGCGACAGTCGCATCCAAAAATGGGAGCCCCTCGTTTGGTTGCTGGCGTTTGCTGCGCCGCTGGTGTTACCCAATCATGCTTTGCTCATGAGTGAGATGGCTATCACCGCGCTGTTCGCCATGTCGCTCGATTTAATTCTTGGCTACACAGGCATTGTCTCGCTAGGGCACGCCGCATTTTTTGGCATGGGTGCGTATAGCGCAGCGCTCTTTGCCAAGCTGGTCATGCCCGATCCACTGGTCGGTTTGCTCGTTGCCACCTTGCTGGCGACCTTGCTGGGCGGGGCTTGTAGCCTGACTGTGCTGCGCGGCTCAGATTTAACGCGGCTGATGGTCACGCTAGGCGTAGGACTTATTTTGCTGGAGCTTGCCAACAAACTGGACTGGCTGACGGGCGGCGCGGATGGCTTACAAGGCGTCTCCATTGCACCTGTGCTGGGCTTGTTTGAATTTGACCTTGGCGGTAAAACGGCGGCATGGTACTCGCTTGCCGTAACCGCCCTACTCTTTTTGCTGATGCGTCGCTGGGTACATTCTCCGTTTGGTGCAAGCCTCAAAGCCGTGCGCGATAACCGCCTACGCGCTGCCAGTATTGGCATCAACGTCAATCGCCGCATCGCCATCATTTACACAATGGCAGCAGGCGTTGCGGGCGCAGCGGGCGCGCTGATGGCGCAAACCACGGGCTTTGCCTCACTCGATGTTTTTGCGTTTGATCGCTCCGCCGATTTAATGCTGATGCTGGTCATTGGCGGCACAGGCTGGCTGTGGGGCGGCATTGCAGGCGCAGTCATTTTTAAATTGCTGCATACCGTCATCTCTAATCTCACGCCGCAATATTGGACATTTTGGATTGGGCTATTTTTGGTGGTACTCGTGCTGGTGGGGCGCGAGCGATTGATGCGACCTTGGACCTGGTTCAGCAAGCCCGTTCGCACTAAATCTGCCGAAGTGCCGCCTGTCGAAGCGCCCGCAACCAAGGCTTCGACAAGCTCAGCCCGCACAGAGGGGCGTGCGACATGAATCATTCCGTCCTCAGTTGCAGCCACCTCATCAAGCGTTTTGGCGGTATTACCGCCACGGATAACGTCACGTTTGAGCTAGAGCGGGGCGCACGCCATGCGCTGATTGGTCCCAACGGCGCGGGCAAAACGACGCTGATTCATTTATTAACTGGCGTGCTAGAGCCAACCAGTGGCAGCATCCAGTTACTAGGCGTTGACATTAGTCGCCTTGCCCAGTTTGAGCGCGTGCGGCGCGGCATGGTGCGCACCTTCCAAATTAATCAGTTGTTTGCGACGCTCACACCGCTACAAACGCTGGCGATGGTGGTCTGCGAGACGCAGGGTCTGGGTAGCAAGTGGTGGCACGCATTGGGGTCAAAAGCCTTATCCCATAAGGCTTTGAACCATGCATCGGTAACCGACAGATGCGCCGTACTACTCACGCAATTTCATCTCACCGAGGTGATGAATCAGCCCACCGAGCTGCTGCCTTATGGCAAGCGCCGACTGCTTGAGATTGCCATTGCCTTGGCCTGCAATCCCAAAGTGCTGTTGCTCGATGAACCCGTAGCAGGCGTGCCTGCTGGCGAGCGCGATGAGTTGCTGCAAACCATTGCCGCGCTGCCTGCCGATGTATCCATTTTGCTGATTGAGCACGATATGGATTTGGTCTTTAAATTTGCCACGCGCATCACGGTGCTGGTCAACGGTGCGGTGCTCACGCAAGGTACGCCAAGCGTGATCGCCGATGATCCAAAGGTGAAGGCCGTTTATTTAGGACATTCTCTGGAGTCGCGCGCATGAACGAGTTACTCCGCATTGACCATCTCAGCGCAGGCTACGGCGAAGCCGTAGTTTTGAACAACATCTCTTTGTCCATTCAAGCTGGCGAAACCTTGGCTCTTTTAGGGCGCAACGGCACAGGCAAAACCACATTCATCAACACCTTGGCAGGGACGACCCGTCAGCATGGCGGCACGATGACTTTGGGCGGCGTACCGCTGCACACACGCAAGCCGCACCAACGCGCAGCCGCAGGCATTGGCTGGGTTCCGCAAGAGCGCAACATTTTTAAATCGCTCACCGTGCATGAAAATTTAACGGCTGTTGCACGCACAGGCGTGTGGACACCTGCACGCGTCTACGAGATGTTCCCGCGCCTAGCCGAGCGCAAAGCCAACATGGGCACGCAGATCTCGGGCGGGGAACAACAAATGCTAGCTATGGGACGCGCCTTGGTGCTCAACCCCAAGCTGTTGCTTTTGGATGAGCCGCTAGAAGGACTTGCGCCCATCATCGTGGAGGAGCTACTGGCCGCCATTGCCCGTATCACAAGGGACGAGGGCATGAGTGCCATCATCGTTGAGCAACATCCGCAAGCGATTTTAAAAATCTCACACACAGCA
This sequence comes from Cytophagales bacterium, assembly GCA_030054145.1. Taxonomy (GTDB): domain Bacteria; phylum Pseudomonadota; class Gammaproteobacteria; order Burkholderiales; family Burkholderiaceae_C; genus JASGCK01. Next base: position 72,820 of record JASGCK010000002.1, read on the forward strand.
GTTGTGCTCGATCACGGCACGGTGGTTCATGCGGGAGCGGCGCGTGATTTGCTCAGTCAGCCCGAGCGATTGGAGCGACTACTGGGCGTCACTACAAGTTAATCTCAGATAGCACCAGTATTTGCCGCAGTACTGATCGGCTCTGTGCGTTGCCGTACAGACCCTTGGACGGTTAGTCACTAAAACCGTTATTGGAATCTTCCAACAACTGACTAACCAAAGGTACTTGCTATGACCACTTCATACATCTTAAAAACTCGCCTAACGCGACTCACCGCAGTGACAACGCTGATCGCTTTGACTGCACTCTTTATTCCACTAGGCGCCTCGGCCGGCCTTATGAGCTGGGCCGACCAATCGGTGCAAAGCAAACGCATCAAGGCCGAGCACAAAACAGACGAGGCTGCCTGCAAGGTCATGCATGGCAATGCACAAGACATCTGCAAGCAAGAGGCTAAGTACAAAGCCAAAGTTGCTTATGCAGAATTGAGCTACGCCCGAAGCGGAATGGTAGAAGATGCACGCAAAGTCTCGATGCTGAAAGCCGATGGCGCTTATGCAGTAGCCAAAAAGCATTGCGACGACTTGGATGGAAACCCAAAAGATGTCTGCCGCGCAGAAGCCAAAGCGGTACACGTGAAAGCGATTGCGGACAGCACTTTGACGAAAAAAGTGAACGATGCCAAAAGCAATGCCGAAGACAAAAAGCTAGAAGCTGATTACAAAGTCGCGCTTGAAAAATGCGAAATCACTACAGGGGCCGAGCGAATCTCTTGTATCAACTCAGCAAAGACTAGTTTTAAACACAACTAATTTTTGACTCTTCCTCAATCCCCCAATCCCTCAATCCCTCAATTTTTTTAACTTTTAGAGTCACACATGACACATTTTTATTCACGCCGTTTATCGGCTATTAGCACATTAACCGCACTCTTACTCGCTACGCTAGCGGGCAGCAGCATGGCTCAAAGCCCTGACTACAACTCATCTTGGTACATCGCGCCAAGTATCAACTCCATGAATCCAGATAACAAGTTTGGTACATCGGACAACGGTAGCGGTTGGGCGCTTAGGTTTGGTAAACCCGTCTCTCAAAACTGGGACATTCAAATGGGCATCCGAGCCGCAAAGTCCGAACAAGGTGGGCTGAGTTATAAGCAAGAGACCATTGGACTCGATGGACTGTATCTTTTTTCGCGCGAAAGTTTTCGTCCATTCGTTCTCTTAGGTCTTGGCACTCAGCATGATCAAACCATGTCAAACGCTGGCACACTCAACAATACTTCACCTTATTTAAGCGCAGGACTCGGTGCGCAGTGGTCGCTAAACGATCGCTGGGGGATGCAAGCCGATATCCGCCGCGCACATGCGCACATGGCTGGCAATGACTTTCCATTCGTGAGTGCTAGCACGACGATGTTCAATATCGGTCTGACGTACGCTTTTGGCGCTGCACCCGCGCCAGCTCCAGTCGCCCTTGCGCCGCCTGAGCCGCGAGTGATCTATGTAGAAGCGCCGCCCGTTGCCACACCACCGCCAGCACCTGTCGCGCCAACTGCAGCACCAATGCCTGCACCAATTCCTGCGCCAATGGTGGTTGCACCGCGATTTGAACGTACCACCCTCGCCGCAACCGAGCTCTTTGCTTTTGATAGCTACGCGATCAGCACACCGCAAAAGAAATTGGATGAAATCGCCCGCGTCATGCAGCGCTACCCCGATGTGCACATGGTGATGATTACAGGCTACACGGATCGACTAGGCGCGGAGACTTACAACCAAAACCTCTCGCAGCGCCGAGCCGATGCCGTCAAGAGCTACCTCATGCAGCAAGGCGTTTCAGCAAATCGCTTAAACGCAGCAGGCAAGGGTGAGAGCAATCCAATTGCGGTATGCACGGACAAAAAACACGCCAACCTCGTCGAATGCTTAGCGCCTAATCGCCGTGTCGAAGTTGAGCAGTTTGTCTTCGAACGTCGTGTTCAATAAAGCCTCGCTCTGTGATGCTGGCAATCAAAGTGCTCACCGTCAATATCCATAAGGGATTTACGGCACTCAATCGCCAGTACATGCTGCCCGAGTTGCGCGAGGCCGTGCGCAGCGTAGCGGCAGATGTCGTTTTTTTGCAGGAAGTGACGGGTAGCAATACCCGTCACGCAGCACTCACAAGTCGCTTTGCGCATGAGCCGCACTATGAGTATTTGGCCGACTCCATTTGGACGCAATATGCTTACGGACGTAACTCTGTTTATACGCACGGACATCATGGCAATGCGGTATTGTCGAAGTTTCCAATCGTGCATTTTCAAAATCGCGATGTTTCGGTCTCTCAATTAGAGCGCCGAGGTTTGTTGCACTGCGTACTCAATATTCCACTCTTGCAGACGCCCTTGCACGTGATATGTGTTCACTTCAATTTATTAAGCTGGCATCGATCTAAACAACTCATGCAGCTATGCACGTTTGTGCGTGAGGTTGTGCCGCCTCTTGCGCCGCTGATTGTGGCTGGAGACTTTAACGACTGGGAAGAGCGTGCATGCGCCGTATTACGCAACGACGCACACCTCACAGAAATCTTCGTCAGCCAGCAAGGCCGCGCAGCACGTACCTTTCCAGCGCGACTGCCAATACTTCGTCTAGATCGTATTTACGTGCGTAACGTGGTCAGCCATAGCCCGATTCATTTGCCCCCAACGCCTTGGAGACATTTATCGGATCATGCGCCTTTAGCTGCCACCATTGAGCTGAACTAAGGCGCATGCGTACTGCGTGAACAACCCAAGCCGAAGTTAACCAAACCTATGTGTCGCGGCTTGCCTGTAAGCCCCGTCATTAGCCGCTTGCGGGCAAGCATGGCTGGCAAGCCAATACCGATATGGGCTACAGCTACTCATAGTTTGCCAATCTGGGCTACGGTCAATCCTGTGATCTCTGTAATCACGCTTGCATCTAGTCCCTTCTGCTTCATGGCTTTAGCTATTTCAAATTCGCGCTCAGTTTTTCCTTCGGCTTTTCCTTCAGCTTTTCCTTCAGCCTTGCCCTTGGCTTCCCCCTCTTCAAACTTGCCTTTGAAGAGAATGCTCGTCGTGCGCCACTCGTCCAAACTGTGCG
>JASGCK010000002.1:76030-307758 GCA_030054145.1 Cytophagales bacterium
AAATGAGGCACGCCTCATTCTATGCGGCTACTTTGTAGCGAGTCTCAAAACGGCATGGTGCGCAATTTAAGCAAAGGGGAGTAGTCAGCTTATCGCGGCTCCCTGTCTCTGTCTGTTTGCTAGCGCACAGAGAGGTTTATGAACGCTCACTAAACTGCACTCACTATGACACTTACCTACCCATCCTCTTTAAAAAATAGCAGCGTGATAGAGCCCGCTGTCAGCATGAAAACGCGCGCACTGGTTCAGTCCAAAATTCAATTGTTGCAGCGTGTTTTTCAAGCCCACACACCGCAGTTTGAATTGCGCTTATGGGATGGCTCGGTCTATGCACTGGGACAGGCAGCAAGCGCAGTGGCTCAAGCGCCATTTACGCTGGTTGTGCATAGTCCCAAAGTGTTTGCGCAAATCGTACTGAGCCGCGATCGACTCAGTCTTGCTCAAGCGTATTTCGATGGCGATGTCGATATCGAGGGTGACTTTTTTGAAGCGCTCAAACTCAAAGACCATCTGTACGAACTGCATCTGTCCATACTGGAGCGCTTAGATGCACTGTTTAACGCGCTACGGATAGATATCGAGACAAAGCGTGATGAAGCGCAGATTCAAGTCAAGCAGCATAGCCACGCAGAGAACAAAGCCGCCATCGGTTTTCACTACGATGTATCCAACGCTTTTTATGCTTTATGGCTAGACCAGAGCATGGCGTACTCGTGTGCGTACTTTGAGCACCGAGGCGACTCACTGGCCGACGCTCAAAGCGCCAAGCTAGAGCATATTTGCCGCAAGCTGCGCTTGAATTTTGGCGAGCGATTTTTGGATATAGGCTCTGGCTGGGGAGCCCTCATCATCCACGCAGCCAAGTATTACAAGGTGCGGGCGCATGGCATTACGCTGAGTCAACAACAACTCACGTGGACTCAATCGCGCATTGCACAAGAAGACCTGGGACATTTGGTCAGTGTTGAGTTATTGGATTACCGCCATCTGCCCAGCCATCCCGTTTATGACAAAGTTGCCAGCGTTGGTATGTTTGAGCACGTTGGTTTAAAAAACCTACCCATTTATTTTGCTGCGGTAGCACGCGTATTAAAGCCTGATGGTTTGTTTTTGAATCATGGCATTACGCACGAAACCGAAGGCTGGGAAAAAACGCTCTCGACCGAGTTCATTAATCGCTATATCTTTCCTGATGGTCAGTTAGATACCGTGAGCAACATCCAACGCGGCATGGAGCAAGCCAAGTTTGTGATTGAAGATGTCGAGTCCCTGCGCGCGCACTATGCGCTAACGCTCAGGGCTTGGGTTGCGCGACTTGAAGCGCAACACGGCAAGGCGCTGAAGCACGTCAACGAGGCAACTTACCGCATCTGGCGCTTTTACATGGCTGCGTGCGCCTTAGAGTTTGAATCAGGTGACATTGGTATTTATCAAATATTGGCAACCAAGCGTGCAACGCATCAGCTTGCCGCTCGCGCATCGATGCCACTCACAAGGCACTATATGTATCCAAGACGGATCGAGAGCTATCGCTAGATGTGCTTCTCGGCCAATGCCAGCATAGGTGCGGGCTTGGTTTTATCTGCTATTGGCGCGTTAACCATCCAAAAGGCACGGCAAAGCAAATCAACACCAACAACTGGTACGCTGGCTCTTGCGGTCATCCCCTGTTTGTTTGCCTTGCAACAATTGATAGAAGCCGGCGTGTGGACGAGCATCCAGCTGCATTTGCCAAGATTGCAAGTGGTCATGACGCATCTTTATTTACTGTTCTCGCACGTGCTGTGGCCACTCTACCTGCCACTGGCGGTTTGGTTGATAGAACCACTTGGCGTGCGCCGCCATTGGCTGATGCTGTTTGTTGTTATTGGCGGCATCGTCAGCGCTTATTTGCTTTATTACGTGATCGCTTTTCCCGTTATATCTTGTTCCGCAGGGCATCACATTGAGTACGTCTCACCGCATTTTTTGACCGCGTGGGTCATGGCCGCTTATCTGATTATTATTTTTATACCGTTTGGTTTATTTCAGTGTGGTGCTTTTTTTCTGCTGGGCTGAGTGTGCTGATCTACCTCCACTACATGAAAGATAAAACTTAAAGGTAAGGCGCGGTGCCGAGCCGCAACCAAATCTCATTGCGCGGCAGACCACGCGGCGAGGGACGGAATGACTTGATCAGCAGGTTGATTGCGCAGGGGCTGGATGTTGCTCGCAGGCTTCATGATGTGTGACTTCTATCGTTGGTGTTGCCCCAAGTATGCACGCTTTGAAGAGCAAGGTCTGTGCGATGGCGCACGCATCAAATCGGTACTTCTAGGCACAATCGCTAGATGAATCACACACCGCATTGGCTGCTAGCACTGGAGCAAACCATCACCAGCAGCCCACTCATGACGGGAAATCGTGTGCTTCTTTTGCAAGATGGTCCTGCGACTTATAAAGCCATGATCGCCGCGATTCAATCCGCCCAAAACCACATCAATATGGAGACCTACATTCTTGACGATGATGTGATTGGTCAAGAGTTTGCACAAGCCCTGATCGACAAACAACTGGGCGGCGTTCAGGTCAATTTAATTTATGACAGCTTTGGCACGCTCAATACGCCGCGTGCTTTTTTTGAGCGACTCAACAGTTTGGGCATGCATCTTTTAGAGTACAACCCGATCAATCCACTGTTCACAAAAAAACAATGGGCGCTGAATCAGCGTGATCACCGAAAGCTGTTAATTGTGGATGGGCAAACGGTTTTTTTAGGTGGCATCAATATCAGCAGTGTTTATTCTGGCGGGTCCATAGGGAAAATATTTTCACTCCAAAAAAAGGATAGCGTTGCATGGCGTGATACCGATTTGCAATTAGAGGGACCCGTTGTTGCTGAATTTCAAAAGCTATTCCTCAGCACATGGCAGCGGCAAAACGGCGCACCGCTAGCCAACAAAGACTACTTCCCAAAGCCCATCATTGCTGGGGATCAAGCGGTACGCGCTATTGGCAGCTCGCCCGACGAGCCTTATAGCCTGATCTACGCCACGCTGTTGTCTGCCATGCATCGCGCAAAAAAAAGCATCTACATCACGAATGCTTACTTCGTGCCCGAGCCCCAACTGCTCGGCGCATTAAAGGCGGCGGCTATGCGTGGGGTGGAGGTCATTTTGATTTTTCCAAGCGCCACTGATCACTCGCTGGTCTTTCATGCGGGACGTTCTTATTACACGCAATTGCTGCGTGCAGGTGTCAAAATTTATCAGCGCCAAGATGTCATCTTGCACGCCAAGACAGCGCTCATTGATGGCGTGTGGGCAACCATTGGTTCAACCAATATGGATTGGCGTAGTTTTAGGCACAACCAAGAAGTCAATGCCGTTATTGTTGATCTCGAATTTGGCGAACAGGTCAAGCAAATGTTCGATAAAGACTTGCGTGCCTCTGAGCGCATCACGCTTGAGCGCTGGAATCACCGTGGTTTGAACTTGCGTTTTTCCGAGTGGTTTTCTAGCCTGTGGGAATATTGGCTTTAGCCGTCTCATGTACACCATACCCTCATGGATCGCGGCGCTACTGCAGTGGCTGTCCATCCCGACACACAGCTTGACAAGTGTTGGCCTTGTCGCCTTTTTAAGCGCCACGGTTTTGCCACTGCCTGCCGAGCCGCTCATCATCGCAACGCTTGGCAAGCATCCAGAAATGTTTGGGGAGCTGATCGCCGTTGCCACGTTTGGCAATACTGTGGGCAGCATGGTCACTTGGTGGATGGGCTTTGAGCTCAAGCAAATCACCACAAAACTTCAAACCTCGCGCGCCCACCAACGTGCGCTGGATTGGCTCACCCAGCTAGGCCCCAAGGCTTGTTTCTTTTCATGGATTCCGTTCGTAGGCGACCCTTTGATTGTGCTGGCGGGCTGGATGAAGCTCCCCTTTTGGCCTTGCGTGGGCTATATGGTCATTGGCAAAGGGCTTCGGTATCTTGTCTACACAGGTGGATTTGTTTGGCTTGTGCGCTAGCGCACAGACGCAACAAGCGCAAGCGCTTACAAACGTGTATCCCTCATCCACATCTCAGGAAAAATCATGAAAAGCTTGCGTTCAATTCCATTACTCACCTTAGCGTTCGCACTCACTTTAGCGGCATCGGGCGCGGCGCAGGCGCAGCTTGCGGGCTCTACCGTTGTTGCCAGCACGTTTACCGAAATCACTGATTTAGCATTTGGTTGGAGCGTCAAAAAAAGCATCTTGAATCATCCGCTTTTTAACGAACGGGGCGAGAAGATTGGCATCATCGAAGACATTATTTTGGCGCTCGACAAAAACGTCTCTTACCTGATTGTGGGCGCGGGTGGATTTATTGGTGTGGGTCGTTATGACGTAGCGATTGCGGCATCACAAGTCCACGATGAAGGCGGGCGCATCGTCTTTTCTGGTGCGACGAAAGAATCTGTCAAAGCCATGCCGCGCTTTGACTATGCCAGCGACGCAGCCATGCGCGAGATGTTTATCAGCCGCGCCGAATCCAATGTGGCTCAAGCCAAAACAACTATTGCCAATTTGGAAATCAAAGCGGCCTCTGCCAATGAAAACGTCAAAGTCAAAATGGCACAAGAAGTCACTGATCTCAAAGCTGACTTAAAAACGGTCGAAGCATCCATCGCCGAGATGAAGCGTAGCAGTGCCAGCAAATGGCGGACGTTTGAAAACAATATGCGCGCGGCTATGGGAAGGCTACGCACGGCATTTGAAAAATGATTGTTGCCCTGCAAAACAACCCTGCGCTATGGCAAGCGCAACTACCCCAACTAGCGCCCAGCGGGAATAAATACACGCGGGGCTACGCCCTCATCATGGGCGGTTATCCATTAACAGGTGCATCGCGCTTAGCTGCCAGAGCTGCAGCCCGCATGGGCGCTGGCTTGGTGAGCATTGCTGTACCCGAGATCGCTTTGCCCATTTATGCCGCCTCGCTCCTCAGCATCATGGCGCTACCGTTCCAAACGCTAGAGGACTGTGATGCGCTGATGCAGGATATCCGCATCACCGCCATGCTGATTGGCGCTGGCATCAAGCCTTGCATGGATGCCAAAGCACAAACCTTGGCAATGCTTGCCAAGCACCAACCGACCGTATTGGATGCGGGGGCGCTCGTCGCGTTTTCTGATCGACCCAAGTCGCTGTGGGATGCCATTCATAGCCCCTGCGTTTTAACGCCGCATGAAGGTGAATTCGCCCAATTGTTTGGCGCTATCCCGCACATCGACGAGCGACTCATCCGCGTCTGCGAGGCGGCAAAAACGAGCAACGCGATTGTTGTCTTAAAGGGTGCAGAAACTTTGATTGCGGCGCCAAACGGACACATCATCATAAGCAGCCACGCCCCGCCTAACCTGGCGACGGCAGGATCGGGGGATGTTTTGGGCGGCATGATCGTTGGCTTGCTCGCGCAAGGTATGCCCGCATTTGAGGCCGCCTCTGCGGCTGTTTGGCTACACGGCGCGGCCGCTCACTTGTTTGGTGCGGGTCTGTTGGCGGAAGACTTACCTGACCTCCTTCCGCAGGCCATGCAAGATGTCAGTTAACAAGCTCTAGCTGGTATGAAATGGCACTTGCGCTCGCAAGGTTGCCAGCTGTCGCTCCAGCGTCTCAATCCGATTCATCTTGACCAGCAAGAGCGCCATGGTGAAGATGTCGATATCAAAATCGACTCGGAGCCTTCCAACTTCGCGTAGCGGCGCAATCCAGCCAGAGCTAAATACCTGCTCAATCGGGATGGTCTCTCCCGCCGCTTGCTTGATGAACAGCGGCGGCACATTGGGCGAAATGGGCACGAGCGCGTTGTACTCTATCAACTCATCAAGATCCGACGCTGCAAGTCCGCAGCAATGCGATAAATCTTGTTGGTTAATCGTAAGGGGCGTATCTAACCACGCCCACTCCATTTGTGCGAGTGTCATTTTTTCATCTCCTTGTGAGGGGTTATTACATCGCGCGGACTGAAATGCGATACGCGGGACAGCTCTTCAAACAATTCGCGCTCACGCACGGACAGCGTGCTGGGCACATCAATGTGGACAACAGCGAATAAATCTCCGCGCCGACTAGCGCCAACAGGATCGGCGGCCAAGCCTCGTCCGCGAATACGCAGCTTGTGCCCCGCGTGCGTGCCTTGCGGGATGGTGAGCATCAAAGCGCCATCCAACGTAGCCACCTGCACCTCAGTGCCTAAGGCCGCTTCCCACGGCGTGAGCATCAAATCAAAATACAAATCATGCCGATCAGCCCGAAACTGGGGATGCGTCAAAAAAGTGATGTGCAAATAAATATCACCATCGGAGCCACCGTTTTATCCTTTGTCGCCTTTGCCGCGCAGACGCAGCTTTTGCCCTTCGCGCGTGCCCGCAGGAAATCTGATCGACATCAGCATCCTTTGCAATCCCTAACGTCCCGTAATAGTCTTTGTATTTCATACCGTGAATCTGCGAAGGCTAAGCATTAAAAACAGTCCGCGCTGGCGGACTGCGGACTTTCAACTACTCAGTGTTGATGCACTGCGTTTCGAATGACTTGCTTTTGCAGACCTTTGGCTTGCAACTCCTTGCTACCGATGAGCTTACCCACCCGCTCTTGGACTTTACCTGCTAGGTCTTTGACTTCACCTTCGACTTGATACTTATTCATGATTTTTCTTTCGTTGATTTTGATGCGTGTAATGCTGCCGTTTTGCTGGCGCATTCTTTTGCCGCCTCGGCGGCTTTAGCTGCGTGAGCGTGCGCTTTTTCGCCGCAAGCTGCGGCGGCTTTATGGTCGCCCGCTTCGCAGCACTTCACGGCTTCTTGATGACATTTGCAAGCTGCTTCGTGATGCTCGGCTGCGGCGGCGTGACACTTGCAAATTGCTTTTGTTTCGTCGCTTGCAGGCTTACTATCTTTGGTGGTGTGTGGCATAGAAATCCTCATAAATAAATGTTGAACCATGTAGATCGACTGAACTACGGGATTGATGTTCGTGTCTTGAGGCGTGCGCGTTTGTTCGCTACCGCACGCTTCACCGAATCACTAAAACAGGCCGCGTGGAATGCGCCACGACTTTGCTCGCAACACTGCCTAAAAATAATTTTTCAATACCGCCGCGCCCGTGCGAACCCAGCATGATGAGATCGCTATCCTCTTCATCGGCCGCATTTAAGATGCCTTTGTAGACCACCGTACTCTCGATGAGTCTGCTATCTACCAAAATCGGGCGTCCGCCTACAGGGGCTAAATGTCTTAAATGGGCAAAGGTCTTTAAGGCATCGGCCAAAGCTGAAGCCATATAAGAGTCGTAACCAATGGTGTTCAACTCACCACCGCCCATAAATGGGTATGGATCAATGGCATAAACCACGGTCACGTGCGAGTCATGCACGCGGGCTAGATTGATGACCATTTGAGCTGCGTGCTCAGAGGCCGTGGAGCCATCGGAGGCAAACAATATTTTTTTAAACATGATGCGTTTCTCTCGAAAAGTGCGATAAGGTCGCCGCCTGTCATCACACACTTGCGATCACCCACTCATCTTGCCAACGCATCCTGTGCCCGTCTGTGCGCTAAATAACAAAGTCCGAACGTCGCTATTATTGATGGCATGACAAGCATCCCAAACCCCCTACAGCCATCACAACCATCACAACCATCACAGCCATCACGCAAACCCATCCGCATCGATTTTGTCTCTGACGTGGCTTGCCCTTGGTGCGCGGTTGGACTAGGCGCACTGGAGCAAGCCATTGCCAGCATTGCGGCAAGCGACCCCAGCATCCAAACGGAGATTCACTTTCAGCCATTTCAATTGAACCCCGATATGCCACAAGAGGGGCAAGATATCACTGAGCACTTAAGCCAAAAATATGGTTCTACGGCGGCGCAACAAGCGCAAACCTACGCCATGATTCGCGCACGCGGTGCAACGGTCGGTTTTGACTTCAGACTAGGCGGACGTGGTCGCACGTGGAACACGTTGGATTGCCATCGTTTGCTCTACTGGGCCGAATCACTGGGTCACGATGCGCGGGGTATCAGCATTCAACACCAGATGAAAAAAGCGATGCTTAAGAGCTATTTCACCGAAGGAAAAAACCCAGCCGCACGCGCTGTGCTGCTGGATGTTGCGCAAAGCTTAAACCTAGACACCGCAAGGGCTGCCGCGATATTGGATAGCGACGAATTCACTACCGAAGTGCGTGCCAAGCAACGTTTTTATCATGCGCACGAGATTCACTCCGTGCCCGCCATCATCATCAACAACCGGCACCTCATTTCAGGCGGTCAACCTGCCGCTGTGTTTGAAAGTGCGCTGCGTCAAATTGCCAGCGAATCCATCTAAGCCGAGCAAAAAACCCTTTATGCAAAAACGATCCATTGCTCATTTTCAAGTCAACCCGATTGGGCTTGGCTGCATGAACCTTAGCCACGCTTACGGTGTGCCGCCTGCGCCAGAGCAAGCCAAGGCGCTGCTGCTTGGCGCACTGGACGCAGGTTACGATTTTTTTGACACCGCGACGCTCTATGGCTTTGGTGCGAACGAGACGCTGATTGGCGAAGTGCTCTCGCCGCATCGCCAGCAATTGACCCTCGCCAGTAAATGCGGCATGGGCGGCGAAATGGTTGATGGCAAGATGACCCGCGTCATCGATGGCTCGCCCGCCAAAATTCGCGCGCAATGCGAAGCGAGTTTGAAGCGCCTCAAGACCGATGTGATTGATCTGTACTACTTGCACCGCTGGGATAAAAAAGTCCCGATTGAAGAATCGGTGGGCGCTTTGGCTGACTTGCAACGCGCTGGCAAAATTCAAAGCATTGGCTTATCCGAAGTCGGCGAAGCCACGCTGCGCAAGGCTTGGTTAGCACTGGCTTGGCTGCTGCATAAAAATCCTGCGCTTGTGGCTATTCCAGGCACAACGCAACTGCCGCATTTGAAAGATAACTTTGCCGCAAGCCTTATCCAGCTTGATGCGCAGGCCATAAAGGCCGTGGAAGCCTTGCTGGATAAGGCTCTCATCGTTGGCAATCGTTACAACGAGCAAGCTAGGCGCGAAGTTGATACCGAAGAAGATGCGGGTTTTGCCATCCCATGAAGACGGGACTCAAATCCACACCTAAAGCAGCAGAGATGGGCGTGCGATTGGTGCAAGGCGCGGATCGTCGGCATTTGGGGCACTTGCTAGGCGATGCGCTTAGGCATTTTGATGCGCGTGTGCTGCAACTCATGGCGGCGCATCCCGAGTTACCGCTCGCGCTCGCCAACTTAGCCGCGCGTCACCAAATCAGCGCCGCGCAGATTCACCTCACGCGCCACTTGCCGCCAGATGGTGCGCGCGCATCCAGCTTGGCAATCAGCGCAGGCATTAGCAAGCAAGCCATGAGCGATGTGCTTGACCAGTGCGAAGCGTGGGGCTTGATCGACAGGCGCGTTGACTCGCTTGACGCACGCGCCAAATGGATCAGCTATACGCCCACAGGACGGCTGTGGCTCACCGCTTTTATGGACGCGGTGCGCAAAGCCGAGCTGGAATTTCGCAGCGAAGTGGGCGATGAAGTCGCCACCGTTGTTCGGCTAGGACTTGAGGCCTATGCGCACGGCTATTAGTCCCCTTGCGTGCAGTTGTGACTCACCCGCCTACAATTTCTTAGAATGCACAATCAATCAAACTTTTTTCTTATAAGGAGAGGTCATGCGGATTTTGATTGCTGAAGACGATCAGGTGTTGGCTGACGGTTTGCTCAGAACATTGCGCCAAAGTGGTGCGGTGGTTGATCACGTTGCCGACGGGAATTTAGCCGACGCCGCTTTGATGACGCACAGCGAGTTTGATCTGCTCATCCTTGACTTAGATTTACCGCGCATGCATGGACTAGATGTGCTGAGGCGCTTGCGCTCTCGCGGTGCCAAAATTCCCGTACTCATTCTCACGGCATCCGACAGCGTTGAAGACCGCGTGAAAGGACTCGATCTGGGCGCTGACGATTACATGGCCAAGCCGTTCTCGCTGCAAGAGTTAGAAGCGCGGGTGCGTGCGCTCACGCGGCGCGGCTCGAACGTGTCGTCCAGCATCATCAGCCACGGCCCGCTGCAATACGACCAAGCGGGACGTGTCGCCACGCTAGAGGGCAAGATGGTTGATCTCTCCGCTAGAGAACTGGGGCTTTTGGAAGTGCTACTGCAACGCACGGGACGCTTAGTGAGTAAAGATCAGCTCGTTGAGCGCCTGTGTGAATGGGGCGAAGAGGTCAGCACCAATGCCATTGAGGTCTACATTCATCGGCTACGCAAAAAAATCGAAAAAGGTACGGTGCGCATTGCCACGGTGCGCGGCTTGGGTTATTGCCTAGAGAAAATCAATTGATCTGCCCCTTTGCGGCAATGACGGGCAGTTAAATGGCTTTCCATTTTTTCCAGCGCGGCAAGCGCAGCTTGTTTGGCGAAATTTTGGACTGGATGCTCATCCCGCTCATGCTGATTTGGCCGCTCAGCTTGGTGCTCACTTGGTTGGTTGCGCAAAACACCGCAGGCAGGCCGTTTGACCGCGCCTTAGAGTACAACGTACAAGCCCTGGCCCAACTCGTCCATATACAGCAAAGCAAGGCACAGCTAAACCTGCCTGCGCCCGCTCGCGAGATTTTGCGCGCCGATGAGACCGACATTATTTACTACCAAGTGCTAGGCGTTTGGGGCGAGTACATTGCGGGCGAGCGTGGTCTACCGCAGCCTTATTTAGAGGATAAACCCGTGCTGGGCAAGGTGTACATCAGGGCGGACGAGTACCAAGGGCGCGATATCCGCGTCGCCTACATCTGGGCGGATTTGCAAAACGTACACGATCGAAAATCGGGCGACAAACCCGTACTGGTTCAGGTCGCAGAAACCTTAGAAAAACGCTCCACGCTGGCGACCGAAATTATCAAAGGCGTGATGCTGCCCCAGCTCCTCATGTTGCCCTTGGTGGTGCTACTGATTTGGCTGGCACTCATCCGAGGCACAGAGCCCATTAAAGAGTTAGAACACCGCATTCGCCAGCGCAAAAGCGACGATGTCAGCGCACTCGACTTGGAGGGCGTGCCGCGCGAAGTCTCGCCACTCATCGCCTCGATCAATGATTTACTCGCCAGACTGAACGACTCCATGACCATTCAAAAACGGTTTTTAGCCGATGCTGCGCATCAACTCAAAACACCGCTGGCAGGGCTACGGATGCAGGCTGACCTTGCGCTGCGCGAGGGTGTTAGCACGGACGACCTCAAGCACTCGCTCAAACAAGTCGGGCGCTCCAGCGTGCGTGCCACGCGAACCGTGAATCAACTTTTAGCGCTAGCCCGCGCCGAAGCCACAGGCAGCAAAGTGACCAAAGCATCCATTAGCCTAGAGCGCATCGTGCTTGAGTCCGTGCGCGATGCACTGCCGCAAGCTTTAGACAAGCGTATGGATTTGGGCTATGACGACAGCCAACCCGTGCGCAACAGCACTTTGCTGGGCAACGCCGTGCTCCTAAAAGAATTGGTGCGCAACTTGTTAGAAAACGCCATTCACTACACACCTGAGCGCGGCATTATTACGGCGCGAGTGCTGCAAGACGCCAGCGGCACGCTAGCGCTGCAAGTCGAAGACACGGGGCCTGGCATTCCCGTTGCTGAGCGCGAGCGCGTCTTGCAGCCCTTCTATCGCATGAATGACTCGCTTAGCAACCGCGTCGATGGCTCAGGACTGGGGCTTGCCATCGTACACGCCATTGCCAAGCAACACCAAGCTACCGTGATTGTGGACGACGCGCATCCGCAGCAAACGCCTGTGGGGACACGCTTTACGGTTCGGTTTGGTTAAGCCGCAACCTTCTTTGCCACAGCCTTCTTTGCCGATGCATTTTTAGCCGCAACTTTTTTAATAGCCGTCTTTTTTGCAGGCGCTTTTTTCGCCGCCACTGTCTTTGCCGCTGACGTTACCGCTGCGGTTTTTGTTGCCGCCGTTTTGCGCGGCGGAAACTTCCTCGCGCCTTCAGGGCGAGGCTCAAATTCAAACACCACTTTGCCATCTTCTTTATTCCACGCGAGGAAGGCTTTGAAGCCGCGCCGTGTGCGCATGGAGACAAATTTATCGAGCAAATCGGTCTTGCCCGTTGCCAGCAATTTCGCCATTTGCTCGGGCTCGACAGGCTGTTGCAAAATGATGCGTCCGCTTTTGAAATCGCAGCTGGGCGTGACCTGCGCCATGGTTGGAATGGTTTTTTCGCAGTAATAACTGCTGCCAAGCTCATACACACCGCTGCCGCATTTAGGACAAGCGCCCAAACTGGTTTTACCCGTCAAATCTTGCAACTCACCGCTTTGGGCAGCTTCTTTGGCAGCATCGCCAAAATCAAACTCTAGCTTGAAATTGTTGGTCGCTTCGTCGCGCACCAAAGCCAACTCGGCGACAAAAGGCCAGCCTGCTTTGGAGCGGAAACCCTCCAGTGGCCCCATCTTTTGATCGCGCAAAAATTGATCGGCTTCGGCGAGTTCAAAAGTGCGACCAGCGGGGGTTTTGGTAAAGGAGAAACCGCAACCTTCAGATCCGTTCGGACTGAGCTTGTCGGAGTCTATCTTGCTCGAAGACCCTTCGACAAGCTCAGGGCGAGCGGTGCTTGAGACAAGCTCAGGGTGAGCGGTGCTTGAGACAGGCTCAAGGCGGGCGGTGCTTGGTCGTCCCACACAGCCATAACGGCGATAGTTTTCCTTCACCACACCGCCGCAATTGGGGCATGGCTGCGTCAAGGTGGCATAGTCACCTGGCACGGTGTCGCGATCAAACGATTTAGCTTTTTGCACCATGCTTTGCGTCATCGCGGCAATTTCGCCCATAAAGGCTTCGCGCGACATACGTCCGTGCTCCATCTCGGAGAGCTTGTATTCCCACTCGCCCGTGAGTGCCGGCTTGGTCAGCTCCTCAACATCGAGGCCACGCAGCAAGGTCATGAGTTGAAATGCCTTGGCAGTAGCGATCAGCTCGCGCCCTTCGCGCAGCATATATTTCTCGGCAATCAAGCCCTCAATGATGCTGGAGCGCGTGGCAGGTGTCCCCAGTCCCTTTTCCTGCATGGCTTCGCGCATATCGTCGTCTTCCACCAACTTGCCCGCGCCCTCCATAGCACCCAGCAACGTAGCTTCTGAATAACGTGCGGGTGGACGCGTTTTAAGTCCTTTGCTCTCCACTTGGGCGCAAAGCGGTTGTTCGCCGCTGCTCACCGCCACTAAGTTTTGCCCGCCTTCGGTATTTCCTTCTGAGTTTTGATCTTGCGCTTCCTTGCCAAAAATGGCGAGCCAGCCTGGATTGACCAGCACTTTTCCGTTGGACTGGAACGTATGGTTGTTAACCACCGTCAGGCGTGTGGTGACCAGATATTCAGCACTTGGATAAAACACGGCCATGAAGCGACGCGCGACCAAGTCGTAGAGTTTTTGCTCGGCATCCGAGAGACCGCTCGGCGCTTCCAACGTCGGAATGATGGCAAAGTGATCGCTGACCTTGGCGTTATCAAACACGCGCTTGGTTGGTTTGATGTAGCCCTTATCCAGTGCGACTTTGGCGTGTGGCGCCAGATGGCGCATGGACGAATCAGCCAGCATTTCAAACGTCTTCTTCACCACGGGCACGTAGTCTTCGGGTAGCGCACGTGAGTCGGTACGCGGATAAGTCAGCGCTTTGTGACGCTCGTACAGCGACTGCGCCAGCGACAAAGTTGTCTTGGCACTAAAGCCAAAGCGACCATTGGCTTCGCGCTGCAAACTCGTCAAATCAAACAGCAGCGGACTAGCCTGCGTGGTCGGTTTGGCTTGCTCGGACACCGTGCCCGTTTGCCCGCGCACCGCGTCGGCTATGGCTTTGGCATCAGGTGCATGCCAAACGCGATCGGCTCTGGCGTGTTCGTCTGAGCCGTCAGCGCCGCCTTTTTTCCACGCCGTATCAATCCATTTGGCAGGGTAAGTTCCTGCTGCCACGTCAAAGCTGGCGTGGACTTCCCAATAATCGCGCGAGACAAATTTCCGAATTTGCTCTTCGCGCTCTACCACCACGGAGAGCGTTGGCGTTTGCACACGCCCCACCGTCGTTAAAAAGAAGCCGCCATCGCGTGAATTGAACGCCGTCATGGCACGCGTGCCGTTAATACCCACCAGCCAATCGGCCTCCGAGCGGCAACGCGCCGCGTCCGCCAGCGGCTGCATTTGTTTGTCCGTGCGCAAGTTGGCAAAGCCATCACGAATCGCTTGCGGCGTCATCGACTGTAGCCACAAGCGCTTGGCCGCGTGCTTTGATTGAGCGTGCTGCTGAATCAAACGGAAGATCAACTCGCCCTCGCGCCCCGCGTCACAGGCATTAATGAGCGAGTCAATATCCTTGCGCTTGACGAGGCGCATGACGGCGGCCAGGCGTGTTTTTGTTTTGTCAATTGGCTTCAAATCGAAATGCGGCGGAATCACCGGCAAGTTGGCAAAACTCCACTTGCCGCGCTTCACATCAAACGCTTCGGGCGCTTGAATCTCCAGCAAATGACCCACGGCGCTAGTCACCACATAGCTGTCGTTTTCAAAGTATTCAGCGCTTTTTTCAAACTTACCCGATGCTGGTGTGAGCGCTTTCACGATATCGGCAGCGACAGAGGGTTTTTCGGCAATGACAAGGGTTTTACTCATGGTTTTTAGTTCTTTAGAATCAGCGCATTATGTCTAGAAAAACTAACCGCCGAATTTTGGCTCGCACTTCCCCTATTCACGGACGCGGCGTTTTTGCCGTCAAACCCATCAAAAAAGGCGAGCGCATTATCGAATATAAAGGCGAACTCATCACGTGGCGTGAAGCACTTGATCGCCATCCGCACGACCCCTCGCAGCCGCATCACACCTTCTATTTTCACATTGACGATCTGTGCGTCATTGATGGTCGCGTGAACGGTAACTGGGCCAAATGGATCAATCACTCGTGCGCACCCAATTGCGAAAGTGACCAAGTTGAGCACCGCGTTTATATTAAGGCACTGCGCCCTATCAAAGCGGGCGAAGAGCTCAATTACGACTACGGTCTCACGATTGACGAGCGCTACACGCCCAAGCTAAAAAAAGAATTTGCCTGTTACTGCGGTAGCCAACATTGCCGTGGGACGATGCTAGCGCCCAAAAAATAATTGGGGACAGTCCCTCATTCATTCATGCACATCGAATTTGTTTCATCCCTAGACTCCACGAACAGCGAGCTCATGCGCCGCGCCGCAGCGGGCGACTACCGCACGATCTGCCTTGTAGCTAAGGCGCAAACGGCGGGGCGTGGGCGTTTAGGGCGCGCGTGGTTATCGGACGAGCATTCACTGATGTTTAGTCTTGGCATGCCGCTTGCGCCGCTGGATTGGTCGGGCTTATCGCTCGCCGTTGGGGTCAGTCTTGCTGAATCGCTACACGAGCGCATTCAAATCAAATGGCCCAACGATTTATGGGTGGACGGTCAAAAGCTGGCGGGCATCTTGATTGAAACCACCGCCATCCAAGGCGCGTTATCAACCCAGCGCTACACCGTCATTGGCGTAGGCATTAACTTGGAGGCGCCCCCAGCCGCCATCCACCAAGCCGCGCGGGAAGCCAAGGTCGCACCGATTGGGCTGCGCGGTCTCGTCCCTGGCATCACGCAAGAAGCTGCACTGAAACGGGTTCTGGAGCCACTCGTTGACGCGATTCAAAATTTCGAGCAGCATGGCTGGAAGCCTTATGCAGCAAGCTTTGCCAAGCACGATGCGCTGCAAGGCAGAGCCATCAAGCTCTCCAGCGGTGCAGCTGGACAATACGCGGGTATCAACGCTCAAGGAGCGCTTTTGCTGCAAACCAGCGCAGGCTTGCAAACCATCATGAGCCACGAGGTGTCGGTGTGTCCTTCAAAAAAATAGTCATTGCACTGTTAGTCATTAACTTGGGCTACTTTGTGTACAGCCAAGGTTGGCTCAATCACGCGCTTGGCATAGACAACGCACAGCGTGAACCTGAGCGCGCCTTGCGGCAAATCAATCCAACCGCCATTGCTGTTGCAACAATGCCCAAGCCGCCCGCCCCCATTGAAGCCGCGCCTACTCAAACTGCGCCAAAAATACCAACCACGAAGGCTTGCGTAGGTAAACGCGAACAATGGCTGGTGTATATGGGGCCTTACGCCACGGAAGCAGATAGCAATAAAAAGAAGGCACAGTTGAATGCGCTAGGGGTTCTGAGTACGCCCGTCTCCAAGCCTTCTTTCAAGCGCGGGTTTTCGCTCGGGGAGTTTGAATCCAAGGCACTTGCACAGGCGGCACTTGCCAAACTAGCCCAAAAAGGTGTTAAAACCGCCAATGTGGTGTTTTGGGCGACCGTCGACTGCCCGCCAAATTAGGAAAAAGTACTATGCGACTGCGCTTTATCAATTTAATCGTGGCATTGTTGCTGATGCTTGGTATCACAAGCTGCGGTGGCGGGGGAGGCAGTTCTTCCGGCACTACGGCAAACCCGCCGATCATTACCTCGGCAACCGCAAGTACTCTCGGCCCCAATATTGGCACCCTAGTGACGTTCACTGGTGCGGCAACTGATCCTGCCAACTTATCCCTCACCTACTCGTGGAATTTTGGCGATGGATTTTCTAACGATACAGGAGCTGTTGTCTCTCGCATATTTAATGTTGCAACCACTTATCCAGTTAAATTGACCGTTACAAACAGCGCAGGATTTTCAGATAGCAGAACTCTCAACGTGACGGTCAATTCAATCACTTCGACGGATGTCATCGCAGATTGTTCGGGTGCTAATTGCTCCGCCACAATAAGTGGCGTCAGCAACAGCTATTCAGGCTCAGGGACAGGAATCTGGCGTTTTGACAACCCTACGTCCATCGCCGTGAGGCGTGACATCAACATCCAAAACGTTGCTGCGGGCAAGACAGTTACGCTTGTTTTTTCTAATGGTGATGCAAAGACAACAGCGCCCAGCGCGCCTAGCTTGGGCATTCTCGCCACACCGACTGCGTCCGTCGCATCACCCAACGCCGTCGCTGCCCAAGGGATGCAAACGTCCAACCCATCGGAACGCACACGCGGCGAGGCTGAACACACCCACATGCTGCAAGCCAATCGAACGATCGCCTTGAACATGATCCGTAGCGCTGCACAAGCTCCAGTGCAGGCAGCAGCATCCCCCGTTATCAGAGAAAGCGTTGCGCCTACAGCACCCAAACCAATTGCCGAAGGCGATACCAAGATTTGGCATGAAAACGCTTTTGACAAAATCGATTACCCAACCACCGCCAAAGTAGTTTGCCCCGCAGGAACACTAGGACGCAAAGTCATTTTTTGGGTACAAACAAGCATCGCCTCATCTCAGGTTCAGATGGCTAATTTGCCAGCTTATCGGTCGCAATTTTGCGGCACCGATAACAACGATGGTCAATACGCCAAAGTTGCCAAACTCTTGGGCGACGTTTGGGGCCCAGTGCCCGCGAAGTACAGCGCAGCACTCATCGCTGACAGCGACACGCAAAAGCAAGACGTCAATATTGTTATCGTACGACCGCCCAGCGCAACGGACTGGGGTGGGTATTTTTATTCTCTGAATAATTTTTTGACTTCACCATCAGCTGCAAACTCTAACGAAGCGTTGGTCTTTTTTATCCATGCCGATCAAAGCATCAACTCAATCCAGTCGGTGCTCATTCACGAACTGACGCACATGATCAATTTTTATCAACGCGGCATTTCGCATAACGACGTTCACGAAGATTGGCTTGAAGAAACATCGGCCATGATGACGCAAGATATTTTTGATCCTGACTTGAAGACTCCAAGCGGTTGCTTGCCCATCGTGTGCAGAGTACGCACCTACGCCAAGAGCGGCGCAGGCATTAGCTACTTTAATTGGCCCACGGATATCTCTGGAAATCATTACTCCCTTGGTGGTTCGTTCGCTGCATTTTTAAATCGTCGCTACGGCCCCGTCATCTATGCGCAGCTTATGACCGATTGCTATACGCCTACCACCAATACGACCAGTTTTGCTTGCCTAGATTTTTTAATCAAAAAAAATGGCGGTACTGGTTTTGCCGATGAGTTTTCGCGCATGGGCGCAAGTATTTTTGGACGTATCGGTGGTACGGGTGAGCCCACTGGATATGGCTTCCCAGCCAAACGTGGATCGATAACGGACGTGGGCAAGCTTGTCGGCTCCTATACCTACACTCTCCCCAGCTATGACAATTGGTGGACGATGCCCGACACCATTGGCATTCTCCCAGCGACTGTATTAACTAACTTTCCGTACACCACGCAGAGCTACAAAATTGATACCGTTGCGTCAGGGAAAACCAGCTACGTTCGCAGCAACGTCAGCGTTCCCGCCAAAAGCTCACTCCTCATCACCATCAAATGAGCCTCTCTCGCTCTCAATTTTTATCGACGCTACTTGTTTTGATGACGTTTGGTGTCACAGGCTGCGTTGCGGGACAATCCTCCGCACCCCCAACCGATAGACAACTCACAGGCGTTTTAACGCGCCGAGGTGCTCAAATCGAAAGCTGGTGGGGGATGCGGGCAGAGGATGGGCAATTGTGGCGATTAGAGGCCAGCAACCCGCAAATCGAGCGGCAACTCGAACAATTACGCCAGCAAACCGTTCGCGTCACGGGCGCGGCAACAACGGGTAGCGCGTTGCTCAATCCCGTGCTGCGCGTGCGCGAAATCGTTTTAGTCAGCCCGTCACTTTAAGCCATCACACGCACCATCTCAAGGCACTTGTTCGAGTAGCCCCACTCGTTGTCGTACCAAGCCACGACTTTCACGAACGTGGTATCGAGCGCAATGCCTGCATCCGCATCAAACACGGATGTGCAGGTCTCGCCAACAAAATCACTCGCCACAACCTTGTCGGTGGTGTAGCCCAAAACGCCCTTCAAAGCACCTTCAGACTGTGCTTTCATCTCAGCGCAGATGTCAGCGTAGGTGGCCTCCTTGCTCAACTCCACGGTCAAATCCACAACCGACACATCCGACGTTGGCACGCGGAACGACATACCTGTGAGCTTTTTATTCAGCTCAGGAATCACCACGCCCACGGCCTTGGCTGCGCCTGTGGAGGACGGAATGATGTTCTCCAAAATCCCGCGACCACCGCGCCAGTCTTTGTTGGACGGACCATCCACGGTTTTTTGTGTCGCCGTGGCAGCGTGAACCGTCGTCATCAAACCGCGCTTGATACCCCACTTGTCGTGCAAAACTTTGGCCACTGGTGCGAGGCAGTTCGTGGTGCAAGAAGCGTTAGAAATAATCGTTTGGCCTGCGTAGGTTTTGTGGTTCACGCCATACACAAACATCGGGGTGTCGTCTTTCGAGGGTGCAGACAAGAGCACTTTTTTCGCGCCCGCGTCCAAATGCTTTTGCGCGGTGAGCTTATCGAGGAACAAACCAGTCGATTCCAGCACCACATCAGCGCCCACTTCATGCCACTTGAGCGCAGCAGGATCGCGCTCTTGCGTCAAGCGAATGCGTTTGCCATTCACGATGAGCGTGTTGCCTTCGACCGCAACGTCACCCCGAAAGCGACCATGCACGCTGTCATAGCGCAGCATATACGCCAAATAATCAGGCTCTAGCAAATCGTTAATCGCAACCACCTCGATGTCCGAGAAATTTTGCACAGCCGCACGAAGCACATTGCGTCCGATGCGGCCAAAGCCGTTGATACCGAGTTTGATTGTCATAAAAACTTCCTTGATAAAAAATAAAAACTAAAAATGCAACTGAAAGCGCCAGACTTACAAGACCGTGATCACCGTTGCCGCCACGTTCTCAGGCGTAAAGCCAAAGTGCGCGAACAGCGCGGGCGCTGGCGCTGATTCACCGTAAGTATCAATGCCCACCACCGCTGCGCAGCCGTATTTCCACCAGCCGTCCGTCGAGCCCATTTCCACCGCGATGCGTGGCAAGCCTTTGGGTAGCACCGCGTTTTTGTAGGCAACGGTTTGCTTATCAAACGTCGTCGTGCTGGGCATAGAGACCACGCGCACGGCGATGTTTTTGGTTGCCAACAAGGTTTGGGTTTTAAGTGCGAGTTGCACTTCCGAACCCGTGGCGATGATGATGGCTTGCGCCTTTTTGCGCAGCCCCACTTCGCTTGGCTCCGCCAGCACATACGCGCCTTTGCTGATGTCGGCGAGTTCATGCTTAGGCGCATACGGCAGGTTTTGGCGCGACAAGAGCAGCGCTGTCGGCTTGGTTTTGTTTTGCAGAGCCACCGCCCATGCCACCGCTGTTTCTGCGGTATCAGCAGGTCGCCACACATCCAAGTTGGGAATCAAACGCAGGCTCGCCGCGTGTTCAATAGATTGATGCGTCGGACCATCTTCGCCAAGACCAATAGAGTCGTGCGTGAACACGTGAATCACGCGCGCCTTCATCAGCGCCGCCATGCGAATCGCGTTGCGCGAGTAGTCGCTAAACGTGAGAAACGTGCCGCCGTAGGGAATGAAACCGCCATGCAGCGTGATGCCGTTCATGATGGCCGCCATACCAAACTCGCGCACGCCGTAGTTGATGTGACGCCCCAGTTTTCCTTGCGCATCGCGCTTGACTTGCCCCGCATCATCCATGCGCAGTGCGGGAGTGGATGAGGTGTTGGTTAGGTTCGATCCCGTCAAGTCCGCGCTACCGCCCAGCATCTCAGGCAGCGCAGCGGTAAAGGCTTCCAGCGCAATTTGGCTGGCTTTGCGTGATGCCACCGTTTCCGCTTTGGTGTGCGCGGCAACCACGGCATCAAACGCGGTTTGCGCAAAATTCTTAGGCAAATCGCCCGCCATGCGGCGCGTCAATTCTGCTGCCAACTCAGGATATTTTTTGCTATAGGCTGCAAAGGCTTTATTCCATTGGGTTTCCAGCCTATTGCCCTTGGATACGCCACTCCATGCGGCTTGCAGCGCAGCAGGTATTTCAAACGGCGCCGATGTCCAGCCAAGTTGCTCGCGCGTCAACTTCACTTCTTCTGCGCCCAGCGGCTCGCCGTGCGCCTTGGCTGTACCTACGCGATTCGGCGATCCCTTGCCAATGCTGGTTTTGCAGCAAATGAGCGTGGGTTGATTGACACTTTGTTTGGCTTTAGCAATCGCGGCGCTCACGGCGTTGGCATCGTGACCATCGACATGGGTAATCACATTCCAGCCGTAGGCTTCAAAGCGCTTGGGCGTGTTGTCGATAAACCAAGGCGCGACTTGCCCGTCGATGCTGATGCCGTTATCGTCGTACAGCGCAATCAGCTTATGCAACTTCCAAGCTCCCGCCAGCGCAGCCGCTTCATGGCTAATGCCCTCCATCAAACAGCCATCGCCCAAAAAGACGTAAGTGTGGTGATCAACGATGCTGTGACTCGGTTGATTAAACTCAGCCGCCAACAGCTTCTCCGCCAGCGCCATGCCCACCGCATTGGTCATGCCTTGACCGAGCGGGCCCGTAGTCGTCTCCACACCAGGCGTCACGCCCACTTCGGGATGCCCCGCCGTCTTGCTGTGCAGTTTGCGGAAATTTTTGAGCTCACTCATCGGCAAGTCATAGCCCGTCAGATGCAAGAGCGCATAAATCAGCATCGAGCCGTGACCATTCGAGAGCACAAAGCGGTCGCGGTTAACCCAATGCGGATTCGCGGGATTGTGATTCAAATGCTCATGCCACAGCGCCACCGCCATGTCCGCCATGCCCATTGGTGCGCCAGGATGCCCAGAATTGGCCTCTTGCACAGCATCCATCGCCAGCGCTCGGATGCAATTTGCCATTTGTTGTTTTTTGTGAGGTGCAGAGATAGTGACCATGAGTGCTGAAATAGTGTGTTGAAGTGAGGAAGTAAAGAAGTGAGGGGCTGGAAAACCCTAGATTTTAATTGCTAGCCCAGCCATACGGTTTGCAATGACTAGAATCATTTGATGCAGCTAAAGTACAAGCACAATTTGAGAGATAACCACGGTCGCGGTACGGTCGCAGGTTTTTTGGAAGACAAAATTAAAGATGGGAGTGATGTTGAGATTGCGGGGTTGGTCTTGAACGTAGTAACTTAGGCAGGAGAAGTAAACGCATGAAAACAAACTACAACATTTACTGCGACGAGACTTGCCACTTGCCTTATGACCATCAAAGTGCCATGGGTTTGGGGGCTGTGTGGTGTGAGCGTGCAGATGCTTCTGCGCTATCACAGGCCATTTTGGCGCTTAAAGCGCAGCACAAGGCGCTGGGTGAGTTGAAGTGGACGAAGGTTAGCCCTGCACGGTTACCGTTTTATTTAGCGTTGGTGGAGTGGTTTTTTAGCGAACCTCGGGCATATTACCGAGGCTTGGCTGTGCAGCACAAAGAGCGACTCAATCACACGATGTTTAACGACGATCAGGCTGATGTGTTTTATTACAAGATGCAGTTTTCGTTAATCAATAGGATTTTGAGTCCTGATGGTTGCTATGCTATTTATTTAGATGTGAAGGACACGCAAAGCCGCAAGCATATTCGTAAGTTGCGTGATGTCTTGTGTAACAACGCCTATGACTTCACGGGGGAAATGGTCCAATCGGCACAGAATATTCATTCGCACGAATCGGCTTTAATGCAACTGTGTGATTTTTTTACAGGAGCACTTGGCTACCGCCACCGAGAGCTCAAAAGTAGTGTCGCTAAAAACGCCGTCATTCATGCCATTGAGCAACATTTAGGGCGCAGCCTGCTAACGTCTAGCTCAGTGACTGAGCGCAAGTTCAATGTGTTTGTCTTTACACCGCAAGTGGCATCTGGAGCTAAAGCGACATGAGCATAGCCAGCACGACTATCTACCCTGCTTGGCTACCTTCCCTTTTTGTTATTAGTCCTTGGACTGAGCAAACGTTTGAAGATTTGTACGCAATTTTTAAGAAGGATTTTTTAGATAATCCCGCCAACTATTGCGGTCAACGTGTTTGGTTATTTCCCGAAAAAGAACGTGCAAAGGAAGTCATTTTTTGGCATTTGGTTGAGCGTGAAAACAAAGAATTGGGTGGTCGTGTTGCCGACCATCGCCGAGCAGAGAGATTGCCATGGGCTCGCCCTATGCTGGATAACCTGACTGACTGCCACATCATGCACTGGGATTACGAAGAGGGCGATAAGACCATCAAAACGTACATTTGGCTCAAAGATTTTGACTACTTGATCGTGCTTAAGCGAATGCCCGATATAAGTAGGCGGTTAATCACATCTTTCTATATTGAGTATCCGAACAAACGGCGTGATCTGGAGCGTAAATACAAGCAGGCGATTTAATTTGCGCTTAGCCAAAAAAAGAAAGCCAGCGCATAACGCTGGCTCAACTCCTTTTACCATTGGTAAATAAGTTGCGCTCATTCTATACATTGAAACTTACATGAATATCCCACCGCCAGACCAATTAGCCCAAGCTGAGAAGGCATTAAAACTGCCGAGCTATTGCAGGCTGAATGCCCGTATGCGGCTGTGTTTATGCCGTGAGCTGATTGATTGAGACGAAAAAAATGCAGACCCCAGGTTCGAGTTTCCCATCACCAAAAATCAGCCCCCCAGCCACCGCCATGATTTTGGCCGCAGGTCGCGGCGAGCGCATGCGCCCGCTGACCGACACCTGCCCCAAACCGATGCTCCAAGTACAAGGAAAGCCACTGATTCAATGGCACGTGGAGGCACTATCGCGGCAAGCCAATCAGCATCTAATCTGCAACACGGCATGGCTGGGAGGCCTTATAGAACATGGCCTAGGAGATGGCAGCACATTCAAAACGCATATTCAATATTCGCGCGAAGGCGACGATTTCGGTCATGCCTTAGAGACCGCTGGCGGCATCATTCGCGCGTTGCCTAGGCTGGCCGATACGTTTTGGCTTGTCGCAGGCGATGTGTTCGCGCCGCAGTTTGAGTTTGCCAAGGCGGCTTATGACGCATTTGCCGCATCAAAGCGGCAAGCGCATCTGTGGCTCGTTGCCAATCCTGCACACAACCCCACGGGCGATTTCGGTTTGTCCAAAGACGGATTGGCGCTCAATGGGCCCAAAGAATCGAACGTGACGCAATGGACTTACTCAACAATTGGGCTTTACAAACAATCATTTTTTGCTGAGGCCTTAGCCGGCATACCCGCTGGCAACCCAAGCGGAATAAGGGCTGCGCTGGCACCACTGCTCAGGGCCGCTATGGATAAGGGCTGCGTGAGTGCCCAGATTTACACAGGCGATTGGACGGATGTGGGAACGCCTGAAAGATTGCGAGAATTGAACCTATGAGTCAACACACCAATCCAAACCTCTACGCCCAGCGCCGCGCCCACCTCGCCGCCCAGCTTGCCAAGGGCGGCGTCGCCATCATCCCGACTGCGCCCGAGCAGCGCCGCAACCGTGACAGCGATTTTTTATTTCGCCCCGATAGTTATTTTTATTACCTCACGGGCTTTACTGAACCGAACGCGACCCTAGTCGTGCTCGCCAACGGTCACTCGATTGTGTTTTGTCAACCCAAAGACGAAGCACGTGAAATCTGGGACGGCATTCGCCTAGGCCCCGCTGCAGCGCCCGCTGCGCTTGGCTTGCAGAGCGCTTTTGCAAACACAGAACTCGATACACGTCTGCCCACGCTGCTGGAAAACACCGACGTTGTTTACTTCCCCTTCGCCACGCACCACGGCTTAGACGGACACATTCATCATTGGCTGGAGGCGGTTCGGGCCAAGTCTCGCCAAGGCATTACCTGCCCTGCCGAGCAGCGCGATCTGTGCGTGCTACTGGATGAAATGCGGCTCATCAAAGATGCCACAGAGATTGACATCATGCGCCGCGCCGCGCAGATTAGCGCAGGCGCACACATCCGCGCCATGAAGCTCTCCGCGCAAAGGCTGCGCCAAGGATTAGAGACGCGCGAGTTCCATTTAGACGCGGAGCTGCTGCACGAATTTCGCTTGCACGGCTCGCAATATCCTGCGTACAGCTCCATCGTGGCAGGCGGCGCGAACGCCTGCGTGCTGCATTACCGCGCCGACGCTGCCCCCATTCAACATGGCGATTTGGTGCTAATTGACGCGGGCTGCGAGCTACACGGCTATGCGTCCGACATCACGCGCACCTTCCCCGCCAACGGCAAGTTCACCGCGCCGCAGCGCGAGCTGTACGACATCGTGCTGGCCAGCCAACAAGCCGCCGTGGCCGCCACCCAAGCAGGCAACCGCTTCAACGATCCGCACGACGCGGCAGTTGCGGTACTCGCGCAAGGGATGTTGGACGTGGGTTTGCTGGACCCAAGCAAAGTCGGGAGCTTGCAAGACGTAATCGAACAACGCGCCTACACGCCGTTTTATATGCACCGCACCAGCCACTGGCTAGGCATGGACGTACACGATTGCGGCAGCTATATCGAACCAACAGAAGCACACCTCGTCACCGAAAAAATAGACCCCGTGACCAAGCAAACCGTACAAGTGCGCCCCAGCCGAATCTTGCGAGAAGGCATGGTGCTGACACTAGAGCCAGGCCTCTACGTGCGCCCCGCCGCAGGCGTGCCCGAGCGCTATCACAACATCGGCATTCGGATTGAGGATGATGCGCTGGTGACGGCGAACGGCTGCGAGTTACTGAGCCGCGATGTGCCTGTGGATGCGGATGAGATTGAAGCCATAATGAGATAAGACTTTGCAAACCAAGTCGCAAGCAACTTCGTTTCATTTGTCTTTTTTGATTTTTAAAATGCCTCACTTTAAACTTTGAAGCGTTGATATTTAAGACTTAAGCCAAAAGGAGATACCGTTATGCGACAAATTCAATTTAAATATGCGATATGTTTGTCGCATATTGCACGTTAGAGTACACAAGCAATGAACGAGGCATTGGCGCTACTTACAAATTACGGCCCCGCTTTTAGCATCATGGGTGCAGCAGTCGCCTTTGGATGGTCGGTCTTTCAGTTTTTCTCCGTGCGTGCCCGTGAAGCACGTGCCCGCGAGTTCGAAACCTTCCATCGGCTGATCAAAGAGCTCGTTGAGCCGCCATCTAAAGGCGCGGACTTGTACATTGACCGACAATGCGCAGTGCTTTTTGAGCTTCGTTTCTTCCCTCGCTATTTCCCATTCACACTTCGCACCTTGTTGGCTCTACAGATCAAGTGGCAACAATCAGCGGAGCCGCACCCGCGCATAGGTGCAGAACTAGACATCACAATCAGGTTCATCGAAATGCGCTCTAGCACTGCACTCCGGCGGATCGCCAAAAAGCTGCGCTTTTGGTCACCCGCTGAATTTTGACGTTAGACATCTTGAATCACTCCACCGTGAAGTGAGCTAGATAACTCAGCCAGCGGAATTCAAATTAGCAGTTTATTTCAACCCAAACAAACTCGCCCCATTACCCCAGCCAATGCCATTTGCCAGATCAGCGGGCAAGTCTCCCAGCCAGCGGCGATAGTCTTGCATGATGCTGTCGTAGCTCTCCCAGCGTCCGTTCACCCACGTGTCTGATCCCAGCAAAAACCGCGTGGGATATTTCTGCATCAGGGCACGCCACTCGGGGCAGAGTTTGCCACCATCGCAAACGAGGCCTGGGCGGTACGAGAGTTCGCCGTACAAATTGGGATAGCGAGCCATGAGTTGATCGACCCGCTGGCTTGACGCGCCGCCGATACCCGTATGCGCCCAAATTAATTTCAGTTTTTGACCTTTGCTAGGCGTGCCCGCCATCAGCAAGTCAATCGCCGGATCGTCCACATGCGCCAAGATGACTAACTGCTTCTCTTCGGCAAACGCCATGAGTTTTTGTGCAATTGCACCTTTGGCATTGGCGCTGTCATACAAATGAAACTCACCAATGCCTCGGTAAGCCCCAGCTGCCGTGCCTTTGGCGTATTCAGATTGCACCATGTCATAGATCGTAGGGTCTTGGAACCAGCTGCTGTAGTCAGCGCGGTTTCTGTACAAGCGGATAAACGGCACGACCGTTACGCCTGCTTGCTTGGTGAGTTCTGACGAGGCCAAGGCCAATGTTCCTGCATTCGGGCGGCTATTGGCAACAATCGCTTTCACGCCATTGCGTTTCATGCGCGAGAGCACATCGGGCAGCGGATGCGGACCCGATTTGCCATTCCAAGCCTCTTCGTTGTAGTGAAGATGCGCGTCGAAAATAGGACCCGCGTAATCGGCAGCACTGGCTATGCTTGCCAAAAAAATGAAACAACCTAAAACCGCACTTTTCATTTTGCATTTCCTTGAAATGTTGTGATGTTAGCGCCCAAAAAATCCAACTGAGAAGCCGCATCACAGAGTTTTTACGCCGCCTGTTCGGCTCCTTTTTTATTGCGCGATTTTTACCAACTTCATCCGCCCACTCGCCCCACTCTTCACCGACACATCGGCCTTGCGGCAACCCATCTGCGCGGCGACTAGCGCGATCAACTCTTCGTTGGCTTTGCCATCGACGGGCGGGGATTTGACTTGCGCAAGCCATGTGCCGTCATCCTGCTGGGTGAGGCTACTCACGCGGGATTGGGGTTTGACTTTGATTTGAAGCATGTGTGCGGACATGGTTTAGCGTAACGTTTTTTGCAAAAGCACCTCAACTCCGTCAATGACCTCTCCCAACTCCCCCGCAGGCGTGCCCGAGCGCTATCACAACATTGGCATTCGGATTGAAGCGTTGATGCGTGAGAGTTCTCAGAACCGTTATGCCAAAAATTCCTGCCACAATTGACCTCTATGATTAATCTTTCTGTTGGTAGCGTTTGTTCTGGAATTGAAGCCGCCTCTGTTGCATGGGGTGGCTTGGGATTTGATTTCAAATGGTTTTCAGAGATATCAGAGTTCCCATCAAGACTCTTACGCTTGAAACACCCCAATACCCCAAACTTTGGTGATATGTGTGCGCTTCCAGAAAAGCTTCTATCGGGTCAAGCTAGCTCCCCAGACTTAATTTGTGGAGGAACGCCTTGCCAAGCTTTTTCTCTCGCAGGTTGGAAAAAAGGACTTGAAGATACACGGGGAAACCTCACACTTAAATTTGTTGATATCGTGGATGCAAATGATATCGTTAGAAGCTCTGCGGGACTCCCGCCCACTCTTGTTCTTTGGGAAAATGTAGAGGGTGTTTTAAGAGATAAAACCAATGCCTTTGGTTGCCTGTTGTCCTCTTTGGCAGGCTATGAAACAGCGCTAACCGCTTCTAAATGGCCACAAGCTGGTGTTATCCACGGGCCTAAGCGAAACATCGCTTGGCGAGTGCTTGATGCCAAATACTTTGGTCTCGCGCAACAACGGAGGCGACTTTATGTTGTTGCTGGTGGGAAAGATTTTTTTCCTGAACAAGTGCTATTTGAGCCTTATACAAAATCTAAACTCCCCCCGCCAAGCAACGCGCCGCTTACATTTGAAAAACAAGGGCATTTGATTGAAGTTTTTCGCGCTTATACGGACTGCGTTTATTCCGCTTACGGTACGAAATGGAACGGCAATGCAGCAGCATACAACGGCTCACTCTTTGTTGTGCAAAATGGTCGCCTACGCCGTTTGACACCTTTGGAATGTGAGCGGCTCATGGGGTTTCCCGATAACTACACCAACATTCCAGATGCAAAGCCAACCAATCGCTATCAAGGCGTTGGTAACTCATGGGCAGTTCCCGTTATTAGATGGCTAGGAGAGCGTATCGCCAATCATACGGCTGACGGGTTTAGGGTGGATGCCGACTCCACCTCTTTGCTGAATAGCAAAATTAATTTAGAAACAAGTTGTGCTGTTTTCGATTTCTCAAACGATCGCGCCTCTTTAACCGATGGACAGCAGCTCAATTGGTCTGAGAGACCCGTCAATAGCCAATATGGCAATTTATTTGACGTTATCGACGTTCATGCATCGGAGAATTTTTACATAACCCCAGTTGGCTGCAAAGGAATTTTGAGGCGAAAAGAGGAGCGGCAACTATCGATGAATCTAAGATTGGAAACTGTATTGCAAACGATATCTTCTCAATGGTCTGATGAAAAAATAGAAGCCATATCGATGATCCAAAATCGAGGCCGATTTAGTAGCTCATCCACGACCCTGACAACACGACAAACTACAACTCCATCGCTATTTGAAGAAGCTTTCGCCTAAGTCTTGAGACGCTCTAAAAGTGCGTTACGCCACGCTTTGATGTCATACCAGCCACACCCTTTGCAACCATGCTCGGCATCTTTTCCATTTTGTGGGAGTTTTGCATCCCACAGTATCCCGCCGTTATAAAAAAACGTAATCCCGTAAATGGTGCCGCGCTCGCCTGTCTGATAACAATTGCGACAAACCTCACGCTTTTGTTGATTGCGTTGATTCGATAGCAGCTGAAAGTCTCTTGTGATATCGTCATCCGATAAACTTTCTAATGAATCTCTTTTTGTGTTTTTATCCCAGCGAATTTCAGGGAATTTATGATCTGGCAAAAGTTCCTCTTTGGGAGCTTTTTTAGCTTCATACGCATCAAACGAACCCAATAATTTGATGATTCGGGTACGCATGGCGAGCGTCCAAGTCTCATAACCCATGATGCCTCCACGCGCAAGCGGAACAAGCATATAGTGGGTCGTAGGTTTTTTGCAAGTTGAGCAATATCGGTTAACCGTCGCAAGCGTATAACCAAACTCTTTGAGGTCTTGAATTCTTCGCGCAGGATTGGAATTTTTAGGCAATGCACAACTCACACAGCACCACTCATAATTTTTAACAAGTGCATCAAAAAATGGTTTCGTCACCAGCGCATTAGGTTTTGTTTTCCAAAACGACTTTTGCTCTTCTTCCCATTTTGTACGCTTCATGGGGTGGACATCTTGATGTACCTTTGCCAAGTATGTGTCTATTCCATCATCAGGAATATCAGTACCCGTGCGCCGATATTTGAGTGGTATTGAAGTGGCGTAGTTTTGTGCATTGGGATAACAAAACTCAACATCAATGTATCGCTCTGATGCTTTAGAGTGAGAACGTAGTTCCCTTTTAATTATTGAGGTCATAAGGACTCACGCTTTAATCAATATGTGACAAAAGCTCTGATAGGCTAATGCCCAGACCTTTAGCTACTGTTGCAAGAATTTTTAAGGTCGGATTGCGCTTTGCACGCTCAAGACCAGAAATGTATGTTCGGTCAATTTCGCATACTAATGCCAAAGCTTCTTGTGAAAAGCCTTTAGCTTCGCGAAGTGAGCGAAGTCTTGCCCCAAAATTCTCTAGTACAGTTTGGTTAGTTTTAGTCACGCACGAATCGTATATTTTGTGATTTTTAAGTCCACGGACTATGAGTCACAAGCACTATTCAACTTAATAACTAGGGCGTTCAAGATGCGCCCGTCAATGCGTTCACGAGCACGGTCTAGCGTAACACCGTTATCATGTAGGTTATGGAAAAAGTAGCCCTCCGCACGACGCTAAAAGAACAACCCTCTGACCGCAATTATTGGCTCTCTAGGCCAGTCTCTGAGCGGCTTGCGGCAGTGGAGCAATTTCGGCTTCAGATGTACCCGCTATCAAACCCCGACAACCATGCTAAGCACCGACTTCAAAGAGTTTATCGAGTTACTCAACTTCACGCAGGTTGAGTACATGGTGGTTGGCGGCTACGCGCTTGCCAGTTACGGACACCCCCGTTTTACGGGTGATATCGATATTTGGGTGAACCCTAGCCCACCTAATATTCAAAAATTAATTGATGTTTTAGGCACTTTTGGTTTTGCGAGTTTGGGTCTCAAAGAAAGTGATTTTTTAGTGCCTGAAGCTGTCATTCAACTTGGCTATCCGCCTGCTCGCATCGACTTACTCACGGCTATTGATGGTGTCACTTTTTTAGATTGTTTTGCTCGGCGCAATCTCACTGAAATCGATAACATAGAAATATCAGTCATTGACGTAAACGACTTCAAAATCAATAAGCAAGCCACAGGTCGTCATAAAGATTTAGCGGATTTAGAAGTTTTGAATTCGACGAAGGTTTAATTTGCCTCTCGCCCAGCACCTACACTCGGTGCATGACATCCCCATCCCCATCCCCCTCCCTCTCCCCCGCCACCACCCCACTCATCCACTGGCAAGAAAATGGCAAAGATTGCTCTGCCATTTGGCGCTCGGAGCGCGGGGCGTTAGCGCCTCGGCGGGTGGTGCTAGCTGACGACACGCTATCGGCTGACTCGGCTTATCGGTTGGCTTGCGCGGGCACGGGGCTTTTGTGGCGCGGCGATTTTCAAAACGCCAAACTGCTCTTGGCCGCGATGGCGCGGCGCATCGACAAAGTACCTGCACGCAAAAAACGCAAGGCGACCAAACCCGCGCAAGCCTTGTCAAACTTGGCTTCGCAGCCCATGCGTGCCAACGAGCTGGCAGCGCATGGCTTCCACTTGCACCGCCAAGCGCAGGCACAGCGGGCGCGGATTTTGAGCTGTGTGCTCATTCCATTTGATGCCGATTACGGCATTGCGCTACGCCGTGCGCCCGACGCAAAGTTGGCTTGCGCAGAGGCCTGGGGCGCGGCTAAGCAATCGGACACGTTGAACGCATCGGCATTCCATTCGGTGGCCACGCTGCGCGAGTTAATGGGCGTGACTAGCGCACACGAATGGCGCAAAAAGGGCATCGAGATTGCGGCGCTGGGCACAGCTGGCAAGAGCTCGGGCGCAATGGCGAACAACCGCATTCATCCGCACTACGGCGTGTTCTCGCCGGTGCGCGGCGAGTACCTCCAGCTGGTGAATCACGCCGAGTTTCCGCCCGCGTTTTTTGAGCGCGTGAAGTTTGTTGCGTTTGATATTGGCACGGGCACGGGCGTACTCTGCGCCATACTCGCGCGGCGCGACGTTACGCACATTGTGGCAACTGACATTGACGCGCGAGCACTCGCGTGCGCGACTGACAATTTAACCAAACTGGGCGTCATCGAGCACGTCAAGCTGGTGCAAACCCATCTATTCCCTGATGGCAAAGCATCGCTCATCGTGTGCAATCCGCCGTGGCTACCCGCCCGCCCTAGCTCGCCGATTGAACGCGCGGTATACGACGAAGGCGGCGTGATGTTGCAAGGTTTTCTAGCAGGCTTAGCGGCGCATCTGGCGCCTCATGGCGAGGGCTGGTTGTTGCTCTCAGACATTGCCGAACATCTGGGTCTGCGTACCCGACAGGAGCTGCTGGACATGATGCGAGCGGGCGGACTCAAAGTTCTCAATCGCACCGATGTCAAACCCGCGCATCCCAAGTCCGAGGACAGCACCGATCCGCTGTACGCCGCGCGGTCGCAAGAAGTGACGTCGTTGTGGCGCTTAGCGGCGCTTTAATTTGTATTTAACAATCCCAACGCCCAATCAATATGCTGGATAACCAAATCGCTGCTGTGCGAGCGCTTGGCTGTGAGTGCGGTAACAATCGCGCGCACGCGCTCATGCGCAATAGCCTGATCCACCTTGGCTTGCGCGGCATCGCGTAATTGATTGCCAAGAGCCACCGCGATATTTCTTTGCCAGCGCTCGTATCCAATTCTGCGGATCGCGCTGCCCTCGGTGCGGCGCAAAAACTCCTCCTCACTCCAAGCAAAAAGCGCAAGCAGCGTAGCGCCTTGCATACCGCCGCGCACATCAAAGTCAGGAATCACGGCTCGCTGCGCAAACTTATTCCACGGGCACGCGGTTTGGCAATCATCGCAGCCGTAGATGCGGTTACCAAGCGCCGCGCGGAACTCCAGCGGAATCGCACCTGTGTGTTCAATGGTGAGGTAGGAGATGCAGCGCCGCGCATCCACTTGGTAGGGCGCAACAATGGCTTGGGTTGGGCACACGTCTAGGCAAGCAGAGCAACTGCCGCAGTGCGGGCTTTGCGCGGGCGTTGTGGGCAGCGCCACATTCACAAAAATCTCGCCTAAAAAAAACATAGAACCCGCGTCGCGGTTGAGTAAAAGCGTGTGTTTTCCGCGCCAACCCAGGCCCGATCTGCTGGCAAGCTCGACCTCAAGCACGGGGGCGGAGTCCACAAACACGCGACTTGCAAGCGAATGCTCTGGGGCAATGCGGGCCAATTGCTGCGCAATTTTTTCACTCAGTGTTTGCAGCCGCGCACGCATCACCTTGTGATAGTCGCGCCCTCTGGCATAAACCGAAATCACAGCTTCATGCGGCTTGCCAAGGCGTGCTTGCTCGCTCGCTTGCCAATCGGCAGCATGGCTGGCGGGCAAATAATCCATGCGTGCCGTAATGACGCTGACCGTCCCAGCTAGCAGCAGGGCAGGTCTGGCACGCTTTAATCCATGCGTTTCCATGTACGCCATCTCGCCATGAAAGCCTTTTGCCAACCACGCTAGCATGGGTGCTTCGGCGGAGGCGAGATCGACACCCGTCACGCCAATTTGCGAGAATCCAAGTTCTCGTCCCCATTGCTCAATTTGTTCGATTAACGCATGTCCATTCATTCACCTATTTTCTGGCATAACGCCAGCGCTACCCAAGCGTTTGCACAGGCGTTTGTTGCCGCGCACGATTTGACAAACGCCATCATCGAGCTGCGCGGCGATTTAGGCGTGGGCAAGACAACGCTGGCGCGTGACTTGTTGCAAGCGCTGGGCATTACGGGGCGCATCAAAAGCCCAACCTACGCGATTGTGGAAACCTATACAGGACAAGACCTGCAAGGCAAAGACGTGGCTATTTCGCACTTTGATTTTTATCGTTTTAACGATCCCGCAGAATGGGAAGAAGCGGGCTTTCGCGACATCTTTGCCAGCAAAGGACTCAAGATTGTGGAGTGGGCAAACAAAGCACAGCCGCTACTACCCGCGCCCGATTGGGTGATTTCGATTGAGCTGCTTGAACATGACGTGCGCTGCGTAACCGTCACTCCCTCTAGCGGTGGCAATTAATTATGCTAACTCGTCGCCAAGCCATACTGGGCGTGCCTTACACGGCACTACTGCTCACCAAGCCACAGCTAGCATGGGCTGCGGGCATTGTGGCTGTGCGCGTTTGGCCTGCTGCGGACTACACACGGGTCACCATTGAGTCCGATGTGGCACTGACCACAGAGCAAGTCTTTGTGACCGATCCACCGCGCTTAGCGCTGGACATTTCTGGCATCAATTTAAACCCCGAGCTCAAAGAATTGGTCGCCAAAATTAAATCGGATGACCCCTTCATTCAAAGCGCACGGGTCGGCCAAAATGCGCCCAACGTGGTGCGACTGGTCTTCGACTTAAAGCAAGCCGCCAAGCCGCAGGTTTTTGCGCTCACACCCGTTGCGGCGTATCAGCACCGCTTGGTTGTGGACTTGTATCCAGTCACGCCTATCGACCCGCTGGAAGCGCTGATTGCGGAGATAGCCAAGGCAAAAGAAAAATCAAAAGCACCTGCGCCAACGGCCGATCCGCTGGGCGACTTAATTGCGGCGCAATCCAAACCCACGCCTGCGCCAAAGCCCACGCCACCCGCGCCACCCGCAGCAGCGACACCAGCGCCCACGCCCACGCCCTCACCCTCACCCTCACCCTCACCCTCACCCTCACCCTCACCCACACCCACACCCACGCCCACGCCCACGCCCACGCCCAAGATAACCGAGCCACCCCAGGCCGCATCCAGTCGGCTAATCGTTGTGGCCATTGATGCAGGACACGGCGGCGAAGACCCTGGCGCCATCGGCCCCGCAGGGACAAAGGAAAAAGATGTCGTGCTCAAAATGGCGCTTTTGCTACAAAACAAAATCAATAGCCAGCCAATCAATGGCAACACCATGCGGGCTTTTTTAACCCGCGATGGTGACTATTTTGTACCGCTCCATCAACGTGTGCAAAAAGCGCAACGTGTGCAAGCCGATTTGTTTATTAGCATTCATGCCGATGCTTTTTTTACGCCAACAGCACGCGGCGCAAGCGTCTTTGCACTGAGCGAAGGCGGCGCGTCCAGCAGCGCCGCCCGCTGGATTGCCGATAAAGAAAACAAAGCCGACAGCGTGGGCGGACTCAACATCACAGTCAAAGATGTGGTGGTCAAACGCGCCCTATTCGATATGAGCACCACCGCGCAAATTAAAGACAGCCTAAACCTTGGCAGCGGCATGATTGCCGAAATTGGCAGCATGGCAAAACTGCATAAAAGCAAAGTCGAGCAAGCCAGTTTTGCGGTGCTAAAAGCGCCCGACATTCCAAGCATCTTGATTGAAACGGCCTTCATTAGCCATCCTGAAGAAGAGCAAAAACTGCGTGATCCCAGCTATCAAGATCAACTCACAAGCGCCATTTTGCGGGGCTTGCAGCGCTATTTTGCCAAACATCCGCCATTAGCTAGGAATCGAAACACATGATCAACATTCGCGGCGCACGCCAGCACAATCTAAAAAATTTAGATCTCGATATCCAAACAGGCGAGCTCACCGTCGTTACAGGGGTGAGCGGTTCGGGCAAATCGTCACTGGTGTTTGACACGCTGTTTGCGGAAGGTCAGCGCCGCTACGTTGAGACGTTTAGCGCCTATGCGCGGCAGTTTTTAGACCGCATGGACAAGCCCACTGTAGACAAAATGGAAGGTGTACCGCCCGCTATTGCGATTGACCAAAGCAATCCCGTGCGCAGCTCGCGCTCCACGGTTGGCACGATGACCGAGCTCAACGATCACCTCAAATTGCTCTTTGCCCGTAGCGCCCAATTGTTTGACAAGCAAACAGGTTTATCCGTTCGGCACGACGATACGGAATCGATTTACGCTGAGATCTGCCAACGAGCAAACAATTGGGGGCTGTCCCCCATAACGTCCCCCATAACGGGGGCAAAACGAGCCGAGCCGCGTCTGCAAATCACCTTTCCCGTCACGCTGCCCGCCAACACAACGCCCGAAGAATTGCAGCAGTGGTTATCCGCCAGTGGCTTTACGCGCATCCACACACACGCCGAGCAGCTCTACGTCATTGCGGATCGATTCCGCGCCAGCTCAGTCGAAAAAGCCCGCGCCATCGAAGCCATTGAAACCGCACTCAAACACGGCGCTGGTCGCCTCACGGTGTTTGCCGATGCCGATACCCATACCAATACCGACGCCCATACCGACGCCAACACCGACACCCATACCGACGCACAAGAGTGGCGCTTCTCTACAGGGCTGCACTGCCCCGAAAGCGGCATCCAGTATGGCTTGCCAACGCCCTCGCTGTTTTCGTTTAACTCCGCGCACGGTGCTTGCGAGACCTGCCGTGGCTTTGGTCGCGTCATCGGAGTGGACCTGGGGCTTGTCATCCCAAACGACAAACTCACGCTGCGCATGGGCGCGATCAAACCCATGCAAACGCCCGCGTGGAAGGAGGCGCAAGACGATTTGATGCGTCACGCCGAAGCGGCGGGTATTCCGCGCGACACGCCTTGGAACAAGCTGACCGACGCGCAAAAAGAGTGGGTCATTCACGGCTCGCCCAATTGGAATGGCAAGTGGAATCAGCACTGGTTTGGCATCCAACGATTCTTTGATTACTTGGAGAGCAAAGCCTACAAAATGCACATCCGCGTGCTGCTATCGAAATACCGCAGCTACACCACTTGCCCCACTTGTGACGGCGCAAGGCTCAAGCTGGAATCGCTCTTGTGGCGGGTGGGTAGCAAAGCGCAAGCGGATGCAGTGCTAGAGCCCGCACTGCGCTTCGCTCCCCGAGGCATTGGCTTTGCAAGCCACGTCCTACAAGGCTTAGCGGGACTGTGCTTGCATGATGTGATGCGCCTACCCATTGACAAATTAAGAACGTTTTTTCTATCCATTGCCCAAACCGTTCACCCTGAGCCTGTCGAAGGGCAACAAAAGATGCCTCAGTCCGTTCACCCTGAGCCTGTCGAAGGGGAGCAAAAGATGGCCCAGTCCGTTCACCCTGAGCCTGTCGAAGGGCAACAAGAGGCAGCAACTGGCTCAGGACGAACGGCGGAAGGACAAGCGCAAAAACTCATCTTGGAGGAGATCAACACGCGCCTGCAATATCTGTGCGATGTAGGCATTGGCTATTTGACGCTTGATCGCCAAAGCCGCACGCTCTCGGGCGGCGAAGTGCAGCGCATTAACCTGACCACGGCGCTGGGCACATCACTGGTGAACACGCTCTTCGTTTTAGACGAACCCAGTATTGGCCTGCATCCGCGCGACATGGATCGCATCACCCGCGCCATGCTGCGGCTGCGCGATGCGGGCAATACGCTCGTTGTGGTGGAGCACGATCCCGCCGTCATGCTAGCCGCAGACCGCGTGATCGACATGGGCCCAGGTCCTGGCGCAGCAGGCGGGCACATCGTGTTTGATGGAACGCCCGAGCTACTGCGTAGCGCCGACACACTCACGGGCGCTTATTTGGCGGGGCGCAAAACCATTGGACTGGGATTTAAAAAACTGATTTCAGCATCCACGCCGCGCCTGATTCTGGAGGGCGCACGTGAGCACAATTTAAAAAATATCAACGTCGATATTCCGCTCAAATGCTTGGTCACGATTACAGGGGTGAGCGGCTCTGGCAAATCAACGCTGGTACAAGACATTCTTGCGCCCGCGCTGCTGCGTCACTTTGGCAAAGCGACCGACGCGCCTGGAAGCTACGCCCGTTTGCTAGGCGCAGACTATTTAGAGGAAGTCGTCTTTGTCGATCAATCCCCGATTGGCAAAACCGCACGCTCCAACCCCGCCAGTTACGTTGGCGCGTGGGATGCCATCCGCGAGCTGTTTGCGCAAGTTCCACTGGCCAAGCAGCGCGGCTATACCGCTGCCAAGTTTTCGTTTAACGGCGGCGATGGACGCTGCCCGACCTGTGGTGGTTCAGGCTTTGAACACGTGGAGATGCAGTTTTTGAGTGACGTGTATTTGCGCTGTCAAGACTGCGAAGGCAAGCGTTACAGGCCTGAGATTTTGGAGATTCAGCTAACCGTTCGCACGGGGCCTGCCCAAGTGCCGCCAGTTCAGGCTTCGACCAGCTCAGCCCAAACCTCAGATCAAACGGTCGCGCTGAGCGTTGCCGATGTTTTAAATCTCACCGTGGCAGAGGCTTGCCAAGTTTTTGCCAACGAACGTGAAGTACGCCGTGTTTTGCAGCCCATTGTGGATGTGGGACTTGATTACATCAAGCTGGGGCAACCCGTGCCCACGCTCTCTGGCGGCGAAGCGCAGCGGCTCAAGCTGGCTGGATTTTTAGCCGAAACGCAGCAAAAAAAATCTGCCAGCAAACAAGCTTTGGCGACCAAGGGCAAGCTCTTCATGTTTGATGAGCCAACCACAGGATTGCACTTTGACGATATCGCCAAACTCATGCGTGCTCTGCGCAAGCTCTTGGATGCGGGGCATTCGCTGGTCATCATTGAGCACAACTTGGATGTGATTCGCGCCTCCGATTGGTTGATTGATTTAGGACCCGAAGGCGGCGACGCAGGCGGCGAGGTTGTTGCCGTTGGCACGCCCGATGATTTAAAGCAGCACGCCACAAGCCATACAGGACGGGCTTTGCGCGAGTATGAGGGGGCAACTGCTGTCAGCGAGCGACATGGCGGGCTGTCTCCACTGATGTCCCCAATCACATCCCCAATGACATCCCCAATGCCGCAGACCAGCCAAGCGCGGGAGCGTCGATTGAATTCAATTCAAATCAAAGGCGCACGCGAAAACAATCTCAAAAATATCTCGGTCAACATTCCGCACGGTCAGTTCAACGTCATTACGGGGGTGAGCGGTTCTGGTAAATCGACGCTGGCGTTTGACATCTTGTTTAACGAAGGTCAGCGCCGTTATTTAGAGTCGCTCAACGCCTATGCACGCGCCATCGTGCAGCCCGCAGGTCGCCCCGAAGTGGATGCGGTCTATGGCCTTGCGCCGACTGTCGCCATTGAGCAGCGGCTCTCGCGCGGGGGGCGCAAAAGCACGGTGGGCACGGCGACCGAGATATGGCACTTTCTGCGCCTGCTCTACGTCAAGCTGGGCGTGCAGCATTGCATTGCCGACGATGCAGCGGTGCTTCCGCAAACGCCCGATGCTATTTGTGCGCACATCTTGCGCGATTTCAAAGGTCAGCACATCGGGCTCTTAGCGCCACTTGTGATCAATCGCAAAGGCGTTTACACAGAGCAAGCGCAGTGGGCGCGGCTACGTGGACACACGCATTTGCGCGTGGATGGCAAGTTTGTACCAACCCAGCCCTTTCCTCCATTAGACCGTTTTAAAGAGCACACCATCGAGCTGCCCGTTGCCGATATCCACGTGAATGCTGCCAACGAAAAAGCGCTGCGAGCCGCGCTGGCTATGGCTTTGGAGTATGGCAAAGGTGTTGTTCATGTGCTCTCGCCGTTGGATGGCTTAAGCGACATGATGCGAAATGCCGCCCGCTCTGAGCCTCTCGCAGCCTTCGCTGCCAACCAGCCCTTTGACAGGCTTGGGGCGAGCGCGGCTGCGTTCAATCCCAAAGTCTCGGTGTTTTCCACACGCAGAGCCTGCCCTGTTTGCAGCACGTCGTACAACGAGCTGGACCCACGCCTCTTTAGTTACAACAGCAAACACGGTTGGTGTACCGACTGCGTGGGCACGGGCGTGGCGCTCTCGAAGGCGCAGCGTCAGTTGTTAGACGATTCTGTCCGAGACGACAACACCGCAGGCCGCGAACAAAGCTTTGAAGAGGTCGCCGTGGACGATGTGAGCGATCAAGCCTGCGCCAGTTGCGCGGGGACGCGCCTCAATTTACTGGCACGCGCTGTGCGTTTTGCGGATACACCCATTACCAGCGTGGCCGCGCTGCCCATTGTGGCGATTCGCGCATGGATCCAAACGTTAACGCTCCAAGGACGCGACGCAGACATCGCCCGCGACTTGATTCCTGAGATTGAAGGTCGCCTCGCATTTTTAGAACAAGTGGGATTGGGCTACCTCACGCTGGATCGCGGCGCACCCACGCTATCGGGCGGAGAAGCCCAGCGCATAAGGCTTGCCGCGCAGCTAGGTAGCAATCTGCAAGGCGTTTGCTACGTGCTGGACGAGCCCACGATTGGTCTGCACGCACGTGATAACGCGATTTTGCTAAAAGCACTTAAAAACCTCACCAGCAAAGGCAATACGCTCGTTGTCGTCGAGCACGATGCAGACACCATCCGCGCAGCCGATCACATCATCGACATGGGGCCCTCCGCTGGCAAACGCGGCGGGCGTTTGGTGGCAGAAGGCTCCATAGCCGATGTGCAAGCGGTGGCCGAATCGCAAACGGGGCAGTATTTGGGCGCGGCACTCAAACAGCCCCGCCACCAGCGAAGAGACGTAGCGATTGTCGGGGCTGAGCTTCATGTGAAGCCCAGCGGAAATGTAGGATCGGCTCCCACAATCGCGGCAATATCGATACGCAGCGCCAATCTACACAACCTACAAAACGTCAGCGTGGATATCCCGCTGGGCAAGCTGGTCGCCATCACGGGCGTTAGCGGATCAGGCAAATCGACACTCGCACGCGAAGTTTTGTTCCCACAGGTTCAAAAAGAATT
The DNA here is from genome assembly GCA_030054145.1 of Cytophagales bacterium. Taxonomy (GTDB): domain Bacteria; phylum Pseudomonadota; class Gammaproteobacteria; order Burkholderiales; family Burkholderiaceae_C; genus JASGCK01. Next base: position 116,546 of record JASGCK010000002.1, read on the forward strand.
AGGGTCTGTCCCCAATTATTTCATCCAACGTATTTTGGAAGTTGACCAAACGCCCATTGGCAAAACGCCGCGCTCTTGCCCTGCCACTTACGTTGGTTTTTGGGATTTGATTCGCAAGCTGTTTGCTGATACGTTGGAAGCCAAAGCACGCGGCTACTTGGCTGCCAGATTCAGCTTCAACACGGGACCTGGACGCTGCACGGGCTGCGAAGGGCAAGGCATGAAAACCATTGCCATGAGCTTTTTGCCCGACGTGAAGGTGCTGTGTGAAGTTTGCCAAGGCGCACGCTTTAACCCCGAAACCTTAGCCGTTCGCTGGCGCGGTAAATCCATTGGCGATGTGCTGCAAATGGAAGTAGACGAAGCCGTGCCCTTCTTTAGCGCCATGCCAGCGGTGGCGCACCCGCTGCAATTGCTCAAAGATGTGGGGCTGGGCTACCTCACGCTGGGTCAGCCTTCGCCAACGTTATCTGGCGGCGAAGCGCAGCGCCTAAAGCTGGTCACCGAGCTATCCAAGGTGCGCGACGACATTGCCAAACGCGGACAAAAAACGCCACTCACGCTCTACGTACTAGACGAACCCACAGTCGGCCTGCACATGGCGGACGTAGAAAAACTGATTCGCGTGCTACACAGGTTAGTGGACGCAGGCCACAGCGTCGTGGTGATTGAGCACGACCTAGACGTGATTGCCCAAGCCGATTGGGTCATCGACATGGGCCCCGAAGGCGGCAAAGACGGCGGACGTGTCGTATGCGCAGGCACGCCAGAGGCCGTGGTGGCGAGTGGCTCGCATACGGGGCGGGCGCTGGCTGGGTCGCTTAATCGGTAAAAAATATAGGTTTAAAATCGTTTTTTGCAAAAAATATGCAAATTTAAAGGCGAAAAGAAAAAATATGCTTATCGAATTTTCAGTTACCAATTTTCGATCTATCCATGAGCGGCAAACTTTCAGCATGGCTGCGTCTAGCGACAAAGCCTTGCTGGACAACACGTTTGACAGTGGGCTGTCCAAAGCAATGCCAGCATTACTGCGCTCCACCGTGCTCTATGGCCCTAATGCAGCAGGCAAAAGCACGTTTATCCAAGCGTTGGCATTTTTAAAGGCCTTGGTTCTGCAATCGCATCGCAGCCAAGCTGGCGAAACCATTGAAGTCACACCGTTCAAACTATCGGCGCAATCGCGTGCGGCAGATAGCGAGTTTGAAGTTCACTTTATTGAGCAAGGGATTCGGTATGAATATGGCGTTGCCTGCAATGCAGTACGCATTACCGAAGAGTGGTTGTATGCCTATCCAATTGGCCGCAGGCAGACGTGGTTTGAGCGTGCTGTTGATAGCAAAACAGGGCTAGACATCTACGAATTTGGCGATAGCTTAGAAGGCGGCAAAAAACGAGTCGATTGGTCTCATGAAACGCTGGGTAATACGCTGTATCTATCGAAGGCCACGCAAAATAATCACGCGCGATTGTTAAAAGTGTTTGCTTGGTTCAGAGACAAATTACGCATCGTGACGGGTAAATTTACAACCACCGATACCGTTTCGACCTGCGCTACTGAAGCAGGTCGTCAAAGCGTTGTTCAATTCTTACAAGATACAGATTTGAGCATTGCAGATATTCGGCTTGAGCAGGTCGGACCTATTGATATGCTATCGATCGTGCGACAGGGAATTATTCCTAAACAGCTCCCCCAAAAGAATACCGATGTTAAATTTCTACACACCGCGCAAGATTCATCTGACTTGATCGAGCTAAGCGCTAGCGAAGAGTCCGACGGCACACGTGCCCTCTTCGCTTTTGCAGGTCCGTGGCTTGATGTGACTGAAAACGAACGCATCTTGATCGTGGATGAACTCGATACCAGTTTGCATCCGATGTTGGTTCACTTTTTGGTCAAGCGTTTGCACCAAGTCAAAACCAAGGTGCAGCTGATTTTTACGACGCACGATACCTCGCTCTTGAGTCAAAAAATCTTGCGGCGAGATCAAATTTGGTTTGTTGAAAAAGAAAAAACGCAATCCACCAAGATGTACCCACTGTCCGATTTCAGCCCCCGCGAAAACGAGTCGATTGAGCGTGGTTATTTGAGTGGTCGTTACGGCGGCATTCCGTTTTTAAAAGAACTCGATTTCTATGGGAAGTGACAATATTTTTCATAAGCGCAAAGAGCGATTGGTCGCCGACTTCAAACGACGCGGCCATACGCGGCAAAGCAATAAACGCTACCTCATCGTTTGTGAGGGCACTAAGCTAGACCAAATTTACACACTGGGAAAACCCTTTTTTGCGATCACATCCACACCCAGTTTTGAGTTTTGGTTGCTGCTGCACTTCGCCTATACGGATGCGCCATTCCACAAAGCGGGGAAGAAGTCAGTCGGGCAGCAGGTCATCGCACAATTAAAGCAACAACCCCAATTCAAACACTACGATAAAGGCGCAACGAACACATTTGCTCTGCTTGCATCGAAGCTAGCCGACGCAAAAGCCAATGCTAAAAAATTACGCGAAAATGCAGATCCCCCCAGCGCATCGCAGGCTAATCCTTGGACTAATGTGGATCAATTGGTAAACGCTTTAACCGACAATGACTTCGACTTATTCGAAGCCGACCATGCCTAGAGACCGCCTCACCCAACCCCTCTTCAATCCAAAGCTAGTCCGCAGTCGCTTCGCTGCGCCAGCGACTGTGGATGGACAGATTCCGCCTGAGCACAAAGCCATCATCACGCAGTGGGCGCAGGACTTAAAGGGCAGCTTGGCTAAGGAGTCGGAAGTCTCGGTTCGGCCGATTTTTTTGCAGCGGTTTTTTGAGTCCATCTTGGGCTACACGCCTATTGGCTCAGGCGCAGCATGGACATTGCACCACGAGCAGCAAGCCCAAGGCGGCAGCGTGGATGCGGCGCTTGGGGTGTTTACGCAAGATCACAAACAAACGCTGGCAGCGTTTGAACTGAAAGGCCCCAAGACAACCAACTTAGACGCGCTGATGCCTGGCCGCCACAAAAGCCCTGTGCAGCAGGCTTGGGATTACGCCAACGATTTGCCAGGCAGTCAATTTATTTTGGTTAGCAATTGCAACGAAATCAGACTCTACGCCCACGGCTGGGGACGTGCGGTGTATGAGTCGTGGCACGTGGCGGACTTGCTAGAGCCTGCCAACTACGCCAGTTTTGTCGGGCTACTCGGCGCCGAGCGCCTGACCAGCGGCGCCAGCAAAGCGCTGCTGGCACAGAGCGTGCAAATAGAGAAAGAGATTACGCAAAAACTCTACTTGGACTACAAGCAACTGCGCAGCGATCTGATTGTGGGACTCGCGCATTTGAATCCCGCGATCACGTTTACAGAGCTCGTGCGGCTGGCGCAAAAGCTAATTGACCGCTTGCTGTTTATGGCGTTTGCGCAAAGCCGTGGGCTACTGCCTCGCGCGGGTGAACTGGGTTCGATTGAGCACGCCGCCAGCCACACAGATGGCTACAACCCGCAGCCGCGTTGGATCAATTTTTTGGCGCTGTTTCGGGCGGTTGACGCGGGCAACCCTTTCCTCAAAATTCCACCCTACAACGGCGGCTTATTCGCACCCGACGCGGCGCTAGATGGCTTGGTGGTGAGCGACAAACTGGTCGCAAACTTCACCCAACTCTCGGGCTACGACTACGAAGCAGAGGTCAGTGTCACGGTGCTGGGACGGATTTTTGAGCAAAGCATTGCCGACCTTGAAAAAATTGCTGAGCACGACGATATTGAGCAGTTCAAGCTATCGGCGGATAGCGCCCGCATGGTTGGCGGGAAATCATCGGTGAGCGGCAAGCGTAAGCGCGAAGGCGTGGTCTACACACCCGATCACATCACGCGCTTTATTGTTGAGCAGACACTCACGCCAACTATTTTGGATCGATTTAACGAGTGTTTGGCGGCTTACCAAGATCAGCCAAATGGCTCAGAAGCCACATCCCCCGTGGCTTGGCGCGGGGCGAGCAAAGAAGAAATGAAATTTGCCCCGCCCAGCGTTTTGCCTGAAAACGTGACCGAATATCATTTTTGGCAGGCGTGGCAAGCGGCCTTATCCCAGTTGCGCGTCTGCGATCCAGCCTGCGGTTCGGGCGCGTTTTTAGTGGCTAGTTTTGATGTGTTCAAAGAGGCCTATACCCAAGTCCATTTGCGACTGCGCGAACTAGCGCCGCAGGAGCTACTCACAATTGATATCAGCCACCAAATTTTGGAGTGCAACCTGTTCGGGGTGGACATCAACCCCGAGAGTATCGAGATCACCAAGCTCTCGCTGTGGCTAAAAACGGCGGAGCGAGGACGCAAGCTGGCGGGCTTGGAGGCTAACTTTTACCAAGGCAATAGCCTGGTCTCGGATACAGCCGTTGACTCGCAAGCCTATGACTGGCGTGCTCTAGGGCAATTTGACTGCGTGGTGGGCAACCCGCCCTACGTGCGGCAAGAGCTGTTTAGCAACCTCAAACCTTACCTAGAAGCGCAGTACAAAACCTACCACGGCGCGGCCGATTTGTTTGCCTACTTCTACGAACTGGGTTTGAATTTGCTCCATGTGGGCGGACGCTTGGGCTTTATATCGAGCAGCAGCTTTTTTAAATCCAGCAGCGGCGAGCCGCTACGCCGCTTGCTGCGCACGCAAAGTCAAATCGAAGTGCTGGTGGACTTTGGCGATTGGCAAGTGTTCGAGGGCGTGACAACCTATCCCGCCGTGCTGGTGACACGCCAAATTGCCGCTGACGAAAAACCCAATATCGACGTGCCCGTGCGCTATTTGCAACTCACCGAGAAGCTAGGAGCGGATATGCCTGAGCTGAAGGACTACTTTGCCGAGCACGCACAAAACTTGGCGCTTGGGCAATTGGGCGGTGACGAATTGGTAGAAGACGAGAGCCTCGCAGTGCCCGAATGGCAACTAGAGGACGAGACAGCATCGAAGCTCAGAGCCAAGCTGGTGGCGGGGCACAAGACGTTGAAGGAAACGCTGGGTTCACCGCTCTATGGCGTGAAAACGGGATTAAACGAAGCATTCGTCATTGACCGAGCCACGCGGGACAAGATCGTCTATGCGGACATCACTTGCGAGCCGCTCTTAAAACCATTCTTGCGTGGCGATGACATTGAGCGCTGGCGTATTGAAAGCCAAGACTTGTGGCTCATCTTGCTGCCCAAGGGCTGGACGTTCACGCAAATCGACTCCGTTCAAGCAGCACCCGTTCGTCCTGAGCCTGTCGAAGGACTGCCATCCGAACAAGTCGCTTGGCAGTGGCTGCAAAAGAAGCACCCCTCGCTAGCCGCATGGCTAGAACCCTTTGCGGACGCGGCTCGCAAACGAACCGACCAAGGCGATTATTGGTGGGAACTAAGGGCTTGCGCGTACTACGACAAGTTTGAAACTCCAAAAATTTTGTACCCCGATATTGCGCAAGGTGGAAAATTTTTCTTTGACGAAGGCGGTAGTTTTTTTGGCAACACCGCATACTTCATTCCCAATCAAGATCTCCATTGCGTAGCGCTACTCAATTCAAAAGTTTTATGGTTTTACATGCAAGGTATTTGCGAGGCACTACGTGGCGGGCAATGGCGCTTGCGGATGTTCACCCAGCACATCGAAACACTCCCTATCCCAGAGGCCAATCCCGCCGTGGCTTCCGAGCTTGCCTTGCTGGCAAGCGCCGTGCAGCAAGCCGCGCGGGATAGGCTGCAATTGCAGCGCTCGTTTGCGCACCGCGTACTGGATTTAACGCCTAGTTTGAAGAGTGCCAAAGCGGGCGCAGCCAAGCTCAAACCTACGCAGCTCACACTGAGCGAAAAACTCAAAAACTGGTGGCAGCTAGAGAATTTCCGCGCCTTTAGCGACGAGATCAAACACCGCTTCAAGCAAGACATTCCGTTTGCCGACCGCACGGCGTGGGAGACGCTTTTTACCGAGCAGCGCCAGCAAGTGCTCACGCTAGATGCGCAAATTGCCACTTTGGAGCGCTCTATCAATACGCTGGTTTATGCGCTGTTTGATTTATCCGAGAGTGAGATTCGGATCATTGAGGCGGCGGTCAGTTAGCTCACGCAACCAAAACGCTTAAGCCTTCAACCACTTCTCAGTCAATTGCACCCAATAGCTGGCACCCAGCGGGATGAGTTCATCGTTGAAGTCGTAGCTGGGGTTGTGCAGCATACAGGGGCCTGCACCGTGTCCAATGGCGCGGTGATCGCCCTCGCCGTTGGCAATAAACACATACGCGCCAGGTTTCTTTAGCAGCATATAAGAGAAGTCTTCCGCGCCCATTGTTGGCTCTTGGGGCACTACGTTATCGGCTCCGACCATGCTCTCCATCACACTGCGGCAAAAGTTGGCTTCGTGCTCGGAGTTGATGGTGGGTGGATAGTTGCGATCAAACTCAAAGTCGCACGTTGCGCCATACGCGGCGGCAATGTTGCTGGCGACTTCACGCATTCGTCGCTCAATCATGTCCAGCACTTCTAGCGTGAAGGTGCGCACCGTGCCTTGCAACTCGCAGCTATCAGGAATGACGTTGGTGGCGCTGCCCGCGTGAATCATGGTGACGCTAATCACACCTGGGTCGATGGGCTTTTTGTTGCGCGACACAATGGTTTGAAACGCAGTCACCATGGCTGCTGCCACGGGCACGGGATCAATGCTTTCATGAGGCAGTGCGGCGTGTGAGCCCTTGCCTTTGATGGTGATTTTGAATTCGTTCGACGATGCCATCACAGGGCCGCCGCTCACCGCAAAGGTGCCGACTTTACCGCCAGGCCAGTTGTGCATGCCAAAAACGGCTTCGACTGGAAATTGTTGAAAGAGTCCGTCTTGAATCATCTCGCGTGCGCCGCCGCCGCCCTCTTCAGCGGGTTGAAAAATCGTGTAGACCGTGCCATCAAAATTGCGCGTTGCCGCGAGGTGCTGCGCCGCCCCTAGCAGCATGGCGGTGTGCCCGTCGTGACCACAGGCGTGCATCTTGCCTGCGTGCTTAGAGGCGTGCGCGAAGGTGTTGAACTCTTGCATGGGCAGCGCATCCATATCGGCCCTCAGGCCAATGGCTTTGCCGCTGGTATTCGTCTTGCCTTGGATGATGCCAACGACCCCTGTTTTCCCCATGCCGCGGTGTATCGGGATGCCCCACTCGGTTAATTTGGCGGCAACAATGTCCGCTGTCCGCATCTCTTCAAAACACAGCTCTGGGTGAGCGTGAATATCGCGGCGGATCGCGGCGATGGTTGGTGTTTGGGCTGCAATAGCGTCGATGATTTTCATAATGTGTATCTCCTATTCACAACATTTTGCCTGATCTGGCTCTCTACTAAACCGTGCGCTGTACCGTTGGTGTTTCTGGCACGGGATAGCCCGCTTGCTTGAATGTATTCACAATCATTTTGTGAATATCAAAATAGACTTGCCAATAGTCTTCGGTGTTCGCATACGCATATAAACACAGCAAAGGCCCCTCGGGGGTGAATTGCAAAATATCGACCGTGGGCGCAGGATCGGTCACCACATGGGGAATGAGCGAGAGCGCATTTTTGAGCCGCTCGATGGCCTCTAGCGCATCCACACTGTGTGCAATTTTTGCCGTGCATTCGACGCGCCTTGTTGGCAATGCGCTGTAGTTCTTAATGGTGTCGCTAAACACTTTGTTGTTGCCCATAATGGCAACAACGTTGTCACCTGTTACCAGCGTTGTACCAAACAATCCCAGGTCTTTGACCACGCCCGTTACGCCGCCCACCGAGACGACATCGCCTATTTTGTAGGGGCGCAGCACTTGCATAAATACGCCCGCCGAAAAATGCGTGAGCAGCCCGCCCCAAGCCGTGCCAATGGCTAGTCCCAAGCCCGCCAATAAAGCGGCAAACGAGGTGGTGCTGACGCCAAAAATATCAAGAATCGCTAGCACCAAAATCAAGTTCAGCGCAAAGTGAACAATTGACTGCAAGTATTTGGACAGCATGGCATCGACTTTTTTACCTCGCTCCAGCGCACGGCCAAGCACGCGCACCAACCAGCGAATGAGCCAACGTCCGACAAACCAAACCAGCAAGGCTAAAGCGGCTCGCAAAGCGAAGGTGGGCGCTTGAGTGGTGAGGAATTGCCAGACTTCTTGTGTTTGAAAAGTAGTTGCGTTCATGTTCGCATCATAGAATCAAACACATGATCACTTCTGCACTCTCTTTTCAATCCGTCTCTAAAAGCTATCACACCAACCAAGCGCTCGATCAAGTGAGTTTCGATATTGCTGAGGGCGAATTTTTTGGTCTGCTAGGCCCTAACGGAGCGGGCAAAACCACACTCATTACCGTTCTGGCGGGCTTGACCCGTGCCACATCGGGCAAGGTACTCGTACATGGGCACGATGTGCAAGCCGACTACGCCACCGCACGCCGCATGATTGGCGTGGTGCCGCAGGAATTGGTGTTTGATCCGTTCTTCACAGTACGCGAAGCTTTGATGATTCAGTCGGGCTATTTCGGCATTAAAAACAACGGCGCTTGGGTTGATGAGTTGCTAGAAAACCTAGGGCTGTCCGACAAAGCCCATGCGAATATGCGGCAGCTCTCGGGTGGTATGAAGCGCCGCGTGCTAGTTGGGCAGGCGCTGGTTCACAAGCCGCCCGTGATTGTGCTGGACGAGCCGACGGCGGGCGTGGATGTGGAGTTGCGCCAAACGCTCTGGGCGTTTATCAGCAAACTCAACAAACAAGGGCATACGGTCTTGCTCACCACGCATTATTTGGAAGAGGCGGAAGCGCTTTGCGGGCGCATCGCCATGCTGCAAAAAGGTCGCGTCGTTGCCCTCGATAGCACGAGCCAATTGCTCAAAGCGGCCGCGTCCAATGTGCTGCGCTTCAAACTGGCGCCGACATCAGGGATGGCGGGCACAGCGGGGACAGTGGGCACAGTGGGCATGGCGGGCTCAGCCGAGCAAGCGCTGCCGCCCTCTGTCGCTGCCAAAGCCCGCGTGACGGGGCGCATCGTGCAACTGCCCGCCAACACAGCTGCCGAGGTGGAGACCCACCTTGCCGCAGTGCGCGAGGCAGGTTTGGTGATTGAAGATGTTGAGGTGCGCAAAGCGGATTTGGAAGATGTCTTTTTAGACGTGATGAACAAAGCGAGGGAGGCTGTATGAATACCGTGATGGCGCATACCAGCAACGGCTGGCAAAGTCTTTTTTACAAAGAAATTCTGCGATTTTGGAAAGTCTCCGCGCAAACGATTACCGCGCCCGTCCTCACGTCGGTGATGTATCTACTCATCTTTAACCACGTTCTTGCCGACCATGTCAAAGTCTATGACTCGGTGAGCTACACCGCTTTTTTAGTGCCTGGCCTTGTGATGATGAGTGTTTTGCAAAATGCCTTTGCCAATAGCTCGTCATCCCTTGTTCAAAGCAAGATGATGGGGAATTTGGTCTTCTTGCTGGTGACACCCCTCTCGCATTGGCATTGGTTTATTGCTTACGTGGGCGCAGCGATTGTGCGCGGATTGTGCGTGGGGTTTGGGGTTTTCATTGTGTGCATTTGGTTTGCCGAAGCGCACTTTGTTGCGCCGCTATGGATTGTGGTGTTCATCATCATGGGGGCTGCCATGCTTGGCTGCCTTGGTTTAATTGCGGGCTTATGGGCAGATAAGTTTGATCAAATGTCTGTCTTTCAAAACTTCATCATCATGCCGATGACTTTTTTATCTGGCGTTTTTTACTCCATCCATTCACTGCCGCCATTTTGGCAAACCGTGAGCAGGTTCAATCCATTTTTCTACATGATTGATGGCTTCAGATATGGTTTTTTTGGCAAGAGTGATGTCTCGCCGTGGATAAGCTTTGGCATTGTTGCCGTGGCGCTTGCCATCGTCAGCGCCATCGCCATTCACTTACTTCGCATTGGCTACAAAATCAGATCATGAACGCACAAGAAATCGAACAACTAATTAGCGCTGGCATTGCCTGCGAACACCTAGAAGTCACAGGTGACGGCCGGCATTGGTCTGCCACGATTGTCTCCCAAGCCTTTGCGGGCAAGCGTTTAATCCAGCGCCATCAAATGGTTTATGCGACGCTAGGCGGCAAGATGCACACGGACGAGATCCATGCGCTCTCCATGAAAACGCTGACGCCAGAAGAGGCGTAATTGTTATAACTGGCAGCGCACCAGAGTTCAGCGCATACGCCAAGCCTTGCTCAAAGCCAAGCGGCTCTCTTGCCACTCAGGCTGCGTCTGGGTTCTGAGCAGCAAACGACGGACGGCGGCAATCAGCAACCCCATCAATAAGCCAAGCGTCAAACCAGCCAGCACAATCAAAACACGCCTAGGCGCAGATTTACGCTCGGGCGGAGTTGCCATATCCACTTGCTGCAAAAGCGGACCCTCTTTGGATTCGTCAACCCTTGCTAACTCGTATTGCCGAATCATCACATCCAGCATAGCCTCTTGCACTTTGACATCGCGATAGGCACGCACCGCTTCTTGCCCGACCGACTCCTTACCTGCGCTAGCAGCTGCGTTATTTAATGTAGCGTTAGGCGCACCACCATCTGTTCCTTTTTCTGTCTTAGACAGTTGAGCGCGTAATGCCGCAATCTCTCTACTTAAACGAATCACGTCGGGATTTTGATCGGTGGCATAAGTCGTTCTAAGTGACTGCAATAGAACTTCGCGAGTCACAATTTGCTGGCGCAATTCCACACTGGCACGCACGCCCGTTTCTGCGAGCGCCTGTGTCACTTGCATTCCGCTTTGTGTCTGTGCTTGCTTGAAATTAATTTCACTCTTTACCAATTGATCTTTAACTTGAGTCACTTGTCGCTCAAAAAACTGTCGCCGCTGCTGCGCTTCGCTTACAGCCAGACTGCCCAGTACTTTGCCAAGTTCATCCACATACGCATTTGCCAATTGAGCGGCAAACTTTGGCTCTTCATCGGTTACCTCAATGGTGATCAGTCCCGATTTTTTATCAGAAGCTATTTTGACATTGGCATCTAACGCTTTACGCGCGTCTGATAGCAAATTTTCTTCATATCGTTCTTGCAACACAAACTTTTGAATCAAACTATTTTGAAGTCGTTCGCTTTTTAAAATCGCAATGTAGAGTTCATCCTGACTTTTAATGCCTACCGCACCGCCCGCCAGTCCCGCCAAAGACCCAGGGCTAGCAAGCGCACTAGCCACAGAACTTTGCACTTGCTGAGGCGGCATCAAAACGGTTTTTGCGGTGTATTTATTTGTCGAAAAAAAAGCGACGGCTAACCCCAAAACCAAAGCAACGCCCGCAACGCCCATCACCCATTTTTTTTCTTCACCCAGCGCAATCAGCATATCCAATAGGCTGATTTCGTCTTCGCTATCTTCTTGACTCATCTCACCCGTCGACTGGCTTGTTTGCAACGTTGTCATCTCAGCACCTTAATTTTTAAGTACTTTATAAGCGGCCACACCCAAGCCAAACTGATACAGAATTTGAGTAATATCTTTGGCGTTACGGATGAAGGTGCTCCAACCTGACTCGCGATCCAACTTCTCTGGCAATATGATGCTATCGCCTGGCATTACCGCCGTTCGCATGACACTGTTACCCCAACTACTGCTATTGGTAAGGGCGCTTCCATCCGCACGTATCAAAATCAGATTATCCCGATCCGCACCAACAGATAGACCTGATTGAAGCAGATATTCACCAACTGTTTTTCCTGCCACATAGAGTAGCGCCGACTCGGTATTCACTGAACCAAAAACATAAACAAAGTCGGGACGATTGGGAATTGTTAATCGATCACCCGACTCCAAACGAATCGTTGGCAATTGCCCAACCACATTACTCACTTGCGGTGATAAATTGAGTGCAATACGACCTACAGGCTTTAAACTGCGCAATCGATCCAGCGATTGTTTACGCAACGATTGTGACATTTGGATTCTCGCCTGAACAACCGCAGCATCGGTTGCCGCCCCAGAGCTTTGTGCAATTTGATTAAGACTCCCTGCTGATTCAGCTTCCAGTTTTTGGACAAGATTTTTTAAGTTTTCTTCTTGGGAACGCCTAACCTCTTCTCGCAGAAAAGCGGCACCAAACAAATAGGCATCTTGCGTCAAACCGCCCGCCTTATCAACCAGTGTTTGCAGCGTATCGTTTGCAACCATTTGGTACACGCCTGGTCGCGCAACCTCACCATCGATGCGCACAAAGACGCGGCGCTTAGCCAATGGGGTACGGATGTCACTTGCGGAAAACACCGTCACAACGTCACGTGGTTGCAGTAATTGGTTATCGGGATCTTTTGCATCTTTCAACACGTTACCCAAATTAAAAGGAATTAATTGAACCGATAAATCTTTAGGATTGACGCGCTCAATAACGGCGTATTCAAAATTCACTTCGTCCATCAAATTACCAACGCGGTTGGCAAGCGGCTCCATGTCATCTTTTTGGAATTTGGCATCTACCCAATCAGACTCATGGTCACGCTGCTTCCGCATTGTTGTGATCCCATCATTATTCAACATATTTACTTGGTTTTCTTGATTACCTTGATTACCTTGATTACCTTGATTACCTTGATTACCTTGATTACTTCGCTTAATCTCCAGCTTTTGAGGTTGCAAAACATTATTTTGTTTTTGAACAGAACCCGCACTCACAAGCGTTTCGTAGTTGGGTATCAAGTCACGAATGCGCAAACCCGCTCGCCACGGTAGCCGTGCTGGTTGACTAACATTGCCGCGCAAAGTCACCGCATTAGCAAAACCTAACACAAGGGTAGGAACAATCAAGCTATCACCACGTCTGAGCGTTTTCTTCATGCCTTGCGCGTCAAGCGTCAATAGCTCTACCGTGCGCGACTCGCCCGCCACATCAGTGGCGGCAATACGCTCCAACTTAACCTGCGTCAATTGCGCGGAGACAGGCAATCCACCCGCCACTGCCAATAACTCTTCAATGGTTTCTTTATCGTTTTTAATTTCGTACACAGCAGGGTTTGTTACGGCACCTGTTAATGCGACATAACCCGCTGCCGCAGGAATCACAATCACGTCACCATCCTGTAGTTTTTCATCGCCTTGTTTCATGCCTTTGGCTAAAAAGGCGTAGAGATCAAAATCAACCACGACTTGGTTTGCGCGCTTCAGTTGCACGTGCCGAAGTGATCCCGCTGCACTTGGACCGCCCGATACAAACAAACCCGTCACCAGCGTTGATAGACTACTAACATTGTAGGCTCCTGGTCGCCTTGCTTGTCCAACAACATAAATGGTAATAGAGCGTAATTGCCCCATCGTCACGTTCAACTCAAAATCACGGTAATAACGGTCAACGGCCGCACGAATTGTGTTTTGGACTTGCGCCGCCTTCACGCCAGCAAGTTGCACCGTGCCAATTTTGGGGATAGAAATCGCACCATTGCGATCAACGACAGCCTTCACATCAATATCAATCGAACCCCAACCACGAATCAATACCTCATCGCCAGCGCCTAAGGTGTAATCGTTACTCACAGGCGCATTGCTAACGGGCGAGAAAGTATTCTCAAAGAAGTCCATACCAAACAAAGGCAATTTTTGCCCCATTGATTCAAAAATAAATTTTTGAAATTCATTGGGTTTTAAAGGTGGCAATTGCTCTTGCAACGGCAACTTGTTGTTGGTTAACTCAGTCAACCCCTGCACAGGCAAAGTAGGCGCTGTACGCAGCTGCGGTGCGCCTGTATTAGTGACAGGCATTCCTTGCTGATTTGTCCCTGCTGGTGTTTGAGTCGTTGCAAGACCCTGACTTTGTATTTGTGCCTGCGCCTGTGCCTGTAGTGCACGAGCATCAACCCCCTGCGCTAGCAGATTCAAAGGAAGCGCAAAACCCATGCCCACTAACGCGCATCTGCGTAAGCAGATTTTTATTTTTTTCATATCGTTACATTTCATTTTTAAGAATCACACCTATCACCACCACCATTTAGCAGTCAAACTATTAGGACTATATACTCCAAATGCGCATCACCTCAAAAAATTTATAACCTCAGCGCGTTCCAGTTACTCTAGTTACTGACGAAGCCGCCAATATAACCATTAATTTAGAAACTTTTTATAAAAAACACTTAAAGAAAAAATAGTATTTATATATATATAAATATAGTTTATTACAAATTTATTCTTACTTTATTTTATATTTCGCGGGTGTTGACTGCCTTCACCACGTCCACACGCCGACCTGCCATTCGCACCACCTCTAGCCGCCAATTGTGAATCGTCACATACGACCCCACTGTTGGCAAATCGCCCAGTTCACTCATCACCAGTCCGCCCAGCGTGTTGTAGCGCTCATCTTCCTCAGCTGGCAAAAACTCAATTTCCAGCTTGTTTTTAAGCTCTTGTACCGATAATTGCCCATCCAACAGCCAGATGCCATCTGCTTGCTGCCTTGCCGAAGGCAAACCTTGACTCGGTGTGTGCAGCTCGCCCGTAATGGCCTGCAACAAGTCTTGCGGCGTAATTAGTCCTTGCACCTCACCATACTCGTCCACCACCAAGGCCATGCGTTCAGTTTTTTGTTTGAATTGATTTAGCAGCAGCATGGCGTTCAGTGTTTCTGGAACGAAGCCCACGGGCTGCACCAAATCGTGCCAGTTGGCGCCCCCCGCCTGACTTCTCAGCAGCAGCTGACTCACGCTAACCACACCTTGAACGTGCGCCCAATCGCCATCACAAACGGGATACCACGAGTGCCCCGCCTGCGCCACCTTTTTGAGCGTCGTCTGCAATGAGTCCTCGCTGGCAAGCCAAACAACATGAGCCCTTGGCAACATCAGGGACGCTAGCGGTCGCCCATCAAGGTCGAAAACGTTTTGCACGAGGCTGTGCTCGCTCTCATCAATAATGCCAGCATCTAAGCCTTCATCCAAATTGGCATTGATCTCTTCGTGTGTCACCGCACGGCTACGCTCGGTGTCCACCTGTAACAGAGCCAGCACCGCAGCCGTTGTTTTAGTCAGCAACCAAACAAAGGGCAACGCCAAACGCGCGACCCACTGCATAGGACGAGCAATACGTCGCGCTACCGCTTCTGGATACAACTGTCCAATGCGTTTGGGAACTAACTCGCCAAAAACAATCGTCACCAGCGTAATGAGGGTCACCACCACCGCAGTAGCCGTCATAGAAGCAGCGTGCTGGCGAAGTCCCCAGCTTTGCAGCCACGTACTCAAAGAGTCGCTAAAGGCAGCCTCCCCTACGATGCCATTCAAAATACCAATGGACGTAATGCCTACTTGCACACTCGATAAAAACCGCGTCGGTTGAGTCATTAAAGCCAATGCAGCCAGTGCGCCTTTATCGCCCGTTTCAGCTTGCGCCGTCAAAAGCGCTTTGCGACTTGCGGTCAATGCCATTTCGGACATAGAGAACGCAGCATTCAAAACAATTAAAAACACGATGAGAAGAAAATCCATAAACTTAGAATGTAAAAATGGCACTTTACCTGATTGGCGACATCCAAGGCTGCAACAACGCATTTCAGCAGCTACTGCGCAAAATTGACTTCTCGCCAAGCCGCGATACGCTCTACGTTTTGGGCGACATGGTCAACCGCGGCGAAGACTCCGCTGGCGTGCTGCAAACACTCATGAGTTTTGGCACTTCTGCGCAATGCGTGCTGGGCAATCACGACTTACACCTGCTTGCTGTTGCGCATGGCGCACGGTCTCTACACCCCAGTGATACGCTACAGCCCTTGCTGGATATGCCCTCCAGCAGCACCCTACTAGAGTGGCTGCGACATCAAAAACTCGCTATCAGCCTCACGCATCAAAGAAATGGAATCAAACACCGCTGGCTGCTGGTACACGCTGGCGTGCTGCCGCAGTGGTCAGCCGATCAAACGCTGGCGCTCGCTGGCGAAGTAGAAGCGGCGCTGCAAGGCGCTGACTACATGCGCTTTCTACGCCAAATGTATGGCAGCACACCGCATCAATGGTCAGCTGATTTGCAAGGCGCAGATCGGTTGCGCGTCATCGTCAACGCGCTTACCCGATTACGCTTTTGTGATGAACAGGGCGTGATGGAATTTGCCACCAAAGACGGGGCGGGCGCTGCGCCGCAAGGCTTCATGCCGTGGTTTGATGTCCCTCATCGAAAAACTGCCACTGAAGATGTCTCCATCGCCTTTGGGCACTGGTCAACGCTGGGCTTATTTGCCAGGCCTTGCCTTAAAGCCCCAGCCATTTTGGGCTTGGACACGGGCTGCGTTTGGGGCGGGGCGTTGACCGCTTATTGCTTGAGTGGCCGCGTTCACTCCGTGCGCAACTCCGCCAAACTCGCCGCAATCTCAGCGCCTATCAGCACGACAAGCCACGCCATATAAATCCAAAGTAGCAGCACAGGCACGGTAGCGAACGCGCCATAAATAACGGAGTACGCGGGCATCTTGATGAGGTAGAGAGTGAGCAACTTTTTGGCCGCTTCTAATGCGCCTGCTGCAATGAAAGCACCCAGCACCGCATGGTGCAGCATCACTTGTGTGTTGGGCACAAAGCGATACAGCGCCGTCAAACCCGCCCACACCAAAGTAAATTCAAGTGCGCCATAAAACAACTTCACCGAACTAACCCCTACGAGTGGCTGCGACCACATCACAACCGCTGTCGTCAGCCACAAACTACTGGCAAGCAGCATAGGACCCAATGCAAGTAACGCCGAATACACCAGCACGCGCTTCCACATCGATCGCCTTGCCTGCACGCGCCAGATATTGTTGAGCGTTCGATCAATCGTCAAAACCAAAACCAGCGCCGAGCCTAGCAACACCAAAAACCCCAGCCAGCCAACGCGACTCGCCTTGGCGCTAAATTGAACCACGCCGCCCAGCACTTGGCGCGCAATGGCATCAGGCACCAAGCTGTCAATCAACCACTTTTGCAATACTTTTTGCAAATCAGCAAACAACGGACTCGTCGAAAAAATGGCAAGCGCCACCGTAAACAAAGGAACAATCGCCATGATGGTGGTAAACGTCAAACTGCTCGCAATCAGGCTAAGCCGATCACGTGTAAAGCGATCCCAGAGCGATACACCCACGCGCCGCCATTGCAACTTGGGGAGCGAGAGCAGATAAGGTATGAAATCAGTTTGCAGCGACATACCGCTATCATGCCACGATGAAAAAATTACCCCTGATTCTGTTACTCGCACTCATGACGCTTTGCTTGCTTTGGGAGACATGGCTAGCGCCGCTGCGCATGAGCCCAAGCGGCGTGCCAAGCAGCGCGTGGCTTGCGCTCAAGATCATCCCGCTAGCCCTTGCTGTGAAAGGCTTTGCAAAAGATCGCCTCTACACCTACAAGTGGATGAGCCTTGCCGTGTGGCTCTACTTTATTGAAGGCACGGTGCGCGGCTGGAGCGATAAAGGACTGAGCAGCCAATTGGCGTGGGGCGAAGCAGCGCTGTGTGTGCTGCTGTTTGTGGCGCTCGTGCTTCGGATTCGGCACATTCGACCCGCTGCCATTGCTAAACTCTAAGCCATGGAAAACTCATCGCACAACTCATCGCAACACTCATCCCACAACTCCTCCCAATACGAAGACTTCATGCGCCACGTCTACCGCACGGGCGTGGCTAAAACCGACCGTACGGGCACGGGCACGAAAAGCGTCTTTGGCTATCAAATGCGCTTCAACTTAGCGCAGGGGTTTCCGCTGGTCACTACCAAAAAAGTGCATCTCAAATCCATCGTGTATGAGCTGCTCTGGTTCCTCAAAGGATCAAGCGACAACAACTGGCTCAAGGAGCGTGGCGTATCGATTTGGAACGAATGGGCAAAACCTGATGGCGACTTAGGCCCCGTCTACGGCGTGCAGTGGCGCTCTTGGCCAACGCCCGCGACCGCTGACAATCCTAGTGGGCATATTGACCAAATCAGCGAAGTGATCAACACGCTCAAAACGAATCCCGATTCGCGCCGCATCATCGTCTCGGCTTGGAACGTCGCGGACTTATCCAAAATGGCGCTGATGCCTTGCCATGCGCTGTTTCAGTTTTATGTGGCACCGCCAAGCGATGCAGAAAAAGCCGCCAACTCAGGCGCGAGAGGCAAACTCTCCTGCCAGCTTTATCAGCGTAGCGCGGACATTTTTTTGGGCGTGCCGTTCAACATTGCCAGCTACGCACTACTCACCCACATGGTGGCGCAGCAATGCGATTTAGCTGTGGGTGACTTCGTTTGGACGGGCGGCGATTGCCACATTTATAGCAATCACCACGCGCAAGTTGAGTTACAACTCTCGCGCACGCCGTTTGTCTATCCCACACTCCACATCAAGCGCCGCCCTGCGTCGATTTTTGATTACGAGTTCGAAGACTTTGAGTTCCAAAATTACCAGCATCACGCCGCCATTCAAGCGCCTGTAGCGGTGTAAAAAATAAATCAACCCGACTTTAATGAGAATAATTCTCATTTGAGCTATGATGACACCATGTTCCAAACACTACTCATCTCTTTCCGTGAAGGCTTAGAAGCCTTATTGGTTGTGGCAATTGCCACGCTCTACTTGCGACGCACAGGTCGTGAGCACTTGCTCTCCGCAATTCGAAGCGGTTTGGCGCTATCCGTTACGCTGTGTTTGATTTTGGGCTACGTGCTCTCGCGCATTGGCGAGATGTCACCCATTGCCGCTGGCATCATGGCTTTGCTGGCAGCCGTAGCTGTGGTTTGGTGCGTCATCCATATGATTCGCGCAGGCAAGACAATGGGGCGAGAGATCACCGCCAAACTGGAGGAGGCATCCATCCTTGATGGCTCTAAGGCTTGGCTAGCCGTTTTTGGTTTTACCTTTTTTATGGTTGGACGCGAAGGCGTGGAGACGGTCACCATGATTGCCTCGCTCGCAACCAATGCCGACATTCGCTATATGGTGTGGGGCGGCATCATGGGTCTGGGGCTGGCCGCCTTGGTTGCTTGGGCTTGGGTTCGCTTTGGCAAAGCCATTGATTTGGGGCGATTCTTTCGCGTCACATCTTGGTTTCTCGCTATTTTTGCGGTGCAACTTGTCGTCTATGCCTTGCATGAATTGACCGAAGCCAACGTCATCCCACATATTGATAACGCTTGGTGGCACGCCAACACTGAAGCCTATGCCGAAGGCTTTTATGCGCAAATGTTTTCCCTTGCCTTGGTGGTCGTCCCAACGGTTTGGCTGGGCGCTTTGCAATGGCGCGATCACCAAGCCGCGCAGCGTTTGCACTGAGCACAACTCCCCGATAATTCGGGCATGCATATCAACTTGATTTGGGCGGAAGCTCACAACCGTGTCATTGGTCTAAAGGGCGTGATGCCGTGGCATTTGCCAGAGGACTTGGCGCATCTCAAACGCACGACTTTGGGTGCGACTGTCATCATGGGGCGCAAGACTTGGGAGTCGATTCCGCCCAAATTTCGCCCCTTGCCAGGTCGTACAAACATTATTGTTTCTCGCCAAAATGATTTCTTGGCAAGCCATGCGGGTAGTGCTGTGCGGGCCGCCGCATCGCTGGAAGCCGCGCTAGACATGGCTTCCCAGAAAGGGGATGTGTGGATTATTGGCGGTGCGCAAATTTACGCGCAAGCGTTGCCACTCGCAAACAAAATCATCGTCACAAAAATTGATGCCGAATTTGCAGGCGACGCTTTCGCGCCTGCGCTAGATTCAACTTGGACGCTCGCCAAGCGAGAAGATCACACTGCGGCTAACGGACTACGATACGCATTCATTACTTACTTGAGGAATTAACGATGTCATCAAACGGATTTCACGTTCACGGCCCGCACGACCATGCGATTGAGCACGTGGTCGAGGGGCACGGCGACCATGATGCGCATGGCAACAGCGATGCAGGCAGCGGTGTTTCTATGAACCGCATTGCCATGTTCACGGCGATTTTGGCCACCGTCGGCGCGATTTTTTCCTATATGGGCGGCGCAACGCAGGCCAATGCTGGCTTGTATAAAAACAACGCCGCACTAGCAAAAGCGCAGGCCTCCAACCAGTGGAATTATTTTCAAGCTAAAAGCACCAAGCAATCGTTAGCCGAATTAGCTCGTGACCTTGCCCCTGCGGACAGGCAGTCCAAATATGACGAAAAGATTGCCCGCTACGAAGCCGAGAAAAAAGACATTCAAAAAGACGCGGAAAAGCACGAAGCGATTTCAAAAGATTGGGACAAGCAATCGGACGAGCAAATGCATCAGCACCATCGCTGGGCGCAGGCGACCACGGTGTTGCAAGTGGCGATTGCACTGGCCGCTATCGCACTCCTCACACGGCGCAAATGGCTAGAGCGAACCATGTATGGCGTGGCCTTCGCGGGCGTGATGATTGGCGTATTAGCCGCTTTGCACATCTAGCCTGTCATGCAATTTGCTACTTGGAACGTCAACTCCCTCACTGTGCGTTTGCCGCAGGTGATTGACTGGCTGGCAGCTAATCCTGTGGCGGTGCTGGGTCTGCAAGAGCTCAAGCTAACTGATGACAAATTTCCGCTGCAAGCCTTTTTGGATGCGGGTTACAACGCATCCTTCTTCGGGCAAAAAACCTATAACGGTGTCGCACTTTTAACGAAAGCACAAGCCACGAACGTTGTCAAAAATATCCCCAACTTTACGGACGAGCAAGCGCGTGTCATCGCGGCTACCGTGCCGTCTAGTTGGGGGGATATTCGCATCGTGAACGGCTACTTCGTCAACGGACAAGCGCCAGGCACGGATAAATTTGAATACAAAATGAACTGGCTACGCGGACTGCGTGACTATCTGCGTAATGAGTTAGAAAAAAATCCACGCCTCGTTGTCATGGGCGACTTCAACATCACGCGCGACGATGCCGACAGTCATGACCCCGAAGGCTTGCGGGAAACCATTCACCACACCACCCTAGAGCGCGAGCAGCTCAAAGCCTTGCTGGCATTGGGTTTAATTGACGCGCATCGCTTGGTGCATCCTGATCTTGCCGTAGATAAAAAAGATAAATTCTTTAGCTGGTGGGATTACCGCGATTTTGGTTTTAGGCGCAACCGCGGGCTGCGCATTGACTATGTTTTGGCAAGCGAAGCACTGAAGCCACACATTGCGTCCTGCACGATTGACAAAACTCCGCGTAAAAATGAACGTCCCAGCGACCATACGCCTGTGGTGATGGAGCTACGTCCATGAGTGAATCACTGCAAGCCGCAGCGAGTCAAGCGGCATCGCATGTGATGGCGGGGCATTACGAAGAGGCTTTAGCGCTTTACGAGCAGCTGATTCCTCTTAGCCCTCAAACTGCGATCTTGCATTATGGCTATGGACTAGCGCTCCAAAAATTAAAACGCGACGATGCGGCGCTAACAGCCTTTGACAAAGTCATTGAACTCATGCCAGACATGGCTTACGCGCACTATGCAATTGCACTACAGGCCCTGCGCATGGGTGATTTCGCGCGTGGCTGGCGTGAATATGAATGGCGATTTCATTTCAACGACGACCCAAAAGATCCCTATCGCCAATTGCCTGCTTCGTCGTGGTCTATCGACTCTGCTCACAATCCATGCGTCTTTCTTTGGCCCGAGCAAGGCTTTGGCGATATGTTGCAATTTTGTCGCTACATCCCCATCGTTGCTGCCAACGCGTGCAAGGTCTACGTTGCCGTTCATCCTTCGATGCGGCGCTTGTTTGCACAATCTTTTCCATTGCCCAACGTCACCCTGTTGTCAATGGATGACCCGATCCCTGACTACGATAGTCATAGCTCTTTGATGAGTTTGCCCTTGGTGTGCCAAACCGATGATGTGCGCAAGATACCCGCGCGTCCTTATCTACAAGCGCCGCCAAATGATGCGGCTCAGTGGAGAGAAAAAATCGCGGCACTCAATTTGCCCGCCACTACACAGCGCGTAGGGATTGCTTGGGCGGGCGGGATGCGTCCACATCATCCAGAAGCCGCACAGATTGACGCACAAAGGTCGATGCCGCTTGAGGTTATGTCTGTACTGAGCAGCGTTCAAGGCATCCAGTTTTTTAACCTTCAAAAGGGTGAGCCAGCCGCCCAAATTCACACATTAAGCAGTGACAAATGGCAAAGTGCGCCTTTGATTGACTGGACATCTGAATTGCACGATTGGGCTGACACTGCCGCTTTGATTGCGAACTTAGATGTTGTCATTAGTGTTGATACCGCCATCGCCCATCTCGCGGGAGCGCTAGGCAAACCCGTTTGGATTCTGTCTAGATTTGAAGGCTGCTGGCGCTGGTTAGAGAGCCGAGACGATAGCCCTTGGTATCCAAGCGCTCGCCTGTTTCATCAAACCACAGCAGGCAATTGGCGCGAGGTGATAGAGCGCGTCACCGAGGCCTTAAAAAGTTACTCTAAGCCTAGTTCTTGAATTTTGCGCGTCATGGTGTTGCGTCCCATGCCCAGCTTGGTCGCCGCCTCTACCTTGCGACCATCGGTGTATTCCAATGCCGCTTGAATCATTGCGGTTTCAAACTTGCGACAAAGCGCATCCCACACACCCGGGGTTTTTGCTTTTAGCATTTTTAACGTGAGCGCCTGAACCGCTTGCTCCCACGCGCCATTTGTCGCAGCAGCAGTGGCCGCATCTGTTGCCGTATCTCTTGCCGCATCTGTTGCCGTATCTCTTGCCGCATCTCTTGCCGTATAGCCGCTTGCGCCTGTTCCCGCCAACTGCGCCGAGCTTGGAGAGGCGTGTGCAGCAGGTAATGCCAGCACTTCTGGGGGCAAATCTTTGCGCTCAATCAACTGCCCAGGCGCCATCACGGTCAACCAATGGCAGATGTTCTCTAACTGGCGCACATTGCCAGGGAAAGAAAAACTGCTCAGCAGCTCAACTGCCGAGTCACTCATCCGCTTGGTCTCTACGCCCAACTGCTTGGCGCTGACCTGCAAAAAATGTTGCGTCAGCATCGGAATATCGACCACGCGCTCGCGCAGCGGCGGCAACCGCAGCCGAATCACATTTAAGCGATGAAACAAATCTTCGCGGAATGCGCCGTGCTTAACGCGGCGCTCCAAGTCTTGATGCGTGGCAGCGATGACGCGCACATTGGCCTTAATCGCGCTATGACCGCCAACGCGGTAAAACTGTCCGTCCGATAGCACACGCAACAAGCGTGTTTGCAACTCTAGCGGCATATCACCAATTTCGTCTAGGAAGAGTGTGCCGCCTTCCGCTTGCTCAAAATGCCCGCGCCGCGTGGCCTGCGCACCTGTGAACGAGCCTTTCTCGTGACCAAACAGCTCGCTCTCTAGCAAGTCTTTAGGAATCGCTGCTGCATTAATGGCGACAAATGCGCCGCCACTTCTGGGCGAATGTTTATGCAAAGCGTGCGCGACCAATTCTTTGCCAGTGCCCGACTCGCCCGTAATCAGCACATTCACGTTACTTTGGCTCAAGCGTCCAATCGCACGGAAAACGTCTTGCATGGCGGGCGCTTGCCCCATCATCTCGGGTGTGGATGAGACCACGGTACTGGCCTGCGATTCGCGCTCGTTCTCTGTAATCGCACGCTGAATTAACTCAACCGCGCGCGGTACATCAAATGGTTTGGGAAGGTACTCAAACGCGCCACCTTGAAAAGCCGAAACCGCGCTATCAAGATCAGAGAAAGCCGTCATGATGATGACGGGCAATAGCGGATACTGAACCTTAATTTTGGCAAGCAGATCCAGCCCAGAGCCGCCTGGCATCCGAATATCGCTCACTAAAACCGAAGGATGGCGCGTCAGATCCACCTCCTGCAACGCTTGCAGCACTTCTTTAGGATGAACAAAGCTGCGCGTGGGTAGGCGCTCACGCGCCAGTGCTTTTTCAAGCACAAAACGGATGGATGCATCATCATCTAACAACCAAATTTCTTTCATATCCATCACTTTCGTTAAACCATACAGCGCCGCCGTTTGTAGCTCTGCGCCTAAGCAAGCGAGCCCGCTTGCAACGGAATCACAATCTTGAAGTCGGTGCGTCCTGGTACGCTGTCACACTCGATCAAACCCGCGTGTTGTTGCACAAAATTTTGCGCCAACGACAGCCCCAGTCCCGAACCACCCGCACGCCCCGTCACCAATGGAAAAAAGATGCGATCTTTAATTTCTTCTGGTATGCCAGGCCCGTTATCAATCACATGCAATTGCAGTGCCAGTTTGTGCCTCACCTTACCCAGTAAGACTTGGCGGGCGATTCTGGTTTTAAACGTCAGTGTTGCTGTGGCATTTTGAATGCGCTCCTCTAACGCCTGCGCGGCGTTATGCGCCACATTTAAGAGCGCCTGAATCAATTGCTCGCGATCACCTTGAAACTCAGGAATCGATGCATCGTAATCGCGCACAACCGTCAGTCCATGCGGGAACTCAACCAAGATCAGTTGGCGCACGCGCTCACAAATTTCGTGAATGTTAACGGTGCCCAAAATGTGCGGCTGGCGATGTGGCGCTAAGAGTCGATCAACCAAGCTTTGCAATCGATCCGCCTCATGAATAATGACCTGCGTGTACTCAATCAAAGACTTATCCGACAAGTCCATTTGCAGCAACTGCGCCGCACCGCGAATACCGCCTAACGGATTTTTAATTTCATGCGCCAAATTGCGCAGCAGCTCTTTATTCACTGCATTTTGATCGGCAGCCTTGCCATCGGCAGGCGCAATTTCTAACAGCAGCCAATCGCTTTGAATCCGCGCCCGAGGCACGCCCATTAAAGCCTCCAGCGCCCCATTGGCAAAGGCGATGCGGCCACTCTCCTCTGCTACTGCAATTGGCAAAGCCAGCGTATCGAGATGTGTGAATTTATCGTTTGAGTTCACGCTGCAAACTCGCTATATCAGCCTCGGCTCGCGCTATTTGTTGCTGGAGCACTAGCTTGCGATCCGCATCTTGCGCAGACGCAAGTCCCGCGTACTGCTTACGTAAATCTGCAAGCTGCCTCTCGGTTTTTTTAAGTTCAGATTGAATAATCGCCTTGGAATCAGCATCACGCGCTTGTTGCTCGGCCAAGCGCGGGGTGGCGGTAACAGGTGACGGCGACCTGAAGGTATGGTTACTCGCAGCAGCGGCGCGACTTTGCGTGACAGTAAGAGCGCGTTGGTGCGAAGGAATCGTCACAAGCGCACCGCTATCCAACAATTTGCATTTCTCTTGCTTTGCCCGTGCAGCGTCGTTGGTGTACTCCGTTCCGCAGCGATAGACCGCTTCTTGCGCTAAACCAAGACTGTAGTGACCTGGCGCAAGATACATCAGAAAGAAAAAGGCAACCGAAGTTGCCCTTTTTTGGTTCATGCCTGCAAACCCGCTTAGAGTGAGTAGTACATCTCAAACTCAACAGGATGAGGAGCCATACGCATCCGCGTGACTTCACCCATTTTGAGTTCGATGTAGGCATCCAGCATGCTATCGGTAAACACGCCGCCTTTGGTCAAGAAAGCACGGTCTTTGTCCAAAGCTTCGAGTGCTTGGTCTAGGCTGTGGCAAACGGTTGGCACTTTTGCATCTTCCTCGGGTGGCAGATGGTACAAGTCTTTGGTTGCCGCTTCGCCTGGATGGATTTTGTTTTCAATGCCATCTAAACCAGCCATCATGAGTGCCGCAAAGCACAGGTATGGGTTAGCCAATGGATCTGGGAAACGCGCTTCAATGCGGCGACCTTTTGGATTAGCAACGAACGGAATACGAATCGACGCTGAGCGATTACGAGCGCTGTACGCCAATTTCACAGGCGCTTCAAAGCCAGGTACTAAACGCTTGTAGCTATTGGTGCCAGGATTGGTAATCGCGTTCAGAGCGCGTGCGTGTTTGATGATGCCGCCAATGTAGTACAGCGCGGTCTCAGATAAGCCTGCATAGCCGTCGCCAGCGAATAGGTTTTTGCCGTCTTTCCAAATAGATTGGTGAACGTGCATACCCGAGCCGTTATCGCCTTGAATAGGTTTTGGCATGAACGTGGCGGTTTTGCCGTAACTATGCGCAACGTTTTGCACAACGTACTTGAGAAGAATCGTCCAGTCCGCGCGCTGCACAAGCGTCGAGAACTTCGTCCCAATTTCATTTTGACCTGCGCCAGCCACTTCATGGTGAAACACCTCAACCGGAATGCCAAGCGACTCAAGCACTAAAGAGATTTCAGCGCGCAAATCTTGTGTGCTATCAACAGGTGGCACAGGGAAGTAGCCGCCTTTAACCGTTGGGCGATGTGCTTTATTGCCGCCATCCATTTCTTTGCCCGAGTTCCAAGGTGCTTCGTAATCGTCAATCTTGACGAAAGTGCCGCTCATATCGGTGTTCCAACGCACATCGTCAAACAAGAAGAATTCTGGTTCTGGACCAAAATAAGCGGTATCACCAATGCCTGTTTCTTTCAGGTAAGCCTCGGCACGCAAAGCAATCGCACGTGGATCGCGGTCGTAAGCCTTCATGTCGCTTGGCTCGTACACCGTGCAAGACATGAACAATGTTGGTTCGTCAAAGAACGGATCGATGTTGGCGGTGTTTGGGTCAGGCATCAAGAGCATATCGGATGCTTCAATACCCTTCCAACCCGCAATCGACGAGCCATCAAAGGCGTGACCCGATGTGAACTTATCTTCATCAAAATGCGACACAGGCACAGTCACGTGCTGCTCTTTGCCACGGGTGTCGGTAAAACGGAAATCAACAAACTTCACGTCATTGTCTTTCACCATCTTCATCACGTCTGCGACGGTCTTTGTCATACTCTTGCTCCAAGTTAAAAATAAAAAATGAGATACATCTGGGACTAATGCAAATTTTGTGCCACGCATAGCTCAAGACACCCCCAGCTATCAGTCCGCACAAAAGTTTTGATTCTAGTGAAGTTTTATGGCTCGAAAACGAGTTCATGCACCGAAACAGTGCGCGTCATGGTTCTTTTATTCACCTTTTTAGTTCATTCAATACAACCGTGTGTAACGCTCTCAGTCCACTGATTAACGCTGGATAGGCCGCCTTCACCAAAGCGGGTTCACCTTTTACACCCAGCTCAATATGTCGCCCATATTTGGGATGATCGACACTGGGCAAGCTAAACACTTTGATGCCAGCGAAATCGCGTTCAATTTGCTCCATGAGCGGTGTCAAGGTTGCCTCCATAGAGCCTTGCACAATGACGGACTGCTCCGCATAAGCCAACTGATTGAAATAAGCCGAATAATGCGTCTCTAAAACCCACTCAATCATCGGCCACGCCATCACGGGAAAGCCTGGAACAAAGTAAACGGCACCAGCACCAGCGCCAACGGCTTTATCGCTTGCTATGCTAAAGCCAGCAATTTTGTTATACGGATTGGGAATTAAATCGGCGCCCGCAGGAAACATCGCCATGTTCAAGCGATGCTGGTTGTCGCTTCGATTGGGCTCGTATGGTGTTCCGTTTTCCTTCGCAATATCTCGCATCCGCTCATCAATCAATTCCGCCCCGCGTGGGTGGAGCACCAGATCACGGCCCAATGCTTTGGCTGCACATTGGCGTGTATGGTCATCGGGCGTTGCCCCGATACCGCCTGTTGAAAACACCACATCACCCGACTCAAACGCCGTTTTAAGCGCAGCCGTAATGCGCACAGGATCATCGCCCACGTAATTGGCGTAACTAAGTGGAAGGCCACGGCTGGCAAGGATTTCAATCACTTTTTCGAGGTGCTTGTCGGCGCGTTTACCGCTCAGTATTTCATCACCAATAATGATGAGGCCAAAGCACGGCGGCGGTGTAAGTTGGTTAAGCATGAGGAATTTGCGGCATGGATAGATCAATGATGTCTGCATCAACAGCGGCAGGGCTACTAGGCATATGCGCCGCGCGGTATTGCTCTAACGCAGCCAAACAATAGTGAATAAACCACAGCGAGGAAAACGCAAAAATCAGCGTGTAGAGCCACAGAGCAATCGGCAACAAAACTACAGCGAACACCGCCGCCATTGCCCCTAGAGCCCACATGAGTGACGGCAACGCGCCCAAGTATCCCGACACAATGCCAATGACAAGCAGCGTGCCGCGATGCTGCCGCATGACAGCGCGGCGCTCATCCGTGCTGGCGTGGCTGGCAAGCGCGTCAAAGCTCATCACACGGTAAGTCAGCCAGCCCCAAATCAGTGGCGGCACAATCACAATGAGTGGCGGGATAAACCAAAGCGGAATGGAGACCAACATCAGCACGATCGCAATCAGCGTTGAGCCCAGCGACCACGCCGCGCTGCGGATAAACGTCCCCCAACCCGCGTCTGCTTTGGCAAGCGTATGAAAGCGGCGCGTAGCAACGAGTGTGAGTAAGGCGGGTGTCATCATTAAAGCCACCACCCACATCACGAGCAAAACAAATAGAGGCGTTGCTAAAGCAACCACAATCAGCGGTGCGACGGCAACACGAAAGCCTTGCATCCCAAAGCGAGTGAACCAATCAAGTAGCGTGCTAAAAAAACCTGAGTCCGCCAACCACAAGCGGGTTGCCTCAACCGCATCACTCCAAAAAAAGTAACCCAGCGCAGCACCGCCCGCCGTCAACAAAAGCAGCGGTAAGAGTGAGAGCAACATCACCCGTGGATACAGGCAATACATCACGGCACGCCAAAAAGAATCGAGCAACAATTTCATAATTAATTATCCAAAATGACTCGCACATCCATCTGCCGCTGACGCGCGGCAACCCAAGTTCCTAGCACGCCGCTTGTGGCAATAATGACCATGCCAATGATTGCCCACACGTCTAGTTGATGCGCAAAAACCAACCAACCACCAAGCACCGCAAAAGGAATTTGAACATACAAATACGGTGTGAGCGTTGCGACGGGCGCTCTGGCATATCCCAGAATCAGCAACCCGTGTCCTAGCGTTGCAAAAACTCCAATCAAAATGAGCCAGCCAACCTTGTCCCAAGCGCCCAGCATCGCATTCAGCCACGCCTGCGTACCGCTTTGAATGACAAACGGCAATGCCAACGTCGCAAAGACAAAACCGATTAAACCCGTGTACCAATGCGTGGTTGCAGCGTCATCAATTTTTGCCAATTGATAGGTCAATAACTGATAACCCGCACTCATGAAGACCAGCAAAAATGGTAGAAGCGAACCCCAAGTAAATGCAGCATTCCCTGGTCTTATCACCACCAGCGCGCCAACGAAACCCGTCAACACAAAAAGCCAACGCAGGGGCGACACTTTCTCCTTCATCCCAAAAGCAGCGATCACGGTCATGAGTAACGGGGTCAGCATCATGATCGCGGTAAAGTCAGCAACCGGAATCAGTTTCAAACTAAAAAATGCCATCACGCTCGACAAGGTCAGCAAAATGCCTCGATAGATCTGCAATGGCACGGCCTGAGACTTCAAAAAAATAGAACCACGCTGACGTTGAAGCCAAATGCCCGTCGTCAAAATTTGAAAGCCAAAGCGAAACCACATGACCAGCGCAAACGACACCGCGCCGCTAACAAATTTGGTCGCCGTATCTAAAGTCGCAAACGATGCGGTCGCAAAAACCACATAGGCAATGCCCCAAAGTGCTTGCCGATCAAGTGGCATCAGGTTCGCACCAATCGCTTGAACCCCAGCCACTGCTGCGCCCAAAAGCCGCGTCCATAGTCAGTGCTATCAACACCCAAAGCATCAATGCCCGTTGGCTCGTAGCGATCATCAAAATTGGCCGTCCCAAACAGCACATCCCAAACGGGAAGAAGCACGCCAAAGTTATGACCAAAGCCGTACTCAATGCTGTGATGCAAACGGTGAAACCGCGGGCTGACCCAGAGCCGCTCGCCCACCCGCCCAAACGAGAGTCGTAAATTGGCGTGTTGCAGACTCTCGGACAACTGCGTCAACACCACGATCAAGATGAACTGACTTGGACTCACGCCAATTAAAAAAGCGATGCAAACCAAGAGCAAGTCGCGAATCAGGTCATCCAATAAATGATTGCGGTTATCACTCCAGCACGTCATCTGGCGCTGCGCATGATGCAGGCTATGCAATGCCCACCAAGCAGGAAAACCATGCTGGGCGCGGTGAATCCAATAGTCTAAAAAGTCAAATACAACGAGATAAAGGAGCAAGCTCACCACCGCGTTATCTGTGACGCTGGGCCACAGTTGATCAAGCTGAAAGGTGCCAAGACTTATGATGCCAAAACTGCCTGATCGCAACATCCCAAAAGCCTCGTCCAGCAAGGGTTCTAGCGACAAAAACATGAACAGGCGAAACAATCCTAAACGATGAATGAAGGTGTACAGCATATCCACCCGAATCGTGGCCGGGTCAGTCACGGCCTCTACGGGTCGCCAGCGCTGCAGCGGCACCAAAATGCAAGCGATGAGCACAAGCTCTATACAGCCCCACATCAGCCATATGGTCGCTCGGTAACCATCTTCTATGTAACGCCCCATATCCAACGCCAGCAGGGCGGGCTGGATCACATTTTCAAAAATAATTTGCTGCACGTCTATCGTCATGATCGCTATTGTGCAAGAGTTTGAAAACAAAATCCACGTTCCTTCAGCCCCACAATCAAGGGCTCTAATGCAGCCAACGCCCACGGCTCTTTGCGCGACCAAATACCTAAATGTGCGAGCAACACGTCGCCGCTACGGATGTTTTGCAAAGCCTTATCCAACAAGACGGCATTTGGATATTTCTCGCTTGGCAATTCATCACCCAAAAAACCTGCCGCACTCCAGCCAATCGGCTCAAAGCCACACGCACGAAGTGCCTCCAACAACTTGGGCGATGTCTTTCCGCCTGGCGCGCGAAACAGCACTCGCCCCGCTTGAGTGGACAGCGGTCGCCCCGTCATTTGCGTAAAACGCGCACCTGAACGCCGTGCCTGGGCGCAATATTGCTCAGGCGTCCAATCAAATACTTGCCCCAAAGCCTTGCCAGCTGAGGCTTTGACGCGGAATCCTTTTTTGCTATCCGCTAACCAATAGACGTGATCAAAGGTGTGCGAACCAAATGCGTGGCCCTCCCGTGCACGGGCTTGCCACCATGGCTGCCACACGTCATCTAGCGATGTGCCATCTGTTTTGGTTTTTTCATTTGCCAAAAAAAATGTAACTTTGACAGCATGCTTGGCAAGCACATCGGCAACAAAAGGAGCAACGCCCATGTGCCCCGTATCAAAAGTGAGATACACGGGTTGAGAGCAAACAGATTGGGGCTGCGCAGTTTGCGCACGAGACAAACAGGCTCCAAGCCCTGACAACAAGAAAACAAAAACGCTGGCGAACTTAATCCCGCGCCACATGATCCAATGTCCACACGCCATGCGGCGAAGTGCCCACCGCAATTTTGCGTTCAACCTTGCCGCTAACCAAATCAATCACCGTCAGATTTTTTTCCCAGCGCGAGGTCACTAAAAGCTTGTTGCCTACCGCGCCAGCGCTACTGCCCATCACTTCCATGCAGTCAGCGCCGCTGCCTGCTGCATAGGTCGCAACCACCTTTAGTGTGATCAGATCAATCTTGCTGACCGTGTTAGCAATCCGATTACTCACAAAAACATGGCGTTTATCGCCCGCCGCGCGAAACGCATGAGCGCCCTTGCCAGTCGGAATTTTTTGCATCAATTTAGGCGCCCCTGAACTGATATCCAACACCTGAACGCCATCACTCCCCGTCAAGCCAACCAACAGCGTTTTATCGTCATTAAAACCAAACACATCAGCAGGCAGCTTGCCTGTTTTAAAGCGCCACAGCAGCTTTTGCGTATTCAAATCAATCGCCACCAACTCATTGCTATCTTGCATCGTGGCATAAAGGAGCGTGCTTTTGCTATTCACCCATAAATGGCTAGGTGTTTTGCCTGTGGGGATACGCTTTTTAAGCACGGGCGTATCGTTTTTCCACTCGTACAAATCAATGTGATTCAAGCGATTCCCCGCTGTAGCGAACCACTTCATATCGGGTGAAAAGCGCAAATGATAAGGGTCGCGAATGTCACGCACCACGCGCTGCACCTCGGCTGTGCGTGGGTCTAAAAAAGTGAGCGAATCGGATGCCGCATTGGCCACGATGAGCGATTTTTCGTCAGGGCTTAAATAAAAATGATGCGGCTCTTTGCCCGTATTGATTTTTTTTGTAACCGTCCAAGTTTTAGGATCAATCACGCTGACGGTTGCATCTAACGAATTCAGTACAAAAATGGGCGCACCCACCGCTTGGATAGCCGTCGTCTTAGCAGGTGGCGCTTGGGCAAACGTGATTAAATGTAGGAATGCAGCGAGGGTTGTCACTAGCAGCAAAGACGGCGCAGTTCGTGCATTCAAAAGTAAGCATCCTAAAAAGCTAGACTTGCAATTAAAAACGCCGCCCCTTATGGAAGAGGCGGCGTTACATTTGGTGGGTAATGCAAGTTTCGAACTTGCGACCCCTGCAGTGTGAATGCAGTGCTCTACCCCTGAGCTAATCACCCCAAGCGCCCAATTATAGCGGCATCCCTACGGGTTTTTACTAAAGGCATTGGTATGCTTGTTGCATAGAATAAATTATCAATTTTTGATGAAAAAAAAGGAAATTATGATGAAAATACTCAGTCCAATCACTACGCTTGTGCTCAGCGCTGCACTGATTGCAACCATCGGCACAGGTGCAGCAAACGCCCAAGCCAACGACACACTCGCCAAAGCAAAAACATCTGGCACGATTACGATGGGCGTTCGCGACTCCTCAGGCGCACTCTCCTACACCTTAGGTGATGGCAAATATGCAGGTTTTCATGTTGAGATTTGTCAACACATCATTGCCGCTGCTGAAAAAGCTGCGGGTCGTAAATTGGAGACTAAATATCAACTCGTGACTTCACAAAATCGTATTCCACTCGTGCAAAACGGTACGGTGGATATTGAGTGCGGCTCGACCACCAACAACGCCACGCGCCAAAAAGATGTTTCCTTCCTCTCCACGGTCTATATGGAGCAAGTTCGCATCGCAGTAAAAGCCAAATCCAGCATTACGGGCATTACTCAGCTAAACGGAAAAAACGTAGCGACCACAACAGGCACCACGTCTGTTCAATTGCTACGTAAAAACGAACGCGCGACGGGCGTTGATTTCAAAGAAATTTATGGCAAAGACCATGCCGACAGCTTCTTGCTACTTGACTCCGACCGCGCTGACGCATTTGTGATGGATGCCACCATTTTGATTGGCAACATCATGAACTCTAAAAACCCAGCTGATTTCAAAATTGTGGGTGAGGTACTGAGTATTGAACCCATTGGCATCATGGTGCGCAAAGATGATGCTTGGCTCAAAAAGACAGGTGACGACACCATTGCCAGTTTGGTCAAAAGCGGTGAGATGCAAAAAATTTATGACAAGTGGTTCACCAAACCCATCCCGCCCAAAAATGTCAACGTCAACATGGCTTTGACAGCTGAAACTAAAGCGGCTTGGGCCAACCTTTCCGACAAACCTAACGAAGACTATCAAAAGAAATAAGTCTGACACAAAAACCTGTACCTAACCCTGTGATGCGCAAAGCTTTGCAGGGTTTTTTTATTTGACTGAATGACATAAAGACACAAAAACAAAAGGGCAATTGATGGATTTCAAAGTTTTATTGGGTGACGATGGCAGTGGTCGAACCTACATTCAGTGGTTAATCGACTCGTGGGGTTGGACGCTATCAGTTGCAGGCGGCGCTTGGATCGTTGCCATGCTGGTGGGCACTCTTGTTGGTGTAGCACGAACACTGCCCAACAGTCCGTGGCTAACTCGTTTGGCAAATGCTTGGGTTGAGCTCTTTCGCAACATCCCTGTTTTGGTTCAAGTCTTCCTTTGGTACTTTGTCGTACCCAAAGTATTTCCTGCCATGCAGAAAGTGCCTAGCTTTCTTTTAATCGTTTTAGCCTTGGGATTTTTTACTTCGGCGCGGATTGCTGAGCAAGTGCGATCAGGCATTCAAGCGCTCCCCAAAGGTCAACGCTATGCGGCAATGGCAATGGGATTCACAACGCATGAGACTTATCGCTATGTGATTTTGCCGATGGCGTTTCGCATCATCTTGCCACCGCTAACCAGCGAATCTATGAACTTGCTCAAGAACTCATCGGTCGCCTTTGCGGTGTCGATTGCCGAGCTCACCATGTACGCCATGCAAGTGGGCGAAGAGACTTCCAAACCCACAGAGATTTATCTAGTTGTGACAATCCTCTATGCCCTGTCAGCCTTTGCCGTTAACCGTGCAATGGCAGTTGTTGAGAGTCGCCTGCGCGTTCCAGGTTTTGTTGCCGCAGGCAATGTTGGCGGAGGTCACTAATCATGTTGAATCTTGACTTTAGCTTTTTAACGTGGGATATGTTCAGCAAGTTTGTGCTGAACGGGCTGATCTTTAGCGTTGAGCTTACCGTCATTGCGACGCTTGGCGGTATTGCACTTGGCACAGTCTTGGCGCTCATGCGCTTGTCGGGCAAAAAAGCACTTAATGTGCCGGCAACCATTTACGTCAACACCATCCGCAGCATTCCGCTCGTAATGGTGATTTTGTGGTTCTTTTTGCTCATTCCGTTCATCATTGGTCGCCCTATTGGTGCGGAGATTTCAGCCACCATTACCTTCATCGCGTTTGAGGCCGCGTACTTTAGCGAGATCATGCGGGCGGGCATCCAATCGATTGCACGTGGTCAAATTTTTGCCGGGCAGGCGGTCGGGTTTACTTACGCGCAAAACATGCGTTTAGTTGTGCTCCCACAAGCCTTTCGCAATATGCTGCCTGTGTTGCTTACGCAAACCATCATCTTGTTTCAAGACACGTCCTTGGTCTACGCCATTGGTGCTTATGACTTGCTCAAAGGTTTTGTGACAGGCGGAAAAATCTATGGCCGTGTGGAAGAGGTTTACATCCTAGCGGCGCTTGTTTACTTTGTTATTTGCGTCAGCCTCTCATTTGCCGTGAAAAAGCTACAAGCAAAAATTGCCATCATTCGTTAATCAAAATTAAAGAGTTATTTCATCATGATCGAACTAAAAAATGTCTCCAAGTGGTACGGCAAAACGCAGGTGCTGAATAACTGTAGTGTGAGCGTTCAAAAAGGTGATGTGGTTGTTGTCTGCGGCCCTTCAGGATCGGGTAAATCGACACTCATTAAAACCATCAACGCGCTAGAGCCTTTTCAGCAAGGCGAGATTTACGTGGATGGCGCGGCTGTACACGACAAGGCGACGGATTTACCCAAGCTACGCGCGCGCGTGGGCATGGTGTTCCAAAGCTTTGAGCTGTTTCCGCACCTCTCGGTTTCAGAAAACTTAACCATTGCGCAAATCAAGGTACTCGGACGCTCCAAGGAAGATTCGCTTGCCAAGGGTTTGAAATACCTGGACCGTGTGGGTTTGCTTGCGCACAAAGACAAGTTTCCAGGCCAGCTCTCTGGCGGTCAACAGCAACGCGTCGCCATCGCCCGTGCACTGTGCATGGATCCAATTGTGATGTTGTTTGACGAGCCCACATCCGCGCTGGATCCCGAAATGGTGGGCGAGGTGTTAGATGTGATGATGAGCCTTGCCAACGAAGGCATGACCATGATGGTGGTGACGCATGAAATGGGCTTTGCACGTCGTGTCAGCAACCGCGTGATCTTCATGGATGTGGGCGGCAAGGTGCTAGAGGATTGCTCTAAAGACGAATTCTTTAATCATCCAGAGAATCGCCAACCACGTACCAAAGAATTTTTAAACAAGATTCTTCAGCATTAATTCGTTTGACAGCAAACACGGCTGGTATGCCCCTTGAGCCCGCTGCTGGGCCAGCCGCTCTTGCTAAGCCTACCCAAGCTTTTAAGCATTTCGACAAGCTCAATGCAAAACGATTAGTGAATAAATTCACGCGCTTTTTGTAGCGCATAAAGCAGACCCCGAGGGTCTGCTTTATTTTTGCCTGCAATAGCCATCGCCGTCCCGTGATCGGGGCTGGTACGGATGATCGGCAGCCCTAGCGTGACATTCACACCCGCCTCAAGTCCTAAGTATTTCACGGGAATCAAGCCCTGATCGTGATACATGGCGATCACCACATCAAACTCGCCCTGCCTAGCGCGCATAAACACCGTATCAGGTGCGTAAGCGCCGCTGGCGTTAATGCCTATCGCCCTTGCTCGCGCAACGGCTGGCGCAATGATGGTGCTCTCTTCGGATCCAAACAAACCGCCTTCTCCTGCGTGTGGATTCACGCCCGCGACGGCAATGCGAGGATTTGACAGACCTGTGTGATGCAAAAAATCGTGCGCGATATGAATCGTCTCAAAAATTCCATCAGCGCTGAGACTATCCAAGGCCGTGCGTAGCGAGACGTGAATATTGACCAAAACTGTTTTTAATTCATCGTTCGCAAGCATCATCCGTACAGACGGATTGCCGCATAGCGCTTGGAGCATTTCCGTATGCCCTGGATAGTTCACTCCCGCCAATGCCAGCGCCTCTTTATGTAGCGGCGCGGTCACAACTGCCGCTACGCCGCCAAGCAAAGCCGACTGCGCAGCCGCCTCCACCGCAGCCGCCGCCATACGTCCCGCTATTGCGTTGATTTGTCCAAATACAGGAAGCCTTGCGTCAGCGCAGCGCACGCCAACTTGATGCACGGGAATATGTGCCGCGTCCACGCCCACAATCCGCGCGGCACGCTGCATCACAGCCACATCGCCATAAACGACCACACCCTGCATGGCGGCAAGCTCATCGCGGTAAAGCATGGCAATCGTTTCAGGGCCAATCCCAGCAGGATCGCCCATGGTGATGGCAATCGGTTGGTGATCTAGGCTTTTCATGCGGGATTATCAATATCAATAAATGAATGTTGCAAGCCAAAATGCTCGGCAGCGAAAGCCGCCACTGCAGGCGCACCATAACGCTCAGTGGCGTGATGGCCGCACGCAATATAGGCAACACCCATCTCGCGCGCGTAATGCGCCTGTGGCTCCGAAATTTCACCTGTGACATACGCATCAGCACCCGCAGCAATAGCGGCTTCAAAATAATTTTGTGCACCGCCCGTACACCACGCAATTTTTTGAATCGAACGAGTGCCATCACCGATGGCAAGCACACTGCGCCCCAATCGCTGCTCAATATGCGTTTGCAGCTCCGCCAATGAACCTGCCTTGGTTGTGCCAAGCCAACCAATCTTTTGTTCACCAAAGCGCCCAAGGTTCTCATCGACAATTGGTTGAAAGCCTAGCACCTTCGCTAGTTGCGCGTTGTTCCCAAGCGTAGGATGTGCATCCAGCGGCAAGTGATACGCAAACAAATTGATGTTGTGCTCAAGCAACGCACCCAGACGCTTGCGCATCCAACCTGTAATGCGCGTCTCACCACGCCAAAATAAACCGTGATGCACAAAAATTGCATCCGCTTTTGCTTCAATCGCCGCATCAATGAACGCCTGACTTGCCGTGACACCTGAGACTATTTTTTTAATCTCTGATTTGCCCTCTACCTGCCAGCCATTGGGGCAAAAATCTTTCAACCGTTCGGGCTGTAGCAGCTCACTTAAAAATTGGTCTAATAGGCGAGCATTGGTATAAGTTTGAGTCGTTGGCATAATTGTTTTATCTTTCAGCGTTTTCACCATTCACCCCCGATTGTCATAGGGATTTTTCATGCGCAGATTTTGGCTACTATTTTCGCAAACCGTCACCATAGCGGTCGCCTTGTATTTTGTAGTCGCAACCTTAAAACCAGAATGGCTGGGACGCGCCAGCCGAGCCAGTCTAGGCGGCAGCGCGGTCGCACTGCTAGAGGGTGCGTCAAATAGCGCCAACGGCAGCGCAAT
Source organism: Cytophagales bacterium (assembly GCA_030054145.1). Lineage (GTDB taxonomy): Bacteria > Pseudomonadota > Gammaproteobacteria > Burkholderiales > Burkholderiaceae_C > JASGCK01. The sequence goes on from JASGCK010000002.1 coordinate 154,327, forward strand.
CCCTGCCCCAGGCAGCTTAGCGGCAGCGGCAAAAAAAGCGTCTGCCGCAGTTGTCAGCATCAATACCAGTCAGGCTCGGCAAGCCAATGCCAGGGTCAGCGATCCATGGTTCCGCTTCTTCTTTGGCGATCAACTCCCTTCTGGGAAAAATCAATCCGAGCAACAAGAGCAAATGGGACTGGGTAGCGGCGTGATCGTCTCCTCCGATGGTTATATCTTGACCAACAATCACGTGGTGGAAGGCGCCGATGAAATTGAAGTCATCTTGAATGACAGCCGCCGCACAAACGCAAAAGTAATTGGTACCGATCCCGAGAGTGATTTAGCGGTTCTCAAAATCAATTTGGACAAGTTGCCTGTCATAGTGCTTGGCAATTCAGACAACGCGCTAGTTGGTGATACGGTGCTAGCCATCGGCAACCCATTTGGTGTAGGGCAAACCGTCACCAGCGGGATTATCAGTGCGCTGGGGCGCAATCACCTTGGCATCAACACCTTTGAAAACTTTATCCAAACCGACGCGGCCATTAACCCCGGAAACTCAGGCGGCGCACTGGTAGATGTCAATGGCAATTTGCTTGGCATCAACACCGCTATTTATTCGCGCTCAGGTGGCTCACTTGGCATTGGCTTTGCCATTCCTGTCAGCCTTGCCAAACAAGTGCTACAGGATATTGTGAGAGACGGCTCCGTCACACGTGCTTGGATTGGCATTGAGCCGCAAAATTTAACGCCAGAAATTGCTGAAGCTTTAAAAATCAAACCCACTGAGGGCGCTAATGATGCTGCGGGAGTAATTATTACGGGCGTGATGCAAGGAGGACCTGCCGATAAAGCGGGGCTCAAAGCGGGTGATATTTTGGTGAGTGTGGCAAATAAAAGAGTTGGCAATACCGTGCAAGCCATTGCGGCGATTGCAGGACAAAAGCCTAGCATTCCGATGACGATTCAAGTGCTACGCAATGGCAAAACGATCAACCTAACCGTGACACCAGGAACAAGACCCAAACCTAAGCGGAGACCTTAACCTCGTCAGCATCAGCGGGCTTGGGCTTGACCCACCAAACGCAAGCCCAAATACCAATCTCGTAGAGCAAGCACATAGGCACCGCCAATGCTAATTGGGAAACCACATCGGGCGGCGTTAACACCGCCGCCACAATAAACGCAACCACAATAAAGTAGCCGCGAAAATCTTTGAGCTTTTCAATGCTGACCATTCCCAGCTTGACTAACAAGATCACAACAATAGGTACTTGAAAGGCGATACCAAACGCAATATACAAGCTCAAAATTGACTCGACATAACTGGCAATATCAGGCGTTGCGGCCACGCTAGCAGGCGTAAATTTTTGGATAAAAATGAACATCTTATCGAGCACAAAAAATTGCACAAAGCCAATGCCTACATAGGCAAGCAAACTACCAAACACGATCAATGGCAATGCGAAATTCTTTTCGTGCTTATAAAGACCAGGCGCAACAAACATCCAAATTTGATACATCAACCAAGGAAGCGCCAAGAGCACCGCCGCCATCATCAACACTTTAAGCGGTACGAAAAACGGCGAAAAAACACCCACCGCAATAAGCTTAGCGCCAGCAGGCATATGCGCTTTGATTGGCAGGGCAATGGCATCAATTAAGCCGCTAGGGCCTGGCCAAATGGAGAGCAAAATTGTCGCCACCGCTAAGCCATAAATGCAGTACAGCAAACGATCACGCAACTCGATTAGGTGCTGCACAAAAGGTGCTTCGGTGCCCGCTAACTCATCGGGTTTATCGGTTGAATCAGACATCGGATTATTTTAATTTGGGGCGATAGCGTGCCACGCGAGCCGCACCCGATAAGGCTTGACGACGCACACCGCTTCTTGCCTTAAACCATTGCGGCATCGCAGATTGCTTGACGCGCCATTTCTTTTGCGGATGTTTGTAGGACGGCGGAACTTGCAATAACTCATCGCTATAACTCGAAGTCGCCGAACCACTGTTATCACTATTCGTCGTTATGGTTTGTGTGATGGAGTTTGTCGTAGCTTGCCAGTCTTTTTCAAAATCCGTCATATTGGTTTGAACCGTAGATTGCACATCCTTGGCAGCGCCCTCCATCTCCTCTTTCATTTTTTTAAGCTCTTCTAGCTCCATCGAACGATTGACCTCTGCCTTGACATCGGAAACATAGCGCTGCGCTTTGCCAAGCAAAGCGCCCACGGTACGCGCCACACGCGGCAACTTCTCTGGTCCAATAACAACCAGAGCCACCACGCCAATAACGGCGAGCTTAGAAATATCAAGATCAAACACTAGGCAAAACCAAATGAAGCGGTCTTGTTAGACTTTTTCTTTAACCTGCACATCAATCGTGACGGGCTTTTCAGTGGTGGTGGTAGTCGTCGCCGCAGTTGTCGTGTCATCCGCCGTGCCTTGCTTCATGCCATCTTTAAAGCCTTTGACCGCACCGCCTAAATCTGAGCCTAAGTTTTTAAGTTTTTTGGTGCCAAAAATCAAAACAACCACAACCAAAACGATTAGCCAATGCCAGATTGAAAATGAACCCATAAAGTACTCCCGTAAAAATGTGTATGGATTTTAGCCCCTGAGCCAAGGGCGCGGTCCGCCCATCACATGCCAATGCAAATGATGCACCTCTTGTCCGCCATTTTTACCTGTATTGGTCACGATGCGGTAACCACCTTCGGGATAAGGCTCGCAACCCGCCTCCAGCGCCAATTTAGGAATTAACAGCATCAGGCGCCCCATCATGGCAGCGTCACCATCCGTTAAATGCGCCATTGATGCCCTATGTTTTTTCGGAATCACTAAAAAATGAATCGGTGCCCACGGGTCAATGTCGTGAAAGGCTAAAAACTCATCGTCTTCATAAAGCTTTTTTGATGGAATCTTGCCTTCAATAATTTTGCAAAAAATGCAATTCGGATCGCGCTCGTTCTCGTGGCTCATTGTGGCATCCTGTTGTTGCTAAAACGAAGCCAACCTTTGATGCAGCGATACAAGTACCAAAAACCAATCACCGACCACGCCACCAACCCTGGAAAAAAGAGCGCAATAAATAACGGCGATGTGGCTACGCACCACAAAATCATCCACCAAAACGTGCGGATCATGTAACTGTGATGTTCGCGGAACAATCCATCCGCCTCATCACCGCGTGCCATGTAATTGACGATTAGTGCGATCACCGCAAGCGTGCCCATGCTCGCCCAAGCGATAGTGTGCATACCGTACAAAATATGCATCACTGTGCGATTGTTGCTTGTTTTCATTTCCATCACTTCATTCATTTTTGTGTTTCTCCTAGTGCATCCTCTTTTGCTCGCTCAGCCACTTTGCGTAGCGCTTTTTCATCCAAGCCCGACAAGCCGACACGACGTGCCAGCTCGGCCGTCACATCCGCAGGTGTAAGCTCGTAATGTGCCAGCGCGATCATGCTGTGGAACCACAAATCAGCCACCTCACCCACGAGCTTAGATTTATCCCCGCCCGCATCTACATCTTTAGCCGCCATCACAACCTCGGTGGCTTCTTCACCAATTTTTTTTAAAAAAGCGTCTGGGCCTTTAGCAAGCAAACGCGCCACATAACTCTTCTCAGGATCGCCGCCGTTTGCAGGTTTACGCGTTTCCAGCACTCGCGCCAAATCGCTCAATGTATCGGTTACAGAATTCGTCATTTTGATTATTTTTTCTTTGTGTACATGGTCTGTGGATCTTGTAGCACAGGCTCAACCTCAACCCATGCACCGCCCTTGTATTGTTTATAAAAACACGCGTGCCGCCCCGTGTGGCAAGCAATCGAAGGCTCATGACCTTGCTGCGTGACTTGAAGCAGTATCACATCGTCGTCGCAATCAAGGCGGATCTCATGCACCACTTGCACATTGCCCGACTCCTCACCCTTAAACCACAGCTTATGGCGTGAACGACTGAAATACACCGCACGCCCCATCTCCACGGTTTTTTGCAGCGCCTCGCGGTTCATCCACGCGAACATCAGCACGTCGCCTGTGGCTTGCTCTTGCGCGATGACGGGCACAAGTCCTTTGTCATCCCACTTCACTTGATTCAAAAATTGAGTTGTCATATTTGTGCTCGCTTTTTACATCCTCACAGGGATGCCCCGCTCAGCCATAAATGCCTTCGCTTGCCCAACGGTGAACTCGCCGTAGTGAAAGATGCTTGCCGCCAGCACCGCATCGGCACGGCCAAGCTGAATGCCATCGGCGAGATGCGCCAAGCTCCCCACACCGCCCGAGGCGATAACGGGAACACGAACCGCATCACTCACCGCTCGGGTCAGATCTAAATCGAAACCAGACTTCGTACCATCTTTGTTCATGCTGGTCAGCAAAATCTCGCCTGCGCCAAGCGCGGTCATATGCTTAGCCCAAGCCACCACATCAAGACCTGTATTTTTGCGACCGCCGTGGGTGTACACGTCCCATCCTTCGACAAGCTCAGGATGAACGGAATCCGCTCGGGTTGAAACTAAACCCGCAGGGGTTGAAACTAAACCCGCAGGGGTTGAAGCTAAACCCGTTTGGGTTGAAACTAAACTCGTTTGGGGTGAAGCTAAATCCGTTTGGGTTGAAAATAAACCCGCTGGGGTTGAAGCTAAACCCGTTCGCACTGAGCTTGTCGAAGTGCTGACTCTACGCTTCGCATCAATCGCCACCACAATGCACTGCGAGCCATATTTGGCGCTCGCTGCGCGAATCAGCTCTGGGTCAGCCACTGCTGCCGAGTTAAAGCTCACCTTGTCCGCCCCCGCGTTGAGCAATCGACGCACGTCCTCAATCGAGCGCACACCACCGCCCACGGTTAATGGAATAAAAACCTTGGATGCCACCGCTTCAATCATCGGCAGAATCAAACCACGCGCATCGCTGGTCGCGGTGATATCTAAAAACGTCAGTTCGTCCGCGCCTTGGTCGTTGTAACGCGCCGCAATTTCTACAGGGTCACCCGCATCGCGCAGTTCGACAAAGTTCACACCTTTGACCACACGACCACCCGTCACATCTAAACAAGGAATAATTCTTTTTGCAAGCATGCGTGCATTTTAGATTGCCCCTGATGCACGGATAATGCGGCTTTATGAACACTGACTCCATCTCCTCCCTTGATCGTGCCAGCATCCTTGCCCAAGCACTGCCCTACATCCGCCGCTTTCATGGCAAAACATTAGTCATCAAATACGGCGGCAACGCCATGACAGACCCTGTGCTGCAAGCGGCATTCGCACAAGACGTGGTGCTGCTCAAACTGGTCGGCATGAACCCCGTCGTCGTGCATGGAGGCGGACCTCAAATTGAAACCGCACTTGCGCGGTTAGGTAAAAAAGGCGAGTTCATCCAAGGAATGCGCGTCACCGATCAAGAGACGATGGAAGTTGTGGAGTGGGTGCTTGGCGGCGAGGTGCAGCAAGATATCGTGGGATTCATCAACCAAGCAGGCGGTAAAGCAGTTGGCCTGACGGGACGTGATGGTGCGCTCATTCGCGCCAAAAAACTCGTCATCGAAGGTGGCGATTTAGGTCAAGTTGGTGCCATCGAGAGCATTGATCCGAGCATCGTCAAAGCCTTACAAGATGACGCGTTCATTCCTGTCATTAGCCCCATTGGCTTTGGTGCAAACAACGAGAGTTACAACATCAACGCCGACGTGGTTGCAGGCGAAATTGCAAAAGCGTTGAATGCTGAAAAACTGTTCATGCTGACTAATATTGCGGGCGTGCTGGACAAAAATAAAGAGCTACTGCCCGAACTCTCCCCCGCACAAATCGACGGTTTGATTGCGGATGGCACGATCAGCGGCGGCATGATTCCCAAAATTGCCGGGGCATTAGATGCAGCCAAAAGCGGCGTGAATGCCGTCCACATTTTGGATGGACGCGTGCCGCACGCGATGCTGTTAGAAATCTTGTCTGATCAAGCGTTTGGGACAATGATTCGGGCTATAAATCCAGCGTAAGCGATGCACCCTTGGCACGCGAGCAGCAAATCATCATCGATTGGCCTTGCGCTTTTTCGAAATTGGACAGCACGCTGTCGCGATGGTCAATCTCACCTGCCAGCACCCTTGTTTCGCACGTGCCGCACACACCTTGTTGGCACGAGCTAGCAACGGCGATTCCCTCCAACTCCAGCACCTCCAAGATACTGGCATCGGCAGGAATATCGAGCGTTTGACCTGTGCGTTCTAAAACGACTTGGAAGGACGTATCAGACATTTATTCAGCCACAATTTTTAAATCTTGAATGACTTTGCCATATTTAGCATAGTCCCCCGCATGGGCGCGAGCCAGTACGGCTGCGTCACCGCCCGTTGCAACCGTGCCCATCGTGCGCAGCCGCTGCTGCACATCAGGTGCTTTCAAAATCTCATTCATCGCAGCATTGAGTGTGCGCACCACGTCAAGCGGCATACCTTTTGGTCCCATCACGCCAATCCAAGCGGTTATCTCTGCGTCCTTGACACCTAACTCGGCTAAGGTCGGCACGTCAGGGCTAAGCGCCGAGCGTTTGCTATCTGCAATCGCAAGATTGAGTACCTTGCCGCTCGATACATGCTGCATCATTGGCCCCAAGGTGCTATAGGCCACCGCCAAATGTCCGCCCACCAAATCCGTCACCACAGGGCCTGTGCCACGATAGGGCACTTGCTGTAATTTTGTAGCCGCTGAACGATTAAACATTTCACCCAGTACGTGCATCGGTGAGCCACTCCCTGGCGAGCCGTAGGTCTTAATTTTGTCGGCCTTAGCGGCATCAATCACCTCTTTAACGGTCTTCATCCCTGCGCCACTATTCGCAAACAAATACAAGGGCTGCGTACCCACTTGCATGATGGAAGTGAAATCGCCCAAGGTGTCATAAGGCGCACCACTACCTGTCTTGAGCACCAGCAAAGCTGTCGAAATAGTGCTCGGCGTAAAGAGCAAGGTATAACCGTCTGCGGGTGCTTTGGCAACCAAGGCATTGCCAATCGTGCCACTTGCACCTGGTTTGTTTTCCACCACAAATGGCTGACCCAACTTGGCACCTAAACGCTCGGCAAAAATACGCGCGATTACATCCGTATCGCCACCTGCTGGGTAGCTCACCACAATAGAGACCGTTTTGGTTGGATACGTCTGCGCAACAGCTGGCACTGTACATAGTGCGCCAAGCGCACAGAGTGCAAAGCCAAGGCTCAGTTTGAATGAAGACATCATCGCGTTTCCTTTTTAAGTTAAACAGAGGCTTGAGTCTAATCAAGCCGCATACGCGCCTCGGCCTAGGGTAAACCCGCGCTCAGCCATTCAAATTTCAAATGCTTGATTGCCATTCAGGTGTAAATTTGCCAACACGCCATAGGCACAATAGCCTATCGCCGTTGTCGTCCCTGCATCCCTACTCGATACCACACCATTTTTATCTTCATCTTCAACTTCAAACGCCTGCCGTCTCTTTATGACCCTGCTTACTAACCACCGCATTCTCATCACCGGTGCCGCTCGCGGACTGGGCGAAGCCTTTGCCCGTGCAGCTTTACGCTCAGGTAGCCGCGTGGTGCTATCCGATGTGTTAGATGAGCGCGGCGTAGCATTAGAGACGGAGTTAAATGCTGGGTGGAATGGACGCGCTAAATATGTGCATATGGATGTCAGCGATCGTGCCTCCGTCCATTCTGCGATGGGTAGCGCTGTTGAATGGCTGGGTGGACTCGATGGACTCGTCAACAATGCCGCAATCACTCATTCGGGCGGCAAAGCGATGGACGCTATTTCCGAAGACACCTGGGACAAAGTGATGGCGGTCAATGCCAAAGGAACTTGGCTCACCACGGTGGCCGCCAAGCCATATCTGGTCAGTGCTAGCGCACAGCAGGGTCATGGGCGCATCGTCAACGTGGCCTCCGATACAGCACTGTGGGGCGCGCCCAACTTAATGGCCTATGTCGCCAGCAAGGGGGCGATTGTGGCAATGACGCACGCAATGGCTCGCGAACTGGGTGCCTACGGCATCACAGTCAACGCGATTGCACCTGGTCTCACGGTCGGCGAATCAACCGCGTACGTACCTGAGGCGCGGCACGCGTATTACAAAAATGGGCGCGCCATTCAACGCGAGCAAACCGCAGACGACATCACCGCCAGCGTTTTGTTTTTGTTATCGAAAGAGAGCGGCTATATCACAGGGCAGGTGATTCCTGTGAATGGCGGTTTTGTGATGCATTAGTCATACTGAAAGAGCAACTATGAACACACCCACGACCCCCACCCCTTGCGCCAACGATCCCGTCTTCAATGTCCGTGGCCTATTGGATGCCAAGATTCCCGCTGAATCTGACATACAAGCGGCGATGCAGCAAGGCAGCAAGAGCTTTGCCCAGTGGCTAGACGGCCGCGTGGCACGCTTTGCGACCCGCCGCTACGATTGGGATGCGCTCAAATTCCAAGCCGATTACGACCCCAAATACCGCCGCGCCCAAATGCGCTACGTGGGCACGGGCGGAACGGGCGTTGCCTCCGACATGAACACCGTGCCAGCGGGACACTTCACGTTTTCGACGATGGTCATTCCTGCGGGACACGAAGGCCCCTCGCATATTCACTACGACGTAGAAGAAATCTTTTTCGTCATGCGCGGTGCAATGAAAGTAATTTGCGAGCGGCGTGATGCGACGGGCAAAGTCACCGACCGCTGGGAAAGCATTGTGCGAGAGCGCGACCTGATCAGTGTGCCACCAGGTGTGTACCGCGAAGAGATCAATATCGGCGACGAGGATGCGCTGATGTGTGTGATGCTGGGTTCGCCCACACCCATTACACCCGTCTACCCGCCTGATTCGCCGCTCACAAAAATCAAGCGCGATAAAAAATGATTGACTATCTGCAAGCTGGCAACGCCGCCCAGGTCACGCATCTGCTGTTGCACGGCATTGGCTCTCACGCGGGTAGTTGGCAGTTCCAATTAAAGGCCGCGCAGGGACGCAGCGATCTGCGCGTGTTGGCTTGGAATGCGCCAGGCTATTTGAATAGCACGCATTTACAGGCAGACGCGCCCACAAGCAAAGATTACGCATTGGCTCTATGGACGTGGCTGGATGAGTTGAAGGTGACTACGCCCATCGTGCTAGTGGGGCATTCGTTAGGTTGCCTCATCGCTGCCGCCGCCGCTGCAATGCAACCAGCGCGTGTCCGCGACTTGCTGCTACTCTCGCCGGCACGCGGTTATGGCGCAGCAACCCAAGAAGAACGCGCCGCGAAATTACACAACCGCCTTGCGACGCTGCGCGAGCTTGGCATCGCGGGTATGGCAAAGACAAGAAGCGCCGCGCTCCTCTCACCCCTTGCCCCGCAAGCCTTGCTGGATAAGGCTTGCAGCTTGATGAGCCAGCTGAACGAGCGCGGCTATACGCAAGCGGCACAGATGCTGGCAAACGGCGACATCACGGCCGACCTTGGCCAACTCACCTGCCCCGTTCGCGTGGCAGTTGGCAGCTTGGACGCCATCACCCCGCCTGCGACTTGCGCCCAAGTGGCACAAGAAGCGAAGACTGCGCTGGTTGATTTAGGTGCAGTCGGACATTTGTGCGCACTCGAAGCGCCTCAAGTCGTGAGTGATTTGATAGGGGGCGCAGGCCCCGCCTTCGCTTCGCTACAGCCTTGGCCGAGCCCCTCCAATCACATCACGGTGGGAGATCTGTGCGCCGAATTTTTAGCCCACATCGGCGTTCGCGCTGCTTTTGGCGTGATCTCCATCCACAACATGCCGATCTTGGATGGCTTTCACACACGCGGACGCATCCGCTTTGTCTCCGCTCGCGGCGAAGCGGGCGCTTGCAATATGGCTGACGCTTACGCCCGCGTCAATCAGCACCTGGGCGTGGTCGTCACCAGCACCGGCACGGGCGCGGGCAACGCGGCGGGTGCGCTGATCGAAGCGCTCACAGCGGGTACGCCGCTTTTGCACCTCACAGGACAAATTGAATCACCCTATCTCGATTTAAATCTTGGCTTTATCCACGAGGCACAGGATCAACTCGGGATGCTACGCGCCGTGGGCAAGGCCGCATACCGCATCAGCAACCCCGAGGAAGCGCTGGACATTTTGCAACAGGCCGTAACGCTCGCATTCACGCCGCCCTGCGGCCCTGTGAGCATTGAAATCGCCATTGATGTGCAAAAAATGCGATTGAACAGGCCTGCTGCCTTGCAAGCCACATCTGGCTTGACTTTGCAAAGCCTCTTACCTAGAGACCAAGCCCCACAAGGCTTACAGCTCGATGCACTGGTGGAAGTTTTTAAATCCAGCAAACGCCCACTGCTGTGGCTAGGCGGCGGCGCACGGCAAGCGGGCGCGGCGGTAGAGCGTTTCATCAAGCTCGGTTTTGGCATTGTGACTTCGGTGCAAGGGCGCGGTGTTGTGCCAGAGAATCACCCGCAAAGCATGGGCGCATTCAACCTGCAAAAAGCCGCGCAAGATTTGTACGCTGCGTCGGATGCCATGCTGGTCGTGGGTTCACGCCTACGCAGCAACGAGACGCTCACCTACCAATTACGGTTGCCTCAAAATCTTTATCGTGTCGATGCCAATCCAAAAGCCATAGAGGCTCATCCTTACGCGGTGCAACAATTTATTTGCGCTGATGCCACGCTCACTTTGAATGCCTTGGCTGACAAGCTGGAAGGTAAAAGCAACATCGACGCCACGTGGACAGCACACATACAAGCCGCACGCCAAGCCGCGCAAGCCCAAGTCGATACGGGCTTGGCGGCTTATGTCGCACTTAAAAATGCGGTAGCTAACCTGTTCCAATCCCAATCCCAATCCCAATCCCAGCCCCAGCCCGTTCGGTCTGAGCTTGTCGAAGACCCTCCCTCCAGCGCCCTTCGACAAGCTCAGGGCGAACGGGATGCGCTGCCGATTTGGGTTCGCGACATCACGCTCTCCAACACCATGTGGGGCAATCGCAGCGTCAATCTGAGCAAGCCTTGGCAAGGCGTGCATGCACTGGGCGGCGGTATTGGGCAGGGCTTGCAGATGGCAATCGGAAGCTCGCTTGCCGGTATCGGTTTGGACAACAAAAAAGTCATTGCGCTCGTGGGTGACGGCGGCCTCATGCTCAACGTGGGCGAGCTGGCCTGCGCAGTGCAAGAGCGCGCCCGCGTGCTGCTCATTGTGATGAACGACCAGCGCTACGGCGTGATTAAAAACATTCAAGACGCGGACTACGGCTCGCGCCATGCGTATGTGGAATTGCACACGCCCAACTTCGCGCTGCTGTGCAAAAGTGTCGGCGCTGGGCATCATCTTTTAGATACACCTACCAAGTCGCAAGCCATACTGGACAAGGCTTGGCGCGAAGTAGAAGCTGGCAACGTGGTCATGGTGGAAGTCGCTATGCAAGCGTGGGGCGAGTTCGCAGTGAAGTTTGCCGGGCCACCGAGAAAAGTATGAAGAGCACCCTCCACATCACGCTAATTGGCTATGGCGCAATCGCCAAAGCGCTCTGCGTGCGGCTGGCAAATCACAGCCAACTGCGCATCACGCACGTCGTGGTCAGAGCAGAAAAAGTAGGGAGCACGCAATCACAACTGCCGGTTGGTTGCCTAGCAGTCAGTCACATCCCGCAAGGCGCGGCGCTGGTTGTGGAGTGCGCGGGGCACTCTGCTCTACGCGAACACGTTTTGCCTGCGCTGGCTCGTGGTGTGCCATGCGCCATCATGTCAATCGGTGCGTTATCGCAAGCGGGTCTGATCGAAGCCTTATCCCACGCGGCTTCCCAAGGGGGTACGCAGCTGCATTTGCTCAGTGGTGCAATCGGTGCAATGGATGCGCTGGCAAGTGCAAAGCTCGCAGGTCTGACGAGCGTGACCTACACAGGACGCAAGCCGCCACTCGGTTGGAAGGGCACGCCTGCCGAAAGTGTTTGTGATTTAGCCAGTCTCACTGAACCCACGATTCTGTTGCAAGCCACAGCCAGAGAGGCTTCCCGCTTGTATCCCAAAAACGCCAATGTCGCGGCAACCGTCTCACTGGCAGGATTGGGACTGGATCACACACAGGTCACTTTGATTGCAGATCCGAGCATTGCCGACAACATTCACGAGGTGGAAGCATCGGGTGCATTTGGCAGCTTCACATTAAAAATGCGCGGCAAACCGCTTGCCGATAATCCCAAAACATCGCTGCTAACGGTGCTGTCCGCGTTGCGGTTTTTGGAAAATCAAGTCAATCCCATCACGATATGAGCGATATGAACAATCCCACTCACATTCAAACCTTGATCGCAGGTCAGTGGCGCGATGCATCGGGCGATGTGTATTCCACTGAATATCCATTCGATGGCCGCGTCGTTGCAACGCTGCACGCCGCAACGGTTTCGGATGTTGACGAAGCCGTCCGCATGGCCGAGGCGGCTCGCTTGCAAAGCGCATGGGCTGATCTGTTGCCACATCAACGTGCCGCTTTTTTGCACGCAATTGCTGCGGGCATTCGGGCGCGTAGTGAGGAACTCGCGCAATTGCAAATGTTTGACAACGGCAAGCCCATCACCGAGTGCCGAGGCTTGGTTGCCAGCGCTGCGGGTACGTTTCAATATTTTGCCGCCGTGGTGGAGACGTTTGAAGATGCAGTTACGCCGCCGCGTGGCGAGTTCATGTCCATCAGCATGCACGAACCGCTAGGCGTGGTGGGCGCGATTACGCCGTGGAATTCGCCCATCGCATCGGAGGCGCAAAAGCTCGCGCCTGCACTGGCGGCGGGTTGCGCCGTGGTCATCAAACCCGCCGAGATCACCCCGCGCATGGCGATTGAACTGGCTCGCATCATCGACGCGGCTGGCGTGGGCATGGGCGCAGGCGGCGCGGATATCCCCAAAGCTTTGGTGAGCGTCCTGCCTGGCAAGGGCGGCGTGGTGGGCGATGCGCTGGTGCGCCATCCGCTCATTCGCCGCATCGCCTTCACAGGCGGCACAACCGTTGGCAAAGGGATTGCCACATTAGCGGCGGAAAAATTGATGCCCGTGTCGCTGGAATTGGGCGGCAAATCGCCCACCATCGTGTGCGCGGATGCCGACCTTGAGCACGCCGTTGCAGGCGTGCTCTATGGCATCTTTAGCTCCTCGGGCGAGAGCTGCATTGCGGGCTCGCGCTGCTTTGTTCACGCATCCGTTTACGACGCATTCAAAGCGCGATTGGTCTCGGGTGCGAAGGCGCTGCGCGTGGGCAATCCCGCATCCACCAACACGCAAATGGGGCCACTGATTAGCGCCGCGCACCGCAACGCGGTTGAGCGCTATGTCGCGCTGGGATTGTCCGAGGGCGGTAAGCTGCTTTGCGGCGGAGCACGTCCTGCAAGGCTTGCAGAGCAGGATGTCTCGAACGCCAATACCGACGTGGCCTGCGAGCAAGGCTACTATTACTTACCCACGATTTTTGAAGGCCTCTCCAACACTGCGACACTGTGCCGCGAAGAGATTTTTGGCCCCGTGCTGGCACTCATTCCCTACGCAGACGATGCTGACCTAATCGCCCAATGCAACGACAACGACTACGGACTGGCCAGTGGCATTTGGACAAAGGATTATCAGCACGCCCTGAAGCTGGGCAAAGCTTTGCAGACAGGCACCGTGTGGATTAACACCTACAAAGTCTTCAGCATTGCCACGGCATTTGGCGGTGTTAAAAACAGTGGCATGGGACGCGAAAAAGGTTACGCCTCGATCATGGCATACATGACACAAAAGAGTTTTTACTGGGGCTTGAGCAAGCAGCCCAATCCGTGGAGCAGATCATGATTGAAGGTATCGACAGCATCACATACAGCACCGATGGCTCGGCTGAGAACTGGGCGGTGTCCAAGCAATTCTTTTTAGATTGGGGTCTCGTGCTGGTCACCGAATCCAGTCATCAACTCGTTTTTGAAACCCTGAACGGTGCGCAAGTTGTGCTGCTCGCTCCCCATCACCCCGCACTGGCTGGCACGACTGCGATGGAAGCAGGCGCGACCTTGCGCGAAGTGGTGTGGGGTGTTACCGATGCGGATTTTCTCCAAACCTTGCCGGTCGAAAGCCTTGACCCACATGGGCTGCGCGTGAAGTTTCAACTCAGTCAAAAACGCGCCATCGCCCTGCAAGGCTCGCCCAGCAATACGTGGGGCGATGTGCGGCGTGTGGATAGGCCCACGCCCGTCTACGAACGCGCGACACCGATTGAAATTGGGCACGTGGTTTTGTTTACCGATTGCCTGGTCGATGCAGTGGCGTTTTACGAGCGCCTAGGCTTTACGGTGAGCGACCAATATCCGAATCGGGGGGTGTTTTTGCGCTGCGCCAAAACAGGTGGCCATCACGATTTGTTTTTGCTGCAACTACCCACCAAGACCAAAGGTGTCAATCACGTGGCATTTACGGTGCGCGATATTCACGAGGTGTTTGGTGGTGGACTGGCCATGAGTCGCGCGGGTTGGAAGACGCAGCTCGGCCCTGGTCGTCACCCGATATCGAGCGCGTACTTTTGGTACTTTGAGTGTCCCGTCGGTGGTCTCATCGAATACAACGCGGACGAAGATCACCTCACCGAAGCATGGCAAGCACGCGAGTTTGAACCCAGTCCCACGCGCTTTGCCGAATGGGCGATTGAGGGCGGTATAGACGGTGTCACGCGCCGCCAACCCAAGGCAGAGGCGGGCGGCACATTTTTAACGCAGAAGCGATGAAGCATCGAATGATTAAAACGGAGTCAATCATGGATAGATTTTTAAACCCACATCAAGCACAGCGCCGTGCGCCAACGTCCTTTGAAGATTTGCTGGGCGATGCTATTGAGCGAGGCTTTGCGGCGGAGCATTGGGAGCTAGAGGCGCTGGTCAATTATTTAAATGCCTCTGGTGTGCAGGCCATGTCAGGCAAGCCTTGGACGAGCGAGTCTTTCGCAAGCTATATGGAGCAAGGCGCGCGGGATGATGCGTATGCAAATATCGCCACGCCCTATGTTGTCCCCGCACTGCCGCCTGCATCGTCCAAACACCCTGACCCCCAATCAGTCGATGCCGTTTTGCGGCAGGGATTAAAGAATCTTTGGTATCCGATTTGCCCCAGCGATTTTGTGACAGACAAACCGCAAGCTGTGCGTCGATTGGGTTTGCGCTTAGCCATCTGGCGTGATGGCGAAGGTCATGCGCACGCCATAGAAGACCACTGCCCGCATCGCGGTGCGCCGCTGTCGCAAGGCGTGAATCTGGGCGATCGCTTGGCTTGTCCGTATCACGGCGTAGAAGTGCGCTGCGACGGCATGGTGACCAAGGTGCCCGCTAGTCCTGGTTGTCCGCTAGAGAACAAACGTGCGACCAAGTCTTTTCATGTCCAAGAGGTCGCTGGCGCTGTGTGGCTGTACAACTCGTCCGCCTACGTAGACATCCCGCCGCCATTAGCTTTGCCGCCCGAGCTGACAGATGATGCCACTTTTGGAAAATTCATGTGCTACGCCGAATGGAAGGGCGACTATCGCTACGTGATTGACAATGTGCTTGACCCTATGCACGGCACGTTTTTGCATAAGCAGTCGCATTCGATGAGTGAGGGCGACGTTCATGCCAAGTTTGACATTCGCGAAACCGAGCACGGCTTCGTGTTTGAAAAAGCAGGTCAGCGCGATGTGAACTTCGATTGGACCGAGTGGGCAGATACGGGTACCCATTGGATGCGGCTTGCTATTCCTTATCCCAAAACAGGCGGCCCAGGCGGTAGCTTCACCATCATCGGCAGTTACACACCGATTACCGAGGCGTTGTCCGCCGTCTTCTTTTGGCGTGTGCGTCGCGTCCAAGGCTGGCAGCGTCACGTGTGGCAGTTCCTGTATCGCAACCGACTAGAGGCGCGGCATTGGACAGTGCTAGAGCAAGACCGCGTGATGATGGAGGCGATGGAGCCTGATGCGAAAGATCGCGAGCAACTCTACGCGCACGATGCAGGTGTGGTGCGCATTCGGCGCGTGATGGCGGGTTTGGCAAAAAAGGAACTAGCCAATTAATTTCACCAGCTCATCAATCATGTGAGCGGTCTCTAACGGTCGCTCCATCGGGAAGAGATGCGGTCCTTCCACGCGGCGCAGCGTGTTACCTGCTCGTGCTGCTACAAGTTTTTCTGTGCCGCCCAATCCTATTGCCGCCAGCTCGCGCGAGTGCAAACCGCCGACAAAATGGAACGGACATTGCAGCGGATGCTTGCGCAGCATCGCCATCACGTTGTCGGGGAAGTATGCGTAAAACTTGGCTTCAATTTCGCGCTTAAATTTCAACGTCCGCTTGCCATCTGCGGTAGCAACCGTTCCCAATTCGGCGTAGTCACGCAGCACGCGTTCATCCCAATTTTTGAAAGCGCGTTTATGCTTTAAATGAGCAATGACGTGATCCACGCTATCCCACGTCGTGCGCCTGCGCAGTGCCACAGACGCGGGGGGACGTTTCATGGTTTTGCCAAATAGCTTGGCAAGCTTCATGCCCCAAGATTTCCAGCCATAAATAACGAAAGAATCCATCATGATCAAACCGCGTGCCAGCTCGGGGCTTTGCGATGCCAGCATCAGGCTAGCCGCACCACCCAGCGAGTGGCCAATCAAAATGGGCGTTTGCGCATGCTGGGCTTTGATGCCCACCACAAACTCACGCAACTCTTTCACGCTATGCGGCCAGTTATTGGTGACGGGATACTTAGGGTTGTGACCAAGTTGATCGATGGCTTCAACCGTATGACCAAGCCTTCGCAACTCCTCAAACATCACACGATAGGTAGAAGCGCCAAAACTATTGGCATGAGAGAAAACGATTAATGACATACGCTCTATTTTCGCCATAATTCTGAAGATGAAGATCACACCTGCCCCCTACATTCCACAAATTCGTCTCTACACCGAGTGGCTTGCGATTGAGCGCAAATTGCACTTCGATTCTTACGCTGCACTTTGGCGTTGGTCCACCACGGATGTGGCTGCGTTTTGGCAATCGATTTGGGATTACTTCGAGATCGAATCGCCGACACCGCACAGCACCGTCTTGATTGATCGGGGGATGCCTGATTGCACGTGGTTTCCAGGCGCACAGGTCAACTACGCCGCGCAAGTTTTTAGGCACGTGGACGCGGCGCACGCGGCTGGCTTTTTAGCCATCGTTGCCGAAAACGAGCAAGGCGTGATCCGCGAGATCACCTGGCCTGAGCTGCGCCGCCAAGTGGCATCGTTGGCACTGCATTTAACAGCGCTTGGCGTAGAGCGCGGTGATCGCGTGGCAGCGTATATGCCCAATATCCCCGAGACCATCATCGCCGCCCTTGCCTGCTTTTCTATTGGTGCGGTGTGGAGCGTGTGCGCACCCGACATGGGCACGGCCGCCGTACTGGATCGCTTTTCGCAAATCACACCCAAGGTGTTCATTGGCGTGGACGGCGTGTTCTACGGCGGCAAAGCCATGGACAGAAGTGTGATCATCGAAGAGTTGCAAACCGCATTGCCCAGCGTGCAAAACGTTGTGGTACTCGCAACGCCTTACTCGGCAAGACCTGCGCAGGTAAGCACTAGGCAGTTTGACTTTGCGGCATTGACTCAAAAATCAATTGCACAGACCGCCCGTTTTCAACCCGAATGGCTGCCTTACGCGCATCCACTGTGGATTGTGTACTCCAGCGGCACAACGGGGCTGCCCAAGCCTATCGTGCATGGACACGGCGGCATCATCACAGTGATGATGGCGCACAAGGTGCTAGGCAACGACATAGGTGCAAGCTATGCCACCAACTCGTGGGGTGAACGCTTCCACTGGTATAGCTCCACAGGCTGGGTCATGTGGAATGCGCAAATGAGCGGCCTGGCCAACGGCACCACCATTTGCATTTACGACGGCAACCCCAGCGGATCCAAAGAGCACGTTGATTGGAGTGTGCTGTGGCGCTTTGCCGCAAGACACCAAGTCACGTTCTTTGGTGCGGGCGCGGCGTTTTTTACCAACTGTATGAAGGCAGGATTAGATCTGGCAAGTTGCGGCGATCTCAGCCTTGTGCGAGCGCTCGGTTGCACGGGATCGCCCTTACCTGCGGATGTGCAGCAGTGGGGGACAGAAGCGTTTCGATCGGTTCGCCCTAAAAACTCCGTTCTCCCTAAAAACTCCGTTCGCCCTGAGCCTGTCGAAGGGCTTTCAAGCGCAGAACTTCGACAAGCTCAGTCCGAACAGAATGGTGAATCACGCGAACAGGTGGACGATATTTGGTGGTGCAACATCAGCGGTGGAACTGATTTTTGCGGCGCCTTTATCGGCGGCAACCGCGAGCTGCCCAGCGTACCAGGACAAATGCAAACAAGGCTGCTGGGCTGCGCGGTAGAAGCTTGGAATGAAGATGGACAACCCGTCATTGATGAAGTCGGTGAGCTGGTCTGCACAGAACCCATTCCATCCATGCCGCTCTACTTTTGGAACGACCAGGGCAACGCGCGTTACATCTCCAGTTATTTTGATATGTACAGCAAAGTCACCCCAGACGGCAAGCGCAGCCCTGTTTGGCGGCATGGTGATTGGCTAAAAATTGGCACGGGTGGTGGCTGCATCATTTACGGACGATCCGATGCCACGATTAATCGCTTTGGTCTGCGCATGGGCACGAGCGAAATTTATAGCGCCGTGGAAGCGCTACCCCAAGTGCTGGACAGCATGGTGGTAGATTTGGAGTATTTGGGACGAGACAGCTATATGCCACTGTTTGTGGTGCTGCGCGAAGGCATTGTTCTGGATGCCGCGCTGCGCAAGGCTTTGGAGGGCGCGATCCGCGTGGCACTGTCCCCGCGCTTTGTGCCAAACGATATCTTTCAAGTGCCAGAAATTCCGCGCACCTTAAGCGGCAAAAAACAAGAGCTTCCGATTAAGAAGCTCTTGCTGGGTCAACCACTTGATAAAGTCATTAACAAAGACGCCATGGCGAATCCAGCCTGCCTGGATTGGTACGTGGCGTTTGCGAAACAGCGCTCAGCGAATTAAGCCGACGCTGCTGGATTTGCAGGAGTTGTAATTCCAGAACCCGTCGGGACGGTTGTCGTTGTGCCACCAGTCGAAGTACCACCGCCTGTGGTTCCCCCTGTCGTTCCCCCTGTAGTTCCCCCTGTCGTAGTCGTGCCCCCTGTTGACGTTCCACCAGAAGATGTTGTGCCACCGCCGCAATTAGGACCGCCTGGCACATTCATAGCACCTTGACTATTCCCGTTGCTGTTATTGTTACTACTTGCGCTATTGCTGGACGTTGTATTGCAGCTATTTCCGGCAGTTGTGCCTCCAGTCCCTGCGGCTGCCAGCGCCACACCGGCCGTCAAACAAGCCAACACGGCCCAGCTACGTTTAGGTGATCGGTAAGCCTTCACCGCAGAAAAAACTGCTGCGCAAGCAGCAACCACCGCACCGACATACAAACTCATTGTGTTCAATTCGCTCATGGTGTTCTCCAAAAAAAAAGTTATTTCAGGTTTGCCAGATGTCATGCTAGCATGAAAACATTCATTTTTCACATATTTTTTAAATATTTCTCACATACCAACACATATCTAACGAACTGCATATCGCAATATAGTGCATATATTAGATTTTTAAAAGCCATAATTCATGCATAAAAATTCCTAAAGGACTTGCATGACAACCGCCCCACACACCCTCGTTGACTACCGTACATCACCCGATCAATACCAGCACTGGTCTTACCAAGTTGAGGGCTCTGTGGCGACACTCTGCCTCAACATTAACGAAGATGCTGGCATCCGCTCAGGTTACAAACTCAAACTCAACTCCTACGACTTAGGTGTGGATATTGAGCTACACGATGCTTTGCAGCGTATTCGTTTTTGCCACCCTGAGGTTGCCTGTGTTGTTGTCACCTCGGGCAAAGAGCGCATTTTTTGCTCGGGTGCGAACATCTTCATGCTGGGCTTGTCGAGTCATGCGTGGAAGGTCAACTTTTGCAAATTCACCAACGAAACCCGCAATGGCATCGAAGACTCCAGCCGCTACGATGGACTCACATTTTTAGCTGCTGTGAATGGCGCTTGTGCGGGCGGTGGTTATGAGCTAGCGCTGGCTTGCGACGAAATTTATTTAGTTGATGATCGCAGCTCTGCGGTCTCACTGCCCGAAGTGCCGCTGCTGGGCGTGTTGCCTGGCACAGGCGGTCTGACGCGCGTAACGGACAAACGCAAAGTGCGTCACGATTTAGCCGATATTTTTTGTACCAGCGTCGAAGGCGTGCGCGGACAACGTGCCAAAGATTGGCGCTTGGTGGACGAGGTCATCAAGACAGCGGACTTTCAAGCAGGGATTGCCAAACGAGCCGCCGAATTAGCGGCAACTGCGGGGCGCGTGTCGGCTACCGATGTGGGAACGTCAAAAGGAATTGAGTGGACGCGCGTTGAGCGGGATTTATCCGCTGATGGCAACACGCTCCACTACCAAACGGTGCAAGTGTCGATTGACCGCGCCAAGCGTACCGTGAGCCTCACGGTGCTCGCGCCAACATCGGCACAACCCACGAGCACGGCACAAATCGAAGCGGCTGGCGTAACGTGGTGGCCACTGCAACTAGCGCGTGAACTAGACGATGCCATCTTGCATCTGCGCACCAACGAGCCAGAAATGGGGCTGTGGCTCCTCAAATCCAAAGGCGATGCGGCAAGCGTGCTGGCCTGCGATGCCGCCTTGATCGCCAACAAAAGCCATTGGCTTGTGCGTGCCACGATTGGGCACTTGCGCCGCACCTTCTCGCGCATTGATGTGTCCTCGCGCTCATTGTTTGCCGTGATTGAAGAAGGCTCATGCTTTGTCGGCTCACTACTAGAAATCGCGCTCGCCGCTGATCGTAGTTATATGTACTGCGAGCAGGGCAGCGCAAGCAATCCGCACATCACCGTCAACGAATGCAACTTTGGTATGTTCCCGATGGCAACCGATCAATCGCGACTTGAGCGTCGCTTCTACGAAGAGTTGCCCGCCATCCATGCCGTGAAAGCCACGTCTGGCAAGGCGTTAGACGGAGCTGCCGCGATGCAGCTTGGACTCGTCACCGCCGCCCCCGACGATATCGACTGGGCAGATGAAGTACGCCTCGCCTGCGAGGAACGCATCGCACTATCACCCGATTCGCTCACAGGTCTAGAAGCCAACCTTCGCTTTAACGGCAAAGAAACTATGGTGACACGCGTATTTGGTCGCTTATCGGCATGGCAAAACTGGATTTTTGTGCGACCCAATGCCAGCGGCGAACGCGGCGCTTTGAAACTTTACGGTAAAGGCGAAAAAGCCCAGTTTGATATGAACCGTGTTTAAATTAATTGGGGACAGCCCCTAATTAATTAATCGCAGCTTGCGAACTCCCCCAGCAATTAATTAGGGTCTGTCCCCAATTAATTGAACTAGTTAACTAACAACCCCCAAGGAACCCCAAATGTCCACTATCGATTACCAAGAGCTCATCCCCAACAACGTCAATCTATCGGAAGACAAAACGCTCAAGCGCGCGCTAGAGCATTGGCAGCCCAACTACGTGGAGTGGTGGAAGGATGTGGGACCCGAGGGATCGAACAATCACGATGTGTATTTGCGCACCGCGATTAGCGTTGACCCGCAAGGCTGGGCAAGCTTTGGGCACGTGAAGATGCCCGACTACCGCTGGGGCATTTTTATGAACGATCGCATTCAAGAGCGCAAAGTCGGTTTTGGCGAGCAACTAGGCCGTGACGTGTGGCAAGAAGTGCCAGGCGAGCACCGCGCTAACCTGCGCCGCATCATCGTCACGCAAGGCGATACCGAGCCTGCGTCGGTCGAGCAACAGCGTCACTTGGGGCTGACAGCGCCGTCCATGTACGACCTGCGTAATCTCTATCAAGTCAACGTTGAGGAAGGTCGTCACCTGTGGGCGATGGTGTTTTTGCTACACAAATATTTTGGTCGCGATGGCCGCGAAGAAGGCGACGCACTACTTGATCGTCGTTCGGGCGACGCCAACAATCCGCGAATTCTCGGTGCATTCAATGAGCAAACGCCCGATTGGTTGTCATTTTTTATGTTCACGTACTTCACAGATCGTGATGGCAAATTCCAATTAAGCGCTCTTGCCGAATCGGCTTTTGACCCACTCTCGCGCACCACCAAGTTCATGTTGACCGAGGAGGCGCATCATATGTTTGTTGGCGAATCTGGTGTTTCGCGCGTTGTGCAGCGCACGTGCCAAGTGATGAATGAACTCAAAACCGATGACCCCGCCAAGCTCCGCGCAGCGGGCGTTATCGACCTGCCAACCGTGCAGCGCTATCTCAATTTCCATTACAGCGTGACGATTGATTTGTTTGGTGCGGACGAGTCCAGCAATGCGGCGATTTTTTATAACTCTGGACTCAAAGGTCGCTACGAAGAGGGCAAACGCACGGACGATCATCGCCTAACCAATCAAACCTACAAAGTGCTGGAAGTGAAAAATGGCACGCTGCAAGAAAAAGAAGTGCCGATGCTCAACGCCCTGAACGAAGTGCTGCGCGACGACTTCATTGCCGACTCGGTCGCAGGCGTAGATCGCTGGAATCGCGTGATAAACAAAGCAGGTATTCACTTCAAACTTGCTGTACCGCACAAAGCCTTCAACCGAAAAATCGGCGCACTGGCAGGTCTCAAACTCTCGCCGCAAGGTGAAGTCATGAGCGACACAGCGTTTGCTGCCAATCAAGACAACTGGTTGCCGTCTAGCAGCGACCGTGCGTTTGTCGCAAGCCTCATGGGGCGCGTCATCGAACCAGGCAAGTTTGCCAATTGGATCGCACCGCCCGCCATGGGCATCAACCGCCAACCTGTAGACTTTGAATATGTTCGATTCCACTAAACAAACCAACCGTTCACCCTGAGCTTGTCGAAGGGTCGTTTGTTTTAGGCTTCGACAGGCTCAGCCCGAACGGAATTTTTAATATGCAAAACATCATTCGCCAACACTTAATCGACCCTGAAATTTGCATCCGCTGCAACACCTGTGAGGCCACGTGCCCCGTGGGTGCAATTACGCATGATGCCCGCAACTACGTAGTCAACGTTGAGATTTGCAACGGCTGCCAAGCCTGCGTGCCGCCATGCCCAACGGGATCAATCGACAACTGGCGCGACGTACCCAAAGCGCAGGCGTACTCGGTTGGGGAGCAACTCGGCTGGGATGAACTGCCTGTCGCGCTGGAAGGCATATCGGTTGATGAGCCGCTTGGACTGAGCTTGTCAAAGTCCAATGAATCGCCTACGACGCATTTCGACAAGCAGGGTGCGAACGGTTATGCGAGCATTGGCAGCATCATCGCGCCGCATTCAGCGGCGACACCTGTGACCAATTTGCATACGCCCAAAAACCCCATCACGGCCAAAGTGGTGGGCAACTACCGCGTCACGCAATTGGGCACAGAGAGCGACACACATCACATCGTGCTCGACTTTGGTACGCAGCACTTTCCAGTGCTAGAAGGTCAGTCGATTGGCATCATCCCAAACGGCGTAGATGCCAGCGGCAAACCGCACTATCCGCGCCAATACTCGATTGCCTCGCCGCGCAATGGCGAGCGTGCAGGCTACAACAACCTCGCGCTTACCGTCAAACGCGTGCTGGTTGACCACGACGGCAAACCCACAGTGGGCGTGGCTTCCAACTATGTGTGCGATTTAAAAGTCGGCGACGACGTACAAGTAACTGGGCCCTTTGGCGCGAGCTTTTTAATGCCCAATCATGCGGGTAGCAACATCGTGATGATCTGCACAGGCACAGGCAGCGCCCCCATGCGTGCCATGACCGAGTGGCGCAGGCGCGAGCGCGCAACAGGTGCGCCCAACAGCGGCAAGCTCATGTTATTTTTTGGCGCTAGAACCAAAGAAGAACTTCCCTATTTCGGTCCACTGCAAAAGCTGCCCAAAGACTTCATCGATATTCATTTCGCGTTTTCGCGAGCGCCCGATCCACTAGGCCACGGTAGCAAACGTTATGTGCAAGACGTGATGCGCGAGCAAGTCAGCAGTGTGGCGGCGCTACTCAAAGATGCCAATACCTACTTGTATGTTTGCGGACTCAAGAGCATGGAGGCGGGTGTACTTGCTGCGCTTAAAGACATCGCCACAGCAGCAGGACAGAATTGGGACAAACTCAGCGAAGATCTGCGCGTGCAGGGTCGGTTGCATTTAGAGACGTACTAGCCAGAAACAGGGGGGTAAACACCCATTAAAATCGCGTCAAGCTACCCATAAAATTTAATGGCTTTCTACTTTTTTCATGGATAGCGTGTAACTCAAATATGAAGTCAATGCCTTGCAGCCCACCAGATCAAGCATCAAAAAATATCTGATATTTTTCACATCAACCAAAAGGAATACATATGAGACTGAAGTACTTTTTGCCCGCAGCATCGCTGATGATGGCAGCATTTTTGACCGCCTGTGGGGGGGGGTGGTTCTAGTTCTCCGGGAGCATCCTCAAATCCAGCGCCGACGGGGACTTTTTCACCCGCACTCGTGTCGGGAGGTTATGCCGGCGCAGGCCCATTAATTTATGACGGGGCTGAGGCTTATGGCCATGCTGAAGACGCGAGAGAAGTTTATACATCACTTAAAAGTTATGCTGCAGACGGTGTGATTACCGCCTACTCAGCTCCTGGCAGGGATTTTCCATGTACCACCGGCAACACTAATGTGATTTATACGGATGCTGACTCAAGTAGTACCGTAACAGCTAATGACCATTGGACAATAACAAATTCATCATGCTATGATGCCCTTACTGGTCAAACCCTTAATGGCACAGTTCGGTATAACATCACGGCAAAAGAGGGAGGCAATCCATTCAGAACGTCAACGGCTTGGACAGCGTCCGTGACTGCGATCACCGATTACACATTGACGTATGCTAATGGTTCCACTCAGGGTGTATTCACTTACAATCGAACTATCGCACACAACATCACCGTTGGCACCGACAACTCTCTTGTTGTAAGCGCCACTCCCAGCCGCTACAGCCTTTCGTATGTCCCTGTCCCTGCCCCTAGTGGTTCCTCTACGCTTCCAGCTTATAGCTATTCAAGTCTCACAGGTACAGTTTATTACTCAGGCTCAATTCTAGATAACTCAACCTATAAAAAATATGGTGCTCTTGTTTTAACGGGACGTGATGACATCATAAACCTCCCTGGTGGAAGTAATTTTGTTATTGGCATTTATGCCCCTACCACACTAACTGGCACTTTTTCAAATGGAACGACACATTTAGCACCAACTGGGGGAAGTTTTCAAATACTCGCCGGTAATAACTCAGCAGCCATATCAAGCGCGCCATTTACAGCTAGAACGATCATTTATGCTGATACCTCTGTTCCGTATACAGGTACAAATACAGACTTTGCTGCAGCATTAACACCTTGATATTATTTCCGTAAGATCAACCGCCGCTAGCCCAAAAAGCTAGCGGCTTTTTTGTGCGGCTTATCAAAGCTCAACTCCCCGCGACCTTCATGCGGTTAATCAGCACCGAGCCAATCGTCTTCGCGCCGTAGTTGTAGGCGTCTGCGCCTACCGCTTGAATCCCTAAAAACATATCTTTCAAATTGCCTGCGATGGTGATTTCGTGTACGGGATAGGCGATGCGTCCGTTCTCGACCCAGTAACCGCTTGCGCCCCGCGAATAGTCGCCTGTCACGTAGTTCACGCCCTGCCCCATGAGTTCGGTTACGAAGAGTCCTGTACCTAATTTTTTGAGCATGACCTCTAAATCATCCACCGCTTTTGTCTGAGTGGATGTCAGCGTCAGGTTGTGCGAGCCGCCCGCATTGCCTGTGCTTTTCATGCCGAGTTTTCTCGCTGAGTAGCTACTCAAAAAATATCCTTCAACCACGCCGCTCGTCACGATTGGACGCTTTTGCGTTTGTACGCCCTCTTCGTCAAATGGGCTACTCCCTTTGCCTTTCAAAACGAATGGATCATCTTCGATATGAATGTGTTTTGGAAAAACCGCTTTACCCAAACTGCCTTCTAAAAACGTGGTCTTGCGATACAGCGCTGCGCCGCTGGTGGCTTGCACATAACCACCTAACAAACCAACTGCCATGCTGGACTCGAACAGCACGGCGCAAGTGCGTGTGGCAAGCTTCTTTGCGCCAAGCCTTGCCAGTGCTCGCTCGGCGGCGTAGCGACCAACCGCTTCGGGGCTAGACATTTCTGCCGCGTCGCGCATGGAGGTATGCCACGAGCCTTGCTGCATATCCGCGCCTTGGCGCCTAGCGTTTGCTGCAATCGGTGCAACCGACAAGCTATGGCGTGAGCTGGCGTAGCCGCCTTCAAACGCGATGCCTTTGCCGCCCGCATCCCCGCGATAGTGCGTTGCCCAAAAATGACTTTGCTGCGCTGACACGCCTGCGCCCTCAGAATTAACCACGCGCTTATCCGTGCTCATCGCCGCCGCCTCGCAGCGTAGCGCCAACTCCAGTGCTTGCTCGCTGGTTAAATCCCAAGGATGGAAGAGATCGAGATCGGGCTGCTGGCCTTTGGGATAGCGAGCGTAATCATCCAGCGCAGGCAAACCCGCCATGTCGTCCGCTGCCGTGAAGCGGGCAATATCAAACGCGGCTTGCACGGTTTGCTTAACGGCAGCATCTGAGAAATCCGACGTGCTGGCGTTGCCACGGCGCTGCCCCACATACACCGTTACGCCCAGCGATTTGTCGCGGTTACGTTCGACGTTTTCCAACTCACCCAGGCGGGCAGAGACGGAGAGTCCACAGCCCTCGGAGGCCTCGGAGGCTGCATCGGTTGCGCCTAGTTTTTGGGCGTGCGCCAATGCGCTGTGCGTGAGCTCTTGAAAAAATGCTTGCGAATAGCTAAAGCCGTGCAGTGGTTTGCTTTGGAGAGATGGATTAGTCATAGCGTCAATTATCATTGCACCCATGCTAAAAAAAATGAAAAAAGGTTACTACGTCAAAGGGCATTTTGTGGCCGAGGGTAGTGAACGCGATTTAGAGCTCAAGCGCGAGCGCAAGGCCGAGAGCCAAATTGACCCCGACAAGCCAACGCGTACCGAGATGAAAGCTGCCAGCGATGCACTGCAAAAACTAGGCATCGAGTTAATGGGCTTGCGGGATGATTTGCTGGCTGCCCTCGATCTGCCCGAAGCCCTGCCCAAAGCAATTGAAGAGCACAACCGCATTACGCACCGCGAGGGCAAACGCCGCCTTGTTCAATTTATCGGTAAGCTCATGCGCAAACTAGACGATGCACAACTAGCCGCCATTCACGCAGCGCTTCGGGCGCAGGCGCGGGGCGCACCAAGACTTGACAAATAAAAATGCTACATAATTTAGATCACATCAAAATCGGCATCGTCTCATGCAGCGACCGCGCCAGCATGGGCGTGTACGAAGACAAAGGTTTGCCTGCGCTAAAAGACTGGCTCATCCAAGCCATCAAAAACCCCATCACGTTTGAAGCACGACTCATCCCCGACGAGCAAGCCATCATTAGCCAAGCGCTGATTGAATTGGTAGACGCGGGCTGCTCGCTCGTTCTCACCACGGGCGGCACAGGGCCTAGTTTGCGAGACGTGACCGTGGATGCCACGCTGGCTGTGGCGCACAAAGAAATGCCTGGCTTTGGCGAGCAAATGCGGCAAATTAGCCTGCAGTTTGTGCCCACCGCGATCTTGTCGCGCCAAACGGCCGTGATTCGGGACAAAGCGCTCATCATCAATTTGCCAGGTCAACCCAAGGCCATTGCGGAGACGCTGGGTGGATTACCAAGCGACAATGGCAAACCGTTGGTCCCGGGCATCTTCGCCGCTGTTCCTTATTGTGTCGATTTAATTGGCGGGCCGTATATCGAAACGGTTGCATCGGTCTGCAAAGCATTCAGACCCAAGTCGGCAATCAAAGCCTAAGCGCCAGACCACAACCACACTGAACTTAGCCACAAAAATAACTACCTGCGCTGTAAGCCACGCCAACCATACACTTGCCAGTCACTGCGCATTTGATTGTCTTGTCCGCCATAAATGACGCGACCTGTCGCAAGATGCGCACCAAAGTCTTTAGAGAATTGCGACAACCCCTTGAAGTAATCGCCATTCACTGTTGCGCCTGCTTTGATCTCGATGGCGTGAACCTTCCCTGCTTCGGGAATGAGTAGATCAATTTCGTGTCCCAGCGAATCACGGTAAAAATAAAGTGGCTCGCTATCGCCGTGATGCCACTTGTCTTTCAGTGCCTCCATGACAATGAAGTTTTCAAATAATGCACCCCCAAGCGGATCGCGCGTCACTTGATCTGCGGTGCGCAACCCCAATAACCATGCGGCTAAACCCACGTCGTAAAAATAAAGTTTAGGGCTACGAATGAGACGTTTGTTGGTATTGGTAAACCACGGCTGAAGCAAATAAACAATACAACTGGTTTGCAACAAATCCAACCACGCTTGCGCAGTGCCATGCGCAACGCCAGCGTCCATCGCCAAGTTGCTCAGATTGAGGAGTTGACCCGTCCGACCAGCACACAGTTTGACAAAGCGCTCAAACCGCTGTAGATCGTGTACAGCCGTCATATCCCGCAAATCGCGCTCGACGTAGCTAGAAAAATAATCCGCCAGTGCTTGACTAGGATTGAGTTTGCGGTCATGAATACGAGGATAAAAACCATTCAAAATAACTTGATCCGCCTGTTGTTTGGCGTAGCTGGGGTTTAAGCGACACAGCTCCGATAGGCTCATGGGCAGCAGCCGCACAAGCGCCGTTCGACCCGCCAGTGATTGCGTCACACTGCGCATCAGCTCAAACTGCTGACTACCCGTCAAAACAAAGCGACCAGGCGCTGGGTCTTCATCAACAAGGCCTTGCAGATAAGAAGGCAACTCTGGTGCGCGTTGGATTTCATCAAAAATAGCGCCGCCTGGATAAGCGGACAAAAAACCTCGCGGATCACTCTTTGCAAAAGACCGAACATCAGGATTTTCTAGCGAGACATAAGGTTTTGCTGCGCAGACCATTCTTGCCAAAGTCGTCTTGCCGCTTTGCCTAGGGCCCGTGAGCGTGACGATTGGATATTGACTGAGTGCTTGTTGGAAAAAAGGCGTAATGTCACGTTGAATCATTTCCTGCAATTTTACATTTTTTTTGTAAAATTGCAGAAAATAACTTGAATTACCCTTCTAAGTCCTCGTCGGTAATGCCGTAGGCCGTAAAAGCCGCGCCGCTATTGACCTCCAGCGATACGCCCTCTTTGGGCATGATGATGCGCGCAGGAATGCCCACCGCTGTTGCGCCCGCAGGTACGGGCTTAATCACCACCGCGTTGCTGCCAATCTTTGCACCATCGCCAACGGTAAATCCACCCAGCACTTTGGCGCCCGCACTCACCACGACGTTTTTACCCAATGTAGGATGGCGCTTCACACCTTTGTAGAGCGACGTTCCGCCCAGCGTCACGCCTTGGTAAATGGTGCAACCATCGCCAATTTCGGCGGTCTCGCCCACCACCACGCCCATGGCGTGATCGAAAAAAACACGCTCGCCCACAATCGCGCCAGGATGAATTTCGATGCCCGTCAACCAACGCGAAAACACCGACAGAAAGCGTCCCAGCCATTTGATGCCAAAGATATGACTCATCCAGCAAATATGTGCGGCGCGGTGCAAGATGACCGCGTGCAAACCTGGGTAGCACGTAAGCACCTCAAACCAATGACGCGCCGCAGGGTCGCGCTCTAAGATGCAAGCAATATCGGATCTGATTCGTTTAAACATCATTTGATTCTAAGAGCGCTTGATGCTCGCTCTTTGCGCGGCTCTAGCAATGCCTCTTAGGATATTAATTTCTTCATCTCTGAGCTGAGCGCGATTAAAAATTTGCTGCATCCGTGGCATTAGTTTCATCGGCAAATCGGGATCTAAATAACCAATATTCAGCATCATCTCTTCCCAGTGTTTGAGCAATCCCGCAATCTGTTTTGCATCCGCCATTTTTTTCGATTCGACGTGCGGATTCGCCGCATCCGCCTGCGGATATGGCGGCCATGTTTTTGCTTGAATCAATTGCCACTCATACGCAATCAATTGAACCGCCGAAGCCAAATTGAGTGAGCCAAACTTGGGGTTGGTTGGGATTTGCAGCGCCACGTGACAGCGATACACATCCTCGTTTTTCATGCCGTAGCGCTCAGAGCCAAATAGAAAAGCGATGCCCTTGTCAATGGAGTCAATGCTTGCATTGCCCTCGGTAGCGACTGCATTGCGCGCGGCAAACGTCTCCAAGTGTTCGCGTGGCGCACGAGTTGGCGGACCAAAATCTCGCGCCGTCATCGCCGTCGCACACAGGTGCGTCATGCCGTCCAGCGCTTCGTCTAATGTGTCAACAATGCGGCACTTGTCCAAAACGTCGTTAGCGCCGCTGGCACGCTGGATCGTCTCTTCGCGGCGCAGCACATTCGCCCAGCGCGGCGCGACCAGCACCAGGTCGTCAAAACCCATAGTCTTCATCGCACGCGCCGCCGCGCCCACATTGCCTGCGTGGCTGGTGTTAATCAAAATAAAGCGTGTATGCATCGTAAAATCAATAGCTATGACAAGTAACATCCATCCCATGCTCAACATCGCCGTCACTGCGGCACGCGCTGCGGGGGCCATCATCAATCGCGCGGCTCTCGATATTGAGTCCGTTCGTGTATCCACCAAACTAGCCAACGATTTTGTGACCGAGGTCGATCAAAACGCTGAACGCGCCATTATCGAGACTTTGCTCACGGCTTATCCCACACACGGCATTTGGGCCGAAGAATCAGGTCAAACGCACGGCAACCCAAACTCCGATTTCATGTGGATCATCGATCCGCTAGACGGCACCACCAACTTCATCCACGGCTACCCCGTTTACGGCGTCAGCATTGGTTTGGCAGTCAAAGACAAACACGGCAACCTCAAGATGAATCAAGGCGTGGTGTACGACCCCACGCGCAACGATTTATTCACCGCATCCAAAGGACGCGGCGCATACATGAACGACCGCCGCATCCGCGTGGGCAAACGCATCGCGCTAAAAGACTGCTTGCTCACTACCGGCTTGCCCTTCCGCGCAGGCGACGACCCCAAACCCACGCTCGCCATTTTGGGCGACGTGATGACGCAGTGCGTCGCCATCCGCCGCGCAGGCGCAGCCGCGCTTGATATGGCCTACGTCGCCGCAGGATTTGCCGACGGCTACTTCGAGACAGGCCTCTTCCCGTGGGACGTAGCGGCAGGTTCGCTGCTCATCACAGAGGCTGGTGGCTTGGTGGGCAACTACTCGGGCGAAGCTGATTTTTTAGAAGCCAAAGAAGTAGTGTGCGGCAATCCCAAGGTCTATGGGCAATTGGTGGGCGTGCTCTCGAAGTATTCGACGTTCAACGCTAAGTAAACCCAAGAAATTGAATAATTTTTAAGGATGAACGATGGCAGCATACGCAGCACCACCGAGAATTGAATACCTGAGAGTAGAAAATTTTCGCGCACTTAAAAATATTGAACTCAAAAATTTAACTCCGTTGACCGTCCTGCTAGGTCCAAACGGGAGTGGTAAGTCAACAATTTTTGATGTTTTTAATTTTCTGTCTGAATGCTTTCAAAATGGTCTGCGTCAAGCGTGGGATCGACGTGGTCGAGGTAGAGAACTCAAAACTCGCGGATCTAATGGCGCAGTCGTCATCGAGTTGAAATACAGAGAAAAAAAAGACTCTCCGCTTATCACCTATCACCTTGCTATTGACGAAGGGACAAATGGTCCTTTTGTTAAAGAAGAATGGCTTGCATGGCGCAGGGGTACTAAAGGACAGCCCTTCCGATTTCTTGAGTATTACGGAGGAAAAGGACGCGTTATCAGCGGAGAGGTTCCCGATGCCCAAGACAACCGATTGGATATCCCCTTAAGAAGCGCCGATCTGATTGCTGTCAACACGTTAGGGCAAATCGCTGATCATCCACGCGTGGCCGCGCTGCGAGATTTCATTACAAATTGGTATGTGTCATATTTGTCGATTAGCCAAACAAAAATCGAATCGGAAAGTGGGCCTCAAGAGCGCTTGTCAAAAACAGGAGACAACTTATCCAACGTTATCCAATACCTGCAAGAGCAGCATCCTGAACATTTAAAGAAAATTATGCTCGCTCTAAGCCAGCGAATCCCAAGGCTTGAAAAAATTGATGCCGAACCGATGGCCAATGGCAATCTGTTACTACGCCTAAAAGATGCGCCTTTCGATAGGCCCGTTTTAGCTAAATTTGCATCTGATGGAACGCTCAAAATGCTGACCTATCTGACCGTTCTATATGACCCGAATCCTCCTAAATTCGTTGGCATTGAAGAGCCTGAAAATTTTTTACACCCACGCCTTTTATTAGACTTGGCTGAAGAATGCCGTAGGGCAAGTGAGCGTACGCAAGTTCTAGTTACAACACATTCACCATTTTTTCTCAACGCTTGCAGGGCTGAAGAAGTGCGTGTTTTGTATCGTAACGAACAAGGCTATACACAAACCGTTACAGCCTCGGACATTAAAGGAGTACCTGAATTTCTGAAAACTGGCGCAAGCCTTGGGCATCTTTGGATGGAAGGACAATTTGGATTCAGCGACCCATTGACCAATCATGGCGAACCAAAACGCGCATCGCCTAAAAAATGAAAGACACCGCTGTAGACCACATTGAAATCCTAGTGGAAGAGCCCTCCATGGAGGTGGCATTAGATTCGCTTTTGCCAAAGATGATTGGGCATCGAATCAGATATGACATTAGAAGATTTCAATGCAAAGCCGAACTACTTAAACAATTACCTTCTAGACTTAGCGGCTACGCAAGTTGGTTGCCAACAACTTCTTGCATCGTTGTGTTGGTTGATCGCGATGACGAAGATTGCAAAGCATTAAAAAAAACATTAGACAAGATAACTGTAGATGCAGGACTAACCACACGCTCGAATCCAAAACGAAATAAAGTTCAAGTGATCAACCGTATCGCTATTGAAGAGCTTGAAGCATGGTTTTTCGGCGATTGGGCTGCGGTACTAGAAGCTTATCCGCGCATGGATGTCAACCTCCCAAATAAAGCTGGATTTCGCAAACCTGATCAAATTAAAGGTGGGACTTGGGAGGCCCTAGAGAGAGAGCTGAAGAAAAAAAATTATTTCAAAACGGGTTTACGGAAAATTGAATGTGCTCGTGAAATTGCGGCTCGTATGGAACCAAGTCGCAACACTTCACCAAGCTTTCATGCCTTCAAAGATGTCTTCTCCAACCTTTGAAAACCACACCCCCATGATGCAGCAGTATCTGCGCGTCAAGTTGGAGTTCCCTGATACGCTGGTGTTCTACCGCATGGGGGATTTTTACGAGCTGTTTTTTGATGATGCCAAGCGTGCGGCGCGGCTTTTGGATATTACGCTCACGCAGCGCGGTGCGTCTGCTGGCGAGCCGATTGCTATGGCTGGCGTGCCCTTCCACGCGGTTGAGGGTTATCTTGCTAAGCTGATTCGCGCGGGTGAGTCGGTGGCAATTTGCGAGCAAATGTCGGCGCCATCAGGCAAAGGCATTGTGGAGCGCAAGGTGGTGCGCGTGGTCACGCCTGGCACGCTGACGGAGAGCGAACTGCTGGACGATAAACGTGACACGGTGCTACTCTCAGTTCATGCCGAAAAGTCCGCCACTGGTCTTGCGTGGCTCTCGCTTACACAAAATCAGATTCAACTCGCCACGTGTCAATCGGACGCTATTGGTGACTGGCTCACGCGCATTGCACCGTCCGAATTAATCGTCAGCAGCGATGCGCCTGAGCGCACGATGGATGCCCTGAAGGCCATACTGGATAAGGCTTCCACGAGTGCCAAATTGACACTCACGCAGCGCCCTGCTTGGCAATTTGATGCGGCACTGGGCAACCGCAAACTGTGCGAGCAGCTCAAGGTAGCAAGTCTTCAAGCATTCAACGCAGAGACACCCGCGCTTGAGCCCGCACACGCCGCGGCATCGGCGCTCTTGGCTTACGCCGAGCACACGCAAGGCAGATTACTGGCGCACTTGCAATCGCTCGTTGTTGCAAAAGACGACGCGCTGATTAGCTTGCCTGAAACCACGCGGCGTAATTTGGAACTCACGCAAACGCTGCGCGGCGAGACGGGCAGCGATGCGCCAACCTTGTTCGCGCTGCTAGATACCTGCATGAGTGGCATGGGAAGTCGCACGCTTAAAACATGGCTGCTCAATCCTGAGCGTTTGCGCACGACCGCGAATCAGCGTTTGGATGCCATCGAAGCGCTGCAAAGTCGCCAGACCGTTCGGGCTGAGTCTGTCCAAGCCCTTAGCGATCACACCCTTGGACAAGCTCAGGGTGAACGGGTGATGTATCAACATCTGCGCGAGCAACTCAAAGGCATCAGCGATGTGGAGCGCATCACCGCACGCGTCGCTTTGCGTCAAGTACGTCCGCGCGAACTAGTGGGGCTGAGGCAAACCTTAGAGGCGTTGCCCAACCTCAAACTTGCGCTCGAACTGTGTACCGTTAGCTCTTTGCTAAGCCATATCCAGCAAGGCTTGCAAGACAACCATGCCACAAAGTCAATCCACACAAGGCTTGCAGCGGCAATAGCTGGCGAGCCCGCACTATTGGTACGCGATGGCGGCGTGATCGCTGATGGCTTCGATGTGGAGCTAGACGAGCTGCGCAGCATTCAAACCAACTGCGACGCATTTTTACTGGACTTAGAAGCGCGTGAAAAAACGCGCACGGGCATTGCCAATCTTCGTGTGCAATACAACCGCGTGCATGGTTTTTATATTGAAGTGACGCAAGGTCAAGTGGACAAAGTGCCCGCGGATTACCAGCGCCGCCAAACGCTCAAAAATGCTGAGCGCTACATCACGCCTGAGCTAAAAGCTTTTGAAGACAAGGCGCTCTCGGCTCAGACCTTAGCGCTCGCTCGCGAAAAAATTTTGTATGAAGCGCTGCTGGACGAATTACAAGATCACTTGAAAGCCTTATCCAGCGTGGCTTCCCGCTTAGGTACTTTGGATGCGCTGTGCGCCTTGTGCGAGCGTGCAACAACGCTCTCGTGGTCGCGTCCGCGTTTTGTGGACTATCCGTGCTTAGAGATAACGGGAGGTCGTCACCCCGTGGTTGAGGCGCGGCTCGCCATGAGTGGCAAATCGTTTATTGCGAACAGCGCAGCAATGGGCGCGAAGCAGCGGATGCACATCATCACAGGGCCCAATATGGGCGGCAAGTCCACCTATATGCGGCAAACGGCGCTGATTGTGCTGCTCGCCAGCATCGGCTCGTTTGTACCCGCCAGCAGTTGCACGCTGGGGCCTATTGATGCAATCCATACCCGCATTGGCGCCTCCGACGATCTGGCGAACGCGCAGTCAACCTTTATGCTAGAGATGACCGAAGCGGCGCAAATTTTGCGCAGCGCCACGCGCGAGTCGCTGGTGCTGATGGATGAAATTGGACGCGGCACATCCACCTTTGACGGTCTTGCATTGGCTAGTGCTATTGCCAAACATTTGCATGACCAATGCCAATCGTTTACCTTGTTTGCCACGCATTATTTTGAGCTGACCGAGTTTCCAGCCTCGCACAAAGCCGCGCTCAACGTACACGTGAGTGCCGTAGAAAATACAGGAAAAGGAGACATCGTATTTCTGCACGCCATTGAGGCGGGGCCTGCAAGCCGCAGTTACGGTGTGCAAGTAGCCGCCCTAGCTGGGATGCCAAACGTCGTGCTGCATCAAGCACGTCATGCGCTGCAAAGCCTTGAATCTAGGGCGTTGCAAGCGAATGATCAAAACGATTTATTTCAAACTGCACCAACTAGCTCTATGCCAATTGATGATGCAGCACAAAAAATAAAAACGGCTTTGTCCACCATTGATCCTGATAGCCTGACGCCGCGCGAGGCGTTGGATGCGCTGTATCGGCTCAAAAAACTTCAGTCAGATTGAAGTCTCGCTAGCAACAATTTTCGGCAAGTCGCCAAGTCATAGTCGCTGGTGTTAAACGCAATGTTGGCGCGAGCATAGCGCGGCTCGCGCGACTCCAAAATCGATTTCAAATCGTCAATCGCTGCACGCTGGGTGGTTCGCGTTGCCGCCATTGGGCGGTTGTCGCCTTGTGCGCGAACGCGGCTCAAATGATCGAGCGGCTTGGCTTGCAACCAAACCGTGCGGCACTGGCGCAGCAAGAGCTCAAACGTATCTTCACTAGACACCAGTCCGCCTGGCGTGGCAATCACCACGGGCTCTTTCACAGACACAATGGTGCGCAACGCCTCACGCTCTAAGCGCCGATAGCCTGCCTCGCCGTACAAGTTATAAATCTCCGCCAAGCTGCAACCCGCAAGCTGTTCAATTTCTCGGCTGGTCTCAATAAACCGAACACCAAGGTCTTTGGCAAGCATCGCGCCCAGCGTGCTTTTACCCGCTCCGCGCAGGCCAATTAAAGCAATGCGCCCATGACGGTTCGCGCCTATTGTTTTGGAAGAAGTCGTTGCTTGCGCCGCCCTCTCTTGCAAAGACTCGCCTAGTAACTGCGCAACCGTCAAATCAAATGCCTTCGCCAGTTCCACCAAAATAAGTACCGAGACGTTCCCTGTGCCGCCCTCTAAATTTGCCAAGTGCCGCTCCGAGATGTGCGTCTCTTGCGAAAGTTGCCTGCGGGTCATACTGAGCTTTGTTCGCAAAAGCCGCACGCGCTCTCCCAGTGAGATTAAAAAAGGATGGCGAGAATCTGCAATTTGTTTCATAAGCGACCAATAGTAACATTGCACAATGGTGCATTATGACTACATTCAATTTTGCCAATCATCTTTTTCAGCTCAACCTTGAGCGTGCTAGCAAAGTCGCTTTTATCGACGACGCGCATCGTTTGACTTATGGCGAACTAGCCTTGCAAGCACGGCGCACAGCTAGCCGCCTTATCCAGCTTGGCCTACGGCGCGAAGAGCGGGTGTTTGTACTCATGCACGACAACGTCGATTGGCCGATTGCGTTTTTGGGTTGTCTGTATGCGGGCATTGTTCCCGTAGCGGTCAACACCTTGCTGCCAGCGGATGATCTTGCCTATATGCTGGAGCACTCTAGAAGTCGCGCCGCGATTGTGTCTGAGGCGCTGTTGCCCACCTTTAACGAGGCGCTTGCCAAGGCACCCGCCCACGAAGTCCAGCACACGCTCGTCTCCAAGGCATCTAGCCCGCAAGCCTTTTTGGATAAGGGTTGCCAGCCTATGCCCAATCCAGCGCCCACACATCCCGACGACATTGGATTTTGGCTCTACTCATCTGGATCGACGGGCAAGCCCAAAGGCACGGTGCATACGCATGCCAATCCTCACCACACAGCCGAGTTATTTGGCAAAGCGGTGCTGGGGATCCAAGAGTCCGATGTGCTGTTCTCTGCCGCCAAATTATTTTTTGCTTATGGACTTGGCAATGCGCTCACATTTCCACTATCTGTGGGCGCAACGGTTATCTTGTCAGCCGAGCGCCCAACGCCAGACATGATATTCAAGCGCTGGACTGGGGATACGCCTGCACTGACAGGACTGAAGCCCACGGTCTTTTTTGGTGCGCCCACGGGCTACGCGGGCATGCTGGCGTCGCCCAATCTACCAGCCAAATCTGCAGTCGCTTTGCGGATGTGCTCCTCTGCTGGCGAAGCTTTGCCACGCGAGATTGGCGAGCGATTTTCAACGCATTTTGGCTGCCACATTGTGGACGGGATTGGCTCGACCGAAATGCTGCACGTGTACCTATCGAATCGCCCAGACGATGTGCGTTACGGCACCACCGGCAAAGCGGTCGCTGGCTACACGTTATCGCTGCGCGGGGACGATGGACGCGAAGTGCAGGACGGCGAAGTGGGCGACTTATACATCAGCGGCCCAAGCGCCGCACTGATGTACTGGACACGCCGCGATAAAAGTACCGAAACCTTCCAAGGCGCATGGCTCAAAAGCGGCGACAAATATGTGCGCGATAGCGATGGTTACTACACCTATGCGGGTCGTAGCGATGATATGTTTAAGGTTAGCGGTCAGTACGTCTCGCCGTTTGAGGTCGAATCCACACTCATGCAACACGTGGCTGTTTTAGAGGCGGCGGTGGTTGCAGTTGCTGACGAGAATCAACTCACGCGCGCCAAAGCCTATGTCGTTTTGAAGTCAGGACAAGCAGCAAGTGACGCACTGCGTGCCGAGCTACAGGCGTTTGTCAAATCAAAACTAGCGCCGCATAAATATCCAAGGCAGCTTGAATTTATTACCGAATTACCAAAAACCGCGACTGGAAAAATCCAACGCTTTAGGCTTCGCAGTTGATTGAAATTGATGCCCACTTGAATGACCATCTCCCCAATGAAAAAGGCGTTCACTCAACTTGAGTGAACGCCCTTAAACATACTACTGGTGCCGATTATCGGATTATCGAAATGCTAATTTTTTGCGGTGTTCGATATTTTGACCAAGTTCACGTGCCGTCATTCTGCCTTCAACCCACGTCGCTGCCTCGAGGTCTACACCTGCAATGGCCATCGCCGCAGAGTGGTATTGACCGCAGGCAAACAACGCCTGCCCCATGGCAATTTTTGCAGCATCCAAATAGTAGTCACTATCAAACTCCATCGACTTTTGAACGCAATCTTTAAAGCTATCGGATGCTGCATCAAAGTTTTGCAATTTGTACTCAATGACTCCTTTTTCAAAGAGATAGCCTAGGTCGTTAGGTGCTAAGTCTGTTGCTCTCGCAATCGCCTGTTGTGCTGCCACCCAATTTCCTAAAAATTGAGACACATAGGCAAGTTCGTTCCACGCTTGAGGATTTTCGTCCTCTTCTTGCGTCCAACGAACGGCTAATTCTTGAGCTTGTTCAATTTTTTCACTCGCTAACAGCTCTTCGATTTCATGCTCTTTATCAATAACCATGATTACCTCGATTCAGTTACTTACTGGTCGCGTGTCATAGTGACAACTTTCATAAAAATCTTTAGTCAATCAGTCGGGCAACATCTGCCCCGCATTTTCCGCATTGCCCCTCTAGCACCACATATCCGCGTTTGACGCTACCGCGAAAATCAACAATGGTCGTGACACGGCAATGACGGCAGTACACATTTTCAAGCAGCATGGCGCGAGTGCTTGCAGGGATGCCTAGCCACATGGCTCTCGCCTGTGGTGTGAAATTTGGCAGTGGTTCAATTTTTTCAAGCGGCATGGTGGGCAAGTCGAGGGCGCATGGATGCCATCATTCTAGCGCCGCACCTTGGCAGATCGCGCCACTCCCACTGCGTTTTTGGGTTGTCTGTATGCGGGCATTGTTCCCGTAGCGGTCAACACCTTGCTGCCAGCGGATGATCTTGCCTATATGCTGGAGCACTCTAGAAGTCGCGCCGCGATTGTGTCTGAGGCGCTTGCCAAGGCACCCGCCCACGAAGTCCAGCACACGCTCGTCTCCAAGGCATCTAGCCCGCAAGCCTTTTTGGATAAGGGTTGCCAGCCTATGCCCAATCCAGCGCCCACACAGCCGAGTTATTTGGCAAAGCGGTGCTGGGTATCCAAGAGTCCGATGTGCTGTTCTCTGCCGCCAAATTATTTTTTGCTTATGGACAAAGCCTATGTCGTTTTGAAGTCAGGACAAGCAGCAAGCGACGCACTGCGTGCAGAGAGCTACAGGCGTTTGTCAAATCAAAACTAGCGCCGCATAAATATCCAAGGCAGCTTGAATTTATTACCGAATTACCAAAAACCGCGACTGGAAAAATCCAACGCTTTAGGCTTCGCAGTTGATTGAAATTGATGCCCACTTGAATGACCATCTCCCCAATGAAAAAGGCGTTCACTCAACTTGAGTGAACGCCCTTAAACATACTACTGGTGCCGATTATCGGAGTCGAACTGATGACCTACCGCTTACAAGGCGGTTGCTCTACCAACTGAGCTAAATCGGCGTACTGCTCTAAAAAACAGAACTGAGGATTCTAACCGATAGCTTGTCACAATCATCACTTGATGCGCATCAAAGTTGGTTTTTTTGTGGCATCTTTTTGAACTCTCGGCTCTGCTTGCGATTGTGCTTGAGGTTGTGTAGCAGCAGGGGCGGGAGCGGGGGCAAGCGTAGAAATTGGAAACGCCATGCCCTGCCCATTTTCACGACCATAAATCGCCATCACGTGGGTAATTGGCACAACCACTTGGCGAGGAATGCCGCCAAAGCGAGCTTGAAACTCTAGCGTTTCGTTGTTAATTAGCAAACCCTTGGTTGCATCCATCCCAATA
This sequence comes from Cytophagales bacterium, assembly GCA_030054145.1. Taxonomy (GTDB): domain Bacteria; phylum Pseudomonadota; class Gammaproteobacteria; order Burkholderiales; family Burkholderiaceae_C; genus JASGCK01. The sequence goes on from JASGCK010000002.1 coordinate 194,688, forward strand.
TTGAGCGTGATGAGTCCATCTTTAACAAACTCCATCGGCACTTGCACTCGCTCATCCACCTTCACCGATGCGTAAGGTGTCAACCCCTGCTCGCCACACCACTCATACATGGCACGCAGCAAATAGGGCTTGGCGCTGGCTAACTCGGGGGGAGCGACTATCATTTACTTCCTCATCACTTTTTCAGATGGAGTCAAGGCTTCGATGAAAGCTGGACGCGAAAAGATACGCTCTGCATATTTGAGTAGCGGCGCTGCGTTTTTGGAGAGCGTAATGCCATAGTGATTCAAGCGCCACAGCAAGGGGGCAATGACTACATCCAGCATTGAGAAAGTATCGCCCATCATGAATTTATTTTTCAAAAACACAGGCGAGAGCTGTGTCAAACGATCCGTGATGTGCTGCTTGGCTTTTTCGATTGCTTTCTCGTTCATCTTGACGTTGCGTGCCTCCAGCGTGGACACATGGACAAACAATTCTTTTTCAAAATTAAGCAAAAACAAGCGAACCCGCGCGCGATCAACAGGGTCGCCAGGCATCAATTGCGGATGCGGGAAGCGCTCATCAATGTATTCATTGATGATGTTGGATTCGTACAAAATCAAATCACGCTCAACCAAAATAGGGACTTGAGCATAAGGATTCATCACCGCAATGTCTTCGGGTTTGTTGTACAAATCCACATCACGAATTTCAAAGTCCATGCCTTTTTCAAACAAGACAAAACGGCTACGGTGCGAGAAAGGACAAGTTGTCCCAGAATACAAAACCATCATGGCATAAACCCCTTAAAAACTAACGGCTGCGAGAGTGCAGCCGCTTTGCAGAACAAATCGTTAACTCTTGCGCTTACTTCACATCTTTCCAATAAGCTGCGTTTAAACGCCAAGCAATTAGAGAGAAAGTCAACATGAAAAATAGCACCCAAACGCCTACTTGAATGCGTTTGTTTTGCGCTGGCTCTGCCATCCACTGCATAAACCCAACCAAATCACCTACTGCTTGGTCATACTCCGCAGGCTTCATGCTGGCTTGTAATTCCCACAGCACGTGCGGCATTCCAACGCTAGGGAATACATGGTTGTTCCAACCTGTTGGCTTGGTCTCATCTCTGTAGTAGCTACGCAAATAGGTGTAGAGATAGTCCGCGCCAGATCCTTTGCTGCCATCAGATCGCGAACGCGCCATCACGCTCAGATCGGGGGGGTTGCCGCCAAACCATTCTTTTGCTTGCAAAGGGTCAATCGCCGACTTCATGGTCTCGCCAACTTTCGCCGACCCGAACAGCAGATTCTCTTTGATTTGCTTCTCCGTGAGACCAATTTCAGTCATGCGGTTGTAGCGCATGAACGCAGCGGAGTGGCAGTTCAGGCAGTAATTCACAAACAACTTAGCGCCGTTTTGCAACGCGACTTGGTCATTTGTTTTATTAGGCGCTTTATCCCAAGCAATGCCGCCGTCATTGGCAAAGCTACTAACCGATCCAAAAGCCAAGCCCAAAGAGAGTAAAAGAGCAAATAGTTTTTTCATTTTGTAATGCTCCTATCAGTGAGCGGCAAATGTGACGCGGTCGGGCACAGGCTTGAATTTTCCTTGTTGACTCCACCAAGGCATCAACAAGAAAAAGCCAAAGTAGTAAAGCGTGCCCGCTTGCGCAATTAAAGTACCCATTGTGGTTGGCGCTTGAATGCCAAGGTAACCCAGAACCACAAAGAAAACAACAAACACGCCATAAACCCACTTATGCCAATCAGGGCGATAGCGAATGGATTTAACGGGTGATTGATCCAGCCATGGCAGAAAGAACAAGATGATGACTGCGCCGCCCATGACCACCACGCCCCAGAACTTGGCATCAAATGTTTTGAGCAAGAAACAAGCAACCAAAGCAGCAATCAACACACCCACTTTAGCTTTAGATGACAAGTTCGATTTGAGGTAGGCCCACACAGCCGTCGCTGCCGCAAGCAAACAGAACACATTAACCAATACGTCATTCGTGGCACGAAGCATCGAATAAAACGCTGTGAAATACCAAACGGGCGCAATGTGTGCAGGCGTTTTCAGTGGGTCAGCTGGAATGAAGTTGTTGTATTCCAAGAAGTAACCACCCATCTCTGGCGCAAAGAAAACAATCGCAAAGAACACGGTTAAGAAAATAGCGAGCATATAAACATCATGCACGGTATAAAACGGATGGAATGGAATGCCGTCAACTGGAATGCCTGCTGCATCTTTATTGGCTTTAATTTCCACGCCATCAGGATTATTGGAACCCACTTCGTGCAAAGCCATAATGTGCGCGACAACTAAACCAATCAGCACCAGCGGAATCGCAATCACGTGGAACGCGAAAAAGCGATTCAAAGTGGCATCACCCACAACATAGTCACCGCGAATCAGAAGCGCCAAATCGGGTCCAATAAACGGCACAGCGGCGAACAAATTCACAATCACTTGTGCGCCCCAATAGCTCATTTGACCCCAAGGCAACAAGTAGCCAAAAAAGGCTTCAGCCATCAGGCACAAGAAAATAGCGCAGCCAAAAATCCAAATCAGCTCGCGCGGTTTGCGATAGCTACCGTAGATCAAACCGCGGTACATATGCAAATACACCACAATAAAAAACGCGGAAGCACCTGTTGAATGCATATAACGAATCCACCAACCGCCTGGCACATCGCGCATGATGTACTCGACCGAAGCAAACGCGAGCGCCGCATCAGGTTTGTAGTGCATAGTCAAAAAGATGCCCGTCACAATTTGCAGCACCAAAACAACCAGTGCTAGCGAGCCAAATGCGTACCAAAAATTGAAATTTTTAGGCGCGTAATATTTAGTGAGGTGATCCTCAAGGAGCTTGGTAAGCGGGAAGCGGTTGTCTACCCAATTGAGCAGCTTCGCACCAGTAGATGCGTTTGCGGAGATTTCTTTCATTTCAGCCATGATATGTGGGTCTCCTATTTAAGCTGCGGCTTTATCTTCACCAATGAGAATCTTGGTGGCCGACAGATACATATACGGCGGCACTTCCAAGTTATCTGGCGCAGGTTTATTTTTATAAACACGACCCGCCACATCGAATGTAGAGCCGTGACATGGACACAAAAAGCCGCCTTGCCAATCATCTGGCAACGAAGGCTGAGGACCAGCCGTTAAACGATCAGTTGGCGAGCAGCCAAGGTGCGTGCAGATACCCACAACCACTAACACATCTTTATGATCTTCGCGTGCGCGGAATTCGTTTCTCGCGTATTTGGGCGTCAACTCATCTGGCTTGCGCTCAGACTTTGGATCCGCCAATTGGCTGTCCACCTTGGCTAGCGCTGCCATTTGCTCGGGCGTGCGCTTCAAAATCCAAACTGGCTTACCGCGCCACTCAACGGTCATTTTTTCGCCAGGTTTTAATGCCGAAATATCAGCCTCAACAGCCGCACCAGCAGCCTTTGCTCGCTCAGATGGCAGCAAACTGCCGCCCAATGTCAAAGCGGCTGCTCCGCCGCCTAAAGCACCCGCACAGCTAGACGCAATGATCCATGTGCGCTTGCTGCTATCGACTGGCGGGTTATTTTTTACTTGACTAGTCATGTCAATTCCCAAGAGAAAGTGTGTGAAATAAGGGTCAACCTTCGATTGTAACGGAGCGAGCGGCTTGAATTCAATCCCTAAAGTTGTTAAACGAGAGCGGCATATCGACCAAGTCCTTTTTAATGAGCGCCATCGCCGCTTGCAAATCGTCCCGTTTAGCGCCCGTTACCCGCACAGAATCTCCTTGAATCGACGCTTGTACCTTCATTTTGCTGTCTTTGAGCAAGCGCGTAATCTTCTTGGCATCTTCCGTTTCAATGCCATTTTTAATTTTGATGACTTGCTTGACCTTATCACCGCCTATTTTTTGGATATCACCCACGTCTAGGTAGCGTACATCTACCGCGCGTTTGGTTAATTTATTGCGCAGCACATCGTCAATTTGCTGAAGCTGGAAATCAGCGTCACCGATTAAGGTAATTTCTTTGTCTTTCATCTCCACCGCCGCCGCAGTTCCCTTGAAATCAAAACGCGTACCAATTTCCTTCGCCGTGTTCTCCACTGCATTTTTAACTTCGGTCAAATTGGGTTCGCAAACAGTATCGAATGAAGGCATGGGACGCTCCTAAAAAAGGGACAATTGTCCCATGTTCAAACTTAGTTGCGATGTTCCGCTCCAACCCCTCAACACATTTGGTATCAGTGCCAAAGCTTTGCAATTGGTGCGTATTCAATCAACCGACGACCTCCAAGCTGTGCTGGCTGACGCGAGCCTTGAGCAGCAATCCAAATTTGTGCTCGGCGGCGGTAGCAATTTGGTGCTGACAGGCGATGTCAAACCCTTGGTGCTAAAAGTCGAAATCATGGGCAAACGCTTGGTCAAGGAGACCCGCAAACATTTCATCGTGGAAGCAGGCGCTGGCGAACCTTGGCACGACTTTGTGGCATGGACACTTGATCAAAATATGCCAGGATTAGAAAACCTCGCGCTCATTCCTGGCACGGTGGGTGCGTCCCCCGTTCAAAACATTGGCGCGTATGGCGTGGAGTTGCAAGATCGCTTTGAGTCGCTGGATTACATCGACCTCACAACAGGCGAGAGCCAAACGCTAGACGCAGGGGCTTGCCAATTTGGCTACCGTGATTCTGTCTTTAAGTGCGCTCTAAAAGACAAAGTGCTCATCACTCATGTGCGCTTCGCTTTGCCCAAAGCTTGGCAGGTTGACATCAGCTACGCAGACTTAGACAAGCACGCTAAGCGCGTGCACCAACCCAAGCCAACACCGCGTATGGTGTTTGACTGGGTATGCCAAATTAGAAGCAAAAAATTGCCCGACCCCAAAGTGATTGGCAATACGGGAAGTTTTTTTAAAAATCCCGTCGTCACGCCCGAGCAATGCAAGGACATCATTGGGCGCGATCCCAATGTCGCCTTCTATAAATTGCTAGATGGCAACTTCAAGCTTGCCGCCGCTTGGCTCATTGATGCTTGTGGCTGGAAGGGGCGCGGCGTGGGCAACGCAGGCGTACATCCCGAACACGCGCTAGTGCTCATCAACAAAGGACAAGAGACAGGTACGCCAGCGACGGGCGGCGAAGTCATGACCTTGGCTGGTGCGATTCAAACCAGCGTTTACGAACGCTTTGGTATTCGGCTTGAAGTTGAACCCGTGGTTGTATAGTTAACCGATGACTTTCGATTTTTTCTTTGCCATCTTTTTATTTTGTTTTGCATCCTGTGCAACGCCTGGACCGAATAACTTAATGCTACTTGCATCGGGTGTGAACTTTGGGTTCAAGCGTACCTTACCGCACATGATGGGGATCAATTTTGGCTTTGGTGTAATGGTTTTTTTAATCGGGCTAGGACTGGCGCAACTGTTCACCGTGTATCCCGCCTTGCATCTGCTCATGAAATGGGGTTCCATCGCCTTCATGCTTTATTTGTCGTGGAAAATTGCCACGGCCACCGCGCCAAAAACCAATCTGGATAAGGCCTCTCAGCCAATGACCTGGTGGCAAGCGGCTATGTTTCAATGGATCAATCCCAAAGGCTGGGCTATGGGATTGTCGGCTATTTCCGCTTATGTACCCGAGCAAAACGGGGCAGCTTCCATGCTGCACCTGAGCTTACTGGCTATCATGTTCGTCATTGTCAACATTCCAGTAGGAATGGTGTGGACGCTATTTGGAGTGCGACTGCGCGAATGGCTTGCTAACGATAAAAATCGCCGCGCTTTTAACTACGTTATGGCAACGCTGTTAGTGTTATCGCTTGCCCCAATGCTTTAAAGCATAAGCCTCACTTTGCATTCGGAAAAAACAGTTGCTCGCCATTGATTTTGTAGGCGGCAATCACCGCTTGCCCCGCAGGCGAAATCACCCAATCGACAAAAGCCTGCGCCTCACGAACCTTGACGTGTGGATGTTTGGCAGGATTGACCGTCATCACGCCGTATTGGTTAAACAGTTTTGTATCACCCTCAACCAAAATTTTTAAATTCCGACGATTTTTAAAGTTGAGCCATGTGCCGCGATCTGCCAGCACATACATATCCGCCGCCGCTGCCATGTTGAGCGCCTGCCCCATTGCGCAGCCGCACTCCTTGTAAGCTGCGCCAAAGCTCTCACGAGCCATCAAACCTGCCATTCCCCAATAACGTAGTTCTGCGGCGTGCGTTCCGCTTTTGTCACCGCGCGAGACGAAAGCCGCACTCGTCGCGGCAATTTTTTTGAAACTATTCATCACGTCTTTGCCCGCCACTTTGCTTGGGTCGCTTTGCGGTCCGATTAAAACAAAGTCGTTGTACATCACGTCATAGCGCCGCACACCGAAACCTTCCGCTAAGAATTTTTCTTCAGCCGCCAAGTCATGCACGAAGACCACATCAGCATCGCCCCTACGCGCCATATCTAGCGCTTGCCCCGTACCCAGCGCCACCACTTTGATAACGATACCAGTGGTCCTAGTGAACTCGGGCAACAAATATGAGAACAAGCCCGATTGCTCGGTCGATGTAGTCGAAGCCATCACGATACTGGGCTGCTGCACTTGTGTTTGCGCCTGTGCAGCCAACATCAGCACGGCGGCGAGACTCATGACAAGACGGCGAGAAACTTTTAAAAACATCTTCAAAATCCTAAAAATAAAATCTTATTTTGGCTTGGCGCTTGCGTTCGTGCTGGTATTGACATTGACATTGGCATTCGCAAAGAATAATTGCTCGCCATTGATTTTGTAGGCGTTGATCGCCGCTTGTCCACGCGCTCCCGTAACCCAATCGACAAAAACTTGCGCCGCCAGTGCTTTTACGTGCGGATGCTTGGCGGGGTTCACCACCATCACGCCATATTGGTTGCGCATTTTGCTGTCACCTTCCACCAAAATTTTGAGTGGTCCACGATTTTTAAAATTCAGCCACGAACCACGATCTGCCAGCACATAAGCGCCCGCAGTAGCCGACGCAAGATTGAGCGCCTGACCCACGCCACAGCCGCACTCTTTGTAGTGAGTGCCGAACTGCGACTTGTCCTTCACGCCGCCCATTTGCCAATAGCGCAGCTCCGCTTCGTGCGTGCCACTTCTGTCGCCGCGCGAATAAAACGTTGCATTGCTACGAGCCACAGCCAGCAAGGCTTTGACGATGTCGCGTCCCGCTGTTTTGGCAGGATCATCACCGGGCCCAATCAAGATGAAATCGTTGTACATCACGTCAAAACGCTGCACACCCAATCCCTCAGTAATAAATTTTTCTTCGGCCATACGGTCATGCGTGAAGAGCACATCCGCATCGCCGCGCCGCGCTGCATCGAGCGCCTGGCCTGTCCCAAAAATAATTGGCTTGACGCGCACCCCCGTGTCTTTGACAAACGCAGGAAGCAACTGCGCAAGCAAGCCAGATTGCTCAGTGGTGGTGGTCGACGCCAAAACAATTTGCTCAGCTCTGGCCAATTGCAAAACACCGCTACAGGCCACAGTCAGTATGACTTGCAGCAGTGCTATTTTTAAGTTTTTCATACTCTCTCGCCTTGCAAAAACAGTGCTGCGTCGTTAGGCAATTCTTTGTTAAAAAAATCTTTGGTTGGTAAATCTACCAAGAGCTTTCCTTGCTCCAAATAAATCACCCTCGTTGCCAAGCGCTTGGCTTGCCCAAGGTTATGACTAGCAAAAACAAGTGTGCATCCACTATCGGCAAACTGCTGAATGAGCAGCTCCACATCGCGCCGTGCTTTGGGATCAAGGCTGGCGGTTGGTTCGTCCAAAAATAGAATGTCGGGGCGTAGCGCCCATGCTCGAACCAGCGCCAAGCGCTGCCGCTGTCCAACCGACATCGCACGGGCATTGCGCTGCATGATGCCCGCAAAACCCATACTGGATAAGGCTTCCCGAGCATTCGCTTGTGCCGCCGCCCAAGATTGACCCGCAAACCACAGCGCCAATGTCACGTTCCACAGCGCCGACAAGCGCAGCATATGTGGCTGCTGGAACACCATCACTTGCCGCGCGTCCGTGTGGCTGATTTGCTCGCCACTGCTGGGCTTTTGCTGTCCATGCAAGAGCCGCAAGAGGGTGCTTTTGCCGCTGCCGTTTGCGCCGAGCAAAGCCACGCGCTCACCCTTAGCAATGGATAACGAGCAAGCAGCTAACGCCGTTTGGGCACCAAATTTCACGCTGGCGTTTTGCAGTGTCATCAGCGCTGTCATAGGTGCAGCTCCGCGTCCACGCGCTTGTGCGTGTCTTTGGCATATTGCACTAAAGCCGCTAGACCATGCAGTGTCAGCATGACAGCGAGCAAAACAAAACCCAAAGCGAGTGCTAGCGGCAAGTCTCCTTTACTCGTCTCAAGCGCAATCGCAGTCGTCATCACGCGCGTAAAGCCATCGATGTTGCCACCCACAATCATCACCGCACCCACCTCGGTAATGGCACGACTAAAGGCAGTCACAAAAACCATAAAGAGTGCGTGCCGCTCATCAAACGCCAGCAGCACCGCACGCGCAAGCGTACCCGCGCCTAGCGAGCGCCACTGCTCGCCATGTGTCGCCTCGGCGCTCTCCACCACTTGCCTTGTCAGCGCCATCACCACAGGCAACACCAAAAGCGACTGTGCAAACACCATCGCCGGAAAACTAAACAGCCAACCTAAAAAACCAAGCGGCCCTGTGCGTGACAAAAGCAAATACACCAAGAGCCCCACGACCACGGAAGGCACAGCCAGCAAGGAGTTGAGCACAACCAGCACAGCGGGACGCCACGGATAACGCGCCACACCAAGCCACGCGCCAAACAGCAAGCCCACCGCGCCGCCAATCAGCACCGCAAAAGCACTCACCGTTAATGAGCGCTCGACAATCGCAAAAAGCGAAGCGTTGCCATCAACAATCAACTGCGCAGCGGTGACTAAACTAACAGAGAGATCGGACATATTGAAGTGCGGTTTTAACGGACTAGAAGTGATTGACGGAGAATCAGTCCTTCGCGCCAGCTTGCAGCGCACGCGCTCTCGATTGCTGGCGTTCAATGCTATTGGGCGCAGCCTTTGTCTCCCAGCCTGCCAGATGCTGCTCGGCAATGGCGCGCAGCACGCCAATCCATTCAAGGTGATCGTTTGGGCACGGGATGTAGTTGAACTGCTGGCCACCCGCATGGATAAAGGCCTCGCGTGCTTCCATATCGATCTCCTCCAGCGTCTCCAAGCAGTCGCTGGTAAAGCCAGGGCAGATCACATCTACGCTACAAATGCCCGCCTTGGCTAAAGCAATCAAGGTCGGCTCGGTGTAGGGCTGTAGCCATTTCGCTTTGCCAAAGCGCGATTGAAACGTGACACGGTACTGCTCTTTTGATAGCCCCAAATTTTCCGCCAAGAGCCGCGCTGTCTTCAGACACTCGCAGTGATACATATCGCCCAGATGCAGCGTGCGCTCGGGTACGCCGTGGAAGGTCATCACTAGCACTTGCGGTTGTCCTGTCTTTTTCCACGATTCACGCACGCGATTGGCGAGCATGCCAATGTAGCCATCATGGTCGTGGTAACGGCTCACAAACCGCAGCTCAGGAATCACGCGCTGGCGCTTGCCCCAATCAAACACCGCATCTGAGACGCTAGCCGTTGTCGTGCCCGAATACTGCGGATAGAGCGGTAACACCAAAATGCGAGTCGCGCCTTCGGCTTTCAGTTGATCAAGCTCCTGAGCAATGGCAGGATTGCCATAACGCATCGCGTAGCGCACGGTAACCTTGTGATCTGCCGCGTCCAACGCTGTTTGCAAAAGATGCGTTTGCTGCTGCGTGTAATAGCGCAGTGGCGAGCCGCGTGACGATCCTTCGCCCACACTTTTGTCCAGCCAAATACTGGCATATTTGGCGGCAGATTTGGCAGGACGTACACGCAAAATGATGCCGTGCAAAATCAACCACCAAACGGCTTTGGGAATTTCCACCACGCGCGGATCACTTAAAAACTCAGCAAGGTAGCGGCGCACGGCGCTTGCCGTGGGCGCGTCGGGTGTACCCAAATTGACGATTAATACAGCCGTTTTGGGCACAGTGCCATGCTTAAGCGGTGGTTCAGGTTGGAATCGAGGAGCGAGCATCATGCCTTATAGTTTAGCGATGCAAACTCTCATTCAAAACATCCGAAATATCCCCAAAGCAGAACTGCATATGCACATTGAAGGCTCGCTTGAACCCGAGCTCATTTTTGCGCTCGCCAAACGCAATCAAGTTGCGCTGCCCTACGCCTCGGTCGAAGCACTGCGCGCCGCCTATGCATTTACCAATTTGCAAAGCTTCTTAGACATCTACTACGCGGGTGCGTCGGTGCTACTGCACGAGCAAGATTTTTACGACATGGCAATGGCGTACTTTGAACGCGCCCACGCTGACAACGTCATTCACACCGAAATCTTCTTCGACCCACAAACCCATACAGAGCGTGGTGTTGCGATGAATGAGGTCATCAATGGTTTGCATCGCGCTTGCTTGGACGCGAAAGCCAAATGGGACATCAACGCCTTGCTCATCCTGTGTTTTTTGCGGCACTTAAGCGAAGAAAGTGCGCTCGAAACACTCGAAGCGGCACGGCCTTACCGCGACAAATTGATTGGCGTGGGACTGGACTCCAGCGAGGTCGGTCACCCACCCGAAAAATTTAGCCGCGTGTTCGCCATGAGCCGCGATCTGGGGCTACGCGTGGTGGCGCACGCAGGCGAAGAAGGCCCGCCAGCCTATATCTGGCAAGCCTTAGACGACTTAAAGGTAGAGCGCATTGACCACGGCGTGCGCTGCCTAGAAGACCCCGCATTGGTTGCACGGCTTGCCAAAGAACGCATCCCCCTCACGGTGTGCCCACTCTCCAATTTGAAGCTGTGCGTCACGCCCGATTTGCGCCAACACCCACTCAAAAAAATGCTCAATGCAGGACTTTGCGCCACCATTAACTCCGACGACCCCGCCTACTTTGGCGGCTACATGAACGCTAATTGGGAAGCCACTTTTGCGGCGCTAGATTTAACAATGGAGGATGCCGTGACGCTCGCTAGAAATAGCTTTGAAGCGGCGTTTGTGGATGAGGCGACGCGTACTGGGTATTTGGCGAAGCTTGATGCAGCGTTTTAGAGACTTATAATTCTGGCTTATTTTCGTTTTGAAAATATTTATGTCGGAGATTCGATTGCGCCCCAAGCCATTAAGAATCGCCGTAAACCGCTAACTGAATAATTCGCTAGGTAGAGAGATGATTCAACCATATTTAAGACATTTGATTTATTTAGGATGTGCCAGCTTTTTGGGGCTTACCAATTTGGCATATGCCGATCAGAGCCCAGGTGAAATAAAAGTTATACAACTGGTTAAAACTACAAAAGAGTGGGATGGGACACCATTACCTCCATACCCTACAAAAAATCCAGAAATTAGTATTCTTCGCTATGAGATTCCGCCCGGCATAAAATTGCCCATGCACAAGCACCCCGTAATCAATGCAGGGGTAATCTTACAAGGAGAATTAACAGTAATCTCCAAAGATGGAAAGCAGCTTATTCTTAAGTCTGGGGATTCAATTGTTGAGGTGGTAGATAAATGGCACTATGGCTTTAACAGTGGGGTTGAGACTGCTAAGCTCATTGTGTTTTATGTTGGCGAGGTTGGAGTACCTTTGGCAATTAAAGAGTAAATATTTTCAGGATCAGACCGCTCGGGCCGAGCTTCTCGAAGCCAAAGAAAATCAAATAAAATCAAACACTTATCATTCAACAAACTCAGGGCGAACGGATTATGCAGAGAGTCCCTAACGGCAATAACGGCAGCAGATGGATTGGGATAACTTATATGAATATAAATCTCTTATCCGCAATAAAAAACAACGATGTAAAACGAAAAATTCGTTTTACAAAACCCGCCTTAACTTTTTTAATCGTTTTCTTTACCGCTTACCTAGTTGTATTAGGTTGGTTAGCTTTCGATATGCTTGAAATATCGTCTGGGGATTTGCTATGAACGAACAAAGCTACGGAAGCGGGGAAGATGAACTATCAATAGTAGAGATAGTTGATTTTTTTAGAGAGAACTGGAAGCAAATTGTGTTGGGTGGCGTGATTGGAGGGGCGATTGGTATAAGTTTTGCTCTGCTTTCTCCATCAATCTATCAAGCAACGGCATATTTTCAAGTCGCAAAAGTCACCAATACTGATGTAGAGGCACCAAATATTCTTTTAGAAAAATTAAAGATGTCTATGTATTACTCGCCAAAGACATTTTCTGAATGTAATGTTGAAAATACAATAGAACCAGGCAAAGAAGTTGCTAATGGACTAAAACCAACTTTAATAAAAGGCGCTCCAATTATTAGTATTTCTTATAAAGACAAAAATATTGATGATGCTAAAAAATGTTTAGAGAGTGTGTTGAACGACATTCGAGCACACCAAAATGAAATTGCTAAACCAATAATTGAGCAAAAGAAAAATCAATTATCAAATCTAAAGCAGAAATTAGAGTCGGCTGAACAGATTACACAACTTCTATCATCTAAAAAACCTAATTTTGATTTCTCTGATTCAAAATTCTCAGCTTCAACTTTGCTATTAGCAACTACTTTAAGCAAAGAGACTGAGGTGAACGATTTAAGAGCCCAAATAAATGATTTAGAAATAGCATTGTCTGAACCACAAACTAAAGAAACTTACTTAACAACACCAATCAATGCTTCAAATATTCGAGTAGAGCCAAAAATATCTCTTATAGCTTTAGGTTCAGTTATTGGCGGTTTAATTTTAGCAATCGGTTTTTTGATAGTTAGAAGAGGGTGGGCAAAAATCAAAGCACCTAAATCTAGTGCAACCGCTCCAAACTCGCCCGCGTTTGAACACAACCCGCTTGATGGTCAGCTTGCTGTATTTGAAGCTCGCCTTCAGCGGTAATCCCCCTTGACTGCTAGGTGATTCAACCGCGGTCAATGGGACAAGTCCACTTTGGAGGGGCTTGGGCTTTCGCTGGGGTGTGATTGTCTTATTCAACTATCAAGATAATATATTTGGCTCTAGGGTGCAGATTCGGTTTTTTACTGAAGACCGAACATAAACCGAGCCGAGGACTGACTGTTTGTGACAAGCGTTTTAGGCGAAAAAAAACGCCAAACTGCATGAGATGGCGTTTTCCTAGCGGGAATACTGGTGGCCTGGGGCGGAATCGAACCACCGACACAAGGATTTTCAATCCTCTGCTCTACCGACTGAGCTACCGGGCCAAGAGCCTTAGATTATAGCCTGAGTAGGCGGCAGGGCTCGTGGTTTTCCGTTTTCGTCGATCGCTACGTAGGTTAACTGCGCCTCCGTCACCTTTGTGTATGAGCCTTGCGAACGCATCCGCTCAGCATAAACCTCAACTCGAACCGTAATAGATGTGCGTCCTATGCGCATGATTTCAGCGTAAAACGAGAGCAAATCGCCAATGCGCACGGGCTGCTTAAAAATGAATTCATTGACCGCCACCGTTGCCATGCGACCCTGTGCGATTCGCGCGGGTAGCACAGAGCCAGCCATGTCAACTTGCGCCATCACCCAGCCACCAAAAATATCGCCATTGGCATTGCAATCGGCAGGCATTGGGATCACTTTGAGCACCAACTCTTTGTCGTGCGGCAGTGTGGAAATAGCGGGCGAATGATTAGACATAGTGACAATCAGTTGAAGTATTCAAATCACACATCATATAGTTGACTCATGCGACATCATCATCACAGCAGCCAAGACCTGCCGCCCGCCACCTCCCCCGCAGTTCAAGCGCCGCGCTCCGATTGGTCAACGCTCCAAAGGCTGTTCCCGTATCTGTGGCGCTACAAATGGCGCGTGAGTTTGGCGCTCGCGTTTATGGTGGCGGCAAAAATGGCGAATGTCGGTGTGCCGATTTTGCTCAAAACCTTGGTGGACGATATGACCATCACGCCCGCGCGTGCCTTGCTGGTCGTGCCTGTGGCGCTGTTGCTCGCATACGGCGTACTGCGTCTTTGCACCTCGCTGTTTACCGAGCTGCGCGAGCTGATCTTCTCCAAGGCCACGGAAGGAACTGCTCGCAGCATCTCGCTTGAAGTGTTCCGCCATTTGCACAATTTGAGTCTGCGCTTTCACCTAGAGCGTCAAACGGGCGGCATGACGCGCGACATTGAGCGCGGCACACGCGGTGTGCATTCACTCATTTCGTTTTCGCTCTACAGCATTATTCCCACGCTGATTGAAATGATCATGGTGCTGACGCTGCTTGCGGTGAAATTTGATGTGTGGTTTGCTGTGATTACACTCATCGCACTCGTCTTCTACATCACCTACACCATCACCGTGACCGAGTGGCGCACGCAGTTTCGCAAAAAGATGAATGAGCTAGATTCCACCGCGCACAGCAAAGCGATTGACTCGCTGCTCAATTACGAAACGGTCAAATATTTCAATAACGAAGAATACGAAGCGCAGCGCTACGACAAGAGTTTGGTGAGTTATCGGCAAGCGGCGATCAAAAGCCAAACGACGCTCTCGATGCTCAACATTGGGCAGCAAATCATCATCTCGATTGCGCTGATCGCCATCCTATGGCGAGCCACCGAAGGCGTGGTCGCAGGTCGCATGAGTTTGGGCGACTTGGTGATGGTCAACGCCTTCATGATTCAGCTCTATTTACCACTCAATTTTTTAGGCGTGATGTACCGAGAGATCAAACAAAGCCTCACCGATTTAGACAAAATGTTTGTTCTTTTAGAACGCGAACGCGAGATTGCGGACAAACCGTCCGCCCAGGCACTTGCTCTGCAAGGCACGCCCAGTGTGGCTTTCACGAATGTCGATTTTGCGTACGAAGCTTCGCGCCCCATCTTGCACGGCATCAGTTTTGAAATCCCCGCTGGCAAAACCGTTGCTGTGGTTGGCAGCTCAGGCTCTGGCAAATCGACACTCGCGCGGCTGCTCTACCGCTTCTACGATATTCAATCTGGCAGCATCACGATTAACGGACAAGATATTCAAAACGTCACGCAGGCCAGCTTGCGCCAATCCATTGGCATCGTGCCGCAAGACACCGTGCTGTTTAACGACACCGTTGCGTACAACATTGGCTATGGCAATACATCGGCAAGTCAAGCGCAAATTGAGCTAGCGGCTAAAGCAGCGCATATTCATAACTTCATTGCCAGCACACCAAAGGGGTATGACACGATGGTAGGCGAGCGCGGTCTCAAGCTCTCGGGCGGCGAAAAGCAGCGCGTGGCAATTGCCAGAACGCTACTCAAAAACCCGAGCATTTTGATTTTTGACGAAGCCACCTCCGCGCTCGATACAACAAACGAGCGCGCGATTCAAGCCGAGATTAAAAACCTCACGCAAAACAAAACCACGCTCGTGATTGCGCATCGCTTGTCCACCGTCATTGATGCGCACGAGATTTTGGTGATGGATAAAGGTTACATCATCGAGCGCGGTAATCATGCAACGCTGCTGGCAGCAGGCGGTCGCTATGCCGAAATGTGGCAGATGCAACAAGAGCAAAGCGCCGCGCAACCCGCCGCTAAAATCAGCGCATGATCTCAACTCCCGCCGCACCATCGCCCCTTACCTTCATCCGCCAAGACGTGCAAGGAATGCACGCGTATGCGGTGCAGGACTCACGCGGCATGACCAAACTCGATGCAATGGAGAATCCATACACGCTACCTGCTGAGTTGCAAGCCAAGCTGGGTGAGCGTTTAGGAGCAGTCGCCATTAATCGCTATCCCGTCTTTCCTGTGGAAGCTTTGCATACGGCGTTAAAAGCCTATGTCGGTTTGCCTGCTAACTACGCACTCATGCTGGGCAATGGTTCGGACGAATTGATATCACTGCTCGCTATGGCATGCTTGACCGCCAAAGACAAACCACAAAACACGATTCTTGCGCCACTGCCTGGCTTTGTCATGTACGAAATGAGCGCACAACTGCAAGGGCTGGATTTTTTGGGCGTGCCACTGACAAAAGATTTTGAACTTGATGAAGCTGCCATGCTCGCCGCAATTGATGCCCACAAACCCGCCATCACATACATTGCGTATCCCAATAATCCAACCGCCAATTTGTGGAATGCAGACATCATTAAAAAAATCATCGCTGCATCTAAAAGCTATGGGGGCTTAGTCGTCATGGATGAGGCGTATCAACCGTTTTCATCAAAGACGTGGCTGAGTGAAATTCGAGCCGATCCTTTTGCAAATAGTCATGTGTTGCTTATGCGCACGCTATCTAAATTTGGACTAGCAGGGGTGAGGCTGGGTTATATGCTTGGCACTCAGTCCCTCATCGATCAAATTGATAAGCTGCGCCCCCCCTACAACATTAGCAGTTTGAACGCTGAGGCTGGGATGTTTGCACTTGAACACCAAGATGTCTTTGACGCGCAAGCGGCAAACATCCGCCAAGAGCGCACACGCCTCATGGCGGGACTTGCAGCAATTTCTGGCGTGACCCCCTTCCCCAGCGAAGCCAATATGATTCTGGTTCGTGTGCCTGATGCTGACGTAGCATTTACCAAGCTCAAATCCAAAGGCATCTTAATAAAGAACATCTCTAAAATGCATCCATTGCTAGCCAACTGCTTGCGATTAACCGTTGGCACACCCGACGAGAACAACACACTCCTAAGCGCACTTCAATGACCACACCACGCACCGCGAGCATTTCCCGCAATACAGCAGAGACGCAAATCACCGTCAGTGTCAACTTGGACGGGACGGGCAAAGCCAACTTCAGCACGGGCATTGGTTTTTTTGACCATATGCTTGATCAAATTGCGCGTCACGGTTTGATTGATCTGGATATACAGGCTAAAGGCGACTTGCATATCGACGGACACCACACCGTAGAGGATGTGGGCATTACGCTGGGTCAAGCCGTTGCCAAAGCGGTGGGCGACAAGGCGGGCATTCGCCGCTACGGTCACGCGTATGTGCCGCTAGACGAGGCGCTGTCGCGTGTCGTGATTGATTTTTCGGGTCGCCCAGGGCTGGTTATGAATGTGCCGTTTAAGTCAAGTTCGATAGGCGCATTTGATTCGCAGCTTGCGCATGAGTTTTTCCAAGGTTTTTGCAACCACGCATTCGTCACGCTGCACATCGATAACTTGAAGGGCGAAAACGCACATCACCAGTGTGAGACCGTCTTCAAGGCTTTTGCCCGTGCGCTGCGCATGGCACTAGAGTTTGACTCGCGCGCCGTGGGCGTTATTCCATCGACGAAGGGGTCGCTGTAATCAGCGTACACGTTTATGAGTAAAACGGTAGCCGTTGTCGATTACGGCATGGGCAATTTGCGCTCGGTGTCGCAGGCGGTAAAAGCCGCCGCAGCTGGCTCTGGCTATGAGGTCGTGATTACGCAAAGCCCTGACGTCATCAAGGCTGCCGAGCGTATCGTGCTACCTGGTCAAGGCGCGATGCGCGACTGCATGGGCGAACTCAAAGCTTCTGGGCTAATGGAGTCCTTACTGGAAGCCGCCAAAAGCAAACCACTCTTTGGCGTATGCGTCGGGATGCAAATGTTGCTCGATCACAGCGCGGAAGGTGATTCGCGCGACGCACAAAACAGCGGCACGCCCGCGCTAGGACTGATTGCGGGCGAAGTTGTTAAATTCGACTTAAACGAGCAAACACAAGCCGATGGTTCGCGCTTCAAAGTGCCGCAAATGGGCTGGAATAGCGTCATGCAAAAAGCGCATGCGGGCAGGGTGCATCCCGTTTGGGCGGGCGTTCCCAGCCAGAGTTACTTTTATTTTGTGCATAGCTTTTATGCCAAACCAAGCGATGCCAAGTACATCGCAGGAGAGACAAATTACGGCACCGTGTTTGCCTCAGCAATTGCCAAAGACAATATTTTTGCGACACAATTTCACCCCGAAAAAAGCGCCGAGCAAGGCCTTGCGCTCTACCGTAATTTTTTAAATTGGAAGCCGTAACTGGCTAAATCGGAAAGTATCAGATCATGATTTTGATCCCCGCCATCGACCTCAAAGACGGTCACTGCGTTCGCCTCAAACAAGGCGACATGAACCAATCCACCACCTTCGGCGAAGACCCAGCCGTCATGGCGAAGAGCTGGCTGGATAAGGGCGCACGACGTTTGCACTTAGTTGATTTGAATGGCGCATTTGCAGGTAAGCCACAAAACTTTTCCGCCATCAAATCAATTCTTAAAGTGGTCGGCGACGACATTCCCGTGCAACTAGGCGGCGGCATCCGCGATATGGACACCATCGAAAAATACATTGATGCAGGCATGCGCTACGTCATCATCGGCACAGCAGCTGTTAAAAATCCAGGTTTTTTAAAAGAAGCTTGCATCGCGTTTGGCGGACACATCATCGTGGGCTTAGACGCCAAAGATGGCAAAGTCGCCACCGATGGTTGGAGCAAGTTATCTGGACACGAAGTCGTTGATCTTGGCAAAAAATTTGAAGACTACGGCGTTGAGTCCATCATCTACACCGACATTGGACGCGACGGGATGCTATCTGGCATCAACATCGACGCAACCGTCAAGCTAGCGCAAGCGCTCACCATCCCCGTGATTGCCTCGGGCGGCTTGGCGGGCATGGCGGATATCGACGCGCTTTGCAAAGCACACAAAGACGACAACGACGCAGCGATTGAAGGCGTGATTTGCGGTCGCGCAATTTACTCGGGTGATTTGGATTTTGCACAAGCGCAAAAGCGAGCTGATTTATTGGTAGGAACAAATACCTAAATTCGAGCTTCTGGGAAAAATTGACGGGCGCGTGTTTGTCGTGATTGACACACTGCGCGCTGAAGTCATACGGATCATCTCCGCTCGGAGAGCGAATGCAAAAAAGGTGGCTCATACAGGCGCAGCTAAAACGCTCTTGAAAATTTTTAATCGAGCGCCTGAGATGGCCTTGAGTGCTCTACGATAAATCACTCACAATAAATAGCGCCGACCAATCGGCTTCAAATCTTTGTCGAGGTCGTACACCAGCGGATTACCGTTCGGGATATTTACACCCACGATGTCGTTATCGGATACGTTGTCTAGATATTTGACTAACGCACGAATCGAGTTGCCATGCGCCGCAATCACCACGCGCTTGCCTGCTTGAATGGCTGGCGCAATGGACTCTTCCCACAGCGGCATCACGCGCTCCACGGTATCTTTTAAACACTCCGTCAGCGGAATTTGCTCGGGCTTTAGTTTGGCGTAGCGCACATCGCCGCGCTCGCTACGTGGGTCGTTCGCATTCAGCATGGGCGGCGGCGTGTCGTAACTTCTGCGCCAAATCAGCACTTGCTCATCGCCATATTTTTTAGCCGTCTCGGCTTTGTTGAGACCTTGCAAAGCACCGTAATGGCGCTCGTTGAGTCGCCAGCTGTGAACCATAGGCAGCCATGTTCTATCCATTTCATCTAGCGTATGCCACAAGGTGCGAATAGCGCGTTTTAAAACGCTGGTATAGGTCACATCAAAGTCAAAACCCTCTGCTTTGAGGGCGCGACCAGAGGCTTTTGCTTGCTCAATTCCAAGCGGGGTGAGATCAACATCCGTCCAGCCTGTGAAGCGATTTTCTAAATTCCAAGTGGATTCGCCGTGGCGAATGAGAACGAGTTTGTACATAATCAAGATTCAAAATAAAGATGCCAATTTTAGATGCCCTCAATCACAGCGCCAGCCGCCCTCACTCGCCAAGCCCCCGCCAAATTGAATTTGTTTTTGCACATCACAGGGCAACGCGCGGACGGCTACCACCTGCTGCAATCGGTATTTGTGCGCATCGATTGGTTTGACACGCTGCATTTTGAATGGACCACCGACGGACGCATCACGCGCACCGACCTTATCAACGAAACAGGTAAGCCACTCCCAGAAATTGATCTCTCCGTTCGTGCCGCGCTTGCCCTGCAAGCCAAGACAGGCATAGCTTTGCAAAAAAAATTCGGCGCACACATCACGCTAGAAAAACGCATTCCATCCGAGGCGGGCATGGGCGGCGGATCGTCGGACGCAGCCACCACGCTGCTTGCCTTAAATGAGCTATGGCAAACCAATCTCTCGCTGCCAAAGCTGTGCGCGATTGGTGCAACATTAGGTGCCGATGTGCCATTTTTTTTGCATGAGCAACACGCATGGGTTGAGGGCATTGGCGAGCGCGTCACGCCGATTGCATTACCGCCAGCTTTTGCGACAAGTCGGTTTTTGATTGTCAAACCACCGCAAGGCGCGTCCACGCCAGCTGTGTTTGCTGCGCCAGAATTGGTGAGAAACACAAAAACTGCTACAATTGAGAGCTTTGCTGCATGGACTAAATCAAACGCCTCGCAGCAGTGTTTAGCGTCATCCCCTGAGCTTTTTGGTCGCAATGATTTGCAGCCAGTTGCCCAAACGATTTGCCCCGATATCAACCTTGCGCTGGCTTGGTTTGCATCGCAAGGCTTGGCGGGCAGGATGACAGGATCTGGTAGTGCTGTATTTGCGCAAGTACCAGATACTTTTCAGCTAGACGCTGCGCCCAGCTTACCCGCTGGTTGGCTATGTCGGTTGTGCCGCTTAATCTGAAATACGCCGTAGGGGTGTCGCCAAGTTGGTTAAGGCACTGGATTTTGATTCCAGCACTCGAAGGTTCGAATCCTTCCACCCCTGCCAAATTTTTAATCGTTACCCAATCAAGTCCATCTGCCATGTCAAGCCATCATCCAGATTTTTTGGTTTTTACGGGTAACGCCAACCCAGCGCTAGCTGCTGAGGTTGCCCAGTGTTTGGGAACCAAGCTAGGCGCTGCCGATGTGGGTCGTTTCTCGGACGGCGAGGTTACGGTCGAGATCAAACAAAACGTCCGCGCACGTGATGTGTTTGTTGTTCAATCAACTTGCGCTCCAACCAACGAAAACGTGATGGAACTCCTCATCATGGTGGACGCGCTCAAGCGCTCATCCGCTGAGCGCATCACCGCCATCATTCCTTATTTTGGTTACGCGCGGCAAGATCGCCGCCCACGCTCTAGCCGTGTGCCCATTTCTGCCAAAGTGGTTGCCAATTTGCTAGAGACTGTCGGTGTCGATCACGTGCTCACGATGGATCTGCACGCTGATCAAATCCAGGGATTTTTTGATATC
The DNA here is from genome assembly GCA_030054145.1 of Cytophagales bacterium. GTDB lineage: Bacteria > Pseudomonadota > Gammaproteobacteria > Burkholderiales > Burkholderiaceae_C > JASGCK01. Next base: position 215,843 of record JASGCK010000002.1, read on the forward strand.
ACCGTTGACAACATTTACGCCTCACCTGTTTTACTGGCTGATCTTCGCGCTAAAAACTATCAAGATTTGATCGTGGTCTCGCCCGATGTAGGCGGCGTGGTTCGCGCACGCGCTTTGGCCAAACAACTCAATTGCGATTTAGCCATCATTGACAAGCGCCGCCCCAAAGCCAACGTATCCGAAGTGATGCACGTGATTGGCGAAATTGAGGGTCGCAACTGCGTCATCATGGACGACATGATTGATACCGCAGGCACGCTCGTCAAAGCGGCCGAAGTGCTCAAAGAGCGTGGCGCAAAAAAAGTTTACGCCTATTGCACACACGCCATTTTTTCAGGTCCCGCTATTGAGCGCATCGCAGGTTCGGCGCTCGATGAAATTGTGGTCACCAATACGATTCCTCTTAGCGAAGCCGCTAAGGGTTGTCAAAAAATCCGACAAGTCTCGGTCGCACCGTTGATGGCAGAGACCATTCAGCGTATGGCCAAAGGCGAGTCGGTTATGAGTTTGTTCTCGGAGCAAGACGCGCCAACGCTTTTTTAAGCTGCCATCACGTTTTGCGCCTGGAACACAACAAGCAAAGTCACACTGGTCGCGGTGGACTTTGAATTTATTAACCTTAACTTTTGAGAAGAAGAACATAATGAAATTTATCGCTTATGAGCGCGCCAAGCAGGGCACGGGTGCGAGCCGCCGTCTCCGCATCACAGGTCGCACGCCCGCCATCGTTTACGGGGGCGAGACGTCTCCTTTGCAAATCGAACTTGACCACAACGACTTGTGGCATGCCCTCAAAAAGGAAGCTTTCCATGCTTCTATTTTGGACATGGAGCTAAACGGAAAAACCAGCAAAGTGCTCTTGCGCAACGTGCAAATGCACCCGTTCCGTCAATTGGTGTTGCACCTTGACTTCCAACGTGTGGAAGCCGCAACCAAACTCAAAATGAAAGTGCCGCTGCACTTCTCAGGTCAAGAAACGTCACCTGCATTCAAAATCGACAACTGCTTGGTCACGCACGTGATTACAGACCTTGAGATCACTTGCTCGCCTGCCGATCTGCCCGAGTTCATTGCGGTTGATCTGAGCCAGCTCAAAAAAGGTGTGTCACTGCACGCCTCTGACCTCACCATGCCAAAAGGCGTGAAGGTTGTGAAGCACGGCACAAACGATCCCGTCGTTGTGTCGGTGGTGGCTCAGGCTGTTGAAGAAGCGCCTGCGGCTGATGCGGCGGCGGCACCTGCGGCTGATGCAAAAGCTGGGGCAAAGAAAGCACCAGCGAAAAAATAATCACTCCAGCAGTGATGCAATACTGTGATTAAGTTATTTGTTGGTCTTGGCAACCCAGGCTTTGAATACGAGGGAACCCGCCACAATGCGGGTTTCTGGTGGATAGAGGCCTTGGCTGCCAAACAAAAACTAGCACTTAACCCCGACAGAGCTTATAAAGGCTTGGTCGCCCGTGGCAACACGAGTGGTCAAGCCTTTTGGCTTTTAGAGCCGCAAACCTTTATGAACCTCTCAGGTCAATCGGTTGGCGCTTTGGCGAACTTCTACAAAATCAAACCCGACGAAATTTTGGTTATCCACGATGAACTCGACATTCCGCCAGGACAAATCAAAATCAAATTTGGCGGCGGGCACGCAGGACACAACGGCCTGCGCGACATCCACGCCAAACTAGGCTCTAGCGACTATTGGCGGCTGCGCATTGGCATTGGTCACCCAGGCATCAAAGAAGAAGTCATCAACTGGGTTTTGCAAAAACCAATGGCCGCGCACCGTGATGCGATTCACGCCAACATCGCGCACAGCTTAGAGGCTGTGCCGCTGTTGCTCTCGGGCAAGATGGACGCGGCGACTAAGCTGATTCATACCAAGCCTAAGCAACCTGATTTGAAAGCTTGAGACGATGGCGACCTTTTTCTCTAAGCTTAAAAACGGGCTACAAAAAACCAACCGCGCCATTGCCGAAATCTTTACCGGCAAACAAATTGACGATGCGCTCTACGAAGAGTTGGAGTCCGCCCTTTTAATGGCTGACACAGGAGTCGCCGCGACACAATATTTACTGGACGAGCTGAAAGTTCGCGTTAAAAAAACCAAGGCGAGCGATTCATTACAAGTCAAAGCGCTACTGATCGATGCCATGACGGATTTATTAGAACCGCTGCAAGGCAAGCTGGTATTGGCCTCCCAGCCAACGGTGATGATGGTAGCGGGCGTAAACGGCGCAGGCAAAACCACCAGCATCGGCAAACTGACTTGGCATTTTGCACATAGCGGTCACTCGGTTTTATTGGCCGCCGCAGACACCTTCCGCGCCGCAGCACGCGAGCAGCTCTCCGTTTGGGCGGATCGAAATCAAGGTGGACAAAACAATACCCGTATTGGCAAGGTTGAAATCATCAGCACGGAGGGCGCTGACCCGTCCAGCGTGTGTTTTGATGCGGTCATCGCTGGCAAGGCACGCGGGACAAACCTTGTTATTGCCGACACCGCTGGGCGCTTGCCCACGCAGACGCACCTGATGGCGGAGCTTACAAAAATTAAGCGCGTGATTCAAAAAGCTGACGCATCTGCGCCGCACGAAGTGCTCTTAGTTTTAGACGGCAACACAGGACAAAACGCACTCGCGCAGGCCCAAGCGTTTGATGCCGCCATTAACGTGACGGGACTCATCATCACCAAACTAGACGGCACGGCCAAAGGCGGCGTGCTGGCGGCGATTGCGCTGTGGGGACGCGAGTTAGCCGCCACTGGCAAGCCAGCGCCGCACGTGTACTTTATTGGCGTAGGCGAAGCACTAGAAGACTTGCAACCCTTTGTTGCGCGTGAGTTTGCACAGGCGCTGCTCAGCTAGCGCAGGGCATATCTGATCAGGCTTCGCATGATTGATCGCCCGCTAGCCAAACTCATCAAGCCTTGCGTGGATAGAGCCGCGCGAAGCCTTATTCAGATTGGGCTAGAGGCCGACACCTTAACAGTCATTGGTTTTGCGTTAGGGCTTGCCAGCGCGGGCTTGATTGCCAACGGCTACTTTTTAAGTGGCTTAATTCTGTTACTTGTGTCCCGCACGTTTGATGCACTAGACGGCGCTGTTGCACGCCTCAACCGACCGACCGACCGAGGCGGTTTTTTAGACATCACACTGGACTTCATCTTCTACGCCAGCATTGCACTGGCGTTTGCAGTTGCTAATCCCGCCGCCAATGCACTGGCCGCCGCGACGCTGTTATTTGCTTTTATGGGCACGAGCAGCAGCTTCTTGGCCTACGCCAGCTTCGCGGCCAAGCGCGGCGATGCGCCCTCGCCCAGCAAAGCCATTCACTATCTTGGCGGCCTCACAGAAGCGTTTGAAACCTTGTTTTGCTTTGCGCTGATGTGCATCATGCCCCAGCATTTTTCTATACTTGCCTACGGGTTTGCAACCATGTGTTTTGTCACGACAACCACTAGAATTTACGCAGGCTGGCAACACTTGAAGGAGTAAATCACATGACTGAATGCCGCGTCGATTCTTTGCTCGCGCACTACGGCTCAAGCCACACGCATCCAACCAACGAGTTGATTCACATGATTGCTATTCCGCTCATTGCGCTTAGCTTGTCGGGCTTGCTCTATGCCATTCATCCGTATTTGCTGTACGCATTTTTGATTGGTAGTTTTATTTACTACGCCCGTTTGTCTGCCGTGTTTTTAATCACCATGCTGGCGTGGTCGGCCGTCATGCTGTGGATTGTTCAAGCGCTAGGGGCGCAGTTAGTCGCGGTCTGCACGGCCGTGTTTGTTGGCGCATGGATTTTGCAATTGATTGGCCACAAAATCGAAGGCAAAAAGCCGTCGTTTTTTGAAGACATTCAATACCTATGGGTGGGACCACTGTTTGTGCTCTCCAAACTATTTATCAAGATAGGAATCAAATGGTAGCGTCCATGACCCCAACCACACACCACCGCATTTGCCCTTTATGCGAAGCCTGCTGCGGGCTTGAAATCAAGGTACAAGATAACAAAGTCATCAGCATTCGCGGTCACGAAGCGGATGTGCTGAGCCGTGGCTACATCTGCCCCAAAGGCGCGGCGCTGAAAGATTTGCACGAAGACCCCGACCGCCTACGCACGCCCTTGATTAAGCGCGCTGGCGAGCACGTGCCTGCGACCTGGGACGAAGCCTTTGCCGAAATCGAACGCCGCTTGCCACCCGTTTTGGCAGCGCACGGGCGCGACAGCGTGGGCGTGGTGGTGGGCAACCCCGCCGCGCACAAAATTGGATTGCTCACCTACTTTGGCAAACTCGCGCGGGCGCTTGGCACTAAGAATATTTTTTCAGCGTCTACGCTTGATCAAATGCCCAAGCAGCTCGCCAGCGGCCTCCTGTTTGGGCATTGGCTATCCATCGCCCTGCCCGATATTGAGCGCACCGATTTGCTCATCGTGCTGGGCGCAAACCCCGTTGTGAGCAACGGCAGTATGTGGACCGTACCCGACTTTCGCGGCAAGGCTAAAGCCCTACGCGCACGCGGTGGCGAGATGATCGTGATTGACCCTAGGCGTACCGAAACCGCAGCACTGGCCGACAGCCACCACTTCATCCGTCCCAATAGCGACGTGTTTTTGCTAGCTGCGATGGTGCATACCTTGTTTGCCGAAAACTTGATCGCGCTGGGCAGCGTGGCAAACTGGGTACAAGGCGTGGACGAAGTCCGTGCGGCGACTCTGCCCTTCACACCTGAAGTTTGCGCTGCTCGCTGCAACATCAGCGCCGAGACCATCCGTAGCCTCGCCCGAAAAATGGCCCACGCCAAACGCGCAGCGCTCTACGCCCGCATTGGCACCTGCACGCAAGAATATGGCACGCTGGCGAGTTGGCTGGTTGATGTCATCAATACGCTGACGGGACATCTCGATCAAATCGGAGGGCTATTGTTTGCCAAGCCTGCTGCATTTGGTAGCAACACGCAAGGCAACGCTGGCATGGGCAAGGGCATCAGCACAGGACGGCATCACTCAAGGGTCAGCCAAGCGCCCGAGGTGTATGGCGAACTCCCCATTGCCTGCATGGCAGAAGAGATGGAGACGGCGGGCGCTGGACAAGTACGCGCACTCATTACCGTTGCCAGCAACCCCGTGCTCTCCAGCCCCGATGGTCCACGGCTATCCGCCGCCCTAGATAAGCTCGATTTCATGCTGAGTTTGGATATCTACCTCAACGAAACCACGCGCCATGCAGATGTGATTCTCCCTGGCATCTCGCCGCTAGAGGACTTTCACTACGATGTCGCGTTTCCGCAAATGTCGTGGCGCAACCATGCCCGCGTAAGCCATCCCCTTTTTGAGCGACCAGAACATCAACCCGAAGAGTGGCAAACCATTCTCAAAATCGCGGCGATTGTGCAAGGTAAGGGCGCGCAAACGGATGCCAACGCGCTAGATGATGCCGCCTTTGAGCAAGCTGCCCAGCGCATGGCCGGCGCGCACGCGGCAGAGTTGATGGCTGCCACAGCACATCTGCGCGGACCACGCCGCATGGTGGACGCAGCTTTGCGCACGGGGCCTTATGGACTCAGCCTTTCCGAGGTAGAAGCCGCCCGTGATGTGGGCGGAATCGACCTTGGCGAACTAGCGCCGCGCATCCCCGAGCTGCTACGCACACCAAGCGGCAAAGTAGAGCTAGCGCCAGCCTCGCTTATTCAAGATTTAGCACGCGCCAAACAAGATTTAAACGGCATCAGACCCGATTTAGTCATTATTGGCAGGCGCGATGTGCGCACCAACAACAGCTGGATGCACAACCTGCCCATACTTGCCAAAGGCCCCTTCCGCTGCACGGCGCTGGTGCATCCGCAAGATGCTACCAAGCGCGGCATGAAAGACGGCGACACGGTCACGCTGCGCAATGGTTCGCGCAGCGTGCAAGCCATCGTTCACGTTACCGACGAGATGATGCCAGGCGTTGTCAGCCTGCCGCACGGCTGGGGGCACAACGCGGCAGGAGCAAGGCTAGCCGTGGCCTCTGAGCGACCTGGTAGCAACATCAACGCACTGCTTGACCCCAATTTGCGTGATCCGCTATCAGGAAACTCGGTGCTAGGCGGCGTGCCAATTACGATGACGCTAGCCCTTTAAGAGCGCAGGCGGGAATGCAAAGCACCCGCAGTTCGCGCTGATTTTTAACCCGTTTGTCGCAAAATTAGCACTCCAGCTTGACGAGTGCTAATTTTCGTATATGCTCAGTGTTTTCCCTTACATGAAATGTTTCAGGAGAATCCATGACATCACAAGCAGTTGTTCTTACCGCCCCCGCTAAATCGTGGGGTTTGATTCCGCCGCTGGGTAATTTGGAGGCTTACATCAGCGCCATCCATAACCTGCCGCTGTTGACCTTGGAAGAAGAGCAGCAATACGCAACTTCACTCAAAGCGACGGGAGACTTGGAGGCCGCGCGCAAGCTCGTGCTATCGCACCTGCGCGTGGTGGTGTCGGTGTCGCGCCAATACCTTGGCTACGGCTTGCCGCACGCGGATTTGATTCAAGAAGGCAACGTCGGACTCATGAAAGCGGTTAAACGCTTTGACCCCACTATGGGCGTGCGCTTGGTGAGCTATGCGATGCACTGGATTAAGGCCGAAATTCACGAATACATCATTAAAAATTGGCGCATGGTTAAGGTGGCAACCACCAAAGGACAGCGCAAACTGTTCTTCAATTTGCGCTCGATGAAGCAAGCCCTGCTGGCTCAGTCGAATCACGAAATGTATGACCTGCATACTGGCGAAGACACGCTAGGCGACGAAGTCATGGCATCCAATGCCAACCGTACCTCACTGTCCGATCGAGATGTGGCAACCATGTCGAAAAAGCTGAACGTCAAGCCCGAGGAAGTGCGGGAAATGGAGCGCCGTATGTCGGGCGGCGATGTGGTGATTGACCCCACCAGCAACGATAGCGACGACGAAGCTTACGGCCCGATTCATTATTTGAGCGACGAGCGCTTTGACCCCGTGCAAACGCTGGAGAACAACGAGCGCGACACGATGGCAACGCACGGCGTGGCAAGCGCCTTGGCCGCGCTTGACGAGCGCAGTCGCCGCATCGTGACCGAGCGCTGGCTCAAAGTGAACGACAACGGCACAGGCGGCATGACGCTACATGATCTGGCGGCAGAGTACGGCGTGAGCGCCGAGCGCATTCGCCAAATTGAAGTAGCCGCCATGAAAAAAATGAAAGCCTCACTGACTGCATAAAGTCATCGGCATAATTGAGGCATGACCTTCACCGCACACACACCCGCCAACGCGACTGACGTTGGCACTCCCGTCTCCGTCAAAATTCGCGAACGCATTGCCGCTGCCAAAAAGCAGGCATTTGCCAATGACAACATCGCCGAATTTATTCAAGACGGTGAGCTAGATGCGCTGCTCGACGAAGTCGAGGAAAAAATGCAAGGCGTTTTATCCAGCCTCGTCATCGACACGGCGAAGGATCACAACACAAAGAACACCGCACGACGTGTTGCCAAGATGTACCTAAACGAAGTCTTTAAAGGCCGCTACGTTGCGCCGCCTGCAATTACCGAGTTTCCCAATGCATCGCACCTCAACGAGCTCATGATTGTGGGCCCCATCACCGTGCGCAGCGCTTGCAGCCATCACTTTTGCCCCGTCATTGGCAAAATTTGGATTGGCGTGATGCCCAACCAAGACACCAACGTCATCGGCTTGTCCAAATACGCACGCCTTGCCGAATGGGTGCTGGGCAGACCACAAATTCAAGAAGAGGCCGTAGTTCAACTTGCGGATTTGATCGAAGAAAAAACACGCCCTGACGGATTGGCGCTGGTCATGGAAGCCAGTCACTTTTGTATGCAGTGGCGCGGCATCAAAGACATGGATAGCAAAATGATTAACTCGGTAATGCGCGGCAGCTTTTTACGAAATGCCACACTGCGCCACGAGTTTTTATCGTTAATGAACCGCTAAGCCACGCGGAATAAGGCGGCTCGAAGTGCCACTTTCAGCGCTCGCTCTCGTTATCGCGGCAGCGATCATCCACGCCACTTGGAACTTCTATGCCAAACGCGCGGGCGGCGATGCAAGATTTGGCTTGTTATCGTGCATTTTTCTCATGATTTTTTGGGCTCCGCTTGGCATCTACATGGGCTGGCAGGTTGTACCGACATGGGGACGCGCCGAGTGGTGGTTGATGGTTTGCAGCGCGTTCGCGCATGTGGGCTATTACGTTTTTTTACTCAAAGGCTACCGCGTTGCCGATCTCACCGTGGTCTATCCCGTCGCTCGTGGCTCTGGTCCTGTGCTATCAGCTACCTTCGCCATTCTTTGGATGGGCGAATCGCTGACACCGCTAGGCTTGGCGGGCTTGCTGGGCGTGGTCTGCGGTGTATTTCTGATTGCAGGCGGCGCCAAGATATGGCAACGCGCCACGGACGCGCAGAACCCTGACGAATCAAAAAAACTCAAAGCAGGCTTGATTTATGGCGTGGTCACAGGACTCTGGATTGCCAGCTACACCGCCATTGACGGCTACGCGGTGAAGTTCTTACTCATCAACCCGATCTTGCTGGACTACATGAGTAACTTCATTCGCATCCCGCTCTACCTGCCGCTCATTTGGAAAGACCGGCATACTCTATTACCCGTCTGGAAAACCTATTGGAAGCCGTGTCTCTTTGTTGCCGTTGCAGGATCAATAGGCTACACGCTCGTGCTGTATGCCGTGCAACTTGCGCCGCTGTCGCACGTTGCACCTGCACGCGAAGTCTCCATGCTGTTCGCCGCCTTAATTGGCGGGCATTTGCTGGGCGAAGGTGATCGCAAAGCACGTATCGCGGGCGCTTGCCTGATTGCGCTAGGTGTGGCGGCGCTGACGTTTTGAATTTATAAAATCGTGTCATGACTCCTTTATTTGAAGCAACAAATCTCATCAAAAGCTACGGCGCAAACAAGGTTGTGGATGACCTCTCCTTCCACATCGCACGCGGCGAATGCTTTGGCATCATTGGTCCCAACGGTGCGGGCAAAACCACCACACTCAAAATTTGCCTTGGTCAATCGCAAGCCGATAGTGGACAGGTAGAGGCATTCGGACTGGATGTGCCCAGCAACTTACTCGCAGTCAAAGCACGCATGGGCGTGGTGAGTCAGTTTGATACGCTTGACCCCGATTTTTCCTGCGAAGAAAACATTCTTGCCTATGGTCGCTACTACGGTATGCGCGATCACGCGATCAAAGAGCGCATTCCAAAACTGCTGGGTTTCGCGGCTCTCACGCACAAAGCCAAAGCAAGGCCTGGCGAGCTTTCGGGCGGCATGAAACGGCGCTTGTCGCTGGCTCGCGCCCTTGTCAACGAGCCAGAGCTTTTGGTGCTAGACGAACCCACCACTGGGCTTGATCCACAAGCGCGGCACCTCATGTGGGAGCGCCTGCGTGAGCTGCTGTCAACAGGCATGTCGATCCTTTTGACCACGCACTTTATGGACGAAGCCGAACGCCTGTGCTCGCGCCTATGCATGATTGATCATGGCAAAAAACTCATCGAAGGCACGCCGCGCAGTTTGATTGCCGAGCATCTCCCGCCTGAAATGACTGAGGACATTGAGGGCGTGGGTGTGCTCAAACGTCGTAGCAATTTAGAAGATCTGTTCTTCAAATATACAGGTCGTCAAATGAGGATGGACTCATAATGAATGCTCTTTTTTCCTCGCGCTGGATCTCTATTTGGCGGCGTAACTTTTTGGTCTGGCGCAAACAAATGTGGGGCAGCTTAGTCACGCATATTGCCGAACCACTCATCGCGCTACTCGCCTTTGGCTATGGGCTGGGCGCATTGGTTGGCGATGTGCAAACGCCGTTTGGCATCGTGCCGTATTTTGTGTTTATCGCCAGCGGACTCATCTGCATGAGCACCATGAACTCAGCGAGTTTTGAAGCGCTTTACTCCGCATACTCGCGCCTCGATCATCAAAAAACATGGCACGGTATTTTGAACGCCGCCGTCATCATCGACGACATCGTGCTGGGCGAAATCGTATGGGCGGCATTTAAAGGACTCTTCGCCGCTTCGATTATTTTGCTGGTGATGATGGCGCTCTTACTCATGGGCGGACACGCACTGACGTGGCACATGATTTTTGTATTGCCAGTGCTGGCGCTGGTGGCGCTTACCTTCGCAAGCATGGGGATGATTTTTACGGCGCTTGCCAAAGGCTACGACTTTTTTGCGTTTTACATGACACTGTTTTTAACGCCCATGATGTTCATGGCAGGCGGATTTTTTCCGCGTGAGCAACTCCCCAAAGCCGCGCAAATCATCACCGAATATTTGCCGCTCACAGCAGCAGTGAACCTCGTGCGACCCTTATTTTTAGGGGCTTGGCCCGAGCATCCACTCATCAATATCGGCGTGCTGCTGGTTGTTGCCGTGATCGCGTTTGCGATTGCGCTCAAGTTACTTCGCAAGCGGTTTGAGCAGTAAACAAAATCTGTGGCTTCATAGAATGAATGAATGAATGAATAAAAAATCAAGAAATGACTAGCACTGTTTTGATCACCACAGCTACTTCGCCACCTGCTGGCGTACCTTTTTTAAACATGACAAACACAACTGCGCGTTATTTAACGGCTAAAGCTGCCCTGTTTTTTTGGGCTGGACAAGGTGTAGAGAGAATTGTTGTTGCCGATGCAACAGGGCAATGCTTATTGACTGATGAGGAGATCATTCTCTTAAAAAGTATGCATGTTGAAGTTGAGCAAATTCATTACCAGCAAGACGAAGACTTAATCAAATTAAAAGGAAAAGGCTATGGTGAAGGTTTACTTATTCAACTTGCGCTAGAAAAATCTGTCTTGTTAAAGGATCAAACTAGTTTTTTTAAATGCACTGGAAAAATATATTGCCGTAACTTCGATGAAATTAGACAATTGATCGAAAACAATCATGTCACCAATCTCTTTTGGCGACATCTTCAGCCTAATAGTGAGTTACGTCCTTGGGCTGATTTACGATTTTTTTACGCCGCTAAAGATTTTTGCACCAACCATTTGATTCCGGCATATTTAAAAACTGAAGATAGAAAACTAGAAGTTGCAGAGCAATTTTGTTTTGATGCGTTACAAGCCAACCTAGTGGAAGCAAAAACCATCCGACCACTCCTATCGGGGTTTGCTGGATGGACTGGCAAACTGTATTCGGATGTCACTTTGGGTGAATTGGATACCAGCTGTCCTTGCTGGGTGAATGCTTAAAGTCTGATTTCACTCCGCAGCCCGCAAACTCTGCATCACGGGTTGATTGAGAATCCCGCGCAGCGCCCACCAGCCAATCCCTAGCGTGAGCGCCGCGCCCAGCAGCAAACCCACGATGGGCAAGGCTGGCGAGAGTGTCCACTCGAAATTAAAAACCCATTTCGCCAGCCCCCACGCGAGAGCGAGTGCGACGCTTGCCGCTAAAAATCCTGAGAGTGCGCCAATGCCTGCGAGCTGCAAAGCTTGCACTTTGCGCAGTTGACTGCGTGATGCACCCAACGCCCGCATCAGCGCAAAGTCACGCTGGGTATGACTTCCCGTTGCGTAGAGCGTCGCTAGTAGCACGAGCACCCCAGCAGCCAGCGTGAAGGCAAACAAGCTCTCAAAGCCTCAAGCACATCCGCATCGAAACGAAAGGTCGTGGACACTTTGGTAGGAGCTACTTGCCTTCCACATGGTTTGATTCCCAGCATGGCGTGCAAACCAGCGGGTATAGCTTCATGCGCGGGCTTGAACTGCACAAAGTCGGCTACGCCTCGATCATCAAAAAACATGGCACGGCATTTTGAACGCCGCCGTCATCATCGACGACATCGTGCTGGGCTAGGTCGTGTGGGCAGCATTCAAAGGATTGTTTGCGGCTGCCATTATTTTGTGCGTCGTGATGGGATGGTTACTTTTAAACGGACACGCCCTCACGTGGCACATGATTTTTGTATTGCCTGTGCTGGGCCTTGGTGGCGCTCACCTTCGCAAGCATGGGAATGATCTTTACGGCGCTTGCCAAAGGCTACGACTTCTTCGCGTTTTATATGACGTTATTTTTAACGCCCATGATGTTCATGGCAGGCGGATTTTCCCAAGTGAGCAACTACCCAAAGCCGCGCAAGTCATTACAGAATATATGCCACTGACGGTAGCGGTGAATCTCGTGCGCCCCTTATTTCTGGGGGCTTGGCCGGAGCATGTGTTTATTAATATCAGCGTGCTTTTGGTCGTTGCAGTGATTTCATTTGTGATCGTACTGCGGCTACTGCGCAAGCGGTTTTAGCAGTAGCATTTTTTAGTTAAATGTGAAAATTAAAAAGCGGTATTAGATTGCTAGTACTCTTCATTTTTTGCGTCTGCACAGGAAAAACTATTTTTTGTAGTGGCAGGCTTTTAGTGTGAATTGCCTCATCACTCAACCATTCATTTGGGAGATTGGCAAGTCGCCTGATGGCAGCACCACGACCCCACGATTCAATCCCTGGCGTTAGATATCCAGCACGAATTGCCAGTTTTATAAAGTGGCTTTCTATCAAATACGCTTGGCTCGCATTAGTTGTAACTTCAGCAAGCATTGCCACGCGAATCTCTACGTTGCTACGACCAGCCCACTCAAATAACGCATACGATGACTTGCCAGCTGAGTGTCCGCCGTAATGCTCCTTCATTCTTCGAAAGAAATTTACCGTTTGCCCAATGTAAACAGCTTTAGTTTCACCCAATGGATGATTGCCAAATAAAGCATAGAAAAAATGCTGCACGGGTTCGCCACGATTACGGATATTGAATTTTGAATATTCGAATTGCACAGGCTCGCCACGATTACGGATATTGAATTTTGAATATTCGAATTCAAAATCACACCTCAATCGAAATCGTTTTCCATCTGAGTGTAAAACACCGAGATAAGTTTTGTCATAACGCTTGCTTTTTCCACAACGTGTAATTGTCCAACCTTTGGATATAACAAACTGGATCAAAGATTCACCCGTTGAAATAGTCTTCGAATCAATCATCAACTGAAGCTCACGTCTTGCCAACTTAGATGTGTCCATTCCTATCCTTTCGAGTTTTTTAAATATTTACTCTTAAACTATCAATAACGGGACGTCTCAAAATCCCGCGCAGCGCCCACCAGCCAATCCCTAGCGTGAGCGCCGCGCCCAGCAGCAAACCCACGATGGGCAAGGCTGGCGAGAGTGTCCACTCGAAATTAAAAACCCATTTCGCCAGCCCCCACGCGAGAGCGAGTGCGACGCTTGCCGCTAAAAATCCTGAGAGTGCGCCAATGCCTGCGAGCTGCAAAGCTTGCACTTTGCGCAGTTGACTGCGTGATGCACCCAACGCCCGCATCAGCGCAAAGTCACGCTGGGTATGACTTCCCGTTGCGTAGAGCGTCGCTAGTAGCACGAGCACCCCAGCAGCCAGCGTGAAGGCAAACAAGCTCTCAACTGCGCGGGTGACTTTATTGATGACGCTGCCAATTTCGTTCATGCTTTGCGTCAGGTCAATTAAGGTGATGTTCGGGAAGGCACGTACCAATTGGTTGTCGAAGGCATAGGCGCTGTAGCCCTTATCTGGCGTGGCTTGCCGAGCAAGCAGCTCAGGGCGAACGCTATTCTCTTTAAAAGCGGCAAGATAGGTCACGGGCAAGTCGGGCATCGCCGCTTTGGGATACAGCACAAAAAAGTTTGCCCGCATCGATTGCCAATCGACTTTGCGCAAACTGGTGATTTTGGATTCCACCTGCACGCCTGCCACATCAAAACGCAAGCGGTCACCCAGCTTCAAATTCAGCGTTTTTGCCAAGCCGTCTTCCACGCTGATCGCGCCGTCTTCCTCGTTCGTCCACTGCCCGCCAACGAGTTGGTTGTGTGCGGGTAAGTTCGCCGTGTTGGAGAGATTGAACTCGCGCTCTACCAAGCGTTTGGCCCGTTCGTCCGCGTAATCAGCAGCGCTCACGGGCGCATCATTGACCGCTATCAAACGACCACGAATCATGGGATACCAATCGATGTTTTTGGCAATAACGTTATCGCTAGAAGCCTTATCCAGTGAGGCTTTGAAGGCATCTTGCTGATCTGGTAACACGTTGATAACCATCCGATTAGGGGCATCTTGTGGCCTTGCTTTTTGCCAATTGGCCAGCAAATCGCTGCGCAGCAAAATGAGCAAAAACAATGCTAAAAGCCCAATCGACAAACTTGCCACTTGCACCGTTGTTTGCACGCGGTGCGCCAGCACTTGGCGTGTCGCCAAAACCAGTGTTTGAGATCGCATCACGCCACGCGCTTGCAAGCGCCCAAGCAGCAACAAGAGCGCATACGCAAACCCCGCAAACAGCAAGAGCGCCACCGCAAAGCCGCCCGTTGTCATCAGCCCAAGCATGACATCTTTGCTGGCAACTAAGAGCAGCACCACAAAGCCCGCAACACCAACGAGCAGCGTCAATAGCGAGGCGGCTTTGATCTCGCCCACATCGCGGCGTAGTACGCGCAGCGGCGGCGTACCCGCCAATTGCAGCACGGGTGGCAATCCAAATCCAAGCAATAACGTGATGCCCACTCCCACCCCAAACACGAGCGGCCACAGGCTACTAGCGGGTAACTCTGTCTCCATCACTTGCGCAAGCACGGACACAAACACTTGATGCAAGCCAAGCCCTAAGCCACAACCGATAAGGCTTGCAACAAGACCAACTAGAAAAAATTCTGCCGCAAAACCAATAGCAATTTGCATTTGAGATTGACCCAGCACCCGCCTAAGCGCACAGTCATCAATGCGCTTGGCGGCAAAACCTCGCGCCGCAATCGCCACCGCTGCCGCGCACACCAAGGCGCACAAGAGCGCAACTAAGTTCAAAAACTTCTCTGTCGTATCGAGTATCTGCCGCGTTTCGGGTCTGCCCGATTCCAGCGAATCGAGCCGCACGCCTTTGAGCGTTGGCAACAGCGCCAGCACGTCCTTATTAAAGCTAGCCGTTTTGTCGCCAGCCACGGCAAAGCGATACGTGACGCGGCTGGCGGGTTGAATCAATTGCGTGGCAGCAAGGTCTTGTGCATTCATCATCACACGCGGCGCAAAGTTTAAAAATCCCACGCCTCGGTCGGGTTCTGACACCAAGATGTGCGCGATTTTGAAACGCGATGCACCGATATCCATCTCATCACCCAGCTTCATATCCAGCGCTCCCAAGAGCGAATTTTCAACCCATACCTCACCCGCATTTGGAATGGTTTTTGTCACTGTGCCATCGTCAATTTTTAAGTTGCCACGCAGCGGATAACCACTTTGCACGGACTTGAGTGCAACCAGTTTAGTACTGCCCTCAACCGTTGCCATCGTGGCGAAAGCCAATGTAGACGTGGCTTGCAGGCCATATTGCTTAGCCAGCGCTTCAATAGAGGGCGGCGTGGGCTGGTCGCTCACCACCACCGCATCGCCGCCGAGCAACTGCTTGGCATCGCGCGCAAAAGCACCTGCGAGTCGGTCGGCAAAAAGACTCACCGAGCTAAGCGCCCCAACCGCCAACGCCACAGCGGCAATCAGCATGGTGAGGTCGCCTGAGCGCAAGTCGCGAAGTGTGTTTTTTAAAAAAGTCATCGTTTGATCCGTTCGGGCTGAGCTTGTCGAAGCCTAAGCACCCTTCGACAAGCTCAGGGTGAACGGGCGCTCTTTATTTTTCTATTTTGCCAGCACGCGTGTAGCAAAGATAACGCTTAAGCAATTGATGCCAAGGCACGATGTTTGCGAACCTGCGCTCGCACCATATCGTTCACTCGTGTTTGCCAGCCTCTTCCTGTCGCTCTCAAAGCCTCAAGCACATCCGCATCAAAGCGAATGGTCGTAGACACCTTGGTCGGTGCAACTTGCTTTCCACGTGGTTTGATGCCTAGCATGGCGTGCAAACCAGCAGGGATGACTTCATGTGCGGACTTAAACTGCGCAAAGTCGGCCGCGCCTAACTCGCGGACTTCGCCACTTTTATCAATCATGGGGGAATGTTTGCTCATATTCATTGACCTCTTTTTTATGCGCTTTTCTAAAGCTAATCACCCTGATGCCATTCGTTATCGGCGTAAAGCAAAGCACGTGCAATCGTGCACCGCTAGTTCGACCGCAATTTCAGCATATTTTTGCGTCCACTTTAGAGGATCGACTTCTGATCTTTGCCAATTTTTTAGATTTTTGGTGTGTCCATCGATATGGGTTTCGTCCATTCCCGAAGTGAACGCACCTAGAGTTCATTTTGAAATTTCCTGATCCCAATACTCTTTCGCATTGCTGAGATACCAGGGCTCTATAACCAACAAAGCCCCGAAACCATCGATTCATAATCACTCTCCCAAATCGTTAATTGTTGAACCGACGTTTCTATGCTGAGCAGGTTGCCCATGATATTGGTGTGCTGGGTAATGGCAGTTTTCATGATGAAGATGCTTCACGAATTTATAACGACCCCTGTCACATATTCATAGTACAGCACCGATCTGCGGCGTTTGTTACCGCTCGATTTTGCCAGCACCCGTGTAACAAAGATAGCGCGTGTTAAGTGCTCTGCCAATCGTGCCAAGACCTAGGCGCGTGGCGACATCAAAACCCATTTGCGTAATACCACTCCGAGAGACCACAAACGGTACACCCATTTGCGCGGATTTGATAACCATCTCGCTGGTTAATCGGCCCGTCGTGTACAGAACCAAATCGAAATTATTCCAGGCGGCAGTGCTGGAAGCCTTATCTGGCGTGGCTTGCAGGCTCATCCACCCTGCTAGGGTATCCAATGCGTTGTGCCTTCCCACGTCTTCAACATGATGCAAAAGCGTCGCTGCTTTGGATTCCGCATCCACACGAAACAAGGCGCAACCATGCACCGATCCTGATGATTTGTAGGTCGTGTCTTGCTGGCGAATCAAACTCAAAATGTCAAACAACGCCGCTTGCGGTAAGCGTGCGTCGGGTAACTTAATCGCGTCGATGTCGTCTAACAGTCCACCAAAAATACTGCCCTGCCCGCAACCCGATGTCACCACGCGCCGCGCCGTGCGTGCTTCAATTGCGGCAATGCCCGCATGAGTCTTAACAGCTGCCACGCCGCCTTCTTCTGAGCCATCCCAGTCCACGGTGATGGATTCCACATCGGGCGCAGTCGCAATCAATTTTTGATTGAGCAAATAACCCAGCACGAGTAGTTCAGGATTCACACCCAGTGTCATCAAAGTGACGATTTCGCGCTTATCCACATAAACAGTGAGCGAGCGCTCGGCGGGGATGGAGACCGTCTCCTGCTCGCCCGCTTCATTCGTTGCCGTGATGCTGTGCGTGAGCGGGGCGCGAGCCTGCGTGAGATAGGGGCTCAACATGGAAGGCTATTTTTCGATCTTAGAACTCAACGCCTTTACAAACTCAGGATCAACCTCTTTGCCTCTCGGTGTTTTTATAGCTGACTGAAGTCGATCCCATGCCTGCGGATAGTCGCCCATATTGAAAAGTATGAGCGCCCAATTTTGCCAATTCATGGTGTGATTTGGATACTTAATTGATAGAAACAACACAGGGGTCGATTGAATAACTTTCTCATAACACTCCTGCACATTCATCGAGTCGCGCGATGTGAGAAAGGAAAAATTGTCGTGTAAAGTGCAGCCACAAATGCAAGCGTAGCCAGAATAATGAGCCATTCCATTTATAAATCCTCCAACTCGTCTAAGCGTTTGTAGACCCGCTTGTTAATAAAAACAATTAGCACCGCAACCAAACCTGTTGTCACTATCCCTGTGATGAAAAGCGGTAGGCTCACGCTGCCATACTGCTGTGCCAACCAGCCAATCAACGAGGCACAAACTGCAGCCGCAACGCCAAAGGCAACTTTCAACCAACCCAGCTCTTCTTTAATGCGGTCTGTTTTTGACATTGAGTCAGTTTACCACCGTGCCTATGACAGAGTCCACAGCCCTTGCGTTCGTCCCAAACCCAAACTCCGTTGTCATATCGCCGCCCTTGGCAACGCGCACGGCGCAGTATTTGAACTCAGGAATTTTCGCTATGGGGTCATACGCTGCGTTGGTCAGTTTGTTCGCTGCTGCCTCGTAGTACGCGAACGGAATAAACACAACGCCGCGTGGCGTGCCATCGTCGCGGCGCACGTGGATGGCGACTTCGCCGCGCCGCGATTGAATCGTCACTACATCGCCTGCCTTGAGGCCTTGCAAATCCATATCGGCACCATGCATGGATACCGTGGCTTGCGGCTCAATTGCATCTAGCACCACGGCACGGCGCGTCATCGAGCCTGTGTGCCAGTGCTCAAGCTGACGACCTGTGATCAGCACCATCGGATACTCGGCATCGGGTCTCTCGTTCGCAGGAATAATGTCTGCGGGTACGAGTTTGACGCGACCATCTGCTGTGGGGAAGTTCTTGATAAAGATCGTCGGGCTACCGGGGTCGTCTGCCGACAAGCATGGATAGGTGACGCTGGAATGCGCCTGCAAACGCTCCCACGTAATGCCCGAGAGCGCAGCGTGCATGGCTTGGCGCATTTCTTCGTAGACATTGGCAACGCCAGACTGATCTGCAAATCCGTCTCCCGCAAAAGACGCTTCGCTCATGTATGCCCAGCCAAGCCCCATGCGGCGGGCGATTTGCTGCAATATCCAAAGGTCTTGCCGTGCATCACCTGGTGGTTTGATGGCTTGCTTGCCCAGCTGCACCATGCGGTCGGTGTTGGATGCTGTGCCTGTTTTTTCTGGCCACGCAGAAGCTGGCAGAACAACGTCGGCAAGCCATGCCGTCTCCGTCATAAAAATATCTTGAACGACGAAGTGCTTGAGCTCGGCCATCGCGTGACGCGCGTGGTTCAAATCAGGGTCGCTCATGGCAGGATTTTCGCCCTCAACAAGCATGCCGTGAATCTTGCCAGGATCGCTATCGGGCAGCAGCGCAGCGTTCATCGTCTCAACCACCGTGAGACCTGGTTTACTGTCAAGTTTTGCGCCCCAAAAATCTTCGAACCAAGCGTGTGCTTTTGCGTTATCTACGCGCTGATAATTGGGGAACATCATCGGGATCAAACCCGCATCAGACGCGCCTTGCACATTGTTTTGGCCGCGCAGTGGATGCAGCCCAGAGCCAGGTTTGCCGATTTGCCCCGTCACCGAGACCAGCGCAATCAAGCAGCGTGCATTGTCCGTACCGTGAACGTGCTGAGAGATGCCCATGCCCCACAAAATCATGGCGGATTTTGCCTTGGCAAAAGCGCGTGCAACCTCGCGCAAAGTGGCGGCTGGAATACCGCAAATCGGTGCCATGCGCTCTGGGCTATAGCCTTTCACATTTTCTTTCAGTGCTTCAAAGTTATTGGCACGATCGCGGATGAAAGCCTCATCAACCAAGCCCTCTTCAATCACGGTGTGAATCATGGCGTTCAGCATCGCCACATCGCTATCGGCCTTGAACTGCAACGTGCGCCAAGCGTACTTGCCAATGTCCGTGATGCGCGGGTCAGCCAGCACAATTTTTGTACCGCGCTTGGCGGCGTTCTTCATCCACGTGGCCGCAACAGGATGGTTCGCAGTTGGGTTCGAGCCAATCACCACCACGAGTTCAGAGTTGCTCACGTCGTTGACTTGATTCGATACCGCGCCCGAGCCCACGCCCTCCAAGAGCGCGGCAACACTGGACGCATGACACAGCCTTGTGCAGTGGTCAACGTTATTAGAGCCAAAGCCCGTGCGCACAAGTTTTTGAAAGAGATACGCCTCTTCGTTACTACCCTTGGCGGAACCAAAGCCAGATAAGGCTTTGAGCCCGTATTGCTGCTTCAGCTTGAGTAATCCGCCCGCTGCAAAATCAAGTGCCTCTTCCCAAGTTGCTTCGCGGAAAACATCGGAAATAGCTTTGACTTGTTTATCCAAAATGGCTGGGTCTTTGGCGACACCCGCCTTGCGGATGAGCGGCTTGGTGAGTCGCGCTGCATGATGCACGTAATCAAAACCAAAGCGCCCTTTGACACACAAGCGGTCATGGTTGGCGGGGCCATCGCGACCATCCACGGCAACGATTTTTTCATCTTTAACTTTGTACGTGATCTGGCATCCCACGCCACAAAATGGGCAAACCGAATCAACCTCACGATCCACTTTTTGTGAACCCACCAAGGTCTTGGGCATTAGCGCACCTGTCGGGCAAGCTTGCACGCATTCACCACAAGCCACGCAGGTGGACTCTTGCATTGGGTCATCCAAATCGAACACAATTTTGGAGTGCGAGCCGCGCATGGCGTAACCAATCACGTCGTTCACCTGCTCTTCGCGGCAAGCACGGACGCAGCGCGTGCACTGAATGCAAGCGTCTAAGTTGACCAGCATGGCGGGGTGGCTGGCATCGCTCCAGGTGCTAGACGATTCACGCCGAATCGCTTTGAGTTCGGGGCGCACGGAGACATCCATGTCGAACGCCCATTGCGACAACTCGCCGTGTTGGGACGCGCCGCTGTCAAGCCAATTGGGATCTGCGCTGATCGAAGCCCCTCCCCGCATCACCCCTTCGACCAACTCAGGGCGAACGGATGGCGCTCCATCATTCCACTTGTAACCCGCGTCAGGCATATCAGAGAGCAGCATCTCCAGCACCATCTTTTGACTCTTGATGGCGCGAGGTGACTGGGCTTGCACTTCCATGCCCGCCGTGGCATTGCGACAGCACGAAGGCGCTAGCACGCGCTCGCCTTTAATCTCCACCACACAAGCGCGGCAATTGCCATCGGCGCGGTAGCCGTCTTTGTAGCAAAGATGCGGAATCTCAACGCCGTGGCGCTTAGCGGCGTTCAAAATTGATTCGCCATTTTTGGCGGCGATGTCTGTGCCATCAAGTGTGAAGTGGATCAGTTGTTCGGTCATGGTTGTTCTCCAAATTCAAATTAATTAGGGTCTGTCCCCAATTAATTGATTTCGTGCGCAAAATGTTTTTGAATCGAGCGAATCGGATTGGGGGCGGCTTGTCCGAGTCCGCAAATCGATGCGTCGCCCATGACTTGCGCGAGGTCTTCCAACAACTCGCCGTCCCATGTTTTGGCTTCCATCAGCTTGGCGGCTTTGCTGGTTCCTACGCGGCACGGCGTGCATTGACCGCAGCTCTCGTGTTCAAAAAACCGCATGATGTTCAGCGCTGCATCGCGAGCCTTGTCATGCTGGCTCATCACCATCACAGCAGCCGATCCGATGAAGCAGCCGTAGGGCTGAAGCGTATCAAAATCGAGCGGAATGTTATCCATGCTTGCAGGCAAAATGCCGCCCGATGCACCGCCCGGTAAGTACGCATAAAGCGTATGTCCATCCATCATGCCGCCGCAGTACTCGTCGATTAACTCACGCAGCGTAATGCCCGCAGGCGCGAGCTTAACTCCAGGGTTTTTAACGCGTCCGCTCACGCTAAAACTGCGCAGCCCTTTGCGTCCATTGCGCCCATGGTTAGTAAACCAGCTTGCACCTTTTTCTAAAATCTCACGCACCCAGTAAAGCGTCTCAAAGTTGTGTTCAAGTGTTGGCTTACCAAAGAGTCCCACTTCGGCAATAAACGGCGGACGCATACGCGGCTCGCCGCGCTTGCCCTCGATGCTCTCAATCATGGCGGACTCTTCGCCGCAGATATAGGCTCCCGCGCCCCGCCTGATATGGATTGCAGGCAATGCTCCTTGCAAAGCCACGGGGGGCTTGGCCTCTAGGCTTGCCACTTCGCGCTCTAATATTTCGCGGCAGCCGTGATACTCGTCACGCAAATAGATGTAACAGCGTTCTATGCCAACCACTTTGGCAGCAATCAACATTCCTTCTAAAAAGCGATGCGGGTCACGCTCTAAATACGTGCGATCTTTAAATGTGCCTGGTTCGCCTTCGTCGATATTGACCGCCATTAATTTTTCGCCAGCCATGCCTTGAACGATGCGCCATTTGCGCCCCGATGGAAAGCCCGCGCCGCCAAGTCCACGCAAGCCCGAGTCCTCCATCGTTTTAATCGTCGCCGCCGAATCAAGCCCGCTTAGCAGCTGGTAGCCGCCAGCTGCCAGATACGCCGCGTAGTCGATGTAATCCAGCCGTTGATCGGACTGGGCGTGCGCGGTTTTGCCCGCCTTCACTGCTGCGACCACTTTGTCAGCGGTTGCTTTGGCAATTGGGTTTTGATGCACCGCCACCACAGGCGCTTGCTCGCACCGACCAAGACATGGCGCGGCAATCACGCGAACGTCTTCACTGCCAAGAATGGCGGGCAAACGCGCCATTAAATCTTTTGCACCTGCCATCTCGCACGACAAGCTATCACACACACGAACCGTCATGCCCGCAGCGGTATCGCCCGCGCGAAGCACATCAAAGTGGTGATAGAACGTGGCCACCTCGTAGACCTCGGACATCGGAATATTCATGAGCTTGGCCAGCGCAACCAAATGATCCTCATGCAAACCGCGATGCGCATCTTGCAATTTATGCAGGTACTCAATCAGCATATCGCGGGGATAACCTGCGACGGGACGCTCACCCATGCAGGCGCGAACCACATCCATAGACTCTGCGTTAGCTTGGCGACCTTTGAGTTTTGCCAAGCGCCGCATCTTGGCACGCATCGCGTCAGGGGTAGCGAGATTCACACTAGTCATACGTTTCCTAGAAAAATAGGGCAACGCTCATTGTGCACAAGCGCTGCCCCAAGGTGATTGACCTAAATCAATTAGGCAAAAAACTTCGCCACGCTTTGCAGCGTGCGATACACACCCCATGCCAAAGGAATACCCACAGCCAGCCAGGCGAACAGCACAACGCCCGTTGGCACGGTATCGCTGGCAGAGGACGCAGCGCCAACTTCGGATGCGGCCATCTTTTCATGCGCAAGGCGTTTTTCTTCGGCTAGTTCAGCATCCGTCATAAACCATTTCGCATCCAGCGGCTTGACCAGCAAGTTGCAAATTAAACCGACGACCAGCATTCCAACCAAGATGTACATGGTTTGGTTGTAGACCTGCTCGCGCGGAATACCAAGACCGAGTTGATACTCGCGCATATAGTTCACCACCACAGGACCCAAGATACCAGCGGTCGCCCAAGCGGTGAGCAAACGGCCATGAATCGCGCCCACCATTTGCGTGCCAAAAATGTCTGCAAGGTAAGCAGGCACAGTCGCAAAACCGCCGCCATACATGGAGAGAATCACACAAAACGCGCCGACAAACAGCACCACATTTCGCGCCGCCGAACTGCTAGGAATGCTGAAATACAGCAGGCCGCCCAGCACAAAGAAAACCACATAAGTGACCTTGCGACCTAGCTTGTCTGACAAGCTCGCCCAAAAGAAACGACCGCCAATATTGAAGAGACTCAGCAGCGCCGTAAAGCCTGCCGCCACCGTTGCAATGCTGGCAAGCTGCGCTTTATCCAGCTCGCCAAATTTTTGCGTGAGCCCAATCAACGAGCCACCAAACACTTCTTGCAACATGGGCGAGGCCATACCGATCACACCAATGCCTGCAGAGACGTTCATGCACAGCACCATCCAAATCAACCAAAACTGTGGAATGCCCCAAACTTTTTTCACGTGTACGTGTTTTTGGGTAATCATGGCGTTGTTGGCTTGCGCGGGCGGTGGTGTCCAGCCCGCTGGCTTCCAACCCGTCTCAGGTACGCGGTAGCCAAAAGCGCCCGCCATCATGAACACGAAGTACACCAGCGCCATCACCACAAACGTTTGCATCACGCCCACATCGGTTGGTGTCGCAAAGTATTTCATCAAATCAGCGGCCAGCGGCGAACCAATCATTGCACCACCACCAAAGCCCATGATGGCCATGCCCGTCGCCATACCACGGCGGTCGGGAAACCATTTAATCAAAGTGGATACGGGAGAGATGTAGCCCAGCCCAAGACCAATACCGCCAATAACGCCAGAGCCAACAATCATCAGCCAAAATTGATGCAGATAAACACCCAACGCCGAGAGCAGCATCCCGCCGCACCAACAACAAGCCGAGACCACGCCCGCTTTGCGAGGTCCTGCACGCTCTAACCAACCGCCCCAAATGGCAGCGGAAGAACCCAGCAACACAAAGAACAAGGTGTACATCCAACCCAGCGTAGAGATTTGCCAATCGCAAGTTGTGGTGAAGAGTTGAGCAAAGAATCCCACATCGGGTCCGCATTTAATCGCTTCTTTCATACCAAGCGCCTTGGATAGCGGCAACCAAAACACCGAAAAGCCATACGCCATACCAATGCACAGATGAATCGCTAGCGCGGCAGGTGGTACGAGCCAGCGATTAAATCCAGGCCCCGCAATGATCCGTTCTTTGTCCAAAATTCCACTCATTTGTAGCTCCCATCGTTAATATATTTAATTCACGATGGTATGCCGTCAAATAAAGTCTGAGTGAATTAATTTGACGCATACATGACAAGGGATTACCCTAGGATTAAAACGTAGAAATTAAAGCGTGGGATCGCGCTCTTCCCAGCGAATGTGATCAATCGCTTTGAGCAGCTCTTTGGGTAATGGCGGTGTTTCCCATGCTGCCAAGCATTCGTCAAATTGAGCGACGTTTGTCACGCCAATGATGGTGCTGGCAACTTGCCATTTTTGGTAACAAAACGCCAGCGCCAACTGCGTAGGCGTCATGCCGTGGTCGCGCGCGAGTTGGTTGTAACGTTTGGCAGCGCGCAAGGCTTCTGGGCGACCCCAGCGCTGCGCGCGCATCGAGGCAAACAAACTCAATCGTCCCGTTGACTCCACCGCGCCTGCCGCAGGATCAACGCCCATGTCGTCATATTTGCCCGTCAAAAGTCCGAACGCCAGTGGCGAGTACGCCAGCAAACTCACACCCAAGCGGTGCATGGTCTCATCCAGTCCGTTCTCCACCGTGCGGTTCACCAAGCAATAAGCATTTTGCACGGTAGCAATGCGTGGCAAACCATGCTGCTCGGCTAACCGCACAAACTCGTGTACGCCATAGGGGGTTTCATTCGAGAGCCCAATCGCACGGATTTTTCCCGCTTGAATTAATTTAGCAAAGGCTTCTAATTGCTCATGGATGCCACTTGACTCCAAGTTCTCCATTTCGGGGTTGTAGTACATCATGCCAAACTGCGGCACGTGGCGATTAGGCCAATGCAGCTGATACAAATCAATCACATCGGTTTGCAAACGACGCAAGGAATCCTCGCACGCATCAATAATTGTTTGCCCGTTATTGTTAACCGCACCGCCCCTAACCCAGTTCATGCCGCGCGACGGTCCCGCTACTTTTGTAGCGACCGTCCACTGGGCTCGCGCACCTTTGTTTTTGGCAAAGTAGTTGCCAATAAAGGTTTCCGTTTTGTTGTACGTCTCAGGACGCGGCGGCACAGCGTACATCTCTGCTGTGTCCATAAAGTCAATGCCGGCGTCTAACGAGCGAGCCAAGATGTTGTGCGAAGTCGCCTCGTCCACCTGCGCACCAAAAGTCATGGTGCCAAGGCAAATCGGTTTAACGTGAAGATCGGAAGACCCTAGTTGTATGTTTTTCATGGTGAATTTGAAATCAAAAAAAAGAAAACTTATTGCAGTGGCGAGGTGATGTTTATCTGCAAACCGCTGTTAGCTTTGCATCTCGCCTCTTCTTGTAACCTAAGCACACGCCGCTGTACTTTACCCGTAGTCGTCATCGGCAGCGCATCTATAAACTCAATTTCTTTAGGGTATTCATACGGCGCAAGCTGGCCTCGCACGTGCAGTTGCAACTCAGCAATCAAGGTCTCGCTGGGGCCATAGCCTGCCGTGAGCACCACATAGGCCTTGACCAACGCGCCGCGCTCGGCATCGGGTTTGGGCACAACAGCTGCGTTGGCAACCGCTGGGTGCTTGACCAAACAATTCTCAACTTCTGACGGGCCAATGCGATAGCCCGCCGCCTTAAACATATCGTCTGATCGCCCCTGATACCAAAGATAGCCGTCCGCGTCCATGCTCGCCATATCGCCCGTGCGGCACCAACCCGTCTTATTTTTCTGCGTATATTTTTTCGCCGTTGCCAGTGGGTTATTCCAATAGCCAAGGAAAAAAATCGGATCTAATTTACCGTGACGGTCCAATCGATTCACCGCCACATCGCCTGCAACCCCCACTGGACAAGGCTTACCTTCATCATCAATCACAGCCACGCGGTGACCTGGATACGCACGTCCCATGCTGCCTGCACGCGCAGGCCAGCCCACGTTAGATGCCTGGCCATTCATGGCGCAATTGCCCACGATGTAGTTGATTTCGGTTTGTCCAAACATCTCGTTCAACGTCACGTCCAGTTCATGTTGGCAATACGCAAACACCGCATCACCCACGGCCTCGCCTGCACTCATGATCGCCCGCAGGCCAAGCTGGTATTGGCTTTTAGGATGGGGAACGGCTTTCATCATGGCTTTGAGTGCAGTAGGAAAAAGAAACGTATGCGTCACTTGGTTCGTTTGCAAAATCTCAAAAGCACTCTCTGCGCTAAAGCGCCCCGCATACGCCACGATGGGGCGTCCAAAATAAAGTGATGGCAACAGCGCGTCCATCAAGCCGCCCGTCCAAGCCCAATCGGCGGGTGACCAAAAAATGGCATCAGAACCAGTTGGGAGCGCTGCCGTTCGTGCTGAGCTGGTCGAAGCCCTGCGCACAAACCCTTGGGCAAGCTCAGGACGAATGGTAGAAAACCCAAACCAATTTTGGCTGCACACAAACCCCGTCAAATTACCAATCAAAGCACGATGCGGAATCAGCGCCCCTTTCGGGTCGCCCGTTGTGCCGCTGGTGTAAATCAAGAGCGCAGCAGCATCCGCCTGCGTTTTAACGCTTTTAAATTCGGTTGAAAAAGCACCCAATGCCGCAAAGTCCACGCGCTCAATCTTGACGGCTGCGCCGCTATCTTTCATGCGAAAGGCGACAGCATCTTCACCAAACAATTTGGACAGTGGCATGGCAATTGCACCCAACTGAAAACACGCCATGTAAGCCACCGCGCACGCAAACCCTTGCGAGAGCACAATCCCCACGCGATCACCTTGCTGGATACCCTGCGCCACCAGCGCATTCGAGAGCTGATTGGCACATCTTTGTAATTGCGCATAACTAAATTGTTCACCGCCGTGCTCAATCACAGCGATGCGCTGCGAAGAGTCCTTTGCTGCTGCCCAGCGGCGCGAGCACACCTCTGCGATGTTGAAATACTTGGGCACGTGCCAACGAAACCCCTGATGCAAGGTGACGTAGTTGTCAATTTTTGAGTTTCGTTTCATTATGATGAGTGAATGTATCAAGCTATCGAAAATTCTACAAGCCAATTTGTTCCCATTCGCAACTTGCAGTACCACGTGCGCACGTGGGGTACACGCCAACCAAACGAGCGCCCACTCGTCATGGTACACGGCTGGATGGATGTGTCCGCGTCATTTCAGTTTGTTGTCGATTGCCTCAAGCAAGATCGCTACATCGTCGCCCCCGACTGGCGCGGGTATGGCAAAACCGCTGTACCCAGCACCGACAACTATTGGATTCCTGACTACTTGGCTGATCTTGATTTCTTGCTTGATTGGCTGGAGACCGACGACTGCAAACAAGTCGATCTACTCGGTCACAGTTTGGGCGGCAACGTTGCCATGCTGTACTCGGGCATCAAGCCAGAGCGCATCCACAAACTCATTAACCTGGAGGGCTTTGGCATGGCAAGAACCAAACCCGAAGACGCAGGCAAGCGCTACGCGCAATGGATGAACGAGCTTAAAAAAATGAACAAAGGCCAGCTTGATCTAACCGCCTACAGCAGCGCAGATGGCGTGGCAAGGCGCTTGATGAAAACCAACCAACGCTTGCCAGAGGACAAAGCACAGTGGCTAGCACGGCACTGGGCAAACGTTGGCGCAGATGGTCAGTGGCGCATCTTGGGCGACGCAGCGCACAAAGTCGTCAATGCCAACCTCTACCAAGTCGATGAAGCGTTGTCGCTCTACAAACAGATCACCGCCCCCACGTTAGCTGTAGAGGCGGCAGACAACGAAATGGATAAATGGTGGAGCGGTAGATATTCGCTAGCCGAATACCACGAGCGCTTAAAAAGCGTTCCCAATTGCACCATCAAAACCGTGCTAGATGCTGGGCACATGATGCACCACGATCAGCCCGAGGTGTTGGCTGAGATGATTGAGGCGTTTTTGGCGAACTAAGCGCTAGCTGGTTTTGCTTGCCAACTAGCGCCAAGGACTGCTTTGCGCGCTAAGCTATCCCTATCTTTAGCGCTGAGATTTTTGCAAATCAAAGCGATCTAGATTCATGACCTTACACCACGCTGCCACGAAGTCTTTGATGAAACGCTCCTGCGCATCTGAGGTCGCATACACCTCTGCTAATGCACGCAACTGAGAGTTTGATCCAAAGACCAAATCAGTGCGAGATCCTATCCATTTACGTTTGCCCGATGCGCGATCAACTCCTTCGAACATCTCGGCGCTCTCGGTTGTCGGCTTCCAACTGGTTCGAATATCAAGTAGATTGATAAAGAAGTCATTGGTCAGTGCTTCGGGGCGCTGAGTCAATACGCCCGTTTGCGCCTGCCCAACGTTGGTATTTAGCGCGCGCATTCCCCCCACTAAAACCGTCATCTCTGGGGCCGTCAACTTCAACAATTGCGCCTTATCCAGTAGCAGAAACTCAGCAGGAACGGTGAGTTCTTTTTTCTGATAATTACGGAAACCGTCCGCAATGGGTTCCAGTACAGCAAAGGAGGCCACGTCGGTTTGAGCCTGCGTCGCATCCATGCGACCTGGTGCAAAAGGAACAGTTATCTTATGTCCCGCATTGTTAGCTGCCTGCTCAACCCCTGCGCATCCAGCCAACACAATTAAGTCAGCCAATGAGACTTTTTTACCAGCCTTATTAAATTGTTGTTGAATGCTCTCCAGCTTGTCGAGCACTTTTGCGAGCTGTTTGGGCTGGTTAACCTCCCAGTCTTTTTGCGGAGCAAGACGAATACGCGCACCGTTGGCGCCGCCGCGCTTGTCGGAGCCACGAAAAGTCGAAGCCGATGCCCAAGCCGTTGAAACTAATTCAGAGACCGATAGCCCAGAGGATAAAACAGTCGCTTTGAGCGCGGCAATATCTTGATCGTTGATCAAAGCATGATCTACCGAAGGAATCGGATCTTGCCAAATAAGCGCCTCAGATGGTGTTTCTGGTCCAAGATAACGAGTGCTTGGACCCATGTCGCGATGCGTCAGCTTAAACCAAGCACGGGCAAAGGCATCGGCAAATTCTTTCGGGTTTTGGTGGAAGCGCCGAGAAATTTTCTCGTATGCCGCATCCATACGCAGCGACATATCAGCGGTAGTCATCATTGGCGGATGCTTTTTCGACTGATCATGCGCATCTGGAATCATGTGCTCTGGCTTGCAATTCTTAGGTGTCCATTGCTGAGCGCCAGCTGGGCTTTTGGTCAACTCCCACTCATAGCCAAACAGCATATCGAAATAGCCGTTATCCCATTTCGTGGGGTTTGGCTTCCAAGCCCCCTCTACGCCGCTGGTAGTCGTATGGACACCTTTGCCGCTGCCAAAACTATTTTTCCATCCTAAGCCCTGCTCCTCAATGGGCGCGCCCTCGGGCTCAGGACCTACTAATTTTGGATCACCTGCACCATGAGCTTTGCCAAAAGTATGACCGCCCGCAATTAAAGCTACGGTTTCTTCATCATTCATCGACATTCGCGCAAACGTTTCGCGAACATCATGCCCCGAAGCCACTGGGTCTGGCTTGCCATTAGGTCCCTCTGGATTAACATAAATTAACCCCATTTGCACCGCAGCGAGCGGCGTTTCAAGCTGGCGATTGCCTGAGTAACGGTTGTCACCCAACCAAGTTTTTTCACTTCCCCAATAAATATCTTTCTCTGGCTCCCAAATGTCTTGACGACCACCAGCAAAGCCCAGCGTCTTAAATCCCATAGACTCCAACGCGACGTTACCAGTCAAAATGAACAGGTCAGCCCATGAAATTTTGCGCCCGTATTTCTGTTTGATCGGCCATAACAGGCGACGCGCCTTATCCAAGTTCCCGTTGTCGGGCCAACTATTCAGAGGAGCAAAGCGTTGATTACCCGTTCCTGCACCGCCGCGACCATCCGCCGTACGATAAGTTCCCGCCGCATGCCACGCCATGCGGATCATCAAGCCACCATAATGACCCCAGTCGGCAGGCCACCAATCTTGCGAATCCGTCATCAGCAAAGTCAAGTCCTTTTTAAGCGCTGGATAGTCCAGGCTATTGAACTCTTTTTCATAATCGAAGTTTTCCCCCATAGGGTTAGACTGAGGTGAGTGCTGGTGAAGCACCTCCAATGGAAGTTGGTTCGGCCACCAATCGCGACTCGATGTTCCCCCAGTCACTTTATGTGCAAACGGGCATTTTGCTTCAGCTGACATATCTCTCTCCTTAGGTTTGTTGAATAAAAATCGAGCCCTCAAAGCGCCACACGAACATCTTTGAAGCTTGACGAAGCGGATTATGAGGATACATCATCAATAAGTAAACTTAATTTAATCTAACACCTCAATAGGTAAGTTTAATGGAAGAAGAGAGCACCAAGCAGCACCACATGAAACGACCCAAAGATTTGACTTCGTGTTTAATTACGGCATGAGCCAACTTCTAATTAACGACTATCTCAAGCAACTCGATCTGATTAAAAAAATCAGTGGCAGCAACCGCGAAACCATTGTTCGGGAAGCTTTTAAAGATTTGCTCAAAAACTGGGGGAAATCAGAGAAATTAGTATTTATTGCCGAGTACCCACAAAAAACAGCTGCCAAAAACAGCATCGCGCTAGACGGCGCGCTACTGCACGAACTGCGAATGCCGCTGGGTTACTGGGAAGCCAAAGACGCGGATGACAAACTAGACGAGGAAATTGAAAAAAAGTTCAAGCGCGGCTATCCAAAAGACAACATCATTTTTAGCGACGACATCACCGCCGTACTGTGGCAAAACCACGCCGAGGTGCTGCGCTGCGCTATGACCGACACCCAAGCGCTGTTCAAGCTGCTCAAGCTCTTCTTTGGCTTCGAGCGCGTTGAAATAGCTGACTTCCGAGCCGCCGTAGAGCAATTCAAGACTGACCTACCCGCCGTACTGCAAGGGCTGCGCGAGATGATTGACCTGCAGGCCTCGTCCAATAAGGCTTACAGCGATGCTGCTACACAGTTTTTAGAACATGCGCAGGAAGCGATCAATCCCATTTTGACAAGCGCTGATGTGCGCGAAATGTTGATTCAACACATCCTGACCGAAGAGATTTTTAGCAAAGTGTTTGACAGCGATTTCCATCGCGAGAACAACGTCGCCAAAGAACTCTACGCCCTAGAGAATGTGTTTTTTACGGGCTCGCTTAAGAAGCAAACGCTCAAAAGTCTAGAGACTTACTACGCTGCGATCCGCGCCGCTGCGGCGCAAATTTCTAGCCATAGCGAAAAACAAACCTTCTTAAAAGTCATTTACGAAAACTTTTACAAGGTCTACAACGCCAAGGCCGCCGACCGCTTGGGCGTGGTCTATACGCCAAACGAGATCGTCCGCTTCATGATTGACGGCGCGGACTGGCTGTGCGAGACGCACTTTGGCAAAAACCTAATTGATAAAAACGTCGAAATTCTCGACCCCGCAACAGGCACAGGCACCTTCATTTGCGAGCTACTTGAGCACTTTCGCGGTCAGCCCACCAAACTGGCGCACAAATACAAAAACGAACTGCACGCCAACGAAGTCGCCATCCTGCCCTACTACGTGGCCAACCTCAACATCGAAGCGACCTATGCAGCCATTACGGGACAGTACGACGAGTTTCCCAACCTGTGCTTTGTCGATACGCTGGATAACGTCGGGCTGCACACACAGGCCAAGGGAACAACGTCGGAACTCTTTGGCTCGGTTAGCCAAGAAAACGTGGCGCGTATCAAACGGCAAAACACCAAAAAGATCAGCGTCGTGATTGGCAATCCGCCCTACAACGCCAACCAAGCCAACGAAAACGACAACAACAAAAACCGTGAATACCCCAGCATTGATGCACGCATCAAGCAAACGTATATAGCGGAATCAACCGCGCAAAAAACCAAACTCTACGATATGTACGCCCGCTTCTTTAGGTGGGCTAGTGATCGACTAGGCGACGATGGGGTGCTGGCGTTCGTCACCAATCGCAGCTTTATCGAGAGCCGCACGTTCGATGGCTTTCGCAAAACCGTAGCAACGGAATACAGCGACATCTACGTCGTTGATTTAGGCGGCGACGTGCGTGCCAATCCAAAACTCAGTGGCACAAAACACAACGTATTTGGCATCCAAACAGGCGTGGCGATTAGCTTCATGGTTAAGCGCTCAAACGCCGATAAAGGCAAGACCGCCAAAATCCATTACGTGCGCCGCCCCGAAATGGAAACAGCCGAAGAAAAATTAAGCGTTGTCTCCAGCCAGACCTTACGCAGTATGGCTTTCACAAGGGTAGAACCCGACAAAACGCATAACTGGCTGAACATTACCGATAACGACTTTGAGACGTTTATTCCGCTAATTAATAAACAAACCAAGGCGGCCATGAGCGCCTCCAAAGAGCGTGCGATTTTCAAGAAGTTTGCACTGGGTGTTTCAACCAATCGAGACGAATGGGTCATTGATCCATCGGCAGACACATTGGCAGGCAAAGTGGCGTACTTTTTAGATGTATATAAAACTTGCCTTGGCTACCAAGCAGACTACACGACTCGCATCAAATGGTCACGAGACCTAAAACGAAAAGCAGAACGTCGTCTTATTGAAGAGTTTGATTCAAAACTCATTGGTACAGAAGCTTACAGACCGTATGTTCGCCAATACATTTATCAATCTAACCTGCTGGTTGATCGCGCTAGTTGGATGCCTCATTTTCCACCTGGTAATAAATCCATTTGTTTTACAGGTCCCAACTCCAGCAAGTCGTTTCATGCACTAGCGACAACAGCGCCGTTCGGACTCGATTTTTTAGAAAAAACTTACGGTGTCCCCAACCAAACTCAAAACGCAGATTTGGTGACCTCCGACAACATCACCGACTGGGGGTTAAAGCAATTCAAAAATCATTACCAAGCGGCGAGAGCAGGCTCAGCCCGAACGGATAAAAAACCGATCACGAAAAAGGCGATCTTTCACTACTGCTACGCCGTGCTGCACAACCCAGCCTACCGCGAAAAGTACGCGCTGAATTTGAAGCGTGAGTTTCCGCGCATTCCGTTTTATGTCGATTTTTGGCAATGGGCGGCTTGGGGCGAGGCGTTGATGCAGCTTCACATTGGCTATGAAGCCGTTGCGCCGTTTAAGCTGAAACAAATGAACACGCCCGACGAGCGCGTGCGTGCCGCTGACTTACAACCAAAGGTGGTTTTGAAAGCCAATCCCGCTGCAGGCCTTATCCAGCTTGACTCCGAGACCACCCTGTCTGGCGTGCCGCCTGCAGCTTGGGCTTACAAGCTTGGCAATCGCAGCGCCTTGGAATGGGTGCTGGATCAGTACAAAGAGAAGAAGCCCAAAGACCCGACCATCCGCGCGAAGTTCGATACCTACCGTTTTGCCGACTATAAAACCCCCGTCATCGACTTGCTCAAACGCGTAACGACAGTGAGTGTGGAGACGGTAAAAATCACCCGCGCAATGGCAGCGTTATCAGATCAATAGATGCCGTGGATTCGCGCCTTCACGGGAATGACACTTAAGCTGCTTTTGGCGGCCGATAAAGTGCGCAAAGTTTGTTGCCATCGGGGTCGCGCAAATACGCGAGATAAATAGGCGGTGGCCCTGCGCGAAAACCTGGCGGGTCCTCGCAGGTCACGCCGCCATTGGCAATACCTGCCAAATGCCAAGCGTCGCCTTGCTCGGGCGAGCTGACCGCAAAACCAATCGTGCTGCCGTTTCCGTAGGTTGCGGGTTGACCATTGATTGGTGTTGAAATTCCGAATGTGCCCGTGGGGCTGCGATAAAAATAGCGGTTTCTATTCGCCACGCCAGGCGCAATGCCCAGCGTACCCAACAGCGCATCGTAGAATTTTTTAGAAGCCTCTAGATCACTGACCCCGACCATGACGTGACTGAACATAGTTACCTTTTATTTTTCTGCTTTAAGCTTTTTTCATCCCGCGCTTACCCAGCTCAAGCTTGGCAATCGCGTTGCGGTGGACTTCATCTGGACCATCGGCAAAGCGCAGTGTGCGCTGATGTGCATACGCCTCAGCCAACCAGAAATCTTGCGTGAGACCTGCGCCGCCGTGCGCTTGAATCGCCCAATCAATAATTTTGGTGGACACGTTTGGCGCAACCACTTTAATCATGGCGATTTCAGCTTGCGCAGCTTTGTTACCTGCCACATCCATCATGCGCGATGCGTTGAGTGTGAGCAAACGCGCTTGGTCAATCATGCAGCGCGACTCGGCAATGCGCTCGTGCCACACACCTTGCTCGGATAGCTTTTTGCCAAATGCGGTACGTGCCATCAAGCGGTCGCACATCATCTCCAGCGCACGCTCTGCCGCGCCAATGGAGCGCATACAGTGGTGAATACGTCCAGGCCCTAAGCGCCCTTGCGCGATTTCAAAGCCACGGCCTTCGCCCAGCAAAATATTAGACGCGGGCACGCGCACGTTCTCCAGCACGATTTCCATGTGGCCATGAGGCGCATCGTCGTAGCCAAAAATAGTTTGATGGCGTAGCACTGTCACGCCTTTGCTATTGCGCGGCACCAAAATCATGGACTGCTGGGAGTGGCGCGGTGCATCGGGATCGGTTTTGCCCATCACAATAAAAATTTTGCAATGCGGGCTACCCGCACCTGAGCTAAACCACTTGCGACCATTGATGACGTAATCATCGCCATCGCGCTTGATGGCGCACTGAATATTGGTGGCATCGGACGACGCAACCGCTGGCTCAGTCATTAAAAAAGCAGAGCGAATCTCGCCCGCAAGCAGTGGCTCTAACCACTGCTTTTTTTGCTCGTCCGTGCCGTATTTGGAGATGGTCTCCATATTGCCCGTATCAGGTGCAGAGCAATTGAAGACCTCGCCCGACCACACAACTTTCCCCATCAGTTCGCACAGCGGCGCGTAGTCAAGGTTAGAGATACCGCCGTTGCCTTTGTAGGCGTGGGGCAAAAACATATTCCAAAGCCCCGCCGCGCGTGCCTTGGGCTTGAGCTCTTCAATCAGCGCAGGCGTTTGCCATGCGTTACCTGCGGCACGAAAGACCGCCATCTCTTTGTAATAGCGCTCTTCGTTTGGGTAAATATGCGCATCAAAAAAGGCTTGTAACCGAGCCAGTAATTCTTGTGTTTTGGCAGAGTAGTCCCAGTTCATAAACAGATCCTTTGTGGTTTTTAATAAATACAAACGTCATTATGGCGGGATGCACTGGCTTGCAGCTCTCGCGGTGTCACCTTCATAAAATAAAGCGCACAAGCAACAAAAAGGATGCCTAAGAGCAAAGCAATATGCAATTTCACGTCAACGGATTTCGCACAGGTAACCCCACATTTGTTGAGGGCGCATTGCCCACTCATGCCGATGTTTTGATTGTCGGCTGCGGCCCTGCGGGCTTGACGCTGGCTGCGCAACTAGCGGCATTCCCTGCTATCAAAACGGTCATCGTGGAGCAAAAATCGGGGCCATTGCAACTCGGTCAAGCCGACGGCGTGGCTTGCCGCACGATGGAGATGTTTGAAGCATTTGGTTTTGCTGAGCGCGTACTGAAAGAGTCCTATTGGGTCAACGAAACCACCTTTTGGAAACCCGATGCGAACAATCCCGCGCACATTACACGCAGCGGGCGTGTGCAAGATGTGGAGGAAGGTCTCTCGCATATGCCGCACGTCATTTTGAACCAAGCACGTGTGCACGATTTTTATTTGGATGTCATGAAACAGTCGGCTTCGCGTTTGACTCCGTACTACAACCGCAAATTAAGCCAGCTTGTGCGCGGTGCTGACGAGATCGTCACCGCTAGCTTTGAGGGCGGCGAGAGCATCCGTGCCAAGTACGTCGTGGGTTGCGACGGTGCGCGAAGCGCAGTGCGCCAATCCATGGGGCTTGCGCTCAAGGGCGACTCCGCCAATCATGCTTGGGGCGTGATGGATGTGCTCGCCGTTACCGACTTTCCCGACATCCGTTTTAAGTCACTGATTCAATCCGCCAGCGAAGGCAGCATTGTTTTGATTCCACGCGAAGGCGGCTACATGGTGCGCATTTATGTAGAGATGGACAAGCTCGCGGCCAACGAGCGCGTCGCAGGTCGCAACATCACCATTGAACAATTAATTGCCGCCGCCAAGCGCATCTTCCATCCCTATACTTTGGACGTGAAAGAAGTGGCCTGGTGGTCGGTCTATGAAATTGGGCAACGCCTCACCGATCGCTTTGACGATGTGCCGCCCGCGCAGGATGCACACCTACCGCGTATCTTTATTGCAGGCGATGCCTGCCACACCCACAGCCCCAAAGCAGGGCAAGGCATGAATGTCTCGATGCAAGACGCGTTCAATCTTGGTTGGAAGCTGGCGGCGGTATTGCAAGGGCGCAGTCCCGCAAGCCTTTTGCACACGTACTCTGCCGAGCGACAAGCCGTTGCCAAACAACTCATCGATTTTGACCGCGAGTGGGCGGCCATGCTCAGCACCAGCACCGACCCCGCGCAGGTGCAGCGCTATTTTGTAGAGCACGGGCGCTACACCGCAGGCACGGCCACGCACTACCAACCCGCGCTGCTGACGGGCAAGGCCGCGCACCAAGACCTGGCAAAAGGCTTCCAAATTGGTACGCGCTTTCACTCCGCGCCCGTTATTCGGGTAGGCGATGGCAAACAAATGCAACTAGGCGAAACGCTGGCCGCAGATGGACGCTGGCGCTTGATCGCATTCGCAGGTGCTGGCGATTTAGCCGCCGCCATCTCACCGCTTGGCAAATTGTGCCGCTACCTGAGCGAATCGCCCCAATCACCCATCAAACGCTTTACGCCACAAGGTGCGGACGTGGATGCCGTGTTTGATGTGCGAGCCGTCTTCCAGCAAAGCCATCACCAGCTTGCGATAACGTCCCTGCCCGAGCTACTGTTCCCCCACAAAGGCAAATACGGACTACGTGATTACGAAAAAGCGTTTTGCGCCATCACTCATGAACGCCACAACATCTATGCCATGCGCGGCATCAATCAACAGCAAGGCTGCTTGGTAGTGGTGCGCCCCGATCAATACATTGCGCAGGTTTTGCCACTGGATAGCGCCGATACGCTCGCCACGTTCTTTGGTGAATTTATGATTAACAAAACTGTACGGTAAACACCCAACAAACCTCAAACACCATGGATCACAAAAACCTCATCGCCATCGACATCCACACCCACGCCGAAGTTTCGTGCTGGAACCCCTTTGACGCTTACGGCGAAGAATACGACCGCGCGGCGGACAAGTACTTCAAAAACTCGCGCCGCCCCACCATTGCGGAGACGATTGCCTACTACCGCGAACGCAAAATTGGTCTCGTGATGTTTACGGTTGATGCCGAATCCAAAATGGGCAGAAGGCGCATTCCCAACGAAGAGATTGCCGAGGCAGCCAAAGCCAACTCCGACATGATGATGTGCTTTGCCAGCATTGACCCGCACAAAGGAAAAATGGGCGCACGCGAAGCCCGCAAGTTAATTGAAGAGCACGGCGTAAAGGGCTTTAAATTTCACCCCACGGTGCAGCACTTTCACCCCTACGACAAGATGGCGTGGCCGATCTACGAAGTCATTAACGAGTACAAGCTGCCCGCCATATTCCACACGGGTCACAGCGGCATTGGCTCGGGGATGCGCTGCGGCGGCGGGCTGCGGCTAGAGTTCTCTAACCCCATGCACCTAGACGACGTAGCAGTGGACTTCCCCGATATGCAAATCGTAATGGCGCACCCCAGCTTCCCGTGGCAAGACGAAGCGCTGTCGGTGGCAACGCACAAACCGAATGTGTGGATTGATCTGTCGGGCTGGAGCCCTAAATACTTCCCCAAGCAGCTCGTCCACTACGCCAACACCCTACTCAAAGACCGCGTGCTGTTTGGTTCAGACTACCCACTCATCACCCCCGAGCGCTGGATGGCAGATTTTCAAGAAGCAGGCTTCAAACCCGAAGTCATGCCGGGGATTTTGAAAGGTAATGCCGTTCGGTTGCTGGGATTGTCTTAACGATTCTCTAAATCGTTTTGTACCCCATCGACTGCGGCAACCACAGCACGATTTGCGGCACGAAGGTAAACAGCATCAGTGCCGCGATCAAGATGCCGACAAAGAGCCAGCCCTCGCGGATCATGTCTTTGAGTGGAATGCCTGTGAGTGCGTTGGTGACAAACAAGAGCATGCCAAAGGGCGGGTGAATCATGCCGATCATCATGTTGACCACCGCCACCACGCCGAAGTGAACGAGATCAACGCCCAGCATTTTGGCGGCAGGAATCAGCATCGGAACAAAGACGAGCAAGATCACCGACACGTCTAAAAAGCAACCCAGCACCAGCATCATCACGTTGACTAACAACAAGAACTGAACCTGCGTCAAACCCATGCTGCCAACCCACGCCGCCATGACTTGCGGCACACCTTCAGCGGTAAACACATAGTTCATCAAATAGGCGGACGCGATGATCAGCGTGACCACGGTGCTGGCACGCGCGGACTCTAACGTGACCGCAAACAAGCCCCTCCAATCCAGCGCACGGTACACAATGCCTGCCAGCACCAGTGCGTGCAGCGCCGCTACGGCAGCCGCTTCGGTCGGTGTAAATGCACCCGTGTAAATGCCCGTGAGCAGCACAACAGGCAAGGACAGGGGCAATAGCCCGCGCATCACGATAGACGGTACATCCGCCCACTTCACCGATGTGTCGCGCGGCATATTGCGCTTCACTGCGACCCAGTGCACCCCCATCATCATGAACACCGCCATGAGCAGTCCAGGCATCACACCGCCTAAAAACAGCGCGCCAACGGAAGTGCCCGAGACCAGCGCATAAATCACCATCGGGATCGACGGCGGAATGATCGGGCCAATCGTCGCCGAAGCTACCACCACCGCGCCCGCAAAGCCGGGCGTGTACTCGGGTTTTTTGAGCATCTCTTTAATCGTGACGAGTCCAGGCCCTGCCGCGTCAGCAATAGCGCTACCGCTCATGCCAGAAAAAATCACACTGACCAAAATATCAACCTGCGCCAAGCCACCACGCCAGCGCCCGACCAGCACCTTGGCAAAATCAAATAGCCGCTCGGAAATCGTGCCCGCGTTCATCACGTTGGCAGCAAAAATAAAAAGCGGCACGGCGAGCAGAACATAGCCGTTGTAGAGCCCATTCAAGATTTGCTCGGCGGCAAGTCCAAGGTCTTGACCTTTGAAGATGAGATACGCCATGCCGCCCGCCAGCATAGAAAAAGCAATCGGTACGCGGATCACCATGCCACTCGCAAGAATGACGAACATCAATAAAAGTGCGTGACTCATACCGCACTCCGTTCAGCCAGATCAGTCATCCGTCCGTCCTGATTCACCAGCCGCCCGTCCTGATTCACCATCCGTTCGCCCTGATTCACCAGCCGCTCGTCCTGATTCACCAGCCGTTCGCCCTGAGCTTGTCGAAGGGCACGCCAAACACCCGACACATTCCTCACCACCAAACTCACCAGCAAAAACATAAACGGAACAAACACCCACAGAAAAGAAATATCCAGCACAGGCGTGCGCTCGCGCCGCA
Source organism: Cytophagales bacterium (assembly GCA_030054145.1). Lineage (GTDB taxonomy): Bacteria > Pseudomonadota > Gammaproteobacteria > Burkholderiales > Burkholderiaceae_C > JASGCK01. Next base: position 255,706 of record JASGCK010000002.1, read on the forward strand.
TAAACCAGATGTAATCCCAATTGCCTGCCAAGCCATATCCAATAAGGCCTGCAAGGGCAAGGCTGCCGACAAGCCTCATGCCGCGCTGCACCAGCGGCGACGCGGCGTTGTACGCCAGATCAAACATCACGTGCTCGCGGTCGCGCACCACAAACGCCGCGCACCACAGCACCATCCAGATATAGAGCACCACAGCCAACTCGTCCGTCCAAGCCAGCGGGTGATTGAAGGCAAACCGCGCGATGATTTGGATGATGAAGGTGAGAAATAGCGTTGAAAAAAGAGTTACGCCAATGGCATTAGCTGTGGAGCTTGCGAATTGCATCATGCGTTGATTTTTATGATTCATTTTGACCCTAAGCCACTAACTCAACCTGTGGAATTAACTCTTCTGGTACTTTCAACTGTTTACTGAAAAACATAGCTTCGTTACCTACATAGCGCTTTTGTGCGGTGTAATTCAAACCGTAACTCAACCCTTTGCTCAATTGGTACATCTCTCGTATCTCACTCGTGTTGTCATAAGAAACAACCCAAGGTTTTTTAAAATTTTTAGATTGCAAAACTTGAGCAATCGCAACATGGTCATCATGTTCATAGTAGTTACGATACAAACCTTTGCCTTTAACGTAGTAAGGCGGATCGAGGTAAATCAAAGATTTTTTAGGCAAAAATTGTTCGCAGTTTTTGAGCAATTGCAAAGCATCTTCACAATGCACGGTAATGTCTTTACTGTAATGTGCAATTTTCTGTATCCGTGCAGCAATCACATCTTTTTTAAATCGAGCATCTAACTTGTATGCACCAGACTGCTCTTTGCCACCAATAACGCCACCTTTCAAAATGCCCGAATGATTCGTTCGATTCATAAAAAGTGTTGCGAACCCTCGCTCCAGAACATTCGCAGAAATTTCACCACGCAGAATTGCGCGCCACTTAAACCACTCAGCCATTGTGATTGGCGTCTTATCCACTAACTGCAATAGTGCATCCGTTTTTTGCGTAACTGCTACCCAAAACGAATTTACAGCAGGATCTAAATCATTGATGTGAACATGGCTTGCGCGACCATGAAAAAGCAGATCCAAAGCAACGCCAGCTCCGCCAGCATAAGGCTCTAGGTAATGGCCGCCTAATAAACCGTTGTGCTCCATCAATCGTGCAATAAATGGGGCGAATTGCGCTTTGCCTCCAGGGTAGCGAAGTGGGGTGTAGAGTTTATTGGTAAACATACCTCAAGCAGTCACACGCTGTTTCTTCAGCTTGGCAGATATTGGTTTTCGCTGAAGCACTAAAAGCTTGGCTTTGTCAACATGATGTCCTTTTTCCATGACCACCATTAACTGACGGATAAAGCGGTTCACAAAATCGTCGCAAATGTTCGAGTTATCCCTAGCCCAGCAGCGCCATGGATTCTGCTCGTTGTTTTTGATTTTCAGGAAGTTTTGTAATTCTTCGTTTTTATAGAACTGCTTGAATAAGTCTCTCAATGATTTTTTAGGTTTATCCTTTTCATCCAGCGACTGAAGTCTTTTTTCTTCCGCTTTGATTACCTTTATCAGATTAACCGTGTTACCTTGTATTGCTAACCGTGACATCAACTCACTAGCGGTTTTGGTGAAAACTGGCCGATTAAACGAGATGCTGTTTTTCCAGATTGCATCGCTTGCAGGTAAGTTGTACAAATATTCAAAAATTAATTGATCAGGTGGTAAGGCACCTGGTAATGTGACGATAGACGGTAAGTTTTTAATGTCTTTAGAGTCAACATCGCCATCTAAGCAAATAATGCTGGTTAAAGAAAATTCATCAATTTTTCTCTTAGCTAAATCAATATAGCTCTTGCATCCCAAAGATACTTCAAGCAACTTCAAATATTTCTTAGCTGGGTGTCGGTTGAACAATACTTTAAAAAGATCCGATGCCTCGTTATCTTCAAAGTAAACATTGATAGTTGGCAAATCAATACTAAGACTAAGTGCGGGCTTTATTGATTTTGTATGAATGTCATTGTCAATTTGGAACCAAGACACATCATGTTTGACCTCCAACCTTCCATCCGTATCACTTAGATATATAGTTTTAAATCGGCGGCGGAATTGTTGACTTTGCTTATGGACGTATTCAATCAGCGTAGGCGAATGCGATGTCATCACCACTTGCAATTTGAGTTTCGGGCACTCTCGCTTAAAGATGTCGATTAGCTTAAGCTGAGCAGCAGGAAACAACCCAGCATCCGCCTCATCAATCAGCAACAGTCCGCCTTTGTAATCTGCATATTCAGCCTGCAATTTACGAAAGGACATTAATGCGAGCATGATCTGCCCTGCGTTATCTTCACCTGCGGAGACAGAGTCTTGATCGTAGTTGTCACCATAAGCAACAGCAGAAGAGATTGTGCCTGCCGTCCCAGTGGCCGATGATGACACGCGATTCAATAACTCATTAGTCAGGCCTATGAAATCCGATTTATGCTTTTCCAAATACGCAAATAGGCGTGTTGAGTAACTACGTTCAGTAATTGGATAAAGCCTTTTAAGACTCAAATGAATCACTGGATGCGTAAAGTTTCGACTTTCATTCTCGCCAGCTAACGCAGTGCTATTTTTCCTCACGACAGGCCTTGCGCCCTTCCCGCGCTTCGATAAACCCAGCTCAGCTGTAGCATCTGTATCGCTATATCCATCAAACAACTCAACCTTAACATCCATTGAGCCAGGGGTATCAAATTTGCTAGACATTCGAAAGTGCTCTTTCGGCAATGATTTAAATTGACCCTCTGTAATAGTTCTATAAGTCAAGTCTTGGTCTTTAAAGTAGTCTTTTTCAAAGCTAAAAATTTGAGCTGCTAATCCCAAAATGGAGGATTTAGATGTTCCATTTTTCCCGCAAATAACAGTTATCGATTCGCCAAACTCAACCTCGACATTTGATAAGGCGCGAAATTTTTTAATACTTAACTTCTTTAATTGCGTTGTAGCCATAAACCTCTTTCGTTGATGGAATCAATTCAAAAAAGACACGTTTACTTCACCGCATTAACACGCTCAAGCAACCCCTTAGGCCATGTCTGCGAAATATCCGATTTTTGATAAGCGGTTTGCACGGCGCTTCTAAACGCGGCTACATCGGGCGTAGTGACTGATAGACCTTGCGACTTAAAGAATGTCACCATCTCGGCTTCGTCTTTGATGCGGTTGACATCGTTGTATTTGGCGGCGTTGATGGCAGCGGTTTTCACCTTTGCTTGTTGCTCTTTACTCAGCGCGTTCCAAGCCTTGTTAGAGATGGAGATGAAAATACCATCAACCAAGTGGCTGGTCATCACAATTTGCTTGGTTACTTCGTAGAACTTGGCGGACTTGACTGTTGGCAGCGGGTTATCTTGACCATCAATCGTGCCTGTTTTAAGTGCCAGATAAACCTCGCCAAAGGCAAGCGGGGTGGGCGTTGCACCCAATGCTTCGCCTAAAAACAGCCACTCTTTCGAGCCTGGCATTCTGAGTTTGATGCCTTTTAAATCAGAGGGTGTTTTGACGTTTTTGGCTTCGCGTAAATTGACTTGGCGTGTGCCCAAATAGAGCGGCGCAAGAATCGTGACGTCCATTTTTTCGCTGACTAATTTTGCCATCTCTGTGCCAATTGCACCCGTGTGAACTTTGTGCAAATGATCGGGGTCGCGGATGATATAGCCTGCTGTAAAAATAGAAAACTCGGGCACGATCTTGGCAATGTCTTGCGCCGAGATGGCGGAGAGTTCCAAGTTGCCACGCGCCATCGCCGCAGGCTCTGCGCCTTGCTTAAACAGCGATGCATTCAAATTGATTTGCATATCAAATTGCTTGGGCGCTGTTTTGTCTAGCTCTTCTTTCATCACCGTCCACATCTTGGCGTGCCAGTCGTCAGGCACGGCGGGCGTGGACACGCGCAGCACGGTCTGCGCGGCTGCTAGCGACATCACGGATGTCAAACCCAAGGCTAAAAATAGTCGATGCAATGTCATAGTGAAGTTCTCCTTATTTAGATTTTGTAAGATTTTGCATAAGCGCTTGCGATTGTGCCAGCGTTGGCATCGCGGCTATCGCGCCGCGCCCCGTCACCGACAATGCCGCCGCCGCGTTGGCGCTAATTGCCGCGTCCAGCAGCAGCTCGCCTCTGGCTAGCGCCGCCGCCAAAGCGCCCGTAAATGTATCGCCCGCGCCAATTGTGTCAACCACTTGCATCGCCCAGCCGGTCAGGGTTTGAACAAGTGTTCCGTTTTGATAAATCGCACAGCCCGCCGCGCCTTGCGTCACAACGAGTGCGCGAACGCTCTTGCCAAACAACAGTTTTGCCTCCGACTCATTGGGAGTCAAAACGTCGCACAGTGCCACCAGCTCATCAGGCAAATCCATCGCTGGCGCGGGATTAAGAACGGTGGTCACGCCAGCAGCGCGTGCCATTTTGAACGCGGCAAGCGTGACGGCTTGCGGCACTTCGTTCGATGACATCACAACTTTAGCAGCGCGAATCATCTCGCAGGCCTTATCCACATTGACTTTGCCAAGACCCGCGCCCGCTCCAACGGCAACCGCAATGCTGTTGTCGCCATCGTCATAAACCAATATTTGCGCGACACCGCTGCGCTCGTTAGCGGCAACCTCTGCGTGCCGTGTATCAATGCCTTCGCGTTGCCACAGTGACAGCGCCATACGACCAAAATCATCATCACCAATGCGTGCAATCAGGCCAACTTGTGCGCCTTGCCGAGCGGCCGCTACCGCCGCGTTTGAGCCTTTGCCGCCAGGTTGAATGTCAAACGAGTGCGCCATGAGCGTCTCGCCTCGCACCATAGGACGCGCCACGCGGGAGACCAGATCGGCGTTCCAGCTAGCGAGACAAATAACGTCAGGCGTAACGCTGCAAGCCTTATCAGTCATGGGCTGCGTCCAAAGAAAATATTTTCATCATGGCTTGCAAACGGTCAAATTCGGCGTCGCTCAAACTCACCAGCGGCGGACGAACGCGCCGCCAGCTTGCATCATTATTTTTAATCGCCATGATGCCTTTGAAGGCTGCCGTCATGTTGAAGCGATTCAAAATGTCGATAAAAGCTTTGACCCGCGCTAAATCGTTTTGTGCTTCTTGTTTATCGTAGCCATTGGCATCAAATTTGGAAGTCAAACGCCCAAGCAGCTTGGGCATCACGTTCCCCACGCCACTGACTGCGCCCGCGCTGCCCACTGCCGCCATTGTGCGCAGGTCGGGCTCGTTGCCAACCCAAACTTGCATTCCATTTGAGTGGTGTGCAAACGCAAGCGAACCAACCGAGTTTCCGCTGCTGTCTTTGATGCCAATAAAGGTATTTGGGTACTGCGCCAGCAACGTATCAATCACGCGCTGCGTGAGGTTGACGTGCGTGATTTGTGGCAAGTGATACAGCACCATTTTGAGGCGCGAATCAGCGACCGCATCTATCACCAATCGATAGCTATCCACCACGCCTTGCTCGGGCACATTCTTCAAAAAGAACGGCGGCAGCATCAAGCAGCCGTGCGCACCCACCTCGGTTGCATGGCGCGTGAGCGTAACCACATCGGGCAGTGCAGCGCAACTGGTCGACACCAAGATGCGGTTAGCAGGCACGCCGCGTGCAATCAAACCATCCACGGCCGCGATGCGCTCCGCCACCGAAAACGACGGCCCCTCGCCAGTTGTGCCAAATGGGGTCACGCCGGTGCAGCCCTTACTCAGCAAAGCTTTGGTGTGATTGGCAAATGAATCCATATCGATGGAGAGGTCAGCGTTTAGCGGCGTGAGAAGCGCAGGCCAAACGCCGCTGTGTGGAATGCGAGAGTGTGTGGTCATGCCTAGAATCATAGCCATGCCACAAACTCTTCAATTACAAGAAATTTTATTTAGCCAAGGTTTTGGCACACGCCGCGTCTGCGCAGGCCTTATTCAGAAAGGGCTGGTGAGCATCAAGCCCGCCAAGCCAAGTAGCGAGGGGCTTGTGGGCGATGCCTCGTTAGAAATCGTAACCGACTCGAATTTAGCGCTTGAGCCCGAAGGCTTGCAGTTCAAAGTGAGCGGCGTGCCAGGTCTGCCTGATTTGATTTGGCCTTATGCAGCTCGCGCCTACATCATGTTTCACAAACCCACAGGGCACGAGTGCTCGCACAAAGCCACGCACTGGCCGACAATTTATAGCTTGCTCCCAAGTCCGCTTCGGCTGCGTCCGCAAAAGTCCGCTATCCAAGGCGTGCAAGCCATTGGTCGCTTAGATCAAGACACGACAGGTTTGCTAATTTTGACGGACGACGGCGCACTCATCCACAAACTCAGCTCACCCAAACACCATGCGCCCAAGGTCTACGAAGTAACGACCAAGCATCCCATCGACGAGCAACAAATGAAGCGCTTATTAGATGGTGTGGTGCTGGACGACTCGCCCAAACCCGTGCTGGCAGCGGCTTGCGAAGCGGTGGGCGAGCTTGGCAAGGCGACGCATTTGCGCCTGACGCTAACCGAGGGGAAGTATCACCAAGTCAAGCGCATGATTGCAGCTGTGGGGAATCGCGTAGCAGGCTTGCATCGCTTGCAAATAGGCGCTTTGAAGCTACCTGATGATTTGCCCGCAGGCGCTTGGCGCTGGCTTACGCAGGCTGAACTGGCGCTTTTGTCAGCGCAGTAACTTCGCCGTTGCCAGACGAGTCCACGTCAGCCACGTCACTCGCTTCGTCCCCGTCGCTCACCACATCGCCGCGCAACTTGGCTTGCTTTTTTTCTTCTTTTTTGGCTTTTTTGGCAAGGTCTTTTTGGCGTTTGATAAACGAATAGTTTGGGGTTGCCATAAAGAGACCTTTGCATATGATTGGTGCCTCGGGACGGAATCGAACCGTCACACCTTTCGGTACCGGATTTTGAGTCCGGCGCGTCTACCAATTCCACCACCGAGGCGCACGAGGCGCTGATTATGCCATAGGGCGCTAGGAGTTCCCAAAGTTGATGCCAATGTCTTGCTTGTGAAAGATCAACCCCATATCGCCCTGTCCTAATGCCATCATCGCTGTGAGCTTTTCGTACATCTGATTTTTCCCATTCGCTACACTCATACGCATGACAACGCCCACCTCCCTCCACACCTACCCCACCATCGCCGACACGATTGGCAACACACCGCTGGTTGCGCTGCAACGCTTGCAGGCCACGCAAAACAAGGCTCGCGGCAATGTTCTCTTAGGAAAACTAGAAGGCAATAATCCCGCTGGATCGGTCAAAGATCGCCCTGCACTGTCGATGATTGCACGAGCTGAAGAGCGCGGCGATATCAAAGTTGGCGATACGCTGATCGAAGCAACATCAGGCAACACGGGCATTGCGCTGGCGATGGCGGCTGCCATGAAGGGCTACAAGATGGTGCTCATCATGCCCGAGGACGCAAGCATTGAGCGCGTGCAGACCATGAAAGCGTTTGGCTCACAAGTCATCCTCACGCCCAAAGCCGTTGGCATGGAGGGCGCACGCGATCTGGCTGACAAAATGGTCGCCGAAGGTAAGGGCTTGATCCTTGATCAGTTCGCTAATAAAGACAATCCGCGGATTCATTTTGAAACCACGGGTCCCGAAATTTGGCAGCAAACGAGTGGACGCATCACGCACTTTGTCAGCGCTATGGGCACGACGGGCACGATTACAGGCGTGTCGCAGTTTTTGAAATCAAAAAATCCTGCCATCCGCATCATTGGCGCGCAGCCGACCGAAGGCTCCAAAATCCCTGGCATTCGCAAATGGCCAACCGAGTATCTACCCAAAATTTATGACCCCAGCAACGTAGACGAATTGGTGTATGTGAAGCAGTCCGATGCCGAAGAGATGTGCCGCCGTTTGGCACGCGAAGAAGGTATTTTTGCGGGTATCTCCGCTGCGGGTGCTTGCTGGGTGGCGCAGCAAATTGCCGCGACCGTAGAGAACGCGACCATCGTGTTTGTGGTCTGCGACCGAGGGGATCGCTATTTGTCTACGGGCGTTTTTCCTGCCTAACCTAAGCACTAACGAGTTGCTTGCGTCACAACCGATAGCTTTTGCACACCCTCACGCTGCGCCATCGCCAAAACCTGCGCAACCTTTTCATAAATTGGATGACGATTTGATCGGTGCTGCGAGTTGGGAATCACTTAAACCCCACGCGATCCAGCATTTGCTGCACTTTGACCTGATTCATACCAATCACAGACAACGGCAAAATCTCGGCCTTAAACGCCCCGCCCGCCTGGCCTGACATTGCCAAGAGTGCAGGGTTTGACACTTTCACACTCGCCACGGTGGGCCACTCGTTATTACCGTTTGCAAAATAGTTTTGCGCTTCTTTGGTGGCGAGATACTCTAAAAATTTAACCGCATTGGCTTTGTTCGGCGCATATTTAGCAACCGCCCCGCCAGCAATATTGACGTGCGTGCCAGATGTGTTTTGATTGGGGAAAACAACGCCTACACGCTCAAACAACGCAATATCTTCAGGTTTTGTAGATCGCATCAACCGCGCTATATAGTAAGTATTGGTTAGGGCAAAACCGCACTCACCTGAAGCCACTGCTTTAATCTGATCGGTATCGCCGCCTTGCGGCTTACGTGCCATATTGGCCACTAAACCAGCAAGCCACTCTTCGCCCGCCTTATCACCCAAATGCTCCACCACAGAGCCGAACAAGCTGAGGTTGTAGGGATGCGAGCCGCTACGAACGCAAAACTTACCTTTGTTTGCAGGTGAGGCCAGTTTTTCGTAGGTATCGACATCCATGCGCTTGACTTTGGATTTGTCATACACCACCACACGCGCTCTAGTAGAAAAACCAAACCAAGTTTCACCTTCAGTGGTTTGTTTGGCGCGGTACTGAGCAGGAATGGCGGTCTCAAGTAGCGCCGATTGAGTGGACTGGAACAAGCCATCCACATCGGCACGCCACAAACGGGCTGCATCCACCAGCAAGATAACATCAGCGGGCGAACTTGCGCCCTCCGTCTTCAAACGCACCAAAATGCCTGCGTCATCCGCATCAATACGGTTAATTTTGATGCCCGTCGCTTTGGTGAAATTGCTATAGAGCGCCTCGTCTGTCGAGTAATGACGTGCGGAATAAAGATTGATGACTGGCTCGGACTTCGATTGCGCCACTGCGGCAAATGAGATGATGAAACCGAAACAAAGGCTACCGATAAGAGTTGAACGGGGATGCTTCACGATGATTGACCTTCACACAAAAACTAATGAGGTTCAATTGTAACGCAGTAATGAGAATGATTCTCATTATCTCAAATTTTAAATCAGCTTTGGAAATGTCACGACATGATCGACCACTGGACGAATACCAATCCACTCACCCAGCTGATGATCATGATGACTAGGAACATGCGCCAAAACGATCTCCCCAGTTTTTAGCTGGAGTGTGTAGAGAAACTCGGAACCGCGAAAGGCTTTGCGGGTGATTTGCGCCTGCACAGAAGATGCATCATCATGAACAATATCATCCGCACGCAGCAAAACATCGCACTCACCGATTGGCAAACGAGCCAGAACGTTTGGACTGATGTCGTGCAACTCTCCAAGGGCCGTGACTACGTGTTTGTGCAACGTGCCATTCTCTATGTGATTTTCAATTTTGGCGGTCGCAAAAACGCTGTGTCCAATAAAATCGGCCACAAACCGCGTCGCGGGACGGTGATAAAGCGTATAGGCATCCGCCCATTGGTGCAATTGCCCTTGATGCATCACACCAATCACATCACCCATCGCAAAAGCTTCTAGCTGATCGTGGGTCACAAACAGTGCGGTGGTTCCTTCCGCCTTCAAGATACTCCGCACTTCGTGGGAGAGGCGCTCTCTAAGCTCAACATCCAGATTTGAGAAAGGCTCATCCAAAAGCAGTAACGTTGGTTGAGGTGCCAAGGCTCTGGCTAAGGCCACACGCTGCTGCTGTCCGCCCGATAACTCGTGCGGATAGCGGTGTTGCTGCCCTACCAGGCCGACCAGTTCCAACACCTCTACAACACGAGCTTTTCTTTGCGCAGCATCTAAGTGCCTCAAACCAAAGCCAATATTTTTAGCCACATCTAAATGAGGAAAGAGCGCATAGTCTTGAAACACCATGCCAATGCGCCGCTCTTCTGGCGGAACGTGCGCCCGAAGGTCACTGACCACACGGCTTGCGATGGTTATACTGCCCGAGGACACTCGTTCCAACCCAGCAATAGCACGCAACAGCGTCGTTTTTCCGCAACCCGATGGCCCAATTAAGACACCAATTTCACCTGCTGCCAGACCCAAATCAACCGCTGCAACGGCAGGATGCACGTGATCTCCAGCTTTGCCGTACTGAACGCCAAGTTGTTTAATTTCTAGATACATGAAAATGATTTTAAGAGGCGATCGCTTTTCCCATCTTGTCGGCAAAGTCTGCATGATCGTGGTGCTGGCAGGCATCACACTCGTACTGGCCCTGCCTTTGATCGCGCTCATGCTGCCATGGCTAGACATGTTGAGCGGTAGTAGCATGAACCCGCCAATCCTTGCGCAAATGTGGCAAACGGTACTGCCCAGCTACGCTATCGACACAGCCCTGCTTTGTGCAATGGTCGCCATCACGGCAGGCATGATGGGGACATCAAGCGCTGTGCTAGTGACACTTTTTAACTTTCGAGGTCGCGCCATTTTTGAGTGGGCATTCTTACTTCCGATGGCCATGCCCGCCTACGTGGTCGCCTACGCTTATACCGATTTTTTGCAATTTAGCGGTGGGTTGCAGACTTGGATGCGCAGTAGCTTTGGACTGCAAGGTGCGCTTTTGCCCGAGATTCGTAGCCTTGGCGGAGCGGCGCTGGTTTTTTCGTTTTGCTTAAGCCCATATGTCTACCTGCTGGTTCGTACCTCTTTGTCAGAGCGCGCTGGACAACTCATGGAAGCGGCACGGCTATTAGGTTCGCCGCTGAGAGAGCGAATCACCCGTATCGCACTTCCTTTAGCTCGTCCCGCCATTGCGGCGGGCGTAGCTTTAGCGCTAATGGAGACTTTGGCTGATTTTGGCGTGGTCAGCTACTTTGGAGTGCAAACTTTTAGTGCGGGTATTTTTAAAGCATGGCTAGCTATGGACAACCGCGTAGCTGCTGCTCAGCTCGCAACCGTGCTGCTCATCGTGGTCGCTATTTTGCTAAAGATTGAGCAAAGCTCGCAAGCCAAAATTCGCTTTGCGTCCACTAAAGACGCACGCACTAGCGCTGGGCAGAGCACCGCCATAGAGCTAAAAGGAACGCACGCTTTTGTGGCGCAAATCTTATGTGCTATTCCCGTGCTACTGGGGTTCGTGATTCCAGTACTTCTCATGCTCTACACGCTAGGCCTGCAAAGCCAATCACAAGATGTCGTCATGCCTTGGACCGCCTTTTTTCAATGGTCGGGCAACAGTCTTAGGCTTGCCGCTATCACCGCTTTTTTGGCTGTGGGATGCGGTCTGCTTCTGGTATTTTTAAACCGTATCTACACTAGCAAATCACTCGCCACCGTCACCCGATTGGCTTCTTTAGGCTACGCCGTCCCAGGCACAGTGATTGTGGTGGGGCTGCTACTTCCGCTGGCTTGGTTTCAAGAAAAATTTCCTGAACTACGCATTGGCTATTGGCTCACAGCCACTAGCGCAGGGCTAATCTGGGCGTACCTAGTCCGATTTAACGCCGTAACGGTGCAAACCTTACAAAGTGGCTACAGTCGCATTCCTAAAAGCTTCGATGAATCATCGCGTATGCTGGGTGCCAGCAAGTTTGAGTTATTGCGCACCGTGCATGCGCCGCTACTCAAACGCTCCGTACTCACAGCTGCGCTGCTGGTATTTGTCGATGTCATGAAAGAACTGCCAGCCACGCTGGTGTTGCGTCCGTTTAATTCTGACACCCTGGCTGTCGTCACTTACCAATTGGCTCGTGACGAGAGACTAGGTGAGGCGGCACTACCCGCCTTGGCTTTAGTGCTAGTCGGACTTATTCCCGTTATTTTGCTTAGTCGTAGTCTTGGCAAACGCTGAAGAGTTTCCATATGCAACGTCCAGAAATCGAAACCCTGTGGATCAATCCCACGCAGCACGCCGCGCCTTTGGTCGTCTTTTTACACGAAGGGCTAGGCTCGGTCGCGCTATGGCGCGATTTCCCCAAGCGGTTTTGCGATGCGCTAAACCTGCGTGGTCTCGTCTTCTCTCGCAAGGGTTACGGACAATCAACGCCGCGCAAGGCTGATGAACATTGGCCTGCCGACTTTATGCACCAACAAGCCATTCATTTTTTACCCGCGTTATTTGAGTCGCTAGGCATAGATGCCAAACGCAATCCGCCGATTTTGTTTGGGCACAGCGACGGCGCAACCATTGCACTGATTTACGCCGCGACTTATCCTGACCGCGTGCGCAGCGTGCTTGCACTTGCGCCGCACATCATGATTGAGGACATCACAATTGAAGCGATCCGCCAAGGCAAGGTCGCCTATGAAACACCCAGCACGCAACTCAAAACAAAACTGGCTCGTTATCACGCGGATGTAGATTCCGCCTTTTACGGTTGGTGCGATGCGTGGCTAAGCGATGCCTTTCAAAGCTTTGATATTCGGGCTTTGCTGCCAAACATCACTTGCCCCGTTCTAGCCGTGCAAGGCGTTGATGATGCCTACGGCACCATGGCGCAAATCGACGACATTGCACATTTAACGCCCAAAACCCAGCTACTCAAACTTACCGATTGCGGGCACTCGCCGCACATAGATCAGCCAGAAGAGTTACTAGCCGCGTGCCGCTCGTGGTCGGTTATAATGCTCGGCTGACCTTGAATGAATTGAATCCGATTGCTGTGCCGCGCTAGTACTCCGCGCACCAATCCCCAACAAATTTCACCCCTTATTTTTAGTTTTTATTTTTAGATTTTTTACATGACCACCATTCGCCTAAAAGACAACGAACCCTTTGACGTAGCCCTGCGCCGCTTCAAGCGAACGATTGAAAAACTCGGCCTGCTCAACGACCTACGCGCCCGCGAGTTTTATGAAAAACCAACGACTGAGCGCAAGCGCAAAAAGTCTGCCGCCGTGAAGCGCAACTACAAACGTATTCGCGCCATGCAATTGCCTAAAAAGCTGTACTAAGCACTCGTTGCTTAAGTCGCAAAAAGCTCGCTGGGTAAGACCTTGCGAGCTTTTTTACCTTTTGAACCCCACATTTATCATCATTTTTAGGAACCACACATGAGCGCACTCAAAGACCAAATCACCAACGACATGAAGGACGCGATGCGCGCCAAAGACACGCAGCGCCTAGGTACCATCCGCCTGCTGCTAGCGGCCTGCAAACAAAAAGAAGTGGACGAGCGCGTGGTGCTCGACGACGTGATGGTGATCGCCATCGTGGACAAGCTGGTCAAGCAGCGCAAAGACTCCATCACCGCCTACGAGTCGGCCAATCGCCAAGATTTAGCCGATGTCGAAAAAGCAGAGCTAGTCGTGCTGCAAGGCTATTTGCCAGCGCGTTTGTCTAGCGAAGAAGTAGCAGCAGAAGTCGCGGTCATTGTGGCAAGCTTGACCGCAGAGCTAGGACGCAAGCCCGCTCAGGCAGATATGGGCAAAGTCATGGGCGCAGCCAAAGCCAAATTGGCGGGCAAAGCGGATATGGGGCAAGTCTCTAGCGCGATTAAGGCGGCGTTGGCGTAAACCAAGTCAAAGCACAATGCGTAACATCAAAGTCAACGGATTTGACGGTGTGACTTGAAAGCCATAGCCCTCATAAAACGCCTTGGCGCGATCATTCAAAGCATGGACAAGTAGCGCACGAATGCCCGCTTGCTGCGCCACCGCATAGGTTCTTTGCACAGCATCTTTGAGTAGTGCTGCGCCCAATTGCTGACCTTGGCAAGATCGATCAATTGCCAAACGTCCAAGCACCAGCACAGGAATGGGATCAGGCATATTGCGGCGCACAGCGCTACTTGTATCCTTATGCGATACCGCGCCAGCGGCCAAAGCGTAATAGCCAAAGACGCGATTGTCTACATCAGCAATCACATAGGTGCGACTCGCGCCGTTCAAGTGATTCGTCAACGCTCGACGTTTCAACCAATCATCAAGACTTGCTTCATCGCAATTGAACGCCTCCAGCACATGAAACGCCGTCAAAAGCGTGGGCGCAAATAGCGCATGACCTCCTACCTGCTGCATCACGCCGGACGAGTTTCCCAAGGCGAAGGCACAGCCATCAGCCGCGCTAAACCAAGATTCCCCGCAACAGGCGCATCAAGCATCTGTGTGAATTGCTGAAACTGGTTGCTGTCCAAGTTAAAAAACACCTGATCCAGCATCGTTTGCTTGGCCTTGTCGCAAGCCGCCTCCAACATGAAGTCCGAACGCGTCTTACCCACTAACTGCGAGGCATAGTCGATAAGTGAGCGCTCATCTTGCCGAGCGCGGATATTGATTGCAGCGGTTCGCATAAGAAAGAATCCTTGGGTGTGTTGACAAGCGATATACAAATTATAGCGCCATCAAAAGCCAAGCCAAATTGGCTGGCAAGGCGAATATGGGGCAAGTCTCTAGCGCGATTGAGGCGGCGTTGGCGTAAGCCTAGTGTCGCTCCTGCGCTGAATGCAAAATCGTCAGTATCTGGACTTCGCCTTGCTTGACTCGGTAAATGGCGATGTAGTTCGGATGCAGGACATACTGCTTTGTCCCAAAAATATGCCACGCTGTCCCAATCTGCTGCAATCTCAAGATATCAACTTTTTTGCGTAGCTCTTCGACAAAACTTGTCGCTCGCGTCGGATTGTCTTTTGCAATGTAGGCAGCGATGTCATCGAGGCGGGCAAGCGCCCTCTTTGTCCAGCATAATTTAAGCTCCATATTTTGCAAAGACAGCGTTCACTTGATCGGCAGTCGCAAAATTACCGTTATCTGCCTCAACAATTGCCTCTTGCACTTCTTTAATTTGCCATGACTGCGCTTGGAGATAGCTTGAAAGCGCTTCAACTGTGACAAAGCTCTTGGTGCGAGCGGTTGCAGTCGCCAGTTCGTCAAGCTGATCGAACACGCCCACAGGAATGCGGACATTAATCGTGCGTGTTAAAGGGGTGGCACGGGCGCGAGTGGGTTGTGCGAGAGTTGGCATAGCGGTTATGTGTGACTTGTAATACGTTGCATTGTACGTAAACTCTCAACATACAAATTCATGGGTTAGGCCTTCTCAGGAAACTCCACGCATTTTTTGCTCAATAGCGCGAAGCGTATTTTGAATTTCTTTTTCCTTTAATTCAGGATCAATGTCTTGAATATATTCACTGCCTGAAAAATCATCACCACGTTTTCTATTTTGTGGCGGTTCAAGTGTTTCAATCAACAAAGCTTCCAAGGTTGCGACAAGACTGGCGAGAGATGTATTTATAGCAGTTTCTCGAAGATTGCCCTCCTGCGTTACGCCTAGCAAGCCAAACCATGAAAATCGATTCCAGCGACTGCCCAAACGATCCGCTGTATGTTCAAAAAGACGGCGTCCAAGCGGGCGGTCAATAGTGCGCCCGATATACACCACGGTGTGATGATCGTAAAGAATGTAAATACCTTTTTGCTTACCAAAATCTACTGGCTTTGAAAGCGCTTGCTGTTTTCCAAACATTTTGGGATCGTTTCGCCAAACGACCAAATCACGTTGCCAATACATACCAAAGGAATGAATGATTAAGTCTGAAGACTCGACATCCGTTTCAACAAGAGATTCTGAATTCTTTTGCTTTGAAATTGATGACGGGACATTGGCAGTCTCCGACGCACCTTTAAGGAAAAATGATCCTTTACCGACACGAATAAATGGTGATTTCTCACCATCGTGCTTTATTGATGATGAAATCTGTGTATTCACTGTCGCCGCAGGGGTTGCGCCTTCAGTTTTGTAGTAGCCGCGCGAGAGGATTCGCTCGGCTATCTCAGCGTAATGCAGCGGAGCCCCAGACTCTCCAAGCACTTTTTTTATGGCTTCTTTCCAAGACTTCTCCATTGACATCTCCTGATATTTTCAAAATCTAACGCATCAATGCCTAAAGTGCCTAACACCCGTAAACACCATCGCCACGCCGCGCTCGTTGGCGGCTGCTATCACTTCGTCGTCGCGCACGCTGCCGCCTGGTTGGATGACGCAGCTTGCGCCTGCGTCCACGACCACGTCTAGGCCGTCGCGGAAGGGGAAGAATGCGTCGCTGGCGACGACTGAGCCTGCTAGCGAGAGGCCTGCGTTTTCGGCTTTGATACTGGCAATTTTTGCCGAGTCGATGCGCGACATTTGCCCTGCGCCTACGCCTAGCGTCATGCCGCCCTTGCAATAGACAATGGCGTTGGATTTAACGTATTTGGCAACGCTCCACGCAAACAATAAGTCTTGCAACTGCTGGGGCGTTGGCTGTTTGGTCGTCACGACTTTGAGGTCGGATAGTTTGAGTTCGTGGTTATCCGCGCTTTGCATGAGTAGCCCTGAGCCGACGCGCTTGACATCGCGGGCGTTGCGGCCTTGTTCCCACGCGGTGTTGCCATTGGGTTTGACGTTGTCAAGGTCAATTTTGAGCGCGCGCACATTCACTTTTTTCTTGAGTAGTTCGAGCGCGTCAGCATCAAAATCAGGCGCAATCAGCACCTCGACGAATAGCTTGGTCACGGCTTCCATGGTGGCTGCATCCACGCGGCGATTAAACGCGACGATGCCGCCAAAAGCTGATGTGGGGTCGGTCTGCAAAGCCTTGCTGTATGCGGCCTGCGGGCCATCACCCGTCGCTACGCCACATGGGTTGGCGTGTTTGACGATCACGCACGCGCAAGCCTCAAAACTCTTTACGCACTCCCACGCCGCATCGGCGTCGGCTATGTTGTTGTAGGAAAGTTCCTTGCCCTGCAACTGCTGCGCGGTAACGATGGAGCCTGGCGCTGGATAGAGGTCGCGGTAAAAAGCCGCGTCTTGATGCGGGTTTTCGCCATAGCGCAAATCCTGCACTTTGACAAAACGGGAATTGGCCTGCGAGCCATATGTGGCGTGGCTTCCCGACATATCGCTCGGGTTGATGCTAGACAAATAATCGCTAATCGCCGCGTCGTAATTGCTGATGCGATTGAACGCAGCAACTGACAGCGCAAACTTGGTGGTGCTTGCCACCTCGCCCGTGCTCTTGAGTTGCGCGAGCACCTCGGCATATTGCGCCGCGTCGGTTAGCACGGCCACATCGCGCCAGTTTTTGGCGGCGGAGCGCACCATGGCGGGGCCGCCAATGTCGATGTTCTCAATCGCGTCCTCAAGTGTGCAGCCTGCTTGGGCGACCGTGGCTTCAAACGGGTAGAGATTGACCACCAAAATGTCGATGGTGTTGATGCCGTGCTTGGCAAGGGCTGCCATGTGCTCGGGCGCATCGCGCCTTGCCAGCAAACCCCCGTGGACATTGGGATGCAGCGTTTTCACGCGACCGTCCAGCATCTCGGGGAAGCCCGTCATATCGGCCACTTCGGTGACGGGCAAACCTGCGTCCGCGAGTAGTTTTGCTGTGCCGCCCGTTGAGAGCAATTTGATGCCAAGTGCGTGGAGTGATTGAGCCAATT
Organism: Cytophagales bacterium; assembly: GCA_030054145.1. Classification (GTDB taxonomy): domain Bacteria; phylum Pseudomonadota; class Gammaproteobacteria; order Burkholderiales; family Burkholderiaceae_C; genus JASGCK01. The sequence goes on from JASGCK010000002.1 coordinate 273,329, forward strand.
CGACGATGCCCGTTTTGTCGGAAACGGAGAGAAGAGCGGTCAGTTGAGAAGTCATGGGGATGCGCAAAAGTGTGCCCAGAGGCGTTCAAAGAGAGTATTCGGTTAATTTTTTACGCAGTGTGTTGCGGTTTACGCCCAGCCACTGCGCTGCTTTGGACTGATTGCCCGCCGCTTGCGTCATCACAGCATCGAGCAAAGGGCGCTCAAAACAAGCCAGCATCATCTCGTACAAATTGTGCGGCGCAACGCCGTCTAAATCTTTGAAATACGCAGCCAAGCTCTCTCGGATGCAGGCATCTATTTTTTCTTTACTCATTTTTATTTACTCAGAGGTCACTATTGTTCAAAAAATTGATTCACAGCTTGTAATTGCTGCTCGCAAGTCTGGAGTGTGTTCATCTGCTGGCGAAAGGCTTCGCCGCCCGTCATGCCTTGCACGTACCAGCCAATATGCTTCCTAGCAGTATAAAGCCCCACTTGTTCGCCGTACAAATCGTAGTGCTCAAGCAGGTGCTCCAGCAGCAGCTTTTTAATCTCGTTCGCGCTAGGTGCGGCTAAATCCGTGCCATGCGCCAAAAAATGGACAATCTCGCGAAAAATCCACGGTCTGCCCTGCGCAGCACGGCCAATCATCACCGCGTCCGCGCCTGTTGCCGCCAGTACGTCCTTCGCTTTTTGCGGCGTGGTGATATCGCCGTTTGCCACCACGGGCACGTACACCGCCGCTTTGACGGCGGCAATGGTGTCGTACTCGGCAACGCCCTTGTAGCCCTGCTCGCGCGTGCGTCCGTGGATAGTGAGCATTTGCACGCCAGCTGATTCTGCGGCGCGTGCAATCGACACAGCATTTTTGTTATCCATGCTCCAGCCCGTGCGCATCTTCAAGGTCACGGGCACGCTTTGCGGTGAGCAAGCGCTCACAACAGCGGAGACAATCTGAAGCGCCAACGCTTCATCTTGCATCAACGCCGAGCCCGCCCATTTGTTGCACACCTTCTTGGCAGGACAACCCATATTGATGTCGATGATCTGCGCACCGCGGTCTATGTTGTAACGCGCCGCGTCCGCCATCATCTGCGCGTCCGTGCCGGCAATTTGAACGGCTATAGGCGCGATCTCGCCCGTGTGATCGGCGCGGCGTGAGGTCTTCAAGCTATTCCATAAATCTTTGCGCGAAGTCACCATCTCTGACACCGCATAACCCGCGCCCAGCCGCTTGCACAGCTTGCGAAAGGGTCTGTCCGTCACGCCAGCCATCGGGGCGGCAAAGACGTTGTTGGGGAGGAGGTATTGACCGATTTGCATGATGAATGCTAATTGTCGCTTACGAAAACTCGCAATGCATCCGTTCGCATTGCGCCAGTCGAAATGCCGCTCTGTGGTGCAGGGCTTCGACAGGCTCAGCCCGAACGGCAAGGGTATGTGAGTTTTGCTAGGTGAGTAAAACGATCAGCGCACCAGCGGCGTGACACTGCCAATGGCTTTCATAAAAAGATCATGGCTGGAAGCCTTATCCCGCTTGGCTTGCAAGGCCACCTCCTTGGCAAGCCTTGCTGCTTCAGCCTCGCGGGCTAGGCGTTCTTTGAGTTCTGCTTGGATGTTTTTCAGGTCGGCTAGTTTCATGTTCTCGTCGCGTCAAAATGCGCCCACTTCAAGCATCGACAGCGCTTGATCTTTCCCCACAATGATGTGATCGAGCACGCGCACGTCAATCAGCGCAAGGGCTGCGCGTAGATTGTGGGTGAGCGCCTTGTCCGCTTCGGACGGCTGCACATCGCCGCTGGGGTGGTTATGCGCCAAAACCACCGCCGCCGCGCCGTGATGCAGCGTGCGCACGACCACTTCGCGCGGATAGACACTGGACATCGACAACGTGCCGCGAAAGAGTTCGTCGCAAGCAATGAGGCGCTGTTGGCTATCAAAAAACGCAACGACAAAGCTCTCGTAGGGCAAGCTTCCGATGCGAAGGCGCAGATAGTCTTGCATGGCGCTCACCGACTCAAACACGGGCTTGTCCGCAAGGCGCTCCACCAGCGCACGCCTTGCCAGCTCTAGCACGGCGAGCAACTCGGCACGTTTGGCCGGGCCAATGCCTTTGATCTTTTTGAGCGCGTCTGGCGCAGTGCTGAGCAATCCCGTGATACCGCCAAACTCATCCAATAACTCCTGCGCGAGCAGCAGCACATTCTTACCTGGCATCCCCGTTCGCAGCAGCAGCGCAAGTAATTCTGCGTCAGCCAGCGCATCCGCACCGCGCGTGAGCAGTTTTTCGCGCGGGCGGGCATCAGGCGGAAGATCGGTAAGGAGCATGAAGAGATCCGTAGTGAAGATAAATGCACGGGATAATTCAAGGATTATGACAATTGAAACAACGGTTATTACCGAACACTCTTTTTTGACCCTGCACTACCGCCTCTCTAGCACGGATGGCACGGACATCATCAACACGTTCAACGACAAGCCTGCCACGATCACACTAGGCACGGGGCAGCTCTCGCCAGCGCTTGAAGCCCATCTGCTGGGGCTCGCTGAAGGTTCGCACGAAACGTTTGCCGTGCCCGCAAGCTCGGCAGCGTTCGGGGAGCGCAATCCTGACATGGTTCAATGGGTGGCGCGTAGTTTGTTAAAAAAACTGGGCGACAAAGATGAGTCCTACGCCGTGGGTGATGTGGTGCAGTTTCCTACCCCCGACGGACAAGCAACCTATGCGGGCGCGGTTCAAGCCGCCAACGACGAATCTGTGCAATTCGACTTCAACCATCCACTGGCAGGTCAAGCCGTGCTGTTTGAGGCAAAAATTTTGGGCATCTTATGAGTGACTTACAAGAGATCATCCTTGCCGAACCACGCGGGTTTTGCGCTGGCGTGGACCGTGCGATTGAAATCGTGGATCGCGCTTTAGAAAAATTTGGCGCGCCGATTTATGTGCGGCACGAGATCGTCCACAACACGTACGTTGTGAATGATTTGAAAGCACGGGGCGCGATCTTTATTGAGGAATTAGACGATGTGCCTGCGGGTGCAACCTTGGTCTTCTCAGCGCATGGTGTGAGCAAAGCCTTGCAGAAAGAGGCCCTCGCGCGTGGCTTCGCGGTGTTCGATGCGACTTGTCCGCTCGTCACAAAGGTTCATGTGGAAGTGGCAAAGCTTGCCCGCGAAGGCTTTGAGTTCATCATGATTGGTCACAAAGGTCACCCCGAAGTAGAAGGCACGATGGGGCAGTTAGATGGCGGCATCCATTTGGTTGAGGACGTGGCTGATGTCGCCAAAATAAAACCTGCGCAAACTGAGAAGCTCGCGCTCGTCACGCAAACCACTTTGAGTGTGGATGATGCGGCGGATATCTCCAATGCGGTATTGGCAAGGTTTCCCGCAGTGCGCCTCCCCAAAATGCAAGACATCTGTTATGCCACGCAAAATCGCCAAGATGCCGTTAAAGTTCTATCGTCACAAGTCGATTTGATGATCGTTGTGGGCAGCCCCACCAGCTCCAACAGCAACCGTTTGACTGAGCTTGCTAAAAAACGAGGCGTTGCAAGCTATATGGTTGATAGCGCCGCAGAAGTCCAGCCAGCATGGCTTGAGGGCGTAATGCGTGTGGGTGTTACAGCGGGCGCTTCAGCTCCCGACGTGTTGGTACAAGCGGTCATCGCGCGCATCAAAGCGCTGGGTGCTTTGTCGGTCACGCAAGTTAAAAAAATGGATGGCGTGCGCGAGACTACTAAATTCCCTCTGCCCAAAGGCTTGAAATAATCAAAGAACTCCGCTATAATTCGACTCACTCGCGGGAGTAGCTCAGTTGGTAGAGCGCAACCTTGCCAAGGTTGAGGTCGAGAGTTCGAGACTCTTTTCCCGCTCCAAATTTCAAGTGATCAAGGGAAGTCATCAAGCGGTGTCTTCCCTTTTTCATCTAGTCAATGACGGTGCGATAGCAAAGCGGTTATGCCCCGGATTGCAAATCCGGTCAGCCCAGTTCGACTCTGGGTCGCACCTCCACCCTCTTTATGATGACGATTCCCTCTTCTGAGATCACGCTCACCGCCATGCGGGCACAAGGTGCGGGTGGTCAAAACGTGAATAAGGTCTCTAGCGCGATTCATTTGCGTTTTGATATCAATGCCTCAACACTCGCTGATGAGGTCAAAAAGCGGCTTTTGGCATTGCCTGATAACCGCATCACCAAGAATGGTGTCGTGGTAATCAAGGCTCAGGCGCATCGGACGCAAGAGATGAACAAAATGGATGCGCTACTGCGGCTGCACGAACTGGTAAGCAGTGCCGAGTTAGCACCTAAACTGCGCCGCAAAACGAAGCCCACAAAGGCATCTCAGCAAGAGCGTTTAAATATCAAAAGTCTACGCGGCGAAAAAAAGACACTTCGTGCGAAAGTGCTAAACGAATAAATGACTGCACAAACAAGTACTGTGCAAATAAAGTTTTGAGCCATTATTGCGGCACGCCTTGATTGCGCATCCAATCTGCCGTTTGGAAAAAACTCTCATGCAGTCGCTGTTGCAATGCGGTGTCAACGCCCGCCTCTTGCATGGCTTGACTCATACACGCCAACCACTGATCGCGCTCAGCAATACCAATCGCAAACGGCAAATGACGTGCCCTTAACATGGGATGCCCAAAGCGCTCGGTGTAATGTTGCGGGCCGCCCATCCAACCACATAAAAACCAAAAAAGTCGCTGACGTGCATTGCTTAAATCCGTGCCATGCGAAGCGCGTAGTTTTGCATAAGATGGCTCGATATCCATCAAATCATAAAAGCGCTCTACCAGCGTTTTTATATTGCTCTCGCCGCCAATCCATTCAAAAATGGAATTGTGTGTCGGCTTTTCTTGAATTTGAATCACTTCATCACTTCCTAGATCCCCCCCCCAAAAAAAAAGGAGCAAGTAGGGCCGGGGAGATGCCATACAAGCCACGTATTTATTGAACTTTACTTTTTATGATTTCGATTTGTTCCCCTGTTAGCCCCCCCACTTTGCATTGGCAGTCGGTGCATCACTTTGTACTTTAATGAACAGCTAGCATCCTGTTTTACCAATGAAAAAAGCCGTTTACTGTATGCTAGTAAACGGCTTTAAACTTGGTAGTGGTTGCGCGAGTAGGATTTGAACCTACGACCTTTGGGTTATGAGCCCAACGAGCTACCAGACTGCTCCATCGCGCGTCAGATTTGGTAAGAGGACTGATTATGATTCAGTGCGCTCAAATTGTCAATGTTTATTCTGCTTTTGCGTCTACGGGAGCCGCATCAGGATTGGGGCGATCAACCAGCTCAACAAACGCCATGGGTGCGTTATCGCCTTGGCGAAAGCCCATTTTCAAAATGCGGGTATAGCCGCCTGGACGTGCTTGATAGCGCGGCCCGAGATCCGCGAAAAGTTTCACAACGCTATCACGATCACGCAAGCGATCAAACGCTAAACGCTTATTTGCTAGTGTGGGATTTTTAGCCAACGTAATCATCGGCTCAATCACGCGGCGAAGCTCTTTTGCTTTTGGGAGCGTTGTTTTAATCGCTTCATGTTCAATCAGCGAATTCATCATGTTTTGCAGCATCGCTAGGCGGTGCGAGCTGGTTCGGTTGAGTTTGCGTAGTCCAAGTCCGTGGCGCATTATTTTTCCTTTAAAAAGTTTTTTATTAAAAGCGCAGCCGTATCAGGTACTGCGCAGTTTCAGACGATTTATTTATCGCCCAAACCAGCTGGCGGCCAGTTATCAATTTTCATACCTAAAGTCAATCCGCGTGAAGCCAACACTTCTTTGATTTCGTTGAGCGATTTACGACCCAAATTAGGCGTCTTCAAGAGCTCGTTCTCTGAGCGAATCACAAGATCACCAATGTAGAAAATGTTTTCAGCTTTCAAGCAGTTGGCCGAGCGAACAGTCAACTCAAGCTCGTCTACTGGACGAAGCAACACGGGATCGTAGCTTTGCGTGCTCATATGCGCAGACCCTGCGACAGGGGCATCAAACGCATTCAAAACAGAGCCTTCTAACTGAGCAAACACAACTAATTGCTCGACCAAGATTTTGGCTGAGGCTCGCACAGCCTCTTCGGCAGTGATAACACCATTGGTTTCGATTTCCAAAACCAATTTATCCAAATCGGTACGCTGTTCAACACGCGCACTTTCAACTTTGTAGCTCACACGCTTCACAGGCGAATAAGACGCATCCATCATGATGCGACCAATTGACTGCACGGGGTCTTCACCATAACGGCGAACGTTACCTGGCACGTAGCCACGTCCCGCTTCGACTTTAATCTGCATATCCAATTTGCCACCTTGCGAGAAGTTGGCAATGATGTGCTCGGGATTCAAAATCTCTACATCGTGCGGCGTTTGGATATCGGCAGCGGTGACAGCGCCAACACCTTCTTTGCGCAGGCTAAGCGTGACTTCTTCGCGGTTGTGCAATTTAAAGACCACGCCTTTTAAATTTAACAGCAACGTCACAACGTCTTCTTGCACGCCATCAATTGAAGCGTACTCGTGTAGCACACCAGAAATAGTCACTTCGGTTGGTGCATAACCTTCCATCGAAGAGAGTAACACGCGGCGAATTGCATTTCCCATCGTGTGTCCGAAACCACGCTCAAATGGTTCTAGGGTTACTTCTGCGCGGTTGTGACCCAATTGCGTGACTTGAATATTTTTTGGCTTGAGCAAGTTATTTTGCATGGGATTACCTTTGTAAATTGTTCTTTGGGCGTTTACGAAATAGTAGCGTTATGTCAACTATTTCGGCAAACAGTCAAGCTAAGTTAGCCAAAAATATGACTAACCTTTCATTTTACCGTGAATACAACTCAACAATTAACGATTCGTTAATGTCAGCGCCGAACTCATCACGATCAGGAGATTTTTTGAAAGTTCCCTCAACCTTATCAACGTTCACTTCAACCCAAGCAGGCAAGCCAATTTGGGTGGCCAATTGCAACGCTTCAGAAATCCGCACCTGTTTCTTCGATTTTTCACGCACCGAAATCACATCACCAACTTTGACTGCTGCTGATGGAATGTTATTGGGCTGTCCGTTAATCAAAATCGCTTTATGCGACACAAGTTGACGCGCCTCAGCACGAGTGGATGCGAATCCCATACGATAAACAACGTTATCAAGGCGCGACTCAAGCAAGGACAACAAGTTTGCGCCTGAATTGCCCCGACGACGATCCGCCTCCTCGAAATAACGACGGAATTGGCGCTCCAAAATACCGTACATACGTTTTACTTTTTGCTTTTCTCGCAATTGCAAACCGAAGTCAGATGTTCGTTGACCCGAAGTACGACCGTGCTGCCCCGGTTTTGAGTCAAATTTTGCTTTATCGCTAATAGAACGACGAGCGCTCTTTAGAAACAAATCGGTGCCTTCACGGCGAGAGAGTTTGGCCTTGGGGCCTAAGTAACGTGCCACTTTAATTTCCTTTATATGTCATCTACCATTATTTTCATAATGGGAGCTAGCTTAAAAAAAGCTAGCGGTGGGCTTGTGATTAAAAAATATCAGCGCCGTATTCAATCAAATACGACGACGCTTTTGTGGACGGCATCCGTTGTGCGGAACGGGTGTCACATCGGCAATTTGATTAATGCGAATACCAAGTGCAGCAAGGGCACGCACAGAAGACTCGCGACCAGGGCCCGGGCCTTTGATTTCAACGTCTAGATTCTTAATGCCTTGCTCCTGCGCCGCACGACCAGCAACTTCAGATGCAACCTGCGCTGCAAATGGTGTTGACTTACGTGAGCCTTTGAAGCCTTGACCACCAGAAGATGCCCAAGCCAAAGAGTTTCCTTGACGATCGGTAATCGTAATGATGGTGTTATTGAACGATGCGTGAACGTGTGCAATGCCATCCGCGACATTTTTGCGGATTTTTTTGCGGACACGTTGTGAGGCGGAGTTAGATGGTGCTTTTGCCATGATTTACTCTTTTCTTATTTTTTGAGTGACTGAGCAGCCTTACGCGGACCCTTGCGAGTACGTGCATTGGTACGTGTGCGTTGACCGCGCATCGGTAGACCACGGCGGTGGCGAAAGCCACGATAGCAACCAATATCCATCAATCGTTTGATATTCATCGTGGTTTCACGACGAAGATCCCCTTCAATGGTGAAGAGTGCGATTTGGTCGCGAATTTTCTCTAAATCACCGTCCGTTAAGTCTTTAACTTTTTTGGAATAAGCAATATCACACGCGGCGCAAATTTTGCGTGCGCGAGTGCGACCAATGCCAAAAATAGCGGTCAACCCAATCTCAGCGTGCTGATGTGGGGGGATATTAATACCAGCGATACGTGCCATATATACCTCTAAAACCTATTAAATTAACCTTGGCGTTGCTTATGACGTGGATCTGTGCAAATAACACGAACCACGCCCTTGCGACGAATGATTTTGCAATTACGGCAAATTTTCTTAACCGATGCGGAAACTTTCATTTCACTCTCCTATATAAACGAGCAGTCACCTGACTACTTCGCTCTAAACACAATACGAGCCCTTGATAAATCATAGGGCGTTAACTCAACCGTCACTTTATCTCCAGGAAGAATACGAATGTAGTGCATACGCATTTTTCCGGAAATATGACCTAAAACAACATGACCATTTTCTAATTTCACTCGAAAAGTAGCATTAGGCAAATTCTCTAGAATTTCACCCTGCATTTGAATCACATCATCTTTAGACATCTGTTATTTATTAATTAAATAGTTGTTTTAAAACTAGATTTCTTTAGCAAAGATTCATACTGCTGGCTCATCAAATAATTTTGCACTTGCGCCATAAAATCCATTGCCACAACAACCACGATTAACAAAGAAGTTCCACCAAAATTAAATGGAACGTTATACTTCAAGATTAAAAATTCAGGTATTAAGCAAATGACGGTAATATAAATAGCGCCCGAAACAGTCAAACGAACCAAAATCTTGTCAATAAACCGTGCAGTTTGATCGCCAGGTCTAATTCCAGGCACAAAACCGCCACTTTTCTTCAAATTGTCAGCCGTCTCTTTACTGTTGAATACCAATGCTGTGTAAAAAAAGCAAAAGAAAACAATAGCAGCCGCATATAACAGCACATAAATAGGCTGCCCAGGACGCAAAGTTGACGCGATATCTTTCAGCCATCTCATCGAATCACCCGCACTAAACCAACCAACAATCGTAGCGGGCAAAAGAATAATCGAAGAAGCGAAAATAGGAGGAATCACACCCGCCATATTTAGCTTCAATGGAAGATGGGACGATTGCCCGCCATATACCTTGTTACCCTGTTGACGACGCGCGTAATTAACCAATATTTTTCGCTGCCCACGTTCAATGAATACGACCGCGTAAGTTAAGCCTGCAACCAATACCACAATTAAAAGTGCCACAACAATACTCATAGCACCCGTGCTCACCAACTCAAGCAACCCTGCCACCGCACTAGGAAATCCTGAAGCAATACCAGAGAATATAATAATTGAAATACCATTACCTAAACCACGTTCAGTAATTTGCTCACCTAGCCACATCAAAAATATAGTACCAGCAGTCAAGCTAACAATTGCCGACATCCTGAAGCTAAATCCTGGCTCAAGCACCAGTCCCGCTTGATTCTCCAAGGCCAACGCAATGCCCAAAGATTGAAACAAAGCCAATCCTAAAGTAGCATAACGTGTATATTGTGTTATCTTCCTTCTTCCAGCTTCACCTTCTTTTTGCAGCTGCTGAAAATGAGGAATTACATATTGGAACAATTGAATAACAATTGAAGACGATATGTACGGCATGATGCCCAAAGCAAAGATCGAAAACCTAGATAACGCACCACCAGAGAACATATTAAATAAACTTAATATGCCACCCTGCTGATCTTTAAACAATTTTTCCAGCGCCACCGGGTCAATTCCAGGAACTGGAATATGTGCCCCAATACGGTAGACAAGCAGCGCTAACAACAAAAACATGAGTCTGCTTTTGAGGTCTCCAAATTTATTGGATTTAGTTGATGACGCAGCTGCTGTTACCACAAATCGATCCTAAAGTTATTGAGCGAGTGATCCACCAGCTGCTTCAATAGCAGCCTTAGCACCCGCAGTCGCACCAATACCAGTCAACTTAACAGCCTTTGTCAAAACTCCTGTTTTCACAACCTTTACCACACGGATCAAGTCACCAATCAAGCCCGCCTGCTTGAGAGTTAGCATATCTACCTCTGGCGCGCCCAGCATTTCAAGTGTTGTCAATGTAACTTCAGCGTTAAAGCGTAGCGTGGTCGATTTGAAACCGCGCTTAGGCAAGCGACGATGCATTGGCATCTGGCCGCCTTCAAATCCAACTTTGTGAAACCCACCCGCACGAGATTTTTGACCTTTATGGCCGCGTCCCGCCGTTTTACCCAAACCTGAGCCGATCCCACGGCCAACGCGGCGCTTCGCGTGCTTAGCACCCGCCGCTGGAGAAATGTTATTGAGTTCCATGTATATCACCTAAGCTGTATTAGAGTACTTTGACCAAGTAGCTAATTTTGTTAATCATGCCGCGCACGGCTGGTGTGTCTTGCAATTCACTGGTGCTACGAATTTTCCGCAGACCCAAACCACGAACAGTTGCACGGTGCGACTCTTTGCAGCCAATTGGGCTACGAATCAATTGAATTTTTACAGATGTAGTTGCGGTCATGATTGACTTACTTTCAAACAAAAATGTCTTCAACAGACTTACCGCGTTTAGCAGCAACTTCTGATGGTGTTGTTGAGCGCTTTAGCGCATCCAAAGTAGCGCGAACCATGTTGTATGGATTGGTTGAGCCGTGGCTCTTCGCAACAATATCCGTAATACCCATCACCTCAAACACAGCACGCATTGGACCACCAGCAATAATGCCCGTCCCTTTTGGAGCCGCAGCCAACATCACGTTTGCCGCGCCATGCTGACCCATGACTGTGTGGTGAATCGTGCCATTTTTAAGCGACACCTTAATCAGGTTACGCCTAGCTTGCTCCATTGCCTTTTGCACAGCAACAGGAACCTCTTTTGTTTTTCCCTTGCCCATGCCAACACGACCATCGCCATCGCCAACAACGACCAATGCCGCAAAGCCCAAAATACGACCGCCTTTAACCACTTTCGTCACGCGATTAATAGCGATCATCTTTTCACGCATACCGTCGTCGCGTGCTGGATCTGCTGGTTTTGCTTGAATTTTTGCCATTTTAATAATTCCTTGTATGCTGCTCTAGCGCTTAGAACTGGAGACCAGCGGCGCGCGCGGCCTCAGCCAATGCTTTCACACGGCCATGATATGCAAAACCTGCGCGATCAAAAGCCACTCGCTCAACACCAGCTGCTTTTGCTTTTTCCGCGATGCGAGTGCCGATGACAGCTGCAGCGGCTGTCGTTGCGCCTTTACCCAAGCCACCCAAAGTAGCTCTTACCGATGATTCTGCCGTAGAGGCCGATGCCAAAACGGTTGAGCCATCTACAGACACTAAAGTTGCATAGATATGCATATTCGTGCGATTGACAGACAAGCGCGCAACATCTTGCTTGGAGATGCGAATACGGGTTTGACGAGCGCGACGCAGACGCTGTTCTTTTTTGGTCAACATCATAGCAATCCTTATTTCTTCTTAGTCTCTTTGATCGTAATGCGCTCATCAACATAACGAATACCCTTGCCTTTGTAGGGCTCAGGCGGACGCACAGCACGAATTTCAGCAGCGATTTGACCCACACGTTGACGATCCGCACCAGAGATCAAAATCTCTGTAGGCGTTGGCGTTGCAACCTTGATACCAGCAGGCATATCAAAATTAACAGGATGAGAGTAACCCACCGTTAAGTTGAGCTTATTACCAGTAGCTTGAGCTTTATAGCCGACACCCACCAAACTCAGCTTTTTTTCAAAACCTTTGCTAACACCAACAACCATGTTGTTGACGAGCTGGCGCAATGTACCACTCATGGCATTTGCTTCACGCGAGTCATCAATTGGCGTAAAACTAATTTTGCCTGCATCATTTTGGATTGCAACTGACGCATGCTGCGCCAAGCTGAGCGTGCCACCAGCGCCCTTGATGCTGATGATATTTTCTTTGATACCAAACTCTACACCTGCAGGAATGGTTACGGGCATTTTGCCTACACGGGACATTTTGTTCTGCCTCTCTTTAAGCGACGTAGCAAAGAACTTCGCCACCAACACCGTTAGCGCGAGCCTTGCGATCAGTCATGACACCTTTAGGCGTAGTGACAATCGCCACACCCAAACCATTCATGACCTGCGGAATTGCATCAGAGCCTTTATAGACACGCAAACCAGGACGGCTCACGCGCTCAATGCGCTCAATAACAGGACGACCTGCATAGTATTTCAATGCAATCTCAAGTTCCAACTTTCCGTCTTCAGATTTAACTTTGAAACCATCGATATAGCCTTCGTCTGCCAACACTTGCGCAATCGCCACCTTCACTTTAGATGAGGGCACACGCACAACCGTTTTCGCCACAGCTTGCGCGTTGCGAATACGTGTCAACAAATCGGCAATAGGATCACTCATGCTCATTATTTGTTCTCCTAATTACCAGCTGGCTTTGGTGATGCCAGGAATTTCCCCGACAAAAGCCATTTCACGAATCTTGGCGCGAGCCAAGCCGAATTGACGGAAAGTACCGCGTGGACGACCCGTCAACTCGCAGCGATTACGCTGACGAGTTGGGTTGGCGTTACGAGGCAACTTTTGCAAAGCCATACGAGCAGCCGCACGCTCATCTTCGCTTTTCTTTGCGTCTTTAGATATTGCTTTTAGCTCAGCGTATTTAGTTGCAAATTTTGCAACCAAATTGTCTCGCTTAAGCTCACGCTGGATTAATGCTTGTTTAGCCACATTGCACCTTTAGTTTTTGAACGGAAAGCGAAAGCCTGTGAGAAGTGCCTTGCACTCTTCGTCAGTTTTTGCCGTAGTGGTGATACTGATATTGAGCCCGCGCAAAGCATCTACTTTGTCGTATTCAATTTCAGGAAAAATGATCTGCTCTTTCACGCCGATGTTGTAATTTCCGCGACCATCAAAGGCACGACCAGAAATACCACGGAAGTCACGAACACGCGGCAAAGCAATCGTCACAAAGCGATCCAAGAATTCATACATCTGAACGCCGCGCAGCGTAACCATGCAACCAATCGGCAGATCTTGACGAATCTTGAAGCCCGCAATCGCCTTCTTAGCTTTTGTAACTACAGGCTTTTGACCCGCAATTTTTGTCAAGTCAGCGACAGCATTGTCGAGAATTTTTTTATCAGCAACAGCCTCACCAACACCCATATTCAAAGTAATTTTGGTCAAGCGCGGAACCTGCATAGGCGAGGTATAGCCAAACTTCGCAACCAATTCAGGCGCTAGTTTTTCACGGTAGATTTGTTGTAAACGTGCCATTTAATTTAACCTCACGCAGACTTCTTAGCTGGGACGACCGACTTGATCTCTTCACCGCTAGATTTATAAACACGAACACGCGTGCCATCAGCCAAAGTCTTAATGCCCACGCGATCAGCCTTACCACTCGCGACATTGAAGATAGCAACATTCGACTGGTGAATTGGCATTGTTTTATCAACAATACCACCGGTCACATTTTTCATTGGGTTTGGTTTCGTGTGCTTTTTAGCCACATTAACACCCTCAACCACCAGATGGCTATCATCAGCGCGCGAAATAACTACGCCGCGCTTAGCCTTATCTTTACCTGCAATAACGATGACTTCGTCACCCGTTTTAATCTTGTTCATGTTTGCAGCCTTTTACAAAACTTCAGGCGCCAAAGACACGATCTTCATGAACTTCTCAGTACGCAATTCACGCGTAACAGGCCCAAAGATGCGAGTGCCAATTGGCTCTAATTTTGCGTTCAAAAGAACGGCAGCATTGCTATCGAACTTAACCAAAGAGCCATCCGCGCGGCGGATACCTTTGGCAGTACGAACAACTACAGCACTATAGATCTCGCCTTTTTTGACGCGACCACGTGGCGCAGCTTCTTTAATGCTGACCTTGATGACATCGCCTACGCTAGCGTAGCGACGCTTGGAGCCGCCGAGCACCTTAATGCAAAGCACAGATTTCGCACCTGTGTTATCGGCAACCTCTAATCGAGATTCTGTTTGGATCATGTTATCTATTTTTCCAACTTGTACTGGACACCCAGTTAGTCTTGGTCCCGTCGTTGAAGCCACCCCCTGAAGGGCGACCGCTTCGCTGAGCTGATATCGCAAATCAAAGAACTATTCCCTCATTGAACGATTCTTTAACCGCGAAGCCGTCGATTATAGCTTGCTTTTTATTTATACGTCAACTACTTTGCAAAATATTTTTAACGTCCTGCAAAGTAGCAGGATCAAACAGCGCGCCCGAAGGTAGTTCGGCGCAAATACGCTTACTCATTCCCGCGAGCACTTTGCCTGGACCGCACTCGGCGACCATCGTTACGCCCATCACCTGTATGGCTTGCATCGTTTGAACCCAGCGCACAGCACCAAAGGCTTGGCGATACAAAGAATCCTTTATGCGAGAGGGGTCCGTCTCAATCCGCACATCCACGTTATTTACCAAGTCGATTTGCGGCGGCAAAAGTGTCATGTTTTGCAATTTTTCTTTTAATTTTTCTGCCGCAGGACGCATCAAACTTGAATGAAATGGCGCAGAGACTGGCAACAGCAGCGCACGCTTTGCGCCTGCCGCCTTTAACGCCTCGCAGGCTTTATCGACCGCCACTTTACTACCCGAAATCACCGTCTGTATAGGATCATTAAAGTTAGCAGCCTCCACTACTTCTGAGCTTGCCGCACCGAAACTTGAATTCACTTCCGCGCATATAGCCGTTATCTTGCTCGCCTCCATTCCTAAAATAGCAGCCATCGCACCCACGCCAACAGGCACAGCTTCTTGCATGGCGGCAGCCCGGAAACGCACAAGTGGTGCGGCTTGCGCCAGTGTGAGTGCCCCCGCTGCAACAAGCGCAGAGTACTCGCCAAGTGAATGCCCTGCTACCACAGATGGTGCACCACCGCCTTCAAACAACCAAGCACGGTACGCCGCCACGCCCGCTACCAGCATCACAGGCTGTGTGTTCGTGGTTAGCGCCAACTCTTCTTTTGAACCTTCTCGAATCAGCTTGCCCACATCTTGCGACAGCGCATCCGATGCTTCGCACAGCGCCTCAGCAACCGCAGGATGATCGCCCCATGCGTCCAGCATTCCAACCGATTGCGAACCTTGTCCAGGGAAAACAAAAGCAAATTTTTTCATCTATCTTTATCCTATGTTTTGCATTCCTGCCTGCGCGGGAATGACGAAGCAACTAGTATTGAACGAGCACCGCGCCCCACGTAAAGCCACCGCCCACGCCTTCCAACATCAAGGTATCACCGCGTTTAATCTTGCCGCTACGCACCGCTGAATCGAGCGCAAGCGGAATGGACGCTGCCGACGTATTGCCGTGCTGATCGACCGTCACAATCAATTTTTCCTGCGGCATTTTGAGCTTCTTGGCCATGCTTTGCATGATGCGAATGTTGGCTTGATGCGGGATCAACCAATCAATATCGGCATCTGTTTTGCCTGCCTTGGCAAGCGTTGCTCTTGCCGCCGATTCCAACACGCCAACCGCCAACTTGAACACCGCAGGACCATCCATTTTGAGTGTGGGATCACCCAGCACCTGACCACCCGATACCGTGCCTGGCACACACAAAATATCTTTGTGCCGACCATCTGCGTGCAAGTCACTTGCCAAGATGCCTGGCGTGTCCGATGCTTCCAAAATCACAGCTCCCGCACCATCACCAAACAATACGCAAGTCGTACGGTCTTTGAAATCTAAAATGCGCGAGAACACTTCCGCGCCTACAACCAACGCACGCTTGGCTGTACCCGTTTTGATGAGTGAGTCAGCAACGGTGAGCGCATAAACAAATCCACTGCAAACAGCCTGCACATCAAACGCAGGGCAACCGTTTGTGATGCCCAGCTTATGTTGCAAAATCGTAGCCGCTGAGGGAAACACCATATCAGGCGTGGATGTGGCAACAACAATTAGGTCAATATCTGCCGCTTGCAAACCACTGCTAGCCAAGGCTTGCAAAGAAGCTTGGTGCGCCAAATCACTGCACGTCACATCTGGCGCAGCAAAATGCCGCGCGTGAATTCCCGTGCGCTCCACAATCCACTCATCAGAAGTTTCAATGCCTTGCGCCGCTAACTCAGCCGTTAAATCAGCATTGGTAAGACGCCGCGGCGGCAGATAACTGCCCGTTGACACAATTCGGGAGTAAATCATTGATTCAAGTTCCAGTTCATGAGTAATCTGTTGAAGGTGCTAGGTGGATTTTGGCAATGTTTTGCTGCACATGCTGTAGCAACCCTTTGCTTGCGGCATCATACGCGCGCTCTAGCGCAAAGCCATAACCATCTTGGTCTGCCGAGCCATGACTTTTAAACACCAAGCCACGCAAACCAAGCAAAGCAGCACCGTTATAACGCCGATGATCCACACGGCGTTTGAACGCATGAAGCACAGGATACGCCATGAAGGCTGCCAATTTGGTGAGGAGATTTCGCGAGAACTCTGCCTTTAAAAACTCGCCTACCATCGTCGCCAAGCCTTCACCTGCTTTAAGCGCCACATTACCAACAAAGCCATCGCAGACAACAATGTCGGTGGTTCCCTTAAAAATATCGTTGCCCTCAACGTTGCCATAAAAATGCAAATCACCACGCAAATGCGCGGCCCGAAGCAATTCACCCGCCGCCTTAATCACTTCATTGCCTTTAATGACTTCCTCGCCAATATTCAGCAAGCCCACGCTGGGTTTGGCTTTGCCCTTCAAAACCACATCCAGTGCGCTGGCTAAATAGGCAAACTGCAATAGATGCTCTGCCGAACTATCAACATTAGCGCCCAAATCAAGCATGGTCGTGCTACCGCCTGTGCTGTTTGGAAGCTGCGCAGCAATCGCGGGGCGCTCAATACCATCCAAGGTTTTGAGCACATAACGCGAGATGGCCATTAAAGCGCCCGTATTGCCCGCCGATACTGCCGCCTGAGCCGCACCAGACTTCACTTGCTCAATCGCGATGCGCATAGAAGAGTCGCGCTTTTTACGCATCGCCGTCTCCAGCGAGTCATCCATTGTGATGACATCATTGGCAACCACCGTCGTCACGCGTTCGTGTGCAAAACCTGCTAGCGCATCTGCTGTACCAACCAATATCAAGTGCGCCGTTGGTTGCTGCTGCAAAAATGCACGGCACGCAGGCAGCGTAACCCGAGCACCCGCGTCGCCACCCATCACATCGACACTAATTGTGGTGAAGGCCATAGGAAGTGAAGTTACAAAAAGAAGACATTAAAAAGCAGAAAACCCAGCCAGAGCACGTCTGAAACTGGGTTTCGCAAAATCTCAAAATAAATTATGCGTCGTTTTTAGTTTTCACCACTTTGCGACCACGATAAAAACCAGTGGGGCTAATGTGGTGACGCAGGTGAACCTCACCAGTCGTGGGCTCAATGCCCGTGCCTGGAGTGTCCAAGGCATTGTGCGCACGGTGCATACCGCGCTTAGATGGAGATTTTTTATTTTGTTGAACAGCCATGATGAACTCTAATAATGAGGGGGATGCAGTGATCGAAAGATTGAGGATTATAGCTTAGTCGTGATGCTTATTTCGTACCGCATCAATGCCTAGTTGCTTCAGCTTACGATAGAGATGCGTGCGCTCAATGCCTGTTTTTTCTGCCACTTTTGCAACCGAACCATTTTCAATTTCTAGGTGATAAGAAAAATAAGCTTTGTCAAACGCCTCTTTGGCTTCGCGCAGCGGTTGATCTAAGCGCAGCAATAGATCGGGGTTGCGATGCTGCGGCGCTGGCTCATGCGAGTCAGTCGCAGGCATGGGCACAGATGTCAACACGGACATCGTCAAGGGCTGATGCGCTTTGACCAAGTGCGGCGCTGCCGCTTTGAGCACAGCCTTTTTTAATCCCACATCCACTGCCTGCATGAGTTTTTGTAGTGTGATGGGCTTTTCTAAAAACGAAAGAGCCCCTAGCTTTGTAGCCTCCACTGCTGTCTCAATCGTGGCGTGGCCACTCATCATGACAACGGGCATGGTCAGTTGTCCGTTACCTGCCCATTCCTTCAAAAGGCTCACACCGTCCGTATCGGGCATCCAAATGTCCAGCAACACCAAGTCTGGGCAGCCACGGTTTCTCACCTCTCTTGCCTGCGCGGCATTCTCGGCTAGCTCAACCTGATGCCCCACGTCATTCAGAATTTCAAATAGCAAGTCACGAATGCCGTGCTCGTCATCCACTACCAAAATGTTTGCCATATATATCGATTAGCTAAACGCCAACATCCTTCTTAGTCAACGGAAATGATAACTCCACGCGCGCGCCCAATCCCTCTACTTCGCTTTTATTGGACAAGGTAATTTCGCCGTGATGCTCTTGCACAATCTTGCGCACGACGGCCAAACCTAAACCTGTTCCTTTGGGCTTTGTCGTGTTGTACGGCTCAAAAGCACGCGCCAAAATATGTGACGCAAATCCCGTGCCGTTATCTTCAATACGGCAAATCAGCGCAGTCTGATTCGCATCTTGTCGCAAGGTCAAAATAATTTGCTTATCAAGTCCAGACACAGCACTACTTGCCTGCGCCGCATCCAATGCGTTTTGTAATAAATTGTGAATCACTTGCCGCAACTGCTCCGCATCACCTTCCATATTGGGTAAGTCTGGCGCAGCAACGACTTGTATCGTGCCTTGTTGCACTTCGTTTTCATACAGCGATAACGTATCTTGAACCACCTGCAACAATGAGAGTGATTGCAACCGAGCGCTGGGCAAGCGCGCATAGTCGCGAAACTCATTGACCAAACGCTTCATCGCTTCGACCTGATCAACAATGGTTTTGACTGATTTTTCTAACACCGCTAAATCAGCGCCCTCCAGCTTGCCAGCAAGCTTCATCGCCAGCCGCTCAGCCGACAACTGAATCGGTGTGAGTGGGTTCTTAATCTCATGCGCCACCCGCTGAGCCACCTCGTTCCAAGCTTTGACGCGCTCGGTTTTTTGTTCCGCGATGCGTGCATCCGCTAGCTGCTGGGTCATGCTAGCAAAGGAGCGAGTCAGTCCTGCAAGCTCGTTATCGTCGGACAATACCAGCTTTGGACTCAAATCACCAGCACTCACGCGTTCAACACCCAATGCCAAAACGAGCAGCGGTCGAACCAGTTGATTGCCTAAAATAACCGCCAAAATAAAAGCGCCCAGCACCGCTAAAAACAAACTGAGCGTGAGCGTACCGATATACATTTTTTGCAATCCAGATCGCGCGAGAGCTCGCTCTTGATATTCGCTGTAGGCGGTTTGCACGATGAGCGCGTTCTCCACTATGCTAGCGGGCAGTCGCTCGCTGACCACTAAATACCTAGGCTCAGCCATCAACTCCAAGCTAGGCGTACCAATCGAGACCAACACCTTCAGCCGTGCGCCTTTGGTTTTATTGGTGTCATCCAGTCCCTCAAACACGCTCAAGCTGCGCTGCGTTTTCAAGTTGCGCATCTGCTGTGCAGTAGGTCGCTCGGGTGCTAATTGAAAGCGCGACTCGCCGCTACTAGCCAACAGCGTTCCCGTATGCGTCCAGACCTGCGCATCGTCCGCTCCCCATTGCTCGCGCAGTCGATCCAACTTAACGGCCAATCCTGCATCGCTCTCCATTTGTAGTGTTGGTACTACACTGCGCACCTTATTCGAGAGATCGTTGGATAAATTATCGAGTGTTAATCGACCCAAATTCAGCCCCGCATCCAAAGCACTCTCTACGCGGACATCAAACCACGACTCAATCGAGCGCGATACAAATTGATATGACACGCTGTAAATCAACAGGCCAGGCAGCACCCCAACTAACGCAAAAATGGCAGCCAATTTCATAAGCAATTTGCTACCGAATCGACCCTCTTTCAAACGCTGCCGCAAGCGCCACGCCATCGCCACAATTGCGCACAGCAAAGCGGTGACCAAGAACCCGTTAAACAGTAACAAGTAACCAATATTTTGATCACTCAAACTGCGATGGTCAACGGCGCGAATCAATAAATAAGTCAGCACAGCTGCTGTCAGCAGTGCCAATGCCAGTCCTGTGCGAAACACCAAGCGTGTCGCAGTCACGCCTCTCATGGCGCCGCTCCCGTTAGCTGCATACGCTGGCGCAGCGTTGCGTTAATGCTCCAGTCGCCCTTGCCTAACAAACCAATTTGCAACGGTTTTGGTAATTGCGAAATATCAAGCCGATAACTCAGCTGCATCCAATAATTGGTGTCATCAACATCAACCGCCGACATCACACGCCAGTTATAAATGCGCTGCGCCACCGTTAGAGCCTCTGCCAAAGTTTCATACGTTTGCGGCAGTTGCACGCCCAAACCTGATGGGCTCAGCCCTTCCGCCCAAGGCAGCACTCGCCAGCGCCGCGTTAAAGCTTGGTAAGAGATACGTGTTTGCCTACTGGCTGTTGCAATGGTTTTATCGGTCCAGTACCAACGCGCTTTCACAACTTCTAACTCACTTACAAACGTGAGCGATACGCCCTTGTACATTGCCTCTTCAATGCTGCTAGGTAAATCAAATTTGATATCCGCTGAAATCGCCACATCCGAGTTCATTCGCGTCGCTTTGAAATTCAATATCTCAGCGCCACCCGTTTGTGCCCATAGCAATGGCATACACAGCCATACAGCCATCAGACCTAGCGAGAACTTAAGCAGTTGTTTTTTCAAAAAGCGCATCATAAAAACCATCATGCAACAACGAGGGAAGCCATAGACCGTGCGAGTCTAACGCCTTTGCTTGACGCTCGATTTGCAAAAACTGCCGTTTAATCACCTCACCTTCCAACTGAAATACGGAGCACGTTGCGTAAAGCAATCGCCCTTGCGCAGCCAGCGTTGTCCAAAGCGATTGCAACATCGCCAATTGAATGTGCCCCATCGCGCCCGCATCCGACTCGCGCCGCAGCCACCGCACATCAGGGTGACGGCGCACAATGCCTGATGCCGTACATGGCGCGTCGAGCAAGATGGCATCAAACGGCACACCGTCCCACCAATTTGCCACTTGCGCCGCATCGGCAATTTTGACTACGGCACGCTGCTTGAGCCGGCTCAAATTTTCGTGAACGCGACGAGCGCGTTTGGCATCAAGCTCAAGCGCCACCACTTCAAAATGTTTGCCCCAATCTTCGCCCGACAAAACGGGCATTCCCGCATCAGCAAAGGCGCACAAAAGTCGCTCAATCAAATGCGTGGTTTTTCCGCCAGGCGCGGCGCACGCGTCTAGCACGCGAATTTTGTGTCCTTGTTTAGCCCGCCCAACCAACCGCGCTAAAAACTCGTCGTTCAGCAATTGAGCCGCCGCGCCTTGCGCTGCGATATCTTGCACAGAAAACCAGCCATCCGCGTAATGCGGCAAACCTTGTACAGCGGGCGTATCCCGCAATACCAGCCCACAAGCCTTATCCAGCAAGGGCTGCAGGGGTGCCATTTCAGTACCAAGAGTTGCTACTCCTTGCAGCGCCAGCAACTCTGTGAACTCCACCACGGTTGTTTTGGCAAGATTAACTCGCAGCGTGAGTGGTGGCTTCATTTGATTCGCTGCCAAAATCGCTTGCCAGTTACCTGGTTGCTCGCGCCGCAACTGATCAATCCACCACTGCGGATGGTTGTACTGCGCCTCTTCACTCCTAGCCGCTTGCTGCGTCAGCGCCTCGCGCTCGCGTAAAAATCGGCGCAAAATCGCATTGATAAAGCTCGCGCTGGTTCGCGTTTTGGAATGCGCTTTTGCCGCGTCGACCGCTTGGTTGACTAGCGTGAAATCGGTATAACTCGCGCCCGAGTCTGGCTCGCTCACCAAGAGCGCAAGCGCTGTGCACAGCAGCGCGTCGACGGGCGGCATCGGCTCGCGCGGCGCAAGCAACTCGCGCAGCGCACGCGCCATACCCCAATTGCGTAGCACGGCAAAACTAAGCGCTTGCACGCCCGCGCGCATATCGGGTTTGACTACCGAACCGTCAAGCAACACATCGTTTAGCGAGCGACCCGCCATGACAAAAGCCACGGCTTTCGCCGTGGCTCCTAGCTGCGAAGACAAAGCTAGCATTGCGCCGCTCTAGCAACCGTGCAGTTAAGCCGCAACCTCATCCTCAGTCGAAGCACTGGCCGCCTCTTCGGCTTGCGCTTCCTCTTCTGCAATGCGGCGGCGCTCGGCATCGTCCATTTGATCTTTGGCGGCACGTGCTTGGTGATAAGCCAAACCTGTACCCGCTGGAATCAAACGACCAACGATGACGTTTTCTTTGAGACCACGCAGCTCGTCGCGCTTGCCCATGATGGCAGCTTCGGTCAGCACACGTGTCGTCTCTTGGAACGACGCAGCACTGATAAAACTGTCCGTTGACAACGATGCTTTCGTAATACCCAAGAGCACATTGCTGTAAGTCGCAGGCATTTTTCCTTCGGCACGCAGCGCGTCATTGGTGTTCAAAATCTCCGAACGCTCAACTTGCTCGCCTGCAATGTACGTCGAGTCGCCAGCGTTTTCAACCACCACGCGGCGCAACATCTGACGAACAATCACTTCGATATGCTTGTCGTTGATCTTTACGCCTTGCAAGCGATACACGTCCTGCACTTCGTCCACGATGTAACGCGCCAACTCTTCTGCACCCAGTAAACGCAAAATGTCTTGCGGGTCAGCTGGACCGTCAATGATGCTCTCGCCTTTATTGACAACTTGACCTTCATGCACCACCAAGTTTTTCTCTTTTGGCACAAGCTCTTCCCACACCTTGCCATCAGGATCGGTGATCTGCAAACGAACCTTGCCTTTGGTTTCCTTACCAAAAGAAATGGTGCCCGTCATCTCCGCAAGCATACCTTTGTCTTTTGGCGCACGCGCTTCAAAGAGCTCTGCCACGCGCGGCAAACCGCCCGTAATATCCCGGGTTTTTTGACCTTCCATCGGGATACGTGCCAGCACTTCACCTGGGTTGATCTCCTGGCCATCACGCACTTGAATCAGCGCACCTACGGGCAAACCAATCGTCACCGCGTGCTCCGTGCCTGGAATCTTGATTTCTTTACCCGAAGCGTCAAGCAGCTTGACTTGCGGACGAACCACTTTAGCCGCGCCACGGCGTTTAGGATCAATCACGACAAGCGTTGACAAGCCCGTGACATCATCAACCTGCTTGGCAACCGTTACACCTTCTTCGATGTTTTCAAATTGAACCTTGCCCGCGAACTCCGAAATAATCGGACGCGTGAGTGGATCCCAATTTGCCAAAACCGTTCCCGCTTTGATTGATTGATCAGGCTTGATCGCTAGCACCGCGCCGTATGGCACTTTATGACGCTCACGCTCACGCCCATGCTCATCGTTGATGATGATTTCGCCCGAACGCGCAATCACCACCAGCTCTTTTTTACCGTTGGTCACATAGCGCATCGTGGAGTTAAAACCAATCACACCGCTTGATTTGGCTTCCACGTTAGAGATCACTGCGGCACGCGAGGCCGCGCCACCAATGTGGAACGTACGCATCGTCAACTGCGTCCCTGGCTCACCAATCGACTGCGCTGCAATCACGCCAACTGCTTCGCCAGCGTTAATCAAACCACCGCGTCCCAAATCGCGTCCATAGCATTTGGCACAAATACCGAAGCGCGTTTCGCAAGTCAATGCAGTGCGAACTTTGATCTCGTCAACACCAGCAGCTTCCAGCATTTCGATGTTGTCTTCGTCCAGCAAATGACCCGCGGGCATCAGCACTGCGCGTGTTTCTGGATGCAATACTTCCTCCGCAGTTGAGCGGCCTAGCACACGGTCGCGCAAAGCTTCCATGACCTCGCCGCCCTCAACGATTGAGCGCATTGTTGAGCCCAAATAAGTGCCGCAATCCAGCTCGCGCACCACCAAGTCCTGCGTCACGTCCACCAAGCGGCGCGTGAGGTAACCCGAGTTAGCGGTCTTCAAAGCCGTATCCGCCAAGCCTTTACGCGCACCGTGGGTGGAAATAAAGTACTCCAGCACATTCAAGCCATCACGGAAGTTCGCCTTAATCGGTGTCTCGATGATTGAGCCGTCGGGCTTGGCCATCAAGCCGCGCATACCCGCAACTTGACGAATCTGCGCCGCAGAGCCGCGAGCGCCCGAGTCCGCCATCATGTAGATGGAGTTAAACGACTCTTGATCAACTGTCTTACCGTGGCGGTCAACCACCTTCTCGGTTGCCAATTGCGCCATCATGACCTTAGACACTTCATCGCCAGCCTTGCCCCAAATGTCAACGACTTTGTTGTAGCGCTCGCCCACAGTCACCAAACCTGATGCGTATTGCTGTGCAATTTCTTTGACTTCAGTCTCGGCGCGAGAAATGATGCCCGCCTTCTCTTTTGGCACAAGCATATCGTCAATCGAAATCGAGATGCCTGCCTTCGTTGCCAAGCGGAATCCCGCTTGCAGCAATTTATCGGCAAACACTACCGTTTCTTTCAAGCCGCATTTGCGGAACGACATCTTGATGAGTTTAGAAATTTCCTTCTTCGTCAGCGCCTTGTTAATGTTCTCAAACGCCAAACCTTTTGGCAAGATTTCTGAGAGCAACGCACGTCCCACCGTTGTCGCCCAAATTTTGGTTGAAGGCGTGAACTCGCCCGTCTCTTTATTGAGCGTGTATTCAGTCAAACGCACATTCACTTTGGCGGTGATCTCGGTCACGCCTGCCTCCATAGCACGCTCTACCTCGGCCACATCAGCAAAGATCAAGCCTTCACCCTTGGCGTTGGTGCGCTCACGTGTTGCGTAGTAAAGACCCAGCACCACGTCTTGCGACGGCACGATGGATGGCTCGCCTGAAGCGGGGAACAAAATATTGTTCGATGCCAGCATCAAAGTGCGTGCTTCCATTTGAGCTTCAACCGACAGCGGCACGTGAACCGCCATTTGATCGCCGTCAAAGTCGGCATTAAACGCCGAGCAAACGAGCGGATGCAATTGAATCGCCTTGCCTTCAATCAAGATTGGCTCAAACGCTTGGATGCCAAGGCGATGCAGTGTGGGGGCGCGGTTCAGCATCACAGGATGCTCGCGAATCACCTCTTCCAGCAAGTCCCAAACAATTGGCGTACCCGATTCAACTTCTTTCTTAGCCGCCTTAATCGTCGTGGCAATGCCAAGCGCCTCAAGGCGCGAGAAGATAAATGGTTTGAACAGCTCCAGCGCCATCAACTTTGGCAAACCGCACTGATGCAGTTTGAGTGTGGGTCCAACCGTAATCACAGAGCGACCCGAGTAATCGACGCGCTTACCCAGCAAGTTTTGACGGAAGCGTCCGCCCTTGCCTTTAATCATGTCGGCGAGTGATTTGAGCGTGCGCTTGTTAGCGCCCGTCATCGCCTTACCGCGGCGACCGTTATCCAGCAAGCTGTCCACGGCTTCTTGCAACATCCGCTTTTCATTGCGAGCAATGATTTCTGGCGCTTTGAGTTCTAAGAGGCGACCCAAGCGGCCATTACGGTTAATCACGCGGCGATACAAATCGTTCAAATCAGACGTTGCAAAACGTCCGCCGTCCAGCGGCACAAGTGGACGCAAATCAGGTGGCAACACAGGCAGCACTTCAAGAATCATCCACTCAGGTTTGATGCCTGACTTTTTGAACGCCTCAAGAATTTTTAGGCGCTTAGAGTTCTTTTTAACCTTGGTCTCAGAACCCGTTAAGTCTCCGCGCAGGCGCTCGATTTCACCTTCAATGTCAATGCTGGCCAAGAGTTCTTTAATGCCTTCCGCGCCCATTTTGGCAACGAACTCATCGCCGTACTCTTGCTCTTTGGCATCGAACTCGTCTTCCGACATGATGCCGTATTTTTTCAGTGGTGTCATGCCAGGATCGGTCACAACATAGGCTTCAAAGTAGAGCACGCGCTCGATGTCGCGCAGCGTCATATCCAGCACCATACCAAGGCGTGATGGCAAGGATTTGAGGAACCAGATATGGGCGCAAGGCGCGGCCAAATCGATGTGTCCCATGCGCTCGCGGCGCACCTTGGTTTGCGTGACTTCAACGCCGCATTTCTCGCAGATCACACCGCGATGTTTCAGGCGTTTGTACTTGCCGCACAAGCATTCGTAGTCTTTGATGGGGCCAAAAATCTTGGCGCAAAACAGACCATCGCGCTCAGGCTTGAAAGTGCGGTAGTTAATGGTTTCTGGTTTTTTAACTTCACCAAAAGACCATGAGCGAATCTTCTCAGGAGATGCCATCGCAATTTTGATGGCCGAGAAATTTTCGGAAGGCGTAAATTGCTTAAAGAGGTCGAGAATGGATTTCATGTGTGTTCCTTTATCTGTTTATTAAAAGCAATCAAACTTAAATTTTTTCCAAGTCCATGTCGATACCAAGCGAGCGGATCTCTTTGACCAGCACGTTGAACGACTCAGGCATTCCCGCGTCAATCGTGTGCTCGCCTTTGACAATGCTCTCATAGACTTTGGTGCGGCCTTGCACATCATCGGACTTGACGGTGAGCATCTCTTGCAAGATGTACGACGCGCCATAAGCCTCCAATGCCCACACCTCCATCTCGCCGAAGCGTTGACCACCAAACTGCGCCTTGCCGCCCAGTGGTTGCTGCGTGACCAAGCTGTAAGGACCTGTGGAGCGAGCGTGCATCTTGTCATCCACCAAGTGATGCAGTTTGAGCACATGCATATAACCCACCGTGACGGGACGCTCAAACTTATCGCCTGTGCGGCCATCGTACAAAGCAGCTTGCGTGCGCGTCGCGTTCAAGCCCTTTGCTTTTGCCACGTCACCAGGATAGGCTAATTGCAGCATGGCTTGAATTTCACCTTCGGTTGCGCCATCAAACACGGGGGTCGCAAATGGCACACCTTTGGAGAGTTGCACAGCCATTTCGCGCACATCCTCATCTTTCAGTTTGGAGAGGTCTTCTTTTTTGCCCGAATTGTTGTAGATCACTTCCATCGCCTGACGCAACTCAGTCACTTTAGCCTCACCTTGCAACAAGTCGCCAATGCGCTGACCAATACCCTTAGCCGCCCAGCCCAAATGCACCTCTAGCACCTGACCCACGTTCATGCGTGAAGGCACGCCTAGCGGATTCAATACGATGTCGCACGGTGTGCCATCCGCCATAAATGGCATATCTTCGACGGGCACAATTTTGGAGACCACACCCTTGTTTCCGTGGCGACCCGCCATCTTGTCACCTGGTTGCAAGCGGCGCTTGACTGCCAAATAAACCTTAACCATTTTGAGCACACCTGGAGGCAATTCGTCGCCTTGTGTGAGCTTGGTACGCTTCTCTTCAAAAGCCATGTCAAAGTCGTGACGGGTTTGCTCCATCGCGTTTTTGATTGACTCAAGCGATGCTGCGACATCTTCGTCTGCTGGGCGAATATCGAACCAGTGGAATTTCTCGACCGAAGTCAAATATTCCTTAGTAATTTTTGCGCCCTTCGCCAGCTTGGCAGGACCGCCGTTAGCGGTTTTACCTGTCAGTAATTTTTCAATACGATCAAATGCATCGGCCTCCACAATGCGCAGTTGATCATTCAAATCAAGACGGAAACGCTTGAGTTCGTCGTCAATAATTTGCTGCGCACGCTTGTCACGCACAATGCCTTCGCGAGTAAATACTTGCACATCAATCACCGTGCCTGAGCTACCTTGGCTGACGCGCAAAGACGTGTCTTTCACATCGCTGGCTTTTTCACCAAAGATGGCGCGAAGCAGCTTCTCTTCGGGCGTGAGTGTGGTCTCGCCTTTTGGCGTAACCTTACCAACTAGCGTATCGCCAGGCTGCACTTCTGCGCCCACGTAGATGATGCCCGACTCGTCCAAACGATTGAGTTGTTGCTCTGCCAAGTTCGGGATATCGCGCGTAATTTCTTCCGCCCCCAGTTTGGTATCACGCGCAGCAATCGTCAACTCTTCGATATGAATTGAGGTGTAGCGATCTTCCGACACCACACGCTCGGAGATCATGATTGAGTCTTCGAAGTTGTAGCCGTTCCAAGGCATGAAGGCGACGAGCATATTTTGACCCAGCGCTAACTCACCCAAATCAGTCGATGCACCATCGGCAATCACGTCGCCTTTGGCGATTTTGTCGCCGCGCGTCACGATTGGACGCTGGTGGATATTCGTGTTTTGGTTGGAGCGTTGGTATTTGATCAGGTTGTAAATATCCACGCCGACTTCGCCCGCTTGCGCTTCTGCGTCGTTCACGCGCACCACAATGCGCGTCGCATCGACGTAATCCACCACACCGCCGCGTGTTGCTGTCACGACCGTGCCCGAGTCAATTGCCGCCACGCGCTCAATGCCCGTTCCAACCAACGCTTTTTCAGGACGAAGCACTGGCACAGCTTGACGCTGCATATTCGCACCCATGAGCGCACGGTTCGCATCATCATGCTCCAAAAATGGCACCAAGGACGCTGCAACCGAGACGATCTGTGCAGGCGACACATCCATGTATTGGATGCGCTCAGCACCCACCAAAACGGACTCACCCATTTCACGCGCAGAGATCAAGTCGCCAGTCAATTGACCCTCGGCATCCAGCTCGGCGTTTGCCTGCGCAATCACGTATTTGCCTTCTTCAATTGCTGACAAGTAATCAATTTGCTTGGTCACTTTGCCATCAATCACGCGGCGATACGGCGTTTCAATAAAGCCGTATTCATTCAAACGCGCATAAAGCGCGAGTGAGTTAATCAAACCAATGTTTGGCCCCTCAGGTGTTTCAATCGGGCAAACGCGACCGTAATGCGTGACGTGAACGTCGCGGACTTCAAAGCCAGCACGCTCGCGCGTCAAACCACCAGGTCCAAGGGCAGAGACGCGGCGCTTGTGCGTGATCTCAGACAATGGATTGGTTTGATCCATGAACTGCGACAACTGCGATGAACCAAAGAACTCTTTAAGCGAAGCCGTAATCGGCTTGGAGTTGATGAGGTCGTGCGGCATGAGTGGCTCTTGACCAGGACCACCTTCGGCTTGACCGAGACGCTCCTTCACGGCCTTTTCGATACGCGCCAAGCCCACACGGTATTGGTTTTCGGCCAATTCACCGACGCAGCGAACACGGCGATTGCCAAGGTGATCAATGTCATCGACTTGACCATTGCCATTGCGCAAGTCAACCAGAATTTTGACCACGTGCATGATGTCGTCGTTTGATAAAACCATCGAGCCAGTGGACTCTGGACGACCCACGCGGGCGTTAAATTTCATGCGACCCACACGCGACAAATCGTACGTGTCGGGGTTGTAGAACAGGCGTTGGAATAGTGCCTGAACAGCGTCTTCGGTTGGTGGCTCGCCAGGGCGCATCATGCGGTAAATAGCCACACGCGCAGCCAACTCATCCGCCGTTTCGTCCGAACGCAGCGTTTGCGAAATGTAAGCCCCTTGGTCAAGCTCGTTGGTGTAAATACAAGCAAGATCGGTGATGCTGCTGGAGCGCAATTTTTTGAGCAGCACTTCAGTCAACTCATCGTTGGCCTTAGCAATAATTTCGCCCGTATCCGTATCCACAATGTTGTTGGCAAGCACGCGGCCTAGCAAGAAATCTTCTGGCACGCTGATGTGCGTGGTGTTCGAGGCTTCCAGCTCTTTGGTATGACGAGCCGTCACGCGCTTATCTTTGGCAACAATGACGTTGCCTTTTTTGTCGGTGATATCGAAACGCGCCACTTCGCCACGCAAACGCTCAGCCACAAAGGCCATTTGAGCGCCGCTCTCCATGAGCTTGAAGTTGTCGTTCACAAAGAAGTTAGCAAGGATTGACTCGTTGTTCAGACCAATCGCTTTGAGCAACGTCGTCACAGGCATTTTGCGGCGACGGTCAACGCGGAAGTACAAAATATCTTTGGGGTCGAATTCAAAATCGAGCCACGAACCACGGTAAGGAATGATACGTGCCGAGAACAACAGCTTGCCCGAGCTGTGCGTCTTGCCTTTATCGTGCTCAAAGAACACGCCAGGGCTACGGTGCAACTGCGACACAATCACGCGCTCCGTGCCATTGATGATGAATGAGCCTTTATCGGTCATCAAAGGCACTTGCCCCATGTAGACTTCTTGCTCTTTTACTTCTTTAACTACCTTGGATTGAGGGGTTGAAGTTTCGCGGTCATAAATAATCAATTGCACACGGGCGCGCACGGCAGAGCCAAAAGTGAGTCCACGTGTTTGGCATTCGCGCACATCAAATGCGGGCTTGCCAAGCGTGTACTCCAAAAATTTCATTTCAACAAAACTGTTGTGCGACACAATCGGGAACGCTGCCGTAAAAGCGGCTTGTAAACCTGTATCGACGCGCTCTTTCGGAGGAATATCAGCTTGCAGAAATGAGACATAAGCGTCGCGCTGCATTTGCAGCAAATAAGGAATCGCTAACACATTTTCGCGCCCTCCGAAACTTTTACGAATACGTTTGCGCTCAGTAAATGAGTACGCTGGTTTGGTTTGCGTGCTGGCCATAGAACACCCCTTTTTGAAGTTTCAAATTGATGTGAATAATCACTAAATGACAGTGCATCTTGGCAACTGGCCGCTACCAGTTATTGGCGGACGGTGTGGCGTTGCACCACACCCGAACCAAGATATATCTCGTTACAGAAAACACTAAAAAACACACTCACCCGCATAGCTGGCAAGTGTGCTTGATGGTGATCTCTTATTTGAGTTCGGCCTTTGCGCCAGCTTCTTCCAGCTTTTTCTTAGCCGCTTCTGCGTCGGCTTTGTTTGCGCCTTCTTTAACCGCTTTAGGTGCGCCGTCAACCATGTCTTTAGCTTCTTTGAGGCCAAGACCTGTGATCTCGCGCACCGCTTTAATCACGGACACTTTGTTAGCGCCAGCTTCAAGCAAAACGACGTTGAATTCAGTCTTCTCTTCAGCAGCAGCAACAGGGCCCGCAGCAGCAGCGGGGCCCGCAGCAGCAGCAGCGCTCACACCAAACTTCTCTTCGATGGCTTTCACCAAATCGTTGAGATCCATAACCGACATCGTATCGAGTGCGGTCAAAAATGCGTCTTTATCAAATGCCATTTTTATTTCCTAATATCTTTAGTTGGAATTGAAGTGATTAAGCAACCACTTCGCCTTTTTTCTCTGCCAATACAGCCAATACGCGTGCAGTACGCGTGATAGGCGACATGAGCAAGCCACAAATTTGCGACAAGAGCACTTCCTTGGTAGGAATGCTTGCTAATTGCTTCACACCGTTCACGTCTAGTGCTTTACCGCCGTATGCACCTGCGCGAATCACTAACTTGTCGTTAGTTTTCGCGAAGTCAGCCACCACTTTCGCAGCAGCAACAGCATCTTCGGAAAAGCCATAAATGAGCGGACCTGTCATTTGCTCGGACACGACTTCAAACTGGCTACCTGCAACAGCACGGCGTGCCAATGTGTTTTTAAGCACACTGAGACTCACACCTTTGCTGCGTGCATCGACGCGCAATTTGGTCAACGCTTGCACCGTGATACCACGATATTCTGCGATGACGAGTGTCTGAGCTTTTGCGGCGAGGCCAGTCACTTCTTCAATGACGGCGGATTTCTCACTGCGGTTAAGACTCAAAGTTCTCTCCTTCAAAATGTGTTCGTTGATGCGATCTCAGAACACGGCCATTTTTTAGCGACCAACTAATTTCATGTAACTGAAGTTAGCGAGCACGCCCGTCTAGGTTGGAAATTAAGTCACCATCTTTTGAACAACAACACCAACCGTCTTGGATGAGTTTTAGCTCACCACTTCGCAAGTGCCAACTGCTTACGCAGTCACACTTTGCAAATCTATACGCGCACCCACACCCATGGTGGAGGACACAGCCGCTTTGCGCAAATACACACCTTTGCTAGATGCAGGCTTAGCTTTAGTCAGCGCATCGAGCAGCGCAACCAAGTTACCTTGGATTTGCTCTGCTGTAAATGAGCGACGACCTAAAGTTGAATGCACGATACCTGCTTTATCAACACGGAATTGAACCTGACCTGCTTTGGCATTTTTGACAGCGCCCGCAACATCTGGCGTCACTGTGCCAACTTTAGGATTCGGCATCAAGCCGCGAGGTCCTAAAATTTGACCCAGCGTACCAACCACCCGCATTGCGTCTGGCGCAGCAATCACCACATCAAATGGCATATCACCTGCTTTGACCATGGCAGCCAAATCGTCCATGCCAACAATATCAGCACCCGCCGCTTTTGCTTCTTCAGCTTTAGCACCTTGCGCAAACACTGCAACACGAACGGTTTTACCTGTTCCATTTGGTAACACAACCGCGCCGCGAACGACTTGATCAGACTTCTTAGCGTCGATACCGAGTTGCACCGCAACGTCGATTGATTCATCGAACTTAGCCGTTGCATATTGCTGCACAAGCGCTAACGCCTCGCCGATCGGATAGAGCTTATTGCTATCGATTTTTCCAGCGGAGAGTTTTTGTTTTTTAGTTAATTTAGCCATCGAATTACACCCCTTCCACAGTCACGCCCATGGAGCGAGCGGAGCCAGCAATCGTGCGCACAGCCGCATCCATATCAGCAGCTGTTAAGTTTTTCATTTTTGCCGTTGCAATTGCTTCCAACTGAGCGCGGGTAATTTTGCCCACTTTGTCGGTATGCGGACGAGCAGATCCTTTAGCAAGATTAATTGCTTTTTTGATCATGTATGTTGCAGGCGCAGTGCCCATCACGAACGTGAAGCTCTTGTCCGCAAACGCGGTAATGGTCACAGGCACAGGCATACCTGGCTCTAAACCTTGAGTCTGAGCGTTAAACGCCTTGCAGAACTCCATAATGTTGAGTCCACGTTGACCCAACGCTGGGCCAATGGGTGGCGATGGATTGGCTTTACCTGCTGGCACTTGCAGCTTAATAAAACCGACAATTTTCTTTGCCATAGTTTTTTCCTTTTCGGGTTCAGCCGTTTTAGGATCAGCACCATTGCTGCCTAAAACTCCCCGTTTGGGTGAACGACTCTTACCTCAAACTTTGCACCGAGTCGGTGAGTACAAAATCCATTGATGCATTCCCGCCTACGCGGGAGTGACAGCTCTTAAGTTTTTTCAACTTGCGAGAACTCAAGCTCCACGGGCGTTGAACGACCAAAAATCGTGACCGCCACTCGAAGCTTATTCTTCTCGTAGTTAGCTTCCTCAACCGTGCCATTGAAGTCCGCAAATGGCCCCTCTTTCACACGCACATATTCACCCACGGTGAACTCAACTTTATGACGTGGGTGATGCGCACCATCACTCATTTGATCGACAATTTTTTGCACTTCAGCCTGACTGATCGGCACAGGTTGGTTCCGACCACCGCCAACAAACCCCGTCACTTTATTGGTGTGTTTTACCAAGTGCCAAGACTCATCGTCCATGATCATTTCAACTAAAACATAACCAGGAAAAAACTTGCGCTCAGTTGTTTTGCGTTGCCCGTTTTTCATCTCCACCACTTCTTCGGTGGGAACCATGATGCGACCAAATTTTGACTCTACGCCCGCACGAACCACGCGCTCCATAATGTTGCGCTCAACCGCTTTTTCCATACCTGAATAAGCGTGAACAACGTACCAGCGCATATCTGGATTGGTTGGCGCAGCTAACTTACCCGCAGCGGAGCTGGAAGCTTCAACTAATGTCGCATCACTCATTTATTTTCTCCAACCCAAAATAAGGTCATACAACACCCATTCCAACGTTTTATCTGTCAACCAAAGCATCAACGCCATAAGCACGACAAATCCAAACACATAAAGCGTCAACTGCATAGCCTCTTTGCGGCTAGGCCAAACAACTTTTTTTAGCTCGCGCCAAGAATCACGAAATAACGCAATGAGCTCTTTACCAGATTCGGAAAAAAGATAAACAACAATCGCAGCCGCAAGCCCAACAAGCAAAACAAGCCACTGAACCAGCGCACCTTGTTTGCCTAACAAATAAAAACCCACGACTGCCGCCAACGCCAAAAGCAAAGCCCCATAGACTTTGCCTTTGTCCGCTACCGTGTTGACAGTTTGTACTGGTTGATTGGCCACAAATTCTTTCTATCTATTGACTAAAAACCACGATACACAATTGAATCGTGGCAGGGGCGGAGGGCCTCGAACCCCCAACCTTCGGTTTTGGAGACCGACACTCTGCCAATTGAGCTACGCCCCTACTATCACTACCATTTCATCCACTCGCTTAATCAAGCATTAAGCCAAAATCTTAGCCACAACGCCAGATCCGACGGTACGACCGCCTTCGCG
>JASGCK010000019.1 GCA_030054145.1 Cytophagales bacterium
TGATGAGGGCGATTGCGGCTAAGGGCATCAAAGCCCTAGACTGGCTTTCTTTGCGCCCGATTTTTTATGCGCTATGCAGGGGAATTGAGCAGGCAATTGATTTTTTATTACTGCCTTTGATGCCTGCTCGGCTGATCGCGCCGCTGGCGCACGGGATATGAGGAGCTTGAAATTGAATTTTGCAGGGACGACTTGTTACCTTTCTCAGCGGTAACTTCAGCGGATAACCCTGCATGGTTACACTCAAACCGCTTCAATTCCAAAACATTTAACCGTTCGTGAAACTGGGGGGAGTTCAGTATGTCTTTAATCCACAAAACCCAATTTCAAGCATGGGGCAAACTCTCTCGCGACAAATCTGGACAAATGACAGATGAGCATCCGTTATTTGATCACATGACCGATGTTGCCGCATGCTTCCTAGCTTTGACTGAGTGTGCAGCAATTCGTCGTGCGCTAGAGACCACTGCGGCGCGTGCGCTTGGTACGGCGGATTTGCAGCGGTTGGCTGTGCTTGTCTTCTTGCACGACGTCGGCAAGGCCAATGCTGGATTTCAGTCACGCCGATGGCAGTTGCCAGATAGGCCACCTCGGAACTGGCCCACTACGCCCTTCGGTCATGGCCCTGAAGGTTGGGAGCTGATTGCTGGACGTGTGCGCAATGCAGAGCACTATGCGGCAGGCTTGCCCATTGCGGAAATTCTGGATTGGGGCGAAGTAGCCGTGTGTGAATTGTTGCAAGCCAGTATCAGCCATCATGGGCGACCACTTGGAGTGAGTCCTGGCAAAGAAGCGGAAGATATTTGGAAACCCGTACTGGATAAAACCGGAGCGGTGTTGTACGACCCCGCAGCCACATTGGCGTGCATGGGTGATCGGTTGAAGCAAAGTTATCCGCTAGCCTTCGCAGAGCGCCATCAGCCATTGCCTGACAAACCCGCCTTTGTGCATTTGTTCGCCGGACTAGTTCAGTTGGCCGACTGGCTGGGTTCAGACACCCGCGAAAATTTTTTTCCCTACACCGCCCCCCGCGAAGACCGAACCCAGACTGCTGCTGCGCGCGCGAAATACGCGGTGAATGCCA
This sequence comes from Cytophagales bacterium, assembly GCA_030054145.1. Taxonomy (GTDB): domain Bacteria; phylum Pseudomonadota; class Gammaproteobacteria; order Burkholderiales; family Burkholderiaceae_C; genus JASGCK01. The sequence goes on from JASGCK010000019.1 coordinate 1,085, forward strand.
TTGGTCTGGATGTGAAGAATTGGCGTGATGATCTGTGCAGCAAACCACCCACTTTCAGCACGGCTTTTGGTGTGGCGGAAGCTCGCCCCATGCAATTGGCTGCTGCTGCTTTGTCTTTGGGCAATATCGTGGTGCTGGAGGCTGAAACCGGTAGCGGCAAGACCGAAGCCGCGCTGTGGCGCTTTGTGCAATTGTTTGAAGCGGGCCAGGTTGATAGCCTGTACTTTGCATTGCCCACCCGTGTTGCGGCAACTCAGCTCTACCAGCGCGTGTTGGCGTTGGTGCGTTGCTTATGGCCGACACATGCACCTGTGGTGGTGCGAGCCTTGCCTGGTTACGAAGCGGCAGATGACCAAGAAAAAATCAGCCTGCCTGACTTCAAAGTTCAGTGGCCAGATCATCCTGCGGACGAGAAGGCGCATCAGCGCTGGGTAGCTGAGTCGCCCAAGCGTTTTCTAGCAGCCACCATTGCGGTAGGCACCATTGACCAGGCCTTGCATGGCGCACTCAAAGTGCGCCATGCCCACATGCGCCACGCCTTGCTGGCCCGCAGCCTGCTGGTGGTGGATGAGGTGCATGCGTCTGACGCATATATGACGGTATTGCTTGAAAAATTGCTTCAGGCGCACCTCAAAACAGGCGGCCAAGCCATGCTGCTTTCCGCCACTTTGGGCTCATCAGCGCGCACACGCTATCTCAGCGTTGAGCATTCAAAGAAGCAAGGACTGCCCTCGCTAGCCGATGCCTGTGCAGCGCCTTACCCAGCGGTCAGCTATCGCAATACATCTGGCATGCACCTGCAACCTGTGGCAGGTAACCCACAACACAAAACTGTTTACTGGGAAACGCTGGATGCCATGGACGACCCCATGCGTATTGCCACACTCGCCGCGCAGGCTGCGGCACAAGGCGCACGGGTTCTGGTGGTGCGCAATACCGTCCCTGCCGCCGTCGCCACACTTAAAGCACTGGAGCAATTGACTCTGACCCAAGGAGGAGATTGCTTGTTCAAGGTGAACGGCATCAGCACAGTCCACCACAGCCGCTACAGCCGTCAAGACCGTCCTTTGCTGGATCAGGCAGTCGAAGCGCAACTTGGAAAAACGCGGAAAAATTCGCAGGGTCGCGTCATCATCGGCACACAAACATTGGAGCAAAGTTTGGACATTGATGCCGACTTGCTCATCACCGACCTGTGCCCCATGGATGTGTTGCTTCAGCGCATTGGCCGCTTGCATCGACATACCCGACCCGAAGCAGAGCGGCCAGAGGGCTACCGCCTGCCGCGTGCTTGGGTGCTCACCCCTGCGGGCAATGACCTCGCACCTTTGCTCAAGCGCTCTCGTCATGGCCTGGGCCGATTCCATGATGGCGGCGGTGTGTACCCCGACTTGCGCATGGCTGAAGCCACCAGGCGCTTGATCCAAGCTCAGCCCAGCCGCCAGATACCGTCAGATAACCGCGTACTGGTCGAACACGCTACGCACACGGAAGCGTTGCAAGTGCTTGAGAAAGAGCTTGGCCCAGATTGGCAGGAACTGGGACAAGACATTGAGGGCGACACCAGCGCCCGCAAAGTTACTGGACACCTCCACACCTTGCCATTTGACGATGCGTTTGGCGATGTGCTTTTCACTGACAGCGATCAAAAAATTGCAACCCGTCTTGGTGCGGCTGACCGTCTGGTGATTTTTGACCCACCCCAGCCCAGCCCTTTTCAGCAGGCCGTGAAGCAATTGGCACTGCGTCATCATCAAATTCCAGAAGGAGTCAGCCCCGACGCAATGCCAAATGACATCAGCGTATTGCCGGACAGCGCAGGGTTTGAATTCACTCTTGGCAAAGCGCGTTATCAATACAATCGTTTTGGATTAGAGCGCTTGAGAATCGACGACAAAAACCAATCCACATAGAGAGAAACCTTATGACGATTGCCCTGGAACCGCAGTTTTCATTGCTCACCGAGCCCATCATTCGCTACCGCCGTTCGAGTGATGGCGAAACCGAAAAAGCCAGCTTGCCCGAGTTGTTCGTGGCACTCGCTGCGGATGAGGTGCGCGACTACCCCGCCTTGCGCCCGCACCAACGCCACCCTTGGCACGCCTTCCTAGTTCAGTTGGCCGCTATCGCCTTGCACGAGGCAGAAAGAACGACGGTTTTTGAAACTGCGCAGGAGTGGCGTGATTCGCTACTGGCACTTACGCCTGATGACCCAGATGGGGCCGCGTGGTGTTTGGTGTCGCCACCTGATCGGCCAGCGTTGTTGCAGGCGGCCGTTGTTGGGGGAAACATTTCGGAGTGGAAATCCGAAGCCTATGCCGCTGATGAAATTGACATGCTGGTCACATCCAAAAACCATGACATCAAAGGCAGTCGTGCCCGCCGCGCACAACCCGAAGATTGGCTCTTTGCCTTGTTGAGTCTGCAAACCCAAGAGGGATTTTTGGGCGCGGGCAACTACGGCATTTCCCGCATGAACGGGGGCTTCGCCAGCAAGCCTGGTGTGGGTGTGGCTGCTGTCGGTTTGCCAGGTGCACGTTGGGCGCGAGACATTGCCGCGTTGCTGGCGCGGCGTGATCGGACGGTTGAGGCGAATGGGTTGCAAGATGAAGGGGGCTTGGCACTGGTTTGGCTCGCTCCTTGGGACGGGCTTGGTAGTCTGTCATTTGCAAAACTTGATCCGTTCTATATCGAGATATGTCGCCGCATTCGCCTGCGGTATGTGGACGGAAAAATGATGTCCGTGGGAACGGGCAGCAAAGCAGCACGCATCGCTGCGAAAGAGTTAAACGGTTTGACGGGTGACGCATGGACACCGATTGATGTGGAAGGTGGTAAGGCCCTGACGATTACGTCAAACGGTTTCAATTACAAGCTGGTGTCAGAGCTCATGTTTGGTGGAAAATACCAGCCACCTACCGCGCACAATTTGGAGCAATCCATTGGCACTAGCTTGATTTTCATCACCCAAGGTATTACCCGAGGACAAGGAAAGACAGAGGGCTATCACGAGCGTCGGGTTCCAATCTCTTCCAAGGTACGGAGCCTTCTGATCTCAAACCAGAAATCCCAGCTAGAGCGCATAGCCAGCCAGCGCATCGCTTCCATTGGCGAGATGCGCAAACTCCTTTGGCTTGCATTGGGCGTGTTGTTTGCTAACGGAAATTCAGGTGATAGCACAGAGGGAAACAAAGCCAAGGCCAGCAAGTTTTCAGATCCCTTTGAGCTTGGCGAAGATGCCCGTTTCTTTGACGACCTTAACGAAGAATTGGAAGCCACAGACTCCGCCGCCCAACGTCTGCAATGGCTGCTGGGCTTGGTTAAGCGGGCTGAGGCCATTCTGAAAGCGGCCTTCGATGCGGGACCGCGCAGTGGCATTCAAAAGTACCGTGCCCAATCCGCTGCCTTGTCACGTTTTCATGGCGGGCTTCGCAGCGACAGGTTCCCGATACCAGACCTCGTTAATTACTATCGTCAACAAACCATCAAACGTCAGGAGAGAATCAGTGAGCACGCTTGACCCCACCTCAGAGCAGAACGCGCCGTCGGATGAGGCGACCACCTACCGGGAACCCTTTGGGGCGCTGGCAGCCTACATCCGCCGTGCCACCACCGGTGACCGTGCGGCACTGGCACGGCTCAAACCAGAAGCTTTGCAACCCCATCAATTGGCTGCGTTAGCAAGAGCCTTGACTGCGGCAGGGCTTGCCCCAGAGCAATGGTATGCGGACACTTGGCCGCGTTGGGCCTTGATCGCACACGGCATGGCGCTGGCTGGACATGACGGCAAACAAAAGCTGGGAAGACAGTTGGCGTACGCTGGTGTATCTGAGTCACGTGTTACCAAGTTACTCACCTCACGGGGTGATGCCTTTACCCAGCTTTTGCCGCGCGTGTTGCGTCTTATGGCAAGCAAAGGCGTGGCACCCAACTGGTGTGAGCTGGGTGAACTGGTACTTAAAGAAAGTAGCAGCTTGCGCAGTCATCAAGCAGTTGCCGAGGAAATACGCCTTCAAATTGCAGGCCCCTATTTTTCAGCACTGGCTCGCGCCGAATCCAAGTCATAACAAACCATCACTCAAGGAGTTTTCATGAACCTGCCCCGTTTTATCCAAATCCACACCCTGCACAACTACTCCGGCGCACTGCTGAACCGCGACGATGCAGGCCTGGCCAAGCGCCTGCCCTATGGTGATGCCGTGCGCACGCGCATTTCGTCACAGTGCTTGAAGCGCCATTGGCGGGTGGCTGAGGACCATTTCTCGCTAGCAAGTCTGGGTGTGCCCATGGCCGTGCGTTCTAGGCAAACGCTGGATTTGATTCGTAAAAAATTGATCGAGACAGGCCTGTCTGCAGACTTGGCACAGTCCGCTGGTGAGGGGTTGCGCGATGCTGGACTGTTGGACAAAGGTGGCAAAGAGTCCAAGGGCAAAGAGGCTTTGGAAACAGGGCAGGCGGTGTTGATGGGCAACGCCGAGATTGATTACCTTGTTAAACGCTGTGCTGAGCTGGCGCAGGATAACGCCGAAGCCAAAGCGTTCAAGACTGCCATTGCCAAGTTTTTGAAAGACGAAAAGAAAAACATCGAAGCATTGAAACACGGCAGCGGGCTGGAAGCCGCCTTGTTTGGTCGCATGGTCACGTCTGACGCGTTGGCTAGCCGCGATGCCGCCGTGTACGTGGCACATGCCTTTACCGTGCATGAAGCGCAAGTGGAAAACGACTACTTCACGGTGGTGGACGATCTGCTGCGCGAAGCCGGTGAACTGGGTTCTGCTGGCATATTCGACACCGAACTGGCCTCTGGCCTGTACTACGGCTACGTGGTGGTGGATGTGCCGCAACTGATTGCCAACTTAGAAGGTGAGGCAGCCAAAGACTGGGCTAATCTACCCACCCAAAAGCGAGAGCTGGCGGGCCGTGTGGTGGAGCACCTTTTGCACCTGATTGCCACGGTCAGCCCAGGTGCCAAGCGCGGATCGACTGCGCCGTTTGACTGGGCTAAGTTCTTGCTGGTGGAGGTGGGCGACTGGCAACCGCGTAGTTTGGCGGGTGCCTTCCAAAACGCCTTGCCGACCGACCACACCGCTCTGCGCGAAACTGCCGTGCAAATGCTGGCGGACGAAATCGGCAAGCTCGACGATGCTTACGGTGCCACGCTGGACAGGCGCTTCCTCGCACTGGACAAGGTGAGTGTGCCCAACGCCCAGCGCTTGTCCTTGAGCGATTTGGCCACGTGGGTGCAGGCCTACATCACCCAAGGCACAGCGCCAGCACAGGTGGCCTGATATGCCGCGCCATTTGCTGATCAGGCTGTCATCCCCACTCATCGCGTTTGGGGGTGAAACCATTGACAACTTGGGGGTCATCCGAGACTTTCCGGCGCTCTCCATGGTCACAGGCTTGATTGCCAACGCCTTGGGGTGGGAACGGGGTGACGACCACTTGCACAACCGCTTGCAAACGCGGCTGCGCATGGGTGCGCGGCTGGAAACGCAGGGCGAAAGGTTGACGGATTTTCAAACTGCGCAGTTGGGGGCCAATGACAAGGCCTGGACAACGTGGGGCATGGCAGAAGAGCGTAGAGGTGGCGCCGTGTCTTATGAGAGCCCCCACTTGAGATACCGCGACTATCACACTGACCTTACTGCCCTGCTTGCCTTGCGACTGGAGCCCGCCGAAGAGTATCCAACACTAGACGAATTGGCGCAGGCGCTAGATCGCCCCAAACGCCCCCTGTTCATTGGTCGCAAACCCTGCCTGCCCGTTGGCCGTTTGGTGGGTGGGTGGGTGGAGGCAGATTCGGTGTTGCAAGCCCTGCAACTTGCCCCGTTAGCCAATAGCGTCAATGGCTTGCGCGCCCAGTGGCCGGACGGCGAAGGCCAATTGCCGGGCGACCGTTTGGTCGATGTATGCGACGAACGCAACTGGACCAGCGGTGTACACGGCGGCTGGCGCCCAGTGCGAGAAGGCCTCATCCAAACCACAGGTAACAAGTCATGAGTTCAGAGTCCCTCTATTTACTGCACACCCAGCCTGACCCCCAGCGACTGACAGCATGGGCAGCACGCCATCGCCTGTTGGACAAAGAAGGTGATTTGGGTTACGCGCTCCATGCCCTGCTGCATGCAGCGTTTGGTGAACAAGCGCCACAACCGTTTCGTTACCTCGATGCAGAGCAAGGCCTGTTGGCGTACACCCGCTTGGACGCTACCAGATTGGCGCAACTCGTTGCCCTAGCTGACCCTGACGTGGCCGCTGCGCTGGGGTTTGGCCAGACGCGCCAGCACGGCGGTATGAGTGTGCGCCCCTTTCCCACGCAGTGGGCCGTGGGTCACACGCTTGAGTTTGAGGTGCGCGTGCGCCCCATCATCCGCAAAGGCAAAATCCGCGAAGGCAAAGCAGGTCGTGAGCTCGATGCCTTCTTGGCTGCGGCTGAAAAAGCACCGGGCAGTGCGCTGGATCGTGGTGAGGTGTATGTGCAGTGGCTGCGCGAATTGCTGGCGCGCCAAAGTGGCGCAGAGCTGGTGAATGCCCGCATGACGCGCTATCAGCAGTTGAGGGTAACGCGCAGGAGCCAGAAAGGCAGCGCGGAAGATGTGCGCCACAGCCGCTTGGTCAGTGGGCCAGATGCGGTGCTGGCGGGGCAACTGCGCGTGACCAACTCACAAGCCTTTGCGCAACTTCTTGCCAATGGGCTTGGGCGACATAGGGCATTTGGTTTTGGGCTGCTGATGTTGCGTCCTGTGCGTGGTTGACATGGCGGAAACGTCTACATGCTGAAAGGCCGCCTCGGGCTGGAAAAGGCGTGCGTGAACGCACGTGGAAAGTTGTCTACGATTGGCATACCCAAGAGCCAAGTGGCAGTTTGGTTATGGTCTGGCGTGATTTGAATGAAGTGGGGGCATCGGTCTGGCTCATCTCGGAACGCCGCCCCGTGAATTGGTAGAGATGGATGGAATGTGGTTGACTCGGCGAAGCAAGTCAGGAAAAGCTCTTTAAAATTTCAAATGAGTTTCGTTGTTTTCTCTTACATTTCAATAAGTTATCTGTGAGAGGTTCCCCCGCGTGAGCGGGGATAGGCCCTGGTGCGCTCCAATCCTTGACATTAAGGACACGGTTCCCCCGCGTGAGCGGGGATAGGCCCGGCCTTCGAGTCCCGCGCTACCCCAGGTACTGGGTTCCCCCGCGTGAGCGGGGATAGGTCCATCCAAAACGCCGTACTGGCGTGGGCTAGCGGGGTTCCCCCGCGTGAGCGGGGATAGGCCCAGCATGCGTCCAATTGGTTGCGTGGTGTCAATGGTTTCCCCGCGTGAGCGGGGATAGGCCCGAGCGCAGGGCTTTTCTCTTTGGCCTCATGGGGGTTCCCCCGCGTGAGCGGGGATAGGCCCTCCCGCACCTGGCCCAATTCAGGGAAGGCCTGGGTTCCCCCGCGTGAGCGGGGATAGGCCCCACGAAAGAATTTGACACCGCGCATCAGCCAAGGTTCCCCCGCGTGAGCGGGGATAGGCCCTGGATTAAGGTGAATCATTAAATACTCTTGTAGGTTCCCCCGCGTGAGCGGGGATAGGCCTCAGGCATCCAAGAGTACGTAGCGACATACGTAGGTTCCCCCGCGTGAGCGGGGATAGGCCCGGTGTTTTTAAAGGTGCAATAGTCCAGGGTTTGGTTCCCCCGCGTGAGCGGGGATAGGCCCACGACGGTACCTTCCAGACTTACGTCAATAATGGTTCCCCCGCGTGAGCGGGGATAGGCCCATCGAGCTACAGGTGCAGCTACAGGCATCCGTGGTTCCCCCGCGTGAGCGGGGATAGGCCCCCTTTGTCTCATTGCCCGCTGGTATGCGGTTTGGTTCCCCCGCGTGAGCGGGGATAGGCCCCACGCGGCTTTCCATCCAAGCGGATGCCACGCGGTTCCCCCGCGTGAGCGGGGATAGGCCCTGGGCGGTCGGTAGTGCCACCGATGTCAACCGGGTTCCCCCGCGTGAGCGGGGATAGGCCCCAATCGATGAGTTTGAACAGCACGCTGAGGCGGGTTCCCCCGCGTGAGCGGGGATAGGCCCTGGCCTCCAATCCATCACGCCAGAATCCCGTAGGTTCCCCCGCGTGAGCGGGGATAGGCCCAAACCTAGTTCATACCAATTAAGGCAGTCAACGGTTCCCCCGCGTGAGCGGGGATAGGCCCTCTCCAAGAACTCAGGACAATCTACAGCGTCCGGTTCCCCCGCGTGAGCGGGGATAGGCCCGGTGGACGCGTAGGTGATCGCCTCAGTCCTAGGGTTCCCCCGCGTGAGCGGGGATAGGCCCCAAAAAAACGCCATGCAATCCGCGTCGGAATTGGTTCCCCCGCGTGAGCGGGGATAGGCCCACAGTACAAAGCAATATCGGAGCTGGCGTAATGGTTCCCCCGCGTGAGCGGGGATAGGCCTTGCCCCGTCGTAGTGTCCATATCAACTGGCCAGGTTCCCCCGCGTGAGCGGGGATAGGCCACTTCTTCGGTAGATATGTCCACGGTTGGGACTGGTTCCCCCGCGTGAGCGGGGATAGGCCGCTGTGGCAGCAGGCTGCGGCAAAGCCCGACTAGGTTCCCCCGCGTGAGCGGGGATAGGCCCAATGTGGACGGCCACGCCAATGTAGGCGGCACGGTTCCCCCGCGTGAGCGGGGATAGGCCCATCAAGTCCACGGACGACAAAATGACGTGGATGGTTCCCCCGCGTGAGCGGGGATAGGCCCTGCGCAGCACTCATTTCAGATTTTTTCATAATGGTTCCCCCGCGTGAGCGGGGATAGGCCCGTTCGAGTCGATACACGATAAATGTATATGCGGGTTCCCCCGCGTGAGCGGGGATAGACCCGACTCTGGCAATAATCATGCCCGTAAAATTATGGTTCCCCCGCGTGAGCGGGGATAGGCCTATTGCGAATAAACCGTTACGCGCAAGCCTTACGGTTCCCCCGCGTGAGCGGGGATAGGCCCTCTTCGTTCGTCATTAGGACGACGGTTCCCCCGCGTGAGCGGGGATAGGCCTTTAAATCAGTCTGAACCACTTTGTTCGTTGGGGTTCTCAAACGACCAATGATTGAATTGAGTGACTGAAGTTACTCCACTGTCACGCTCTTCGCTAGATTTCTAGGTTTGTCCACATCCGTGCCACGCGCTAATGCGGTGTGATACGCCAAGAGTTGCAAGGGCACGACGTGCAAGAGTGGTGAGAGATCGCCGTAGTGCTCGGGCAAGCGAATAACGTGAATGCCTTCTTCTGATTTGATATGCGAGTCCGCATCCGCTAGCACGTAGAGCACGCCTGCGCGGGCGCGGACTTCGTGCATATTGCTTTTGAGTTTGTCGATCAGGCTGTCGTTGGGCGCGACCACCACCACGGGCATTTCTGCCGTTACCAGCGCGAGTGGCCCGTGCTTGAGTTCGCCTGCTGGATACGCCTCGGCGTGGATGTAGCTAATCTCTTTCAGTTTGAGTGCGCCTTCTAGCGCCACGGGATAGTGAACGCCGCGTCCTAAAAAGAGCGCGTTTTCCATGCGTGCAAAAGCGTTTGCCCAAACGATGAGTTGTGGCTCTAGGGCGAGCACTGCCGCTAGCGCAACGGGCAAGTGGCGCATGGCTTTGAGGTGCATTTGCTCCTGCGCATCCGATAGCTTGCCCTTGGTTTGTGCCAGTGCCAGCGTGAGTAAAAACAAGCCCGCCAATTGCGTGGTGAAAGCTTTGGTTGAGGCCACGCCAATCTCCACGCCTGCCCGTGTGATGTAGGCGTGCTGGCACTCGCGCACCATGGCACTGCTGGCAACGTTGCAGATGGTTAGCGTATGCGTCATGCCAAGGCTTTGCGCGTGACGTAGCGCTGCTAGGGTGTCCGCCGTTTCGCCGCTTTGGCTAATGGTGACGACTAGCGTTTTGCGGTTTGGCACACTGGTGCGGTAACGGTATTCGCTTGCCACCTCTACGCTGCAAGGCACGCCGGCTATGGCTTCCAGCCAATACTTGGCGGTGCAGCCGCTGTAGTAACTTGTGCCGCAAGCGAGGATTAGCACTTGATCAATCGTTTTGAAAGTGCCTGCGGCATCCGCGCCAAATAACTCGGGGCTGATGCTCTCTAGACCTTCTAAGGTGTCTGCTAGGGCGCGGGGCTGCTCAAAAATTTCCTTTTGCATATAGTGCTGATAGGGGCCTAGCTCCGCCGCGCCGCTGTGCGCGAGCACCGTTTTGATTGGGCGATCACCTGCCTTCGGCTGTGACGTTAAGCGCTTGCCCGCGCCATCAATTAACCAATATTTGCCAAGCTGCACATCGGCAATATCGCCTTCCTCTAGATAGACGATTTGATCGGTTACGCCTGCTAGCGCCATTGCATCGCTGGCAAGGTAATGACTGCCCTGTGTGCCCACGCCCAAAATCAGCGGCGAACCTTGACGCGCGCCAATCAGGCGCTGTGGTTCGTCCCGCGCCATCACCGCCAGCGCGTATGCGCCGTGCAACTGGGGCAAGGTTTTTTGTACCGCTTCTAGGATGTCGCCTGCATAAAGCGAGTCAATCAAATGCGCAATGACTTCGGTATCGGTTTGACTGACAAACGTGTAGCCCTTGTTTTGCAAGGCTTGGCGAAGCGCGTCGTGGTTTTCAATGATGCCGTTATGCACCAGCGCAATGCGCGGCGCGGCCTCGACAAGCTCGGCACTCGCGGAGGTTATGCCGTGGCTAAAGTGCGGATGCGCGTTGTGTACGGCGGGTGCGCCGTGGGTTGCCCAGCGCGTGTGCGCAATGCCCAGATGCGCATCTAGTCCGCCTTGGGCTTCAAGTTCTGCCACGCGCGATGTGCTGCGTGCCCGAACTAGCGCTGTGCCCGTGTGTACCGCAACGCCGCAAGAGTCGTAGCCGCGATACTCCAGCCGTTTTAAGCCTTCAATTAAAACAGGCACGATATTTTTTTTGCCGATGGCTCCAACGATGCCGCACATACGCGTCTCCCTAAAAATGATGCCTTGCATCTTACTAGTGCTTTTTGGAAATATTCAATCTATTTATGAGGATATTTGAAATTAAGTTTCTTAAAATTAATAAAATAAATTTTTATTTCAAATAGACTGTAAAAAATGAACGATTTAGATGATTTTGATATCCGAATATTGCGGCAGCTTCAATTGGATGCCTCGCTCTCCAATCAAGCGTTGGCCAGGCTTGTTCACGTCTCTGCGCCCACTTGCTTGCGCCGCGTCAAGCGCCTGCGCGAAGCGGGTTATATCGAGCGCGAGGTGGCGATTTTGAGCATGGACAAGCTCGCGCCGATCACTGGTTTTGGTCTCACGGCTTTGGTTGAGGTGACGTTGGATGTGCAAAACGCCGAGCGCCTAGATGCGTTTGAGCGCCGTGCGTGCAGCGAGCCACGCGTGCAGCAGTGCTACCGCGTCAGTCCTGGACCTGACTTCATGCTCATCATCTATTCCACCGATATGCCTGCGTACCTGGCACTGTCGCAAAGCTTGTTTTCAAGCGATGCCAATGTTCGCAACGCACGTGCTTTTTTTAGTGTGAAGCGGGGAAAATTGACGACCCAGCTGCCGCTTTAACCCGTGAAGCATTCAGCAGCGTAAAATAAATGTCATACAAACTTTGTCACACCATTTAAAGTTGCCTTACCTATGCTCTCTACTCGTTTATCGCCAGACGTTGAAGCTCGTCTCAATAGCTTTGCCACCGCGTGTGGATTAACAAAATCTGCGGTTGCCCAAGCCGCTATTTCTGACTATTTGTCGCGCATTCAAAGTCAGGCAAGGGATAAAACATGGGCCAAGCAAGTCAAGCCAAAAGCACTGAGTGCGCCTGATCGCGTACTTCAATCACTCAAGGCGTTATCAAAAATAGCGCCCAATCAAGAGTTTGACTGGAGAGCCGCACGCGATGAAGGCAAGAAATGAGCGGGGTTCGTAGCGCTGATTTTGTATTAGACACTTCGGTATCCGCCGCATGGGTGATTGATGCACAAATCACCCCTTATAAGCTGAGCGTTTTGAATTCCTTGCATACCAAAATTGCCATCGTCCCTGCACTTTGGCACATTGAGATGAGTAACCTCGTCTGCAAATATGCGCGAAAAAACAATTTGACCATGCCCAATATCGAAGTGCATCTCGCTGAGTTGGGTGAGCTGGCGATTAAGACGTTTGAATGGGATGCTTCTAAAGCAGCGCGTCAAAAACAAGGCGCTTTGCGCAGTGTGACCCAAACGGCACTCGCGTTTGGACTTACCAGCTATGACGCGCAATACTTGCAACTCGCGCTGCGCGAGAATTTGCCGCTTGCCACGTGTGATGAGCAGTTATGCGCGAGTGCAAAGCTAGCTGGCGTAGCCATTTATCAGCCTTGATGGGTACCGCATGAACCGCTCCTACCGACTGCTAGATCTCAAACTTCCGCTCGATCACGCGCCCGAAGATGTGCGTGCCGAGGTGCTTGCGCAGTTGCGGTTGCGGGATGATCAAGTCACGCACATCCACGTCCATCGCCGTGGTTACGACGCACGCAGCAAGTCAAACATTCATTTCATTTATACGCTGGACATTCAATTTGCAAAGGATGTTGACACGCAGCTTCTTGCTAGCTTGAATGCTCTGCAAGTCACGCCTGACATGGCTTACAAGGCAGTGGTCTCGCAGGCCAATGTGGATAAGGCTTGCGGGCGAGAAGGCTTCAAACGCCCCGTCGTGATTGGCACGGGGCCATGCGGCTTGTTTGCGGCGCTGACTTTGGCGCAGATGGGACTGCGTCCGCTGGTGCTAGAGCGTGGCAAAGCTGTGCGCGAGCGCACCAAGGATACGTGGGGCTTTTGGCGCAAGCAAATGTTGCAAGAGGAGAGCAACGTGCAGTTTGGCGAGGGCGGCGCAGGCACGTTCTCGGACGGCAAGCTGTGGACGCAAGTCAAAGACCCGACGCATCTGGGGCGCAAGATTTTGCAGGAGATGGTCAAAGGCGGCGCACCTGACGAAATTTTGTATGTGAGCAAGCCACATATCGGTACGTTTCGGTTAGTCAAAGTGGTGGAATATTTGCGCGGCGAGATTGAGCGTTTAGGCGGTGAGATTCGTTTTTCCACGCGCGTGGAAGATGTCATTCTTGATGAGAATAAGGGCAGCAGTGGCACTAAAAGCTATACGCTGCGCGGGCTGCGCACGGTTGATGTGCTGACGGGCGCACAAACTGAAATCAGCGCATCGCACGTGGTGCTGGCAATTGGACATAGCGCACGCGATACGTTTGCGATGCTGCACGCACGCGGCGTGTTTGTGGAAGCCAAACCGTTTTCGATTGGCTTTCGCATCGAGCATCCGCAAGGCGTGATTGACCGTGCGCGGTTTGGTGAGCCGAAGTTTTACGCGGGTCATCCCGACAAGGTTGTTGCACACGTGGGCGCCGCCGATTACAAGCTGGTGCATCACGCCAAAAATGGCCGCAGTGTTTACAGTTTTTGTATGTGCCCAGGCGGTACGGTGGTGGCGGCAACATCAGAGGCGGGGCGGGTGGTGACGAACGGCATGAGCCAGTATTCGCGCAACGAGCGCAACGCCAATGCGGGAATCGTGGTGGAAATGAATCCTTTAGATTTTGGTGCGGATGCCAGCCATCCGCTTGCTGGCATTGCCTTTCAACGCAGCTTAGAGTCGGGTGCATACAAGCTTGGCGGTGACAATTATTTTGCACCTGCGCAGTTAGTTGGAGACTTTTTAAAAGGTCGTGCAAGTACGGTACTAGGCGATGTGGAGCCTTCTTACAAACCCGGCGTTCGGTTGACCGATTTAACAGGTCAACAAGCGGGAAGCATTGCCCCGTCTGCCTTGCCAGCCAGTTTGCCGCCGTACGCTATTGCTGCTATCCAAGAGGCGCTTCCTGTATTTGGCAGGCAAATCAAGGGTTTTGACAGAGCGGATGCACTGCTGACAGGCGTTGAGACCAGAACCAGTTCACCCATTCGCATTCGCCGCAATATAGAGCAGCATCCGCTTGCGTATCAATCCATCAATACGCGGGGCTTATTCCCAGCAGGCGAGGGCGCAGGTTACGCGGGCGGCATTATGAGCGCGGCAATGGACGGCATGAAAGCGGCTCAAGCGCTGGCGTTGAATATCGCTGGAGAGCCTTAAGGAATCTTCCACTAATCGCCGTTCGGGCTGAGCTTGTCGAAGCCCTTGCGCCAATTCAATCAATGCGTTGTAGTAGCAGCCCTTCGACAAGCTCAGGGCGAGCGGTGATTGATAGAAGTTCCCTCTAGCGACTGACTACTTAAATGGCTAATGCACGGCGCAGTTGCTGACCCGTCCACGTATCACCTTTTTGAAGCGAAGCGACAAGCTCGCACATCTTGGCGTTAACGGGCGCAGCCTTGCCATGCTTGGCGGCCAGTCTGACGACTGCGCCGCATAAATCATCGATTTCTGTGATGCGCCCGCGCTGCACATCGTCCCACATGGAGGAGCGTGCGGCGGCATCCATGCGTAGCATTTTGGCTGTTAGGCGGGTAAAAATAAAATTGGGCAAACGCAAAATACGTGTCATGGCTTTGGGCGATGCGGCGACAAGTTGCACGGGAACAATCCCTTCGCAAGTCATAGCGGATAAGGCTTCCTGCTGAAGTGTTGCCCACACGACGCGAAAGTTTCGATCTAACAACTCATCTAGCAGCGGTAGGTTGGACAGCGCGTTGATGGGGTTGTTGAGGTTTAACAGTAGCTTGCCCCACTGCACATTTTTCATATCTTTTGCAATGCCGATTTTGATACCAGCGGCGTTGAACCGTGCAGCAATTTCGTTTGAGTGTGCGCTGCTTTCCAACTGCACCATGCCTGGGGTGGCGCGGTGGACGTGCGAGCTAGTCTTCATCACGACGTTATAGGGAACCATGCCCGCAAGCACCTGCGCTTGCGGTGCTGCCGCTTGGATACGGGCGACGTTTTCTACGCCGTTTTGTAGCGAGATGATGATCGTTCCTGCATCGATGCACGCCGCTATTTCTGCGGCTGAGCGACTCGTTGCGCCGCCTTTGACACAGAGCAGCGCAATGGTATTGGCTCGCGCTGCGGGTGACAACTTGGCATAGGCCGTTTGAAAATCCAGTGCGAGGTGGAGTTGATCACTGGGCACATCAGCGGCAAAACCATCTAAGTCGGTAACCCGCAAAGCCTTGCCTTGTAAGGCTTCTAGCTGGTACGGGCGCGCCACCAAGCTAACCAATTGACCTGCAGCGGCAAGCCTGCCACCGATGTAACTACCAATCGCGCCGCTGCCAACGATGATGAAGTTCATAAAAAACCTTTCATTTCCGCGAAGGCGGGCATCCACAAGGCGTGGAATTTAACTCTCACCCCAAACCTCATTTGCCGTTTCGATCACTAAGCGCAATTTGTTGCGCTGATCTTCTACCGCAATGTTGTTGCCATGCACGGTTGAGCTAAAGCCGCACTGCGGCGACAGCGCGAGTTGCTCCATAGGCGCGTATTTGGCGGCTTCGTCAATGCGGCGTTTGAGCGTGTCTTTCGACTCCATTTGTCCAAATTTGGTGGTGACCAAACCCAGCACCATCGTCTTGCCTTTGGGTAGATAGCGCAGTGGGCGGAAGTCGCCGCTGCGGTCGTCGTCGTACTCTAAAAAGTATGCGTCGATATTCATCTCTGACAAGAGCGCTTGGGCAACGGGTTCATAGTTACCGCTTGCGGCGTGGGTCGATTTGAAATTGCCACGGCACAGGTGCATGGCAAGCGTCATACCTGCGGGCTTTTGCGCGACTACTTTGTTGATGAACATGGCGTAGCGGTGCGGTAGCTCGTTGGGGTCATCGCCGCGTTGGCGTGCTGCTTCGCGCATTTTTTCGTCGCACAGATAGGCTAGATTCGTGTCGTCCATTTGCACGTAGTGACAACCCGCAGCGCTGAGTGAGCGCAGTTCGTCGCCATAGGCTTTGGCAACATCATCATAAAAAGCAGGATCGAGTTCTGGGTAATGGTCTTTGGAGATGCCCGCGCGACCACCGCGAAAGTGCAGCATGGTGGGGGACGGAATGGTGACCTTGGGCGTGTTGCCAGCGGCGACTTGACTCTTTAAATACGCGAAGTCTGCGAGTTGAATGTTCTTGGCGTGATGAACTTGACCGACGACTTTCATCACGGGCGGGGCGAGTTCTTCGCTACCATCGGGGCGTTTGACGGTAAAGGGAATGCCCACTTCGACACCGCCGAGTTGTTCTAAAAAATCAACGTGAAAATAGGTGCGGCGGAACTCGCCATCGGTGATTGATTTGAGTCCCACATCTTGCTGAAATTGAACAATTTCGGTAATGGCTTTGTCCTCAACAAGCCGCAGCTGCTCAGGCGTGATTCTTCCAGAAGCCTTATCAGCTCTGGCTTGCAGCAGGTATTGCGGACGTAAGAAGCTGCCCACATGATCGTAGCGAGCGGGTAGTTTTGCCATGATTGAAGTCTCCCTGAAATAAAAAAACAGATGCTGGAAGTTTAATGATGCCCGTCTTTGTTTTCATCGTAATAGTCGCGTAGCAAGCTGTACCTTGCGTTGCGCTGGTCTTGCACGATGCGAATGACGCGGCGCATCGGCACGCCAACCACCGCCAGCGCGTGTGAGGCCAGCATCAGCGAGCTCTCCAGCGCATCGGGCACAACTTCTACTGCGCCTGCCGCTTGCAATGCTTCTAAGTCGCGATCGTCAATGGTGCGCACAATCACAGGTACTTTGGGGGCGTGCTCGCGCATCCAAGCCAGTAAACGCAGCGCGGCAGGCGTGTCGATAAACGTGACTACTAGCGCCAGCGCTCGGTGTACGCCAACCGCTTGCAATGTGGCAGGGCGTGTGGCGTCGCCGTAAATGGCAAAGCCTGCGTGTTCAATCAAATCACGGTCAACATCAATCGCAAGCGTTGGGATTTTTTCTGCGGCAAGCATGGCGCATAAATTTTGTCCACTGCGACCGTAACCGCACACGATCACGTGATCCTTTACCTTGAAAGATTGCGCAACTGTTTGCGTCAGTGAGAGTGACTGCGCAAGCCACTCGTTGCTACTGATTTTGAGCACAATCCAATTGCTGTGCATGATGATGAAAGGCGTTGCCAACATGGAGATCACCATGCTGGCCAAAATAGGATTGAACAACTCGGGTGGCACGAGTTTTTCTTGGCTCGCCAGCGTGAGCAGCACAAAGCCGAACTCGCCCGCTTGCGCGAGATAAAGTCCGGTCCGCATCGCAACGCCTTTGGAAGAGCCAAAGGCCAAGGCCAGTGCAGCGACAAGCGCAGACTTAAAAATAACGGGCAGCAAACTGAGTGTCAGCACCAACGGCCATTGCGCGAGCACCAAACGCCAGTCCAGCAACTTACCAATGGTGATAAAAAATAGACCCAGCAGCACGTCGTGGAATGGACGAATTTCAGCTTCCACTTGATGCTTAAATTCGGTCTCCGAGATCAGCATGCCTGCGATGAATGCACCCAGCGCCAAGCTCAGTCCTGCCCATTCGGTCAGCCACGCAAGCCCCAGCGTAATGAGCAAAATGTTGAGAACAAATAACTCTTCGCTTTTTTTGCGTGCCACGATTTTGAGCCAAGTGCGCATGACCATTTGCCCGCCGACTAAGAGCACCGTGACCAGCGCCGCCCCTTTCAGGCTCGCAATGGCCAAGGATTGAACTAAATTTTGCGTTGGCGCAGCCAGCGCGGGAATGAGTACCAAAAGCGGCACAACGGCAATGTCTTGAAACAGTAATACACCCATGATGCGTTTGCCGTGTTCGCTTTGCAGCTCAGCGCGTTCGGCCAGTAGCTTGGCAACAATCGCGGTACTGCTCATCGCCAGCGCCGCCGATAGCGCCACTGTTGCTTGCCACGTCATGTCCAGTGTGCCTCTCCACCAAATGGGAAATAAAAGTGTAAAACCAATGGATAGCGCAGGCGCAATTAACAGCGTGAGCAAGACCTGCGCCAGCCCTAGTCCAAATACGTGGCGGCGCATGGCATGAAGTTTTGACAGACTGAACTCAAGGCCAATGACAAACATTAAAAACACCACGCCAAACTCGCCCAAGAGCGTGATGGATTCCGATTTCTCAGCAACCGCTAGCGCGTTGGGGCCAATCACCACGCCCACAGTTAAATAGCCCAGCATGGGCGGTAGCTTGAGGCTGCGAAACACCACCACGCCCAGCACGGCGGCGAATAAGTAAAGGAGCGTGAGTTCGAGGCTGGTCATGGTAGATATGGATTTTATTGTCCACGACTTTCAAGCAACCCCATGAACGACCTGTGCTCAGGCCTGAACGCGAATCAAGTTGGCAAGCTCAACCGCAGAGTTCACGCCCATTTTGTCAAATACGCGGGCGCGGTGAACTTCGACGGTGCGCATACTGATGCCCAGTTGATCGGCAATCAGTTTGTTGGGCAGCCCTTCAATCACGTGCTGCATCACGGACTGCTCTCGCTCGGTCAGCGCAGCAATTTTTTGTTGAATGTGCTGCTGCGCTTTGAGGTGGGTGACGGCGTTGCTGGATAACTGCAAAGCGGCCTCAATGCGGTCAACGAGTAGGTTGTTAGAAAAAGGCTTTTCACAAAAATCGAATGCGCCGCGCTTGACTGTATCCACAGCAGTGGGAACATCCGCGTGACCCGTTAAAAAAATCACCGGCAATGTGCTGGGCAAGCCATGCGCGAGTAGCTCGTTAAAGAGTTCCAATCCACTCATATGCGGCATGCGCACATCAAGCAGCAAACAGCTGGGATGCTTGGCGGCGTATTGCGTTTTGCTGGTGATTGGATCGACCAGCGTTGGCGCAAAGTGATTGTTGATGTCGGCAAGGAACTTATCTGCGCTGGCAAAACTCTCGTTATGCAAGCGGCGAGTGCGCAGCATCCAAGCAAGCGCTTCGCGCACACTTGCATCATCATCGACGATGTAAACGGTCGCATCAAGCAGGGGTTGCATGGCTGGTCATCAATTTAAAACTAAAAGTTGTACGTGTGTGTGGCGGTTCGGTTTGTGTAGTGTAGATGAGCCTGCCGCCGTGCTGCTCAATCACGGTTCGGCACAGACTGAGCCCCAATCCCATGCCTTCCGATTTGGTTGTAAAAAACGGTGTAAATAGTTTCTCCGCCACTTCTGGGGATAAGCCTGGACCTTGGTCTTGAATGGTGAACTCAACTTGCGTCAAAGCGCCCGTTTGTGTGGTCTGCGCTGAAATCGTCAAAATGCGCTGATGCGGCGGCGTCACGGTTTGTTTGGCGTTGCCCAGCGTTTGCGTGCCCATGGTGTGCATGCCCATTGCCTGCATTCCGTTGCGGGCAAGGTTGATGATGACTTGCTCGACCCATGTTTTGTCGCACCACACGCTGGGCAAATCGGCGGCAATATGCGTCTCTAATTGCACGCCTAGCTGTTTTGCTTGCAATTGAAGTAGCGGCAAAACGTCGTCAATCAGTGCTTGCGCAGGAACGGCGGCGCGCTCGGTTTCGCGGCGACGAGCAAAGTCGTGTACGCTTTTAATGACCAGTCCCGCTCGCTCGGATTGCGCCGTGATGTGTTCCAGCGCTTGTTTGATTTGCTGCTGCTTCTCTGCATTGCCTAGGCTGTCTGCTTCGGTTGATTTGGCCTCTAATAAATTTAAGCTGCCCGAAGCGTAGCTGGCAATCGCCGCCAATGGTTGATTGATTTCGTGACTGAGCATGGAGGCTATCTCGCCCAGCGTTGCGAGGCGTGCGCTTTTTTGCAGGCGCTCTAAGCTTTGGCGTGACAGCTCTTCCGTTTTTCGTTGCTGCACAATCTCTCTTGCCAATCTGGCTTCGGTGCGCAGTCGCTTGCGCGTATCGCGGTACAGCAACCCCAGCACCGCACTTAAAGCCACAACCAACAGTAAAACGAGCACCGTGGGTGTATTGGTCAGCCAGTACGGCGATCTGCGCCAGCTATCCATACGCAAAATAAATGCCACGCCCGATAAGTTCAAAATGGCTTGAGTCGTGAATCGATTGCCGTTGTGCTCTGCTGCGCCCACTGCTGCGAGGCGTGCGCCGCTTGCATCGACGAACGAGACTTCTTCTTGTCGCCGCGCAATGGCTTTTGCCCATTCCGTCAAAATGCCATCGAGTGCATAAGTGGCGATCAAGTATCCCGTGATCTTGTCGCCCTCCACGCGCGGTAGGCACATATCGGTGACCTCGTAGCCTCTGCCGTTGCCTTGCGGTACGAAGTAGTTCACGCTGTACGCAGGCTCTAAAGAGCGCGCCGCTAGTGCGCAGGCATGCGTGACTTCTGAGTAGAAATTGTGCCGCCCGAAATAATTAAAAATACCGGTTGGTAATACTTGCTTGAGGAAGGGACTATTGATCGACACCTCCGTGCGTAGCGCTGCATCGCGTCGCTCAATGCGCAGGATCTCGGGGCTTTGTTCGAGTAGCTGCCGTGCCGTCCAATTCCAGTTGGGTGTTTCGCGTTCGGTCAGAACCATTAAGCGCTGTGCGTTGCGCACGAGTTTGGCGCGAATGCTATTGGACAAATCACCTGCCGATAGTTCTAATTGATCTTCAAAGCGCGCCTGTTCATAGCGACCGACTAGCCAAATCAGCGAACCTAGCGCGACCGCAATGAGCAGCAATAAAAGCGCCCATAGCCAAGCGCGGCGCGTTCTGAGCATCATGCCGATGCACTCATTTCTTTTTAATTTGGATGACTTGGGGGTCACGCCAAGAGCCATTAATTTGGAACTCTTTGGTGTTGGCAGCGACCACGGGACGACGCAAGATCAGCTGCGTTAAATAGGTTGCTGCACCAACAATTGGATTGATCAGGGTTGCCAGCAGCGAGACCCCGCCCGCATTGATGTCGGGCAGCACCCGCACGTGCAACTGCTGCGTCTCTTTGGCAAGATCAACGCTGCCGTTTAGCGAAACCAAAGCCAGGACGCTTTTCATTTGCAAGTTGTCGGAGCTGAGGACACCTTCGATAATTTTTGCATCGCCTGCGACGCTATCAAAGGCAAAGCCATCGGAGAACACATCGCGAAAATCAAGTTGCAAAAGACGTGGCAAGGCTTGCAAACTGAGCACACTCAAAAAGCGGCCACCACTGCCAGGATCAACTTTTAAAAATTGTCCCTTGGTCATGTCTAATTTGATTTGCCCCGTCAGTGTGGGATAGTGAAGCGCAAGCGGCGAACCCATCCACGCAATGCGTCCTTGCAAATTACCCTTGCCGTCTTTCAGCGTGCCGGGTTGCCCAAAACGTGTTAGCAGCGCACCAGAGTCAGCCACATCAAGATTGAATTGCAGATCGACTCGCCTGCTGGCGGTACGCTCGTCCGCAGGTGTCCACACCCCTGTGGCTTTTAACTCGGACTCGGGGTTGGTGATGTTGAGTTTTTCAAGCCGCCACTCCTGCGCCGTGCCTTTGCCTAAGTAGCTCTTCGCTCGTTGGTTGACTGCGCTGATTTCGATGCGTCCTATTTTTTTGCCAATCAATTCAAACTCATCCACTACCACATCAAGCGCTGGTAGGCTGCTGGGCGGCGCTTCTTGCAAGAACTTTTCTATGCGTGATTTTGTGTCGGTATCGGGCAACGTCAGGCGTTGGAGCCGTGCATAAAACTGTCCCGTTTCTTGTGTAGCGGGCGAGCGATATTCGGCGTAACCGCTAAAGTTAGTCGCTTCGGCATTGATGCGCCACGTGTCTTTTAATTTGCTGGCTCCTAACACAATATGCGCGAAGTCGCGATTGGCCACTCTTAGCGTGCCGATTTCAGCTGCAATTTGCTGCGGCAGATAAGTGCTGGTGGTTAGATTTGCCGATGGCGTTTTACTAGCTGTTGGCATGAATTGCCGCCACGCATCCAGATCCAGCTTTTCTAAATGTACATAGGCACTCACGCCCTGCTCAGGCAGCATCGGTTGGCTATCCACCGCCCCAAGGCTGATGTGCCCACGCAGCACTTTTGCGCTGGGGATGCTACGAATCAATTCTGCGCTGGCAAGATGAGCAATGGAGAGCGTCACGTGGTCCTCTGTGGGCGAGAGTTTGGACTTGCCATAACGCAGTAGCCAAGTGGCATCAGCGGGCTTGGTAAAAGGTGCCGGTAGATCCACTTGCAAGCCAACCAGCGAGGACTCTAGGCTGATTCCGCCGCCTTGCAAATCGACGGAGAACTGATACGGCAACGTCCCTTGGATGCGCGTTTGTAGTGCGCCAGCGAGCTCTGACGAGGCCCATGCTTTTAATGCCTCAGCCTTGGCTGTGCCTTGTCCAGTCAGGAGTTGCTGATTGCCCGTTAATTGAATAGGCCCGCCAAGAACGGTTGCTTGCACATTGCGGAGTTGAAAGTTCAGGCGATTGGCTTTTTCAAATGTGAGCTTGCCCGACAAAGCGGTCAGCGGCGGAAATGCATCGCCCAGCGTGAGACTGTTGTTGGCAAATTGAATCGAGCCAGCGACTTTGCTTTGCGCTGGATTGGCAAGCGGCAAGCTCAAATGAAGCTGCGCCTCTGCCAACCCCGATCCTTGAATGCCAGCGAGTGATTCGCGGGATAGCGCTTTGACCGTATGCGTGTTGAGGAACTCCAGTAACTGCGTGATATTTCCTTTAGCCCGTGCCCCCAGATCAATCACAGGCGTGCGAAGGTCGGCAATGCGCAGCGAACCCGTTGTTGGAATGCCCGCAATCACCGCGTTGATATCGTCTAGCGCCAGCGTAGATGCCTTTAAGCTAAACGTCGCATGGGCCTGCGTCAGGGCGGGCAAGTTGTCCCATGCGAATTGAACGTCGGCAAGCTTGCCATCTATTTGCATCGTGCCTGTTTTGGCATCTGCAAATGGGAAGTTTTCAGCAGATCCTTTGATCAGCACCGTCACGTTTTTGGCCATGCCTTTTTGCAAACTGGTTTGCAAGGATTGCTTGATGGCGGGCGGCACATGGCTGGGCAAATAACGCGCCACTGCCGTGAGGTCCAGGCTTGCCAATTGACTTTTAATGGACATCAACGCGCCTTGCTCTTGCCATGTGACATCCATGTTTCCAGTTGCATCTGGGCTGGTAAATACAGCCTCGGCACGAATATGCGTCATCGGATTAGAGGCGTCTTGCAGGTGAATGGTGATGCGTTCGATAGCGCCTTTGAGCGCTGCCCTTTGGTCTGTGCTGATAGCCAGAGGATGCCCAAAAATATCGGCTAACAGGGGCAGCGCGGTAAACGGCACGTGCGTGCCTGTGGCGAGGAGTTTTTGCGCGGGAAGTGTGAGTTCGGCGGTGAATTGCTTTGCTAAATTGCGCGGCGGCTCTAGCGTAGCTTGGAGGCTGCCCGTCCATACTTGCCAATGGCTAGCCCTTAGCTCCAAAAGAGGTTGCGTAAACGCCCCCGTCATTTGGAAGGATTGCCCCAAAGCCACGGGCGGCGTGGCTTGGAGCGCAATGTTGTGGCTTCGAGGGCCATTTTTAAGCGTGATCGCCACTTGGCTAAAGGTTGCGCTGGGCAGCGCCTGTGCGCGACCCATCACGTGCGGTAACGCATCTGTCCAATGCACCGTGCCGCCTTGAACCGTGATTTCTTTTTGTGTCAGCAACCACTCCAAGCCTTTGCTGGGCTCCTTGCTTTTTGCCATTGGAAAACCCGCAACGGTGACCATCCCAGCGGCATCACGCACAACTTCGATGGTGGGTGCATCGATGATGAGTTGATTCATCTCAAACGTGAGCAGCGAGATCGGCGAAAAACTCACTTGCACGCGACCAAGCTGCAAAGCTGTCGCGCCTTGGGCATCCAAAACTCGAATGCCTTTTAAGTCAAACGAAGGCAGTACCCCCGAAGCTTTGGCGGTAATGTTGTCAAGCTGTACGGTGCGCCCAATTTGCTTGCTAAGGTAGGCCTCGATGCGGGGTCGCCAGTCGTCCAGATGCGGCACGACCCAGCCATAGAGAAAGCCTGCGCTCATCAAGACGAACGCACTACTGGCAATCAATAGCGCAAGTAAGCTCTTAATGAGGAATTTCTTCATTTAATGCACGCGTTCAAATTCTTTCAAATAAGCGACCAGGGCTTGCACGCCCTCTAATGGCATGGCGTTGTAGAGGGAGGCACGCATTCCGCCCACCACGCGATGACCTTTGAGTTGCTTGAGTCCGCGCTCGTTCGCACCTTGCAAAAATACCGCGTTCAATGATTCGTCTTTGAGGAAAAACGGCACATTCATCAGCGAACGATCGGCTTTGCGCACGCGGTTTTCATAAAAGGAGGAGGTGTCCAAATAGTCGTAGAGCAGCGCGGCTTTAGCGCGGTTTTGCCGCTCCATTGCAGCGAGTCCCCCTTGCGCTTTGAGCCACTTGAACACAAGTCCAGCAATGTAGATGCCATAAGTGGGCGGCGTGTTGTACATGGAGTCCGACTCGGCCTGCACTTGGTAGTTAAAGACCGAGGGACACAGCGGATGCGCTCTTGATTCGCCCGCGTCGTTGACAAGCAAATCCTCACGCACGATGGCGATGGTCAGTCCCGCAGGGCCAATATTTTTTTGCGCACCGCCGTAAATGAGGCCGTATTGGGATACATCCACAGGACGCGACAAAATGTGCGACGACATATCCGCAACGATGGGCCTATCCTTGAAAGCCTTGCCATGCGTGGCTTCCAAGTTGGGTGTGAAGTGATACTCCACGCCGTTAATCGTTTCGTTGGTACACAGGTGCAGATAAGCAGAATCTTGATGGAGCTTCCAAGATTCAGGCGCTGGCACTTGTGTGAAGCCACTATCCACGGCACTTGCGGCGATATTCATTTGACCATAACGCTGCGCCTCTTGGTACGATTTTTCCGACCAAACACCTGTGATGACAATGTCCGCTTCGTTTTGATGACCTGATTGTCCGCGCATTAAATTGAGCGGAACAATAGCGTTTTCACCCAAACCACCGCCTTGCAAAAACAAAATTTTGTAGTGGCTAGGGACGGCGAGTAATGCGCGCAAATCCGCGAGCGCTTCGGCATGAATGCCCATGAAGTCTGAGCCGCGATGACTCATCTCCATCACGCTCATGCCTGTGCCGCGCCAGTCCAGCATTTCGGCTGCGGCTTGCGCCAGCACGGTCTCGGGCAGGGCAGCGGGGCCTGCGGAAAAATTAAAAACGCGACTCATTTTTCATCAGCAATGCATTTGGCAAGAATCGCAATGCCTTGATTGATCTGCTCTACGCTGGCGGTCACGAACGACAGGCGCAGCTTGTTGTGCTCCATCTCACCCTCGTTAGCATAAAAAGCCGCGCCTGGCACAAACGCGATACCTTGCGCCACCGCCTTATGTAGCAAGGCTTGCGAGTTCATGTGCTTGGGTAACGTCAGCCATAAGAACATTCCACCAATCGGTTTGTTCCACGTCACAGTTCTTGGCGTTTCGCGCCCAAACTCACGATCCAATGCCGCCAGCATCGCTTCGAGTTGCGACTTGTAGAGCGCACGGATGCTGGGTTTGTGCTGGGGGATAAAGTCGCTATGCAGTAACTCGTACAGCACGCGCTGATTCAGACTGGGCGTGTGCAAATCAGCCGCTTGCTTGGCTTGCAGCATTTTGGGATAGAGCACGGGCGGCAACACCATAAAGCCGAGGCGCAAACCTGGCGCCAAGATTTTGGAGAACGAACCAAGGTAAATCGTGCCATCAGGATTGCGCGAGGTGAGCGTTGCTGGCGGCTCTTCATCAAACCATAGGTCGCCGTAGGGGTTGTCCTCGATGATGCAAAGACCGTGCGCTTGCGCGAGCACGGCCAACTTGGCGCGGCGGCTCTCGGGCATGGTGCGTCCCGTGGGGTTTTGGAAGTTGGGCAGCAAATAGATGAAGCGTGGTTTTTGATCGGCAGGTGTATGGTTGAGTTGCACTTCCAGCGCATCGACGTCCAGGCCATCGTCGTCGCAGGCGACGCTCACCACGCGCGGCTCCATCGGCGTAAAGGCTTGCACCGCACCAAGGTAGGTGGGCGACTCAACCCAGATGATGCTGTCCTTGTCGATCAAGATTTTGGCAATCAAATCGAGACCTTGTTGCGAGCCTGTGGTAATCAACACTTGGTCGGGGGAGACATGCCACGGCAGCATTTTGGCGACGGCTTCGCGCAGCGGGCTATAGCCTTCGGAGGTGGCGTATTGCAGCGCGGCTTCACCGTCCTCGGTTAACACTTTGGTGACGGCAGCGTTGACTTCTGTGATGGGAAACGTTTTAGGTGAAGGCAAGCCACCCGCAAAACTGATGATGCCTGGGCGCTCGGTTACCTTCAAAATTTCGCGAATGAAGGAGGGATTCATGCGCGCAGCGCGAGAGGCTAGTGTCCAATTCATGATGTCAAATCCTAAAGTTTTTTCCCAATAAAGACGGTGGTGATGACGAGCAGCGCAAACACCGCAGTCGTTAAGTCTAATCGCTCACCCAAAATGGGCACAGACGCTGCCATGCTTAAAAAAGGTTGAATGAGTTGAATCTGGCTAATGCGTACCGTTCCGCCTATTGCCAGCGCACGGTACCAAGCGAAGAAGCCCAGCCACATCGAGAAGACGGAGATGTAAGCAAAGCCTAGCCACGATGCGCTGTGAATCGGCTGCGTAGGCCACAGCACAAGGGCTGCGGGCAAGGTAATCGGCAGTGAGATCACCAGCGCCCAGCAGATCACGCGCTCAGCCCCAAGGTGCGCCGTCACTGCCGCGCCTTTGGCATAGCCATAAGCAGCAAAGAGCATGGCGGCAAAAAGTAAAAAGTCGGCAGGATGAATGACCCATTGCGAGGTGTTGCGGATGACGGCATAGGCAATCACCAAAGCGCTGCCAAGCGCGGCGCACAACCAAAACGCCAAGCTGGGGCGTTGGCGTGTCATCGCCGCGCCGATGGCGGCGGTCATTAAAGGCAAAAAGCCGTAGAGGACGGAGGCGTGGATCGATTCAACGTAGCGCAGCGCCCACGTGGTGAGAATCGGGAAACCAAAAACGATGCACAGCGAGGTGAGTGCAAGCGGTAGCCAGTCGGCTTTGGCGGGCTTGGGCGTGCGCGTGAAGGCGAGATAAAAAAGACTCAAGATACCCGCAATGGCAGCGCGTCCGAGTGCGCTAAACCAAGGCGAGAGCTGCGGCGCTTCTGCTGTGCCGACCGCTAGGCGCGTCATCGGGAAGGTGATCGCAAAAATCACCACGCCGATTGCGCCCAGCAGATAAGCTTTCATCACACGGTAGCGCCCGCATTGGGATCGGTAGGGTCG
Organism: Cytophagales bacterium; assembly: GCA_030054145.1. GTDB lineage: Bacteria > Pseudomonadota > Gammaproteobacteria > Burkholderiales > Burkholderiaceae_C > JASGCK01. The sequence continues at coordinate 28,355 of JASGCK010000019.1, forward strand.
ATGGCTTCACGTTTAGGCGCAGCTTTGACCAAGTCTTCGCGCTTGATACCAAGCCACATGGCAATGGCTGCCGCCACAAATACCGAGGAATAAATACCAAAGCAAATACCGATGGTGAGCGCAAGCGCAAAGTAGTGCAGCGTTGCGCCGCCAAAGATCAGCATCGACAGCACCATCAGCTGCGTACTGCCGTGGGTAATGATGGTGCGGCTAATGGTGGAAGTAATCGCGTTGTTGATGATCTCTTGTGTATTCATCTTGCGATAACGCCTAAAGTTTTCGCGGATTCGGTCAAAAATAACCACCGATTCATTGACCGAATAACCCAGCACCGCCAACACCGCTGCCAGCACGGTGAGCGAGAACTCCCACTGAAAAAACGCGAAGAAGCCCAAAATAATCACCACGTCATGCAAGTTGGCAATGATGGCGGCAACCGCAAATTTCCACTCAAAACGCATTGCCAAATAAATCATGATGCCCGCGACCACGCAGGCTAAGGCTTTCAGGCCATCTTGCGCCAATTCCTCGCCTACTTGCGGGCCCACGAACTCGGTGCGACGCATCACCACGCCCGCCGTGTCTGCTTTGAGTGCCGTCATCACCTTTTCAGACTGCTGTGCTGAACTCACGCCTTTTTGCGCGGGCAAGCGAATCATCACATCGCGTGAGTTGCCAAAGTTTTGCACTTGAATATCGGTGTAGCCTAGACTGGACACGGCATTGCGCACTTTGGTGAGGTCTGCGGTTTGCGAGTAGCTCACCTCCATCACCGTGCCGCCCGTGAACTCAACCGATAAATGCAAGCCCTTGTAGAACAAGAAAAAAACCGCTACAGCAAAAGTGAGAAACGAAATCACGTTAAACACCAACGCGTGGCGCATGAACGGGATGTCTTTGTGAATCTTAAAAAATTCCATGATGTGTCTTCCTTATTTTTCTTATTGAGCGTCAGGTTTCCACACCGTACCAATGGAGATGGACTGCAATTTTTTGCGCCGCCCGTACCAAAGATTCACCAAGCCGCGCGAGAACAGCACCGCTGAGAACATACTGGTCAAAATGCCAAGGCAATGCACGACCGCAAAACCGCGCACAGGACCCGAGCCAAAGGCAAGCAAGGCGAGACCAGCAATCAAGGTGGTGACGTTGGAGTCCAAAATCGTTGCCCATGCACGGTCGTAGCCCGTATGGATAGCGGCTTGCGGGCTTGCGCCGCTGCGCAGCTCTTCGCGCACGCGCTCGTTGATCAGCACGTTCGAGTCAATCGCCATACCCAGCGCCAGCGCCATCGCCGCCACGCCAGGCAAGGTGAGTGTGGCTTGCAGCATGGAGAGCACCGCCAAGAGCAGCAGCAAATTAACGGCCAGCGCAATGCTGGAGAACACACCAAAGACCAGGTAATAGATGCTCATAAACGCCATGATGACGATGAAGCCCCACGTCACGGAATTAAAGCCTTTGTCGATGTTTTCTTTGCCAAGCGAGGGGCCAATGGTGCGCTCCTCGATGATCTCCATCGGCGCAGCAAGTGAACCCGCCCGTAGCAACAGCGCTAAATCATTGGCTTCGCGGATATTCATGGAGCCAGAAATTTGAAAGCGATTACCAAGCTCCGCCTGAATCACCGGCGCGGTGAGCACTTCGCCTTTGCCCTTTTCAAACAGCACAATCGCCATGCGTTTTTTTAAATTTTCGCGGCTCACGTCGCGCATGATGCGTCCGCCTTTGGCATCCACCGTTAAATCAACTTTGGGTTGCTGATTTTGCTGATCAATACCTGTTTGCGCATCGTTCAAATTTTCGCCCGTGATGATGACCTGCTTCTTCAAGATCACCGCGCGACCATTGCGCTCCAGCATTCGCTCCGAGCCAAATGGCACGGGCGCTTGCCCTTGTTCGGCAAGGTGACCTTCGGCGCTCTCGTCAACCAAGCGCATCTCAAGCGTTGCGGTGCGTCCCAAAATATCTTTGGCTTTGGCCGTGTCTTGCACGCCAGGCAGTTGCACCACGATGCGGTCTGCGCCTTGCTGCGCAATCACGGGTTCGGAAACACCCAGCTCGTTAATACGGTTGTGCAGCGTGGTGATGTTTTGCTTGAGCGCTTGCTCTTGCACTTTCACAATCGCTTGCGGTTTGGGCGTGAGCGTGAGTTTGAACTCTGTGCCATCAGGTGACTCAGTGGTTTCGTAGTCTTGGAACTGATCGCGCACAACGTCTTTGCCTTGCAGCAAGGTTGCTTGCTCGCGAAATTTCACCTCCACGTTATTGCCATTGCGGGCAATGCCGCTATGGCGAATATTTTTGTCGCGAAAGGTCGTGCGCAAGTCGCTGGTGAGTGCTTCGGCTTTTTTGGCAATCACGTCCTTCATGTCCACTTGGAGCATGAAGTGAACGCCGCCGCGCAAGTCCAGTCCCAAATACATCGGCGACGCATGCAAAGCCACCAGCCACGCAGGTGTGCGCGGTACAAGATTGAGCGCCACGATGTAGCCCGCATCACTGGCATCGGGGACCAGCATTTTTTGCAGCGCATCTTTGGCTTTGAGCTGGCTATCCGTATCCTTGAGCCGCGTCTTAATTGACAAGCCTTCCAAGGCGATGCTGTCGATCGTCACATTCGCTTCTTTTAATGTTTGCTCAATCTTGCCAAGCAGCGCCGTATCGACCTTGCTGCTAGCGCGTAGGCTGGAGACCTGCACCGCAGGCGCTTCGCCGTACAAATTGGGTAGCGCGTAAAGAATGGAGATGAGCAGCACCACACCAATGATGATGTACTTCCAAAGCGGATAACGATTCATCCTCGTGTACCCTTTGGCAAAACTTGCGCAATGGCGAAACGCTGGATTTGCATCTCCACGCCGTTTGCTACTTCTACCGTGACAATAGAGTCACCCATTTGAGTGATCGTGCCGATGATGCCGCCAGCCGTTGCCACTTCGTCACCTTTGGTCAGTGCGTCTAGCATGGCTTTGGTTTCTTTTTGGCGCTTCATTTGCGGGCGAATCATGACAAAGTAGAGCACGACAAACATCAAAACCAAAGGCAACATCCCTTGCAGCGAGCTCATGATGCCATCGCTAGTAGAAGCAGCGGCAGCAGGCGCGGTTTGAGCGATAGCGGAAGAAATAAACATGGGAACTCCAATAAAAATAAAACACACAGAAACAATTGGGGGCAACAACCCCCAATTAAAGACAACTGTGCATTTTAGGCGCTTGGCGGCAAAGCAAAAACGGCAATTATTTCAATTGAATTGACCTGCTTACGGTCAGGTTGATGGCGGTGCGTCCTGCTTCATCCAGTTATATGAACTTCTATCAATCGCCGCTCGCCCTGAGCTTGTCGAAGGGCTGCTACTACAACGCATTGATTGAATTGGCGCAAGGGCTTCGACAAGCTCAGCCCGAACGGAAATGAGGTTATGCAGAGTGTCCCTAATCGTTCACACAATGTGACTGGACTTGTCCCCTAAAAGTGGACACTCAAAGATGAGAATTACAACTTATTT
>JASGCK010000020.1 GCA_030054145.1 Cytophagales bacterium
GCCGCCCGTCAGATTGCCCCGCACAATGCTCAAGTTGCCCGTGCCGCTGATTGCCGTGCCTACTGTTTGATTGCTGGTGGTGTTAAAGATCAAATTGCCGTTATTGGTAATGCTGGTGCTGCCGGCAATTGAGCCGTTTGCACCGCCCGCGCCTATTTGCAGCGTGCCCCCAAAGATTTGGGTTGCGCCTGTATAGGTATTGTTGCCCGTGAGCGTGGTCACGCCCGGGCCGGATTGTTGCAACTCACCCCTGCCGCTGATCACCACTCCTATTGTTTGGTTGCTTTTGGTATCAAAGATCAAGGTGCCGTTATTGACGATGCTTGAAGTGTTTGCAATTGAACCATTGAATGCTAAACCACCGCCCGAGCCTATTTTTAACCCTCCCCAGCCACTAAAGCCGCCAGTAATAGTGGTTGTACCGCTGTAGGTGTTGTTGCCCGTGAGCGTGACAAAGCTGTTGCCTGCTTGGGTTAAGTTACCCGTGCCGCTGATCACAGCTTTTATCGTTGGGTCTAGGGTGATGTTAAGGATCAAATTGCCGTTATTGACGATGTTTGAGGTGTTTGCAATTGAGCCATTGGCACCGCCCGCGCCTAATTGCAATGTGCCATTGCTAATGGTGGTTGCGCCTGTGTAGGTGTTGTCGCCCGTGAGCGTGGTCACGCCGCTGCCTGCTTGGGTCAGGTTACCCGTACCGCTGATCACTAATCCCACCGCTTGGTTGCTGCTGGTGTTAAAGATCAAGGTGCCGTTATTGGTAATGCTTGAAGTGCTTGCAATGGAACCTGCTGCACCGCCCGCGCCTATTTGCAACGCGCCACCGCTAATGTTGGTTGCGCCTGCGTAGGTGTTGTTCTCTGTCAGTGTGGTCACGCCGCTGCCTGCTTGGATCAAGCTACCCGTGCCGCTGATCGCCGCGCCTACTGTTTGATTGCTAGTGGTATTAAAGATCAAGGTGCCGCTATTGGTGATGCTGGTGCTGCCGGCAATTGAGCCGTTTGCACCGCCCGCGCCTATTTGCAGCGTGCCAGAGTCGATGAAGGTTGCGCCTGTATAGGTGTTGTTGCCCGTGAGGGTGAGCACGCTCTGGCCTCCTTGTTGCAAATCACCCGTGCCGCTGATCACCGCTCCTATTGTTTGGTTGCTACTGGTCTGAAAGATCAAGGTGCCGTTTTTGACGATGACGATGCTTGAAGTGTTTGCAATTGAGCCATTGGCAGCGGAACCGCCGAGCGCGCCTATTGCCAACGATCCAAAGCCGCTAATGGTGGTTGTACCGTTGTAGGTGTTGTTGCCCAGAAGCCTGATATCGCCGCCGCCTACTTGGGTTAAGTTACCCGTGCCGCTGATCACCGCCCCAACATCTCGACTGCCGCTGGTGTTAAAGATCAAATTGCCGTTATTGACGATGTTTGAGGTGTTTGCAATTGAGCCTTCGAAAGCGCCCTTACCTAATTGCAATGTGCCATTGCCAATGGTGGTTGCGCCTGTGTAGGTGTTGTCTTTGGTAAGGCTCAGCCATCCAGCCCCGAGCTTGGTCAAGCCTCCTGCGCCACTAAACACTCCCGAATAAGCCGCTCCACCCGAGGCGTTACTAGCCGTGTTAAACACCACCGACAGACCGCCGCCCAAGTTGCCTGTGCCGTAAATGCCCGCGCCTGAGTTAAGGATGAGTGAATTGCCCGTGCCGTTCACCGAAGCGGAGATATTAATATCGCCGCCAACCGTTGTGAGCGTGACATTGGCCCCGCTCAGCGCCGAGCCAATAGACACGCAGTTGACAATGCTGCCTGTGCCGTTCGTCCAACTGTTGCTGGCGTTGGTGGCGGTGCTGTTAGCCGAAGAAATAACCAGCTCATCGGGGTCAATCAACCACTGCCCCGCCTTGCCATTGGGCGCTGCGCCGTTGATCTGGCCGTTGATGTTGACCACGTGCCCCGAAGTCTCTACAAAGCCGCCATCGCCATTTTTGGAGCTGATGTTGATTACGCTGCCTGCCTGCACCACGGTTTGATTGGCAACGCCCACGTTCATCACGTCCACTGCTTTTTGTAGGTTGTCCCCGCCAATAATGACGCGCCCACCGCCTGCATCGCCACTGGCGTTGATGGTGCTGCCGTTCAAGATGCCAATCCTGTCACCCGTCACAATCACTGCGCCGCCCTTGTTTGCGCCTGCGCCCGATACGTCTAGCGTTCCGCTATTGAGCACATCGCCGCCCACGCCTGCGCTGCCGCCGTCTAAGATGATGATGCCGTTTTTGCTGCTCATGCTTCTGGCTTGGATGATGCCCTCGTTGTTCACCACGGTGTTCAGCAATGTGTCTTTGCCGCGTGCGGTGAGGTACACATTGCCGCCATCCGCAACAAGCAGCCCTTTGTTTTGAACCAAGGCGTTTAGCACATCACCTGATGCTTTGACGTTAACTAACTGTCCGTTGTTTAGCGCAAAGCCCAATGTTTGCCCCGCTGAGAGGCTAATCGTGCCGCCGTTGGCTGTGATTGTTCCGTCGTTGCTGATTGAGTCAGCATGAAGCACCACATAACCGCCTGTTCCATTGGTTCCTGTGGCGGTGATGTTGCCCTGACTGACGATGCCCGCTGTGCTGGCTCCGCTGAATGTGTAGTTGCCTGCGCTGATTTGTGCGTCGGTGATGTTTTTGGTGGTGGCAACCAAGGCCCCGACTTGCACCTGCGCACCACGTCCAAACATCACGCCGTTGGGGTTGATGAGGAACACTTGTCCATTGGCTTGCAAGTTACCGAAGATTTGGGATTGGCTGTTGCCAACCACGCGGTTAACAGCAATGGCGGTGCTACTAGGTTGATTGAAGATGACCGTGTTACCTGCGCCGATGCTAAAGGACTGCCAGTTAGCGCCCAGTACGTTTGAGCTTTGGTTAACGGTGAGGGTGTTGCCCGCCGTAGAGATTGAGCCAGTGCCTGATGTAACGACACCGCCTGTGGGGAGCACAGACTGGGCGGACTGAGCAGACTGGGCGTAAGCGACGCTTTGGAAGCCTTGTGCGCCTAGAGCCGCCGCCGCTATGGCAAAGGATGAAAGGGCTAGGCGTAGACCATTGGTATTCGCTAAACTGGTACTGGGCCCCGCGGTTTCACCGGCACTCTTGCCTTGCGAGCTCACCGTTTCAGCGACTGCAATAAGCAATCCTTTTTTCTTATTAAATATGATTTTGTATAGATTTTTGTTCATAAATAATATACACTATGTGTTAGTTGCTGGGTTTTAAAAAAAATGAGTGTAGCGTCTAATAGCATGACTCAAAAGCGGTATCCCGCGATAGTACACTAGTTTTATGTGCTCGGGTATACATTTTGTTCAATTTGTAGGGGCGCTTTGCATCATCTTATTTCCGTTCGGGCCGATCCTGTCCAAGCCAAAGCAAACCAAAGAATTACTCTTCGACAAGCTCAGGGCTAACGGGTTATGCAGAGAGTCCCTAAGCCCCAAACTGTGCTTTAGCCTCAATCATCGTCTTGAGATTGATAACCTCAACATCAGCCTTGATCCCGCTAAAGTCCTTGTCGTTCGTGATAAAGAACTGACAGCCTGCTCCAATAGCCGTCGCATAGTGCAGGGCATCAATGAGCTTCAAGCTCTTTCCCGTCGCACGAAACTGAGATGCCGTATCAAAAATGGCTGTCGTATGCGGCAACACTGTCATGAAATTAGGACGTGCAAAAAACGCCTTCCCCCGTGCAATTTCGGCAGGGTTGCGCGTCTGGTATGGATGCACCATCAATTCGCATACCGCCGCATCTCCTGTGAACCCAAAAAACTCACCTCGATCACACGCTTGAATGATCTCGGCAACCGCCGTGAAATAAGCAGGGTTTCGGTCAAAAAAATAAACGAGCGTGTTGGTGTCCATGTACACCCGCTGGCCGCGAAGCTTGGCCAAAGCCGCTTTTAGGACTCCCATTCGTTGTGCAGGTTATTGAGGGTTTGATCGACTTGGGCAGCAGTACGACCCCAAGTCCCGTGAAACATTCCTGCGTAGGACATAACATCATCCTTGACAACAACGCGCGATTGCACGGGTGACAAAATAATGTGCCCATTGGTGTACGTTACCGTCAAGCGGTCATCCGTCTGAATGTTGGCTTGCCGTGCAATACGAGCAGGCAGGGTGAGCTGGTGCTTAGAGCGCATCCGAATTTGTGGGGGTGTGGCGGTAGTCATAGGGCAACCTCTAAAAAGTAAGATTTTCTACATCATAGTCTGACTTTTAGAAAAAACTAAGGGCACGCTGCATAACCTCATTTCCGTTCAAACCAAACACTTACCCTTCGACAAGCTCAGGGCGAACGGAAATGAGGTTATGGAGAGAGTCCTTAGATAAATTTTGCCAAGGCGGGGCTTTTGGTGCGGACAGCGCGTTTAGGTAAGAAAGCGTTTACATTATTTCATATGAATCAACGTAAAACGATCAAGGATGTGGCCGCAGCGGCCAATGTCTCCATTGCCACCGTCTCCAGAGTGTTTAGCAAGCCAGGTGCCGTGCGAATAGCCACGCGCGAGTGGGTCACCCAGGTCGCGCAAACACTCAATTACCAGCCCGATGCGGCAGCAAGGGCTTTGGTGTCGGGGCGCACCTATACCGTGGGCTGCGCTATCCCCACACTTGATCACGCTATTTTTGCCCGCAGCACCCAAGCCATGCAAACCGCATTGGCGGAGGCGAGGTATCAACTGTTAGTTGGGAGTTACGAATACGATCCCAAGGTGGAATGTGAGGTTGTGCAAGCTCTGTTGCAGCGCGGGGTCGATGCGCTCGTACTGGTCGGTACTAAGCATGCCCCAGAACTGTGGAAAACCTTGTCGGGTTGGTCCAAACCCGTGCTACTGACCTGGGCCTGCGATCCGCGCTTACCTTCCGTCGGTTTTGATAACCACGCCATTGCCGCCTTGGCCACGCAGCATTTGCTGGATTTAGGTCATCGCCGCATCGGCATGATCTCTGGGTTTACCGCCAACAACGACCGCGCCGAAGCTCGCGTAGCAGGACTGAGAGATACATTGGCATTGGCAGGCTTGCTGCTGCCCAGCGATACCGTCAGCGAGCAAATCATGGCGATCAGCGGGGGGCGCTTGGGGCTGATTGATCTGCTGCACGCTAAAAATCCACCCACAGCCATCTTGTGCGGCAACGACATGCTGGCCGCAGGCGCACTATTAGAAGCCCAGCGCCAAGGTTTGAATGTCCCCCTAGATTTATCTATTTGCGGCATCGATAACCACGAAATGGCGGCAGAAATGAATCCCGCACTAACAACGGTAAGCCTGCCCACACAGGAGCTAGGCCGCATCGCGGCCGCGCAAGTGTTGGCCGCGTTGGCAAGCGAACCCATAGCAAAGCGGACGCTGTTGCCGTTTGAATTGATGATTCGCGGAACGACCGCCAGGCCGCGCTAAATTTTGGTGTCTGACTTCTCACTTTGGCTGCGCTACCGGTGAGCATCTGCTAAAAATGCATCGGCTACGTCAATGCCTTCGGCCTCTGCTCGAAGCTTTAACGCCTCTCGGCGTGCGCCTGGTAAGCGAACGCCCTCATCTTGCAGCATCTGGGCAACCAGCATTTCAACGCGGTCTAAAAATTGATCCTGCCCCGCCAACGCCGCAGGATCAATCACCATAAAGGCTTGCCCAAGGCCTGGTCGATTGCCTTCATCGACAAAAAAGCTAGAGGCTTCATAGCCAAAATGCGCACCAATCAAAGCGCTGACCAGCAACTCAACCATCAGCGCCAGCATGGCACCTTTGGGGGATGCGCCGCTTTGTGTACCGCTTTGTGAACCACTTTGGCTGCCAAACGGCAACATCGACCCCGCCAAGCCCGCATGGGGATCAGTTGTGGGATGACCCTGCGCATCCAGTGCCCAGCCTTCGGGGATCGCGCTGCCCGCTTTGGCTGCAACCATCAGCTTGCCGCGAGCGACTTGGCTCAAACTCAAATCAATCATCAAAGGCGCGTGCCCACGGCGCGGAAAAATCGCGGCAATTGGGTTGGTACCAAAAATGGCATGGCGACCACCCGCCGCTGGCATAGCGGCAGGCGAGTTGGCAAAGCCAATCCCCACCATGCCTGCCTCGGCCACAGCGCGCAGATGATCGACCAGCACGCCGCAGTGGTGACTGCGCACCACACCAGCAAAGGTCACGCCGTTCGTTTTTGTGGCTTGAAGCGCCTCTTGAATCGCTAAATCACAGGCTGGAAACGCCAATCCTTCTTGCGCATCGACCAGCAGGCTGCCCCCTTTGCGCTTGAGCACAAAAGGAATGGCCGCACCATTGGCGCGGCCATTGTTTAAGTGCGTGACATATTGCGCCACACGGGATAAGCCGTGCGAGCCAAGACCTTGCGCCTCGGCTAACACCAAGGCTTTGGCCGTACTTTTGGCCATTGCCTCGTTCGCACCCGCCTGCGCAAGCCGCGCCACCACTAGCGCGGTGAGTTCAGCGAGGTGGATGCGTGCCATTTAAGCCGATTCAAACAAACGAGTCATCACAAACTCGCGGTGTCCCAGTGCTTCAGCAGCGGTGAAACGACCATTGATCGTTTGCATCATCACTTCTAACAATTGGTCACCTGTTTCGTCCATGGTGCGCTCGCGCTGCAAGAGTCCTGAGCAGTCCACATCAATGTGCTCGCTCATGGTGCGCACGGTGCGCGGGTTGGCGCAGACTTTGATGACGGGCACAATCGCGTTGCCAATCACGTTGCCTTGGCCTGTGGGGAAAAAGTGCACCACAAAACCAGCAGCAGCGCACAGCGTCACCATTTCAGCAGCAGCGGACGACGAGTCCATGAACCACAGACCAGGGTGGCTAGGCATTTCGGCCTTGTCGAGCACGCCGTCTACGGTACATTTTTTGCCGATTTTTTGAATGTTGCCCAGAGCCTTTTCTTCGATGGTGGTGAGGCCACCTGCGATATTGCCCTTGGTCGGCTGAGAGTCCGACAAATCGGTCGTCTTGTTGCGCTCAATCATGCCTTGGTAGCGGTTGAACATGGCCATGAACTCATCGCGGACTTTGTCGGTTGCGCAGCGATCGGCCACAATCTTTTCGCCACCTGTAATTTCGGACGTTTCGCCAAAAACCAACGTGGTGCCAAGGCCGTGGAGTGTGTCAAAGGCATTGCCGCAGGTCGGGTTCGCACCGCAGCCTGAGGTGGTGTCGGACTCGCCGCACTTCGTGGAGACCCACAGCTCAGAGATTGGGCACTCGACGCGGTGCTGCGCGGTGGCGTGCTGCACGTATTGCTTGGCAACCTTGGATGCTTTCATGATGGTTTCGTGATCGCCGTGGCCTTCAATACCAAAGCCAACGACGGGCTTGCCCGTTTTGGCAATGCCGTCGACGACTTTTTTAGTCCAAGCGTCTTCAATACCAATGACCACGACAGCGGAGACGTTGGGATTGCTACCAGCACCAATCAGGGTGGCAAAGTGCAAATCCAAATCGGCACCAAACTGCAAACGGCCATACGGATGAGGGATGGCCATCGTGCCTTTGATGTTGTGCGCGACGGCTTCAGCAGCCGAGTTAGAGAGATCGTCGAGCGGCAAAATCACAACGTGATTGCGAACGCCGACACGGCCGTTTTCGCGGCGAAAGCCCCAAAAGGTTGAATCTTTAGTTAAAAATGACATGTTGTTTCCTTAAATGTTGAGGGGACGTGCGGTTTACCAGCGCTTGGTCTTGATGTTGTGAACGTGTGCGTGCTCGCCCGTTTTGATGGCGGCAACTACTTTGCCAATATCCACGCCATATTTGATGACCGTATCGCCCACGGCCATATCGCGCATGGCGACTTTGTGCCCGAGTGGAATATCGGCAGCGCACGGAATTTGAATCGTGCGGTTTTCATCAAGAATCAAAGCCGTGAGCTGCTCGCCCGCTTTGACGTTTTCGGTAACCACAACAGCCACGCTGTCGTTGGGATCGTGTAGGACGCAATGAATCATGGAGTCTCCATTTAATAAAAAGTTGAAATAAAAGCTAAACGGGAGCGTGCAGTCTAGCCAAACAAAACAGGCTGTCAACCAAGTCATCTAAATGACTTGAATGATTGCGGTGTTTGGTTTTAAAATCGAACGGTGACAAAACAAACATTAGCCTCCACTGCACTCACACCCATTTCGGATGTGGATGGCACGCCGCTGTACCGACAAGTCAAGCGAGCCTTGATTCAACTCATTGAGAACGGGCACTTTGCACCAGCGGATTGTTTGCCCAATGAGTCCGTCATTGCCACGAGCTTGCAAGTCAGCATTGGCACACTGCGCAAAGCGGTGGATGAGTTGGTGGCAGAAAACGTGTTAGTGCGCAGGCAGGGCAAAGGCACGTTTGTGACCACGCATAACAGTGATCGGTTTTTGTTTCAATTTTTTCACGTCGAGCGCCGAGCAACCGACCTGTCCCAGGCGCATGAATATCCCGATGTGGAATGCGTGTCCTTTGAAAAAACAAAGGCCAGTGAGGAAGAGGCGACGGCGCTGGGTTTGCGACTAGGTGCTCCTGTGTACCGCATTGCGAATCGACTGATGCTGAGTCAGCGTCCTGTGGTTTTGGATCGCTTGTGTATTTCGCAAGCGATGTTTCACGGACTCACACAGGCGCAGTTTACGAATCGCACCAGCACGATCTACAACTTGTTTCAGCAAGAGTTTGGCATTACGGTACTGCGCGCCAATGAGCGCGCCCGTGCCGTTCCTGCCAGCTTGGATGCCAGCCGCATACTGGGTATTGCGCCCAAGTTACCCGTGCTCGAAGTTCACCGCACAGCGTTTACTTTTGGTGACAAACCCGTGGAATACCGTATTTCAACCATCAACACCCAGCAGCACGATTACGTCAGTTTGCTGTCCAAGCGGAGCTAATCGATGCACTTATCCTTGAACCCAACCGCCCATTTGCAACGCGCACGTCAATGGCTCTCAGTTCACTTGTCAGGCACGATGGTGTGCGTCGTGATTGCGTTGGCGGCTACTTTTTTATCCAGCCATTACGGTGGTCCGCAGTTGCTGTATGCGCTGCTCATGGGCTTGTCATTTCATTTTTTAATCAGCCACCCACAAATGAAAGAAGGGGTCGATTTTTGCGCTCGAACGGTGCTGCGCTGCGGTGTGGCCTTGCTGGGTGCCCGCATCACTTTAGACCAAGTCAGCCAGCTTGGATTAGGCACGGGCGTTTTGGTGGCAACGGCATTGGTCGCCACGATTGGCTTTGGCATCTTGCTGGCACGTTGGCTGGGCCGATCGACATCGGAGGGGATTTTGACGGGCGGCTCGGTAGCCATTTGCGGCGCATCGGCGGCCATGGCTATTGCCAGCGTTTTGCCGCCAACCAAAGACGGCGAACGCACCACCTTGCTGGTCGTGGTCGGGGTCGCGGTGCTGTCCACCATTACCATGGTGGTGTATCCGTTTTCACTGCAACTGATGGGCTTTACGTCGCAAGCGGCAGGCATTGTGCTGGGCGGCACGATTCACGATGTGGCGCAGGTGGTAGCAGCAGGCATGATGCTGGGCAGCGAAGCGGGCGATACGGCAACGCTGGTCAAGCTGTTTCGCGTCATGCTCTTAATGCCCGTGGTCGTGCTGGTGGTGCTGGTCTACCGCAGGCACCCCGAAGTGCAAGTCACCCAGCAAAAAGTTCCCTTGATTCCAGGATTTTTAATGGTCTTTATTGTCTTGGTGCTTTTGGCCACCTCAGGCGTGATTCAAGCCCCGATGGCGCAACTCGCGGGCGATATCTCGCGTGGTTGTTTGGTCACCGCCATCGCCGCAGCAGGCATCAAAACCAGTTTTGAAGACCTCGTCAAACTAGGCTGGCAACCCGTGGTGATGCTGGTAGGCGAAACGCTGTTTATTGGCGCTTTTGTGTTTGTGGGCGTGTTGGTGCTGGGGCTGGGGAGCCCTTTCCAATCGTAGCTCTTCCTCAATTTGGAGTCATAAATGTCTGATCACTGCCAATCCAATCATTGCCACAGTGCAAGCCAAACCAGCGATGCAAGTCCAAGGTACCGACGCATCTTATGGATCGCATTGTTACTTAATGCCGCGATGTTTTTTGTGGAGTTTTTAGGCAGTCAACACTCTGGCTCGAACGCACTATTTGCCGATTCGATTGATTTTTTTGGAGATGCCGTCAATTACGGTGTTTCGCTATTTGTGCTGGGCGGTACGCTTTTATGGCGCGCGCGAACCGCATGGTTGAAAGGCTTGTGCATGGCCTTGTTTGGTGCGTTTGTCATTGGCCGATCCGCATGGCTGGCTTATGCGGGCACAACGCCAGAACCCTTCATGATGGGCTGGATTGGTGTGTTGGCGTTAGCCGTCAATGTGTGTGTTGCGCTCATGCTTTATGCCTACCGAGAAGGGGATGCCAACATGCGCAGCGTGTGGCTTTGCACCCGCAACGATGCCATTGGCAATGTGGCTGTGATTGGCGCGGCTTTTGCTACCCTTCTGTTCGTCTCGCGCTGGCCTGATGTCTTGGTGTCTTTGGGCATGGGTTGTTTGGCTTTGCAGTCCGCGTGGTTGGTGATTCGGCAAGCGCAAGCCGAACTGAAACAAGCCCATCTGAAGACGGCCCTAAAGATTACTGACTAACTACAATCGAATGATGCTACAATCGAATGATGCGCCGCTTTTTTATTTTGCTTCTCGTTGTTTTGTTGCCACTGAAAAGTTTGGCCGCCGCGTATGGCATTTGCAGCCAAGACATGTCAGCGCATGGGCAGCAACATGCGGTGGCGCTGGATCACATACAGCACGATCACGCTCCTGCAAAAAATCTGAGTCCATCCAATATGGATTGTTCCGATTGCAAACTGTGCCACACCGCTTGCGGTGTCTTTGTGGTCTCACTAAGCGATGCACTGGTCATTGCCAACGCGGCAACGCAGGCTTTGCAAACAGATCTTGCAGCACGCCTAAAAGCACAGCCTTCCGACCCTCCCTACCGCCCCAAGTGGCGAGCTCTTGCTTAACTGGCAAGAGTTTCTAGTGATCTAACCATCTAAAAACTTTTGCCAAAAACAATCGGTTGATGCCACGCGCATGAGCCGAACACCGTTTTTATGGAGCAAAAATATGTTTTATTTTTTAAGGAGATGGCCAGTGCCATTGCCGCGGCTGGGTATGCTGATGGCCGTGCTATTGAGCTGGGCACTGATACCTTGCTTGTCACCCAGCTTGTCGTTGGCACAAACTACAACCGTATCGCCTCGGTTGAATGATTTGTATCAACTCGCATGGCAACGACACCCCGCCTTTGCGGCGAAATCTGCCCGGCAATCGCAGTACGCGGCCAGCAGTGAACTGGCCAAATCGGTGATTGCAGGTGCGCCCAGCGCCAGCATCGGATACCGCACTGATTCTGTGAGTGCGCCCAGCACGCGATCAGGTCTACGTGAATGGGAAGTGGGTGTCAGCACACCGCTCGCGCTGGGTGAGCGCAGACGCTTCAGTGCAGACACGGCACAACTGCAAGCGCAGCTTTATGGCTCGGATCTACACAAAGCCCAGTGGCTGCTTGCGGGCGAGCTGCGGGAGTCGTATTGGACTTGGCAATTGGCGCATTTGGAGCATTTGTTGCTGGACGATGAGCTGCGCCGTGCCCAGGTGCTGGTGGCGGACTCGAAGCGCCGCAGTCAGGCGGGTGAAACCCCGCGTGTGGATACCTTGCAAGCCGAGGCAGCACTGCATTTGCTGCGCGTTCATTTGGCTGAAGCATTGCAAAAAGAAGCGCAGGCGCTTACCGCGCTGCAGCGGTTAACAGGCCATGCACCACTGGCGCACCTATCCGAGTCGGCTCTGGGCACGTACCAAACCGAAACTTTGCGTACGGATACGGTGCAAGCGGATGGCGTGTCATCGCACCCTTTGATCGCTAGTTTGGAGCGCCAGCGGGCATTGGCTCAATCGAAGCTTGCAGGTTTGCTGGCGGTCAAAGGCGAGCCTCCAAGCATTGGGGCGGGCTTGAGCCGTGAGGCTAGCAACGCATCGGCTGCGCAAACCACGGCACGCATCACAGTGACCTTTTCACTGGGATCTGAGTCCCGCTACACACCCAAAATTGCTGAGGCCAATGCAGACGCGATTGAGAGCGAAATCACGTTGCAGCGCGCCACAGAGCAGCTAGCGCAGGATCGCTTACTCGCGAAAGCGGCCTTGGATAACGCTGCGCAAAAAATGCAAGCCGCCAAAGCGCGAGCGGCTGCCAGCACGGAGGCGGCGCTGCTGTTTGCCAAAGCTTTTAGTTTGGGTGAGCTAGACATGCCCACAAGGCTTCGCGCCGAGGCCGACCGCGCCGCCGCCGTGCTGGCCGTCAACCGCGCAGTCGTAGAACACGCCGCTGCCATTTCCAAACTGAACCAATTACTGGGGTATTTACCATGATGAATCGATACACAACCCTCAAGCTGGCTGCTGCGCTGCTGTGCGCGTGGCTCATCCCTGTTTGGGCGGGCGGCGATGGGGATCACAGCCACGATGCCCCGCCAGTCGGCCAAGTCGAGGTCAAGCCAAGGCTTGCCGCTGCGTCAGATGTGTTTGAGCTCGTGGCGGTCTATGAAAAATCAGGTTTGACTTTGTATCTGGATGCCGTCAGCGGCACGCAAGCTGTTCGCGCTGCCAAGATTGACTATGAGTCGGGTGAGCTCAAAGGCGCTGCGACGGCTCAGCCCAATGGTACTTACCGTATCGCGCTGCCCGAAAAGAGTCTCAATGCCAACATGCCCTTTGTCTTTACGATCACGGCTGGTGCGCAGTCCGATTTGTTAGCGGGTGATTTGGTTTTAAAAAATTCTGAGCCGCCGCTTGCACACCGCTGGTGGGAGTCGATTTGGAATTGGATCAAAGGCCTGTTCGGACATGCCCATGCGCATCCCGAAACGCCTGCACTTTCCAGCAGCGCCGTGGATGCACCCCTGCGCCAAAGTGATGGCGCTGTCTTTCTGCCCAAGAGCAGCCAAAGGCAATTGGGCATCGCCACGCAAACAGCTCACATCACAGAGAGTGAAGCCGTTCAGGAGCTCACAGGCCGCGTGATTGCTGACCCCGCAGGCAGTAGCCGCGTGCAGGCCGCGCAGGCTGGACGTTTTGAGCTGGCGGGTCTAGGTTTTCCAACGATTGGGCAATCCGTCAAACAAGGGCAGATACTGGGCGTGATTCGACCTAGCGTGGGCGTGATCGAACGCGCCAACCAAAGCGCACAGGCGATTGATTTAACGAGCGCGACCGAAACTGCCCGCAAGCGCCTGGCGCGGCTTGAGCAACTAGAGGGCACCGTGGCGCAAAAGGACATTGATGCAGCGCGTATTGAGCTGCAATCCTTGACCGAGCGCAGCAAAGGGATTCGCGCATCACTCACCACGGTAGAGACTTTGATTGCGCCAACATCGGGCGTTATTTCGGCCGTCAATGTCAGCCTAGGGCAAGTGGTCGAAGCCAAGGAGTCGCTGTTTGAAATTGTTGACCCTAAGCGCCTGCGCATCGAGGCGCAGGTATCGCCTGCCTTGCTTGCGGGCAGTATTCAATCTGCAACGGCCAGTCCAAACGCCAAAGCGGGTGAAGGCCAACAAAGCTATCTGCTCAAGTTTTTGGGCGTTAGCCGCACCTTGCAAAACGGAACGCTCCCCATGCAGTTCGCTGTGCTGAATGCCCCAGCGACTGGGGCTGCTGGTGCTCCTGACGGTGCTGCTGGAGCTGCTGCTCTGGCGATTGGCCAGCCCATGCATGTCTTTGTTGCCACAGGCGACAAACTCAAAGGCATCGTGCTGCCAGCGGGCGCTGTCGTTAAAAATCAAAAAAATCAATCTATTGTTTGGGTGCAACATGCACCCGAGAGTTTTGAGCCTATTACCGTCAATACCGCTTTACTTAACGGTGTGCAAGTGCTCATCACGCAAGGCTTGTCTGCGGGTGATCGCGTGGTGGTGCAAGCCAATAGCCTGCTTAATCAAATCAGATAAGGACGCAGACCATGTTTGATTATTTAGTCAAAGCCAGTCTAAACAATAGACTGCTGGTGATGGTGGCGGCCGTGGGCTTACTGATCGGGGGCGCTTACAGTTTGATGAAAACGCCGATTGATGTTTTTCCTGATTTAGACAGGCCCACGGTCACCATCATGACCGAAGCTGGCGGCATGGCACCCGAAGAGGTCGAGCAGCGCCTGACGTTGCCCATAGAAACCGCGATGAATGGATTGCCCAGAGTGACTTCGGTTCGCTCACAGTCGGGCGTCGGTTTGTCCTTTGTCTACGTGCAGTTTTCGTTTGGTACCGATATCTACCGTGCGCGTCAATCGGTCTCGGAGCGGCTGACCACGGTGCGCGAACAATTGCCGCCTACGGCGGTGCCTGTCATGGGGCCCGTGTCTTCCATCATGGGCGAAATCATGATGGCGGCTATTCCGATTGACCCCGTTAAAGCCAGCGCCATGCAGGTGCGTGAGTACGCTGACTTCGTGCTCAGGCCACGCCTGCTCTCTATCCCAGGCGTTGCCCAAGTGATCCCGATTGGCGGCGAAGTACGCCAATTTTTAGTCCAGCCCGATACCGTCAAATTGGCGCAATTGGGCGTGAGCACCGAGGCCATCGAGCAAGCACTGCGCGGTTTTTCGGCCAATACGACGGGCGGCTTTTTAGAGCTCAATAGCCGTGAATACTTGATCCGCAATATCGGACAAACCTCGCGCCTAGACGATCTGCGCAACTTGGCCGTGGCCTACAAAAACGGGCGCTCGATTTGGCTCTCGCAAGTTGCGGATGTCACGTATGCGGCGGCTTTAAAGCGCGGCGACGCGGGCTTGAATGGCAAACCTGCCGTGATTTTGGGCATTCAAAAACAACCCGGTGCCGATACGGTCAAATTAACCCAGCAAATCGAAGCGGCTTTTGACTCCTTAGCAACCAGCCTGCCCACAGGCGTAGAGCGCCCCCGCACCACCATGCGACAAGCCAGCTTTATTGAGTCCTCGATCAGCAACTTAAACGCCAAACTGCTCACGGCGGCGGCACTGGTGGCGGTGATCTTGTATGCTTTTTTAGCCAACGCTAAAACGACCTTGATTTCGCTGGCTGCCATTCCGTTATCGATTGCGACAACAGGCTTGGTTTTTTCTTATTTCGGCTTATCGATCAACACCATGACGCTTGGCGGACTAGCGATTGCCATTGGCGAGCTGGTAGACGATGCCGTGGTAGGCGTTGAAAACGTGCTGCGGCGTTTGCGTATTGCCCGCGAAAGTGGCCAGCCCTACAGCGCAGTCGACATCATTGCCGATGCGACGCTCGAGGTTCGATCCGCCATTTTGTATGCCACGCTCATCATCGTGTTGGTGTTTTTGCCGCTGTTTGCTTTGCCAGGCATGGAGGGGCGGTTGTTTGTGCCGCTGGGTATTGCCTACATCACCTCCATCTTGGCCTCGATGCTGGTGTCGGTCACGGTCACGCCTGTTTTGGCTTACTACTTGCTAGGAAACTCTAAAGATCTAAATCACCAAGAGCCCAAACTGGTGCAATGGCTCAAAAGGCATTACCAGCGTGCCCTTGGAAAGGTCATGGCTGGCAGGGCAGGCGTATTGTGGGCAGCAGGCCTAGCGACCCTGCTGGCTGGCCTTGCCATCCCATTTTTTGCAACCACTTTTTTGCCGCCGTTTAACGAAGGCACGGTGCTTGTGGGCATCCGCTTGCAGCCCGGCACGACGCTGGCGGAATCCGTGCAAATGGGGCAGCAAGCAGAAAAATTGCTCCAACCCATCCCTGAAGTGGCGCACATAGGACGGCGCACAGGTCGCGCCGAACTGGACGAACATGCCGAAGGCGTGCACGTAAATGAAATTGATGTCACCATTAAAAGCGGCGGACGCGCCATGAGCGAAGTACAGGCTGACATCCGACGTGCGCTGGCACCGCTGCCTGGCAATATCAGCCTGGGCGCGCCCATTGGACACCGCATCGACCACATGCTCTCGGGTGTCAGCGCACAAATCGCCATCAAAATTTTTGGTGACGATTTGGACACGCTGCGCTCACAAGCGGATACGCTGCAAAAGAAGTTAAAGGGTATCAAGGGACTGGCTGATTTGAATGTCGAGCGCCAAGTTTTGATCCCGCAAATCCGTGTGCAAGTGGACTACACCCGCGCCGCACAGCTTGGCATAGCGCCGCCAGTGCTGCTGGCGCAATTGCAAATGATGATTGAAGGCGAAAAAATCACGCAAGTGATTGAAGGCACCAGACGCTTTAATTTGGTGCTGCGCCTGCCCGACAGTCAGCGTAATCCCACCAGTTTGGGGCAGATGCTGATTGAGACACCCGCAGGGCGGATTCCTTTGTCGCAAATCGCGACGATTGAAGAGTCGGACGGCCCCAACGAGATCAGGCGCGACGAGGGCAAACGCCGCATCGTGATTTCGGCCAACGCACAAGGGCGTGCTTTGTCGGATGTGGTCGCAGACATCAGGCAGGTGCTGGCCGCCAATCCACAGCCGCAAGGTTATTTTGTAACGCTGGGCGGTCAATTTGAAGCGCAGGAACAGGCATCTAAATTGATTAGCGGCCTGTCAGTGATTTCGCTATTGCTCGTACTTTTGGTGCTCTATAGCCGCTACCAAAGCGCCCTGCTAGCGGCCTTGGTCATGGCCAACATTCCGCTCGCATTGGTCGGCAGCGTGCTGGGGCTATGGCTCTCTGGGCAGCCGCTCTCGATTGCCGCGCTGATTGGCTTTATCACGTTGGCGGGCATTTCAGTTCGCAATGGCATCATGAAACTGAGTCACACCATCAATTTATGCCTGCACGAGGGGCACGCGCTAAACGATCAAACCATCATGCAAGCCTGTATGGAGCGGCTGGTACCTGTGCTCATGACGGCTTTGGTGGCGGCCTTTGCCCTAGCGCCTTTGCTGTTTGAGGTCGACAAGCCAGGTACGGAGATCTTGCATCCTGTGGCGGTTGTGATTTTTTCAGGACTGATGAGTGCCACGCTGCTGGACAGCTTCATTACGCCCAAGCTGATACAGCGCTTTGGCAAAACAGACATCCAAAAGCTCTTAGCCAGCAAGGCGCAAGGCCAAGCGGCGCACATGTATTGAGTGTTTATTGTTCGTAGTTTTTCCTTTCACTTTTTTAACCTTTAGGATCTCATCATGACTTTCAATTCTTCTTTTTTTACTCGCACCTTGCTTGCTGCCATCACCAGCGCTTTGCTTTTAGCGCAGGCCGCGCAAGCACACGAAACCCACGGCAAACCGCAACACGGCGGTGTGGTGGCAGAGGCGGCGACTTTTCAAGCAGAGCTGGTGGTCAAGCAAACGACAGCTTTGATTTATTTGAGCGATCACGGCAAAGAGGTATCCAGCAAAGGCGTAACGGGCAAATTAACGGTGCTGACGGAGGGCAAAACCTACACGGTGAATCTGGTGCCGCATGCCAGCAACCAATTAAAAGCCGTACTAACAGCGCCGCTGAAAAGCGGGAAATTTGCGGGACAAATTACGCTACCCAACAAGCCTGCGGTGTCGATACGCTTTGAGTTGAAGTAGGGAGCAACAAGTAGTCGCAATAGCCTCAGTTGTTAAGGTGTCAAAATCACTTTGGCCGATGCCGCCTTGCCTTGGTCCAAATCCATAAAGGCCTGCGCGCCATCAGCCATGGGGCGCACATCCACCCAAGCCAAGTCACCAAACGCACCTCGGTAAATGGCGGCGACTGTGGCACGCAGGTCGGCTGTGGTGTAGGTGTAGGTGCCCAGCAAAGTGATTTCAGCCAGCGTTAAGCGGCGCATGTCGATCTCGCTGGCCCAGTCTTGCAGGCCAACGTGCATGACCACGCCGCCCGCTTTGACCGCAGCCAAGGCTGTGATGCGGGTGGCTTTGGAGCCCACCGCATCCATCACGTAGTCGTAGTGATCGTCTTTTGGGTTCTCGTCTTTGGGGTTGTAGGTCTTGACCTTGGCGTGTTGACTCAGTTGCTCCCGGCGCAGCGGGTTGACCTCGGCGACTGTGACATCCATGCAGCCGTAGTTTTTGAGCAGTAGCGCCGACAACATACCAATCGCACCGCCGCCCAGAATCAGCACACGGCACTCTTGAATAGGACGTACCAAAACCCGCATGGATAAATTGATGGCGTGCAGTGCGGTTGCTGCGGGCTCGGTCACTGCCGCATGAATGGCGGACATGTCTTGCGGCATTTCGATCAGCGAGGCTGCTGGAATCGACATTTGATCTGCAAAAGCACCAGGGCGCGTCATGCCCACCATAGTTCGGTTGGAGCACAAATTGTTGCGGCCTTGGACGCAGTAATCACAGGTACCGCAGGTGATGAGCGGGTTGCCCGTGACGCGCACGCCTTTGGCATAAAAAGGTGAGGCGCTCTCTAGCACGGTGCCACAAAATTCGTGGCCCAGCACAAGACCTGGTTTGCGGCGCGGGTCGTGACCGTGGTAGGCGTGCATGTCCGAGCCGCAAATGCCGACGGCTTCTATTTTTAAAATAACTTCGCCTGAATCAAGTGTGGGCGCGGGACGATCCAGTAATTGGACTTCGTTAGGCTGGGTGTAGACAAGGGCTTTCATGGGATGTGTTCCGAGTTAGGGTGAGGAATATTTGATGCGGCAGGTCTTCATAAAATCTGCCATGAAGGCGCACAATACCTCCGTTTGAGGCACGCTAACGCCGTTGTACAAACTGGCTCTCAAGTACTTCCCAACCCCAAAAGGGGTCAGCGTTCGGAGGCCGACGATGCCACGCTCCCAGCCTTGGATCAAGAAGTTCCGAGTCACTTCCTCGTCGCCATTGGCGATATCAAAGGGGATGTTCATGCGGCTGCGGATCGAGGGGTCTGCAATCGGCGTGGAATAAAAGCCCCCTGACTTGTCGATCAGGCCGTACAGCAGGGCTGACTTTGCAATAGAGCGGCGTTCCATCTCATACACGCCACCCTGCGCAATCATCCATTGCAGATAGATGTTGACCACCTCGACGTTGAACGTGGCGATGGTGTTCCACAAGTTGCCCTCACGGGCATTGGTGGTGTAGCAAAGCACGCCTGGGCAAAGTTTGCTGGGCGAGCCCAGCAAGTCCCGCCGAATCACACACAGTGTGAGTCCAGGGTGTCCGATGTTTTTGGATGCGCAGGCATACAAAACGCCCACATTGCAACCCACCCAATCAATGGGTTTGGTGGAAAAATCTGACGATGCGTCAATCACCAGCGGTGCTTGGATGTCAAGCCTAGGAAGCCGATGCAACTCAATCCCGTTCACCGTTTCATTCGAGCAAAGATACACATACTTGGATTCGGGATCCAAATGCTCAAAGGATGGATTGTGGGTAAACGTGCCATCTTTGTTCTCGGAGGAAACAACGATAGGGCTGCAGTATTTTGAGGCTTCGGATAAGGCGCGTTTGGACCAAGTGCCATTGACCAGGTAGGTCGCTTTTTCATCACCATTGGGGCAAAGGTTGAGCGGAACCGCCGCAAACTGCCCGTGCCCACCACCATGCATGAAAAGAATTTCATACTGTTTTGGAATGTCCATCGCCATGCGGCAGCGCTCGACCACGCTGGTCAGGATGTCTAAAAACTCAGGCGACCGATGCGAGAGGTACATCGAGCACATGCGCTGTGCGTCGAACAAAGCCTTGATACCCGCCTCTACTTCAGCCGCCAGTGATGTAGGCCCAGGGCTAAAGTTCAGCGGCTTCACGCCGCTGGGGGGAAGCAGCGATCCGAGCATGGCAGGATGCGCGTCGTCTGGTTTCAATGAGATGGGGTCAAAGCGGGTCATTGGATGTGTTATTTGGCGGTAAAGCCACCGTCAATCATGATGGTTTGACCTGTGATGTAACTGGACGCATCACTCGCTAGGAACACAGTGAGGCCATACAGATCCGTCAGTTCGCCATTGCGGCCAATGCAGGTTTGGTCGGCATTTTTTTGCGCCGCTTGCGCATTGCCAAATACGGGAGCGGTCAACGCGGTTGGAAAAAACCCAGGTCCAATGGCGTTGCAGGTAATGCCCTTGGATGACCATTCCTGCGCTATCGCCTTGGTCAGTTGCACCACACCGCCTTTGCCTGCGCCGTAGGGCGCGCTATTGCCAAAAGCACGGTAGCTTTGCAAGCTGGCGATGTTGATGATCCGCCCCCAGCCCCTTGCAGCCATCGCTGGCGCTAAGGCTTGGGTCAAAAAGAACGGCGCAGTTAAATGCAAATTGATTTGCGTCTGCCAGCTCTCGGGGCTGATCTGTGCAAAGGGTTCACGCAAATTGACGCCAGCGGCATTGACCAAAATATCAATGTCGCCCAGCGTCAGAGCTTGCGCAGCGCCTGCTTGCGCAGAGGGGACAGAGGACAGGTCACAGGTCACAGACGATACGGTAATTCCCGCGCCGCGCAGCTTGGCGGCAGACACGTCTAGCGCTTCCAGCCGCCTTGCCATCAGTACGATTTTTGCACCCGCCAAACCCAGCGCCATGGCCATCGCCTCGCCGATGCCTGAGTTACCACCCGTGACCAGCGCCGTTTTGCCGTGCAGCTTGAACAGTTTTTCGATGGTCATCACTATTCAACCGTTAGACCGTGACAGGCTGACCCAAGTCGAATGTCTGATTTGGAAAATATTTCACCAATCGATCGTCTGCGGTGCGAGCGTGCGCTTCCATACCTTCTAAGCGGGAAATACGTGCGGTTGCCAGACCGATATCCCGCGCCGCTTCGCGTGTCATGCGCTGCCACGTAAAGGTCTTCATGAACTTGTGAACCGAGAGTCCACCCGAATAACGCGCTGCGCCTTTGGTGGGTAGCACATGGTTGGGGCCGCTGGCTTTGTCGCCGTAGGCCACCGTGGTTTCTTCGCCCAAAAATAACGAACCGTAGCAGGTGAGCGTGTCCAGCCACCAGTCCAAATCGGCTGCGTGAACTTCTAAGTGCTCAGAGGCATAACGGTCAGAGACTTCGGCCACTTCTTCGCGGGTGCTGCAAACAATGACTTCGCCGTAGTCGCGCCAAGCACAGCCTGCGGCATCGCGTGCAGTGGGTGGCAATGCATCAATCAATACGGGGATACGCGCCATCACGTCCCGTGCCAAGGTCTCGCTGGTGGTAAACAACCAAGCGGGCGATTCGTGTCCGTGCTCGGCTTGTCCCACCAAGTCGCTGGCAACGATGGCTGGATCTGCTGTTGCGTCGGCGATCACAGCCACTTCTGAGGGGCCTGCAAATACGTCAATCCCGACTTTGCCAAAGAGCGAGCGCTTGGCTTCGGCCACAAATTTATTACCAGGTCCCACAATCACATCCGCTGGCTTGCCAGTGAATAGCCCGTAAGCCATACTGGCTATGGCTTGCACGCCGCCCAGCGTCATGATGATGTCAGCGCCTGATTTGTGAAAGGCATACATCAAATAGGGATGCATAGGCCCGCCGCGAAATGGCCCTGAGCACGCAATGATGGTTTTGACACCCGCAGCCTTGGCCGTGGCAACGCCCATGTAGGCGCTGGCGATGTGGGCGTAGCGCCCTGCAGGCGCATAGCAGCCCGCCACATTGACAGGCAGTACACGCTGCCCAGCAGTTACGCCGGTATGGAGTTCAACTTGAAATTCTGAAAGAGATTTTTTTTGCGCAGTCGCAAAATCAAACACTTGTTTGATGGCAAAGTCAATATCGTCTTTGATTTGCTGTGGGATCGCCTTGATATTGGCTTCGATTTTCTCGGGGGTCACAATGACCGCGCCCGACCATTTGTCTAAATCGAGTGCGTATTTTTGGACGGCGGATTCACCCTTCGCCTGTATTTCAGCCAGCATGGTGTTCACAACTTGCTGCGCTGTGGCGGTTTCAGTTTCGGGTGTTTTTTGCGCTTTTTTGAGATAGTTAATAGTCACTGGGCGCTCCAAGTCAAATTGTTTTTACGAAGATGTTGTTTTGAAATTGACAAAAAACCCGCCATTCCTTTTTAGGTATGAATGACGGGCTTTGTTGCGGGGCAAAGCCAGCCAGTCGCGTTACCTTTTAGAGTTAGCAAACTCGCGCAGCTTGGGATCCGCGTTAACCAATTTCATGTATTCATCGGTTACGAAATCAGCCACTTTAGGCACTTCTTGCACAGCACCTGTTTCGCGCATGAACATCGACAACTCGGTAAACCATTTGTCCATATCGGATCCTGCCGCTGTGCGGTTCATGGCCTTGAGTTGCTGATCCAACGTAAAGGTAGGACGGGTATCAAATTCCTTTTTCATCGCTGCATCGCTGATGCTGACACCGCCCTTGGCGTAAAAGTCCTTCATCATGCGGATGGCTTCTGGCTGGTTGACGCTCATCCAGCTCCAAGCGCGCAAATACACCGCTAAAAACTTAGCCACATTTTGTGGATTTTGCTTGGCATAGTCGCCCCGTGCAATCAAAGCGCCAGGCACAATCGCGCCACTGTCTTTGCCGGTGCAAAGGGTTTTCGCACCCGCTTTTTCCTCTACGGTGTAGATGTTCGGTGCCCACATGCCAGCCCAATCAGTGTTGTTGGACGACAACGCAGAGATGATCTCAGCTTGTCCCATGTTCTTCATCACCACATCGGATTTTTTAAGACCGTACTTCTTCAGGCAAGACTGGACAGCAAAGTCAGCGGTGGAGTTTTGCGTGAGTGTGATGGTCTTGCCGCGCAGTGCAGCAGCAGGGTCTTTGGCAAATTCTGCGGCCGCTTTGGCGCTACCAATCAGGCCATTGCCTGCGGACTCGTCATTGCTAATACCGATGGTTTTAATGCCAAAACGCACGTGACCTAGCACGGCTGGTACCGAGCCCGTACCGCCCACATCCCACGAGCCTGCGGTTGACGCAGCAATTTGCGGCACACCGGCTGGGAAGGTTGAAAACTCAGGGGCTAAACCCACTTCTTTCCACCAGCCTTTTTCGGTGGCAATGTGAAATGGCAAGGCCCAGTAAAGTGAGGGCTGGTAGCTGACCTTAATGGGCGTTAAGGCCTGTGCCTGTACTGCGCTGGTGAGACCAAAAGCAAGGCTGACGCCGAGCGCTAAGGCTGCAAGAGACTTTTTCATATCGATGATTCCTTTAGTGTTGTATGACTTATGGGTCACGTTTTCAATGATCTGAGCCAGCGTGCTCTTCACGCAATGACTTCCAGACGCGACTGCGAAGATGGACAAAACTCTCTAAGTCCATCACATCTTCGATTTTGCTGTGAGCGTCCCAGCTCTGACTTTCTCGCACGGACTTCACATCCAAAATTTCTTTGATTTTTCCTGGGCGGCTGGTCATGATGACCACACGATCCGCCAAATACACCGCCTCCTCGACCGAGTGGGTGATAAACAAAACGGTGCGCGGATTTTTACGCGCCAGCTTGACCAATTCCTCTTGCATCACCACACGAGTTTGTGCATCCAGCGCGCCAAAAGGCTCGTCCATTAATAGCACTTGCGGATCAAGTGCGTAAGCGCGCGCAATGGCTACGCGCTGCTGCATGCCGCCCGACAGTTGGTGCGGGTAGGCGCTCTCGTAACCTTGAAGGTTCATGAGGCCGATGTAATGGGTCGTGATCTGATGGCGCTCGGCCTGTGGTAGCCCCTTGCTGCGCAAGCCAAAATCAATGTTCTCGTAGACCGACTTCCAAGGAAAGAGGGCAAATTGCTGGAAAACCACGGCGCGATCAGGGCCTGGTTGGGTCACGATGGTGTCGTTGACTTTGACTGTCCCCGTGGTTGGAAACTCTAAGCCTGCCGCCATGCGCATACAGGTCGTTTTACCGCAGCCCGAAGGGCCTACCACGGCAACGAACTCGCGGTCTTGTACCGTCAGATTAATGCCATCAAGTGATAAAAAATCTTTGCCGTCGCGTGAAAAAATCCGTGTGACATCGGTGAAGTGAATGGTTGCCATAGGAGTAGTTAAGAAGACGATGTTTTAAGAACGGCGGTGTTTTAAAAGATAAGTTTCTAAGCGGCGCAAGAGCACGTCAATCACCACGCCAATCATGCCAATGGCCATCATGCCTGCCATCACGGTATCGGTGGCGACGGCGCTTTGGGCGCGCACGATCAAGTTGCCCATACCGCTGCTGGCCACAATCAGCTCTGCGCCCACCAGCGACAGCCAGCCCAAACCAGCCCCTATGCGCAAGCCCGCAATGATCGAGGGAATGGCAGCAGGAAACAGCACCTCAGTGATGGTTTTGAAGCTACCCACTCCCAAGGTGCTGGCGGCCTCTAGGTAGAGTGCATCCACATGCTTGGTGCCGCGGTACGCATTGATCAAGATGGGGGGGAATGCGCCTGAAAAAATAATGAGGGTCGGGCCGCCGACACCTGTGCCAAACCACAAAGCCGCAAACGGCACCCAAGCCACGGGCGCAATGAAGCGCAGGCCGTCAAAAAGCGGGGTCACGACATCATCCAGCCAGCGATACCAACCCATGGCAAGACCCAGTGGTATGCCGATCAGCACAGCCAAACCAAAGCCCATGACATAGCGCTTTAAGCTGGCCAGCATATGGACATCCATGGTCGAACCTGCAAACGGCTGGCTAAACAGTCCAATAAATTTAGCCAGCACTTCGTGCGGCATGGGCAGAAACTGAGGTGGGGCTAATTGCAGGGCACGAGCCAGGTACCAAAGCCCAAAAAATCCCACCGTCCCGATCGCGGTGTAGAACCAAAATTGCTTGGTCGTCAAAGGGGTTGCTGCAGACGTATTCATCTTGCGCCCCTCTCTTTGCGCCAAGGCATGGCACGATTTTCTACGTAACCCAAAAGCCCCGTGGTTGCTGCGCCGCAAATGCCCACAAAAAACATAGCAATTAAAATCATCGAAGGGTAAATGTCTTGCGCCGCTTGATTCAAGATACTCCCAAGGCCATAGAGAGCACCAATTAGCTCGGCTGCCACCAAGGTTGTCCAGCTGGCCTGCAAAGACAAACGCAGTCCTGTAAAAATCATAGGACTAGCGCCTGGAATCAAGACCTCGCGTACCAAGCGCCAGCCCTTAATACCCAGCATTTGCGCGGCCTCCATCATGGGTTTGTCGATATTGCGTACCCCTGTATAGGTGTTGATGAGAGACGGCACAAAGGCCGCAACAAAAATCACCAAAATTTTGGAAGCATCGTCCAGTCCCAGCCAAACGATGGCCAGTGGAATCCAAGCCAGTGGCGGAATAGGACGTAAGAGCAAGAACGCGGGGTTAATCAACGCTTCAGCTTTGCGGGAATGCCCCATCAAGAGTCCAAGGCTAACCCCGATCGTCACCGCGACACCAAAACCCATCGCAACCAGTTTTAAGCTGTGAAAGATGTGCTGGTGCAGTTTGCCGTTGCCATAACCTTCGGTTTGAATAAATATCAAAGCCTTCCAAACCTCCGAAGGTTTGGGAAAGCGCGAGGGGTTAATCAGTCCCCACACCGTGGTGCACAGGTACCAGAGTACCAACACCAAGAACACGGTGGCAATGCCTACCATGGCGGGTCTGAGAGATTTTTGAGTGCTTGTTGTCATAAATGTATACGCTTACATTCATTATTCCAATCGCCAACAGATCAGTCAATGGCACGGCAAAGGTGTTTCCCCTAAAAAGGGAAAATACCAATAGGGAAAGTACCGATCAGCTCAAAAAACTGTTTGATAAATATCGGGTTACAGTGCAGCAATGAAAACGCTTTCAATTCGTCTTTGGCGCGGCAATATCGACGGGCATTTCGATGCCTTCGAGGTGCCCCGCCAGTCCAGCCAAACGATTTTGGATGTCGTCACCTATGTCCAGCGCCACTTAGATTCCACACTCAGTTATAGATTTGCATGCCGCGTAGGCATGTGCGGTTCGTGCGCCATGACGGTCAATGGCGTTGCCCGCTGGACTTGCCGCACACACGTCTCCAAAGTTGTGGATGACGGCGGCGTTTTAGAGATCGCCCCCCTGGCCAACTTGCCCATCATCAAAGACCTCGCCACGGACATGAGTGTGTTTTTTGATAAGTGGGAGCGTGCCAAAGGGCAATTCAAAGGCGAGCAAAGCCGTGAGGATGCCTTTGCTGTGGTGCTTCCAACCTCAGAAAAACGACAAGCGGCGGATGCAGGGATTGAGTGCATTGGCTGCGGGGTCTGCTATGCCTCGTGCGATACCGTGGCATGGCGACCCGATTACCTGGGACCCGCAGCACTGAACCGCGCGTGGACGCTGGTCAACGATGAGCGCGATGTCGCGCAAAACGAGCGTTTGCGTGCTGTTGCAGGCGATGCTGGTTGCCATGCTTGCCACACCCACACGTCGTGCTCTGAGCGCTGCCCCAAAGGGATTTCGCCCACACTGGGCATTAGCGCTTTGAAAAAAATCACGGCCAAAGCCGCGACTCGAGGTGAACTGGACGAGGTGCCTAGTGAAGCCTAGCCTAGAGGCCAAACTCTGGTACGCCCAGCGCATCAGCGCTATGGTGCTGGCACTGTGTGTGCTAGTGCATTTAGTGACCATCTTGATCGCTGTCAAAGGCGGGTTGTCGGGCGCAGAGATTTTGTCGCGCACACGTGACAGTACGCTCACCCTCTTGTTTTATGGCACTTTTATATTGGCCTGCGCCGTGCATGCACCCATAGGCTTGATGAAAATTTTGATTGAATGGACACGCACTCCAAAGAACGTCGCAGCTATTGCCTGCGCTGCGTTTGGTGCTTTGCTGCTGGTAGTGGGTTGCTGCGCGGTGTGGGGGGTGTACCGTGGGTAAGCCTGTGATTCAGGGCGCGAGAGCACCTGCTGCACAAAACCACCGCACCAAAGGCTATATCGCGTTTTGGATTCACCGCATCTCGGGTTTGCTCTTGGCGCTCTTCATGCCGTTTCACTTTTTGGCACTGGCACAAGCGCTGCAAGGCGAAACCGCGCTAGAGGGCTTTATCCGCTGGACGGATGCTGGTATTTTTAAATTTGCTGAATGGGGTTTGGTTATCTTGCTGGCCGCGCATTTGGTAGGCGGGATGCGGCTCTTGCTGATTGAATTTGGCACATGGCAAGGCCTGCGCAATGGCTGGGTGGTTGCCATGCTGGCGGCTTCTTTGTTAGTGGGCTTGGCCATGGGTGCACTGCTTATCTATTCGTAAAAAAACACTATGTAAAAAAAGGACAAACCATGTTGCTAAAAAATTCGAAAACTCAAAAATCCTTCAAAACACTGACCTTAATTGCTGCTGTTTGGGTTGGCATTTTTGCCCAGACGGCGCAGGCACAAGCATGGCCTAGCAAGCCCGTCAAGATCGTGGTGCCGTTTCAAGCGGGCGGTGCAACCGACATCGTGGCGCGTGTTTTGGCAACAAGGTTGCAAGAGGTTTGGGGGCAATCGGTGCTGGTAGAAAACAAAACGGGCGCGGGTGGCAGCATTGGTAGTAACGATGTCGCCAAGGCCAAGCCCGATGGTTTTACCCTGCTGATGGCATCGGGTGCGATTGTTATCAATCCGCACATTTATGCCAAGATGAGTTTTGATGTGAGCAAAGATTTAGTCCCCATCACCAATGTCGCCCAAGGCCCTATGGTGATTGTGGCTGCGCCGCAAACGCCAGCGAACAACCTCAAAGAGTTCATAGCACTCGCAAAAACAAAACCCATGAGTTTTGGATCGTCGGGTGTTGGGGCGCAGGTTCATATGGCTGGTGAAAACTTTTTATTTGCAGCGGGCATTGAAATGAGCCACATCCCTTACCGCGGTGAATCACTGGCACTGGCCGATATTGCAGGCGGCAGTGTGGACATGATGGCAGGCAATTTGGCGGGCATGTTGCCCTTTATCAAAAGCGGCAAAGTTAAAGCACTGGGCGTGACCAGCGCAGAGCGAAGCCCTGCGGCTCCCGAGATTCCAACGGCTTCTGAGGCGGGCTTGCCTGGCTTTGTGAATGTCGGCTGGTTTGGTTTGCTTGCGCCTGCTGGAACGCCCAAAGAGGTGATTGACCGTGTACACGCTGATACCGTGCGGGCTTTGGCAACGGATGAGGTCAAACAACGCTTGCTGGCTCTGGGTATGGTGGGTATTGGCAATACACCTGCGCAGTTTGGCGATGCCATGCGGCGCGAGGGTGAGCACTGGGCGCGTGTGGTTAAAGCACGAAAAATCCAAAGCCAATGATGAATCTTGATCTCGCACAGGTTGAAGAGGCTGCCAAGACCCTCTATATCCGCGCCTTAAAAATCTTGCCGCCTGACGTGAAGGCGGGCTTTACGGGCTTGCAACAACGAGAGTCCGACGCGACCGCCAAGTCCATCTTAAAGACCATGGTGGCCAACATTGTGGTTGCCGAAGATACCGATAACTTGCTTTGCCAAGACACGGGTCTACCCATTTACAACGTGACCATTGGGCGCGGTGTAGTGTTTGACGGTGCTGGCGTGCAAGCCGCACTGGTCAAAGGCTGCACACGGGCAACGCAAGAGCATCCGCTGCGCTCCTCGGTGGTGCACCCTCTGACGCGCAAAAACGAACATACGAGCTGTGGGCCAGGCATCCCCGTCATTCATTTTGAATTTACCGATGCATCCGATGTGGTCGAAATCGAGATGATTCCCAAAGGCAGCGGCTCAGAGAACAACTCGTTTTTGCGCATGGCCATTCCTGCCGAGGGGCAGGCGGCCGTCAAACAGTTTGTCATTGATTGCGTGATTGCGGCTGGCGGCAAAACCTGCCCGCCCACCATTGTGGGTGTGGGTGTGGGCGGTACGTCCGACTTGTGTGTGCACTTGGCAAAAAAAGCGGCCACGCGCTCGATTGGTTCTTCGTGTTCTGACCCACATGGCGCAGCGTTAGAAAAAGAATTGGGTGAGGCTGTCAATTTGCTGGGCATTGGGCCGCAGGGACTGGGGGGCGATAGCACGGCGTTTGCCGTCCATGTTGAAATTGCGGCGACGCACATCACCATGAACCCCGTGGCGGTCAACATGCAGTGCCATTCGGCGCGCCGTGCAAGGGTGAGCATCACCCCAGCAGGCCTAGCCTACGGCTTTTGATACGGATATTCTGAGCAATGGCACATCACGATCTCACACTCCCCGTTAGCGAAGCTCAGGTGCGTGCGCTTCGCATCAACGACACCGTCACCTTGCAGACCACGCTTTTTGGCATTCGCGACGCAAGCTATATCGCTCTTTTTGACAAAGGACGCACAACCAAGTTTGATCTCGCAGGCCACGCTGTGATTCACACCGCGCCAAACGTTAAAAAAGTACCTATCTCGAACGACCATCCTGCTGGCTACGCGCCCGTATGCGTAGGCACAACCACCAGCGACCGCATGGAGCGGTTCACACGAGACTTGATGACGCAATGCGGCGTGCGCTTTATTGTGGGCAAGGGCGGGATGCGCGAAGGCTCGCTGGAGGCTTTTTCAGATTTAGGCGGCGCTTACCTTGCCATCATTGGCGGTACGGCGGCGCTAGAGACAACGTGGATTGAGCAAATTGAAGATGTCGATTTGGATGATTTAAACCCCGAGTCACTGTGGAAATTTCGCATCCGAAATTTTGGTCCGCTATTGGTTGCTATGGACTCGCACGGCGGCTCGCTTTATACCGAAGTGAACGCCAAAGTGGCTGTCAATCGCGCAGCGGCACTGGCACGTTTAGGCATTGGTAGTTCATTTATCAAAAGCTCGGGACTCTCTGTATGACAACCAACCTGATTCGTCGCCAAACTGACATTCTTATTTTGGGATCAGGTGGTGCGGGATTGTTTGCTGCGCTGCATGCCCACCAAACCGCACCAGACCTCAAGATCACCGTTGCTGTCAAAGGCTTGCTGGGCAAGTCAGGCTGCACCCGCATGGTGCAAGGCGGCTACAACGTGGCGCTAGCCAAGGAGGATTCGATCGAACGGCACTTTATGGACACCATCGAGGGCGGTAAATGGTTGCCTGACCAAGATCTGGCTTGGACATTAGTGACCAAGGCCGTCGAGCGGATTCACGAGTTAGAGAACGAATTAGGCTGCTTCTTTGATCGCAACCCCGACGGCACGCTACATCAAAAAGCCTTTGCAGGGCAGACCTTTGATCGCACCGTCCACAAAGGCGATCAAACGGGCATCGAAATCATCAATCGCTTGGCAGAGCAGGTTTGGGCTCGCAAGATTGAACGCATGGAAGAGCACCGCGCAGTGGCGCTGATTAAAACGTCATCGGGTGATGCACTCGCTGGCGTTTTGATGATTGATATACGGACGGGTGATTTTGTTTTTGTACAAGCCAAAGCGGTTTTGCTGGCAACGGGCGGTGGCCCGACCATGTACAAGTTCCATACGCCTAGCGGGGACAAAAGCTGTGATGGCTTGGCGATGGCACTCGATGCTGGGCTTGCTCTGAGAGACATGGAAATGGTGCAGTTTCACCCCACAGGCTTGCTAGCGGGCGCTGGCACGCGGATGACGGGCACCGTTTTAGAGGAAGGTCTGCGCGGCGCGGGTGGCTATTTGCTCAACGGCATGGGCGAGCGCTTCATGCACAACTACGACCCCAGAAACGAGCGAGCCACGCGGGACATCGTCTCGCGCAGCATCTACCGCGAAATGCGCGATGGCCGAACGACACCCAATGGCGGCGTCTATATGGAGATGAAACACTTGGGTGTCGACAAAGTCAAACGCGATTTCAAAGGCATGGTCGAGCGCTGCGCCGATTGCGGTTTTGACCTTGCTGGCGGGCTGGTCGAAGTCGTTCCGACCGCGCACTACATGATGGGCGGCGTGGTGTTTGGCGGCGACACATCGACGGCACTACCGGGTCTGTTTGCAGCGGGCGAGGACACGGGCGGCGTACACGGTGCCAACCGCTTAGGCGGCAACGGCGTGGCCAACTCCACGGTCTACGGCGGCATTGCAGGTGATGCCATGGCCAAGGCCGTGAAGAAAGACAACCACTTGCGATCACCCAATGAGGCGGCCATCCAAAGCGCCATGGCACAAGCGGAACAACCACTCACCCGCCAGTCTGGCAAATCAGAAGCAGGCGATATCCACATGCTGCGTGAAGCGCTGTATGACACCATGTGGAACGACGTAGGAATCTTGCGAACCGCGCAAGGCTTGCGCAAGGCACAAAGCGATTTGCGCGGCATTTCCGAGGCGCTAGCCAAAACAGGCATAGCAGCGGATACCCGCGCCTTCAACGTGTCGTGGCACGATTGGTTGAATGTGAAGAGTTTGGTAGACATCAGCCAAACCATCGTGCTGGCAGCACTAGCAAGGCAAGATTCACGCGGTGCGCATTTCCGCGAGGATTTCCCAGAAGCCCACGATTTAGAACACTCGACCTATACGCTGGTGCGCAAAATAGAGGATCAATTGCATCTGTCCACCGCGCCTGTTGTGTTCACCCGTGTGCGGCCTGGGGAGATGTTGACGCTCACCTAAAAGTGACCCATTAACTGTAGTGCCAATAAACAGGCAACCGTGGGGCTGCGTGTGCCTAGGCTGCGCTGCGTCTCGCGCCGCTTGCCTGCGGGGTCTTGCCAGATTACACGGAGAGAAAAAACGCCGTGTCGGTTTTGCTTGAGCCGTGGAACTCGGATCATGTGGGAACCCTAAGTGGGAACCTGTCGCGAGTTTTTTGGCTGGAAAACCTTGCAAATTCAAAACTTTAGAAAAATTTGGGGTGGCTGATGGGGTACAAAGTCTCAATAAACCTAAAAATGGACTTGTCCCCTAAAAGTGGACACTCAAAGATGAGAATTACAACTTATTTT
>JASGCK010000003.1:0-171026 GCA_030054145.1 Cytophagales bacterium
GTTAACTTGCGTGGTGAAATAAAGTTCAAATCGTTTAATGGGATGTCGCAAATTGCAGCGACATTCCCGATTGCTCACTTGCGTATTGGCTGATGTCGGCGAATAGTTCACTACTGCGTTTGGTGTCGCGCCAAACTGAGCCATCAAATTTATAGTGAAAACCTCCTGCCTTGGCGGCAAGCCAAATTTCTTGTAGTGGTTTTTGTAGGTTGATGATGATTTGACTTTTGTTTTTAAAGGTCAGCGTAATCATTCCCCCTGTGCGTTGGTTATCAATATCTGCATCGGTCGCATCGTTCAACTGGTCGCAATTGCGTTCGATAGCAGCAAGCGTTTTTTCTGCGCAGTTTTGATAATCAAGATCGGTCATTACAATTTCCCTATGAAAAAAAACATATTTAGTTTACTGATTGTCCTTTTTTTGTTGGTTGCTTGCGGACAAAAAGGTAATTTGTATTTACCGCCTGCACCAACTCCTCTTTCTAAATAATCGCCGCGATGTCTCTTCAAAATCTTCCAGGAAGCCCTTTTGTGGCTTATCAAAATGCTGCACTTCATGTTGAAGGTGTTTCGCTTGACGCACTCGCTGCGCAGCATCAAACGCCTTTGTTTGTGTATTCCAAAGCTGCCATGTTATCAGCGCTAGCGTCCTATCAGCGTGGTTTTGCGGGACGCGATGCGTTGATTTGCTATGCCATGAAGGCTAATTCATCGCTTGCCGTGTTGCAACTTTTTGCGCAAAACGGCTGCGGCTTTGATATCGTCTCTGGCGGTGAACTGGCGCGTGTTTTGAAGGCGGGCGCGGATCCGCAAAAAGTCATTTTTTCAGGCGTTGGCAAAACACGCGCTGAGATGCGCCAAGCGCTAGAGGCGGGTATTGCTTGCTTCAATGTTGAGAGCATTGCTGAGCTAGATGTGCTGAATGAGGTGGCTCTTTCGATGAATAGGATTGCGTCCATTAGCCTACGTGTCAACCCCAATGTTGACCCGAAAACGCATCCGTATATTTCAACAGGGTTGAAGGGAAATAAGTTTGGTATCGCGCACGAGGAAGCGCTGGGCGCTTATCGCCATGCTGCGTCGCTCAAGGGGTTGCGCGTGGCGGGCATTGATTGCCACATCGGTTCGCAAATTACAGAAGTCACGCCGTATGTGGATGCGATGGATCGCGTGCTCGATTTGGTCTCGAGTGTTGAGGCGGCAGGCATCCCGATTCACCACATCGATTTTGGCGGCGGACTGGGCATTAATTACAACGGCGACACGCCGCCCGAGGCCGATGCGCTATGGGCGCAGTTGCTTGCCAAGATTGATGCACGCGGTTTTCGTGGTAAGCAATTGATGATTGAACCAGGGCGCTCGCTAGTTGGCAATGCGGGTGTTTGCGTGACCGAAGTGCTTTTTACCAAGCAAGGCTCAGATAAGAATTTTTGCATCGTTGATGCCGCCATGAACGACTTGCCAAGGCCTGCCATGTATCAAGGTTTCCATGCGATTGTTCCGTGCAGTGCGCCTAGCAAGCCGCAGCTAACAAGGCCTGCGCAAGAGGTGATCTACGACGTGGTAGGACCCGTATGTGAAAGCGGTGATTGGCTGGGCAAAGACCGTGCCCTTGATGTCAGGGCAGGTGAGCTGCTTGCGGTGCTGTCTACTGGCGCGTATTGCATGGCGATGGCAAGCAACTACAACACGCGTGGACGCGCTGCCGAAGTGCTAGTCGATGGCGACACCGCAACGCTGATTCGGGTGCGCGAAACGGCAGATGACCAGATGCGCATGGAGCGGATGCTTTAGCGTGTGAGCAGCAACGCTACCAGTTGCGGTTCAATGATGGTTTGAAGCGTGGGGTTGCAGGCGTGCCAATCGACAAGATCAACCATGCTGGGCACAGCGGAATCTTCCAATGGGGGGATCACGTGTGATGAAACCGCTTACCGATTCCGCTGATTCATAAACACCAGCTTTTCAAACAGCGTCACATCTTGTTCGTTTTTGAGCAGTGCGCCAAGTAAGGGCGGCAGGGCAATTTTGTCGTCTTGCGTTTGCAGCGCTTCGAGTGGAATATCTTCTGCGAGTAAGAGCTTGAGCCAATCGAGTAGCTCGCTGGTTGATGGCTTTTTCTTTAGACCTGGCAATTGCCGCACGTCGTAGAAGGTCTTCATCGCAGCCGCTAGTAACTCTTTTTTCAGGTTCGGGAAATGCACATTCACAATGTGCTGCATCGTGCTTGCATCGGGAAACTTGATGTAGTGGAAGAAGCAGCGGCGCAAAAATGCATCGGGCAATTCTTTTTCGTTGTTTGATGTGATGAATACCAAGGGGCGATTTTTAGCTTTGATGAGCTGGCGCGTTTCGTAGCAATAAAACTCCATGCGATCAAGCTCGCGCAAGAGGTCGTTGGGGAACTCGATGTCCGCTTTGTCGATCTCGTCAATCAACAGCGCAACAGGCTCATCCGCTGTAAAGGCCTGCCATAGCACGCCTTTGATGATGTAGTTGTTGATGTCTTTTACGCGCGAGCCACCATCTATATCGCCAAGCTGGCTATCGCGCAGGCGGCTGACTGCGTCGTATTCGTAGAGACCTTGCTGTGCTTTGGTGGTTGACTTGATGTGCCATTGCAAAAGTGGCATCTTCAGTGCGGCGGCAACTTCTTCCGCCAGCATGGTCTTGCCTGTGCCAGGCTCGCCTTTGACGAGCAGGGGGCGTTTAAGGACGATGGCAGCGTTCACCGCGAGCATCAGGTCTTGCGTGGCGACGTAGTTGTCAGAGCCAGTAAATTTTTGCGATGAGTGTGTGGAGGTCGTGGTCATGGGGCGCTTTATAATCACAGGTTAATTTTCATTTGTCACGTCATTTGTTACGTATTTTCCCATGAATAAATTTATTACTATTGCCGCCCTGTCACTTGTTGCCAACTTGCTAAGCCAAGGGGCGTTTGCCGCTGAAATCAAAGGCGATGCAAAAGCTGGTGCAACCAAAAATGCCATGTGTATTGGTTGCCACGGCATTCAAGGCTATCAAGCTAGTTTTCCAGAAGTTTATAAAGTGCCGATGATTGCTGGTCAAGGCGCACCGTATATCGTCTCTGCGCTGAAGGCCTATCAAGAAGGGGCGCGTAAGCACCCAACGATGCGTGCAATAGCGGTATCTTTAACGGACCAAGATATGGCTGATTTGGCTGCCTACTATGCACAACAAGGCAAGATCGCGGGAGCACCTGAACTGCCAGCCACACCGACTAAAGCGCCTAGCGAGAGGGTTGCAGCGTTAATTGCAAAATCGGCTTGTGCGTCTTGCCACGGCATTAATTTTTCGAAGCCGCATGATCCAAGTGAGCCTAAGCTGGCGGGACAGCATAAAGATTATTTGTATGTGGCGCTCAAAGCCTATAAAACGGAAGGCAATCCGAGCGTGGGACGCAGCAA
Source organism: Cytophagales bacterium (assembly GCA_030054145.1). Taxonomy (GTDB): domain Bacteria; phylum Pseudomonadota; class Gammaproteobacteria; order Burkholderiales; family Burkholderiaceae_C; genus JASGCK01. The sequence continues at coordinate 3,429 of JASGCK010000003.1, forward strand.
TGGCGTGATGGGCGGTATTGCTAAGCAACTGAGCCTTGCCGACATGAAAGAGTTGACTCGCTATATTGGGAGCTTGGATGGCGAGCTAAAAACCGTTCCTCAAAGCAAGATGCATCGCGCAAACCAATAAGCATGCGGATGCCCGCCTGCGCGGGAATGACGGCTAGTTGAAAAGCCAAAAAAGCTGCCTCATTTTGAGGCGGCTTTTTTTATGCTCTCAATATAGGCCGCGCCATCAGGTGCTTTGCCTGATCTTTGCGACTCCCACATCATGCGCCCCAGTGCTTCCATCGCCATGTGATGTGCTTCGTGTAGCGAATCTAGTTTGCCAGTGAGCGCCTCCACCGCCGCTTGAATGCCGCGCGGTTGATCGATGGAGCATTGCTCGCTGATCGATAAATGCATGGAGAGATGGAGAAACGGATTCGTGCGTCCCGCGTCTACTGCGTAGTCACGTACCGTTGCTGCCTCAGCATCGCTGAGGTCGCTGTGATATTCGGGATGCTCGGCAATCCAAAGTGCCGCAATGGTCTCGATGCCATCCATGGTTTCTTTGAGTTGCCATTTATCGTAAACCGCGCAAAAGAAGCGCCGCACATCGGACTGAGAAGGATTAAACATACGCTGATTATGGCAAGCCCATGATGATCATGCAGTCTGAATCACTTGTCCCGTTTTGGCTGACTTCACAATTGCGTCGGTAATTTTTAAGTTTTGCATTCCATCCAATGCACTGACTAATGGCGCAACCTCGCCCCGTACAACTTTGCCAAAGTGCTCCATTTGATGCGCAATCGGATCGCTGCATTCCATAGCAACAACGCGCGTATCAAATGGTTTCCACCACGAACGATCTTCGTCTTTGGCGTAAGACTTGAGGCGCATGGTTGGCACAGATAACGAACCATGCGTGCCTGCAATCGCGTAGCAGTCCTCATCGTCATAGCTTGAATAAGCCTTGTTTTCTTGACTGGTTTGCTCCCAACTTTTTGCGCTTGCCGCGCAATCGGAGAGGATGAATGTACCTAGGCAGCCCGAGGCAAAGCGCAGATTAATGGCTACCGTGTCCTCAACCGCAAAGCCACGCACGGCATGGCTTGTAAGGGCTTGCACCTGCGCAATTTCGCCGCAGAGCATCCGCAAGTTATGCACTTCATGAATCATGTTGAGCAAAATCGGACCCGCGCCCATTTCACGCCGCCAAGGGCCGTCGTCAAAATAATGATCGGGCTTGACGAAGAGGGCGCTACCCATGACCGCAACTAATTTCCCCAGCTTGCCAGAGTCAATCACTTCTTTTGCTTTTGTCATGATCGGACTATGTGCGCGGTGATGCCCGATCAGGATGACCGCTTGCGTTCTTTGCTGGTATGCAAGTAGCTCATAAGCCTCGGTCAGCGTAACGGCGATCGGCTTTTCTAACAGCATTGGAATGCCTGCATCCATGCACGTTTTGGCGTGGGCTAAATGCAAGTGATTGGGCGTGGCAAGCACCGCGCCATCAGGCTTGTCCTTCGCAAAAGCTTCAGCCAGCGTGACGTACAAAGGCACGCCGTACTTAGCGGCTAGAGGCGCTGCGTTTGGCGACGGATCAATGATGGCGCTGAGCTGAGTAGACTCGCTCGCCATCAGCGCCTCGATGTGCGCTTGACCCATGTAGCCCGCGCCAGCAACCGCGATGCGGGTTTTAAGCACAGCGGTTATTTTTTAACAGCTTTGGTTGGCGCAGTTTTTGCAGAGGCGGCGCTCGTTTCGCGCGCTTTGCTCAGCTCGGTTTGCAATTGGCTCACCACGTCTTGCCCAACCGACACACCAAACGAGGCAATGACAGGACGCATTTTGTCGGCAAATTTAGCCAACTCCGCAGGCGAAAATTCCGTCACAGCCATGCCATTTTTTTTCAAAGAGTCAACCAGTTCAGCCGCTTGTTTGCGCGTGACTTCGCGCTGGTATTTCGCGGCTTCATTCGCGGCATCAGAGACAGATTTTTTATCTGCCGCACTTAAAGAGTCCCAAGTCTTTTTGCTCATCACTACAGACTGCGGGTTGTAGACGTGATTGGTTAGCGCTAAATTTTTTTGTACTTCGTAGAACTTGTTGGCTGAAATAACGGTCAAAGGATTTTCTTGACCATCAATAGCTTTGGACTCTAGCGCACCATACACCTCGCCAAAAGCCATAGGCACAGGGTTTGCGTCTAATGCCTTCACCCAAGCCAAGTTAATTGGGCTTGGAATCACGCGCAACTTCAAGCCAGCAATGTCATCCACCTTATTCAGCGGGCGCTTGCTGTTGGTCATGTTGCGAAAGCCAAGTTCAAAATAAGCCAGTCCAACGAGACCTTTGTCTTCTAATTTTTTATGCATCATCTTGCCAAATGGGCCGTCCACTACAGCATCGGCTTCTTTGGTATTGTTGAACATAAATGGAAAATCATAGATGGCAAACGCGGGTACTTGCGCTGCCAAAATACCCGAGTTGCCGATGTTCATGTCAATCGTGCCGCCTTGCATGGCAGATGCAACCGACATATCACTGCCCAGCGTGCCACCTGCAAAAACATTGATTTTGAGTTTGCCGCCCGTTTTTGCTAAAACCAATTCAGCAAATTTTTCTGCGCCCATCGTAATGGGATGCCCTTTGGGGTTCGCCGTTGACAGCTTCAGTGCGCGCTCTTGCGCCTGTGCGGTGGTGAGGGTAAATGCGCCAACGGCAACTAACGCCAGGGCGGCTTTTAAAACAAAACGCTTCATAACAACTCCTTAAAAATAAAAAATAAAAATAGCAATAAAAAAACCTAGGATGCGCACTTGCACGGGAATGACGTTGACCGTTAGTAAAACAACTTGAGCGGCACTATGACGATCTCGGGGAAGAGCACCATCAAGAACATCACAAGAAACTGAGCCACCATAAACGGCATCACGCCTTTGGTCACCTCATCCATGCTGACTTTGCCAACACCTGCGACTGTATTGAGCACCGTGCCAACGGGCGGCGTAATCAAACCAATCGAGTTGTTGATGATAAAGAGCACGCCAAAGTAAACGGGATCAATGCCCGCCGCTTTGATGATCGGCATCAGCACAGGTGTCAAAATCAAAATGGTCGGGGTCATGTCCATCGCGGTACCAACCACCATGCACAGCAGCATGATGGCGAGCATCAAAAGCGTTTTGTTAGCCATAAATGGTTTGAGCAATTCCACTATTTGATCGGGCAATTGCGCCACCGTAATCATCCATGCGCTGACCATCGCCGCCGCCACCAAGAACATCACCACGCCCGTTGTTTTGGCAGCATCCGCAAAAATTTTGACGAGCTGTTTGAGCTTGAGTTCTTGATAAACAAAGGTCGCTACTAAGAAAGCGTAAACCGCCGCAATGACCGCCGCCTCGGTTGGTGTGAAGATGCCGAACTTGAGACCAAACAAAATAATAAACGGCAAGACCAATGCCCACGTGGCTTCGCGCAAGGCGAGCATGACATCGGCAAAAGTTTTTTTCTCAGGTGGTGCAATTTTTTCTTTGCGAATCATCCACCACCACGTCAACCACAGTCCTGCCGCCAAGACGACACCAGGGACAATGCCTGCAATAAACAGTTTGGAGATCGATACGTTGGCAGCTACGCCAAAAATCACGAATCCAATGGACGGCGGAATGATGGGGCCAATCACGCCGCAAGCCGCAATAAGACCTGCGCTACTGGCTTTGTTGTGTCCCGCTTTGACCATCATTGGAAGCAGCAGCGCGGTCAGCGCAGCTGCATCCGCAACCGCCGAGCCTGACAGCGCTGAGAGCAAACACGCGGCAACAATGGTGACGTAGCCAAGTCCGCCTTTGATGTGCCCAACCATCGCCAGCGCTAAATTGACAATGCGTTTGGAGAGCCCGCCCACATTCATAATCTCGCCCGCCAGCATAAAGAAGGGCACGGCAAGGAGTGGGAAACTGTCCGCGCCGTTGATGACGTTTTGCGCCAAAATTTGCGCATCAAACATACCCAAATGCAGCATCAGCGCTGCGCCGCAAATGAGCAGCGAAAAAGCAATCGGAATACCCAGCGCCATTGAACCCAAGAGCGAGCCTAAGAAAACGAGGATGGTCATTTGGCTGCCCCCTGTGTTTGCTCCTCAAACGTCAGTGCTTCTTCTTCGGACTCGCGGATGTTGATGAGGTCATCATCTTTCATTTGACCCGTGAGTAATTTATAAAAATCTTGGAAGAGCATCAAAGCGGCAGACACCGCAAACACCATACCGATGCCATAAAAAAAACCTTGCGACCATCCTGTCGCGGGCGCTTCCGTTGCCCAGTTGATGATGGTTTGGTCGTAAGAGCCTTTAAACATCAGCCAGCACATCAAGAGCATTAAAACATAGCCAATGACAAGGCAGATTTTTTGTCCCATGATGGGCAATCTCGCGATCAAAAAATCTGTACCAAGATGACCGTGTTCGCGCACCGCAATGATGGCTCCCAAGAAGGTGAGCCACACGAACATCCAGCGCGACAACTCTTCTGACACGGTAATGCCCGAGTTAAATCCATACCGCAATACAACATTACCAAAGACCAATAACACCATCAGCGCCAACAAAATCGCAATGACTTTGCCAAGCAAGTTGCAATAAAGATCCAGAAATTTATCAAGCATAGAGAAGTACCTAGGCAAGTTGTAAAGATGTTATATTATGTACCAAACAGTTCATTTTTTTATGAAGGAAATCCCTATGAAGATATTGGTCTTAAATGGCATCAATCTCAATATGTTTGGCAAGCGCGATCCTGCGCAATATGGAACGATCACATTGGCGCAAATTGATAGTCAAGTCAAAGCTTTGGGCGCTGAGTTGGGCGCGCAAGTTGAGTGCTTCCAAACTAATTTTGAGGGAGCGATGGTTGAGCGCATTCATGCCGCGCATAGCGATGGCACGCACGCGGTGCTCATCAACGCAGGGGCTTGGACGCACTACAGTTTGGGCATCCGTGATGCGCTGGCGATTTTGAAATGCCCAATCTACGAAGTCCACATGAGCAATATCCACGCGCGCGAAGCGTTCCGTCACCACTCGGTGATTGCCGAGCTTGCCAAAGGTCAAATCGCAGGCTTTGGGGTTGATAGTTATTTGCTCGCGCTACGTGCGGCTGTGTCAGACAGCAAGAAGTGATGGAGTCATGGCGTTTCCCCTGATTAAAGGCAACACGCAGATCGTGCCGCACATTGGCTATCCCACCCACAGTTTTAAAGCACCGATGATTTACAACCCGTACTTCGAGCAAGCGGGTATTGATGCCGTGGTTGTTCCTATGGGCGTGAAGCCTGAAGATTACGCCTTGTTTTTGCCAGCCATCTTTAGCATGGACAACATCGCAGGCGCACTCATTACCATGCCGCACAAAGTGACCACAGTCGCCATGCTGGACCGGGCATCGCCCACGGTCAAAGTGGCTGGTGCTTGTAATGCCGTCAAGCGCGTGAATGGAAAACTAATCGGCGATATGTTTGATGGCGAAGGCTTTGTGCGTGGGGTTTTGCGCAAGGGCATCGCTTTGCAAGGCGTGTCCTGCTTGGTGGTGGGCAGTGGCGGCGTGGGCAGCGCGATTGCGGCATCGCTCGCCAAAGCGGGCATCGCAAAAATCGCACTGTTTGATATGAACACCGCATCGATGGAAGGACTTGCTTTGCGTCTGCGCGAGAACTATCCAGCGCTCAAAGTGGAAACAGGCGCTAACGATCCCACAGGCTTTGATGTGGTGGTGAACGCCACACCGATGGGCATGAACAAGGGTGATCCTTTGCCGATGGATGTTTCGCGCATTGCGCCCACGACGTTTGTTGGCGAGGTGGTGATGAAAACCGAGATGACCGCCTTCTTGCAAGCCGCCAAAGACCGTGGCTGCCGCGTACAAATTGGCACCGATATGCTCTACGAGCAAATCCCCGCGTACCTTGAATTCTTTGGCTTTGCGAGCACCACGGCTGAAAATTTGCGTGCTGTGGCGAAGTTGCACTATTGAAATAGTGGCATCAATGCATTTCACTTGCGCACAAATCGCAGCAGCATCTCGATGCAATTTTTTCGCATGCGATCGACTTCTTTTTTATCCATGATGTCGCGCTTAAAAATCGCCTCAACGGTGGGGCGATTGGAGACGTTGTACAAACTCAAAGCGCTAATCGCCATGTGCAAATCGAAGGCTTCGATGCCTGATCGAAAATCGCCCGAAGCAACGCCTCGGTTGTAAATGCGGTGAAGTAAATCAATGGCGGGTGTGTTCATGTGCACCGCTGTTTTGGACTGTTTTAAATATTCGGCGCGGTGAATGTTCTCGGTCATCACGAGGCGCACAAAATCTGGATGCGCGAGTTTGTAATCAATCGAAAAACTGACTAATTTTTTGAGCGCTTCGACGGGCTCCACATCGTCCAAATGCAGACCACTCTCCGCGCTACGAGCACGCGCATAGGCATCTTCCAGCACAGCCAAATACAAACCTTCTTTGCTACCGTAATAGTAGTAAATCATGCGCTTGCTGGTTTGCGTGAGCGCGGCAATTTCGTCGATGCGTGCGCCGCTAAGTCCCTTGTCGGAAAACTCCTCTGTCGCCACGGCAATGATGTCGCTCATGGTGCGAGCAGGGTCGTTGGTGCGCGGGGTTGGTGCGGGCGTGGCTGCTGGGGGCGTTGATTGGCGTGGCATGAATGTGATTTTAGTGACTCAGATCAAATGGAATGCCCGATGTAATCGAAGCGCCTGCGCCAAGCTCACGTTCTCTTACCCACGGTATTTCACTTAGACCCAGTTTAATCTTTGTTCCAAGGATTCATCACCTTGGCGCTAGCGCATGAAGCGCTGGTCCAAACCCAAGCGGCTAGGGTGGGCTTTGGTTAATTTGTGCTGCCAAACTTTCCAGCTCAGGCACATACGAGCAACCTTCGCGTTTGGCTTGTTCAATATTCCCCGAGAAATCCCAGTTAGGTGAACGCACCCCTTGAGCTAATAGTTTTGCAATTTTGGCTCTTGCTTGCTGGGCTTCTTGGGGGAAGTGGGCTAAGCGATAAAAAGAAAGTTCAAGACGTAAATCATCTCGATCTGCTGCCTCATCTGCCTTTTGCAGAAACGTAAGAGCTTCCTTTCGGCGACCACGTGCTAGTAAAAACCCAGCGTAATTGACGTTGATGTCCGCATCATTAGGAGCTAGTTCTAAAGCCTTTTTGTAAAAGGATTCGGCTTGGCCATAGTCTTTGCGGGCATTCCATAGGAAGCTTGCGTAATTGCCGTTGCTGTTTGCATGATTGGGAGCTAGTTTTAAAGCCTGGTTGTAAAAAGATTCGGCTTGGTCATAGTTTTTGCGGATACCCCATAGGAAGTTTGCGAAATTGCCGTTGATGTTTGCATCATTGGGATCTATTTCTAAAGCCTTTTTGTAAAAGGATTCGGCTTGGTCGTAGTCTTTGCGGATGTCATGTAGGAAGCTTGCGAAATTGCCGTTGATGTTTGCATCATTGCGATCTATTTCTAAAGCCTTTTTGTAAAAGGATTCGGCACGGTCATAGGCTTTGCGGATAACCCATAGGAAGGTTGCGTAATTGCCAATGAGTTCATGGCTTTGCGGAAACTTCTTCATCCCCGCAAGATAAAGTTGTTCTTTTTGGGCGATGTCTTTTTCCTCTTTTACAGCCGACTCTACTTCCCACCATGTGTTGGCAAGTAGTTTTTTGATACTGCTTTTTAGCTCTGTGTCAATGTCTTTTGTTTGCAGTTTTCGTTGCAACTCCTCTACTTGTCTTTTATATGCCGCACTGCGTTGTTTCGCTTGCTTTTCAATTTCATTGTCTTCATCTCTAACTAATAACGGGTACTCTAATTTTTTATTGAGTTTGAGCATAAATTCGTCAAACCCTTGAATGCGTACGGTGCAAACCTTCTCCATGTTTTTGCCCTTGAGTCCGTTGGCAAAAGTTGCAATCTCTTGGGGTGGAGAAGGTTCAATATGGCACCAAAAGATTTTGGCGTCACCAATCGTTTGCAAATGCTTTTTTATTATTTTTAGTAAACCGTCGTCATGACCGCCATAACCTATGGCTATCAGGTGATAGTTTTGCAGCAATTTTTGAATAGGCTTGTGCCAAATCTTTGGCAGTTTTGAGACTTCACCTTCTTGCGAACTTGGTTTTGTAAACATATCGCGATGCACTTTCATAATCGAAGGCTTTTGGTCACTGACGTCTTGAAATGGCAGCATGGCTTCATGGGCAATTACGCGGGCGTGTACCCCTTGATAAATTAAAAGTGAAGTTTCCACCAAACGATCAAAATTGGTGGTTAGCACAATGTTGTGGCGTGTCTTCTCGAGTACCTGCGCTAAAACGGTATAGCCAAAACTTGGCTGAACGCTATTGGCGCTCATCGCTTGCTCAATTGCTTGATAGCCATCGTTAGGAAATTTTTCAAACCGCGTGTCATAAATTTTGGAATACAAAGCACCTAGATTGTTGTCTTTAAATTGAGGTGTTTGGGTGATTTTTTTATAAGCATCAGGGTTGTCTTCTTGAAGTTCGTCTAACCATTTTTTGGCTAATGCGTATGCACCTGGAATGCCCGATGTAATCGAAGCACCTGCGCCAAGCAAAAAGGCGTAGCGCTTGCCAGAGCCTTTGCAGTCAGCAATGGACTTAATTAAAAGTTTTTCTGTTATCGATGGGATGCTTGGTGTTGGTGTTGCCATAGCTGATCTTTAGATTTTTAATGCTTTGAGTACATAAGCCACGCGCTCTTGCCTAGCCATTTCAATATCCACCATCACCGCATCCGCGCACAGCTCTAGCGCCTCAAACTGGCTTTGCAAAAGGCTGGCTGGCATATAGTGCCCTGTCGCTTTTGATCTGGCTTCGATGCGTGCAGCGATGATTTCAAACGCGCCGTGTGGATGCACGAAACGCAAATTGGGCAGGTTGGTTGTGAGAACCTCGCGGTAGCGGTTTTTTAATGCCGAACACGCCAAGACCGCATGGGTATTGGCTTGCAAGAGGATGCTTAGCCGCAAGAGCCACGGGGCGCGGTCTGCGTCGCTGAGTGGTTCGCCTGCTCGCATTTTGGCGACGTTCTCGGGTGGATGGAAATCGTCGGCATCAAAAAATGGCCATTGCAGGTGCGCGGCAAGGGCTTCGCCTAGCGTTGTCTTGCCGCAACCAGAAACGCCCATAACAATGATGTGTGTCGTTAAACTCATGGCTTTCATCTTAACTAGACTTTGAAAGTGGAGGCAGCATGAAGCAGGCATTTATCGTTGACGCAATTCGCACACCTGTGGGGCGTTATGGCGGCTCGCTCAGTTCCGTTCGCACCGATGATTTAGGCGCTATTGCGTTGGCGGCATTGATGGCACGCAACGAGCGCGTGGACTGGGCGTTGCTGGACGATGTGATTTATGGCTGCGTCAACCAAGCGGGCGAAGATAACCGCAACGTGGCGCATATGTCGTCGCTGTTGGCTGGTTTGCCGCACACGGTTGCGGGCGCAACAATTAACCGCTTGTGCGGCTCGGGGCTAGACGCACTGGGTACGGCGGCGCGTGCTATCAAATCTGGCGAGATGAGTTTTGTTATTGCGGGCGGCGTGGAGAGCATGAGCCGCGCACCTTTTGTGATGCCAAAGGCTGAGTCCGCGTTTAGTCGCGCGAGCCAAGTCTTTGATACCACCATCGGCTGGCGTTTTGTGAACAAGTTGATGAGGGCGAAATACGGCGTGGACTCGATGCCCGAGACGGCAGAAAACGTTGCGGATGATTACAAAATTAGCCGCGCCGACCAAGACCAGATGGCGCTTCGCAGCCAATTGAATGCGGTGGCGGCGCAGCAAGCGGGCTATCTTGCAAAAGAAATAACACCCGTCACCATTGCGCAAAAAAAGGGCGACGCTATCGTGGTTAGTCAAGATGAGCATCCACGCGCCACCACGATTGAATCGCTCGCTAGGCTCAAACCTGTGGTGCGCGAAGGGGGTACGGTGACGGCGGGCAATGCCAGCGGCGTGAACGACGGCGCGTGTGCGATTTTGTTGGCGGACGAAGCCATGATGGTCAAGCAAGGCTTGACGCCACGTGCGCGTGTGGTGGGCATGGCGGTGGCGGGCGTGCCGCCGCGCATCATGGGCATTGGCCCTGCGCCTGCGGTGCAAAAAGTATTGGCGCTCACGGGCTTGACGCTGGATCAAATGGATGTGATTGAACTCAACGAAGCCTTTGCCGCGCAAGGTTTGGCGGTACTTCGTTTGCTGGGGCTTGCAGACGCGGACCCGCGCGTCAACGCATGGGGCGGAGCGATTGCGCTGGGGCATCCGCTAGGCGCATCAGGTGCGCGGCTTGCCACCACAGCGGTCAACCGTTTGCACACGCTAGGCGGACGCTACGCGCTATGCACCATGTGCATTGGTGTGGGGCAAGGCATCGCCGTTGTGCTGGAGAAGGTTTAATCGCGCCCCCGAATCATTGTTGCGTATGTCTTTTTCTGCACGTTTGATGAGTTGGTTTTTGCTGGGGCTGGTGCGTTTGCTCACAGGTTCGCAAGCGCGTTGGTATGGCTGCCCGCCCAAGGCCGAGCAGCGTATTTACTTTGCCAATCACCAAAGCCATATTGACCTCGTTTTGATGTGGGCAGCGATGCCCTCTGAGCTGCGGCGCAGCACACGTGCGATTGCTGCCAAAGACTATTGGACGAAATCAAGATTTAAACAATGGATAACCACGGCGGTGTTTAACGTGGTGTACGTGGAGCGTGCCCGCACGGGCGACGAGGATCCGCTTGCCCCATTGATTGAGGCGTTGGAGGCGGGTGACTCGGTCATCATTTTTCCCGAAGGGACGCGGGGTTTTGAGTCCGAGCCTGCTGCTTTTAAAGCGGGGCTTTATAACTTGGCAGAAAAATTTCCAAACGTGCGTTTGATTCCCGCATGGATTAACAACGTGCAGCGCGTCATGCCAAAGGGCGAGGTGATTCCTGTACCGATTTTGTGCTCGGTGACGTTTGGTGCGCCCATTGTGTTGATGCCAAGCGAAGAGCGCAAAGAGTTTTTAGTGCGTGCCAGAGATGCGGTGATTGCGCTGCGTGATATGTAGTGGACGGATGACACTCGAATGAATCAATATCTTAAAAGTTTAGATGCGCACGGGCAAATTGGCATCTTGTTCATCATCGTGTTTGGCTTGCTGCTGCTTGCGACGACGGTGACGACTATTCGAAGCGTTTTAGCCAAACAAAATGAGCGCGAGAGCGAGAGCGCGATGGGCGGCGATCTGGCACTGAGTCATCCGTACTTAGATGTATTAAAAACGTCGTGGCTGATCACGCTGATATTTTGGCTGGGCTGGTCGATGGGTGACAAGGTGGCAACCGTGATGTTTGGCTTGATGTCATTTTTTGCACTGCGCGAATTTATGACACTCTCGCCTACCAAGCGTGGTGATCACCGCAGTTTGCTGCTTGCATTTTTTGTGGTATTGCCCATGCAATATGGCTTTGTGATGCTGGAGCACTTCGATACGTTTACCGTGTTCATTCCTGTGTACGTGTTTTTGGCGATTCCTGTGGTGAGTGCGTTATCCAATGACCCCGAGCATTTTTTAGAGCGCAATGCCAAGATGCAATGGGGCATCATGGTGTGCATCTTTGGCTTGAGTCATGTGCCTGCAATTTTGCTGCTCCACTTTCCTGCGGATGCCGTGAGCAACTACGCAGGCAAGAATATGTTTTTGCTATTTCACCTCGTGCTGGTGGTGCAAATTTGCATGGTGGTGCAACACATGAGTTGGCATTGGTTGAGTCAAAAAAAATGGGGACGACCTGTGGCTCCCAACATCAGCGCAAGCTTTAATTGGCCGTCTTGGGCTTTAGGTGTCTGCGTGGGCGGTTTGGTCGGCGGCTTGCTGGCAGGCATCACCCCTTTTATTCCTGCGCAAGCGTTCGCCATGTCTTTGATTGCCTGTGTGGCTGGCTCGTTTGGGCATTTGGTCATGAAGGCCTTAAAACGCGACCGAGGCGTAACGCATTGGTCGGGCGGCGCGAAGTCGGTAACGGGTGCAGGCGGGTTGTTAGATCGCATTGACTCACTGTGCTTTGCTGCGCCCGTGTTCTTTCATTCGGTGCGCTGGTATTTTGATTTATGAGTGAGCCATGATGCGAATTCTAGGCATTGATCCTGGTTTGCAAACCACGGGCTACGGCGTGATTGATGCCCAAGGCCAAGCCTTATCCTACGTGGCTTCTGGGACGATTAGCACGCAAACCGCGAACACTAAAAACTTGCCCGCACGGCTCAAAATTTTGTTTGATGGTGTGCAAGAGGTTTGCCGCATCTACCAGCCCGACGTGGCATCGGTTGAAATTGTTTTTGTCAACGTCAATCCGCAGTCCACGCTCTTGCTGGGCCAGGCGCGTGGGGCGTGTATCACGGGCTTGGTGTCGTGTGATGTGGCCGTGGCTGAGTACACGGCGCTGCAACTTAAGCAGGCGGTTGTGGGCTACGGCAAAGCCGCCAAAAGTCAAGTGCAAGAGATGGTGATGCGGCTGCTGAAGTTGCCCAGCTTGCCAGGCGCTGATGCGGCGGATGCGCTGGGTATGGCGATTACGCACGCGCATTCAAACAAAGCCAATGCCTTGAAAGCCATACTGGCTAAGGCTTAGCGCGGCATCACTCTCGCAAGTCAATCCCAGTGCGGCTTAGCGGCCAGAACGCTGTTTGGATATTCGGCTTTGCCACGGCTGCCGTTATAGCGACCCAGCGCCATAAACATATCGCCAGCCTCGCGGTCTAAATAGTGGCGCAAGATGATGCAACCAAAGCGCAAATTGGTTTGCAGATGAAAGAGCTTGCTCGCGTCGCCGTCGCCGATTAAGCGCGACCAAAAAGGCATCACTTGCATATAGCCACGTGCGCCGACGCTGGAGACGGCGTGCTTTCTAAAGGCACTCTCAACTTGCACCAAACCCAATACCAACGAGGTCTCCAGCCCTGCACGCCGCGACTCATACCAAGCCGTTTGCAAAAATTCATGCCGCGTGGTCAGATCCAAGCGTTGCCGGGTGAAGGCTCCTAAGCGGGCGCTCATCTCACCGAGCCAGCGCACATAAGCCATGCGCGCGTGGGTATCGGCAAATTCAGGCTCAGGCGGTGCACTGTTGGCCACCGCAGACGATAAAGCCGAGCGCGTCGAATCGGCAAGTGGTTCTTCGGCTTGGTTGCCAGCGTGCGCAAGAAGCGGCGCGAAGGCCAGCGCCATTGGCATTGCAAACACACGCCTTCTGCGCATTTACTTGACGCGCCCCGCTAAAAAAGCGTCCAACTCAGCCACTGCCATTTTGGTCGCTGCGCTGTCTGTGCGATGCTGATATTCCACCGTGCCCTCTTTCAAACCACGGCTAGAAACGACCACGCGATGCGGCACACCAATGAGCTCCCACTCGGCAAACATGATGCCAGGGCGCTCGCCACGGTCATCCAAAATAACGTCCACACCGCGCGCGCGCAGTGCCGCGTAAAGCCCGTCCGCCGTGGCTTTTACGGCAGCGTCTTTGGCGTAGTCAATGGTACAAATCACCAGCGTAAACGGCGCAATCGCGTCAGGCCAAATGATGCCGCGCTCGTCGTGGTTTTGTTCAATCGCAGCAGCGGGCAAGCGCGTGATGCCAATGCCGTAGCAGCCCATTTCAAAGAGCTTGGGCTTGCCGTCAATATCCAAAAATTTCGCCTCCATTGCTTTGGAGTATTTGGTGCCGAGATAAAACACGTGACCGACTTCAATGCCGCGTTCAATCGACAGCACGCCTTTGCCGTCAGGCGATGCGTCGCCAGCAAGCACATTGCGGATATCGGCAACCACATCAGGCTCTGGCAAGTCGCGTCCCCAGTTCACGCCCTTGATGTGAAAGTCCACAGCGTTTGCGCCGCAAATCCAATCCGACATGGCAGCGACTTGGCGATCAGCCACAATTTTCACGGGCTGCGCCATACTCGCCACCAAATCAATCGGCCCTAGATAACCCGGCTTGCAGCCAAAGTGCGAGACGATTTCTGGCTCCGTCGCAAACCTAAAGTTAGCCAGCCCATCGATCTTGCCAACCTTGACTTCATTCATGGAGTCGCAGCCGCGAATCAGCAAGAGCCACACTTGCGTTTTGACAACTGCACCCTCTTTGCTCAGCTCGTCGGTAGCGAGCACGAGCGATTTCACCGTCGTAGCAAGCGGCACATTTAACAGCTCAGCGACTTGTTCGCACGTGCTGCGACCAGGCGTGGGAAACTTCTCCATTGGCGGATTGCTATTGCTGCAAGCCTTACGGGGCGTGGGCTGTAGGGCTTCTGCCTTTTCCATATTGGCGGCGTAGTTGCTGTTCTCGCAATACACAATCGCGTCCTCACCCGTGGCAGCAATCACTTGAAACTCTTCGGACAGATCGCCACCAATGGCACCGCTGTCCGCAGCTACTGCGCGGTAGCGAAGTCCAAAGCGATCAAAAATTTTGCGATACGCAACAGTCATTTTTTGATAGCTAATTTTTGCGTCATCGATGGTGCGGTCAAACGAATACGCATCCTTCATGATGAATTCGCGCCCACGCATCAACCCAAACCGTGGACGGCGTTCGTCGCGGAACTTGGTTTGGATTTGGTACAGATTTTTGGGGAGTTGCTTATAACTCTTCAACTCTTGCCGCGCAATGTCGGTTACCACTTCCTCGCTAGTAGGTTGCACCACGAAGTTGCGATCATGACGATCTTTGATACGCAAAAGCTCCGCTCCCATGTTCTCGAATCGCTCAGTCTCTTGCCATAGCTCGGCGGGTTGAATCACGGGCATGGACAGCTCCACCGCACCAGCGGCGTTCATCTCTTCACGCACGATGTGCTCAACCTTGCGAATCACGCGCAGACCCATAGGCATATAGTTGTAAATGCCGCTGCCCACGCGCTTAATCAGGCCTGCACGCATCATCAATTGATGGCTAACGACTTCCGCATCGGCGGGTGCTTCTTTTAAAGTGGTAATGAGGAATTGAGATGCTTTCATAGGGCTTTCTGACCAGGCAAACTTACGTGATAATTGAACTAACTTTTGTAACAATTTTGAGGTTTTGATTATGCTAGACCGTGAGGGCTTTCGCCCCAATGTCGGCATTATTTTGGTGAACCAGAAGAATCAGGTTTTTTGGGGTAAACGTATACGCACGCATAGTTGGCAGTTTCCGCAAGGCGGTATTGACAAGGGTGAAACACCCGAGCAAGCGATGTATCGAGAGTTGCACGAAGAAGTAGGCCTTGAGCCCGCGCACGTGCAGATACTCGCCCGAACCCGAGACTGGTTGCGCTATGTAGTGCCCGATCACTTTATGCGCCGCGAGTCGCGCGGCTTTTATCAAGGGCAAAAACAGATTTGGTTTTTGCTGCAACTAACCGCGCTAGACAACGCGGTCAATCTACGCGCAACCAATCATCCCGAGTTCGACGCATGGCGCTGGAATGATTATTGGGTTCCGCTAGAGGATGTCGTGGAGTTCAAGCGCGGCGTGTACGAGATGGCGCTGATCGAGCTACACCGCTATTTGCCGCGCCAGTCATACCGAGGCAATTATTTGCGCGGTATGGTGAATGATCAGCGGTGAGCCGCTGCGTGGGGAATAGGAAATGAGCCAACCACTTCAGCGCGAAGCCTCATGCCAAGCGCCTTGCAAACACGCGATACGGTTTCATAACGCGGCTGTGCATCAGGTTTGAGCGCTTTATATAAGGACTCACGCCCAATACCAGAGGCTTTCGCAATTTGCGTCATGCCTTTGGCTCTGGCAATGTTGCCAAGTGCATCAGCAAGCAAGCTGGGATTGTCTTCCTCCATGATGCTATTGAGGTAGATGGCGATAGCCTCATCGTCATCTAGATACTCTGCAATGTCAAAAGGACGGGTTTTTATTTTCGTGCTCATTTTCGTAGCTCCTTTGCTGTCTGAATTGCCAATGTGATGTCCTTAGCCTGGGTTGATTTGTCGCCAGCCCCTAAAGCGACAACCAATACCGTATCCATTTGCGTGACGTAGAGGCGGTAGCCCGCACCAAAGTGTTCACGTAGTTCGAGCACCTGTTCGCCTACCGATTTGAAATCGCCCCAAAGACCTTTGCTTAATTTGTCTAGTCGAGTCACTAAACGCAATCGAACTAGCTTGTCTTGCTTGGCAAGCCATGTGTCAAATCGGTCGGTGGTTTCAATCTTAAACATGAGTCGATTGTATTTGATGGAATACACTTACGCCCGATCCGCAGTGGTGAATGATCAGCGGTGACTAAATGAATTCGGTTCGCACAAACAACTTGCCATCGGGAGTCTGTGTTGCTACAGAGGTCACGCCCTAGGGCTTGCGGCTGACGATCCGTGAGGTGGTGGCGGCGTTTCGGGCTCAAAGCTAGCTCATCAAGGTTGACGAAAAATGCCTCAGTAACTCATCCATCCCGCCCTCATTAATCTGAATCATGGCTTGTTGGCGCACCTTGGGTTTGGCGTGATACGCGACCGATAGCCCCGCGACTGACATCATTGGCAGGTCGTTTGCGCCGTCGCCTACTGCGATGAGCTGATGGGGCTGCAAGCCAAGCTGCTTGGCGGTTTCTAGCAACATTTTCTTTTTCTCTTCGCCATCCACGATATCGCCCCACGTTTGCTGAATCACGCGCCCTGTGAGCAAGCCGTCCTCAATCTCTAAGACGTTGGCGCGCGCATAGTCAAAGCCTAGTCTTTTGACCACGCGGTCGCTAAAAAAGGTGAAGCCGCCCGATACCAAAAGCAGTTTGATGCCCGCAGCTTTGAACGCTGTTATTGTTTTTTCTACGCCAGGATTGATGTGCAAGCGCTTGGCATAAACGTCTTCTAGCGCAGAGGCGGGCACGCCTTTGAGTAGCTCCAAGCGGCGGCGCAGGCTGTCTTTGAAGTTGGTTAGCTCGCCGCGCATGGCGGCTTCGGTTATGGCGGCGACTTCGGCTTTTCGTCCCGCTGCGTCAGCGATCTCGTCGATGCATTCGATGTTGATGAGGGTCGAGTCCATATCGAACGCGGCGAGTTTGAAGTCTGTGAGTTGCATAGGGAGCTTGTTTGATCGCGGCCAGTTTTCGGTTGTTAATGTGATTGCGCCACAGGACGCGCAGGATCGGAGCACCAATCGCTCCAGCTGCCAGCGTACAGCGTGGTCAGGCCAAGGCCTGCGATGGCCATTGCCAGCACATTGGGCAGGGCGCTGACGCCTGATCCGCAGTGGTGAATGGTTGCGGCGGGGTCTCGTCCTGCTAGTAGTGCGCCGAATTCTGTGCGCAATTGCGCGGGTGATTTGAAGCGTCCGTCGGCTGCAAAATTTTGCGTAAACGGGCGGTTGAGGGCTGATGGAATATGTCCTGCAACAGGATCAAGCGGCTCGACCTCGCCGTTAAATCGCGGCGTGGCTCGGGCGTCCACAATTGCCGTTTGCGCGGAGCCTATTTGGGCTGCAACCAGTGCTGCGTCCACCAAGGCAACCTTTGGCAGGCCAATCTGGTATTGGCTTGCGGGCATGGATGGCTCGAAGCCCTTGCCTATCTTGGCCTGCGAGGCAATGTAGGTTTGAAAGCCGCCATCAAGCACCGCCGCGCGTTCATGCCCCAGCCATTGAAGCATCCACCACAAACGCCCTGCAATCATGGTGTTGTTGCGGTCATAAACGACGGCTTGCATTGCGTTCGTAAAGCCGATGCTAGATAGCCACGCAGCAAATTGTTCGCGCGAAGGCAGGGGATGCCTGCCGCCAGATGCCGCTTGCGTTCGCACGGCGCTTGTCGAAGTGCTTGGGGCAGCGGCTTCGACAGGCTCAGCCCGAACGGGGGGGTGGCTTTGGACGGGTTGATGGCTTAGGTTTTTATCCAAGTTTGCGTACACCGCGCCCGCGATGTGTGCGTCTAAATAAGCGGCGTAGCCTGCCTCTGGTTTGGCTAAATCAAAGCTGCAATCAAAAATCATCAAGGCTTGCTGCGATGCTTGCAGTGCTTGTAACTCTTGAACAGAAATGAGGGTGTTGAAGTTGGCTGTGCTCATGCTTAAAACTCCTCGGCTGGTGTGGGGGTGTTGGATTTGTTGTGGGCGGGAATGGTTTTACTGCGCAGTATGGCGGCAGTGATGCCGCAAATAATAATGAGCGCCATCCCCAGCCATGCGGTGGGCGGTAGCGGATCGCCAAAAATAAAGAGTCCATACAGCGCCGCATAAACAATGCCCATGTATTGCAAGTTGGCAACCAAGAGTGTTGCGCCGCTGCCATAGGCTTTGGTCATGCAAACTTGACCAATCGAGGCGAGCACACCAATGCACACGAGCCATAACACGCCATGTGTCTCGGGGGCAGGCCAAGCCGACACGCCTGTGATGGCCATGCTCAACAAGCCTGCCAATAGGGTTCCTACGGCGAAATAAAACACGATGCGAATTTCGGATTCACCAGCGCGGGCAAGCTTGCTGACTTGCATATACGCCACGGCCGCCACGATGCCAGATAGCAGCCCTACAACGCCCGCCAGCTCTTGCCCATGTTCAAACTCAGGGCGCAAAATGAAGACCACGCCTGCAAATCCAATGAGCACCGTGGTGACCAAGGCGGATTGCAAACCATGCTGCGCGGCATTTGATTTATTTTTGCCGCGCCACAGTGCTCCGCCGACCAAAAAAGTCGCGAGCCACACGCTACTCATGTAGTTCAGCGTGATGGCTGTGGCAACGTGCAAGTGGGCGATGGCGTAAAACCACGCACAGAGCGAGACAACGCCCAATCCGCTGCGCAGTACATGCATCTTCGGTACGCTGGTTTTAAGTGATACGCCCGCTATTTTTGCCCACAGCGCCATGCATATCGCGCCAATGACGCCGCGATAAAACACCATTTCACCGCTGGTAAAAAATGCCGACCCCAATTTGACGCACACGCCCATAGTGGCAAAAGCAAACGATGCCACCAGCATCCAAAAGGCGGGTTTCAAAATAATTCCGCACCCATTTCGCGCCGATACCACTCATGGAAATGCTGCATCCCGTCCTCCATCGGGCTTTGATAGGGGCCGACTTCGTTGTCGCCGCGCAGCATGAGCGCTTTGCGTCCTGCGTCCATGCGTAGCGCGATTTCGTCGTCTTCGACGCAGGTCTCAAGGTACGCGGCTTGCTGGGCCGCAATGAACTCAGGCTCAAACGCGGCAATTTCTTCGGGGTAGAAAAACTCGACGATGTTGGTCGTGTGCTCGGGGCTTTTGGGGTAGAGCGTGCTGACTACCAGCACGTGCGGATACCACTCGACCATGACGTTGGGGTAGTAGGTCAGCCAAATCGCGCCATGTTTGGGCATCTTGCCGCCTGTGTACTTCATCACGGCTTCGTGCCAGCGCTGATAAACAGGCGAACCTGCGCTGCCCAGATGGCTATTCACGCCGACGGTTTGCACTGAATAGCGCTCGCTAAACTCCCAGCGCAAATCGTCGCAAGTGACGAATTGACCCAGGCCTGGGTGGAACGGTTCGACGTGGTAATCCTCTAGGTAGACCTCGATAAAGCTTTTCCAGTTGTAGGCGCATTCATGGACGTGCGCTTTATGAAAGGTGTAGCCCGTGAAATCAAGGTCGGCTAGGCAACTCAGTCCTGCTAAATCGGTATGCGCGTAGCGCGTGGGATGCTGCGCCGCCTTGCTTGGCAGGGCGTTTTCAAACAGTAAGCCATTCCAGTTGTGCAAGCCATAGCGGTTCAGGCTCAGGCAAGGATCAACATCAAAATGCGGCGCTGCCAACAGCTCGCCATGTGCGCTGTACGTCCAGCGATGTAGCGGACAGACGATGCGCTCGCCCGTATGTCCTTGTCCCGTTTTGGATTGCAGCAAAATCGCTTGCCGATGGCGGCATACGTTGGAGATGAGTTCAATACCGTTTGCCGTATGGACTAAGGCGCGGCCAGCGTTTTCTTGCGGTAGGGTGTAGAAGTCGCCCACTTCGGGCGCGGACAGGCTGTGCCCAATGTAGCGGGGATTTTGCGCGAATAAAAGCGCCTGCTCTTTAGCAAAGAGAGCGGGGTCAAAGTACGCCGTGACGGGCAGTTGGGAGGAAACTTCTGGGAATGGCATCGAGCCGTTGATTTTAGCCTGTCCCCTAAAATGGAGGGATGCCCAAGAAAATCCCTGAGACCGCAGACACCCCTGCGAATTACGAAGCCGCCGCACAAGAGCTGGAGGCGCTGGTGCGTCAAATGGAGGCCGCGCAGCTGCCACTTGATCAATTGCTAGCGAGCTATCAGCGCGGTGCGTTTTTACTCCACTATTGCCAAGCCAAGCTACAAGCTTTAGAGCAGCAAGTCAGCAGCATCGACAACGGGCAACTCAAACCTTGGCTCAATCCATCATGACCTTTGATTTTGATGCGTGGCGTGCCGCTAAGCTTGCACGGGTTGAGGCGGCGCTCGATGGATTCATCGCTGCACAGTCGCCTGCCGATTTGGGCTTGGTGATGCGCTATGGCGTTTTAAACGGTGGCAAACGCTTGCGTGCTTTGCTGGTGTTGGCAGCCAGTGAAGCCACAGGCGGCAACGCGGACGCGGCCATGAGGGCGGCGTGCGCTGTGGAGATGATTCACGCCTACTCGCTGATCCACGACGATATGCCGTGTATGGATAACGATGTGCTCAGGCGCGGCAAGCCTACGGTTCACGTGGCGTATGGCGAGGCACAGGCGCTCTTGGCGGGCGATGCCCTGCAAGCCTTGGCGTTTGAAGTGTTAACTCCCGACGAGGGGGTGATGTCAGCATCCGTGCAAGCTACGCTATGCCGCCAACTGGCGCGTGCTTCGGGTGTGGGCGGTATGGCGGGCGGGCAAGCTATTGATTTAGCTAGTGTGAGCAAAACCTTGACCGAAGCGCAGCTGAGGCGGATGCATGAGCTTAAAACGGGCGCACTACTGAAAGCCTCGGTGGAGATGGGCGCGGCTTGCGGGGTATTAGATGGCACTCGTGCAAGCCACGGCGCACTTGGCTTGCGGGCTCATTTAGCCGCTTACGGTGCGGCCGTGGGATTAGCGTTTCAAGTGGTGGACGATATGCTGGATGTGATCGCAGACGCTGCGCTACTGGGTAAAACTGCTGGTAAAGATGCCGCACACAATAAGCCCACATACGTTGCACTGATGGGACTGGATGCGGCAGAGACATACGCGGAAAAGTTACTTGCGCAGGCCTTGACTGCGCTGGACGCCTGTGCGCTGCCAAACGACGCTGCACTGCGCGAATTGGCCATTCGGTTAGTCAAGCGACAATCCTAGAGCTAGAGACAAAACAATACCCACATCCATTAGCGACATTAGCGACATGAGCGAGTTACTCCACACCATTCAAGGCCCAGCCGATTTACGCAAGCTCTCCAGATCAGAACTACAAACTTTGGCGGATGAGCTGCGCGAGTTTGTGGTGCAAAGCGTCTCGAAAACGGGCGGACATTTAAGTTCCAATTTGGGCACGGTGGAGTTGACGGTGGCACTGCACAAGGTGTTCAACACACCCACGGATCGCATCGTGTGGGACGTTGGACACCAGACTTATCCGCACAAAATTTTGACGGGGCGCAAGAGCCGTATGTCTACGCTGCGGCAGTTGGGCGGCTTGTCGGGCTTTCCGCAGCGAGCCGAGAGCGAATATGACGCATTTGGCACGGCGCATTCCAGCACGTCGATCTCGGCGGCGCTTGGCATGGCTGTCGCGGCTAAATTGCACGCCAAACAAACAGGGGGCGAAGAGCCGTTTTCCATTGCCGTCATCGGTGACGGCGCGATGAGTGCGGGACAAGCCTTTGAAGCGCTGAACAACGCGGGGGTGGAGATGTGCCGTTTGATTGTCATTTTGAATGACAACGACATGAGTATTAGCCCTGCCGTGGGCGCACTCAACCGTTATTTGGCGCAGCTCATGAGTGGCAAGTTTTATTCCGCAGCCAAGCACGTGGGCAAGAGCGTTTTGCAAGTTGCGCCGCCATTGTTTGCGGCGGCCAAACGGTTTGAGAAACAAATGAAAGGGATGGTGGTTCCTGCTAATTTATTTGAAAATTTTGGTCTTAACTACATTGGCCCGATTGATGGACATGACCTTGACTCGCTCATCCCCACACTGGAGAACATCAAGCAGCTTTCGGCATCAGGCGCTGGCCCGCAGTTTTTGCACGTTGTGACGAAAAAAGGACAGGGCTACAAATTGGCAGAAGTTGATCCCGTGGCGTATCACGGGCCTGGCAAATTTGATCCTGCGCAAGGCTTGCAACAATCGGTATCGTCCGCAAAGCCCACGTTTACCAGCGTTTTTGGGCAATGGCTGTGTGATATGGCGGCAAAGGATGAGCGCTTGATTGGCATCACACCAGCCATGCGCGAGGGCTCAGGGCTGGTGGCGTTTGAGCGCCAATTCCCTGATCGTTATTTTGATGTTGGCATTGCCGAGCAGCACGCGGTGACCTTTGCGGCGGGCTTGGCCTGCGAGGGTTTTAAACCTGTTGTGGCCATTTATTCAACCTTTTTGCAGCGTGCTTATGACCAATTGATTCACGACGTAGCGATTCAAAATCTGCCCGTGGTCTTTGCGCTAGACCGCGCGGGCATTGTGGGTGCGGACGGCGCAACGCACTGCGGTGCTTATGACATTGCGTTTTTGCGCTGCATACCGAATGTCAGTGTGGCCTGTCCTGCCGACGAGGCGGAGGCTAGGGGGTTGCTCAGCACGGCGTTTGCACAAAGTCATCCTGTGGCCGTGCGGTATCCAAGAGGCGGCGGCGTGGGCGTTGCCATTCCAGAGCATTTAGATGCCTTGCCGTTTGGGCGGGGCCAGGTGCGGCGGATGTCGCAAGTGCCAATGGGGGCAGAAGGCGCGGGTCAACGAATCGCTATGGTGTGTTTTGGCACACTGCTTTATCCAGCACTTGAGGCAGCTGCGGCAGTCGATGCTAGCGTGGTCAATATGCGCTGGGCCAAGCCGCTGGATGAAGCGCTGCTGCTTGAGATCGCTCAAACGCACGATGCGCTGGTCACGATTGAAGATGGTGCCGCGCATGGCGGCGCGGGCAGTGCCGTGGCTGAGTTTTTGGCGCAATCAAATATCACGAAACCACTGCTCATTTTGGGCTTGCCGGATACGTTTATTGAGCATGGCGATCCTGCGGTTTTGATGGCGCTGCAGGGCTTGGATGCCAAGGGTCTGTCCGCGTCTGTGCAGAAGTTCAAAAATAGCATGACTCAATAAAATTAACGGGAAAACCCCCATGCAAATAGTGCTTTGCTTCATTAGAATTCAATCTTCTTTTTATTTGGAGTTTTAATCATGGATCGTCGTTCCCTCATTGCTGGGGCTGGCACTGCTGGCGCTGGTTTGGTTGGTATTTTGGCTGCAGGTGCTGCGCCTGCTGTTCATGCGCAAGCTGCCGTGCGTTGGCGTTTGGCCTCTAGCTTTCCAAAGGCTTTGGATACTATTTACGGTGCAGCAGAAGTGTTTGCTAAACACGTCAAAGCCATGTCGGGCGGCAAGTTTGAAATTTCTGTGCATGCGGCGGGCGAGATCACGCCTGCGTTTGGCGTGGTCGATGCGGTGCAGCAAGGCTCGATTGATTTGTGCCATACCGCCCCTTACTATTTCTTTGGTAAAGACGAGTGCTTTGCCTTAGGTTGCGCGATTCCATTTGGTTTGAATAGCCGCCAAATGACCGCTTGGATGTACGAAGGCAATGGTTTGAAATTGATGCGCGAGTTCTACGCCAAGTACAACATTGTTAATTTCCCTGGCGGTAATACAGGCGCTCAAATGGGCGGCTGGTATCGCAAAGAGATTAAATCGGTTGCCGATATCAAAGGTCTGAAAATGCGCATTGGTGGTTTTGCGGGCCGCGTGCTAGAGCGCATGGGCGGTGTGCCACAAAATATTCCTGGCGGCGAGATTTACACAGCATTGGAAAAGGGCACGATTGATGCGGCTGAGTGGGTTGGACCTTATGACGACCAAAAACTTGGCTTTAATAAAGTTGCACCGTTTTACTACTATCCAGGTTGGTGGGAAGGCGGACCAGAACTGGACTTCTTGATTAACGATAAAGCCTTCAATGCACTCTCGCCTGAGAATAAGGCCATTATTGAGGCTGCCACGGCTACTGCGCATGTGGATATGCAAGCACGTTACGACGCACGCAATCCGATTGCATTGAAAGAGCTAGTGGGCAAGGGTACGAAGCTGCGTCCCTTCACCAACGATGTATTGGCGTTGGCATTTAAGGAGTCGATGAAGTTGTATGCTGAGCTAAATGAAAAAAATGCTTCATGGAAAAAAATCTACGCTGATTATTCCAAGTTCCGCGCTGATTCGAATTTGTGGTTCCGCTTTACGGAAGCTAAATTTGACAGCTTCATGCAAGCGCAAAAACTGTAAAAACTTTACTAGCCGCGACTCAAGAAAAATGCCCTTCGGGGCATTTTTTATGCGCGCCGCTCGATTGTGCGAACGAGATGTTGAAACTCGGTCACCATGGTTTTGTCAGCTGCATAAAACACCATGAACTTACCCATCACGGTTCGCACATACAGACGCGGCGCGATTAGCCAATCCAGCCCTTTCAATCGGATGAGCTTGGCATAGACGAGTTCAGGCAGGGCGACTTCTTTGTCCCATATCCACGTTTGTTTGAGTGTGTGCTCGGTGAGGGTTGTTTGGCTGCGGTAAATCGATACGAGCGTGAACACCATGAGTAGCCAGCCGCACAGCAACCAAATCAACCCATTGGATGGGCTGAGGGTGTGGTTGGGCGCTAACTGTCCCGTAGTGAACAGTTGATACATCCAACTGCCGCTAGCTGCCACGATCAGCAATGCCAGCAGCTTGAATGGGCGCGAAAACGCAGGGACGGTCAGTGTCACTTTTTGAGCGCATCAAGCGCTTTTTGGTCGTCGTCTGCCGCTTGCTTTTCTGTTGCTTTGTCGGATGCCGCTTCTTTTGCGGCATCGGCTTTGCCGTCCGTTAGCAGCGTTGCGGGGTCAACCTTGGTTTCGTCCGCAGGCATTTCAATTTTGACTTTATCCAAATCAATGACTTGTTCTTTATCTAGGAACATCGTGACCGATTGCGGCACAAAAATCACAATCGCCACCAACATGATTTGCATCACAACCCAAGGGATTGATCCAAGATAGATGTCGTTTGATAACACGGGTTTTGCGATGCGCTTTTCTTTGAAGAGCGTGTCCGCAATGCCGCGCAGATAGAACAAGGCAAAACCAAACGGCGGATGCATAAAGCTGGTTTGCAAGTTCACGCACAAGAGCACACCAAACCACACCAAATTGATATCCAATTTGGCGGCAACTGGTGCCAACATGGGCACAATGATGAAGGCAATTTCAAAGAAATCTAAGAAGAAGGCAAGGAAGAAAACAAAGATGTTGACCACCACTAAAAAGCCAATTTGTCCACCCGGCAAGCCAGTCAATAAATGCTCAACCCACTTAGAGCCATCCACGCCTTGGAAGACTTGGCTAAACACGCGTGAGCCAATCAAGATAAAGACCACCATCGCGGTCAGGCGCATCGTGCCGTGCATGGCATCCCAGAGCAGGTCTTTCGTGAGGCGTTTGTGCATACCCGCCAAAATCAACGCGCCCACAACGCCCATTGCGCCTGCCTCTGTTGGTGTTGCGATGGCACTGCTTTGGAATGGCAAGCCGCCCATTGAACCCAGCACGGTAAAGATCAAAATGGCTGATGGAATGATGCCCTTCAAACATTTTTTCCATAGCGCCCAGCCGTTCAAGGTGCGCGCCTCCTTGGGGACACCAGGAACGTAATGCGGCTTGATGAGTCCTAGTCCGTATGTGTAGAGTGCAAATAACAAAATTTGCAAAAGAGAAGGGCCCCAAGCGCCTTTGTACATATCGCCGACAGGGGTGCCGAGTTGATCGGCTAACACCACCAACACCAAGGATGGTGGAACGAGCTGCGTAATCGTGCCCGATGCCGCCAGCACGCCTGTGGCGTAGCGCATGTTGTAGCCATAGCGAATCATCACGGGCAATGAGATCAGCGCCATTGCAATCACCTGACCTGCAACCGTTCCCGTAATCGCCCCCAAAATGAAGCCCACAATAATGACCGAGTAGCCAAGACCACCGCGCACAGGACCAAAGAGCTGCCCCATTGAGTCCAGCATATCCTCCGCCAAACCGCACTTCTCTAGGATGGTTCCCATGAAGGTAAAAAACGGAATCGCTAAGAGCAAGTCGTTACTCAAAATGGAGAACATGGCAAGCGGCAAATTGCTCATGTATTCGGCGGGAAACCAGCCCATTTGAATGGCGTAAAAACCGCAACCAAGTCCCAATGCCGCCAGCGAAAAAGCGACGGGAAAGCCGATTAGCATGATGACGATCAAGCCAGCGAACATGATGGGGGGAAAGTTTTGTATTTCCATTTTTTTATCCTGAAAAATTTTATTTTTTAACCCGTTCGCCCCGAGCGTGTCGAAGGGCTTGGACGGGCTTGGCCCGAGTGGTTATTATTTTTATTGCAGCGGCTTCTCGTAGTGCGTGTCCATTTGATACTTGCCTTGCAAGTAAGCGACGCGCTTAATGATTTCAGCAAGACCTTGCAAAAACACCATCGCAAAGCCAATGGGTAGCGCCAAGATCACGGGCCAGCGGATGAGGCCACCCGCGTTTTGACTCATCTCACCCGTGGTGAGCGCACGCAAAAAGTAAGGTGCGCACATATAAGTCATCATGCCCATCACGGGGAGTAAAAAGACGATCAAGCCAAAAATATCTACATAGACAGGGCGATTGCCTTTGAGTTTTCCGTAAATCAAATCAACGCGGACGTGTTCATTTAGCTTAAGTACCAAGGGCGCACCGACCATGACCATCCAGGCAAATAAGTACCACTGAATCTCTAGCAGCGAGTTGGAGCTCCAATCCACACCGTAGCGCACAAAAGCATTTCCCGCCGAAATCATGGCGGAGATCAGCACTGCCCATGCGGCGAGTTTGCCAAAACGCTCGCTAATCGCATCCATGAGCTTGGCGAATTTGAGTAAACCAGTCATTGAATCACTCCTAAATAGACTGCAAAAACATAACTTTCAATCATAGCGTGATCGTGCTTCACTACAATCGGTAATTACACGCACCTGAAATGCGCTAGGCGCAATAGGCGCGCTAGGCGCACTTGAAATCATTGCAATGAACCCTACTTCGGTAGGGTTATCCATTTTTATTCCTTGTTCATTTATGTCTGAATCACAAAAACCCGAAGATCAAAAGCCTGCTGAGTCAGCGCGGCAAGAACCAAACTCACAACAGCAATCGGCGAATGAGGCTTTGCAAGACTCGCCCGTTGATGAGCTATCCCAAGCTTTGGGCGAGATTGTTATCTTGAAAGCGCAAGCTGCCGATCTGAAAGATCAACTGCTTCGCGCTGCGGCGGATGTGCAAAACGCTCGCCGCCGCGCCGAGGAGGATGTCTCTAAAGCCCGCAAGTTTGGCATTGAGAGTTTTGCTGAGTCGTTGCTCCCGGTTATAGATAGCTTGGAAGCGGGTCTGGCGCTGAAAGACGCAACGACCGAACAATTGCGCGAAGGCAAAGAAGCGACACTGCGCCAGCTGAAGTCGGCGTTAGAGCGCAATAAAGTGGTGGCGATTGACCCGTCAGCGGGTGAGAAATTTGAACCCTCTAAGCACCAAGGCATTAGCATGGTTCCATCGGAGCAAGAGTCCAACACCATCGTCGCGGTGTTGCAAAAGGGTTATCAAATTGCCGAGCGCGTGATGCGCCCCGCACTGGTAACCGTGGCAGCTGCCAAATAAAAACCAAAGAAGCCCTTGAAAAACTAGGGGCTATCCCAACTTCTTATTCATCTTACAAATCTCAAAAGGACCTCATCATGGGAAAAATTATCGGTATTGACCTTGGCACGACTAACTCTTGCGTCTCCGTCATGGAGGGTAACACCACCAAGGTGATCGAAAACGCAGAAGGCGCGCGCACAACCCCCTCTATCGTGGCGTACATGGAGGACGGCGAAATTCGCGTAGGAGCGCCTGCCAAGAATCAAGCGGTGACAAATCCGAAGAACACACTCTACGCCATCAAGCGTTTGATTGGTCGTAAGTTCAGCGAAAAAGAAGTTCAAAAAGACATCGGCCTCATGCCCTACAGCATCGTCGCGGCGGACAACGGCGACGCATGGGTAGAAGTGCGCGGCAAAAAGTTGTCGGCACAGCAAGTGAGCGCAGACATTTTGCGCAAAATGAAAAAAACGGCCGAAGATTACTTGGGCGAAGAAGTCACCGAAGCGGTGATTACCGTGCCCGCGTACTTCAACGATGCGCAGCGCCAAGCAACGAAAGATGCAGGCCGTATTGCGGGGCTGGATGTCAAGCGCATCATCAACGAGCCAACTGCTGCGGCACTGGCGTTTGGACTGGATAAGCACGAAAAAGGTGATCGCAAAATCGCGGTGTATGACTTGGGTGGCGGCACGTTTGACATCTCCATCATCGAGATTGCCGATGTCGATGGTGAAAAACAATTTGAAGTGTTGTCCACCAATGGCGATACCTTCCTTGGCGGTGAAGACTTTGACCAACGCATCATTGACTACATCATTGCCGAGTTCAAAAAAGAGCAAAGCGTTGATTTGTCGAAAGACGTGTTGGCTTTGCAGCGCCTCAAAGATGTGGCAGAAAAAGCCAAGATTGAGCTCTCGTCAAGCCAGCAAACTGAAATCAATTTGCCCTACATCACCGTTGACGCATCGGGCCCTAAGCACTTGAACATGAAGCTCAATCGCGCCAAGCTGGAGCAACTGGTTGAGGACTTGATCGAGCGCACGATTGCGCCTTGCCGCACGGCAATCAAAGATGCTGGCGTGAGCGTTGGCGATGTCGATGACGTGATCTTGGTTGGCGGTATGACGCGTATGCCCAAAGTGCAAGAAGCGGTCAAAGCCTTCTTTGGCAAAGACCCACGCAAAGATGTGAACCCTGATGAGGCGGTGGCTGTGGGTGCTGCGATTCAAGGACAGGTGCTTTCGGGCGACCGCAAAGACGTGCTGCTGCTTGACGTCACACCGCTGTCGCTGGGCATTGAAACGCTGGGCGGCGTGATGACCAAGATGATCACCAAAAACACAACCATTCCAACCAAACACGCACAAACGTTCTCCACAGCGGACGACAACCAGCCTGCTGTGACGATTAAGGTGTACCAAGGCGAGCGCGAAATGGCGAACGTGAACAAGCTGCTTGGCGAATTCAACTTAGAAGGTATCCCGCCTGCAGCACGCGGCACGCCACAAATTGAGGTGAGCTTTGACATCGACGCGAACGGCATTTTGCACGTGGGTGCTAAAGACAAAGGCACGGGCAAAGAAAACAAAATCACCATTAAAGCCAACTCAGGTTTGTCGGAAGAAGAGATTCAAAAAATGGTGAAAGATGCCGAGTTGAACGCCGCCGACGATAAGAAAAAGTTGGAGTTGATTCAAGCGCGTAACCAAGCCGATGCGCTGATTCACAGCACCAAAAAATCATTAACCGAATATGGTGAAAAGTTGGATGCGGGCGATAAAGAAAAAATTGAAGCGGGTCTCAAAGACCTAGAAGCCGCGCTCGCAGGCGAGGACAAAGCTGCTATCGAAAAAGCACAAGCCGCACTTGAGTTGGCAAGTCAAAAGCTGGGTGAAAAAATGTATGCCGATATGCAAGCCGAGCAAGCGGCGCAGGCGGCTGCCCAAGGCGCGGCGGGCAATGCGGGAGCGGAACAAGCGGCAAAACCAAAAGACGATAACGTGGTTGATGCGGAAGTGAAAGAAGTTAAAAAGGGATAAGCTCTGCTGATGCAATTTTTGTGGCTGTTGCCGTCATGTGGTTTATTCCCGATAAACGCATCGAAAAAGTCTTGTCTTCTTCTCAATAAAAACGATATTTACTATGGCGACTAAGCGCGACTTTTACCAAATTCTTGGTGTTCCGAAAAACGCATCCGATGAGGACATCAAAAAATCTTATCGCAAGCTGGCAATGAAATATCACCCTGACCGCAATCAGGGCGATGCCAGTGCGGAGGGGAAATTCAAAGAAGCAAAAGAAGCTTACGAGATGCTCTCTGATCCCGACAAGCGTGCGGCTTATGACCAATATGGTCATGCGGGTGTTGACCCCAACCGCGGTGGCATGGGTGGTGGCGCAGGGTTTGGCGGGTTCTCCGAAGCGTTTGGTGATATTTTTGGTGATGTCTTTGGACAGCGCAGTGGGCGCGGCGGTGGTCAACAGGTGTACCGAGGCAACGATCTCAGTTACGCGATGGAGATCACGCTAGAGGAAGCGGCTGCTGGCAAGGATGCGCAAATTCGCATTCCAAGTTGGGATGAGTGCTCCACCTGTCATGGCTCTGGCGCAAAGCCTGGTACCAAGCCTATTACGTGTACGACTTGTCATGGGCAAGGTCAAGTGCAAATGCGCCAAGGCTTTTTTAGTGTGCAGCAAACTTGTCCGCAGTGCCGAGGCACGGGCAAGATCATTCCCGATCCCTGCGTGTCGTGCCACGGCGTTGGAAAAGTGAAGAACACAAAAACGCTAGAAGTCAAAGTACCAGCAGGCATTGACGACGGTATGCGGATTCGCTCCACAGGCAATGGTGAGCCCGGCACAAATGGCGGACCTTCTGGCGATTTGTATATTGAGATTCGCGTGAAAAAACATGAAATTTTTGAGCGCGAAGGCGATGATTTGCACTGCGAAGTGCCCGTCTCCATGACAACGGCTGCGCTGGGCGGAGAAATTGAAGTTCCTACGTTGGCGGGTAAAGCCAGCATCGATATTCCAGACGGTACGCAGCACGGTAAGACGTTCCGTTTGAAGGGCAAGGGCATCAAAGGATTGCGCGGTTCTTACCCAGGCGATTTGTATTGCCACGTTCAAGTTGAAACGCCAGTCAAGCTCACGGAGCACCAGCGCAAGTTGATGAAGGAGCTGGATGAGTCGCTCAAAAAAGGCGGCATCAAACATTCGCCGAACGAAGAGTCGTGGGCTGATAAGCTCAAAAACTTTTTTAAGTCGTAATTCTGAGCCACGATTCGTCGTCGAATGTGAGTAGACTCGCACGCTATGTTTCGAGTCATTATTTGCCTTAGTTTTTGGATCGCCTCTCTGGGCAATCTTGCGCTATGGCATGCGCACTATGGGCTTGCCGAGGTGCAGGGCTTGCGTGGTCTGTGGCTGTGCCTAGCGACAGGCATCATGATTGCGGCTTTGATGCACGCGCTTTTATCGCTATGTGCTTGGCGCGGCGTACTCAAAATGGCGGGAGTAGTGTGCTTGCTTGCCGCCGCATCGGGCAGTTACTTCATGCTGGCTTATGGCGTGATTCTGGATACACCCATGATGCACAATTTGCTGGCAACCGATACGCGCGAGGTCAGCGATCTGCTCAACTGGCGGTTGGCACTCACGGTTTTAGTGCTGGGCGTTTTGCCCTCTATTTGGCTTTGCAGGCAAGTGTTATCGGCAAAACCTTTTAGGACACAGTTGCTTAGAAACTTGCTCAGCTTTGCCTTGATGCTGGCCATCGCAATAGCGAGTGTGCTTGCCGTTTTCCAAGACTTTTCGGCGCTGCACCGCAACCACATGGCGCTGCGCTCGCTCATCAATCCGCTGTCCAGTTTTTACTCGCTTGCCGAGATTGCTACCGAGCCGCTGTGGGGCAAACGCGGCGCTGTGCAAGCGATAGGAATGGATGCGGTGGTTCAGCCAAACCGCAAGCCGCCGCTGATTGTGCTAGTTGTGGGCGAGACCGCGCGTAGCGGCAATTTTGGCATTAACGGCTATCACCGCGATACCACGCCGCTGCTGTCTCAATTGGCGCAAGCGCAGATGCAAACATCGGGAGTGTTGATATCGCAACAAGAAGTCTGGTCTTGCGGCACAAGCACCGAGACTTCGCTGCCATGTATGTTTTCACATTTGGGCAAGGCGGGCTATGAATCGAGTCGCGAGCGGTTTGAATCGCTGCTTGATGTGCTGCAACGCGCGGGGCTAGCCGTGCTTTGGATCGATAACCAATCGGGTTGCAAAGGCGTGTGCAATCGCGTACCGAACGCGAGCATGACGGGCGAGGCGCTGGATGAGATCATGCTGGAAGGCTTGGATGCGCGTATCGCTTTGCTTGCGCCAGCGCAGCGCGCTAAAGGCGTTGTGGTTGTGCTGCATCAAATGGGCAGTCATGGCCCTGCGTATTACAAACGCTCGCCGCCAAACATCAAAACTTTCGCACCCGAATGCACCAACAATGCGCTGGCTAGCTGCAATAAAGCCGAGGTGGTAAATGCCTACGACAACTCCATTCGCTATACCGATTATTTTTTAGCTACAACGGTGAAGTGGCTGCAAGCCTTTGCAAATAAGGCTTCTGGCCCCATACCTTCAGCCATGATCTACCTTGCTGATCATGGCGAATCATTGGGTGAAAACAATTTGTACCTGCACGGACTACCTTATGCGGTTGCGCCCGATGTACAAAAGCGTGTGCCGTGGATGACGTGGTTATCGCCTGATTTTGTGACTAGTCAAAAGATAAATACAGCCTGCTTGCAAGAGCGAGCACGCGAGCGTTTGTCGCACGACAATTACTTCCATTCCGTGTTGGGTTTGGCAGGCGTAGCGACCAAACTCTACAAGCGAGAATTAGATATTTACGCCGCTTGCAGATAACTGGTTTTTAGCCGCATGTGTGGGTGTGCGGCTAGCCAAAATGGCAAATGTAGTGGTAGCTTTCCGTCACGCGGATGTCAAATGATGAGTTGGCTGGGACAGAAAATCTCTCGCCCACGCCAGACTTCACCCACACATCGGAACCTTTGAGCTTGTACTCGCAAGCGCCGCCCACACATTCCATGATCTCCGCTGCGCCCGTGTTAAAGGTCAAGGTTGATGGCAACACCACACCCACAGATTTTTTTGTGCCATCGGCTTGCACCAAACTGTGACTGACGCATTTGCCGTCAAAGTAAACATTCGCTTTGGTGGTGATCGTGACGTTGTTGATGGTTTCAGTGGTCATGTGAAATGAATGTAGATGGATAAAGAGTTAAAAAATTTAGAGGCAAGAGGTCTATATGCAACTGACCAAAAGGTCACTACAGAGTTGTTTGAAGGCTGAGCTCTGCGGAGAAGGCAATGCTGCGATCGAGGCATCCAGCAACTTTGCGGTTTGATCGGCCACAAACCAATGCATGCGCTCGTCACTCGATTGCTTGGCTTCCTCGCCGAGTTTAGGTTTGGCGGGAAGTGAGTCGCGCCACTTTTTAAATTCAATTTTCAATGCGGGGTCAGCTGTTCGCCCCTGCATCAAGCCTTGAGCTGTGCGGAAAAAACGGGTTTGTGGGCTTTGACGGTAAAAGTGGCGATTGATTTTTTCCCAGCTTGCCTCTGCATCCTGCGGATTGCCTGCGCCATTGCCCCATATGGTGGCACTCACTTGTGCGGCGTAGCTGTTGGGGCAAGCCACAGCTAGCTCTGGGGCGCGGGCAATGGCGGCTTCGTCTCCCGCCCACATTGAGCGCACATTGCTAAGCACATACATCGCAGGATCGGCAGCCATGCAACTGGCTTGTATGCGCCGATTGAGCGCAGCTTGCTCTTCTACCGCCAGCATTTCAGATTTTTCTCGCGCAACGCGCAAAGCAAATAAATCCCGCTCAATCAAGGCTAAATCTTGCTGTAGCAAAGCAGGCAAGGTCGCACCATCCTCTTCGTACTCCTCGTTGTACTCCTCTGCTCCCGTGCTACTCGTCGTGGTCAAGGTATTCTCTGCGGCTGTGCGCTCTAGTGGCGTATGCGCCATTTCAAACTCAACTTGCGCAAAATGTCGTTGCAAGTTGGCTAAGCCCACATCGCCACTGTTTAAATCAGCCAGTACTTTTTGTGCAGTCGCGTCTGCATAGCTCCTGCCAATAAAGTCAACTAGGTACGAGCGTGCACGATCAAGCTGCTTCAGATGAACCCACAGATTCGCCAGCTCCACGCGGCAGGGCTCGTGGTCGGGATGCTGGTTTGCCACCTCTTGCAGCAAGGCCTCGGCTTCGGCATAGCGTTTGGTGGGTCCATAGATGTAGAGCCGCGCCAGCTCCACGCGGCAGGGCTCGTTGTCGGGATGCTGATTTGCCACCTCTTGCAGCAAGGCCTTGGCTTCGGCATAGCGTTTGGTGGGTCCATAGATGTAGAGCCGCGCCAGCTCCACGCGGCAGTGCTCGTCGTCGGGAAAGCGTCTGCGTATATCCCATAGCGCGGTGTGTGCCACCTCGTGGCGATTTTGCTTTTGCAGCACGGCGACCCAGAGCATCCAAACGTAGGGGTTGCTGGGCTCTAGCTCTATACCCTTGAGGGCGTATTTTTCAAGCTGCTTGAGTTGCGGTGTGCTGTTTACTGCTTGCGCAGACTGCGGCGTTTGCGTTTTTGACCATTTGTTGAGCCAGCGCTGCCCTAAGTTGCTCACAGTTCGAATGTAGTAATACGCGTCGCCCGACTGCACTGCGAATCGATGCCGCTCGTCTAGCACGGCTTGCAAGGCGATGAAGCTATCGGTGGGCGATTTTTTTTGAATGGCAAATTTGCAAGCTTCAACATCTGAAAATGGTGGTGCGATCAGATGCAAGGCTGTTGTTCGGACGATTGGCTTGGCTATAGGGCGAGTAGCAGAACTGTCAGTATTCGATTTATTGAATGTCGTTGATCGATTTTTTTGCTTAGCCGTAGCAACTGTCTGAGTGTTTAGACTATCTATCAGCCAGCGCTGCTGCCATTTAGGAAAACTGAGCGCACTCAAAACGTCATCCTCAAGCTCGCGCCAATACTGGGGGTCAGACGGATAGAGCGATTGGTTGCGTCGCCACAGTTGCACGAAATCTTGCAACACTTCGCTGCGATGGTGCTCAGGAAAATAATGTTTAACCGCACGCCAAGCCAAGGCGGTAAGTACCACGCGTTGGTTGTAGCGGTCGTCTTGCCCGTTGGGCAGTCGGCGCAGGGCACGCAGGCCAATGGTGAGGTAGGCCTCGCGCTCGGCGTACTGCGATGAACTGCCCGATTGACACACCAGCTTAAACCACTGGGGCAAGCTAGCGGCGGCATCTTCGCCTGGCAATAAAGCGAGCACGTGCAGGTATTCTAAAAAAGGGTCTCGTGCACTGCTCAGTGTGAGGGGCGGCAACCAACGCAGGTATGCCTGCTGTTGCTCGCGCAGCTCGTGGGCGCAACGCTTGAGCGGCAGTGTGTGCACGCAAGCCAAGGCTTCGCAAAGCTCTTCGGTGTAGCGATTCAGACCGATTTGAAGCCGAGTTTGCGCGGTGTCTTGCCGCCTTGCGTTTAGCCATTGGCGCATGGCGTTGTCAAACAAGTCGCGCCAAGCCGCATCATCGGGTAAGACGTTTTCAACGAATTCGCTCAAACTTAATCTAGCCAGCGGGTGGCGGTTTGCGCGACCCGACCACAAGCGATCCAATGCTGCGCGTGGTTGCGCGGCAAAATCCAGCAGCCATGCGTGGGCGTTGGGCGGTATTGGCAAGCTGCTGTGGTTAAGCGACACTTTGTGCCTCCCTGTGCCGACGTCTGGCTTCGTTAAGACCCATGCCCAGTGCGTAGTGTCGAGTGATCGTGCCGATTTTCAAAATGTGTTTGCTTTGATAGTTAATGGGCAGATGCAAAATTTCACTGCATTGCGCACGCTTTTGTGTGGGTGCAAGGTCTAGTGTGGCACCATAGTTTGCGCCCTTTGCAGCGGGAACAAAAAACGCATTGAACTCAAAGTCCAGCACCGTGGGGCGACTGAATGGTGCAATGCCTACATCACTCGCCGTTTGCTTCTTTTGTAATGTTTTTTTGCGATTTTCTATCTCACTTACCGTGTAACACATGAGCGCAACAACCGTTGGCTTGCCCGCTAAGCCTGGTTGCAAGTGCGCCAAACCCAAGCGGTCACGGATTAAGTGCATCCAATCGTCGCTGTCGATTTCAGTTTCTAGCTGCCGTTTAAAGGCGGCAAACATTGGTCGTGCGTCGTTGCTTTCGTTCCACTGCGCTACGAATCTATCCAATGCATTCAAGGCTTTGAGCGGATTGGATGCCGCAGAGTCTTGACTTAACGAAAGCAAAGACTGAAGTTTTTCAACCGTGTTGCAGTCATCGTCTGCCCTCTTCAAAGGGCGATCAAGTTTTTCAAGTCGAATTAAAAGCTGATTGCCTTCGAGTGTGTCAAACTGCGCTTGGGCATTGATCGGTAAAAAGGTATCAGCCACTGACTCTCTACTAGCGAGTTGAACCCGCTGAGCTAAGTACTGGCTTTCATGCTGAGCAGTCAGAGGAGCCTCATCGCTGATTTCCTTGATACAAGCAGCGTAATCTTCAGAGCGCAATGCCCCAATGTTTTCTTCTAAAAGAAAATTTTCTCTATACGCACACATAACTTCGTCGCCCGAGGCGGCGAGTGCAGAAACCGCAGTTTGCAAATGGAGAGAGCTAAATTGCATAGAGCTAGGATTATCTACGTCACAAGGCCAATCTGGATACCACGGGTTTTCACTTATTTCTTATGCTTAGGGGTAGTTTTTTTTGCTGTCAGCTTGGCTTTGCCAGCCGCCGCGCGTTCTGCTTTCAAGTTCCCCGCAATACGCAGGCGCAGCGCATTTAGCTTGATAAACCCACCTGCGTCGGCTTGGTTGTAGGCACCGCCGTCATCGTCAAACGTGGAGATTTTCATGTCAAACAAACTGTCGGTTTTGCTCTCGCGCCCCACGCACATGATCGTGCCTTTGTAGAGTTTGAGGCGCACTTTGCCATTGACCGTTTCTTGTGATTCGTCGATTAGCTTTTGCAGCAGCACGCGCTCGGGGGCAAACCAAAAACCGTTGTACACAAGGCGGGCATAACGCGGCATCAAGTCGTCCTTCAAAGCCAGCACTTCGCGGTCTAGCGTGATGGACTCAATCGCGCGATGACCCGCCAACAGCACCGTGCCACCTGGGGTTTCGTAGCAGCCGCGTGATTTCATACCGACGAAGCGATTTTCAACTTTATCTAAGCGACCAATACCATGCTTGCCCGCAACGGTATTGAGGTGCGTCAGCACCGTGGCGGGCGACATCCGCACGCCGTCAATGGCAACGATATCGCCCTTGGCGTAAGTCAGCTCAATGACTTGTGGTTTGTTCGGTGCTTTCTCTGGCGAGTTCGTCAAGCGCCACATACTGTCGTCAGGCGCGAAATTGGGGTCTTCCAAAATGCCGCCTTCGTAACTGATGTGCAGCAAGTTCGCATCCATCGAGTAGGGCGCACCGCCTTTGCGCTTTTTAAAGTCAACAGGAATGCCGTGCTTGTCGGCGTAAGCCAGCATGGACTCGCGGCTTGAGAGCTCCCACTCGCGCCAAGGTGCAATCACTTTGACGTTGGGCATCAGCGCATACGCGCCCAGCTCAAAACGCACTTGATCGTTGCCTTTGCCCGTTGCGCCGTGGCTAATCGCATCGCTCTTGGTTTTTTTGGCGATTTCGACCAGGCGCTTGGCAATCAAAGGGCGTGCAATGGATGTGCCCAGCAAGTACTCGCCCTCGTACAGCGCATTGGCGCGGAACATCGGGAAGACGAAGTCGCGCACGAACTCTTCACGCAAATCTTCAATAAAAATGTTCTCAGGCTTGATGCCCATTTTGATAGCCTTGGCACGCGCGGGTTCAATCTCTTCGCCTTGGCCAATGTCAGCGGTAAACGTCACCACTTCGCATTGATATTCGTCTTGCAGCCATTTAAGAATGATCGAGGTATCGAGTCCGCCAGAATAAGCGAGGACGACTTTTTTGGGTTTGAGTTTTGCTGGGGTTGCCATAGAAATGTGAGAGACAAATTGAAAAAGAAAACAGCGATTTTAGGCTACGATAAATCCATGAAAAACACACTCAAACCTGCGCTGATTGTTATGCTGCTCATGGCACTTGATGAATGCCTTGCAAGCCATGCTGCATAAGGCTTCCCAAGGAGATGCTTCCACAAAGTCCAGCGGATGTGGCTTTGCGGGCATCGATGTGTACGACGAAGAACCTGTGGCAGCGGAGCATCCGCTACGCCAATTACCCAACGTGCTGCTCACGCCGCACGTAGGATTTGTCTGCGAGCCCGTGCTCAAAAACTTTGATAACGGCGTTGCAGAATGCTTGGCGGCGTGGGTGCAAGGCATGCCGTTGGTGAGAGTGGCTAATCAATAAAAAAGTAAGAAGGAGTTCCTCATGAGCGTGCGTTTTCCATTTCCCGATATCAACACCTTGCCTGCTGATATCAAAGAGCGTATTTTGGTGGTGCAAGAAAAGTCTGGATTTGTGCCCAATGTTTTTTTATTGCTGGCGCGTCGCCCAGAAGAGTGGCGTGCCTTTTTTGCCTATCACGACGCGTTGATGCTGAAAGAGACGGGGCATCTATCCAAGGGTGATCGGGAGATGATTGTGACGACGACAAGCAGTGCCAACCACTGTCTTTATTGCGTGGTCGCGCATGGCGCTATTTTGCGTATCTATGAAAAAAAGCCATTGGTCGCAGATCAAGTGGCCATCAATTACCGCAAGGCCGATATCACGCCGCGCCAGCTTGCCATGCTTGATTTTGCAATGAAGGTGTGCCTGCACGCCGATGAAATAAATGATGCTGACTATGACGCGCTCAAGCAGCACGGATTCGATGATGAAGATGCGTGGGATATCGCCGCCATCACGGCATTTTTTGGTATGAGCAATCGCATCGCAAACGCCATGCACATGCTGCCTAACCCTGAGTTTTATTTGATGGGACGTGCGCCCAGATCAAAAGCTTAAGCCGCGTAGGCTGCGGCGCTTATTTACTCCGCTCTCGCGCCACTTGCTTTCACTACCGATTCGTACTTTTTAAGCTCACTTCGAATGATCGCCCCCCATGCCTCTGGCGTGGTGGGCGTGGGTTCGGCATACAAATTTGCAAAGCGTGATTGGATATCTTCGCTTTGCAGGGCACTAGTGAAAGCCTTATGCAGCTTGGCTTGCAGGGCGGGCGGTAAGTTCGCTGGCGCGACCAAGCCCCACCATGTGTCGATAGAGAAATCCTTGTAGGTCTCGGCAACTGCGGGCACATCGGGCAGGGCGGGAGAACGTGTGAGCGTTGTGACCGCTAGTGCTTTCAACTTGCCGCTTTTGATGTTGGGCGCAGCGGTGGCGAGATTGTCAAAATTGAAATCGACTTGACCCGACAACAGCGCGAGCTGCGCAGGATTGCCGCCGCTGTACGGAATATGCACAGCAAAAATACCCGCTCGCGCCTTGAACATCTCGCCCGCCAAATGCCCCGCGCTACCCAGTCCGCCGCTACCGTAATTGAGCTTGGCGGGATTGGCTTTGGCGTAGGCCACAAAGTCCGCGAGTGAGTGGATATGCAGGCGCTTGGCAGTCTCTGCGTTCATAACCAGCACGTTGGGCACGCGCAAAATTTGCGTGATCGGTGTGAAGTCTTTGACCGAGTCGTAAGGCATTTTGGCAAAGAGCCACGGGTTAATTGCGTGCGTGGCAACCGCCGCAATGCCAATGGTCATAGCGTCTGGCGCAGCTTTAGCGATCAGGTCTGCGCCAAGATTTCCGCCCGCGCCAGGCTTGTTCTCGACGACGACGCTGCCAAGTTCGCCCTTCACCTTGTCCGCCAGTAGTCGCGCGCTGATATCAATCGGACCGCCTGCCGCGTAGGGCACGATCAGGCGAATGGCTTTTTGCGCTTGAGCGAAGGAGAGCAGTGGCAAAGCGGCAATGAGTAGTGTTACAAGTTTTTTCATATCCAATTTCGTTGGTGCAGAGCTTGTCCTAGCGCTGAATCACCCTTCGACAAGCTCAGGGCGAACGGGGAGTAGAAGTAGAAGTAGAAGTAGAAGTAGAAGTAGAAGTAGAAGTAGAAGTAGAAGTGGGGGGGTGGGGGTGGGAGTGGGGTGGGGGGAGAGATTAAGCCCGCGCCTTATCCGCCTCAGTCGTAAACGAATCCGCATAAAACTCGTCCGTTGGTAAGCCGCATTGTTCTACGTATTGTTTTTTTGCCGATTCAATCACGATGGGTGCGCCGCAGGCATAGACTTGGTAGCCGCGCATGTCTGGCACGTCTGCGCTTGCTGCGGCGTGAACAAAGCCGGTGCGTCCTGTCCACGCATCTTCTGGTAGCGCGTCTGAAATCACGGGCACGTATGTGAGGTGGGGCATAACGGCTAGTTTTTCTTTGACCCACGCATCCAAGTACATATCAGATGGACGGCGACCGCCCCAATACAAAGTCGCTGGGCGGGTTGAGCCGATTTTCTCCATGTGCTCAATCAGCGCTTTGATTGGCGCAAAGCCTGTGCCCGAAGCTAGCAAGATGATCGGTTTGTTGGAATCTTCACGCAGATAAAAACCGCCAAAAGGCCCTTCGATACGGACGATATCCTTCTCCTTCATCGTGCTAAATACTTGGTCGGTAAACTTGCCGCCAGGCATGTGGCGGATGTGCAGTTCGATAGCCGTCCCCTGGGTGGTATGCGCTGCATTGCCCATGGAATAAGCCCTGCGAGCGCCATCGCGCAAAATAAACTCAATGTACTGACCCGCGTGATATTGGAATGGCTCAGCCGCAGGTAGCTGCAAAGTAAGGCGCATCACATCGTGCGAGAGGCGCTCCATCTTGGTGATGCGACTGGGCATTTTTTTGACAGGAAACGCATCCGCTGCGGTGACTTGCTTGGACTCTAGTACCACATCGGTTTGCGGGATGGCGCAGCAAGTCAGCACATAGCCGTTGGCCTCCTCCATATCCGACAGCGCCTTGCTTTGATGGGGGCCGTGCTGGACTGTGCCCGATAACTTGAGGCACTTGCAAGAGCCGCACGCGCCGTCTTTGCAGCCATAAGGCATAGACACGCCTTGGCGAATGCCCGCCGTGAGGATGGCTTCACCCTCGTTGACATCAAAAGTGCGGCTGGAGGGTTCGACAGTGATTTTGAAAGACATAACTATGATGGGGTGATTAGCAAAACCTCTATTGTGCCAGTGCAAACATCATTTTTAGGCGCACCTAGCCGCCGTTTTCGACAACAAAGACTGCTCATCGTTGGTTGCGGTGATGTGGGGTTGCGCGTAGCGAGTCGGCTTGCAGGCCATATAGGACATGGCTTGCAGGCTATGGCACTGAGCAGCCAAGCGGGACGTGGCGCACAGCTGAGGGCAAAAAAGTTAATTCCTTTGATTGGCAATTTAGATAACCCCAAGCAGCTGCAACGGCTGGCGGGGCTGGCGACCCACGTGCTGCATCTTGCACCGCCACCAAGCGCGGGGGATATCGATACGCGCACCCAGCATCTCATTCAAGCTTTGCGACTGCGCAGCAAGCCTGTGGCGCTGGTCTACGCATCCACCACGGGCGTGTACGGCAACTGCAATGGCCAGTGGGTGAGCGAGACCCGCGTGGTCAATCCGCAAACTGACCGAGCCCGTCGCCGCGTGGATGCCGAGTGGCGCGTGCGAACCTTTGGCAAGCAGTCAAACGTGCGTGTCAGCAGTCTGCGTATTCCAGGCATTTACGCCGCAGACCGCGTGGGCGGTGATCCGTTAGAGCGAGTCCGCCAAGCCACGCCCGTATTGGTCTCTGAGGACGATGTCTACACCAATCACATCCATGCAGATGATTTAGCCAGAGCGTGCATCGCAGCACTATGGCGCGGCAAGCCGCAGCGCAGTTACAACATCGCCGAGGACTCGGGAATCAAAACAGGTGACTATTACGACGCATGGGCCGATAGAGCGGGACTGCCAAGACCGCCGCGCATCACGAGGGATCAGGCTTTGCTGACGCTATCGCCGATGCGACTGAGCTTTTTTAGTGAGTCCAGGCGGATTGATAACTCGCGGATGAAGCGGGAGCTCGGTATCGCGCTCAATCAATCCAGCTTGCCGCCTGCGCGTGATGCGGGGATGACGAGTGCGTAGTAGGCCAGTAGGCCAGTAGGTCGATCGCTTAATCGAGCAAGCGGGCGTTTGAAGTCATTGCCGCCGCGCTGATGCCGTCAGCGCTCGCTCGGGGACACTCTGCAAAACCCCGTTCGCCCTGAGCTTGTCGA
Organism: Cytophagales bacterium; assembly: GCA_030054145.1. Lineage (GTDB taxonomy): Bacteria > Pseudomonadota > Gammaproteobacteria > Burkholderiales > Burkholderiaceae_C > JASGCK01. Next base: position 45,664 of record JASGCK010000003.1, read on the forward strand.
AGGGTTACCCTAACCAAATCAAGGACTTCGACAGGCTCAGTCCGAACGGGACGTGGTTATGCAGAGTGTCATTGGGTGAAATGCTTGAGTGTTGACGCAATTTAGAAATGTCCCCTAATTGCGCAAGATAGGAATGTCACCTTTAGCGTCAGGGATGTTGTTGAATTTTTGAACATTAATTGTAGAAGGCTGTGGAGCTTGTGGGCGAAGGGCGCAAGGTGTGGGCAACGCGCAGGCGTTGTCCATGCTTTGCGCCCGCTGCGCCGCTAGGCGCATCGTCCACAAATCCACAGCCTGGGGCTTGTTCTTTAGCCCGTAGCCTTGCGCTTGTAACGCGTCCTTGGCAGCTCACTGGGGTGGCTAGGTGTATAGATGCCCTGCAAGCGCTGAGCATTCTGATGCGCTATTTGTGCCGCTAGGCGCGCCATGGGGTTTGACTTGCGCCCGGCCGCAGCGCAAGCTTGATCTACCCGTTCGTTGAGTGTCTTCTCGTTGGCCGTTTGAACCTGCACGCGCTCAATCCCATTGAACTGAGTAAACCGCAATGGCTGCCCGTTATGGAGCACCTCCAGCCGCCCATCCAAATGCACCACGATGTCCGCCTGCGAGCGCCCCTTGGGCACATCAGCATGCCCTGCCAGCACCTGCAAAATTTGATTCTCAAACTGACAGGCCAGTGTGCTGCTGTACTGCCGTTGGTGGTGCAGTGCGCAAATTCGTTGCAAGTCAATCGCCGTGCCAACGTACGCACGGTGCGCGTTCTCTTTGTTGTGCGCCTGGACTCCAAAGCGTTTGTTATGCCCAGCGATATAGGTATCCTCCAAATAGCTATTGGCACTATCAATATCGCTGATGCCCGCCAGCCGCAGCGCTTTGACAAGCCGATCTTGCAAAGTTTGAAACAAACGCTCCACACGCCCTTTGGCCTGCGGGCTCAGGGCTAGGATGGACTCAATCTCTAGTTGCAAACAAGCGCGGCCAAATTGTGTGGGCGTGTCCTTGGTCTCTTTGTGGTTGGTAAACACGCCGTGCCTGTCGCTGTACAGGCTGACGGGGCGGCCGTGCTGGCGCACATAGCGCTGCAGAACATCCAAATAAGCCACCGTCGTCTCTGTTGGATAAAAACGTGCGCCCATGATCTGACTGGTTGCGTCGTCGATGAAGGCGATCAAGGTGCACTTGGGCGCACGATCCTCAAACCATGCGTGGGGGCTGCCGTCAATTTGGATGAGCTCGCCTGTGCAGGGACGCCGCTCGCGGCTGGGGTGGGCGCGTTTGGCTCGGCGCACTTTGGCAGTCCATAGTCCGTCCTCAATCATCCATTGGCGCAGTGTCTCGTGGCTCAAAGACTGTCCGTGCTGGCTTTGCAAGTACTCGCTGGCTAGCTGGGGACCAAAGTCGCGGTAGTGCGCGTGCACGAGCGTCATGATCTGGTTGCGCCGTGCGGCATTGGTTTGGCGGTTGCTGGGCTTGCCTCGTTGTTTGGAGACTATCCCCTGCGCTCCATTAACGCAGTAGGCGGCGCACAGGCGTTTGATTTGGCGCACGCTCAAACCCAATTGCGTTGCTGCGAAGCTTTGACTAAGCTCTTTGCCGACAACCCTTTTAATGAGCGCGTAGCGCTCCAATTCTTTGCAGCTCATCTGAACCAGTTCCATTGTTGCCCCGCTTTCCTAAAGGGGACATTTCAATCTGGCTCAAAGGGGACATTTCTAAATTGCGCCCACAGGGTGAAATGCTTGAGCGTGCATCGCGTATAATCTGCCGCATCAACCAAACAAGGCACTCAGGGCGGATACCAACCGCCCTTTTTTTCGTTCATTTTTTATGCAGACTGGCTATCACACTGTTATTGAGCAAACCGTTAAAGGGCTGGGGCTTGACCTTGTCGAAGTGCAGCGTTCGGCGGGTGGTTTGCTTCGGGTGACGATTGAGTTGCCGCATACGGCGGGCGAGGCGGAGCAATATGTGCAAGTGGATGATTGCGAGCGCGTGACGCGGCAATTGCAGTATGTCTTAGAAGTCGAGGGCGTAGATTATTCGCGCCTTGAGGTCTCTAGTCCAGGCATTGATCGACTGCTGCGGCATGAGGTGGACTTGGCGCGGTTTGTGGGCGAAGTGATTGATATCACACTGAAGATGCCGATTGGGCAAGTGGGGCAAGTGGCGGGGCAAGGCATTACGGCGAGCCGCAGGAAGTTTCGCGGCACGCTTGAGAAAGTGGACTTGAAAGCGAACCTGAGCGCTGATGCGAAGCCACAGGCTCGGTGGCAAATTGTCTGGCGCGATGAGCCAAAGCCCGCCAAGCCTGGGGCCAAAGTGAGCCAGAAAAAGATAGATGCGGCGGTGCAAAACGCGCTTGGATTTGAGTGGCATGAGATTCGTGAAGCGCGCCTTGCGCCGATCGTTAATTTCAAAGGCCGTGGGAATTAACTGTATTAACTTTATTGCAACTTTATTGAAAATTTGATTGAAGGGGTCGTTATGGAAGCAGTCGTTAAAAAACCTGTGAAGCGTGTATCAAAGAAAAAGGCGTTAGAGGTGGCCGAAGTGGCTAAGCCCACGCACAACCGCGAAATGCTGATGCTGGTTGATGCGATTTCGCGCGAAAAAAACGTGGAGCCAGACATTGTCTACGGCGCTGTGGAGGCGGCGCTGGCGCAAGCAACTGCCAAGCTCTATGAGGGCGATGTGGATATTCGCGTGCAAATTGATCGTGATACAGGCAATTACGAAAGTTTCCGCCGCTGGTTGGTTGTGCCCGATAGCGCGGGTTTGCAAAACCCTGATGCGGAAGAATTGCTCAGCGAAGCGCAAGAGCAGTTGGCGGATTTGGAAGAGGGCGACTACATTGAAAAGCCGATTGAGTCCGTGCCGATTGGTCGCATTGGTGCCATGACAGCCAAGCAAGTGATTTTGCAAAAAATCCGTGATGCTGAGCGCGAAATGGTGCTCTCTGACTTTATGGCGCGAGGCGAAAAGATTTTGGTGGGCACCGTTAAGCGCCTAGACAAGGGCGACATCATTGTCGAGAGCGGCCGCGTAGAAGGTCGCCTGCGCCGTAACGAGATTATTCCGAAAGAGAATTTGCGTTCGGGTGACCGCGTTCGCGCCATGATTATGAAGGTGGACACCACGCTGCGCGGTGCGCAAATTGTGCTCTCGCGCACAGCGCCTGAGTTCATGATGGAGCTGTTCAAAAACGAAGTGCCCGAAATTGAACAAGGCTTGTTAGAAATCAAATCTTGCGCACGTGATCCAGGTTCACGCGCCAAAATTGCGGTGCATACCGAGGACAAACGCATCGACCCGATTGGCACTTGTGTGGGCGTGCGCGGTAGCCGCGTGACGGCGGTCACAACCGAGCTAGCAGGCGAGCGCGTGGACATTGTGCTGTGGAGCGAAGACCCTGCGCAGTTTGTCATTGGCGCACTGGCTCCCGCCAACGTGTCGTCGATTGTGGTGGACGAAGAGCGTCACGCCATGGATGTGGTGGTGGATGAAGAGAATCTGGCCATTGCGATTGGTCGCGGCGGACAAAACGTGCGCTTGGCGGCGGAGCTGACGGGCTGGCGCATCAACATCATGGACGCGGCAGAGTCGGCGCAAAAGCAAGCGGATGAGCTCTCGGTGACGCGCAAACTATTCATGGAAAAACTAGACGTTGACCAAGAGGTTGCGGATATCTTGATCAGCGAGGGCTTCAATACTTTAGAAGAAGTTGCCTACGTGCCCATTCAAGAAATGCTGGAGATTGAAAGCTTTGACGAGGACACCGTTACCGAGCTGCGTACCCGAGCCAAAGACGCACTTTTGACATTAGAGATTGCGAACGAAGAAGGCGTGGAAGAGGCTTCGCAAGACTTGTTGGATTTAGACGGCGTGACACCTGCCTTGGTGGGTAAGTTGGCCGCTGGTCATGTACATACCCGCGATGACTTGGCTGATTTGGCCGTGGATGAGTTGCAAGAATTGACTGGACTCGACGTAGATGCCGCGAAGGCATTGATTATTAAAGCGCGTGAACATTGGTTCACGGCCCAAACATGATGGAGACCCAGAAACTATGTCCACGACTACTGTCGCCGAGTTCGCAACCGAGCTTAAAAAAACAACCCATGTTCTGCTTGAACAACTAAACAGCGCTGGCGTTCATAAGTCCAGCGACAACGACCTGTTGACCGATGCGGATAAACAAAAATTGCTAGGATTTTTGCAGTCAAGCCACGGCACGGCTACGGGCGAGCGCAAAAAAATTACGCTGACCAAAAAATCAACCAGTGAAATTAAGCAAGCCGATTCAACAGGACGGGCGCGCACAATTCAAGTCGAGGTGCGCAAAAAGCGCACGTTTATTCAGCGCGACGAAGACGAGGCGCAATCGCCGGCTAAACAGCTTGAGGCCGAGCCCGTTGCGACCACTCCCGTGTTGGATGATGCGGAGCTTGCCAAGCGCGAGCAAGAAGCCATGCGCCAAGCCGAGTTGCTGCGCAGACAAGAAGAGGAGCTTGCCGAGCGCCGCAAAGAGCGCGAAACCAAGGAAGCCGCGCGAGCTGCGGAGCAAGCCCAAGTGGCCGCTGCGCAAGCGCCTGTCGCACCTGTGCCCTCATCCGCGCCCTTGTCCGTGCCCTCATCCGTGCCCTCATCCGTGCCCTCATCCGCGCCAGCATCTGAGGCTGCACCCGAGTCAGCACCCGAGTCAGCATCTGTGCCAGAGCTTGCACCAGCGCCACCTAAAAAACGCTCGATTGGCAAAATCATCCCCGAGGCTGAGCCCGTGCGTGCGCCTGCGCCAGCGGACGTTGCGCCCGTAGCTGCTGCGCCTACGCCAACTGCGCCTAGGTCAGTTGCGCCCGCAATACCCGCAGGCCCTACACCTGCTGAACTTGCCGCGCAGCAAGAAGTTGACGATGCAGCCAAAGCCGTTGATCTGAAAGATCGTCGCCAAAAAGCGATGGACGAAGCCAATGCGATTCGCGCCATGATGAGCACGCCAAACCGCGGCGTGATGGTGGCGAAAAAACCAGAGCCTGTTAAGAAGCCAGAAGTGGCGAAGGGCACGCTGCATAAGCCTGCGGTGGGTACAGGCGTTAAGCCAAAAGAGGCTAATAAGCCCGTGGCAACGACCGACGCTAAAGGCGCAAAGAAGGAAATTAAATCGGAAAAATTGTCATCCACTTGGACGGATGAGCAAAAGAAAAAAGCAGCGCTTAAAACACGCGGCGATACCTCGGGCGGCGTAGGGCGCGGCTCTTGGCGCGGTGGTCCGCGTGCCAAGCGCAAAGGTGATGACCGCGAAGAACACGTACCACAAGAGCCAGTAGAAGCTCGCGTGATAGAGGTACACGTGCCCGAAACCATTACGGTTGCCGATCTGGCGCACAAAATGGCGGTGAAGGCGTCTGAGGTGATTAAGCACTTGATGAAGCTGGGGCAAATGGTCACCATCAATCAGCCGCTCGATCAAGACACGGCCATGATCGTGGTTGAGGAGATGGGGCATAAAGCCTTTGTTGCTGCGCTGGATGATCCCGAAGCATTTACCGAAGAAGAAGTGCAAGCCGCAGCAGCAGAGATGTTGCCGCGTGCGCCTGTGGTGACGGTGATGGGTCACGTGGATCACGGCAAAACATCGTTGCTGGACTACATCCGCACAGCCAAAGTGGCGGCGGGCGAAGCGGGCGGGATCACGCAGCACATTGGTGCGTATCACGTCAACACACCGCGCGGCATGATTACCTTCTTAGACACGCCTGGCCACGAAGCCTTTACAGCTATGCGTGCGCGTGGCGCGAAAGCCACCGACATTGTTATCTTGGTGGTGGCGGCGGACGACGGCGTGATGCCGCAAACCAAAGAGGCGATCAAACACGCCAAAGCGGCGGGTGTCCCAATTGTGGTGGCGATTAATAAGATCGACAAACCAGGCGCTAGCCCTGACCGCGTGCAAAACGAATTGATTGCTGAAGAGGTTGTGCCAGAAGCGTTTGGTGGTGACTCGCCGTTTATGCAGGTGTCTGCCAAAACAGGGCAAGGTATTGATGATCTCCTAGAGCAGGTGCTGTTGCAAGCGGAGATCTTGGAGCTACGCGCCCCAGTAGAGGCGATGGCTAAAGGTTTGATCGTCGAGGCAAGACTCGATAAAGGACGCGGCCCTGTTGCCACGGTGCTCATTCAATCGGGCACGCTCAAAGCGGGTGACGTGGTGTTGGCTGGCTCTTGCATGGGGCGCGTGCGTGCCATGCTGGACGAAAACGGCAAACCAATCAAATCGGCGGGACCTTCGATCCCCGTTGAGATTCAAGGTTTAACCGATGTCGCGCAAGCGGGTGACGATTTCATGGTGATGGCCGACGAGCGCCGTGCGCGTGAAATTGCCAACTATCGCTCGGGCAAATTCCGCGATACCAAACTGGCGAAACAACAGGCCTCCAAATTGGAGAATATGTTTACCGATATGGCGGTGGGCGATGTGCAAATGTTGCCGATCATCATTAAGGCTGACGTGCAAGGTTCGCAAGAGGCGTTGTCTAGCTCGCTGCTCAAACTCTCGACCGATGAGGTCAAAGTGCAGATCGTGTATGCAGGCGTAGGCGGCATTAGCGAGAGCGATATCAACTTGGCGATTGCATCCAAAGCGGTGGTGATTGGCTTTAACACGCGTGCCGATGCGCAAGCGCGTAAACACGCTGAGCACAATGGCATTGACGTGCGCTACTACAACATCATTTACGACGCAGTCGATGAGCTCAAAGCCGCCATGTCTGGAATGCTGGCGCCAGAGAAGCGAGAAGAGATCATTGGCTCTGCCGAAATCAGACAAGTGTTCAAGGCCAGCAAGGTCGGCTCAATTGCGGGTTGTATGGTGCTCACAGGTTTTGCCCGTCGCACAGCACGTCTGCGTTTGCTGCGCAACAACACGGTTATCTACACAGGCGAGTTGGAGTCGCTCAAGCGCTTTAAAGACGATGCAAAAGAAGTCAAAGAAGGTTTCGAGTGCGGCTTGAATATCAAGGGCTACAACGACATCGAAGTCGGTGATGTGCTTGAGTTCTTCGAGATTCGTGACGTGGCGCGGACGCTGTAATAAAAGGAATTTAAAAATGAAGCAATTACAAAGATGGATGAAAGCCAATTTTGGTTTTGCGCTATTTCTTGTTCCAAAAAGCTCGGTGATGGTGTCGCATGACCCAGCAAATTTTTATATGCCGCGTGTTGAGCGTTGGTGGTTGCCACTGCATCTTTAAGAGGGTTACAGATGCCAACCATCTCAATGTTTTACGGCTTGCTCGTTCGAATGTTTTTTAATGACATCGAACGGCACAACTTACCCCATATTCATGTTGAATATCAGGGGCAAGTCGGCACGTATGCTATTGCTGATGGGGCACTGCTCGCGGGCAAGTTGCCGCCAAATAAACATAAATTGGTTGTGGCATGGATTGAAATTCACAAAGACGATTTGGTGGCAGATTGGGCGCTGGCGGCGAATGGTCAGACACCTTTCAAAATTAAGGGACTCGATCAATGAAAATTGAAAAGTTACTGACCGAACCCAACGGCATTATTTTGATACGTGCTGATGATGGACGTGTTGGGAAATTCGACATCAAACCGTATTTGGGTTTTGAAGCATTTGAGCCTCTTCGTGAGCCGAGTGAGTTTTTGAAAATTAAAAACGGCGGCTACTTTGTTGAGTGGGAGTGCGGAGCCGATTTATCAGCCGACACGATTGAAGCGCGAATGACCCCAGTGCAGGATGTGCGGCTATGAAAAAACAGTCCTCTATCCCCAACCGTGGTCTTCGCGTTGCTGACCAAATCCAGCGTGATTTGGGTGAGTTGATTGCGCGTGAGGTGAAAGATCCGCGTGTTGGGATGGTGACGATTACGGGCGTGGACGTGACACCTGATTACGCGCATGCCAAGGTCTATTTCAGTCAGTTGATGGGTGATAAAGATTTGTGTTTAGAGGGCTTGAATAAATCGGCGGGCTATTTGCGCTCGCTGTTGTTTAAGCGGTTGATGATTCACACTGTGCCGACTTTGCATTTTGAGTACGACCACACATCCGAGTCCGCTGCCGACATGAATGCGCTGATCGCAAGAGCGCTGTCAACTCAGGCTAAGGAAGATTAATTTTGGAGCGAGGTGCCAGGGTCAAGATCGTTCGTCGTCCGCTGCATGGGGTGTTGCTGCTTGATAAGCCGCTACATCTGTCCAGCAACGATGCGCTGCAAAAGGTGAAATGGCTTTTGCGCGGTGAAAAAGCAGGTCATACGGGAACGCTTGATCCGCTTGCCACAGGGGTTTTGCCCATTTGTTTTGGCGCGGCAACCAAGTTTTCGCATATTCATTTGGATGCGGTGAAAACCTATGTGGCGACATTGAAGTTAGGTGTCAAGACGAGTTCGGGGGATGCGGAAGGTGCGGTGATTGAGGTGCGCAAAGTGACTCCGGCAATGGCCTCGCAGGCCATACTGGATAAGGCTTGCGAGAGGTTTACGGGGAATATTTTGCAAGTGCCGCCGATGACGAGTGCTTTAAAGAAGGATGGCAAACCGCTGTATGAATTGGCGCGGCAAGGCATTGAGGTAGAGCGTGCCGCACGCGAGGTGGTGATTCACAAGCTGGTCATCGAACGGCTGGGTGATGACGAGTTGCGATTGTCAGTGACTTGCAGCAAAGGGACGTACATCCGAACGCTGGGCGAGGATATTGGTGAGGCGCTGGGCTGCGGCGGTCACTTGACGAGTTTGCGGCGCGTGGCAACAGGGGATTTTGAGATTGCCAAAGCGGTCACATTGGCACAGCTGGAAGCCTTATCGGACGTGGCTCGCGAGGCCTATTTATTGCCAGTTGATGTCATGCTGGCAGGTTTCGAGAGAGTGGATTTGGATGCCGACAATGCGGGTCGCTTTTTAAGCGGCGTGCGGCGTAGAACGGAATTAAAAGATAACGAGCGAGTGGTTGTGTACGGGCCACCCGCGTCCGTTCGCTCTGGGCCTATCGACGGGCAGATAGAGGCGGTGGCAAGCTCCGCGCGAACGATTTTGTTAGGCAGTGCGCACACTAAGGCGGGAGAGTTAATTCCAACCCGCTTGCTCAGTCCTTTGGATATTGGGCAGATACAAAACATGGATTTCCGCTTGCGTGGAAATGACGACATTTAGGACTATTTTTTAAAGTAAGAGAGAAGAAAAAAATGCGACAACAAATTAGAAACATTGCCATCATTGCGCACGTTGACCACGGAAAAACCACGATGGTTGATCAGTTGCTGCGTCAATCGGGCACATTTGCCGATCACGAAAAGATTGTGGATACCGTGATGGATAACAACGCGATTGAGCGTGAGCGCGGCATTACCATCTTGGCGAAAAATTGTGCCGTGAGCTGGGAAGGCACGCACATCAACATCGTCGATACCCCAGGCCATGCGGACTTTGGCGGCGAAGTGGAGCGTGCGCTCTCGATGGTGGACGGCGTGGTGCTGCTGATTGATGCGCAAGAAGGCCCCATGCCGCAAACGCGCTTTGTCACAAAGAAAGCGTTGGCACTTGGACTGCGTCCAATCTTGGTGGTGAACAAAGTCGATAAGCCCGGTGCGCGTCCTGATTTTGTGGTGAACGCGGCGTTCGATTTGTTTGACAAGCTGGGCGCAACCGACGAACAACTGGATTTTCCTGTGGTCTATGCCTCGGGCATTAACGGCTGGACATCACTCGAAGAAGGCAAACCGGGCGAGCAGTGGGGACCGGATATGTCGGCGCTCTTCAACACGGTTTTAAAACACGTTCCCGCGCAAAAGGGTGATCCTGCCGCGCCGCTGCAATTACAAATTTCCGCGCTTGATTTCTCTACTTTTGTGGGTCGTATCGGCGTCGGGCGTATCAGCCAAGGCACGGTCAAACCGATGATGGATGTGGTGGTGATGGAGGGATCTGATGGCAAGGTTGTGAAAGGCCGCGTCAATCAAGTGCTGAAGTTCCAAGGCCTGGAGCGCGTGCAAGTCACGGAAGCGGGGCCCGGTGACATTGTGCTCATCAACGGCATTGCGGATATTGGTATTGGTGTGACGGTGACCGACCCCATCACACCCACGCCGCTGCCGATGCTCAAAGTGGATGAGCCCACGCTAACGATGAACTTTTGCGTCAACACCAGCCCGTTGGCAGGGCGTGAAGGCAAGTACATTACCAGCCGTCAAATTTGGGATCGCTTGCAAAAAGAGCTGCAACACAACGTGGCGCTGCGTGTGAATGAAACCGACGAAGAGGGCATCTTCCAAGTCATGGGTCGTGGTGAATTGCACTTGACGATCTTGCTTGAGAATATGCGCCGCGAAGGCTACGAAATGGCTGTCTCTAAGCCGCGCGTGGTGTTTCGTGATAAGGATGGCGAACGGCATGAGCCGATTGAACTTGTCACCGCAGACGTTGAAGAAATCCACCAAGGCGGCGTGATGCAGGCACTGGGTGAACGCAAGGGTGAGCTGGTGAACATGGAGTCCGATGGGCGCGGTCGTGTGCGCTTGGAGTACCGCATCCCTGCGCGTGGCTTGATTGGCTTTACCAATGAATTTTTGAACTTAACGCGTGGCTCTGGACTCATCTCCAATATTTTTGATAGCTACGAGCCGCACAAAGGCGAGATTGGCGGCCGTAAAAACGGCGTGCTCATTTCGATGGACGATGGCGAAATCTTTACTTATGCGCTGGGCAAATTGGATGAGCGGGGCCGTATGTTTGTAAAAGCCAACGACCCTGTGTACGAAGGCATGATTGTTGGCATTCACAACCGTGATAACGATTTGGTGGTGAACGCCACGCGCACCAAACAGTTGACCAACTTCCGCGTCAGCGGCAAAGAAGACGCGATCAAAATCACCCCGCCAATTGACCTCACGCTTGAGTACGGCGTTGAATTTATTGAGGAAGACGAACTGGTCGAAATCACGCCAAAAAGCGTGCGTTTGCGTAAACGGTTCCTGAAAGAACATGAGCGCAAAAAAGCAGGTCGTTAACCTGACCCACGCACGAGCGGTCGCGCTCATGGTGCTGTGTCCTTTGCTGTGGTCTACGGCAGGGGTTGTCACGAAGCAACTTGATTCGGCGCAAAGCTTTGAGGTGACGTTTTGGCGTAGCTTTTTTACGGCGCTGTCACTGCTTGGCCTGCTGCCTTTGATGCGCGGCAGGCAATGGTACAAAACAGTGCCTTGGCGTAGCGCGGCACTGTGGACTGCGGGTGTTTGCTGGGCCGTGATGTTTAGCGCCTTCATGATTGCGCTAGTGCTCACCACGGTTGCAAACGTCCTGATTACGTTGGCGGCAGGCCCTTTGCTAACGGCTTTGGTGTCGCGGCTTGTAACGGGGCATCGCTTGCCTGGGCGTACTTATGCAGCAGTTGGCTTGGCTGCGTTTGGCATTGGCTATATGTTTTGGTCGCAATTTGCCGTTGGCAAACCCAGTGACATCGCGGGTTGTTTGATTGCGCTTTTAGTGCCCACTTGTGCCTCCATCATTTGGACGAATGCGCAGATTCAGCAAATGAAGCCAGCGCAGACAAGCAGCGCCAGTCTTGATTTAGTGCCAGGTGTTTTTCTTGGCGCGGTACTGTCAAGTGTGATGATGCTGCCCTTTGCTTTTCCGCTGCAAGCAACCACGCATGACGTGGCTTGGCTAGGATTTTTGGGTTTGTTTCAATTGGCGATTCCGTGCTCGTTGGCGGTCATCGCTTCGCGTGTTTTAAAGGCGACGGAAGCTGCGCTGTTGTCGCTGTTAGAGATTGTTTTTGGTATTACGTGGGCTTGGATTTTTATTGGCGAAGTGCCCTCGCATCAAGTGCTAACGGGCGGCGCATTGGTGTTGGTGGCACTAGTCGGCAACGTTGTTTGGGGAATGAAAGATGAGCGCGATTGACCGTCATGTGCTCACCGAAGTCCAAGGCGGGATTGCTCGCTTAACGCTCAATCGCCCGAGTGCGTTAAATGCACTGTCGCTTGCCATGATTCGTGCGATTGCCACGGCGCTTGTGGCGTGGCGCGACGACGCATCCATCACCCATGTGCTGATGCGCGGCATGAGCAAAGACCGCGCAACGGGCGAGTTCAAACCATTTGGTGCTTTTTGTGCGGGTGGCGATATTCGCTACTTTCACGAAGCGGTTTATTCCCAGCCAAGCGCTGCGCTCAATCGCGATTCGTTAGAAGCATTTTTTACCGAAGAGTACACACTCAATCATCTGATTCACCACTATCCCAAACCCGTAGTTGCTGTCATGGACGGCGTAATCATGGGCGGCGGCATGGGACTTACGCAAGGCGCCAGCACACGCATCGTCACCGACGCTACCCGCATGGCAATGCCCGAAACGGCGATTGGCTTATTCCCCGATGTAGGCGGCGGCTACTTCTTGAGCCGCGCTGCCAATAGCGCCGTAGGCGTAGGCGAGTATTTGGCGCTCACAGGGCAAATGCTCAAAGGGTCAGAAGCCGTGGCGCTAGGGCTTGCGGACGTGTTAGTTGCGTCAAAAGACTTGCCAACTATCTGGCGTGATCCGCAAGGATTTTTGCAAAGCTCGCAAGGACTGAGCTTGCCTAAGTCAAGCAGCCAAGAGCAGCCCTCGGGCAAGCGCTGGGCAAACGGAATGGTTGCGCATTTCGATTTCATGCAAAAGCATTTTGCGCACAGCACATTGCAAGCCATCGTTCAATCCCTGCAAGCCGATGATTCCGATTGGGCGCAGGCAGCGCTTGCCAAGCTGCAAAAAAACTCGCCTTTGATGCTTGCCGTCACCCTAGAACAAATCCAAAGAGCACGGCACATGAGCCTTGCCGATGATTTACGCATGGAGCGCGATATGGTGTTCCATAGCTTTGCAGGTACGCCGCAAAAGCACAGCGACACGGTAGAGGGCATTCGCTCGCTAGTCATCGACAAAGACCACGCACCCCAGTGGCAACCCGCGCGGGTAGAGGACATCACCCCCGCGATGGTGAACGCCTATTTCGTGAGTCCGTGGCAAGCCAGCAGACAAGGCGAGAGCGCACATCCGCTGCGGCATTTAAAGTAGCCGCGAGACTGCAAGAGAGTGATTCCGTTTGATTAAGATGCGGTTTTTTAAAGCAAAGACATCCCTATGCCAGACGACCAACAACCCAGCGCCGCCAACAACGACAACGACCATCTAGGCTACGGCGCATACGCAAATTCGCTGTGGGCACGCATTCAGTCGGCATTAGCAAAAGATCAGCGAACTGGCACACTGGGCGATGACCCACTGGTCGTGGGTATCTTTGGGGAGTGGGGGGCGGGGAAGTCTAAGCTGCTGTCGTTGCTACAAGACAAAGCAAACAAGGCCCTTAAAGATCAACAAAAAAATCGTCAGGCAGATAAAGGGTTTGGTTTGACCGTACCCGTGTTTTTTCAACCGTGGAAGTACGAGTATGAAGAGCATTTGCACGTGCCACTGATGATGCATATTGTGGTCGCGCTTCAGGATGCACTCAGACAAGAAGATGGAGTCGTGAAGGCGCTGATCGAGACTGCCAAAGCAACAACTGGGAGGGTGACTAAGGGAGTCGAGGTTGTGAATAAGGCTGCCAAAGTTACAAAAATGATTTATCCATGGGTTCGCCGCTTGCTTGGAAGTATCAGCGTGTTTGGCGTTAGCGTGCAATTGCCAGAGTTACCCGAGGATTGGCTAAAAAACATTGAAGATGCGGGCGCAGTTGCAGGGGAGACTAGTCGTGCGCAACAAGCAAACAAAAATAAAGATGTCCTCAAACACACAAATGATGGTCATTACTTTTATCGAATCAACGAACTACTCAAAAACCTAACTCGTCCAGCAGGAAACGAATGCTTCAAAGAACAGCTAGCGCTTGATGAACTTACCAAAAACACACGCATCAACTTCGTCATCTTCATCGACGACCTAGACCGTTGCCTCCCCGAAAATGCGGTGAAAACCTTAGAGCTGATTAAAACGATTTTTAATGTTGAAAGCTTCGCCTTTGTGCTAGCGCTAGACGACGAGGTGATTGAGCGCGGCATTGGACATCGCTACAAAGAGTACAAGCTGCAAGATAAAAAACCTGAAATGCCAATTACGGGGTTTGAATATCTTGAGAAGATTGTCCATGTGCCGTTTCGCTTGCCAGCGTTGACTGCGCTGCAAGCACAGCATTTTGTACGTGAAAAAGAGTTTTCGTTAAAGCCTGAACTTGCTGCTGAATTGTCTGCGGAGGATAAAGCGAAACAAGATGAGCGCTTATTTTTTCGATGGGGCTATCCGATGGAGTCATCTGATTTGCGCACCGCTGTTAAAGATGGAAAACTAGATGAACGAGCCACCGATTTAACGGTTTTGTTGCTAGCAGCGTTTGACCAGTATGTGCCGCGTAAGTTGGAGAGAGCAATCGAGTTGATGTACCGAATCCACAGCATCAAGCCCTTGCCGAACATACAAAATAGCCAACCAATCGACAGAAAAATTGTATTTGCGCTTTTGCTTTTTCAACTCTTTCAGCCCGAGCTTTATCGCGTATTTCGCCGACGCGAAACGACGTTTAAGAGTTTGCTCTTGGCTTTTTATTCGGGCGACGATTTGCTTGCGGACAGTAGCGACGTTGCCGAAATGAGGTTGTGGCAATGGGCAAGTTTTTTTAAGGGTGAGGGGACGGGGCAAGATGCGCCTTATGACCATCAGTCCAGCGTTAAATTTATTGCAACTTTGGCGCGAGGTCATGTTTATGCAGCGCAGCAAGTCAGGCTACCGTTAGCTGAGCGTTTGGTGGAGCACTTAAAAATTGAGCGGCACGCCTTTAATCCATTTAAATTGCTGACGGCGTTGGCGCAATACGTACCGCAAACAGCGGCAACGCAACTACAAATTCGGTTGTACCTTGCATATTTAAGTGACGAAACAAAAACGTGGGGCTATCGCAAGCAGGAATTGGAGACTGGCACACCCTTAGAGATTAGCCAGGAACGGCGCGAACGTCTATCTTTGCCACAGTCGTTGATTGACACACTTTTTGACCGTATGACTTCTCGTGACCTCGGTGTGCAAAGCGAGATTGCAGACATACTAAAGACAAAAGAGTATGAAGGCAAAGTATTAAGTAAGACCAACAGCACCGCCTTGCATCATTTACTAAACGCATGGATAAACGAGAGTTCTGGCAATTTGTTAAAAGAAAAACCAACCATTTTGCTCAGTGGATTGGTGCATTTAGCTCCCTATCTTGCCAAAGAAGATGGTGAAAAATTTTGGAGCTTAGTCCAGGACCTCAACGATGGCGACGCACTGATCCCAAGCGCCGTAAATACCCCAACGCCAAACCCCAAGCTAGCAGCGCGTTATGCCGATGTGCGCAGCCTGCTCGCGCAAGACAAACGCTTTGAGCCAACGCGGTTTTATTTATTGAAAGACCGCTGGCGTAAGAACACGGCTAAGCAAGAGCCAATAGTGGGCTTTGTGCGCGTAGCGGGGGGCGAATACACGCTGGGTGAGGCAAATGAGAAGGACAACCAACCTCGCGCTATTGATTTAGGCAAAGCGCCGTTTTATATGGCGCGGACGCTAACCACGGTTGACCAATATGCCGCCTTTATAGAAGCGGGTGGATATAGCGAAGCAACGCATACCCAGTGGTGGGATGCACAAGGCTGGGACTGGGTGCAAGGGCGCTTTGATAGCAAAGTGGAACAGATGGAGTACGAGGAGTATTTAGCGAGGCGTAGCGGCAAAGACCGCCGGCTGCCATGGGACTGGGAGGAGCAGCGTGCCTACGGTAGCCGCCCTGTGCATGGCGTCACTTGGTTTGAAGCAAGGGCGTATGCACGTTGGCTAAATGCGCAATTGCAGAGTGACATAGCGCAGCGCCCCGAACTTGCTAATTACCAAGTTAGTTTGCCCGCCGAGGCTTATTGGGAAAGGGCTGCAAGGCAATTAGCCACGGGGTCTGGTATTCATTCGCATCAATGGGTATGGGGGGATGATGCTAGTGTTGTAAAGCAGTATGCCAATATCGACGAGGAAATTGGTCGCGTCAGCGCCGTAGGCTGCTACGCACCCAATCCATTGGGTTTGCTAGATATGGCGGGCAATGTGTGGGAGTGGCAAAACAATCTATACGAGCCAAATAACTCTATGCTTGAACCTTTAGAAAAAGAACGTGAGCTTATTTTTCAATCAAAGCAGCAAGATTCAGAGCTCGTGGCTTTGCGCGGTGGCTCTTGGATCGACGTTCCTGAGAACGCACGGGTGTCGTACCGTCCCGGGGCGTTTCTTGATGATTGGGGCAACGACGTAGGCTTTCGTGTGATGTTGTCCCCGACAAAATTGACACCTGCTACCTGATGGCGTCCTTGGCGTAGCTAGCACCCGCTGTCCCGCTAGGGAAAACCACATCACGTGAATTAGTTGCTTGCGATAAAAATGGGGGCATGAATACTACACACGCCGCGCCTCTTGATCGCCCACATTTCAAGCATTGGCCTAAACGCTTACCGCATTCGATTCCGCTGCCCGAAACATCTCTGTGGCATAACCTAGAGGGTTCAGCCCAGCGTTATCCAAGCAAAGACGCGATTGTGTTTTTGGGTACGCACATGACCTATGCGCAATTAGCGGACAAGGCGCTGCGCATGGCGGCGTACTTGCATCAACTCGGTGTGCAGGCGGGGGATCGGGTGGTGCTGGCTATGCAAAATTGCCCGCAACTGATCGTGACGCATTTTGCTATTTTGCGGCTGGGCGCGGTGGTTGTTCCTGTGAATCCGATGAATAAAGCGGAGGAGCTCAAGCACTACATCATCGACCCCGATACGCGCGTGGCTGTAACCACGGCTGATCTGGCGGCCGAGTTAGCTGCGGCTAGCAATGCCTTGGAGCCAGCGCTGCGTTTGGCGCACTTAATTACGACCCAATTCAGCGATGAGTGTGACTTGGGCGTGACGGGTTCGGATGCGCCGCCCGACGCTTGGCTGCCGTGGCTCTTGGCCCCCCATGCCGCGCCCGCATTGGCTGCGCGTGCGGGCACGGCGGGAAGCCTTGTCCATACGTGGGCGCACATCATGCATGCATCAAAGGTCGATGCAGCAAAGCTTGCGGCGGCATTGCCTGTGCATCGTGCGCGTCCATTGGATTTGGCTATCTTGCCTTACACCAGCGGCACAACAGGGCTGCCCAAGGGTTGCGAGCATACGCATCGCTCCATCATGCATAACGCCATTAGCTCGGGCCTGTGGGGCAATGCCAGCGCGGCAATTGTTGGGTTGGTGGTTGTACCCATGTTTCATATCACGGGCATGGTCAGCGTTTTGCACTCCAGCATTTTGCAAGGCGCAACCTTGGTGGTTATGCCGCGTTGGGATCGTGATTTTGCGGGTCGCCTGATCTCCAAACACCGCGTCACGCACTGGACGAATATTCCAACGATGGTGATGGATTTATTGGCTTCACCCCATTTTGCCGACTATGACTTAACGAGCTTGGTCAACATTGGCGGCGGCGGCGCTGCTATGCCAGCTGCTGTGGCGCAGCGGCTGTTAGATGCTTACGGCTTGGTGTATGTGGAGGGTTATGGACTGACCGAAACGGCTGCGCCCAGCCACAGCAACCCTCCTGATCGGGCTAAGCAGCAATGCCTTGGCATTCCGTTTATGAGCACCGATGCGCGGGTGTGGAATCCTGACACCAAACAAGAGTGTGCGGTTGGTGAGCAAGGCGAAATCATCATGCATGGCCCAGAAATATTTAGCGGGTATTGGAAGCGTCCCGATGCCACTGCCGATGCGTTTATTGAGTTTGCTGGCAAACGATTTTTCCGTTCAGGCGATATCGGACGAATGGATGAGGATGGTTACTTTTTTATGACCGACCGCCTCAAACGCATGATCAACGCAAGCGGGTTTAAGGTCTGGCCAGCGGAGGTGGAAGCCCTGATGTTTAAGCACGAAGCCATTGCCGAGGCCTGCGTTGTGGCCAGCCGTGATGCGTATCGCGGCGAGACCGTAAAAGCTTTTGTGGTGCTACGCCAAAGCCATAAGGGGCGGGTCTCAGAGAGCGATATCGTTGCGTGGTGCAAAAATAATATGGCAACGTATAAAGCGCCCAGAATCATCGAATTGATGGACGCATTGCCCAAAAACGGCGCAGGCA
This sequence comes from Cytophagales bacterium, assembly GCA_030054145.1. Classification (GTDB taxonomy): domain Bacteria; phylum Pseudomonadota; class Gammaproteobacteria; order Burkholderiales; family Burkholderiaceae_C; genus JASGCK01. The sequence continues at coordinate 63,834 of JASGCK010000003.1, forward strand.
AAACCATGTGGCGAACGCTGCAAGAGGCGGAAATGGCGAAACAGTAAGCGATTTGGTTGGCAATTAAATGGGCAATTAAGTGAGCATATTTGTTGGCATTTTTATCTCAAAAAGTTTATTTTATTGATATAAAATCAAATAGTTACGTGCTTCTATAAGTTGGCATAAAATATGCCGAAATGCAATACAAACTCTACACTTCTATTCATCAGTTTGAGCCGTTACTTCCTAGCGAGTTCAAACAAGGCGATCTACTATCCAAAGCACATGATGTGATGCGTGCGGCGACTGAGTTGGTGGCGCAGCCGGTTCCCGATGAGTTGCGCGAATTGTTGCGCGGCATGAATGCTTATTACACCAATCGCATCGAAGGACAGCACACACGTCCGCTAGAAATTGAGCAGGCACTTCGAAAAGATTTTTCACATGATGCGGTTATTGCCAATAAGCAAAAATTGGCTTTGAGGCACATGCTTGCTGAGCGCGAAGTAGAGCGCCATTTAGCGGCGCAAGCCTTATCAGGTGTGGCTTTGACGGGAGTGCAACTGTATAGCGCTGAATTACTGTGCTACCTACACCATCAGTTATTTGCGGCTGACGACGGCGACGGTGCTGCTACTGCTACTGCTACTGCTACTGCTGGGGTCTTCCGTCAGCAAGAGGTGCAAGTTGGGCAGCACGTTGCGCCGACGGTTAAGAGTTTGCCGTTGTTTTTATCTCGTTGGACTGAGTATTACGGCGGCGTGCGGCGGGGCGAGGCGGCTTTGTTGGCAGCGCTTGCTGCGCATCAACGTCTTGGTTGGATTCATCCGTTTGCGGATGGCAATGGCCGCGTGATGCGGCTTCATACCCACACCATGCTTTTTGCGCAAGGTTTGACGCGTGGCTTGTGGTCGCCGCTGCGCGGCTTTGCTAGAACGGTAGATCGCTACTATGAACTTTTAGCTAGAGCTGATGAGCCTAGGCGCGGCGACTTGGATGGACGCGGCAATTTGAGTGAGTCCGCCCTCATCGCTTGGATGGATTACGCGCTGGATCTTTGCCTTGATCAAATTCAATTGATGCGTGGTTTGCTCAAGCTGTCAACGATGGAGCAGCGCATGGCGGCTGCCCTTAGTTTTGAGCAGCATACGCTGCGCTCGGGTGTGCGAATGGAGGCGATTAGACCGCTACATTACTTGTGGCTGGGCGGGCATAGTCTGTCGCGCGGGGAGTTTAAAGCCATGATGGGACTTGGTGATCGAATTGCGACCGATGTGCTGACAGCCCTTGTGCAGCGTGGCTTGCTCAAAAGTGATACGCCGCAAGGTGCTGTGCGGTTTGGCATTCCGCTGCACGCACTGCGGTTTTATTTTCCGTCTCTATGGCCTGAGGCTGAGGCGGATGTGGCGGCTGAGTTGGCTTAAAGCAGCGCCTCAAAACCGCGCAGCAAATCTGCTTGGATATCGTCCAAATGCTCAAGTCCAACAGCCACACGGATTAGTCCTTGACCAATGCCTGCGGCTTGGCGCTGGGCTTCTGATAGTTTCCCGTGCGATGTGCTGGCAGGGTGCGTGAGCAAGGTTTTGGTATCGCCAAGGTTGGTGCAACGGGACACGGTTTGCAAGTTGTCGAGCACGGTGAAGGCGCGTGCGCGCGCTTGCTCGGGTGATGCGGCCGTGACATCAAACGAGAGAACTGCGCCGCCATAGCCCGACATCTGACGCATCGCCAGGTCATGCTGGGCGTGGCTGCTCAGGCCTGGGTAATAAACTTTTGCAACAGCGGCGTGCCTCTCTAGCCAGTGCGCCAGCGCCAAAGCTTGCTCGCTTTGCGCCCGCATACGCAGCGAGAGAGTCTCCATGCCTTTTAAAACGACCCATGCGTTGAAGGGCGAGAGCACCATGCCGCAGTTTTTCATCACAGGCAAAAATTTCTCTTTGACCATGGCTGTGGACGCGCACAAAGCGCCTGCCATCACGCGGCCTTGACCATCCAAATATTTAGTGCCCGAGTGCATCACGATGTCCGCGCCAAACTCCGTGGGGCGTTGCAGCGCGGGGCTTGCGAAGCAGTTGTCCACGGCGAGCAGTGCATTTGCCCGGTGGGAAATATCCGCCAAAGCGGCTATATCGCACACTTCGCCCAGAGGGTTGGTGGGCGTTTCGGCAAACAGCAGCTTGGTGTTTGGGCGCACGGCTTGCTGCCAAGCCGCTAAATCGGTTTGCGGCACTGTGGTGGACTCCACGCCAAAACGTGCGAACTCCGAGCCGATTAGTTTGAGCGTAGAGCCAAAAACAGATTGCGAATAAACCACGTGATCGCCGCTTTTGAGCAAGCTAAAACACAGCAGCATGATGGCGCTCATGCCGCTTGATGTCGCGATGCAACTCTCCGTGCCCTCCAGTGCAGCTAGGCGCAGCTCCATGCTGGTGACGGTTGGATTGCCGCCGCGCGAGTAGGTGTAGCCCTCTTCCAGCCCAGCAAAGCGATCAGCCGATTGCTGCGCCGTGCCCTGCACGTAACCACTGGTGAGGTAGAGCGCCTCAGAGTTTTCGCCGTATTGGCTAGGCGCAACAGCGGCGCGAACGGCCAGTGTGTCGAAGTGGAGTTTGGTTGTGCTAGTCATGATTTAAGTCCGTTCAGCGTTAAGTTTAGCAATGGACGCGGTATCCACATCGCCCGTTACGTACACGCCATCAAAGCACGAGGCATCAAAGTTTTGCACATCGGTGTTGAGGCTGGAGATAGCACTGCGCATCGCGTCTAAGTCTTGATAAATCAAGGCATCGCAGCCGATATGGGCTTCTATTTCGGCGACGGTTTTGCCGTTTGCAACCAGGTCTTGGGCGCTTGGCATATCGATGCCGTAGACGTTGGGAAAGCGCACGGGCGGCGCGGCGCTGGCGAGGTAGACTTTTTTAGCGCCTGCTTCGCGTGCCATTTGCACAATCTCTTGGCTGGTTGTGCCGCGCACGATGGAGTCGTCAACCAGCAGCACGTTTTTGCCTGCAAATTCACTGTTGATGGCGTTTAGTTTTTGCCGTACCGATTTTTTGCGCATGGCTTGCCCAGGCATGATGAAGGTGCGACCGACGTAGCGATTTTTGACAAAGCCTTCGATGTACGGTTTACCAATCAACTGCGCCAGCTGCATGGCGCTGGGACGGCTGGATTCTGGAATGGGAATCACCACGTCAATTTGATCGGGCGGCACGGTGGAGATCACCCGCTTGGCAAGCGTTCTGCCCATGTTGAGCCTTGCTTGATAGACCGAGATACCGTCCATCACGGAGTCAGGACGCGCTAAATAAACGTATTCAAAAATGCAAGGATTCAGGCTTGTGACCGCAGCGCAAGGCTGGGCGTGGAGCATGCCCTGCGTGTCAATAAATACGGCTTCTCCAGGGGCAATGTCGCGCACAAGCTTATGCCCTGTGCCCTCCAGGGCAACCGATTCGCTTGCCAGCATCTGCGAGCCCTGTGCATCCATGCCAAGGCATAGCGGGCGGATGCCGTAGGTGTCGCGAAAGGCGAGCAGGCCGTGCCCTGCAATCAGCACGATCACAGCATACGAGCCGCGAATGCGTTTGTGTACGCCGTGTACCGCGCGAAAGACATCCTCTGGCATGAGGTTGATGCCGCGCGTGGCTTTTTCTAGCTCGTCCGCTAAAACGCCCAGCAGCACTTCGGAGTCGCTGCGGGTGTTGGTGTGGCGGTGGTTGGTGCGGAACAGCTCGTCGCGTAGCGCGGCAGCGTTGGTCAGGTTGCCGTTGTGTACCAGCACCAAGCCAAACGGCGCACTCACATAAAAGGGCTGTGCTTCGGCTTCGCTATACGCATCGCCTGCGGTGGGATAGCGCACTTGCGCCAGCCCAATTTTGCCGACCAAATTACGCATATTGCGCGTGCGAAATGCATCGCGCACCATGCCACGCCCTTTGTGCAAATGAATGCGGTGTCCGCCTCCCGCGTCCTCTAGCGTTGCCATGCCCGCCGCGTCTTGCCCACGGTGCTGCAACAGCAGCATGGCGTCATACAGCGTTTGACTGAGGGGCGTTGCGTCAGAAGGAGATTGAACGATACCAGTGATGCCGCACATAGATAGATGTTGATTAGTGAATAAAGGCCGCAACCGATGCTGGCAAGAAAGGTTTCAGCGAGTGAGCCACCGCTTTGGCCGTCTTAACCGCTAAAGATGATTGCCAAACCTCGGTAGAGTCAATCGGGGTGAGACTTAAAAATGAAGCGAGCGATAGCAAAATAACAGCCCCGCGCAGCGCACCAAAGACGCCGCCTAGCAACCGATCTAAGGGCGCTAAGCCGACAGCGCCCAATGTCTTTTTGAGGATGACGGTAAGCACCCCCCACACAATCAACGTGACGATAAAGAGGAGTCCGAAAGCCAGCGCGTAGCGCGTGGTGTCACCTGCAGCGGCTGCGGTGAGGTATGGCTCAAGCCGATCGGCAAATGCATACGCCGCAAAGAATGCCGCAAACCAACCCACGAGCGACATGGTTTCTTGCACAAACCCGCGCCAAACGCCGACTAGGCATGACAGCACCAGTGCGCCAAGGCAAACGTAGTCAAGCGTGTTGAAGTTCATTTGAAGTTCATTTGAATTTAAGTTGATGGTTTCAAAACAATTGTTTTAATGCCCAGCTTATGGATACGCGCAGCGGCTCGGTTGGCTTCTTGCTGCGTGGCAAATGGCCCTAGCCGAACACGGGTGCGGTGCGTACCGTCTTTAGCAAGAGCATCCTGCGTGTAGGGTTTGAAACCTGCTTTGCTGAGTTTGGCGATGACATCGTTTAGCTTGGCTTTCTCGGTAAATGAGCCCGCTTGAATGATGTATTTCCCCGCAGTGTCTTGCGCTGTGGGGGCTGGTGCAGTAGGGGGCGATGGCTCTGCTGCGGGCAGTTTTGCGGACGGCTCAGCTTGCGCGGCAGGCTCTGAGGGCGGCGGTGGGTTCGCCGCTGCTGGTGGCGCTGACTGAGCTGACTGAGCTGACGGAGCTGACGGCGCTGATGGAGCTGACACGGCTGGCGTAGGCGTGACCGTGGCAGCTTGCGTGCTGGTTGGAGCTTGCGCGATTGTTGGCGCTTGCGTGCTCGTTGGCGCTTGCTCGGTTGCCAAGCTTGCTGGCGCAGAAGCTGGCGATGCTGTGGCGGCAATCTCGATAGCAACGCTTGCGGGCAGGGGGCGCGGTTTGGAGTCCAGTAAAAATGGCAATCCTGCCACGGCTAGAAAGACAAGTACGGATGCGCCGATAAAGCGCTGGCGAGCTTGGCGGCGTAGCCGATCCAAGTCGGACGGCGCAACGACATGGGGGCTGTGGGGGTTGTTAGGGTTGTGAGGGTCAGTCATGAAGCTAGGGGGGCGACGCTAGGTGAGATGAGGTGCGGCGAGTGATGGCAGTCCATGTTCCAGCACACCGCCTACCGTAAAAAATGAGCCAAACACGACGATTCTATCAGTGGGGTCGGCCGCTAAGAATGCTGCGCTTAGCCCTGCCTGCGGCGTGCTGTGTAGCGAGATGCTGGGCGTATGGATGCGCTTTTTCTCCATAGTCAGCATGGCCTCAATGTGCGCTTGCAACGCCGTCGCTGTCGCGGCGCGTGGCGTGGGCAAATCGCAGACATACCAAGAGTCGATAAGCGGTGAGATTTTGGCAAGCATGGCCGTTAAATCTTTATCCGCCATTGCGCCAAATATGGCGTGGGTGCGCGGGTGATAACTCATCGCGTCTAGGTTCGCAGTCAGTGCCGCTACCGAATGCGGGTTGTGCGCCACATCTAGCACGAGGGTGGGCTGACCTGGGATGATTTGAAAACGCCCAGGCAACTCCACAAACGCTAAGCCATTCCTCACGGCTTGCGCCGTCACGGGTAGCAGTGGACGAATGGCATCCAGCGCGGCCAGCACCCCCGCCGCGTTGATCAGCTGATTCGCGCCGCGCAGTGCAGGGTAAGCCAGTCCGTGGTATTGCCGGCGACCACGTGCTTCGCTGGCTGCCCACGACCACTGCTGCTTGTCGCCGCCTAAATGAAAATCGCGTGCCACCAGCCAAAGGTCAGCGCCGCAATCGGCGGCGTGTTGGCCAATACTGTGCGGCGGTAGCGGGTCGCTGCAAATGACGGGCTTGCCCGCACGCATGATGCCGGCCTTTTCAAACCCAATGGCTTCGCGCGTGTGCCCAAGTAGCTCGGTGTGATCAAGGTCGATGCTGGTAATGATGGCGCAGTCGGCGCTGATGATGTTGGTTGCGTCTAAGCGCCCACCAAGACCCACTTCGAGGATGGCCACGTCTAAGTTGGCTTTTTTAAATGCTAAAAAAGCCGCCAATGTATCGACTTCAAATGCGGTGAGTACGGCATCATGATCAGCTTGCTCCACCGCTAAAAACACTTGATTAAGCGTCTCGTCACTCACGGATGTGTCATTCACTCGAATGCGTTCGTGAAAGGACACAAGATGCGGTGAAGTGTAGATGCCTGTTTGGTAACCCGCTTGCCGCAAGATGCTGCTGAGCATGGCGCAAGTGGAGCCTTTGCCATTCGTGCCTGCGACTGTGATGACAACTGGTGCGGGCCTTGGGCTGTCAAGCCGCTGGTAGCACGCTGCGATGCGCTCAAGCCCAAGGCTAATGGGCTTGTTCTCGTAATGATCTCGGATACGTTTCCACTCAAATGGTGTCTGGTTCATGTGGCGCTTTCTTTTTTTAAAGGGCGCAGCCATAGCTTGAATTTGCTTGCGATTAAAGAGCCATGACTGAGCAAATAACTCATGATTCCCGCGCCCGCCAGCACGAGTCCAATGACTACCCAAAACACAGGGCGCATCAGTGTGTTTGCTGTGTCGGCTTCATAAAACGGCTTCATTTGGATTGCGTTGATGGCAATGGACAAGCTCAAAACGGTGCTAATAAAGAGAATCCATTGGATACTGGCAATACGCTTAGTTGATCGGTAAATACTTTCAGCCTCCAATAGGTTTTTGACATCGTTGGCTAGCTGACTCAGATAAAGGTGTTGCTCTGTGATTCGGAAAGCGGTGAGCAGTTTAGAAAAATGGGTCAGCAAGGTTGAGCTATGTGTGATTCTGTTTTTGAGCAATGCAAACTTTTGAATCGTTACCAATTGACGTTGAATCAAGATCGATTTTTTGTAGGCGATATCCCAGTTTTGATTGGGCGAGGTCTTGAGCAGTTGTCGTTCAACCCGCAGGCAAGTGAGGTAGTTTAAAAATAAGTAAGCGCTGATTGCGTGATAAGCGAGTACATGATCTTCTCTTGCATCCTCAGGTAATGATGTATCAGGAAAGGTGTAAAACCCTGCACGAGTGCTGGCAGCGATAGACCACGTAAAAGTGGCTTGAATAACACCTAAGTCCCTCAGAAAACGCAAAGCGTCATTTGCAAAATGAGGTCGTTTTGATAGGGTGTGCTGGGGTTCTGCTTGAACAGGCTTCAGCGTCAAAATGAAGATTAAATCAGCTCCATCGACTTGATCGAAGTCTTTTGTGCTGCGAAGCCACGCACTCGCAGCAATGAGTTCATAAATGCCCATCAAGTTGTCGGCGGTCAATTTGACGATGGTTTGCTGAGCAATGGCGATGGGCCGATAAGCCGAAAAAGCTTTACCAAGTTGGTGTATCAAAATGGTTGTCATGCCTTGCTCGACAAATGTTGCAGTTAATTTGGTTAGAGGCGTGGGTGAAGAGTGAAAAACGTCATCGGTTAGTTTTTCAAAATCAGTTTCGAGATTGACCAATTGATCAAGCTGAGTGCCCGTCTCACTCACTTTTTTTTCAGAGATCCGAAAAGATAGATGCAACGTAATCGCATTGTTGTGCGTGGTCATAATTTGAATGCCAATCGAATGGAACGGATGAAGGTTTGAATGCCAATTGCATAAACGGATTGATGTTGCTCGATGAGTTTGCTCAGCGTGGCGTGCAGCCGAGCCGTATCAGGATGTATCACATCAATCGTCTGCTCGTCGGTTGTAGGATGCCAGCTGATATGGAAAAAGAAAAACTCTTTAAAACCCATGAGACGTAGTGTTTGCTCGATGGAGGCAGCATCTTTGTCTGGTGTTAAACCTATGACAATACAACTCGAAGAGGCGATGTGTGTTCGAATAAACGCAGGATCTAACGATAAATGATGAATAACGGATTCATACCAAAGTTGTCCATGAGGGGTATGAACAAAGCCAAAAGAAGGCGTAGGGTAGCTTTGATAAGTACCGTGAGGGATCAGCGCGTGTAGCGCTTCTTGGCTGAGTTGACTAAGTTGCGCAAACCATGCTGGATAGTTTTTAGTAAGGTTGCCTATATCCAGCTTGGGTTGAGACGGGGGCAAATCCGCACCACATAAGGAGGGTGTCGCTTGATAAGCTGCTTTGAAGCTTGGATGCGACTCAATTGCAAGCCATGCTTGCGGCCCACAAAAACATTGTTGCACTTGCAGGCTCAGCCTCATTTTGTCTCGTATGACGGCTTCAAAACTGCCCCCCAGTTCCGTGAGGTGTTCGGGTAAAAGCGTTGTAATGATACCCATGCGGGCACGCAGCTGACCTATTTCATCCCATAGCACGCCGCGTCCGCCTTCGATGACGATCCAATCGGGTTTTGTTTGCGCAAAATAATGCAGTGCCACGGTCAAAAATATCCCTGTTGGCGATAAATATTTTTGCGGCGGCGCACCACGTAATCGCGCTTCTAAGTCGGGTAATTGCTTGTGAAGATACGCCTCAAATGGGGCTAAATGAATGGGATGATTATTGAAACGAATACGGTCTAAATGCGTTTTTTCCTCGGGACTTAAGACTAGGCCAACACGGAAGCCGTTTGCTTGCAAATTCCATGCAATTTGCCGCGCAACCGTACCCTTACCTTTACTTCCTGTAACGAGAATGAGTTTTTCTGCCGCAGGAACGATGTTGTCCGCCTCCCATGAGGCGCGAAATAGTTCTGGCACACGTACCAATGCGTCTGCGATCCGCAGTGGATTTTTCCTCTCGACGAAAGAGCGAAAAATGGGCTGAAAGGGGTCAACCTGCATGAAGGATTGACTCTTTAAACATGACACCACCCCGCTGCCAACCATTCGGTTAGTAATTCGCGTGCGCCGCTGCTAGCTTTTGCTAGGTCGGCTGCTAGCAGCTTGCGCTCATTCGCCAGTTTGCGCATCAGTTTGGCGTCTGGGCCGCTGGCGGCAAAACTCTCGCCGTTAATGAAGAGGTGATGGCTATCGAACATCATGCGAGTTGCCGCGTTTAGTTGGATGAGTTGGATCTTTGACCAAACGATTTTCTGCTCACTCGCTTGAAACCAAACTTCGGGCTTGGGCTCGGTGAGGTACTCGCCTAGGTGGATTTGAAGGTCTAGCTTATTGCCTAGCGCTGCTTGCAAAGCCTCGTGTGCAAAGGCGTGCAGCGCATCAGGTATGTGCGCGGGGGCGTCCGTTGCGCTTTGATGCTTGTCGGTGTAGAGCAGTGCCTCATCCATGCGATCAGCCAAATCTTCACTGAGCCTGTCCATCAGCTCGCGTGCTAACTCGATTTTCTTGGGCGCTCTAAACCCGATAGAGCAGGTGATGCAGTCAACCGTGATGGCCACTCCTTCATGGGCATAGCGCGGCGGTAGATACAGCATATCGCCCGCTTCGAGAATGTATTTTTTGGTGGGTTTGAAATCAGCCAAAATTTTGAGAGGTACATCCTCCACTAGCGTTAAATTTCTTTGCGCAGAAATCGCCCATTGCCTGCTGCCGTTGGTTTGTAATAGAAAGACATCGTAGGAGTCAAAGTGTGGTCCTACGCCACCGCCTGGGGTGGCAAAGCTAAACATGGCATCGTCTAAACGGGCATCGGGGATAAAACGAAATTGCTTGAGTAGCTCGTGCGTTGCGGCATCCAAGACATCCACGCCCTGCACGAGTGCTGTCCAATTGGGAGTTTGCGCAGACGGTAATTTCTTCAAAGGACTATGCGTTAAGCTCCAGCCACTAGTGGTGCGTCCTAAGCCTTTATGAATAAGCCTTGCGGCCGCATCTGGCTTGCAAGCCATAGCCGATAAGGCTTCTCGGCTAGGCAATGAGTGAAGTGTTTGCTTTGAAAGTGCGCCGCGCACTAAGAGTGGTTTTTTTTGCCAATACGTCGCCATAAATTCGGCTGGCGTGATGTTTCCAAGCAACTGCAAAGGGGTGTTAATGTGCATGATGCGACAATTGTCCCATGAACGAATCACAGATACACGCACACGAACTTGCGAACACCTCATCTGGCGCCTTTGTCGCCGCGCTGACATGGGTGATGAAAGACTCTTTGGGTGAGGAGCTAGATGTGCTCGACGAGCCCGTTGAGTTTTTAGTTGGCGGCGACGATTTGCTGGCACCGATTGACCAAGCCCTGCAAGCCAAGCCGCGCGCCGAATTGGTTGGCAGCAAAATGAAGCTCTACATCGAACCCGAGCAGGGCTTTGGGGACTTTAATGAAAAGCTCATTTTTTTGATCCCACTTGAGGCATTTCCAGAAGATTTTGCCAAAGGCGTGGAGGTCGGCATGAGCCTAGACGGCACCGCGCTGCAAGACCTGCGCGAAGACTATCCGCCCGTGCAAGAGATGCTGAAAGACGCGCCGCCAGACGCGTTCTATACCGTGACCGATATCTACCCTGAGCATTTGGTGATTGATGGCAATCATCCGCTTGCCGGCATAAGCTTAGACCTTGAGGTGAAAGTCCATGCGGTGCGCGAAGCCACTGTGGACGAGGTGGGTAGCGGTTCGGCTGGCGTTGGCTTTTTTAAGATGAGCTAATCGGCTACCGCTTTTTAAACACCACATCCCAAACCCCGTGACCCAGTTTGAGACCTCGGTTTTCAAACTTGGTGAGTGGTCGGTAGTCAGGTTTATCCGCATAGCCATCCGCGTTTGACGTTGTGTTTGTGAGCGCTGGCTCGCGACTGAGCACCGCCAAAATTTGCTCCGCGTAATCTTGCCAATCGGTTGCGCAGTGGATGCGGCCCCCCGCTGTTAATTTGCTTGCCAATTTGGCGACAAAGGGCGCTTGAATCAAACGGCGCTTGTTGTGCCGTGCCTTATGCCACGGGTCGGGGAAGAAGATATGGATGCCGTCCAGCGAGCTGTCTGCGAGCATATTGTCTAGCACCTCTACCGCGTCGTGTTGAATGATGCGCACGTTGCGAAGGCTTTGTTCACCCACGCGTTTTAGCAGTGCGCCCACGCCTGGCGCGTGGACTTCGCAGCACAGGAAGTTGTCGCCAGGCCTACTGCTGGCAATATGCGCTGTGGCCTCGCCCATGCCAAAACCAATTTCTAAAATGGTGGGCGCTACGCGACCAAACGCGGCGCTCAGACCAAGCGGCGTGGCTTGGTAGGGAATTAAAAATTGCGCACCAAAGGTGTCAAATGCTTTGGCTTGTCCTGTTGTTAAACGGCCTGCACGGATGACGAAACTTCTAATGGTGCGCTGATAGGGTGGGTCGGGTTGCTGCATACCCCCAAGTTTAAGGGTGCGCGATGAAATGCTTGGCGAGTGCGTCAAACGCTGGCAAGCTGGTGGGGTCGTTAAAAGCGTTAGCCGCTTGCGGATAGGAGGCGTAGCGGGCAATCACCATGTCAGCTTTGGGATCAATATAAACGGTTTGACCATGAACCCCACGCGCCGCATAAGCGCCGTGCTCGTTGTGCAGTACCCACCACATATTGCGGTAACTGGCGCCAGGCAAATTTTTGTAACCTGCTTTGGCAAAATGGTCTTTGTTTGCGCCTTTGCGGATATCGGCAACGACTGCTTCGGGAATAATTTGCTGACCATTAAATTTGCCATTGAGCCGCATCATCTCGCCAAATCGAGCCAAGTCGCGCAGTCCTGTATTGAGTCCACCACCCGCAAACTCTGTGCCCACGCTGTCTACCGAAAAAAAAGCATCTTGCTCAGCGCCCAGTTTGCGCCAAATGCGCTCCGTTAAATTGTCACCCACCGATTTGCCTGTGGCGCGTGCAATGATCCAACCCAGCGCGTCCGAGTTCACGGTTTTGTAGGCAAACGCTTCACCATGCGCCCCTTGCGCTTTGACGGTTTGCAAAAACTCATAAAACGATTTGGGACCCGCATAACCGGGTGGGCGCGGCAGCACGCCGCCTGCGCGGATGTGCTCCCACACTTCAGCTTTGGGGTCGGCATAGTTCTCCGAGTATTGAATGCCTGTTGTCATGTCGAGCACTTGGCGCACCGTTGCGTTGCCAAAGCCCGTGTCTTTTAGCTCGGGTACGTATTCGGCAACAAGTGCGTTTTCGTTCAGCGTGCCATCGGCAACCAGCATTTGCCCAATCGTGCCAAAGAAAGATTTGGTCACCGAGTGCGCGACGTGTTGGCCCTCGGCGGTTAGCGCACCTGCGTATTTTTCGTAAACGATTTTGCCTTTGTGTAGCACCACGACGCCATCGGTGTAATTGGTGTTGAAGGCCTCGCCCCATGTCAGCGTTTTGTCGCTGCCCAGCACTTTGAAGGAAACACTGTCCAAGTCTTTGCGCTCAGCTTTCGGTAGCACCGAGATCGCGCCCGTACCGCGTGCGACTTGAGTAGTGGGACCTAATTGGCGCGTGTGAGAAAACGACCAGCGAAAACGCGGGAATGAATAAAAATTACCACTTGCGAAGTTAATGATTTTGTCGGGCGGCGGCGGCGAGCCGACCATCCAACCCAGCCGAATGGGGTCGCTTGCAATCGCGTCTGGAATAGCTGGAGCGGGCGTTTGTGCCTGCGTGTTCAGTCCTGTCAGAAGCGTCGCAATGAGCAGCGATAACGATAAGCGAGCGCGGTATGTTGTCATGACAGATAGTTTCCTTGTTGGCAATGATTGAATAAAAGTGTGTTGCAAAGCAGTTTAAGCAGCCGAGGCTGAATCTGACCTAGGGCTAACCCATAGGTGTTGCCATTCTTGAGTCCAGTTCTGTAACGCGCAATGGATGGGTTCAGTTTGCTGGGAGAGCGCCAAGCGAGTCGCCGCAAGGTTGAGTTCACGCATGGGGTTATGCCTATCTAAAGCCGCCGCGCCATTTTGTTTGGAGAGTTTTTTCCGTCGGCGGCAAGCACCAGCGGTACGTGCAGATATTGCACAGGGTGCTTGCTGTAAGCCTTGTCCAGCAAGCCTTGCAAGAAGATTTGCCGCGCCGTGTTGTCCGCTAAATCCGCGCCGCGAACCACGTGCGTCACGCCTTGCGCAAGGTCATCAACGACCACCGCTAGTTGATAGGCAAACAAACCATCGGCACGTTTGATCACAAAGTCGCCCACCTCCTTGGCTAGGTTTTGCGTGTGCGGGCCGAGTCGTCTGTCGAACCAAGTTATCAACTGCTCACCCACTCGCAGGCGGTATGCGTATTGGCTTGCAGGCGATGTGCTTCTGGGAAGTCCAGCGGGTAAGGCTTGGCGGCAAGTGCCTGGATAAATGCCAGATCCGTGCATCGCTATTTGGCTGCGCGAGCATGAGCAGCGGTAAACCAAGTTCTGTGCTGTCAACTGCGCCAGCGCTGCCTCGTAGCGCTCCGTGCGTTGCGATTGATAGCGCACAGGCGTATCGCTGACCATGCCAAACGCCGTCAGTTGATTGAGGATGATCTCGTCCATGCCTGCTATGCAGCGCGGTGTGTCCACGTCTTCTATGCGGACGAGCCAGCGTCCGCCGTGCGCGCGCGCATCTAGCCAACTTGCCAGCGCCGCCACCAATGACCCCGCATGAAGCGGCCCTGTGGGCGATGGAGCAAAGCGACCAATGTAGCGAGTCATAAGCTGTGCATTATGAAATATTTGAATTGCACAATGCCCTCAGCGCCAACGATTAAGATGGACATAAGGAACAACACAATGATCAAGATAAGAAAATCCAAAGAACGCGGTTATGCCGATCATGGTTGGTTGAAGAGCTATCACTCGTTTAGCTTTGCCGGTTACTACGATCCCGCGCACATGGGCTTTGGTAATTTGCGCGTGATTAACGAAGACTGGATTGCCGCTGGCATGGGCTTTGGCGAGCATGGACACCGCGATATGGAAATTGTGACCTACGTGCTGGCGGGAGACCTTGCGCACAAAGACAGCATGGGCAATGTCAAAGGCATTCCACCGCACGATGTGCAGCGCATGAGTGCGGGCACGGGTGTCACGCATAGCGAGTTCAATCATGCGGCGGGTCAAACCACGCATTTGCTACAAATTTGGATTGAGCCAAACGTGCTCGGTATCAAGCCCAGCTATGAACAAAAAACATTTGCACCAAGCGATAAGCGCGGCAATCTCAAATTGGTTGCAAGTGGTGATGCGGCCGAGCAGGCCGCTGGCGCGGTGACGCTTCACGCCGATGCCAAACTTTACGCAGGCTTATTTGACGGGACGGAGACGGCGCAATTGGCGCTTGATCCCACTCGCAAGGCTTATGTTCACTTGGTCAAAGGTGAACTAAATGTCAACGGTCAATCTTTAGCGGGCGGCGATGCCGCTTTGCTAGAGGCTGAGACAAGGCTAGAGCTGGCAAACGCTCGAAACGCTGAAGTGCTGGTGTTTGATCTGGCAGCTTAAACCCATTCGTTTGCCCTGAGCTTGCCCAAGGGCTGAGGTGCTGCGGCTTATTTTTCATCAACGCCTTTAAGGAGAAACTCTCATGGCAAAAACAGTCGTCGTTTATCACTCAGGATATGGTCATACCGCACGTGTGGCCGAATTTGTCGCCAAAGGCGCGGGCGCAGAGCTCGTCGCTATTGACGCAGAAGGTCATTTGACAGAGGCGCAGTGGGTCACGGTGGATGCTGCTGATGCCATCATCATGGGCAGCCCAACCTACATGGGTATGGCAAGCTGGCAGTTCAAAAAATTCGCCGATGCCACCAGCAAACGATGGTTTACATCCGCATGGAAAGACAAAGTCGCAGGCGGCTTCACCTGCTCGTCTAATCTGAGTGGCGACAAGCTCTCGACCATTCAATACTTCATCACACTGGCGATGCAAAACGGCATGATTTGGGTTGGTCAACCTGCGCTGAATGATGGCACGATTAACCGCCTGGGTTCTTACTCAGGTGTCATGGCGCAAGTGGGACCCACTAGCCCTGCGGCTGATATTCCGCAAGGCGATTTGGATACCGCACAAGCCTACGGAGCGCGCGTGGCGGAAGTGGCCGCTAAGCTCAAGTAAAAAGGCCGTGTGGCAAATGTGCCCACACGGCCAGCCTTTAGGGCATGGGTTTTGACAACGAAGATGTTAGCGAACCTTGCCGTTTTTCCATGCGGTGATCAACGTGTCATAGGCAATAGTTTGACCTTTTGGCTTTTCATTCGCTAACTTTTTCCAAGGGGCGTTCTTGTCGCTTAGCCACTTGTTAGGGTCAGACTTGGCGTTGAGCTTGGGCGGGCAAACCGCCATGCCAGAACGCTCTAGGCGGCCCATCACGTCGTCCATTTCATTGGCTAGGTTGTCCATCGCGGCTTGGGGGGTCTTCTCGCCCGTTACGGCTACGGCAACGTTCTTCCACCACAGCTGAGCTAGCTTCGGATAGTCTGGCACGTTGGTGCCTGTTGGTGTCCACGCCACGCGTGCGGGACTGCGGTAGAACTCTACAAGCCCGCCTAGGTTAGGTGCCATTTTGGTCATGGCTTCGGAGCGGATATCGCTGTCGCGGATGAAGGTCAGACCCACCGTGGATTTCTTCAAAGACACGGTCTTGCTGGTTACAAACTGCGCATACAGCCAAGCTGCCGCCACTTGGTTAGGATTGTGATCCTTAAAAAAGGTCCATGCGCCAACGTCTTGGTAACCATTTTGCATGCCTTGCTTCCAGTACGGGCCGTTTGGTCCAGGAGCCATACGCCATTTAGGTGTACCGTCCGCATTGACGACAGGCAGACCTGCCTTGACCATGTCAGCTGTGAAGGCTGTGTACCAAAAAATTTGCTGGGCGATTTGGCCTTGCGCTGGCACAGGGCCCGCTTCACCAAAGGTCATGCCAATGGCCTCCTTAGGTGCATACTCTTTCATCCAGTCGATGTACTTGGTCAGCGCATAGACCGCTGCTGGCGAATTGGTAGCGCCGCCGCGAGCTACGGATGCACCTTGCGGTGTGCAGCCATCCGCCGAGGTGCGAATCCCCCACTCGTCAATTGGCTTTCCGTTTGGAATACCAATGTCAGCCGAGCCCGCCATCGATAGCCATGCATCCGTAAAGCGCCAACCTAACGAGGGGTCTTTTTTGCCGTAGTCCATATGCCCATAGATGGGCTTGCCGTCGATCGTCTTCACGTCTTTGCTAAAGAACTTGGCGATGTCCTCGTAAGCGCTCCAGTTTAGTGGCACACCCAGCTCATAGCCATACTTTGCCTTGAACTGTGCTTTTAGCTCGGGCTTGGCAAATAGATCTGCGCGGAACCAGTACAGATTGGCAAACTGTTGGTCGGGCAACTGGTACATCTTGCCATCGGGGGCGGTTGTAAAGCTAGTACCAATAAAGTCTTTGACATCCAGATTTGGATTGGTCCACTCTTTGCCTGCACCCGTCATATAGTCCGTTAAGTTCAGAATTTTGCCGTAACGGTAGTGGGTACCGATCAGGTCGGAGTCAGAAATCCAGCCGTCATAAATCGACTTGCCAGACTGCATGGATGTCTGTAATTTTTCGACCACGTCGCCTTCTTGGATCACATCGTGTTTGACTTTGATGCCCGTAATTTCTTCAAAAGCCTTAGCGAGGGTCTTTGACTCATAGTTGTGCGTAGTGAGCGTCTCAGACACCGTGCTAATTTCCGTGACACCCTTGGCCTTGAGCTTTTGAGCCGCATCGATAAACCACTTGAGCTCCGCCGTTTGCTGGGCTTTGGACAAAGTGGAAGGCTGAAACTCGCTATCGATCCACTTTTTGGCTGCGGCTTCATCCGCCCATGTCTGACTACCCATTGCGCAAACAAGTGCGACTGTTAATGCTGAATATCTAAATTTCATTGCTATCTCCTTAAGTCGAAATAACCCCTGTTATGGAAGGCTCGCAGCTCCAGGGGGAAAAAGCTGTATCGAGCACTCACGAACCCACATCTCAAATTAGCCTCTGCGCATAATCAAAACGAGCAAACTCATGGATAGAACGAAGCTGATCCAGATCGTTGGCTCGGTTTGTAAATCCATCCATTCAACGAGTTTTCCACTGACACCGACGAAGGCTAAGTTGGTATAGGCGGCGGCTAATAGGCCGATGAACAGACGGTCACCACGCGTGGTCTCGATTGGCAAGAAGCCACGGCGCAGGCTGGTGGGGGATTTGATCTCCCACACGGTCATACCAAACAGCATCAACACAATGCAAATAAAAAATACAGCCACAGGTGTGGTCCAAGCCATCCACTCAAACATAGTTATCTCCTCTTGCTGGGTAAGGTTGAGCGGCGGTCATACGCGCCCCATCGCAAAACCTTTGGCGATGTAATTACGAACAAACCAGATCACGATGCCGCCAGGGACAATCGTCAAGACACCCGCAGCTGCCAGCGTCGCCCAGTCCATGCCAGACGCAGATACTGTACGGGTCATGATGGCAACAATGGGCTTGGCGTTGACGCTGGTCAGCGTGCGGGCCAGCAGTAACTCCACCCAACTGAACATGAAGCAAAAGAAGGCTGCCACGCCCACGCCTGATTTGATGAGAGGCAAAAATATCTTGATAAAGAACGCGGGAAAAGTGTAGCCATCAATATAGGCGGTTTCGTCAATCTCGCGCGGGATACCGCTCATAAATCCTTCCAATATCCACACGGCCAGTGGCACGTTAAACAGCAGGTGAGCCAGAGCAACCGCCACATGCGTATCCATTAACCCTACTGTGGTGTAGAGCTGAAAAAAGGGTAGCAAAAATACGGCAGGCGGTGTCATGCGGTTGGTAAGTAGCCAGAAGAAAACATGCTTGTCACCTAGAAAGGTGTAACGTGAAAATGCGTAGGCCGCAGGCAGTGCAACGGTAAGCGAAATCACTGTGTTGATGGCAACATAGATGAGGCTATTGATGTAGCCCGAATACCACGAAGCATCGGTAAAGATGGTTGCGTAATTAGCCCAAGTGAAATGTTCAGGAAACAGCGAGAAACCAGCCACGATCTCTTGGTTGGTCTTGAACGACATATTGAGCATCCAGTAGATGGGCAATAGCGCAAAGACGATGTAGCAGATTAAAAATAATGTGCGTTTTTGCAATCGTGGCTTATGCATGAGCACCCTCCTTGTCTTGCGTACCCACGCGCTGCATCCAGTTGTACAAAATAAAGCACAGCAACAAAATGATTAGGAAGTAGATCAACGAAAACGCTGCAGCTGGTCCTAGATCAAATTGCCCAACAGCTTTCTGCGTTAAAAACTGCGATAGGAACGTGGTTGCGTCACCTGGCCCACCGCCAGTCAGCACAAAGGGCTCGGTATAGATCATGAAGCTGTCCATAAAGCGCAGTAACACGGCAATCATCAAGACCCCCCGCATCTTGGGCAGCTGCACATAACGGAACACATCCAGCTTACTAGCACCGTCAATGCTAGCCGCTTGATAATAAGCATCGGGTATGGAGCGCAGACCTGCATAGCCTAGCAGCGCGACCAACGGTGTCCAATGCCATACGTCCATCAGCAGTACTGTCAACCATGCGTGAATCGGATTACCAGCGTAACTGTAGTCAATACCCAAACCTTGCAGGGCCGCCCCCATCAAACCAATATCCGTGCGGCCAAAAATTTGCCAGATGGTGCCCACCACATTCCATGGAATCAGCAGTGACAGCGATACGATGACCAGCACTGCGGATGACTTCCAGCCCTCGGATGGCATGGATAAGGCCAACAAAATGCCCAGTGGCAACTCCACCGCGAGTACCGAAAAGGAGAACGTCAACTGCCGCAGTAGCGCACCATGTAATTCTTGGTCGCGCATGATGGCGGCAAACCACTCGATGCCAACAAAAACGCGCCGCTCTGGTGAAATAATGTCTTGTACCGAATAGTTCACCACCGTCATCAAAGGCAAGATAGCTGAAAACGCCACACACAAGAGCACAGGCAGGATCAGAAACCATGCCTTTTGGTTGATCGGCTTGATGGTTGTGCTCATGCCACGATCTCCTCGTTTTTATAAAAGCAACTGTAAGCCCCTATGACCTTGAGCCACACTGTGTCGCCAGCTACCAGTTGCAGCGCATCTGCCGACAGGCGCACCTTGAGCATTGACCCAGCAAAGTCCGCACTCAGAATCATATGCGTGCCTACGTCTTGAACGCGCGCGACGGTTGCGGGCAGACTTCCTTCGGTGTGGGGATTAGCCAAACTTAAATATTCTGGTCGAATGCCA
This sequence comes from Cytophagales bacterium, assembly GCA_030054145.1. Lineage (GTDB taxonomy): Bacteria > Pseudomonadota > Gammaproteobacteria > Burkholderiales > Burkholderiaceae_C > JASGCK01. The sequence goes on from JASGCK010000003.1 coordinate 83,208, forward strand.
AGCTTGATATCGCCCATAGGCAACACCCGATCAGAGGGCAAGCTTAGCGTTTCACCGCCAATTTGCAGACCTGTCGCAGTGACGTGTCCTGATAAAAAATTCATGCCTGGTGAGCCGATGAAGTGACCGACAAAAGTGTGGCTCGGACGCTCGAATAAATCAGCGGGCGAACCCATTTGCACCGCCTTGCCGCGTGTCATGACTACCACGTGATCGGCAAAAGTCAAGGCTTCGACTTGGTCATGAGTGACATAGATAAGGGTCAATTTGAGCTCGCGGTGAATCTGTTTGAGCTTGCGGCGTAATTGCCATTTCAGATGTGGATCAATGACCGTCAGTGGCTCGTCAAATAACACGGCAGAAACGTTAGGACGCACCAAGCCCCGACCTAGGGATATTTTTTGCTTGGCATCTGCCGCAAGACCTGCGGCGCGTTGGTTCAATTGCCCGCTCAGCTCCAAAATTTCTGCAATTTCACCAACTCGTTTGTCAATTTGCGCTTTAGCCATCTTGCGATTTCGCAGAGGAAACGCCAAGTTTTCGGCCACTGTCATCGTGTCGTAAATCACGGGGAACTGGAACACCTGAGCGATATTACGCTGCTGCGGCGTTTCGTGCGTCACGTCGCGACCATCGAACAGCACACTTCCTTGTGAAGGTGCTACTAAACCAGACATGATGTTGAGTAGCGTCGTCTTTCCGCAACCTGATGGCCCCAATAATGCATACGCACCACCATCTTCAAAGGTCATTTTCAATGGCAGCAGAGCGTAGTCGCTGTCCTGCTGGGGGTTACGTCTATAGGCGTGGGCTAAGTCTAGTGCAATACGTGCCATATCAGCGCCCTCTCTCTTGAACGGGAAGCAGTAGGAGTAGCCCATGCGCATCAAAAAAATAGGCCTGCGCAGGATTGAAATACAAAGTGAGGGCGGTGCCGATTTCAACGTAGTGCACGCCAGTCAGTTGCGCCACCAACTCGCCAACTTGAGTGTGTACGTGAACAAAAGTGTCTGAGCCAGAAATTTCGGATAACTCCACAGTACCCGATAGCGCCAGATCTCGATCCTGTGCATGAATACGCATGGCACTGGCACGCAGACCAACGGTCAGCTTTTGCGTGGCTTGTGATGGCAACTGCTGCATGAGCAAGGGTCCACCATCTAGTCGCACGCCATCGGCGACAGCCGTAGCTGATAGAAGGTTCATAGGGGGATCGCTAAAGGCGCGCGCCACACGAAGCGATGCAGGCTTGTGGAAGACTTCTGCCGTAGGGCCATATTGCAGCAGTTCTCCTGCGTCCAGCACGGCCGTGTAACCACCCAATAGCAGGGCTTCACCAGGCTCCGTGGTTGCATAGACCACCGTGGAATCCCCAGCAGCGAACAATGCACTTAGCTCGTCACGTAGCTCTTCGCGCAATTTGTAGTCTAGATTGACCAAAGGTTCGTCCAGCAACATCAACGGCGCACCTTTTGCCAGTGCGCGGGCTAGGGCTACACGCTGCTGTTGGCCGCCAGAGAGCTCTGAAGGTAGCCGATCCAAAAACATATCAATGTGCAATTTTTCTGCTAACTCGTTCACGCGTTGGCGTACATTTTTTTCTCCACGCAAATTGAGCGGAGACGCGATATTGTCACGAACCTTCATGGATGGGTAGTTGATGAACTGCTGGTACACCATGGCCACATTTCGTTCGCGCACTGGCACGCCGACCACATCTACTCCATCGACCTGCACACGCCCAGCAGTGGGGACATCTAACCCAGCCATGATACGCATCAGACTGGTTTTGCCCGCTTGTGTGGCGCCCAACAATACCGTTACTGCGCCACTGCGCGGTGCGATCGTCATGTTGTGCAACCAAGTCTGAGAGCCTACCTTTTTGTTGATGCCTTCTAGGGTCAACTGCATGACGTCGCCTTTGTTTTGTATTGACTGCTAAATGTTCGAGTAAGAATATTTTGATTCCTTTTTTTATGCTCTTGCATGGGTGTTTACCCTTTATAAGCTCGTAGGTGCAGCGGTTGTCTCTGCGAGCCTAGTGGCGCTTGCAGCGGAGTCTTTTAATGATGGCTTGAGAGCCTATTATTTTGCTTTTGCGGTGATCGGCTGGTTTGTCTCGCCGCTTGTATTCTCTATTGCCACGGCAGCCGTGATTGTTGTCTTGTACAGGCGCGAATTCAAATCGGATGTGCTAGCTGTGCTGCAAAACGATTAGCTAAAAAATCGACTTTGTTCGCCCAAATCTTGCGGCTTTAAATCTTTGCCCAGCGCCTCGCGCTGATCAAACACGAAGCACGCGCCGCTGTAGTGATTGGATGCGTTGAACGCACCGTCCTCGTGCGCGTCTTCCAAGGTCTCCTCAAAGTATTTGAGGATGCCGCCTTCTAGTTGATAGACATCGGTAAGCCCTGCCTCGCGCATAAAAATGGCTGCTTTTTCGCAGCGAATGCCGCCTGTGCAAAAGCTCACAACGGTTTTGTTTTCTAATTCGGCTCGGTTGGCTAAAAATGCGTCGGGGAATTCGCTAAATTTTTTAATGCGCCAGTCAATGGCGCCTTTAAACGTGCCGTAGTCCACTTCAAAATCATTGCGCGTATCTAGGGTGACAACGGGTTTGCCGTGGTCATCGTGTCCCTGATCTAGCCAGCGTTTGAGGGTTTTGGCATCGACCGCTGGCGCGCGTACCGTCGCGGCTGGATCAAAGCTGGGCTTGATCGTGGGGTGGTTCATGCGGATGATTTCGGGCTTGACCCGCACGATGAGTTTTCGAAATGGCTGCGCGGCTGACCAACTGCGTTTGATCGCTAAACGCGCAAATCTTTCGTCCTCTAACAGTTGACAAATAAATGGATTGATGTGCGCTGCTTTGCCAGCCAAAAAAAGATTGATGCCCTCGTGTGCCAACAGCACCGTGCCTTTGAGTGCCAAGCCGTCGGCTGTGGCTTTGAGGCTTTGACACAAAGCGTCCGCATCGGGCAGCGCCACAAAATGATAGGCAGCGATGTTGAGGATATTGGCGGCGTTTGGGGGCGGATGGTTTGTGCTTTGACTTGTCATGTTACGTCTTGTTTTTGTTGTTTCGTCGCATGGGCGTGCTTTTTTGTTGCACTGCAACCTAAAATCAAACTATCCAAAATAGACGCGCCAATTTTATGAATGCTTCGAAGACTCTCAACACTTCTATTGTCCGATTTTTTCTCATGCCCATCGCAGTCATCGTGGGCGCTGCCGCACTCAGTGCCTGTAGCCCCAAGGAAAAATCGACTCCGCCCGAAGTGATTCGTCCTGTTCAGGTCATGACGGTGGGGGCGGCTTCTGTTGCTGCTGCGATGACGTATTCAGCGGAAATTCGCCCACGTATTGAATCGCAACTGGCGTTTCGTGTGGGCGGCAAGGTAGTTGAGCGCTTGGTTGAGCTGGGCGCGTCGGTGCGTAAAAACCAAGTGCTGATGCGGCTTGATCCTGCTGATTTGCAGTTGTCGGCGAACGCCGCTTTGGCACAAGTTGCCGCAGCAAAAGCCCATGACGATGTGGCGCAGGCGGCGCTTAAGCGAGCGCAAGAGTTAGCGCGGCAAAATTTCATTAGTGCGGGCGCATTAGATCAAGCCGTGGGGCAGGCGAACGTGACTCATGCGTCACTATTGGCTGCTCAAGCAACAAGCGCACAAGGCCTGAACGCAACCGCATATGGGACGCTCAGAGCGGATGCCGATGGCGTGGTCACGGCATTAACGGCGGAGGTTGGGCAGGTTGTGGCAGCGGGAACGCCTGTCATCAAGGTCTCGGCAAGTGGCGCAAAAGATGTGGTGTTTGCTGTGCCCGATCGTGTGGTGGGCAGATTGAAGAGCGGCACTCAGATAGATGTGCAGTTATGGGCTCAATCGGGCGTGACTTTAAGCGCGGTGGTGCGCGATATCTCGGCCATTGCGGATCCGCTAACGCGCACGTTTGTGATTAAAGCGACGCTGAATGATGTCAATCACGTTGCACCGCTGGGTGCAACCGCAACAGTGGTGCTGCGCGATGCATCCTCCAGTCCTAAGGCTGGTGCAGAATCATCAACCATCATCATCCCTCTTGCCAGTGTGGTGGAAGCCCAAGGCAAGACGGCTGTATGGGTGGTTGAAACGGCAGCCAATACGAGTGTCGTCAAAAAACGCGCCATCACGCTGGTGCCAGTGCTGCCAGCCGCTGGCGCAGATGCGCAGGTCGCAGTGGCGAGTGGTCTCGCCGCAGGCGCGGTGATTGTGACGGCGGGCGTTCATACGCTGACCGAAGGGCAAAAAGTGCGGCTCCTCAGCGAAGCGGCCAAACCCTAAGGATTTGCGATGCCAAACTTATCAACTTGGGCGCTCAATCATCGCCCGCTCGTGCGTTATTTGATTGCCGTGCTGCTCTTGGGCGGTGTGTGGAGTTATTTTGGCCTTGGGCAAGACGAAGACCCGCCGTTTACTTTTCGCGCGATGGTGGTTCGCTCTTATTGGCCTGGCGCAACGGCGCAGCAAATGGCTGAGCAGGTGGCTGACAAGATAGAGAAAAAACTGCAAGAAGTTCCCTATGCGGACAAAATCCGCACCTACACCAAGCCTGGTGAGATGCTGACGATTTTGCAGCTCAAAGATAGTTCTCCGCCCAAAGACGTGGCGAACTCTTTCTACACCACGCGCAAAACCATTGGTGACATCAAGCAGGATTTGCCCGCTGGCGTGATCGGTCCTTTCTTTAACGATGATTTTGGTGACGTATATGGCGTGATGTTTGCCTTTAGTGCCGATGGCTATAACTACGCGCAATTAAAAGATTACGTTGAGCAAACACGCCAGCAATTGTTGCGCGTGAAAGACGTTGCCAAAGTGCAATTGTTTGGCGTGCAAGACGAAAAAATTTATCTTGATTTCAATCATGAGCGCTTAGCACAGCAGGGGATTGATTTGAATGCAGTGCTCGCGCAAATCACGGGGCAATTAGATGTTTCTGCTAGCGGATCGATTACAACCGCCACAACCAATGTGCCGGTGCGCGTGACAGGTCAAACCAGCGCACTCGCCGTGCTGCAAGCCATGCCTATCAAGGTGGGGCAAACCACGATGCGGTTGGGTGATTTGGCGCGTGTGCGGCGTGATTTTGTAGAGCCTGTGCAGCAAAAAATTAGACAAAACGATAAAGATATTATTTTGCTTGGCGTGTCGATGGCTAAGGGTGGAGACATTATCGAACTGGGTAAATCGCTGGCTGTGGCTGAAGCTCAAATCGAAGCGGGCTTACCCGTGGGTATTGAGATGGACAAAGTGCAAGATCAGCCGCGCGTGGTGGCTGGCTCGGTGAATGAGTTTTTGCGCACGCTGGTTGAAGCGGTCGTGATCGTGTTGGTGGTCAGCTTTTTGGCGCTGGGCTTACACAAAAACGAAGTGCTCAAAAATAGCAAGTGGCGACTGCCGTTTGTGCTCGATTGGCGGCCTGGTTTGGTTGTGGGGTTAACGATTCCATTGGTGCTGGCGATGACGTTTTTAGTCATGGGCATGACCAATACCAACTTGCACAAAATCAGTTTGGGTGCGCTCATTATCGCGCTGGGTTTGCTGGTGGACGATGCCATTATTGCGGTCGAGATGATGGTGCGAAAACTGGAAGAGGGCATGAACAAGTTGGAAGCGGCGACGTTTGCTTTCAAAGCCACTGCGTTTCCAATGCTGACAGGCACCTTGATTACAGCGGTTGGATTCTTACCCATTGCGATGGCGAAATCAACCGCAGGCGAATACACCTTCACCATCTTTTCTGTAACCACCATGGCGCTTATTTTGTCGTGGATTGCGGCCGTTATTTTTACGCCCTATCTTGGGTTTTTAATTTTGCAAGAGCGCACTGAAGGCGTGCAGACGGGCGCTAGTGACGCGCATCACGATGTGTTTAATACGCCCGCGTTAAATGCGCTACGCCGTGCGGTGACGTGGTGCGTCAAGCATCCGTGGAAGGTGATTGCGGCAACGCTACTTGCCTTTGTGCTGGGTATTGTGGGTATGGGCAAAGTCGAGCAGCAGTTCTTCCCCGACTCATCTCGCTTAGAGGTGATGGTGGACGTATGGTTGCCCGAAGGCTCTAGTTATGCGCAAACCGATAGCGAGGTTCGCAAGGTGGAGGCATGGCTGAAACGGCAACCCGAAGTGGCTAGTTACACCAGCAATATCGGTGTGGGCAGTCAGCGTTTTGTGCTCACGCTGGATCAAATTTTTCCGCAAACCAATGTGGCGCAAATTGTGGTGATGCCCAAAAGCTTGCCAGAGCGCAATGCGCTGCGCGACCGCCTAGAGCAAGCCTTCCGCACAGAGCTGACCAGTGTGCGCGGTCGTGCCAAGTTGCTACCGAATGGTCCGCCTGTGAACTATCCTGTGCAGTTCCGTGTCGAAGGTACTGATGCCTCGGTGGTTCGCACGATTGCCAATCAGGTGAAGGCTGTAGTTGCAAAAAACGACCACACACTGGGCGTGAATGACAACTGGAACGAGTCCATCTACAGCGTGAAGCTCAATATCGACCAAGATCAAGCCAGAGCGCTTGGCGTGACGAGTAAATCCATCGCGCAAGCCACAGCCACCTTGGGCGGCGGCGCACCCGTGGCAACGTTTAGAGATGGCGATAAGCAAATTGATATTGTCCTCAGACTCTTTAGTGGCAATGCCCAAAGCGGTGTTCCCAAAAACCATAGTTTGGATGAGTTGACGCAATTAAATGTGTTTACCAATACAGGAAAAGCGGTGCCGCTCACGCAAATCGCTAAACCAGAACTCGTCTTTGAACCAGGTGTGATGTGGCGCGAGAACCGCAACTACGCCATCACGGTGAATGCTGACATCAAAGGCAATATCCAAGCGCCAACGGTGACGGGGCAAATCAATCCTTTGCTCGCGCCTATCCGCGCCGCGCTGCCTGCGGGTTACAACATTAGCGTGGCAGGCAGTCAAGAGGAAAGCGCCAAAGGTCAAGAGTCGATTGCGGCAGGTATGCCTCTGATGCTGTTCATCACCTTCACCTTGCTGATGCTTCAACTCAAAAGTTTTTCAAGATCGCTCTTGGTGTTTTTGACGGGACCATTGGGCATCATTGGCGCGGCGGGCGCGCTCTTGCTATTTCATCGTCCATTTGGTTTTGTGGCGCTCTTAGGCGTTATTGCACTGATGGGCATGATTCAGCGCAATTCAGTGATTTTGATTGACCAAATTGAGCAGCACATTAGCGAGGGCGATGCGCCGTGGCGGGCGATTGTGGATAGCGCTGTGCGCCGCGCAAGACCGATTGTTCTGACCGCTGCGGCGGCCATCTTGGCGATGATTCCGCTCACTCGCAGCGTGTTTTGGGGGCCCATGGCGGTGGCGATTATGGGCGGTTTGGTGGTGGCAACGCTGCTGACCTTACTCAGCTTGCCTGCGATGTATGCGGCTTGGTTCAAGGTGAAGGTGGATACGCTCGATGAAAAATGATGGCGCTTTGAGCCAGATGTCCATAGAGGTGAATTGAGAGTGGTGAAGTAAACTCGTTTGAATGTTTGTTCACCTTCGTACCCACTCTGAGTTCTCCGTTGTTGATGGCACGACGCGCATTGACGAGTTAGTCAAAGCGGCGGCGGCTAGCGACCAGCCTGCGCTGGCTTTGACGGATTTGTCCAATCTGTACGGCGCGATTAAGTTTTATAAAGAAGCTCGCGGTGCGGGCGTGAAGCCGATTGTGGGTGCGGACGTTTGGGTGCAAGGCATTGGTGGGGTTGATGGCGGAGACGATGCTGCACTTTCGCGCCTTGTGCTGCTTGTGCAAAACCAACAGGGTTATTTGCATTTGTGCGAGTTGCTCGGGCGTGCTTGGACGGATAACCTTGTGTCCAATAGCGCGGTCATGCGCTGGGAGTGGGTGGCAGAAAAATCGGCTGGCTTGATTGCACTGTCGGCCGCGCAAAGCGGTGCCGCGCATGGCGCACTGGCGCAGGCGTTGATGCAGGGCGACGCGGCAAAGGCAGAGGCAATTGCAGCAAGGCTTGCGGGCGCGTTTGAGAATCGTTTTTATATTGAGCTGCAACGCGCTGGACGCGCTGATGACGAGGCTTATATTGCCCAAGCGGTTGCGTTGGCGGCAAAGTTAAAGTTGCCCGTGGTGGCGACGCATCCCGTGCAATTTATGACGGCGGATGACTACGAGGCGCATGAGGCGCGCATTTGTATTGCGGACGGCGACATCCTCGGCAACCAGCGCCGCGCTCGTAAATACACGGTTGATCAATACTTCAAATCGAGCGAGGAGATGGAGGCACTGTTTGCCGATATCCCAAGCGCCATCAGCAACACGGTTGAGATCGCCAAGCGCTGCAATATTTCGCTGGTGCTGGGTAAACCGCAGTTACCTGACTATCCAACGCCCGTGCGCGAAGGGCAATCGGTACCAATTGCTGACTACTTCCGCGAACTCTCATTTGAAGGCTTGGAGGAGCGGCTCGCGTTGTTGTATCCCGACGCGGACATCCGCGATTCGCAGCGCGCGCGCTATGTGGAGCGACTTGAGTTTGAGATCAATACGATTTTAAAAATGGGCTTCCCAGGTTATTTTTTAATCGTGGGCGATTTCATTAACTGGGCCAAAAATAACGGCTGTCCTGTCGGACCTGGACGCGGCTCGGGTGCAGGTTCTTTGGTGGCCTACGTACTCAAAATTACCGACCTTGATCCGCTGCAATACAACTTGCTTTTTGAGCGATTTTTGAATCCTGATCGGGTTTCGATGCCCGACTTTGATATTGATTTTTGCCAAGGCAATCGCGACCGCGTGATCGACTACGTCAAGCAAAAATACGGCCTTGATGCGGTGAGCCAGATCGTCACGTTTGGCACGATGGCAGCGCGTGCGGCGATTCGCGACGTGGGGCGCGTGCTAGATCTGTCGTACACCTTTGTCGATGGCATAAGCAAGCTGATTCCAAACAAGCCAGGTCAGCACATGACGATTGCCAAGGCGCTGGAGGTGGAGCCGTTACTTGCCGAGCGCTTGAAAAAAGAAGAAGACGTGAAGACGCTGCTGGAGCTTGCGCAAAAGCTAGAAGGTCTCACGCGCAACGTCGGGATGCACGCGGGCGGCGTATTGATTGCACCTGGCAAGCTCACTGATTTTTGTCCGCTCTACCAACAGCCTGGTAGCGAGTCGGCCGTGAGTCAGTTTGATAAAGACGATGTCGAGGCAATTGGTCTGGTGAAGTTTGACTTTTTGGGACTGGCCACTCTGACCATTTTGGAGATGGCCAAAAAACTCATTCGCAGTCGCCGCAAAGGGCAAGAGAACTTTATTTTTGACACGCTGCCGCTCGATGATGCGCGTGTCTACAAGCTCTTTGCTGATGGCAATACCGAGGCGGTCTTTCAGTTTGAAAGCCGCGGTATGCAAATCATGCTGCGTGAGGCCAAACCTACGCGCCTAGAGGATTTGATTGCCTTGAATGCGCTGTATCGACCAGGCCCGATGGATTTGATCCCGAGTTTTGTTGCACGCAAGCAGGGGCGCGAGGAAGTGATTTACCCACACCCATTGGTGGCGGAGATGTTGTCTGAGACCTACGGCATCATGGTCTACCAAGAGCAGGTGATGCAGACCGCGCAGATTTTGGGTGGCTATAGCCTTGGCGGCGCGGACTTGCTACGCCGCGCAATGGGTAAAAAGAAAGCGGAGGAAATGGCCGAGCATCGCACCATTTTCCGTGCGGGTGCTGCGAAAAATGGCATCAGCAACGAGCAGGCGGATGAAATATTTGACTTGATGGAAAAGTTTGCGGGCTATGGCTTTAACAAGTCGCACGCTGCCGCGTATTCGCTGCTCGCGTATCACACGGGCTGGCTTAAATACCATTACGCCGCCGAGTTTTATTGCGCCAACATGACGGTGGAGATGGGCGACACGGACAAGCTCAAAGTGCTGTTTGAAGATGCACAAAAAAATGGTGTGGACTTTGAAGCACCTGATGTCAACCGCAGCGTGCACGATTTTGTGCCTGTCTCGGATACGCTGATTCGCTATGGTTTGGGTGCCATCAAAGGTACAGGGCGGCAAGCGATTGAGGCGATTGTGGCTGCGCGAGAGGCGGATGGTGAGGGCGCGTTTAAAAGCCTTTTTGATTTCATGCGCCGTGTCGATAAAAGCAAGCTCAATAAGCGCACGGTGGAGGCATTGATTAAGGCGGGAGCATTTGATTCACTACACCCGAATCGCGCTGCAAGCCTTGCCAGTGTTGACTTGGCGTTTGATTTTGCCGATGCGCAAAGCAAAAATGCCAACCAAGTCGGCTTGTTTGATATGGGGGTCGATGATCACGGTTCTAGCGATCAAGAGCCGCCGTTGGCAGAGGCTATTCCGTGGGGTGTGGGTCATCAATTGACGATGGAAAAAACAGCGCTTGGGTTTTGTATGTCGGGCCATTTGTTTGATGCGAACGCGGATGAAGTGCGGCGTTTTGTCCCCAAGTCAATTGGCGAGCTAGCTGGCGGGCAAGAAGGCTATTCCCGCGAAGTTGTGCTGTTGGCGGGCATTGTGGGTAATCTGCGCGTGGTCAATGGGCATCGCGGCAAGATGGCGCTTTTTAAGCTGGACGATAAATCAGGTGTGATGGATGCCACGGCGGAAGAGGCACTCATCAATGCCAATAAAGATTTGCTGGTGGATGATTCGCTCATCATCGTGCAAGCGAAGTCGCAACCTGATCGTTTTTCGGGTGGCAATCGGTTGGTGATTAACAAAATATGGGATTTGGCAAGCGCACGCTGCCGCTTTGGCAAATATCTCAGTATCAAGGCGCAGCAAGATTGGCAAACACTGTTGCAGTCGATGCGGGCGATCTTGACGGACTTTCCGCCAAGACGTGAACTGACCGATCAAGGTGAATTTTTTAAGGGACTTAGCATTCGCTTCGAGATTGAAAAATCATGCGACGGTATGGCGGCAAGGGCGCAGTTGCAGCTCGGTGAGTCGGCGCGGTTTTTTCCAAGCGATGCGGCGCTAGCAAGCTGGTACGCTGCGGTGGATTCGGCAGGCACGCACTCAGGTGCGCAGACGATTAAGTTGGTTTATTGACCCACTCAAACGTGTGGAAATCAAAGCCTAGTTCCACGGTGGGTTTGATGACTTGAAAGTAGGGCGAGACATCAAAATCGCGCGGTGTAAATAGCGTGTGATCGCGTTGACTTAGGTGTTGATGCTGATTGATTTTGGGCAAAATCGGATAGCGCAATTGTTTAAACACTTCGGCAACCAAGGTGGAACAAATGGCTTGAGTGGGCTCTCCGCTACCAAACGCCAATAACTCGCGTCTTTTGGAAGCAGGGAACGGTAGAACGGGTACGAAGTAGCGCACAAGATCAAACACGTTACGCAAATCGTAGCTGCCGCCCAACTTGCTAACGGCATAGTCGCGCAGTGTTTGAATCTCCGTCTCAGTCAGTCCTATCGGTCTGCAAATGCGAACGTGATAGCCCGCGAGTTCAGATAGATCGGAATGAATAATCCCCTTGGAAACATTCGCCTCGATCAGCTGCTCGTGGTATGTTTGCCCATCAACGGTGATGGTTCCCACGTAAAGCGTGGTGTGTGACCAAGTTGATTGGGTGAGATATTTAATGGCGGTACTGAACTTGGTATTGCCCTCTACCAGCACCACATCGCCAGGCCGCACGCACTGGCGCAGCGCTTCAATATTCGTGGGAGTACCGATGCGGGCGCTTTTATTTTCTATGCTGAGATAGCGGCTCAGCCATCCACCCACTTTACGAGCAACGAAGTTCATGACACGATCATCCTCAAGTTATCGTTTAGGTCTCAGAATTAAAGTCATACTGCTGGGCACGCGCCCATCTACATCGCGAGGCAGTGTGTCGGTCTTTTCAATGGCACGTAAAACGGCGGCATCCCATGCTTTGTTGCCGCTTGATTTCGCTAATTTCGGCGCACCCACAATCGTGCCATCGGGGGCAATTCGAATATCAACTTCAGCAGCGGGATTGCCTTGCACTGTATCGATTTCTGGGAAGGTGATGTTGGGTCTAATTTTTGCTTCAACTTTTCCTGCATAGCCGCTAGAGGGCGCTGCACTTTGTATCGCCGTCCCTGAACTGCTCGGTGCGCCCGTTGCGCCTGCCAAACCTGCCATGCGTTGCATTTGGTCTTGCCGCATCATTTCACGTTGACGCTCAGCCTCTGCTTCTTTCTTTTTTAACGCCTCCGCTTTCAGATCTTTTTTAGGCGGTTCGGGCGGCTTGGATCGCTCCAGTTTTTTTTGTTTCTTGGTTTTCTCAGTAACGATATCGGGTGCTTTTTCAGGTGCGGGTTCGACTGCTTTGATTGGTTCTGGCACGGGAGGAGGCGCAGTCAGTGCTGGCGCAGCTTGCACGGGCACTTCTGCCCATAGTTCGGCCGATGCTGGCACGCTTTCGTTGTTGCTACGCCACGCCGTGCCCCAGGTTAAAGCGGCAATCAGTAAGCCATGCGCCAACAATGCCAGTCCCATGCTGCCAAGACCAAAACGCTGAGGCGGTGGTGCAAACTGATGGTTAGCAATCACTTGGGGCATAGCGAAAATGGCAGGGCAAAATGTTTGCGTGCTAAGGCGCAGGCTTGACGGACAACCCCAAACGCGGGACACCCGCACGCTGCAAGGTATCCATGACTTGCAGCACGGTTTCGTACTTCACATTTTTATCGGCACTGATGACGACAGCTGGTTTTGATTGGGCTGATGCGCTTGTTTCAGTGCCAATAAGTGCGTGGACAGCATTCGCAAGTTGATCAATGTTAGAGATAGCCCGTTCATCTGGCGCGTCACTGGTTTTGAGCTTGAGCGTGCCGTCGATGCCAATCACCACTTGCACAACTTTGTCAGGCTGCTGGGCGGCTTTACCCATGCTGGGCAAATCAATCATGCTGGGCGTAATTAAGGGCGCGGTGACCATGAAGATGATCAGTAGCACCAGCATCACATCGATAAAAGGCACCATGTTGATCTCCGCCATGGTACGTCGACCACGCCTTCCAGCGCCCCGCGATGAGCCAAGCAAGCTAGCCATGCTTAGTGCCCCGACGCTGTGATGGATGCCGCCGAAGGCGCTGCGACCGAGCGTTGCAAGATGTTGGAGAACTCTTCGATGAAAGTCTCTAGCTGGTTGGCAACGCGATCAATTTGGCGTGAAAAGCGGTTGTACGCAACGACCGCAGGAATCGCGGCAAAAAGTCCAATAGCCGTGGCAATTAAAGCTTCCGCAATACCTGGGGCAACGGTTGCTAGCGTGACTTGCTGCAACGCCGCCAAGCCTGTGAAGGCGTGCATGATGCCCCAGACCGTGCCAAACAATCCAACATAGGGTGACACCGATGCAACCGATGCTAAGAAGGAGAGATTGGATTCGATGACATCGAGCTCGCGCTGAAGCGACGCGCGCATCGCACGGCGTGCGCCGTCTAGCAAGAGCCCGCTATCGGTCGCGCGCCGTGCCGCTAGCGATTGCTGGATTTTTTGAAACTCGCGCGTGCCACTGGCAAAAATGCGCTCCATCGGCCCTGTTGATTTGGCATGCTGGGCAGCGGCTTGAAAAAGATCGGAGAGTTGTTTGCCTGACCAAAAATCGCGCTCAAAACCTTCGTTTAAATTTTGTGTTCGTTTGAGGGCAAACAGTTTGCTAAAAATTACCGCCCAGCTTGCCATGGAGACGATGAGTAAGAGCAAGACAACGCCTTTAACGACCCAGCTGGCGTTTAAGAATAAATGGACGATGGAGAGATCTTGGTTCATGACAAGGTAGCTGCCTTTCTATGTGAGGTCTCTGGTTTCACTGGTATGTCTTGCACTTCTTTGGTTCGCAGTTTGCCTGCTAATTGATGTAGCACGCCGTTGACGTATTTGTGACCATCGGTTCCGCCAAAAGATTTTGTCAACTCGATGCATTCGTTGAGCACCACGCGCCAAGGCACATCGGGGCAGTGGAGATATTCGTAAGCGCCAATCCACATGACCGCGTGTTCAATCGGTGCGATCTCGTGCCATGCACGGTCAAGATAAGCTTCGATATGTGTATCTAAATGGCTGGCCTCGCGGGCGCAACCATAAACGAGTGCATCGTAGTGCGCGACGTTGCATTTGTGAAATCCAGTTAAGTCACGCGTAAAGGCATCGATGGCGGAGATGTCGTTTTTGCCAACTAGCAATTGATAGAGCGCTTGCAAAGCGAACTCGCGCGCACGCGCACGCGGCGAGGTGCTGCGTGTTTTGACTAGAGCCGTTTTTGTCGCCACTTCACTCATGCGATATCGTTCAAAAGGTTGGCCATTTCAACGGCGACTTTGGCTGCGTCGATTCCTTTTTCTGTCTGGCGAGCAATCGCTTGGGCTTCATTTTCAACGGTCAAGATGGCGTTGGCAATCGGGAGTTTGTAGTCCAGCGAGACACGGCTTACGCCTGTACCTGATTCGTTCGCCACAAGCTCAAAATGATAGGTCTCGCCGCGAATAATGCAGCCCAGCGCAATCAAGGCATCAAAGCAGTTTTGCTCTGCCAAACCTTGCAGTGCCACAGGTGCTTCCAGCGCACCAGGAACCGTGATGTGCGTGATATTTTTGGCTTGTACGCCAAGCGTTAACAACTCTGCATAGCAAGCTTGAAAGAGTGTGTCGGTGATGGACGCATTAAAACGTGCTTGCACAATACCGATGTAGAGTTTTTTCCCATCCAGCAAGTGCGCGGTATTTGTTACCGATTCTTTATCTGCGCCAAACATTAAGATTTCCTTTGTAAGTAATTGGTGATTTCTAGTCCGTAACCCGTCATGCTGGGCATACGGCGCGGGCTTGCCATGAGTGTCATTTTGCGCACACCGCAATCACGCAAAATTTGCGCACCAATGCCGTAAGTGCGCAGATCGGTGATACCCGAGTTAGCGGTTTTGGGTGCTTGCGCGGGAGTGGTGGGGCGCTCGAATTGCGCCAGCAAATCGGCACTGGATTCTCCGCAATTGAGTAGCACAACAATGCCAGCGCCTGCTTGCGCAATGTGCGCAAGAGCGCCATCGACTCCCCATGAGTGTGATTGACGACCCACTTCTAAAACATCCAGTAACGAGAGCGGCTCGTGTACGCGGGCGAGCACGCTATCGGCGTCGCGCCATGTGCCTTTGATCAACGCAAAATGAAGTGATTGGCTGGGCGCATCAATGTAAGCATGGGTGGTGAATTCGCCCCAAACGGTTTGAATTTGCCTAGTCATGCGCTTTTGCACGAGAGTCTCCGTGCGGCTTCGGTAGGCAATGAGGTCCGCAATGGTGCCGATTTTGATGCCATGCTCGGCAGCAAAAATTTGCAGATCGGGCAAGCGAGCCATTTCGCCATCATCCTTCATGATTTCGCAAATCACGGATGTTGGTGAGCAACCCGCAAGCCTTGCTAAATCACAGCCCGCCTCGGTGTGGCCTGCACGCATGAGCACGCCGCCATCAACGGCTTGTAGTGGGAAGATATGCCCAGGCTGAATCAAATCGCTGGCGACGGCGTTCTTTGCGACAGCAGCCTGCACCGTGCGAGCGCGGTCGGCGGCGGAGATGCCCGTCGTGACACCGGTGGCAGCTTCAATCGATACCGTAAACGCCGTGCTGTACTTGCCACCATTCACAGGAACCATGGGTGGCAGTTGGAGTGCCTCGCAGCGCTGGCGAGTGAGCGTGAGGCAGATGAGGCCGCGCCCAAAACGAGCCATAAAGTTAATCGCTTCGGGGGTGACGTGATCGGCAGCTAGAACTAAATCGCCTTCATTTTCACGGTCCTCTTCATCGACCAAAATGACCATGCGCCCTAATTTCATATCTGCCACGATGTCCTCCACAGAGGAGATAAGGGCTTTTGATTGACTCGTATTTTCCATAGGGCATCATTATCGCAGGCGCAACAGGCACAGGTGCTGTGCAAATTGGGGTATCTTTAGCCGCATGACACAACAACGCCTGCCCACTTTAGATGCTCTGCGCGGAATTGCCATGCTATGGATGACAATTTACCATTTTTGTTTTGACTTAAACCATTTTGGTTTTATTCAGCAAAACTTTTATACCAGTCCGCTATGGACATGGCAGCGCACGGGCATTTTGAGTTTGTTTTTGTTTTGCGTGGGCTGGTCGCAGTCTCAAGCCCAGCTTCAATCGCCGCGTTTTTTGTGGACGCGTTGGCTCCAAATTGCCCTCTGCGCGGCGCTGGTGAGTGCTGGCTCATACTGGATGTATCCGACTAGTTTTATTTATTTTGGCGTACTTCACGCGGTATGCGTCATGCTGCTGTTGATGCACGTGCTAAGGCCTTTGGGCGAGTGGTTGTGGCTGGTTGGCGCAGGATGCGTAGGACTCTTTTTATACCCGCCGTTTGTGATGAATGCTGCCCCGTGGAATGTGCTTGGGCTGATTTCGCAAAAGCCAATCACGCAAGACTATGTGCCGCTCTTGCCATGGCTGGCACTGGTTTGTTGGGGCTATGCGTTTGGTTTATGGACGCGCCCCATCAAGCAAAAAGGACCGAGCTCTTCGCTCAGTCCTTTTATTCGTCCGCTAGCGGTGTTAGGTCGATACAGCCTGCCTTATTACATGGCGCATCAACCCATTTTGATTGGCTTACTCTACCTTTGCCGACTTGCGTAGATCGTCTTGGAACTTCGCCAATTTTTGTTGTTCCAGTTGCTTTTTAATTTCAGGCTTGGCTTGCTCCAAGGTCACTAGCTTCGCGTCGCGCACATCGTCGAGGCGAATGATGTGGTAACCAAATTGAGTCTTGACGGGTGTCTCCGTCAGTTGACCTTTGCTCAGTTTGACCATGCCATCGGAGAATTCTTTGACAAAGTTGCCAGCGCCCGCCCATTCCAGTTCGCCGCCGTTAGCACCCGAGCCAGAATCTTTGGAGTCTTTTCTAGCCAGCACTGCAAACTCCGCGCCTTTTTTGAGTTGCGCGATGATGGCTTTGGCGCCATCTTCTGTCTCTACCAAGATGTGACGCGCTTTGTATTCTTTGCCGCCATTTTCTTTAACGTATTTATCGTATTCCGCTTGAATGGCTGCATCAGACGGGGCTGCTTTTTTAATTTCATCTTCGAGCAATGCGTTTGCCAGTGCGGATTGACGTGCCATTTCAACTTGCATTTTGTAGCTGTCGGATCTGTCTAGTCCACGCTTCATAGCTTCTTGGGAAAAAATCTCCAGCGTGATTAAGCGCTCTTTGACTTGCGCTTCAAAGTTTGGCGGTAACTGCTGATTTTGTGCTTTTGCTTGCGCAGCGCTATTGGTCAAAATGACATCTAAACGCGTCTTGGGCACAGCCTTGCCGTTGACAATGGCAATATTTTGCGCAGCAGCCACGCCGCTAACGGCGATCAACGCGGTAGTTAACAAGGTTTGAATAAGATTTTTTTTCATAAGTTTCCTAAGGTTGTAAAAATGAGGTGCCCAGTGAGGTTTCGATCGCAAGAGCGTGCAAGCCTTGGTCAATATAGGGACGAAGCGCATCATACACAAGACGATGCTGTTCTGTGCGGGATAGATTCGTAAAGAAAGGCGAAGTGATGCGCACACGAAAATGCGTGCCCACACCCGAAGCATTCGCGCCCGCGTGCCCCGCGTGCTGATAGCTCTCGTCAATCACCTCTAGCCGCGTGGGCGTGAGCTTGCTTTGCAGCGTTTGTGTGATGTTGTCGGCAGTGATCGCCATCACGCGGGTATTCATTCGTCAGATTTCTCGATATGGCGCGAAATATAGAGCGCTTGGGCTGTCAAAAAGAGAACAGGAAAAATGTATCCCCATAGCTTGAAATTGACCCAGTCATCGGTGCTGTAAAAGGCCGCTACAAACCCATTCACCGCCGCCATAAAGGCGCAGTAAGCGATCCATGCCACATTTAAATTCATCCAAACAGGTGTGGGCAACGATAACTGTTTGCCCAATAACAAATGCAAGAAATTCTTTTTATAAACCCACAGCGCAACCGCCAAGCCAATCGCCATTCCCGCATATAAAAACGTCGGCTTCCATTTAATAAAACGGTCATCATGTAGACCAATCGTGAGGGAGCCGAACACCAAAATCATTGCCAGCGTTATCTTTTGCATGGTCTCTAAGCGGCCATCTTTGAAATAGATATACGCCATCTGAGCCGCAGTTGCTGCCATTAAAACACCCGTGGCGATATACACGCCGTACATTTTGTAAGCACCCACAAAGAGCACAATAGGAAGAAAGTCGAAAAGTAATTTCATGGGGTGGATTTTAGGGGGAAAGTAAAAAGCCCTTGATTGAAAAATCAAGGGCTTCAATACTTTGGTGCGGCTGGCAAGAACAAATTTTTCCAACCACACTAAACCCTTGATTCAGATCGACTTTTTAGCTTAAAAAACCACAGGATCGGGGCGTTTTAAGGGACACCAACTCGGGAACGGGTCACGAATTGGATGGGTGAATTATGGGCGAAAAATTCACTACCTTTAAAGATTTCTATGAATTTTGTACTAGCTTAAAATAGAATCGTTCTTATGGAGGACACTATGACTTTCCCATCTCTACAAAATTCGATGATGCATCTACGGTCTTCGCCTGCTCCTGACTACAGTAGCAGTTTACTCACACCCATTGCGAAGCAAAAAGTTGTCCAGTCTCGCGCTCGTAAGCATGAGCCAAACGAAACCACTATTGCCGCTATGGTCGATGCGCGTCGCATCGCTGCCCAATTGGACGCAATTCATCTAGCGAACTAAATGACGGGAACAAAAGCTAATCCACCATTAGACAGTTCATGCTCTAAACAGTTTTTGAAAGATTGGGAAAATTTGCTGCACTCTGGCAGATATGACATGCAAAAATTAAAATCTGTCATGTTACTTTTGATTGCAAACGATGCTCCTCTGCCACCGCAATATAAAGATCATCAACTTATCGGAGACTGGAAAGATCATCGTGAATGTCATATCGGCGGCGATTTTTTACTCATCTACTTTTTAGGAAAAAGAAGCATTATCTTTGCCCGTGCTGGTACGCACTCCGAATTATTTTCTTAGTCTCGTCTCGCGATTGGTCGATAACCAAAACTATCCCACTAAATCTGGTCGCCTAGGCTTCAATGGGATGCTCGTATCCACAAAAACGGGCTGATTTTTCAGTTTGTCTTCTCGCGCTTTCATCTGCTCTGCAAGTTCGGCGGGTGACACCTGCCGATTGGTTTTCTGCACAAACACCTCCGCATTGTTTAGATGCCTGCCTAAGTCGTGATCTTCGGCTGGGGCATTTAGCAAGTCTTCGAACTCGTCATTCCACACGGATTTCATCGTGGGCGTTGCTGTGGGTTTGATGGCTGGGGCGTTTGAAAATTCCTGCACGATGTTTGTCTCCTCCGCCCATGTCTTCGCGCCTGTGCTGCTTGATGTCGTTTGAACTTTGGCAAAGTCGCCATGCGTGGTGTGTCGCTCTTTGAACTTTATCTTTTCAAATATCGGTCAAACCTTTGGGGGTTCGCCAATAGCTGTTTTCAATAACTTGTGGGGCTTTGAATGATGGCGATCGTTGCATGTTGTCTTTCTAGCATACCGCCCTCGCGCTGATAGACGCGAAGGTAATAAACACCGTGGCGGTTCTGCTTGAGTCTTGGGACTTTAATCACTCGGGACACCTACTCGTGACCCCACGCCTGCGTTAAAAAGCAAAAAGCCCCTGATAAATAAATCAGGGGCTTATGCATTTTTGGTGCGGCTGGCAGGAATTGAACCCACGACCCTCTGGTTCGTAGCCAGATACTCTATCCAACTGAGCTACAGCCGCAGCGAAGCCTCAGATTATAAGGTAGGTTGCAGGGTTCGCCAAATAGTTTTTCCGCTGCTGGCTTTATCGAGCTGTAGCAGCATGGCTTCGTGCTCGGCGATTTCGCTCTCGCTGGCTTGTAGAGTGATCAGTTCAAACTGGCTGAAATCAATGGTCTGCGCAGTAGCTGTTTGTTGTTCGCTCGCCGCATCCATGAGGAGCGCATCTTGCCCGCGCGTCAGGCCAATGTAGACGTCCGCCAAGAGCTCTGCATCGAGCAGCGCACCGTGCAGTTTGCGACCTGAGTTATCCACGCCCAAGCGGTCGCACAGCGCGTCTAAGCTGTTGCGTTTGCCAGGGTATTGATGCTTTGCCATTGCGAGCGAGTCCACCACCTTGGCGACCACGCTGGTAAAGCGATTGCGCTTAGCTTTTGCTAGCTCGGCTTCTAAAAATCCTAAGTCGAAGGGCGCGTTGTGAATGATGACTTCTGCGCCCGCAATGTAGTCTAAAAAATCGTCTGCAATCTCGGCAAACTTGGGCTTGTCACGCAAAAAATCACTCGTTAAGCCATGGACGCGCAGTGCGCCTTCGTCGCTTTCGCGCTCAGGATTTAGGTAGTAATGTTTGTTGTTGCCCGTGAGTTTGCGATTGAGCAATTCAACGCAACCCAGCTCCACAATGCGGTCGCCGTTTTGTGGCGACAGTCCCGTCGTTTCGGTATCCAGCATGATTTGGCGCATATCCGCGATTCCTATAAAAGCTCGTCATGTCTACGCAAGAGGCGGTTCTTCCCGCGCAGGCGGGGACCCAGAGAATCCATTGTATTAATGCAATTCCTTGGCATGGTTGATGGTGTATTTGGGAATCTCCACGACCAAATCCGTTTGCGCGACAAAGGCTTGGCACGACAGGCGCGAGTTGGGCTCTAGCCCCCAAGCGCGGTCGAGCAAATCTTCTTCGTTTTCATCGATCTCGTTCAGGCTGTTAAAGCCCTCGCGCACAATGATGTGGCAGGTGGTACACGCGCAGCTCATATCGCAAGCGTGCTCAATCGCAATGCCGTTAGCAAGCAGGGCTTCGCAAATGCTGTCGCCGCTGGAAGCCTTGATGGACGTGCCCTGCGGGCATAGTTCTGCGTGCGGAAGAATTTTGATAATAGTCATATAGGTCTATTGGCTTGTCATTCCCGCGAAGGCGGGCATCCATGTCTTTTTGTGTTTAGATATTCTCGATGTTTTTGCCCGCCAATGCCCGCGCAATGCCCGCATTCATTCGGGCGGCGGCAAAGGCTTCGGTGGCTTTGGCTAAAGCTGCTGTGGCTGCTTCAATCAGCTGAGCGTCGTCTACAGATTGAGACGCCATGCAAGCGGCCATGAGCGTATCAATTTGAGCTTGTGATTGGGGGTCTAATAAATCACGGTCTGAGCGCAGCGCCGACTGCACCGCAATGACCATGCGGTCCGCTTCTAAGCGAGCCTCGGCCAGTGCCCGCGCCGCCATGTCTTGGTTGGCGGTGCTAAAGCTCTCGCGCAGCATGGTGGCGATTTGCTCGTCGGTGAGGCCATAGCTGGGCTTGACATCAATTCGCGCTTGCACACCAGAGGTTTGCTCAACCGCAGTCACGCTTAGTAAGCCGTCTGCGTCAACGGTGAACGTGACGCGAATTTTTGCCGCGCCTGCTGCCATCGGTGGAATGCCGCGCAGCTCGAATCTGGCAAGACTGCGGCAGTCGGCTACCAAATCACGCTCGCCTTGCACCACGTGCAGCGCCAGCGCCGTTTGCCCGTCTTGGTAGGTCGTAAAGTCCTGCGCCATCGCGGTCGGAATGGTTTGGTTGCGCGGCACAATGCGCTCCACCAAACCGCCCATGGTTTCAATTCCGAGTGAAAGCGGGATCACATCCAACAGCAGCATATCGTCCGCATCGGTTCCTGTTTTGTTGCCCGCGAGTTGGTTGGCTTGAATCGCCGCGCCCAGCGCCACGACTTCATCAGGATTTAAATTAGTGAGTGGCGTTTTGCCAAAGAACTCGCCCACTACGGCTTGAATGTGCGGCATACGGGTCGAGCCGCCAACCATCACGGTGCCGTTGATGTCTGCGGGCTTGAGCTTGGCATCGCGCAAGGCTTTTTTAACGGCCGCAATGGTGCGGTCAGTCAGCGGCTTGGTGAGGGCTTCAAATTGTTCGCGCGTGATGGTGTGCTCGCCAATTGCGACGGACTTTTCTGTCGTTAGCTGTTCTTTTACTTTTCGCGCCTCAAAAATGCTGATGTGACCTTTGAAGTGCTCAGCCAAAGCGTGGTCGTAATCATCACCGCCCAGTGCCGAGTCTCCGCCCGTAGCGATGACCTCAAACACGCCTTTTGTTAACCGCAAAATGGAGATGTCAAACGTGCCGCCGCCAAGGTCGTAAATCGCATACAAGCCTTCGCTGGCATTGTCTAGACCATACGCAATAGCTGCGGCGGTGGGCTCGTTAATCAATCGCAATACGTGGAGTCCCGCCAGCTGCGCCGCATCCTTGGTTGCTTGGCGCTGCGCGTCGTCAAAGTAAGCGGGCACGGTAATCACTGCGCCAAAAATAGCGTCATCGAATGTGTCTTCGGCAAGGTAGCGAAGCGTCGCCAAAATCTCGGCACTCACCTCAACGGGAGACTTTTCGCCAGCTACGGTTTGAATCACGACCATGCCATCTTTGGCACGCAAGCGATACGGCAGCGATGCTGCGTTGGCGATGTCCGCCAAGCCACGCCCCATCAGGCGTTTGACGGATGCAATCGTGTTGGTGGGGTCGCTCGTTTGTGCCTCTAATGCAGCACAACCAATGTCGCGTTTGTCAACGCTCAGGTAGCGCACCACGGAGGGCAAAAGCACACGTCCTTGCGCATCAGGCAAGCACTCGGCTACGCCCGAGCGCACACTTGCTACTAGCGAATGTGTCGTGCCAAGGTCAATACCAATGGCGATGCGCCGCGCGTGCGGATCGGGCGCTTGGTTGGGTTCAGAGATTTGCAGTAATGCCATATCGACTAAAAGGGTATGTCGTTATCTTTTTTCTGGTCGTCAAAATCTGACAGTAATGCAGAAAAAACAGACTCCACATCGGTTACTTGCTCTTTTATTGCTCTAGACAAATCTCTCAATGAGGAGGTGTTGGGAAACTCAAACAATATGTTCTTCATCGCATCCATCATTACCAGCCTGGAAATTTCTGACCACTTAAATTCTTCGGGGTCTATGTAAGACCGATACCGCTCTTCATAGTATGCAAGCATCACATTCTGATCGTACAAAGCCTCAGCGTAATAAGGAAATCGTGAATGAGTTCCTGCACCTACATCAGATGCAGGAGTAGTTCTCGCCCAGCGCAAAGATTTCTCTTGCGTTAATCGAGTTAACTTTGAAACAATAAATTCTGCTTTTTTGTAGTCAAACATCATGTTCTCCAATTTAATTCGTTCATCACGTTCTTCATTTCTGCTGCCAAACTATGCGTTGTAGCGTGAAGCTCCCAAATTTGATTCGTTGTCATGAGTTTTCGTTGCCCTTTAATCCAATAAAAACTCCAACGAAATCCAAAACTCAAACTTTTTTCACAAGATTGAATTGATAGATTCAATTCTTTAATTTTTAATCTTTTGACTGCTCCAACATCTGAGACTAATGCAGCGTGAATCTGAAACAACTCTTTAACATGCTGCTCTGGGTTAGCAGCTATTGGTCTTAACTGACCTGCCAAGTCTGCAATATTTTTTGCAGTTTTTTTGTGGTGTGTTCGAAGTAAATACCTTGATTCAACTGTACGCAATCGCCACCATATTTTCAAAGAAAAAAGCGCTGCGAGTATTTGTATGGACTTAACTACCCAAGACCAATGCTCACTAAACAAACTGTGCACTGAATCAAGCAACATTTAATTTATCCTCTAATTCAGTCTCAAATTTCTCTATGAACATTAGGCTGCGCACCATACTGGACGCGGCTTGCGGGGCATGTGCCTCGTCTAAGGCACGTCCGCATTGGGCTAGCAGGTTTTGCTTGGTTTGAGATACTTCCGCCAGCAGCGCTTCGATGTGCGCGTCTGTCGCTGCTTCGTCCGCTTGTTCGCGCCACGCCATTTGCTGCATCAAAAATGCGGCTGGCATGGCGGTGTTGTTTTCGGCGTTGATCGGAGCGCCGCGCAATTCGCACAAATAAGCCGCGCGTTTGAGTGGGTTTTTGAGCCGCTGATACGCCTCGTTAATCCGCACGCTCCACTGCATGGCCAGGCGCTGGGCGTTTGCTCCTTGCGCGGCAAATTTATCGGGATGCGCTTCGCGCTGGAGGGCTTTCCATTTGCCGTCTAGCGCTGATGCGTCTTGGGTAAATTGTTCGGCTAATCCGAATAGGACAAAGTCGTTGTCAGCAAGATGCGGCACAGCGTCAGACTCTAAAAGACTCACCACAGCCGCAGCGATCGCGCTCATTGGGGTTGTTGAATTTGAAGCCTTCGTTCAAACCTTCGCGGGTGTAGTCAAGCGTGGTGCCTTCGATATACGGCAAGCTTTTTGGATCGACCAGCACCTTGATGCCGCGATCTTCAAACACCACGTCTTCTGGCATTTGCTCATCCACATATTCGAGCTTATAGGCCAGCCCCGAGCAGCCCGTGGTCTTAACGCCCAAACGCACGCCTAGGCCCTTGCCCCGTTTAGCAAGGTAGCGGTTGACGTGGCGGGCAGCGGTTTCGGACAGGGTGACGGACATGGTTTTCTTCTTGTAAATTTAGGCCGCGACGGCTGTTCCCATTTTGGCTTTGTAGTCGTTCACAGCCGCTTTGATGGCGTCTTCCGCAAGGATGGAGCAGTGAATCTTCACAGGCGGCAGCGCGAGTTCTTCCGCGATTTGGCTGTTCTTGAGTGCCGCAGCTTCATCCAACGTTTTGCCCTTCACCCATTCGGTCACTAGCGAGCTAGACGCAATCGCCGAGCCGCAGCCGTAGGTCTTAAAGCGTGCGTCTTCGATGATGCCCGTTGCTGGGTTGACTTTGATTTGCAGCTTCATCACGTCGCCGCAAGCGGGTGCGCCCACCATACCCGTGCCAACCGAGTCATCGCCCTTGTCGAAGCTGCCAACATTGCGTGGGTTTTCGTAGTGATCGACTACTTTGTCTGAATAAGCCATTTTTTACTCCTTTGTTGATTTCCTATTACTTCCGCTTAATTAAGGTCAGTGTCCAATCGACGGCTTCGCCCGTCATGAGGGGCAGACCCTCATGACGCTAATGTGCTGACCACTGAATCGTCGAAATATCAATCCCGTCTTGGTACATCTCCCACAGCGGCGAGAGTTCGCGCAGCTTGGCGACGTTTTCTTTAATCGTCTTGACCGCAAAATCCATTTCTTCTTCAGTCGTCCAGCGACCAATCGTCATGCGCAGGCTGGAGTGCGCCAGTTCGTCGCTCCGCCCCAAGGCACGTAGCACATAGCTTGGCTCTAGGCTGGCGCTGGTGCAGGCCGAGCCACTAGAGACCGCGAGTCCTTTGATACCCATGATGAGTGACTCACCCTCAACGTAGTTAAAACTCATGTTGAGGTTATGCGGCACGCGCTGCGTTTCGTGACCATTGATGAACACTTGCTCAATATCTTTGAGGCCATTTAACAGGCGCTGTTGCAAGGAGCGAATACGCTTGTTTTCTTCATGCATTTCCAGTTTGGCAATGCGGTACGCCTCGCCCATGCCCACGCATTGGTGCGTTGGCAGTGTGCCCGAGCGCATACCGCGTTCGTGTCCACCGCCGTGCATTTGCGCCTCAATGCGGATGCGTGGTTTGCGCCGAACATACAGTGCGCCAATGCCTTTGGGCCCATAAGTTTTGTGCGAAGTCAGACTCATCAAATCGACAGGCAATGTCGCAAGGTCAATATCCACGCGGCCTGTCGCCTGCGCCGCATCCACGTGAAAGATTACACCGCGCTCGCGGCAAATGTTGCCAATCGCGGTGATGTCTTGAATGACACCAATTTCGTTGTTGACAAACATCACACTGGCCAAGATGGTGTCGGGGCGAAGCGCGGCTTTCAATGCGTCTAAATTGACGAGGCCATCTTCTTGCACATCAAGATAAGTCACCGCAAAACCTTGGCGCTCCAACTCGCGCATGGTATCGAGCACAGCTTTGTGTTCGGTCTTGACTGTGATGAGGTGCTTGCCCTTGGTTTTGTAGAAATGCGCCGCGCCTTTGAGCGCAAGGTTGTTGGACTCGGTTGCGCCTGATGTCCAAACAATTTCGCGCGAGTCAGCGCCAATTAACGCCGCCACATGATCACGCGCCGCCTCAACCGCTTCTTCGGCTTCCCAGCCCCACGCGTGCGAGCGTGATGCGGGATTGCCAAAATGCTCGCGCAACCACGGAATCATCGCATCCACCACGCGCGGATCGCACGGATTGGTGGCGCTGTAGTCCATGTAAATAGGGAAATGGGGAGTGCTGTTGCTGTTCATGATTTACCGCCAAAGCTGCTAAATGAGCCAATGTTAAACACGGAGTTAGGCGCTTTGAGTTGCATGGGTTTGGCAACAACGCTGCGTACTTTGTCCGATTTTTTACCGTCAATCGTCCAGCCATTTTTAATTTGCTCGTTAACCAATTTATCGAGCGTAATGGCATCTAAAAATTTAAACATATGCTGATTGAGCGACTCCCACAAGTCATGCGTCATGCACATACCGCCGTCGTCACCGCAATCTTGTTTGCCGCCGCAGCTGGTGGCATCAATGGTTTCGTCTACCGAGGTAATGATGTCAGCGACCGAGATTAAATCCATGCCGCGCGACAGCGTGTAACCACCGCCAGGTCCGCGCACGGCTTCCACCAAAGATTTGCGGCGCAATTTGCCAAAAAGTTGTTCAAGGTACGAGAGCGAAATATGTTGCCGCTCTGAGATGGCGGCTAGCGTGACAGGCCCATTGGCTTGGCGCAGACCAATGTCAATCATGGCAGTAACGGCAAAACGGCCTTTGGTGGTGAGACGCATAGTGAATTTGACTCGGCTAAAAATGAGTAGTTGACTGTTTCACTCAAGTTTAACTGATTTCCGATTAATTTCCTACTGAAACAGTAGGAAATTACGTGTTGAAGCCCATAAGGTTTGTGAACGAAAAAACGCTAGGCCGCGTACCGCGCAATGGCGGCGGACAAGGACGCCAGGTCTCCCGTACTGCGAAGCATAAGCGTTCCAGAACCCGCTCGCAGCTTGAGCGCATCGGGCAGCAATTGGCGAGCTTGCTGCGCCACCGCATCCGCTGGGTCAATCAGTTGTACGCCTGTGCCCAGCTTGGACGCCAGCACAGCACGAATCAGCGGATAGTGCGTGCAGCCCAGTACCACCGTGTCGCAGCCCATGCCAGAAGGCGTTCCCAGCATGGCTTGGCAGGCAGCGCTGCTCAAACGCTCTATCTGCGCGGCATCCTGCGTTTCAATTGCCAGCGCCAAACCGTGCGGCGCGAATGGGTGAATGTGAACCTGCGGCTTGGCCGCTTTTACCGCATCCAGCAACGTCAAAAATTTGCTGGAAGCTAACGTGCCTTGCGTTGCCAAAACGCCCACGTGACCATTGCGGGTGAGGGCCGCCGCAGGCTTAATGGCAGG
Organism: Cytophagales bacterium; assembly: GCA_030054145.1. Lineage (GTDB taxonomy): Bacteria > Pseudomonadota > Gammaproteobacteria > Burkholderiales > Burkholderiaceae_C > JASGCK01. The sequence continues at coordinate 110,669 of JASGCK010000003.1, forward strand.
CTCAATGCCAACGATAGGCAGCACCGGATACTCGTTCCGCAAGGCACGCCCCGCCAAGGCCGTCGCCGTATTGCACGCGATGACGATCATGCCGCAGCCCTCGTCCAGCAAGGCTTGCACGCAGGTGCGCGAGCGAGTCAGCACATACTCAGCATCCCGCTCGCCATAGGGCGCATACGCGCTATCGGCAAGGTAGATGTAGTCCTGCGCAGGCATCAAGGCGCGCAGGGCTTGCAAGATGGAGAGCCCGCCTATGCCTGAGTCGAAGATGCCGATGGTCATGAATGGGGTTTACCTAACAACGGTGTGCCATCATGCTTACCCTTAACCCTTAACCTTTAACCCTTAATCCCAATCCCCTTGAACTCCCCAGTAGCCATGCGTTTCGACCACTCCGCAGGCCCCGTGATATGGGCGCTTGTGCCGCCTGCATCCACCGCCACGGTGACGGGCATATCGACTACGTCGAACTCGTAGATGGCTTCCATGCCTAGATCGGCAAAGCCCACTACCTTGGCGGTTTTGATGGCTTTGCTGACCAAGTACGCTGCGCCGCCTACGGCCATCAGGTACGCGCTCTTGTGTTTTTTGATGGCTTCGATGGCAACGGGGCCGCGCTCGGCTTTGCCAATCATGCTGATGAGTCCCGTTTTTGCCAGCATCATCTCTGTGAAGCCGTCCATGCGCGTGGCGGTGGTCGGGCCAGCGGGGCCAACGGCTTCGCCAGCGACTGGATCGACGGGGCCCACGTAGTAGATCACGCGGTTGGTGAAGTCCACGGGCAGCTTCTCGCCCTTTGCCAGCATCTCTTGAATGCGCTTGTGCGCCGCGTCGCGGCCGGTGAGCATCTTGCCGTTTAACAGCAGCGTTTGACCAGGCTTCCAATTGGCAACTTCTTCTTTGGTGAGCGTGTTGAGATCGACACGCGTGCTCCGCACGTAATCAGGTGTCCAGTTGACGTTGGGCCACAAATCTAAGCTTGGCGGATCAAGGTACACCGCACCTTCGCCGCGCATGACAAAGTGCGCGTGGCGCGTGGCGGCGCAGTTGGGAATCATCGCCACAGGCTTGCTGGCGGCGTGCGTCGGGTACATATTGATCTTCACGTCCAGCACGGTGGTGAGTCCGCCCAGCCCTTGCGCACCAATGCCTAGCGCGTTGACCTTTGCGTGCAATTCAAGGCGCAACTCTTCGATTTGCGTCAGCTTGGCACCAGAGCGGGACTTGGCTTGCAGCTCGTACATATTGATGTCTTCCATGAGCGCTTCTTTCGCCATTAAGACCGCTTTTTCGGCCGTGCCGCCAATGCCGATGCCCAGCATTCCAGGCGGGCACCAGCCTGCGCCCATAGTCGGCACGGTCTTCAAAACCCAGTCCACAAGGTTGTCGCTTGGATTCATCATGACTAACTTCGATTTGTTTTCCGAGCCGCCGCCTTTAGCCGCCACCGTGATGTCAACCGTGTTGCCTGGCACGAGCTGCGTGAAGATCACCGCTGGCGTGTTGTCCTTGGTGTTTTTGCGCAGGAACTGTGGATCGGCGACGATGGACGCACGCAGTGTGTTATCGGGGTGGTTGTAACCACGGCGCACGCCTTCGTTAATCACGTCATCCAAGCTGCCATTACCAAATGCATCAAAGCCCGCAAAGCGAACATCCATGCCGACTTTTAAAAACACATTCACAATGCCCGTGTCTTGACAAATTGGGCGATGCCCCGTGGCACTCATGCGGCTATTGGTCAAAATTTGCGCCATCGCGTCTTTGGCGGCGGGGCTTTGCTCCAGCTCGTAAGCACGGGCAAGGTGCGCGATGTAGTCCGCTGGGTGGTAGTAGCTGATGTATTGCAGCGCAGCAGAGATGGATTCGACGAGGTCGGCGGCTTGGATGGTGGTGGTTGAGGACATAAGAAGAATGAGTTGGAGGAGAAGTTTGAAAAAGCGATTTAAGTTATTTAGTGGATTCCGTGTGCGACAGGAGGCGATCCGTTAGCGCAATGGCCAAGGCGCTTAATAAAAATGTGATGTGGATCAATGTTTGCCACATTAAAACTTGTTCCGTGTAGTTCGCGGCGTTGATAAAAGTTTTGAGCAGGTGGATAGATGAGATGCCGATAATTGCCGTCGCTAATTTAACCTTCAGCACGCTGGCGTTGACATGACTTAGCCACTCGGGTTGATCGGGGTGGTCTTGCAGATTCATGCGACTGACAAATGTCTCATACCCACCCACAATCACCATGATTAGCAAGTTAGAGATCATCACAACATCAATCAAAGCCAGTACCACTAGCATGATGATGGTTTCGTTGAGCGCGGTGACTTTGGTTTCAGAGGCGTGGCCGATGCCTTTGACCAAGGCATCAATGTCGGCTTGGTTGCCAAACGCTGCACCAATGAGGTGGTAGAGCTCTACGCCAAAGTGAAAAACATAAACTGCTTGTGCAGCTATTAACCCTAGGTAGAGTGGCATTTGTAGCCAGCGGCTCGCAAAGATTAGCCGCGACAGCTGATTCGAGTTTGAGTTCGATGTGGCATTTTTTGTGACGGGACTGTTTGACACGCTATGTTTCCTTTGTAGATGCAAAATTGGCGGACTTGATTTTACGGTGCTCCTTATTTTTCTAGGAGTAAACCAAGATTCAAAACCGCATCGTCATGCAGCGCCGCGTGCCAAATCATGAGACCGACAGGCAGCTCGTCCGCGCTGTGGCAGGGGATGGAGATGGCGCAGCCGTCTAGCAAATTGACGATGCTGGGGTTGCGCAGCAGCAGCGCGTTGATGCGGAAGAACTCGGCATCGTCGTGCGCAATGGATGCAAGGGTTGGCGCAACGATCGGCACGGTGGGCGAGAGCACGGCGTCGAATCTGGCGAGCTTTGCGCTGATGCGCTCGATCCAATGGGCGCGCGCTGTTTGTAGCGTTTGGTAGTCGGCTTGCGCTGCGTTCTTGCCTAGCAAAATGCGCTGCGCCACGCGCGGGTCGTAATCGGCTTGTTTGGCTGCGATCAAATCTTTATGCCAGCGATAGGACTCAATCGGGCTAAAGCCGCCTGTTTTGTTCATCGCGGGGATGTCGGCTAGCTCGGGCAGAGTGATGTGCTCGATTGACAAGCCTTTATTTTGCAAGGCTTGCAGGGTTCTTTGAAAGGCGTGCTGTACCGTCTCGTCTACCCCGTCCAGAAAGACGTTATCGACGATGGCGACGCGGTAATCAGCCAGCGACTTGCCCGATCGAAGCATTGTCCGCGCCGTCAAAATTTCGTGCGCTTTGATGGCTGTCGCAACATCGCGCGTGATGGCACCAACGGTATCTAGCGTGGGCGAGAGCGGTAGTGCGCCAGTCGTGGGTACCAGCCGCGCCGTGCTTTTAAAGCCGACCAAGCCGCATAGCGCCGCTGGAATGCGCAGGCTGCCGCCTGTATCGGAGCCCAGCCCGATATCGGCTAAATAGCCGCCAAGATGAGCACCTGCCTTGCAGGCCACGCTGGATGCGGCTCCCGACGATGAGCCGCCCGTAATCCTTGCTCCGCTTGGCCTGCGAGAGAGTGGCATATTGAAAAATGGATTTTCTGGCGTGCCAAAGTGCGGGTTCCAGCCCACGCCCGAAAACGCAAACTCCGACATCGTGGTGCGGCCAACGGCTACGCCGCCAGCGGCTTTGAGCCGCGCGACAGCCATCGCATCGGATGCGGCGGGTGCGGCGCTTTGCAGCACTTTTGAGCCAGCGGTGGTGACTTCGCCCGCCACATCGAATAAGTCTTTAATGGAAAATTTAAACGCCGCGCCAGCGGGCAGGGGTTCAAACAGCGCAGGGTAAGTTGTGAGGAAGACGTGAGGGGGTAGGTCAGAGGTATTCATAGGGGGTAGTTTTGACGGTAGTGTTGAGGGTGGTGTTGAGGGTGGTGTTGAGGGTAGTGTTGGCGGTAGGTTTGACGCGATCAAAGCATGGATTTTCACCCTTTCATCGCTTCGTAGGTTTGAGGGGGTGAATGGCCTAGTCAGCGAATGGCTTAGTCAGTTTCGTAGCGGCGGTGCATTTTTATAATGCACGCTGCTTAGTTTGATTCTTTTTATTGGGAGTTTTTATGTCTACTCAAGACCCTATCGTTATTGTCTCCGCCGCCCGCACGCCTATGGGCGCGTTTCAGGGCGATTTTGCTGCGCTTGCCGCGCACGACCTTGGCGGCGTGGCGATTCAGGCGGCTGTCGCACGCGCGGGGATTGATCCCGCGCTGATCGGTGAAGTGCTGTTTGGCAATTGTCTGATGGCGGGGCAAGGTCAAGCACCTGCGCGTCAAGCGGGTTTTAAGGGGGGACTGCCTAAGTCTGCGGGCGCGGTGACGCTGTCCAAGATGTGCGGCTCGGGCATGAAGGCGGCGATGTTGGCGCACGATATGCTGCTCGCGGGCACGCACGAGGTGATGGTCGCAGGCGGCATGGAGAGCATGACGAATGCGCCGCATTTGCTGCTCAAAGGTCGCAGCGGTATTCGCATTGGACACGACCGCGTTTATGACCACATGATGCTCGATGGTCTAGAAGATGCCTACGAGGCGGGGCGTTCTATGGGCACGTTTGGCGAAGACTGTGCGGCGAAGTACAACTTCACGCGCGAGCAGCAAGATGCGTTCGCCATCGCTAGCGTGCAGCGTGCGCAGGCGGCTACAACTTCGGGTGCGTTTGCTCAAGAGATTGCCCCCGTGACACTGAAAACCCGTTCAGGCCAGACCGTGATTAGCGTGGACGAAGGACCACTCAAAGCCAAGCTCGACAAGATTGCGTCACTCAAACCTGCATTCAAAAAGGACGGCACGATTACTGCTGCGTCAAGTTCGTCGATCAACGACGGCGCGGCGGCGCTCGTGATGATGCGGGCTAGCACGGCTGCTCAATTAGGCTGCAAGCCAATTGCCAAAGTGGTGTCACACGCCACGCACGCGCAGGAGCCCGAATGGTTTGCAACCGCACCTGTGGGCGCGACGCAAAAAGCCTTAGCCAAGGCTGGCTGGTCGGTTAAAGACGTGGACTTGTGGGAGGTGAACGAAGCCTTCGCGGTTGTGCCAATGGCGCTGATGAAGGATTTGAACATTTCGCATGACATCGTGAATGTGAACGGCGGTGCGTGTGCGCTGGGTCACCCGATTGGCGCGTCAGGCGCTCGCATCATCGTGACGCTGCTCCACGCCTTGCAAGCGCGCGGCTTGAAGCGCGGGCTTGCGACGCTGTGCATTGGCGGCGGCGAGGGGACGGCTATGGCGATTGAGTTGCTTTAACTACGGTTTAACCACGCGCAGGTGAATCGTAAATTCTGTTGCGATGTTGTTACGCTCGCGCAGCAACATGACCGCGTCTTCAGGCTTGATCTGACCGTTATTGAGCGCACTGGCGTAAGGCTCGTCTAGTTTGACCTCGGCATGGACGGTTTCAAAATCAACATGGAGATAGTGCGCAAGCGGTGTGTTGGACGCTCCTTGCGCTTGCCATAGGTCGCAATTTTTAAGGCTCAACAGCGACATGAGTTGCGGCGTGATGGCTCGTACATGCGTGGGATCACTTATAAAGTTGTCGTGGCGCGGATGCGGCACGGTGATCTGGATGAGCGCATCGTGCCGACACACGCGGTACAGCTCTTGCATGATGGCAAAAAATTCCTCGCTGGTTGCGCCCATGTGCTCTAGCGCATGGTAGAACACCACTTCGGCGACGCTATTTTTTTTCCAAGGCCACGGGGTTTGATTGAGGTCGCAGACCAACTCGGGTTGACAGGCCGTGGCAGAGTCCACGTTGATATAGCCTTCTAGTTTGTTATGACCGCAGCCAAGATTCAGTTTGAGTTCTGTTTTTGGAGTTGCTTTGTTTGCTACGCTCGCCATAGGATTTTCCTTGTTAGATAATGAAATCTGCACATTTTAAGGAGATGCATCATGGCGATTACCCGAGGTTTTAAAGTTTTAGTTGAAGAGGCTATGGCGGAGGTCAAAACCTATTCGGTGGACGAAGTGCGTGCGCGCTTGCAAGACCCCGCTGTGCAAATCGTTGACATCCGTGATGTGCGTGAATTGACTGCGGGTACGGTGGCTGGCAGCTATCACGCGCCGCGTTGTATGCTGGAGTTTTGGGTTGATCCCGAGTCGCCTTATCACAAAAAAATCTGGGCGGACGAGAGCAAGGAGTTCATTCTTTTTTGCGGCGCAGGTTGGCGCAGCGCTTTAGCCGCGAAGACTTTGCAAGACATGGGTATGACCAATGTCGCGCATATCGACGGCGGTTACGCCGCGTGGGTGGCTGCTGGTGCGCCTACCGAAACAATGGCAGAGCGGCAAGCGAAGAAGGCTTAAAAATCATCACCCGCGCGGACTAAAAATCATCACCCGCTCGGACTAACAATCATCGCCCGTGCGGACTGAGCTTGTCGAAGGCCGCATATCAACAGGCTCCATGCGAACGCTTGGGTTAGCGAGGTCGCAACTCTTTTTTCAGCTTGGCGTAGTCAGGCAAGATGGATTCGACCGTATCCCAAAAACGTGGGCTGTGATTCATGTGGCGCAGATGACTGAGTTCATGCACGACCACATAGTCAATCACGGGCAAGCGGTAATGCATCAACCGCCAATTCAGGCGAATCGTGCCGTCCGATTTAGCGCTGCCCCAGCGCCCACGCGCATGGGTGAGTTTGAGCGCTGTCCAGTGCACACCCAAGAGCGGCGCATAGTGATTGAGTCGCGTTTCAAATAACAACAGCGCCGCGCGTTGAATCGCTGACTGGGCGGCATCTTGAATTTGCGCTTCGCTGGCACTGGGCGGTAGCGCAATCCAAAGCCGACCTTGATCAGGATCAATCGTGGTTAGCATGGCTCCAAGCTGCAATTGGAGTGGCTGCCCGAGATAGTCCAAACTGGCACCATCAGCCCAGACGATGGCTGCTTTGACGCTGTGGATTTGCCGCTCGTGCACTTCATGCAGCTTCTTCACAATCCAATGAGACTTTTCTTGAATGGCGGACTCAACTTCGGCAATGGTTGTCCAGCGCGGCGCTCGAACGAGAAGACCGTGATTGCCGACGATGAAGCCAATCGTGCGGCGTTTGCTGCGCTCAAACTGATAAGCAATGGGCTGACCTTGCAGCACGATGTGACGCTGATCTTGCGGTGCAATTTGACGCCGATCTAGCGTAGGCTTCTTGGGCACGATGATTCGCTCGCGAGGCTGATTGGGCAAGGCTTGCGAGCCTGTGACCCAGTCAAACGCTTGTTGAATAAAGCCGCGCAGCATTTTAGTTTTTGTAAGCCTCTGCATCCATGCGATGCATCTCAGACTCAATCCACGTTTGCACTTCGTGCATCAAGCTATCAGGCGTGTGGTTGGCGCTGGCAATGGGCTCGCCAATGCTGATATCAATCACGCCCGGATATTTGATGAAGCTGCCTTTGGGCCAACATTTGGCGGACGATACGGCAAGCGGTAACACTTGTGCGCCCGTTTCGCAGGCCAGCCGCGTACCGCCTGTTTTGTAGGTGCCCACTTTGCCGCGAGCCATGCGCGTGCCTTCGGGGAACATGATCACCCAGCGGTTCTCTTTCATCACGCGTTGACCTTGCTCCACTACTTTTTTGAACGCTGTTGTGCGCTGCGAGCGGTCAATATGGATCATCTTCATACTGCCAATTGCCCAGCCAAAAAAGGGAATCCAGTGCAATTCTTTTTTGTACACAAAGCACAGCGGGCGCGGGCTGAGAGCCAAGTAGGCAAGTGTCTCCCAAGCTGATTGGTGCTTGGAGAGCACAATTGTTTTGCTGCCATCCGTTGGCCAGTGCGCCTCGCCCGAGAATCGCCACGCTACGCCGCAAATCCATTTCATGCCGTACACGGCAGACCGTCCCCACCAATTCGCAATACGGTACAGCCAACTCCAGCCTGAAAAAGGCGCGGAGAGGACAAGTAGCAAGGCCAGTGGAATGATGATGACGGCCGTCCAAATGTGCCAGACGACGGAGCGAAGAAAGCAAATAGTTTTAAACATGAATGGCTAAGTGAGTGGTGGAGTGGGCAATCATCCAATCGGCAAATGCCATCAAATCGGCGTGAATGCGTGTGCCTTCTGGTAAGTGTTCAGGCGTTTGGTGCTGGCTCTTGCCGGTGCGAACTAAGTGCGGTGCGCAGCCCACCGCTACGCTTGCTTGCAAGTCACGCAGTGTATCGCCCACGCTGGCAACCGTGGTCATATCGACACCATAGCGATCCCGAATTTTTTCAAACAAACCAGGCCGCGGTTTGCGGCAATGGCACGGCGCATCGCCAGAGGCGGGGTTGTGAGGGCAAAAGAAAATGGCATCAACGCGGCCCCCCACTTTGCGCAACAGTCGATGCATTTTGTCGTGCATGGCGTTTAGCGCAGCCATATCGTAGAGTCCACGTCCCAGTCCCGATTGATTGGTGGCCACAACCATCGTATAGCCCGCTTGGCTGAGCTTGGCGATAGCTTCTAGCGCCCCGTCGAGTGGAATCCACTCATCGACGGATTTGACGTAATCGTCACGGTCATGGTTGATCGTGCCGTCGCGGTCTAGGATGATGAGTTTCATGAGGCTGATTTGATTTAGCTAGCCAGCTTCGACAAATCCGCCACGCGGTTCATCGCGGCGTGCAGCGTGGCGAGCAGTCCCAAGCGGTTAGCTTTGAGTGCCGCGTCGTCTGCGTTGACCATGACGTGTTCAAAAAAAGCATCCACAGGTGCTTTTAGTTTTGCCAGCGCGGTCAGCGCTGCGGTGTAGTCGCCTTGCTCGTAAGCCACGTCGGATAAGGGCTGCACGAGTGCCAGTGCGGCGTTCAAATCGATTTCGGCTTGTTCTTTCAGCAGCGAGAGGTTGACGGATGGCGTGACTGTGCCTGCTACTTTTTTCAAGATATTGCCCACGCGCTTGTTGGCAGCGGCAAGCGCAGTGCTTTCTGGCAAGGCGGCAAAAGCGCGGACAGCGTCCAAGCGTTTGGGTACATCACCAAGGCGAGTCGGGCGCATGGATAAAACGGCATCGACTTCTTGTGCTGTGTAGCCTTGTTCGCGTAAGCTACCAGCAAAGCGGTCGTAGATAAAGCTGGTTAACGCTTCGCAGGCATCGTCTGGATTGCCTTCTAGCTTGTCTGTAAAACAGGGGAAGCAGTGAGCTAGCAACTCGGGTAGCGCAAGCGGTAAGTTCTTTTCAACCAACATACGAATCACCCCGAGCGCATGACGGCGTAGCGCAAACGGATCTTTGTCGCCCGTTGGCAAGTTGCCAATGCCAAACATACCAACCAGCGTCTCTAACTTATCAGCCAGCGCCACAACCGTGCCCGTGTGGTTGCGCGGTAGTGCGTCCCCCGCAAAGCGCGGTTTGTAGTGGTCTTCAATCGCAATAGCCACGCCGTCGCGCAGCCCGTCGTGCCGTGCGTAGTAACCGCCCATGATGCCTTGCAGCTCGGGGAACTCGCCCACCATGTCGGTGAGCAAGTCGGTTTTGGCAAGGCGTGCAGCTTGCGCCACTTTGCTTGCCAGTACGTCAAATTCGTCTTTCGCTTGCACGGTAAAGGGTAGGGTGGCGTTGCTCAGTTGCTTCACGATGGAGGCAGCAATGGCTGCGACGCGCTCGGTGCGCTCGCCTTGCGTGCCTAGCTTGTTGTGATAAACGACTTTGGTGAGGCTCTCAACGCGCGACTCCAGCGTGCGTTTACGGTCTTGATCGAAGAAGAATTTGGCGTCCGCAAGGCGCGGGCGTACCACGCGCTCGTTGCCTTCAATCACCGCGCTTGGGTCGCTGGGTGAAATGTTGCTCACGACCAAAAACTTGTTCGACAGCTTGCCTTTGGCATCCAAGAGCGGAAAGTATTTTTGATTCGCCTTCATCGTGAGGATGAGGCATTCTTGCGGTACATCTAAAAACTCGCGCTCAAATTCGCAGGTGAGGACATTGGGGCGCTCCACCAGCGAGGTCACCTCGTCCAGCAAAGCCTCGTCTTCGATAGCTCGCAGGTCTTGTCCTGCTTGGCTTGCCGCAGCGGCAAGCTGATCAGCAATCATTTGTCGGCGTGCCGCGTAGCTTGCAATGACAGCGCCCTCGTCCTGCATTTGCGCTTCGTACGAATCGGCATTTTGAATCGTGATGAGCGGCACTTTGGCTTCAAAGCGATGACCTTGGGTGGTATTGCTAGCCGTTAGCCCTAGCGCCGTCACGGGCAGAGCGGTTGTGCCATGCAAGGCAATGAAGCTGTGTACTGGGCGTACAAATTTCACATCCGTCCAGCCGTCAGCGAGTTGGTACGTCATGACTTTTGGAATGGGTAATTTAGCAATCGTCTCAGCGAGCGCTTGCTGCAAACCCACGACCAGCGTGGCTCCCGAGGCAGTAGCTTCGTAAATGAGGTTGTCAACTTTGCCATCCGACATACGCTTTAACGTTGCCACTGCACCCGCTACGGCACCCGCTGCAATGCCCAGCGATTGCAGTTTTTTAGCTAGCGCAGGTGTGGCGTTGCCTGATGCATCCAGCCCCACGGCTACAGGCATCAGCTTTTGCCAAATGGCTTTGTCTGCCGCTTTTGTCGCCACGTCGGTAATGCGAGCACCCAATCGGCGCGGTGTAGCGTAGGCGGTGACATGACTGGTGCTGCTTGCCAGACCTATATTTTGGAGTTGTGCTAACAAGGTTTGCGAAAACGCCTCACCTAGTTTTTTAAGCGCTTTGGGGGGGAGTTCTTCGACGAAGAGTTCGACGAGTAGAGGGTGCGTCATGTTAGTCATTTCTTTGCTCCCGTCGCTTGGGTAGCAGCCATCTGCGACAGCACTTGCTCCGCGTGTGCTCTTGATGCCATCGGGAAACCAAGTCGTGCGCGAGAGTCGTAATAGCTTTGCGCCACGGCGCGGGAGATATTGCGGATGCGGCCAATGTAGGCGGCGCGTTCGGTCACGCTGATTGCGCCCCGTGCATCTAGCAAATTGAAGGTGTGACCTGCCTTGAGCACTTGCTCATACGCAGGTAGCGCGAGTTGCCGCTCCATCAAATGCTTGGCTTGGCGCTCGTGTGCGTTGAAGGCGGTGAATAAAAAATCCGCATCGCTGTGCTCGAAGTTGTAGGCGGATTGTTCTTGCTCGTTTTGTAGATAAACATCGCCGTAGGTCAGTCCCTCTGTCCACTTGAGTTTGTAGACGTTATCGACTTCTTGCAGGTACATCGCAAGGCGCTCTAGGCCGTAGGTGATCTCGCCTGTGATCGGTTTGCAGTCAATGCCGCCGACTTGCTGGAAGTAGGTGAACTGCGTCACTTCCATGCCGTTCAGCCACACTTCCCAGCCCAGTCCCCATGCGCCCAGCGTGGGGTTTTCCCAGTCGTCTTCTACAAAACGGATGTCATTTTTTTTGAGATTGAAGCCGAGTGCTTCTAATGAGCCTAGATACAGATCAAGAATGTTGGCTGGCGCAGGCTTGAGCACGACTTGGTATTGATAGTAGTGCTGCAAGCGATTGGGGTTTTCGCCGTAGCGTCCGTCTTTGGGGCGGCGGCTGGGCTGCACATACGCTGCCTTCCATGGCTCTGGCCCCAAGGCACGCAAAAAGGTCGCAGTGTGACTGGTGCCTGCGCCTACTTCCATATCAATGGGTTGCAGCATGGCGCAACCCTTGTCAGCCCAGTAGGACTGCAAGGTGAGAATGATTTGTTGAAAAGTGAGAGGAGTTTTAGAAGACATAGTGCTCGATTTTATCGAGCCTTCAGCCTATGACTCGTGATGCAAACTTAAACCAGCCAGTTATTGCGACCAAAATGCAATGCTTGCGTGCGGCTATTGACACCGAGTTTACGGAAAAGTCGCCATAGGTGGACTTTGACCGTGTGCTCACTGATTTCCATGCGAGCGGCAATTTCTCGGTTGCTCAGTCCCTCGTTCAACATCAGCATGAGTTGCCGTTGTCGCTTGGATAACTTCTTAGTCGAGTCGCCTGTTCTTGTATCAAGTGTCGTATCGCTGGCAACCAAAGCGCGTAGCGAGGCAATGATGTCATTAACAGGGGTTGTTTTTTCAATAAAAATATCAGCGCCTGCTGTAATGCAAGCATCTTCCAGCAAGGCGGCAGATGATGTTGTAAAAATAACTAATGGGCAATGCATATACAGCGTTTTAATTTGCGAAATGCCGCCAAGCCCTGTTGAGTCAGGTAAATTAAGCTCAGTAACAATGAGATCGGGGGGGCCGTTTAGAGCAGCCTGAGCCGAAAATTCCGCCAACCCGCCAGCCTCCAGCACCTTAGCAGTTGCAACAATACGCCTAGCTTGAATGGCGAGTGCTTCACGCATTAATGGGTGGTTGTCAATGAGATAAATATTCATCTGTATTCGTTTCTCTGATCTAAGGACTCTCTGCATAACCCGTTCGCCTTGAGCTTGTCTAAGGGTAAGGGTAAGTGTTTGATTTGCTTTGGCTTCGACAGGCTCGGCCCGAACGGAAATGAGGTTATGCAGAGTGTCCTTAAATTTTTGAAGTTTTGTAAATAGTTTTAATATGTTTATTTTAGATCAAAATTTCTTTACATATATTGAGATTGATTAAAAAACGACACAACATTTTTAAATACATTAGTATTAAATACATTAGTATTAAATACTAATGTATTAATTTATTTAATTTATATTAAATTAAATTTAAATCCAAGGGTTTTTAACTAGTCTATTTAACTCGAAAGATTTAATTTTTTCTGAGTGCCTAAGTGTCAAACCAATATCATCTAAGCCATTTAACAGGCAATACTTTCTAAATGCTTGCACTTCAAAAGGAATTTCTGTTCCATTTGGCTTGATGACAACTTGGCGCGTTAAGTCAATGCTGAGCTGATAGCCAACGAAGGCGTAGACTTCATCGAACAGTTTTGCAACCTCAGTCTCTGGCAAAACAATGGGCAGCAAGCCATTTTTAAAGCAATTATTAAAGAAGATATCCGCATAGCTGGGCGCAATCACGGCACGAAAGCCATATTGATCAAGCGCCCACGGTGCGTGCTCTCGCGATGAGCCGCAGCCAAAATTTTTGCGCGACAACAAGATCGATGCGCCTTGGTAGCGGGCTTGATTGAGCACAAAGTTGGGGTTGGGTTTGCGCGTACTTAAATCCATTCCAGGATAGCCTGTATCTAAGTAGCGATCAGCATCAAATAAGTGTGGACCAAAACCCGTTTTACGAATGGACTTCAAAAACTGTTTCGGAATGATGGCATCGGTATCGACATTTTCCCGATCCATCGGGGCGACCACCCCTTTGAGTAAATTAAATTTTTGCATGATTTGAATGGTTTAAATGAACTTACGCACGTCCACAAAATGTCCGTGAATCGCCGCCGCCGCCGCCATGGCTGGGCTGACTAAATGGGTGCGCCCGCCTGCGCCTTGGCGACCTTCAAAATTGCGATTGCTGGTGGAGGCGCAGCGCTCTTCGGGTTCTAGTTTGTCGGCGTTCATTGCCAAACACATCGAGCAACCAGGTTCGCGCCACTCGAATCCTGCGGCCTTAAAAATTTCATCCAAACCTTCGCGCTCGGCCTGTGCCTTGACCAAGCCCGAGCCAGGAACGACAAGTGCGAGGCGAACATTTTTAGCCACTTTTTGCCCAAGCCGTTTAACGATTGCCGCTGCTTCGCGCATATCTTCGATGCGGCTGTTGGTACAGCTGCCGATAAATACTTTGTCGATGCTGATATCGTTCATTGCCTTGCCTGGCTGCAAACCCATATAGGACAAGGCGCGCTCGATAGCGGCGCGTTTGGAGTCGTCACGTTCTTTGTCAGGGTCAGGAATGATGCCATCAATGCCCAAAACCATTTCGGGCGAATTTCCCCAAGTGACTTGCGGCACGATTTGAGTGGCATCTAAATCAACCGTCGCGTCAAACTTTGCGCCCACGTCGGAGTGCAGCGTGCGCCAGTAGGCCGCCGCTTGCTCGAACACCACACCTGTTGGCGCCATCGGGCGACCGCGCACGTATTCAATTGTTTTGTCGTCCACGGCGACGAGTCCCGCCCGTGCGCCTGCTTCAATCGCCATGTTGCAGACCGTCATGCGACCCTCCATGCTCAAGGCGCGAATGGTGCTTCCTGCAAACTCGATGGTGTAGCCCGTGCCGCCAGCTGTGCCGATTTTTCCGATGATGGCCAGCACGATATCTTTTGCCGTCACGCCGCGCTGGACTTGACCTTCCACGCGGATGAGCATATTTTTTTGTTTCTTTTGCAGCAACGTTTGCGTTGCCATCACGTGTTCGACTTCGCTGGTGCCAATGCCGTGCGCCAGCGCCCCAAACGCCCCATGCGTGCTGGTGTGCGAGTCGCCGCACACAACCGTCATGCCTGGTAGCGTTGCGCCTTGCTCAGGGCCCATCACGTGAACGATGCCTTGCTGTTTGTTGAGGTACGGAAAGTAAGCCGCCGCGCCAAATTCTTGAATGTTTGCGTCTAGCGTGGTGATTTGTTCTTTGCTGACCAAATCGGTAATGCCGTCATAACCAAGCTCCCAATGGGTGGTTGGTGTGTTGTGGTCGGCTGTGGCGACGATAGAGTTTACGCGCCACACTTTGCGCCCCGCGACACGAAGCCCCTCAAAGGCTTGCGGGCTGGTGACTTCGTGCACCAGATGGCGATCAATGTAGAGAATCGATGTGCCGTCTTCTTCGGTATGGACGACGTGCTCGTCCCAGATTTTGTCGTAGAGAGTTTTCATAAGCTGTGATTTTAATTCTTGAAGTTACGGCGCACTGGCAAACAATCGCTTCGTGTACTCGTGAGTGGGATGCGCATATAGCTCGCCCGTTGTACCTTGCTCCACGATGCGCCCTTGGTGCATCACGATGACGCGGTCGCACAGCTGCGCTGCGACCCGTAGATCGTGCGTGATAAACAAGAGTCCTAGTCCCAGCTCAGTTTGAATGTTTTTGAGCAGCGCGACGATTTGCGCTTGCACCGAAACATCAAGCGCACTCACGGCTTCGTCCGCCACTAGCACCTTGG
Source organism: Cytophagales bacterium (assembly GCA_030054145.1). Lineage (GTDB taxonomy): Bacteria > Pseudomonadota > Gammaproteobacteria > Burkholderiales > Burkholderiaceae_C > JASGCK01. Next base: position 125,690 of record JASGCK010000003.1, read on the forward strand.
GCTGGCAGGCGAGGGCGCGGGCAATGGCGAGGCGCTGTCTTTGCCCGCCCGAAAATTGATTCGGATAGCGATCTAGCGATTCACGTGGCAGGCGAACTTTGTCCATCAACGCCTCAGCGCGAGCCCACGCCTGGGCCTTTGTGAGTCCCACTGGTTTGCCAAAATTGATAGCGCCTTCCATCAAGCTCTCACCCACTCTCATGCGCGGATTGAGCGAGCGATTCGGGTCTTGAAAGACGACTTGAATATGACTGCGCAGCGCGCGTAGCTGACTCTCTGGCAGCGACTCGATGCTCTGCAAGCCCCAGTGGATATGGCCTTCAGAAGGGTCAATTAAGCGCAGCAAGCAACGCGCGAGTGTCGATTTACCGCTGCCTGACTCACCCACTATGCCAATCGTCTCGCCTGCTTGAAGCGCAAGCGAAGCATCTATCAGTGCCGAGGTACTGCGTGCTTTGCCAAACATCTGCCGCGTGACGTAGGTTTTGCAAACCTTGTCAGCACGCAGCACAACGGGCGCATCGGCTGAAATGAGCTTGGCTGCGGGCGGGGTCATGCTCGGCACTGCGGCTAGCAAAGCCTTGGTGTACGCGGCCTGCGGTGCGCTTAGCAGTTGCGTCGCCGTGCCGTATTCAACCGCCACGCCTTGATGCATCACGATGACGTCATCCGCAATTTGCCGCACCACACCCATGTCGTGCGTGATAAATAAAACGGCGCAGCCCAGCTCGGTTTGAATCTCTGCGATCAACTTCAAAATTTCTTGTTGCGTGGTGACGTCCAGCGCCGTGGTCGGTTCGTCGCAAATCAAAAGCGTGGGTTTCAAAATCATGGCCATGGCAATAACGACGCGCTGGCGTTGCCCGCCGCTCAATTGGTGCGGATAACTCGCAAACATACGGGCGGGCTCGGGCAGCTGTACGCGTTCAAAAATAGCGAGGATTTTGGCGTGACGCTCAGGCCGAGTGAGCTTTGTGTGCTCGCGCAGTAATTCATCCACTTGCTCGCCGCAGCGCATCACAGGATTGAGCGCTGTCATGGGCTCTTGAAAGACCATGCCCATGCTCGCCCCGCGTAGGGCACGCAGACGCGCTGGCGGCGCATCTAAAAGCGATTCATCATTTAGCAACACCTTGCCAGACGTGGCTTGCAGCTCTTTAGCAAGCAATCCCATCATGGTCATCGCCATCACCGATTTGCCGCTCCCCGACTCGCCAACAACGCAAAGTGTTTGACCTTTTTTGATATGAAAACTCACGTCCTGCACGGCATACGCGCGGTCGCTACCAGCGGGGAGTGAGACGTGCAAATGTTGGATGGCAAGAATAGGCGGTGAATCGGTTTTGAAAGTTAATAAGCGATTCAGTACACTGGCCACATCTCCTGCAGTGACCTTGCCAGATCGCTCGGATGTGGATACTTCCTCATCAGCCCTGGAATCCCTGGCCTTCAGGAGATTTTTTTTTGTGCTGACGCTATGCAAATACATACGCTGTTTATTCGCATCTTTCCGAACCTCTACGGTGACGATGCTCTCCACCTCAGCGATTTGTACGGGAGCACAAATAAAAAAATGATCTTCATTTTTAAATCGCGAAGATAGGGCGACAACACCGTTTTCTATGACCGCGCTGACAGCGGCAAACGCGCAGGCTTTGAACGGATTCATGCCGTGTCCCATAGAGTCCCTCACGGATCGCTTATCTAGTGCAATAGCGCCAAGTGTGCTGTGGTGCGCATGCTGACCTAGCGCATCGAACTGTGCAGTCGCCCATTTTTCTAGCGCTGCGTAACCAAAAGGCGCTTCGTGACCTGTTAGCTTGCAAATAGGTTTTCCTTGCAGAATAAACGCCTTGTGGGCAAAGGTTTCGTGAGCAGTCATAGGCATTAACTACGTTTGCCAAACTTGGGATCAAGCACGTCGCGCAGTCCATCGCCTAGCAAATTAATGGCTAGCACCATCGGCACGAGAAAGAGCGCGGGGAAGAGCACATTCCCAGGGTATTGGCTAAACTGCAAGCGCCCTTCCGCCATGATGTTGCCCCAGGTTGGAATGTCGGCTGGCAATCCAAGTCCCAAAAAGCTCAAAGCCGCTTCGGTGAGTATGGCGCTTGCCGCGATAAACGTGCCTTGTACCAAGAGCGGCGCGAGCGAGTTGGGCAAGATGTGCCGCCACAAGATTTGCGGGGTTGGTGTGGCGAGCGCTTTGGCGGCTTCAACATAAGGCTCTTCGCGCAGGGTGAGGACGAGCGAGCGCACAAGACGTGTGACGCGCGGCACTTCAGGAATGCAAATAGCAACTATGACTGTCCAAAGCTGCGGCCCTAGTGCCGCGACCAAAGCAATTGCTAGCAGCACGGATGGAATCGCCATGAGACCGTCCATGATGCGCATCAGCACGGCATCCACGGCTTTGAAATAGCCAGCGAGCATACCGAGGCTGGCACCTAAGACGACGGACAGCAGCGCCGTGCATAGTCCAACCAACAGCGAGATGCGCGTACCAAACAGCACGCGGCTATAAATGTCGCGCCCGATGCTGTCCGCGCCCATCCAAAAGTGATGCGGTGTGCCGTTGAATTCCCCTGACACGCCTGCTGCTGCATTGATGTGGTTTGCATCCATTTGCGCGGGATCGACTGTACCTAGCCACGGGGCCAGTATGGCGAGCAGCACCAACACGCCAAGCACGGCAGCACCAAATCGGATCGTGGAATTTTGAAAAAGTTTATTCATAGCAAGGCGGTTGCATCAATAGCGGATGCGTGGATCGAGCCATAAATAGCTGAGATCAACAGCCAAGTTGATGAGCACGTACAGCACGCTAAAAAATAGCACCAAGCCTTGAATCACAGGGAAATCGCGGTTCAAAACAGCATCGACCGTGAGTGAGCCAAGTCCTGGGATGGCGTAGACAGTTTCAGTCACAACTACGCCGCCAATTAGTAGCGCCGCACCAATGCCAATGACGGTCACGATGGGAATAGCGGCATTAGGCAGGGCGTGACGCATCAGCACAGCGGACTCGCGCAGACCTTTGGCTCTGGCGGTGCGGATGAAGTCCTCGCTTAAAGCTTCGGAGACCGAGGCGCGAGTGACCCGAGCAATTAAGGCGACGTAGATGGTTCCCAGCGTCAACCACGGCAGGATCATGTGCCGCAGCCACATCCAAACAGTTGTATCCACGTCGGTGAGTCGTTTGTAGCCCTGTACGGGCAGCCACTGTAGCTTGATGGAGAAAAGGTAAATGAGCGCATAGCCCGTTACAAAAACAGGAATTGAAAACCCCGCAACTGACACGCCCGAGAGTACGCGGTCTAGCCAACCGCCCATTCGCCAAGCGGCCAATGTGCCTAGCGGAACGGCAATCGCTACGGCTAAAACGATTGTGCCCAAAGCCAAGGCTAGCGTGGGCTCCAGCCTGCTCTTGATGAGCGATGCGACAGACTTGTTCAGGTAAAACGAATAGCCCAGATCGCCTTGTAAAACGCGCGAAATCCAAATGCCAAATTGACTGAGCAGCGATTGATTGAGACCGAGTTGCTCGCGGATACGGGCAATGTCGTCGCTGGTCGCACTGCTTCCTGCGATTAAGGCGGCTGGATCACCTGGCGTGAGCCGCAGCAGAAGGAAAACGATAACGGCAACGATCCCCAAAACGGGAATCAGCGCCAAGAGGCGCTGACTGAGAAACTTTAGCATTTCATAAATCCGTCATTCCCGCAAAGGCGGGAATTTAAATCTTGACCGCTTTGAGTTTGTGTGAAAAACCGCTAAGTGCCGCAATACCGCTGGCTTCGGCGCGTTGACACCACAATTGCAAATCACGCGCGAGTTGCTCGCGGCTTTGGTGGGTGGATACCCAAAGTTGGCGCAACTCTTCGCGCATGGTGACCATTTTGTCGAGCACAGGATGAGCGCTTCTGGCTGCTTGCAAATCAGCTTGTGCGGTTGGCGGCACTTGATCGGCATCGCGGTGCAACCAGCGTTTGGCCGTGTTAAGAACGGATAAATCAGAGTCTTTGGCTTTGGTTTTTAGCGTGGCAATTTCTTGCTTGCAAGCGGCTTTAATGTCTTTTGCGTAATGCGCCATGACTTGATAGCGATGCGCAATGATGGCTTCTAAAGTTTTTTCGTCGGCGACGGGTTTAATTTCGCCCATGGTCATGACTGGAACGGTTTTTTTAGCTTTAGCCAAGCCAAAGGTTTCCAACATACGGATGTACATCCAGCCGATATCGAACTCGTAAGACTTGACCGAGAACTTGGCCGATGTGGGATAGGTGTGGTGGTTGTTGTGCAGCTCTTCGCCGCCAATCAAAATGCCCCAAGGCGAGACGTTGGTGCTGGCGTCTGGAGCTTCAAAATTGCGGTAACCCCAAAAATGCGCCAAGCCATTAATGACACCCGCCGCAAAGAAGGGAATCCAAGCGGTTTGTACCGCCCAAATGGCCAAGCCTGCCGAGCCAAATAAAACCAGATCAATGACCATGAGCAGGGCGACACCTTTGGCGCTGTGTTTGGCGTAGAGGTTGCGCTCAATCCAATCGTCAGGTGTGCCTTGACCATATTTGACGAGTGTTTCTGCGTTGCGGCTCTCGATGCGGTACAGCTCTGATCCGCGCCACAGCACTTCGTCAATACTGCGTGTTTGCGGGCTGTGCGGATCGTCGGGTGTTTCGCATTTGGCGTGATGCTTGCGGTGAATCGATGTCCACTCTTTGGTGACCATGCCCGTGTTGAGCCAAAGCCAAAAACGGAAGAAATGCGAAACCGCAGGATGAAGCTCTAGCGCACGGTGAGCTTGACCTCGGTGCAAATAAAGTGTGACTGATGCGATGGTGATGTGCGTGGTGACTAAAGCCACCAAGATCATTTGCCACCATGTGAAATTGAGTAATCCGTTAGCTGCCCATGAGAGCAGAAATTCCAGCGTGGACATGAAGGTCATATTGAGCCTAAAAAACGAAGATGGGGCATTCTAGCCCCTTTCTTTAGCTTATTGGCGCTGCCAAACTGCGGCAAAAAATCCGTCGGTTTGATGCAAGTGCGGCCACAGGCGTAAGTAGCCGTTACGGCAAAGGGTATCGGCATTTGGAATGCTTAAGGACGACAAAACGGTTTGCACGGGTAAGAGTTTGAAGTCAGGATTCGCCGCTGCAAACGCTTCGGCAATGCGCTCGTTTTCCTCGGGTAGCACGCTGCACGTGGCGTAGACCAAGCGTCCGCCTGACTTCACAAGTCTGGACGCGCTTTGCAAGATGTTTGTCTGCTTGATGGTGAGTTCGCTCACTGCGGCTTGTTTTTGTCGCCACTTCAAATCAGGGTTGCGGCGCAGTGTGCCAAGGCCCGAGCAGGGCGCATCAACCAGCACGCGATCCATCTTGCCAGCCAAGCGTTTGATGCGCTCGTCACGCTCGTGCGCAATCGCAACAGGGTGGATGTTGGATAAGCCGCTTCGCGCCAAGCGCGGTTTGAGCGCCGCTAAACGGTGCGCCGACACATCAAATGCATACAGTCGCCCCGTGCTGCGCATCGCTGCGCCAAGCCCTAGCGTTTTGCCGCCCGCGCCTGCGCAAAAGTCCGCCACCATCTCGCCGCGTTTGGCATCCACCAAGAGCGTGAGTAGCTGCGAGCCTTCGTCTTGCACCTCGATAGCGCCTGCTTTAAACACCGCCAATTGCGACAGCGCCGTTCGGGCGTTCATGCGCAGCCCCATAGGGCTAAACGGCGTTGCTTCAGCTTTCACGCCCGCTTTTTGCAGCACGGTTTGGATTTGATCGCGTTTGCTGTTCAGCATATTGACGCGCACGTCCAGCGGCGCAGTCGTTTCGCAAGCGGCGCAAAATGCCCAAAACTGTTCTTCGCCTAGTTCTTTCCTGAGGGATTCAGCCAGCCATGCGGGCAGATTGTGTTTGTGGGCATCGAGTAGTTCTTCGCCTTCGACTTTTTTGCAATCTTGTAGCCACATTTTTTCGTGCGGTAACAGGGCACCTTGTAAAAAGTCTGCATCGCTGGGGTTGTTGGTAGGGTACGCCAAAATGGCGAGCCGCCGTGCCAATGCCCCAGAACCCGCACGGGATAAGGCCTCCAGGCGGGTCTTGCTGCGAAGCACCGTGTAAGCGGTCTCCGCAAGCACCGCACGTTCGCGTTGCCCCAAATTTTTTAGCTTGCGGTTGTCTTTGAAGTAGTGCGAGAGCACCGCGTCAGCGGGGTGCTCGAATTTGAGGACAAGGGCGACCAGCTCAGTGCAAGCGTCTAGGAGTTGTTGTGGGTGCATAGGAGGATTTTTTCAATCGCAGCGGGATAAATGATGTGCTCTTGCGTGAGCACGCGTGCGGCGAGCGTGCTCTCATTGTCGTTGTTTAAGACGGGAACGACCGCTTGCGCCAAAATTTCGCCCGCGTCAAGCAGGGGTGTGACGCGGTGAACCGTTGCGCCGGCAAAGCGGCAGCCCGCATCCAGGGCGCGTTGGTGCGTATGTAAGCCCGTAAAAGCAGGCAGTAGCGACGGGTGAATGTTGAGCATCCGCCCCGCGTAGTGCTGGACAAAATCAGCGCCCAAAATGCGCATGAAACCTGCAAGCACGACCAGCTGGGGCTTGTAGGCATCCATCGCGGCTTGAAGTGCCGCATCAAATAATGCACGCGATGCGTAAGCTGTGTGATCGACAACCTCAGTGGGGATGCCTTGCTCGTGCGCCCAGATTAAGCCCTTCGCATTGGCTTTGTTGCTGATAACGGCCGTTATCTTTGCGCCGTACCGCGCTTGCCATTGCCGTGCTTGGGCGGCTTGCACGATCGCCTGCATATTTGAGCCTGAGCCCGAGATGAGAATGACAATGGAAAACATAGGCTTGATTATCCTGCGGTCAGGTCGATCAGGTCGATCAGGTCGATCACGTTATAGTCACGCAATGCCTACTCCTTTTATTAATGTCGCACTCGTGGAAGATGAACCCGCAACGCATGAGCGTTTGCTGGCAGCGTTGGCTACCGATCCCCATATTCAGGTGCTCTTTTCAACCAATGCGGCCAAACCTATGCTGCAGTGGCTGGTCGGTCACATGGACACTGATAACTTGAATGTGTTGCTGGTTGATTTGGGATTGCCTGACTTACATGGCTTAGAAGTCATTCGCTTGTGCAAGGCGATGAAGCCTAAAGTCGAGATCATGGTGATCACCATGTTTGGTGACGAAACCAATATGATTCGCGCCTTTGAAGCGGGGGCTAGTGGCTACTTGTTGAAGGACGGTAACGAGTCAGAGTTGGCGGAGCACGTGCGCACATTGCGCGATGGCGGCTCTCCTATGTCGCCCATTATTGCGCGGCAGTTGCTCTCGCGGATGGGCGGCGGATTGACCGCTAAAGCATTAACACCAGAAGCACGAGTGGTAGAGCCGATGGTGAGGACACTCAAAACATCATCCAATAAGCTGCTCACCGAGCGCGAGGAAACGGTGTTGCAATTTTTGTCGCGTGGTTATACCTATGGTGAGCTTGCCAAAGAAATGGGTGTCACGATTAATACGATTCAATCGCATATTCGAGGGCTTTATGCCAAGCTTGAAGTGCACTCTAGATCAGAGGCTATCTTTGAAGCTAAGCAACTGGGATTATTGGACGCATAAGCTCTTTGCGGTGCTTGTGTGTTTGCTCATCACCGGGCATGGAGATGGGGCTGCCGCGAGGGTCATCACCATTGAGCAAGCCAACATTGTGGCGGAGACTTCTAGCAAAATCGTTAAGCTAGATGCGCAGTCGCTTCCCTTCCGTTGGGATTTGCATTTTCCTAGCGAAAGCGGACGTGTTCGCTACACCATCTACTTGCCGCCACGTCCCTCTGGAAGTAGCACCGAACCCTATGCACTCTACATTCCTAAGATTGGCAATCAGGTTCAAGTTTTTTTAAATGGCGTAATGTTAGATGGATCGGGCGTTATCGGTAACCCTCGGAAAGACACCACGAAAGCTCCTTATTGGCGAACGTTTCCTGTTGCGCTTTTATCAACAGACCAACCAAGCATCTTGGTGTTTGAGACTAGCGTTCAAGCGCTGCGGTGGGGTGGTTTGTCCGAAATTTTTTATGGGCCAGAGTCTGAATTGCATGACCGATATAAGTGGGCCATGTGGTGGCAAAACGACTCGTACCTGATGATTATTTCGGCCTTCTCGGTCATGGGTGTCATTGCTTGGGTACTTTGGCTGAGGCAGGGTGATGGTATTTACGGTTTATTTGCGCTCAGTGCTGGCTGGGGCGCAGTGAGTACGCTTTGTCAGTTACTAGAGATGCCATGGCTAATCTGGCCGATGCAAGGAATCGCGTGGTCTGTCGCCTTAGCGTGGCACGTGGTCTTTATGGCGCGATTCACACTAGAGGTTATCGGGAGGCGGGAGCATTGGGTCAAACTGACTTTGCTAGCCCTGACACTGTCGATTGGCATTGCCTACATTTTGGCGGAACCCGTTTATTGGACGATTGTGTTTGGTTTTTTGTGCTTGCCAATTGTGGTGGTATTAATTTGTACCGGATTGGTCGTTGACCAACACCGCTCACGAGGAGCAAGGTTGTTGTTCGTTGTGAGCTTAATCGTCGCGATAGTTGCGCTGAGAGACTTTTTTGTGCTTCAACTGACAGACTCGGGGATGAGTGAATTTTCTTTTTTACCGCACGCCTTACTTCTGTATGTGTTGGTAATGGGCTGGATTGTGGTGACCCGCTATATGAGGCAGCACCGTCAATACCATGAGTTGAACTTGACGCTTGAGAAGCGTATCACCGCGCGCGAGGATGCCGTCATCAGCAGCTTTGAAATCATCTCGAGACAAGAGGCTGAAAAAGCGAAACTGCTGGAGCGTCAGCGCATCATGTCGGATATCCATGACGGTGTAGGCGGGCAATTGGTGGGCTTGGTCAACATGATTAAGCGCGGGGGGTCCGATCCGTCTTTGTTCGACCAAAAGCAAATAGCGGAGCACGCGCAAATGGCCATCGATGAGTTGCGGGTCGCCATTGACTCGATGCAGTCCGTGGACGGCGACCTTGCGACGGTGCTTGCGACGCTGCGTTATCGCCTGGCACCTCGCCTCGAAGCTTCGGACATCGATCTCATATGGCGCGTTGAGGCGTTGCCTGTGCTGCAAGACTTAACGCCGCAAAAGGTGCTGCAAATTCAGCGTATTTTGCTAGAAGCATTTGCTAATATTCTTAAGCACTCCAAAGCCCATAACGCCACGTTGTCCGCTAGATATTACCCCGATGGTCGATTTATTCGTATAACCTTAGTCGATGATGGCATAGGTTTTGAACCCGAAGAGCTGGAAACGCAAGGTCACGGTTTGCGTAATATGCGCTTTAGGGCAAACGCCATTGAGGCGGAGATTGCGTTTGAGCGAGAGTCTCCTAGGGGATGCAAATTGACGCTGACACTTCCAGTCACGGCATAATAAATTTTTTTTGAAAGAGGTCACGATGGATTTAGCTTTTACACCAGAAGAGACAGCATTCCGCCATGAAATACGCGACTGGGTGCGTGCTAATTTACCCGCCGATATTGCGCACAAAGTGCATAACGCCTATCGCCTAACCCGCGACGATATGCAGCGCTGGGCGAAGATTTTGGGCAAAAAAGGCTGGCTCGGTCACGCATGGCCCAAAGAGTTTGGCGGTCCTGGTTGGAACGCCGTGCAAAAACATTTGTTCGAAGAAGAGTGCGCCCTAGCGGGAGCGCCGCGCGTCGTGCCTTTTGGTCCTGTGATGGTTGCGCCTGTCATCATGGCGTTTGGCAATCCTGAGCAGCAGCGCCAGCACTTACCAGGCATTGCCTCGGGCGAAGTGTGGTGGAGTCAAGGCTATAGCGAGCCAGGCTCGGGTTCCGATCTTGCATCGCTCAAATGCAAAGCCGAGCGCGTGGGCGATCAGTACATCGTGAACGGTCAAAAAACATGGACGACGCTGGGCCAATACGGCGAGTGGATTTTTTGCTTGGTGCGCACGTCAAACGAGGGCAAGCCGCAAACAGGGATTAGCTTTTTGTTGATCGACATGAAGAGCAAGGGCGTGAGCGTGCGCCCAATCAAACTTTTGGACGGCGAGTGTGAAGTCAACGAGGTGTGGTTTGATAACGTCGAAGTGCCTGCTGCCAATTTAATTGGCGAGGAGAACAAAGGCTGGAACTATGCCAAACATTTGCTAGCGCATGAGCGCACCAATATTGCGGACGTGAACCGTGCGAAGCGCGAGTTAGAGCGCTTGAAGCGGATTGCAAAATCTGAAGGTGTGTATGGCGATCAGCGCTTCCGCGACGAAATTGCCAAAATGGAAGTCGAAATTGTGGCGCTAGAGATGCTGGTGCTGCGCGTGTTGTCCGCAGAAAAATCAGGCAAGCAATCACTTGATATTGCGGGCTTACTCAAAATTCGTGGCAGTGAAATTCAGCAGCGTTACTCTGAGTTGATGATGCTGGCGGCTGGTCCGCGCAGCTTGCCACTTATCGAAGAAGCCAAAGATGCAGGGTGGCAAGGCGACATGATTCCTGACTATTGCGCACCGCTGGCGAGCGTTTATTTCAATATGCGCAAAACGACTATTTATGGCGGCAGCAATGAAGTGCAACGCAATATTGTGTCGCAGACGGTGCTGGGGTAAATAGTCCATCCGTTCACTCTGAGCTTGTCGAAGGGTGTGTTGAGGCTTCGACAGACTCAGCCCGAACGGATAAAAATGAATTTGAACTTATCAAGGATTTCAAAATGGATTTCAATTTTTCAGAAGATCAAGAGCAATTGCGTGAAACCGTGAAACGCTGGGTGAGCAAGGATTACACGTTTGAGCGCCGCAACCAAATCATTGCCGCAGGTAAGGGCAAGGGCGGTTTTGATGCAGCCAGCTACGAAGGTCTTGCAAGTCTTGGCCTTTGCGGCCTCAATGTGCCCGAAGCCCACGATGGTCTTGGCATGGGCGCTGTGGACACCATGATTGTGATGGAAGAACTTGGGCGCGGCATGGTGATGGAGCCGCTGGCGCAAACGCTCATTGCAAGCCGCGTGCTGGCAAGCGTTGCCGATCAAGCCATGCAAGCAGCCTGGCTGCCCAAGCTGGCATCGGGCGAAGTGCTGCTCGCCTTGGCGTACCAAGAGTCGGCCTCGCGCTACAAGCTAGATGCTTGCCAAGCCACGGCTAGCAAGGCTTCCAGCGGATACATGGTCAGCGGTAAAAAAGCGTTGGTGGCTGCAGGCGATCAAGTCACGGGCTATATCGTCAGCGCTAAATTGGATGGCAAACTCGCGCTATTTTTAGCAGAGCGCAGCGCAGCAGGTGTTAAGACCACGCCTGTTGGATTGCAAGATGGCTCGCGCGCCGCTGAAGTGCGGTTTGACAACGCGCCTGCCGCGCTCATCACGCCAGACGGGCTTGCCGCACTTGAGCTAGCTGTAGATACTGGCATTTCTCTTTTGTGTGCAGAGGCCGTGGGCGTGATGGAGACCACGCTGGCAATGACGGTTGACTACATGAATACGCGCAAACAATTTGGGCAAACGCTCTCCATGTTTCAAGCACTGCGTCACCGCGTGGCGGACATGAAAATGCAATTAGAACTTGCGCGTTCGATGAGCTATTACGCCGCGCTCAAAATGGAAACACCCGCCGCTGAGCGCCGTGCCTGCATGGCTCGCGCCAAATATCAACTAGGACAATCCATGCGCTTTGTCGGGCAATCGGCGGTGCAATTGCACGGTGGCATTGGCGTAACTGATGAATACATGGTCAGCCACTGCTTCAAAAAACTCACGCAACTTGAGATGACGTTTGGTGACAGCCTACATCACTTGGGTGAAGTGTCAGATCGGATGCACGACACCGCAGGTGTCTTCGCATAACTCGGCTGGGGGTGCATTGCTTACCCCGAAAAATTACCGTCCAAAACTATACATCAGTATATGATTGGACGGTATAATTGGTCATGGATTTCGACAGAACTCTCAAACAACACATTCTGGAATGTAGTGAAAATTTCCCCGTTGTGCTGGTGACGGGTGCAAGGCAGGTTGGTAAAACAACCTTGCTGCGTAGTCTGTGCGAGCCCAATCGTCGCTATGTCAGCTTGGATGATCCTTTAGCCTTGGCGCTGGCGAAGGAAGATCCCGCTTTGTTTTTGGAGCGCAACCCGCCGCCCTTATTGATCGACGAGGTGCAATACGCCCCCGACTTGCTGACACACATCAAAATGCGCGTTGATGCACAAGGTGCAATTTCGTCGGCGGCCTATTGGCTGACAGGTTCGCAGCCGTTTCATTTAATGCGCGGAGTGGCCGAGTCATTGGCAGGTCGTGTGGCTGTGATCACCATGCTGGGCTTGTCGCGGCAAGAGCTGATTGGGCGGGGTGCAGCGGCAGTGTCGCCCTTTGCCCCCACCGCGCACTCGTTGCAAGCCAGAGCGCATTTCAATCAAAGTGCGCCTTGGACGTCCGAGCAGCTGTTTACCAATATTTGGCGCGGAAGTTTCCCAGCACTGGCACGTAATCCAAGACTCAATCGCGATGTGTTTTACAGCTCCTACTTGCAAACATACATCCAGCGCGACGTGCGCGCTTTGGCGCAAGTTGGTAGCGAAGTCTCCTTCACCCGTTTTGTTAGAGCTGCGGCGGCTCGCACGGCGCAGCTACTCAACATGGCAGACTTAGCCCGCGATACCGACATTCACCCTGCAACGGCCAAGCAGTGGTTATCGATATTGCAAGCCTCGGGGCTGGTGTATTTGCTACAGCCGTGGCATAGCAACACGACCAAGCGACTCGTTAAAACGCCCAAACTGTATTTTTTAGACACGGGCTTGTGCAGCTACCTCACCCAGTGGAGCAGCCCGCAAACGTTAGAGGCGGGAGCTATGTCAGGTGCTATTTTTGAGACATGGGTCATCACCGACATTTTGAAGAGCTATTGGCACACAGGAAGAATACCTGTTTGTAGTTTTTTGCGAACCAAAGACCAGTACGAAGTCGATTTACTCATTGAGCAAGACGGCGTTATTTACCCCATCGAATGCAAAAAATCAGCCTCACCCTCGCGGCACAATTTGCAAGGCATCAACGCACTGCACCAATTGCAAGCTAACGCGGCTGATGCCGCTGTTGTTTGCTTGATTCCCGAGCTGGCAACGCTTGGCGCACGTATTCAAGCTGTGCCAGTTGGTTTTTTGTAATTAGAGCGTTTGATCCCACTCTTCAAATAGTTGCTTTGCAAACGATCTAGGCACTAACTCGCCATGCGCTTTGGATACTTCGGTCATCGCATCGGCAATCCGCTCAATCACAGTTTCAGGTTTTTTGACGAGGCACACATTCTTGCCAAACGCAATCAATTCTTTGCGCGTAGGGTAGCTATTTGATTGGTTTAACTTCAAAGCCATCGTGTTGTCGCCGTAGACAGAAGTCGTTACCACATCAAAGGCGGGCGCTAGGCGTATGCTGGCAGCATCGTTTGGATGGTTGTATAACAAGCCAAAATTTTTGAGATGCGCATCACCATTTCGTAGCATGACTGATAGTGCAAAGTAGCTAAAAAAGTTTTGCGTTTGCGCAAGCGCGTTCGCACTGCAGTAATGGCGAATGTATCGAACCAATCCTTCGTAAGAGCCTCGGTATTTGTAGTGCCCACGCTCGTCGTAAGTGGCACCGCTTAAAACGGCCATGTCTTCAAATCCAAGCTGTACGTTGGGTGCGGGTCGATCAAAGCGCCGCATGATGAATAAATTGCCGTCTTCGGATAAATGAAATTCGGGCACATCCAGCCCCGCCTGCTTGGCGACCATCATGCACAGGTACTCGTTTTGGCTCAAGAATGGAAAGTCTTGTCCGCCCGTCTTCACAATCAGATTCGATGCATAAGCGCTAGCTCGATTTGTTTGGCGGTTTGCTGTAGGGTACAAATCGCCATCAGGCACTAATACTTTTGGTTGAACCCCTGAGATACCTCTGTCATAAAACTGCCCTAGCAAAAAATCGAACAAGTCGTCATTGGCTTTACTTTTTAGCAATTGGTTGAGACCAATTGGCGCAGAAGATACCTTGATATTCTCTTGCCGCAGCGAAATACGTCCAATTTGATCTTGTCCCATTAAAGACAAAATCGCCATCTCATTGAACTTGGAAAACTGCTTCGCAAAGCGCTGTTGAAACCGATCGTATTGCGCTCCCTCAGGCAAATTCATGGCGAAAATCGGATGCGGTACATGGCTGTTGTAGCTTTGCGCGCGCAGCGGCATGGTCAGCGACAGCTCGGCCTCAGGGTTTTGCGTGTCGTAGCGCCAAACAAACTGCGACTCTCGAATCAAATCGCCCGCAAAGCCTTGCGGCGTATGGCCTTGCAGCCGATTGACGGTGGATAAAATGGCATTCATGCTGAGTTACCCATCAAATCAGGCATGCTCCCTAGCTCATAACGTGTGCTCTTGATCTCCACACACTTGCCAAGCGCCGCCAGCGCCATAAACACTGTGAGTACGCCTACATTCCTCCCTGCCTCAATGTCGGCAATCGTTTGGCGGCGGCAACCTACTAATTTGGCAATATCCTCCAAGGTTTTGCCAAGCGCTTTGCGCTCCACACGATAGATCGCCCCAAATTCTCGTGGCGTGCTGGCGCGGGGGATAGGGGTGGATTCGTTGGTATTGAGTGACTCGATCATGTTCTTATTGTCGAACATTTTGAATTTATTTTGAAAAATGTTCTAAATAAAGGACTTTATTGCTCATCACCCGCCATTGCTTCAAAAAACTCACCCAGCTAGAGATAACGTTTGGCGATAGCCTGCATCAATTGGCAAAACGCAACCGAGTGTTTATCTTGACCTAGAGTCCGAGTCTGACCTAGCCAAACTAGCACAGCCCTCACTCTATTTGCGCGATCACCTCGATAAATTAGTCATATTGGATGAGGTGCATCGCCTGCCCGGATTATTTCTTATATTGCGCGGACTGATTGACGAATCTAGGCGTCAAGGTCGGCGTAGCCACATATTTCGCCGCAAGTGCTGCGTAGGTTGTGGGGCATGCTGGCGCATCAGCAAGGCGCAGTCGTCAATGTTGCGCAGCTAGCGTGCAATCTAGAAGTTGACGCTAAATCCGCCCATAACTACATCAGCCTACTAACCGATTTGTTATTGCTCAGGCGGCTTCCCGCATGGCATGGCAATGTAGGCAAGCAAGCGTGCAAGCCAGCTTTTACGGAAATAGCTACGGTGCAGAAATCGATTTGCTACTCACTTGGACAAGCAGGCGAGGGCGTGCAGGCTATGTCACTGGTCAATGTGATGACGCAAGTTGCTGCGTCGAGTGTCGGGTGATTTTGCCGTCCAAGCTAAAATGCACTATACGCACAACGTATTCACGGAGGCAATATGCACAAAAGAATGACGATTACCTTGGATGAGCCCGTCTACGAGGGGCTTTGCCGTGTCGTGAGCCAGCGTCAGCGCAGCCAATTTATCGAAGATTTACTCAGGCCCAAAGTCATGGGTGATGCACTTGATGATGGATACCGCGCCATGGCGGCGGATAAAACCCGTGAAACAGAAGCTGTAGAGTGGTGCAATGCGCTTGCGGGAGATATGGCGAATGAAGCGCGGTGAAGTGTGGTGGGTCGAGTTCGATCCTGCCGTAGGCAGCGAAGTCCGAAAAACACGCCCAGCTGTCATTATTAGCAACGATGCGGCCAATCGTAATTTGGCTCGCGTCGTGGTTGTTCCAGTGACATCCAATGTAGAACGTCAATACCCTGGTGAGGCAGTGGTGATGGTGGCAGGTCAAAAAAGTAAGGCAATGGCAGATCAAATCATGGCGGCGGATAAATCGCGCCTTAAAAGTCAGGTTGGCATCCTCTCAAAGTCAGACATAAAGGCCGTGGAAGATGCCATTTTGGTGCATTTTGGAATGCCGAAATAGCGTAGAGATTAGTCTTTTTCACTCCAAGGGCATATCACCTGCACCCCTGCTGCTAAGAACGGCGCTTCGTCTCGCGTGGCAACAGCCATGCCATGCTGCAAAGCCATCGCTGCAATTTGCGCATCGCCCACACTGATTTGAACGCCCCGTTTTTGGGAAATCGCGACCAGTTTGGCATATAACACCGCTGCTTGTTCATCAAACATGAGCATTGGTGTTTCTATCAGCGTACCGCGAAACACGCTTAGCACCTCCCCAAGTGAAGTCTTCCTCTTGCTGATCGGCATAAGCTCAATGCCAGTCAACAACTCACTCCATACAGTGCTGCATAAATAAAGCGAAGTACGCGCTTGGCGATTTAGCCACGCAAGCACCAACGGGTCAGGCGCAGGGCGCATCACCTCCGAAATCACATTCGTGTCTAAAACAATCATGCAAATACAGCCGCGTCATGTGCCGCTGACATTGGATTTCGCAGGGCATTTAGCCCCTCAAAACCACCATGCTGCATGGCAAGCTGATGCAGCGCCGAGCCAATACCCAATTGGGCTGCAGGCCGAACAGTACTGTCCAAAATGTATCGAATTTCGGCCTCTGTACTTCGCCCAGCAAGCTGCGCTCTGGCTTTAATAGCGCGATGCGTTTCGGTAGGGATATTTCTGACGGTAACAACGGGCATGACATCACTCCTTTAATTGTGATATCAATTGTAGCGTTCATCCCCAACCACAGGAGGCAGATTTTTAACCTTTGCCATCACTGCATAGAACTTGTCTTTGCTTCCACTGGCGGCTCGTTCCGCAAAAAAAGCCTCCGTTTTATACGCAGATATTTTTTCAGCAACTGCCATCACGATGAACTGATTGAGCGAAGACGAATCGTTCGTCGCCAACTGCTTGGCATACGCGTGCAGCGAGTCAGGTAGTCTGAGGGCAACTTGGCTCATGATTTTTTCTCCACTAGGTTAAGTAATTGGGCAGGGGTGCAAAGGGCGATGCCAAACGTGCTGGCGGCGGGCGTGAAATCGCGGACATTCAAAGTGACTAAATAGCGAGCCCTGCCATTGGCTGCAGCCTCCAAAACCAATTCGTCTTTGGGATCGCGCAATTGAGGTCGCCACAAAAAATGCGATTGAACGGGCACAACCACAGATGCCAAAGCGTTCAGTACATCATCAACATCGCGTGAGCTAAGACCATGCAGCAAACGAATATCCGCACGCTTAAGCGTAGCCTCGTATTCCAGCCACAGAGCAGGTGTGGCAAGCATCTGAAAATGCCCCTCTAGTGCTTGCGTAAGCAGTGCAAAAGATGCGCTAGTTCGACTGCTAAGGCCTGCAATAAAAAGTAGTCGGGCTTGTTTCGACCGCACTGGTGTTAGCACCTTAACAGGCAATATAAAACACAGCGTACCTGCCAGCTTGACTGATGAAGGTAGATGCAGATCGGCTACCTCCAGGACGATAGTTCCAGTTGATGTCGTGCCCCAAGTGCCGTTCTTGCAATCGCTTGTGCCCGCGTAGCACCAAGACACTTCAATAGGGAACGAACACGTGTTGTAAAACTCAGCCCATTGCCATTGGCAATGGCATGCGCACCATCATGCAAGGGATCGACAGTGAGCGTTAGGATGAGGTTATCGCTTGGGAATACTGCCAGGTCCAGAGCGTGCATTTTCATCACTGAGTGTGTAGAAACAGTCAAACAATCCCTTGACTGTATCCCAAGGTACAGGCCCATTGACAAACATTTGAATCAAAGCCTTACCAGAGCTGACTGCATTGGCGCTGGTACTCAGTGAGGACCGCATGACTTCCAAGGTGTCCATATCGCTATGCGCATGCGAATCTTGCCCAGCATAGGTATTAAATTGTTTGATTTTTCCAGGTGCAGTGACTTGAGGGTGGTTAGGACACGCCTCGCCGGTTGGTGGGAGTCGCTCAACATGCGCCTTCGAAAATGCGTCTTGCAGCATATGCAACAAGCTTCCCAGTGCGACATGATCAAGTTGGCTGTGCAGCACAGGTTGTCCAAGGGCAAAAAGTCGCTTGCTATCAAAGCCATTTTTGAAATGGATTCGAAACCCGTTAATTGGGATTTCCATGAGCGGTGTTGTGGGCGAAATTTCTCGGCTTGCCAGCTTCCACGTGTATTCAGCCCACATGAATATTTTTTGCTTTGTCTCAAAAGCTCGTTCCATATCCCGCGTTGCCATAGAATGAAAAAACTGTAAATCGCCAAAATGAGATCGAGCCATCAAGTTGTAGCCAGGGCCAAAAAAGAAGCCTCCAGCCGCACGCGCTTTAGCATCGAGAAAAAGCGTTGTCCAGCACTTGCTTGTCTTCCCAAATTGGACACGTTCGGTGAGATTTTTTGGACAGCCGCCGTAGTCGCCAGCATAAAGGAAAGGCGGGTTATCGTTCCAGCGTACTCCGGCAATCACGCGCGGGCTGAGTGGCCACTCGTTGTTCGACCCCACGCAATCCGCATCATTGCCGTTGTCTGCGCAACCAAACTGACGATTTGTAATCTCCTCATGTGCGGGATTAGAGAATTTTCGAACACCCGCACCAAAGAGTTTTTCTAGAACAGATTGAGTGGCTTTATCCTCAAATTTTTCAGAGGCGGTGATCTCTGGCCATAGTTCAAACGCCATACTGGGCAGCGTCCAATGGGTGAGCGTTGCAACTAGAGAAATAAGGATATATTTTTGTAATTTCATATTAAAAAATCAGGTCATTAGTTTTGAATATGCACGGTAAAACAAGCGCCCTCTGAAATAGTTTAAAAAATAGTTACGGATACTGCGCACGCGGCAACTCAAAATGCGGAGCATCCACAAAGGGTTTGCGCCCCGCACTGATACGCTTTTGGATGTAGTCGTGAACGACATCTTCCGTGGGCGCATCGGTGTTCGTTAGCAGCACGTCCCAATTACCGCCCCAGCGCAGGGGGACGTTGCATTCAATGGCTGCTGTTCGCATGGCTTCTGCTAGCTTGCAGAGCAAGTCCATTTCCCAGCGCCCTTTGTTGCCAATGAAGGCACATAAATCGACAGCGTGACCTGTGAGATGGCGCGAGTCCATGGTGTGGCTTGCGCCGCTAGCGACAAAGGCGCGTTGCTCTTCAATGGTTCGGATGCCGTCTGCGACGGCGAAGTCGATGGGCGTTATTTGAATGGCGCGTTTGACAACGCGCACTAGGTCAGAGTGGACACCATTCAGCTCTTTGAGTGAGCGGGTGCCTAGGATGTAGGTGGGCATGATGTTCTACTGATGCAACTTAACGAATCGACAAAATCAATGGGTACTGGCCAGGTGCAAGAATCAGATACTCGACAGTGACTTTGCTATAGCTTAAAAATGCTTGAGTGGCTTGCTGGGTACTTTCTGCTAAGTGTTTTTTCCAATCTGCAACATAACCAATTTGCCCCTTTGGCACAGACCCAAGACCACGCAGGTATTGGATTTGTGTACTGTTTTCAAGCTGTAAGTGAATGCCCAGTTCAATAGGTAGATCGCCTGAATAAATGCCTGTACCCTGTGCTCCGTCATAGCGACTGCCTTGAGCTGTTAATAATAAAACGTGTCCTGTAAAGCTGCCTTTGTCGCCAGCTTTAAGTGATGCTTTTGTGGTATTTGTCATGATGGTTTACTCTTTAAAAAAATGCGCAAGCGTTGTGCATTTCAAAAACTGCGGCCTTGGCTAGAGCAAAGTTTTCAGGGGACTTCTGAGGTTGTGTGAGCAAAGCTTTGCTGTAGTTGGTTGCACCACTAGCAAGCTCTTTGCGGACATCTTCAAGAATTTTTGTTAGCGTTCCCGAGTTATGTGCTGCGTCTCCTTCTTTAGTCGCAACACTTTGATAGGAGCTTGCGGCTGTTGCAACACTCCAGCCTTTGGTTGCGTTGATGGCGCTTGCAGCTAGAGTTCCCGTGCCCGTAATCCCTGCAACAACCGTCCACCAGAAAGAGCTATTGCTGTTTTTGCGTAGCCTCATTTGAATCTGCGATGCGCCCACCCCACATACTTCTTGGATGGCGTTGATTGCTTTTGTTAGTTTTCCTAAGCCATCCCGTTGATTTGTTGGGTTTGGATTTGCTTCGTTAACAGTGTGTTCATTCAGATCAAGCAAAGCTTGATCGCGGCTAGCACGCAGTCTGTCAATATGAGGAGCGGTGTCAGCAGTCAATCGAAACTGCATCGAGGCAAAGCTTGGCGTGCTGATGGTTGGCGTGGTTGGGGTTTGTGCAAATGCCTGTGATAAGCAGAAAAATGCAAATATTCCAATTTTCATTAACGATTTCATGATTTCTCCTTTTCTTTTCATGTTTTAAAAAATCCCCGCCCACAAGCCTGAACCAACAGGCGGGGAAACTCCCTCACGAACAAAGATTTAAGACTTACGCATACTCACCGCCAAGGTGTTATTCACACGGCGTGCGTCGTAGCCGTTGAATTGAAGCAGTCCAAAGCCCGCGCCTTTGCCTTGTGCTTTGTCAAAGAGCCTGAAGTTGCCAGTGCTGACGCCGTTGCTCATTTCGCAGTGTTGATCGGTCCCGCCTGACGAAGAGCAGCCAATCGTTGCTTTGCGCCAACTGGAGTACACGTCCACACTGTCGTCGAAACCTGCGTTTGCGTTTAGCGCGTCTTTGCCAGAAATCCTGACGGATTTAGGCGCCCATTTAGCAGCGCTTGGGATTTGCCAAGCTGCGCCGCCAGTGGAGGTCGCTACGTTGTATTTGCCAACCGTGTTATACGATAGCGGCATGCCGCCTGTGGCCGCCGATGCTGCTGTGATTTGTGTGCGCATATCGGCTGTGAGTGACGGCCATTTTGGCAAAGAGAGCGTAATTTCTGCCAAGGTAGGTGCGCGGCGCAAGGTGCGGCGGTACGTGGTGCCAACGGGCGTGGTGTCGTTCCAGTTGGTGTAGAGGTCAAACTTCCATGTGCCTTGATCAGGGATGGTGGCAAGCTCCTCATCCGTCCAGTTTTTGGGCGTTGTTTGGTTGTTGTTGTTGTCGCAGGTCCAAAAGAGTGAGCCATCAATGTCGCGTGGGTGGTTGTTGGACGACGAGCTGCAGTATGTGCTGCTAGAAGTAGTGGAAGGATCGGTATAAGCGGCTGCCATGCGAAGCACGCTGGTTGTTACTGCCGTGTATTGACCCGTGTCGCTAGGTTTTGATAAACCCATATAACCATAGCCGCCGCCCACGATTTGTTTGAGCGTAAGTGTGTTCCCCTTGGGTGTTGTGACCACCACTTTGCCAAAGTTGTGTTTGGCGTTGACGAAAACGCTGTAGCCCGTATTGATGTAGCTGTATTTGCTAAAGTCCGCGTGCGTAAAGTCTTTGAATTCGGCGCGTGGCTCGATGGATACATCCACATTTGACAAGTTCCCTGTGAGGAATAGTTTGCCGTTGGCATCGGGCCGTGCGGTATAGACCTCGACGTTCGAGTTGGCAAGCCGCGTGGTAACCCCGCTGCTATCCGTCCAATCAAAAGGAGCCACCCATTTGGCGGTAAATACCACATCGCCCGTCATGGGTTTGGTGGGGTCGGTATTGCCAGCGTTTTTAACGGTGAATTCGTAGCTGCCTTGGCTGAATTGAACGCCCAATCCAGTGTTGTTGGTAAATATGCTAGGAAACGCTTGATTGCCCCTTACCACATAGCCGTTATCTTTGTATTTGCTGGGGTCGTTGTTCAAGAAGAGACCTTTGCAGGTGTTACTCACGATGTTGGTGGCAACAGCCGTAGCCGCATTGGTGTTGTCCACCCGTGTGGATTGAGGCTCGGCATAGCAAGCAGTCATGCGGGTTAAAAGGTCATTAATTTGCCCAGTTGTGCCAGATGCAACAGCATTAGCTGTTGTCACCTGTATGGCTGCGGCTGCGGCAGGCGTTACCACGGTGGATGGCGCGGGCGCTGCCTCATTTGGCTTGCCAGCTAAGGTCAGAACGAGAGGGGCGGGCGCCTCTGTTGACTCGTCGCGTGTGGCCGTAGTGGTAACAGACATCGTCGCTGCCCCCGATCCAGTGGGCGTGACAATAATCTTGACGTTATCGAGCACCGCATCCATGCCTGTGCCGTTGGTTGTGAGTGTGCCCGTAAACGGATTAGCGGCTGTCTTCATTGCATCTGGGGCAAGTAGGGTGTAGACGTTCAGTACCGCGGTTTCTTGCGCGGCAACAGCCGTAGGACTTGCAAGGGTTGAACCACTTGGGGTTTGAATCTGCGCTACGATGCCTGTCGTCTCATCGTTTGGGTCGCCATTGACTAAAAGCGCTGCAACTGCGTGAGTAGCAGAGTTGACATTGACGGTGCTTGGGGTCAATGCCGCAACCACGCTGACCAAGGGTTCTTTGTCGGGGTGCGTCGCTGTAATGACCAACGGCGCTTTTGCTGCGGGAGCAATCGCACAGCTATAAATGCCGTCATCTAACGCGGTAGTGGTGTCGCAAACCGTAGCGCCAGTGCTATCGGTGACCACCACGTGCGTACCTTGCGGCCATGCCGCACCGACTGAAATAGTGCCACCAATGGGTACAGAACTGGCACCACCGCCGCCGCTGCTACTGCCACCGCCGCTACTGCCACCGCCGCACGCGATAAGCAAAGCGCTCGCGCTAAGCGCTGCCGCGCACACCAAGATGGTGGCGCGTAGTTTTCGATCTAATTTCATGATGAGACTCCTAGTTGGTTGAAGGTGTCTCGATTGAAAGATGAATTCAACGCGTTGTCGTCACCTATTCAGGTGACAAGATGAGCACTCGAACGGGTATCTTGAGTTGATGCGAAAGACCTTGAGGGGCAATACTTTTGCAGACGTGCGCGGCGCTTAGTTCTTGCACCCTTCTCTGAATGGATAACGTCCCAGCACCTTGATTCGCTTCAACATATCCTCGACCATCATCGACAAAATTTAGCTGTAGCGTTTCGCCATCTATCCATGCCGCCAAAGTAATGCAATGAGCTTGGGCATGTTTAATCACATTTGTGCAGAATTCAAAAATCAGCCTTTGTAGACTCAGAGCGGCATCTTGCTGCAAAGGCAAATCCATTGTCGGCAACTTGACTTGCCATAGAAGTTGAATGTTTTGTCGATTTAATCGGGTTTCAATTCGGTACCGTATATGCCCAAATAGCTCAGGCAACGTGCCATCAAAGCTATCGGAGCCATCCATCAGCACGCGAAGCTGCTCGATGGTTGTCCGAACCTCCGTGCGAAGATCATCTTTGTGAGTCGTACCTTGTTCTACCATTCCCAAAAGACTGTTGAGTTGTAGCCCCATGCCATCATGCAGATCTTGAAGTAGGCGTTTTCGCTCATCAAAGTGGGCTTGCGTAGCGAGTAACTTAGCCTTGACTTCATACTCTTGAGTCAATTCCTGTTTGCGTTCATTCAACTCTTGCTCTACCGATAGGCGTAGCGCTTTCTCTTTTTGCACTTGCCTTAGCAATCGATCCGTCATGACCCAAGCCATCGCGAGCAAAAAGGGAACCAAGGCGTATCTAACCAACGTAAATCCACCATACCCGTCACGGGAGTAATAAACTAGCCAGTGATCGTACAGCCCCATAGTGATAGCGAAAGCACTTGCAACAGCAAATGAGGCGGAAGTGCTCGTGCGCTGTCTATACCAAGCGGCAATAAACGTGAAACTCATCACGCCAACGAACATGAAAGTGAGTAAGTTCCAAGCCTGCCTAAGCGGAGGAAGTAGCAAAATTGCGTAGGCAGAGATGACGCTGATGCATAAAGCTAGGTAGAGATAGATGACTTTGATCAGCCATGCTTTTTTAAGTGATAGCTCTTGCAAACAAAAGGCGGCCATGCAAGCGACAAAGCATACATAGCTGGTATCTACAATCCACGCCCATGCTGGGTACGGGATGGGGATCGTATCAAGGACGGCGTATGACGTACGAATGGCACACAGAACGCAAGATGCTGTGAATAGCCAAAATTGTTTTTCCTTTAACCGTATGACCAAACCAAGCCCAAAAATGGCAAAAATGAGGCAGATAAAAATGACGCTTAAAGTGCTCGATGTTTGAAAAAAATAGCGCCAGTTATAAATGGGTTTGAGTTGCGTATGAGGGGCCATATAAAAATGAGATAAGCCCGCGTATCGACTCTTGTCGCCCTCTATGACAATGACTAGCTTATTGCCGCCTTGTTGTAAATAATCTTTTGGAATGAGGACGTAGTGCGGTATTTGCGCATAGTCAAATTGAGTTTGCCCCCATGCACCTAGCTGCACTAAAAGCCTATCGTTCAATGTAATTTGTAATCGATTACCCGCGCGCGGGATATACAACCCCCATAACTCAGTGGGGGCACGGCTTAATTGAAACGGTACAGTGTATTGAGATTGTCCTGTTTTACCTGTTCTATTCCAGATATCTGGCAAAGCAGGTGTTTCGAGTGTTTTGTCAATCGTATTGATTGTGTCGAGCGAAAAAGTAACGTCTAAGGTTTGGGCATAGCCACTCGTTAGCAATCCACCAAGAATAACGCTGATAGCAAAGCGAAGAATGATTTCAGAACAGAAACGCAGTAGCATATCGATTGGTTTTGTCACAAAATCGCCATTATGGTTCAGAGTTTCGATGCGTGGGCAAAGCCGCACCTCACCTAAATAGGTGACGCACGGCTCGGTGAGAGCGCTTTATCATGCTTCCATGACATCCAATAGCCAACCGATCCGAGTCGTTTTAGTCGAAGATGATATTTATTGTCAAGCTAGATTGCTGGCGGCTTTATCTGCAGCAGAGGACTTGATTGTGGTTGCTGTTTTTGTCGAAGGAAAGCCTGCCTTAGACTGGTTAAAGAAAAATTCACTTGACGTGTTGTTGTGTGATCTAGGTCTTCCAGACGTACCAGGTCTTGCCGTCATCTCTACTTGCGCACAACTACATCCCAAAGCTGATATTTTGGTGGTGACGATGTACGATGACCAAACGCATATTGTGCGGGCATTAGAAGCGGGTGCGAGTGGTTATCTGCTGAAAGATGGTATGCAAAACGAGATCGCTGCGCAAGTTCGGGAGCTAAGGGATGGTGGCGCACCGATGACACCTGTGATTGCACGGCAAGTGCTGAAGCGTTTTAGACCTGCTGTAACGGTCTCAAATCAAACGATACTCAAGTCACGTCGAGAGCCTCAGTCTTCAGAGTTGACGGCCAAAGAGTTGTTGATTCTCAATCGGATTGCGCAAGGTTTTCGTTATGCAGAAATTGCCAATTTAGAGAAGATATCGGTCAATACCGTAAATACCCACGTCAAACGTATTTACAGCAAGTTGGCCGTGAGTTCTCGAACGGAAGCGGTCTTCGAGGCTCAAAACATGGGACTGCTTGATACAGGAATTAGTGGGAACAAACTACGTCAAATTTAATCACAAGGAGACTGAATATGAATATAAGTGTGAGCGATTTATTGGGTCTAAATACATTCAATATCACGGGAGCACCCATTGTCAGCAATGCTGCTGACATACAGCAACGTAGGGATGCTGGTGTGAATATGTCCATTGCAGGTATGCGGCATAGTCAGGGAGGTCATACGGCGCTAAAAGATGGCGAAATGCTTTTGACGGAGACGATGAACACGAAACCTCGTGCTCACGGCGGGTCGCCTGATGCGGCTCAAGCAGATGCGATGCCGCCGACCACTGTGACGGTTGATGCAGGCATGACGTGGGCTGAGCTGCATTTTCATTTAGGGGTGCTTCGTGGCGCACCCTGCGTGCATCAATCATCTGCGCATTTCAGTATTGGCGGTTCGATATCAGTGAATTGCCACGGGAGGGATATCAATTTCGGTTCGATTGCAAGCACGGTGGAGAGCCTTGAGGTGCTGGCTGGAGACGGAAAAACATATACGGCCTCGCGGACACAAAACAACGATCTTTTTCGAGCGGTCATTGGTGGCTACGGCGCTTGCGGTGTGATTCTGAATGCCACTTTGAAGGTGGCACCAAATTTCATGATGTGGCGCACGCAAAATATGGATAAGCAGAAACCGCTAACCCTTGATGAATATGAACAACATTTACACAAAGTTGAAAATGAAAAAATTGATTACTTACAAATGCACCACGGCTGGGTCAACGTGTCTGCTGATGATTATTTGGGTAAGGTCATTGCCTATGATGTTTTGAAAGTTGATCCGCAAATGGCGACCAATCAAAACGGCAGCATGGAATTGGGGAAAGATAACGAGTTAAAGCATGAAGGCTGGGGCGAAGGCGAGATTTTGCGTGCGGGTTGGCATGCGATGCATGGCGACAAGAATATCAAGAAACAAATTTGGGAGGCATTAGTTCGGAATTGCAGTGATACGAAACCGTACTCGCGGATAAACTTTTTACGCGAATCGATTAGTTTTACGCAGTCCAAATTTGACGGCAAAGGCGTGGATATGCTGCAAGAGTATTTTGTGCCCCTCTCAAGCTTTAAATTGTTTATGGAGAGGCTCAAAACTATCTTCCCGTATAACGATGGTGATGGTGCAATGGCTGATGGCGTGCAACTCAACAGCATCACGATTCGGTATGTCCGTGCCGAGGACGATGAGCGCGCTGTGCCGTATCTATCGTACTGCCCGAAGGGTCAATCACGGATATCCGTTGCAGTTGATGCTTATGTGCCGTTTGGCGGTCAGCACCCATGCCCAAAGGCTAGGGATCAATTTATTGGAGCAATGGATGCGGCAATTGAGCGAGGTGGTTCTTATTATTTGCCGTACTACTCTTTTGCGGATCAAGCCCTATTTGAGCGTGCCTACACCAATGTTGCAGCACTCAAGAGCGCGATTGGTAGGTACAACCCAGATCACCGATTTAGCAATGAATTTCTAAAGCAATACAAAATTCATTAAGCCATTCATACAAGGAGAAAAAAATGCCGATAAGTCCCTCTAATCCTAAGCCATCCACTAATTGTCCTGATCTTAAAGATTTGCGAACAGGCGATTTACTTTTTCCTCGCGAACCTGATGGCATGCCAGAATCTTATTTTTATAACCAGTTGGAATCCCATGTGGAGTGGAGTCGTATTCGAGATCAAAAATTAAGTCAAATCACCGATTCGGATGAGCGGTTTAAGAATACCTTGGCAAAGGAATTTGCATACTCGGGCTTAAAGATTGTTAAAAAAGAGCAGCAAGTCAAGACGTTCTCAAATGCCAGTTCTGGCATGGGTTTGGACTCCGCAGACTTATTGCGAACCGTACTGCCAATTATTAAAAAAGAGTTCAAAAATTTATTCCAAAAATGGCTGGGAATGACCGTTGACGAGTTTATGAAAAGTCCTGTCGGAATTTTGTTTTTTAATGCGATTGGTTCTGCAGATGTGAGAAACAGTTTTTTTGTAGGCCATGTGGGCATTGTGATTCGTGAAAAAAATGGACAAGTCGTCGATGCCCCCGAAGGAAATGTTTATGTGATTGAAGACAACATCACAGATTATGCGCACTACCGTGTGGCAATTCATCCTTATCTTGATAATTCGAATGGGTGGGATTATTCCAAATCAACGGCAGAGGCCGCCAAGTATTGGTCTCAAAGTGAGAGAGGTTGGGTCAATCGGCGCTGTGCGCTGGGTCAGCATGTGTGGGCAGCAAGACTTAAAAGCTCTGAATATGCGTCCCTTAAGAACGACTTACAAACTTTTGTCAATCGCGCTAAACAATACCATGGACGCCCTTTTGGATTCTTTGACAATTCAGTTCTTGGCGATTCTGATCGCATGTACTGCGCCGAATATGTGTATCGTGTTTTCAATGATCAAGGTATCGATTTGAATGATAAATGCACATGGGGGTGGATGCAAACTTACTTGAAAAAAAATGGTAGCCCAGATCAGCGAAAAGCGATTGATTACATCTTGAACGATCCTACGTCTTATGGCAAACACGCTGCAAATAAATTTTTTGTTTTGCATCCTGCTGCTTTGTGGCATAGCAATGCTTTGGAGTTGCTGTTCAAACCAAAAGGTTCTGGCTCCTACGCTTAAGAAATCCTCATCCGTGCCGCTCTAGCATGCCCCTGCAACCCCTCGCTATAAGCCAGCGTAGCGGCAATCAAGCCCAGCGACTTCGCACCTTGCTTGCTCACCTCGATCAAGCTAGAGCGCTTTTGGAAGTCATACACCCCCAGCGGCGACGAAAAGCGTGCTGTGCCACTGGTGGGCAGCACGTGGTTGGGCCCTGCGCAATAGTCACCAAGGCTCTCGCTGGTGTATGCGCCTAAAAAGATGGCTCCTGCGTGTTTGAGCAGCGGCTCCCATTCGTGCGGGTTGTTGCTGGAGACCTCTAAATGCTCGGGCGCAATTTGGTTGCTGATGTGGCAGGCCTCGTTCATGCTGCGGGTGTGGATGAGTGCGCCTCGGTCGTTTAGCGATTTTGCAATGATGGCTTGGCGCGGCATCTCGGGCAGTAGCTTGTCGATGCTGGCTTGCACGGCATCGATGTAGGCCGCGTCTGGGCACAGCAAAATGCTTTGCGCTAGCTCGTCGTGCTCGGCTTGGCTAAACAAATCCATCGCCACCCAATCGGGCGGTGTGCTGCCATCGGCTAGCACCAAAATCTCAGACGGTCCCGCAATCATGTCGATGCCAACCATGCCAAACACTTGGCGCTTGGCCTCAGCCACATAGGCGTTGCCAGGCCCTGTGATTTTGTCAACCTTGGGGATAGTCGCTGTGCCGCAGGCCATAGCGGCTATGGCCTGTGCGCCGCCTATGGTGAAGGCGCGTGTGACTCCGCCCACATACGCCGCCGCCAAAACCATCGCATTTTTGATGCCTTGCGGCGTGGGCACAACCATGATGATCTCGCCCACGCCCGCTACGTGCGCAGGAATCGCATTCATCAAAACGGACGACGGATAAGCCGCTTTGCCGCCAGGCACGTAGATGCCCACACGGTCGAGCGGGGTGACTTTTTGCCCAAGCAGCGTGCCGTCCGAATCCGTGTATTGCCAACTCTCGCCCGACGCTTTTTTTTGTGCTTCGTGATAGCTTTTGATGCGCAAAGCCGCGCTGGATAAGGCTTCGCGCTGATCCGCAGGTAGCGCATCGTAAGCCGCTTTGAGTTCGGCTTGGGTTAGCTCTAACTCGCTCATCGACTTGGCCGCAAGACCATCCCAGCGCTGGGTGTACGCTAAAACCGCCGCATCGCCGCGCGTGCGGACATCAGCAATGATGCCCTGAACGCGCACCGCAATCGCCTTGTCGTCTTCCGCCGAGACGTGCAGACGTGCTTGCAAATCTGCCGCAAAGCTGGCGCTGGTAGTGGATAGGCGCAGTGGCTTAGCAATCATTTTTTAGCGGACAGCGTTGTCAAAAGCGGTAAGAATAGGGCGCAGCAAGTCATGTTTGAGCTTGAGCGCGGCTTGATTGACAACGAGGCGCGAGCTAATGTCCATGATGAAGTCAACCTCGGTTAAATGATTCGCCTTGAGCGTCGCGCCCGTTGAGACGATGTCCACAATCGCATCCGCAAGACCTGTGAGCGGCGCTAGCTCCATCGAGCCGTAGAGTTTGATGATGTCCACGTGGACACCCTTGGCAGCAAAAAAGTCTCTCGCAATTTGCACAAACTTGGTTGCCACCGTGAGGCGAGCGCCTTGTTTAACGGCGCTTTGGTAATCAAAACCTTCACGCACGGCAACACTCATGCGGCAGGCGGCAATTTTTAAATCGAGTGGTTGATATAAACCCTGGCTACCCGATTCGATAAGCGTGTCTTTGCCCGTCACGCCAAGGTCTGCGCCCCCGAGCGCCACGTAGGTAGGCACATCGGTCGCGCGAACCAAGAGCACGCGCACGTGCGACTGGTTGGTTGCCAAAATCAGCTTGCGTGTGGTGCCTGGGTCGTCCAGCACTTCGATGCCTGCAGCTTTGAGCAGCGGCAGCGTCTCGTCAAAGATGCGGCCTTTGGAGAGCGCGAGCGTAATGGTGTTGGCGTTGCCATTGCCGTTCATGACTTGACCCGCTCAATATCAGCACCAATGGCACGCAGCTTTTTCTCCATTTGGTCGTAGCCACGATCAAGGTGATAAATACGCTCAACGGTTGTCCTGCCATCGGCTACCAAGCCTGCAATGACCAGCGAGGCAGAAGCTCGCAGATCGGTTGCCATCACGTGCGCGCCCGACAACTTTGCACCGCCCGCAACCGTAGCGGTGCGTCCGTCGATGTGGATGTTTGCGCCAAGGCGCACGAGCTCATTCACGTGCATAAAGCGATTTTCAAAAATGGTTTCGGTTGCCACCGATGCGCCATCGGAGACGCAGTTAAGCGCCATCATCTGCGCTTGCATATCGGTTGGAAAGCCGGGGTATTCGGTCGTGCGAAAGCTTTGCGCTTTGAGCCTTCCAGAGGAGATGATCCGCAGCCCTTGTTCCACGGTGCTTACCGAAGCACCTGCCTCGCGAAGCTTATCCAGTAAGGCGTCCAGATGATCGCCCCGTGCGTTTTGCAGCGTGACATCACCGCCTGCGGCGGCCACGGCACATAAGAATGTGCCCGCTTCAATGCGGTCAGCCACCACGCGGTGCGTGCAGCCATGTAGGCGCCCAACGCCTGTGATCTTGATACGGCTTGTGCCGTGCCCTTCAATGTTTGCGCCCATGCGAATCAGCATTTCGGCAAGATCAGGAATCTCAGGCTCTTGCGCGGCATTTTCTAAAACAGTTTCGCCATCAGCCAAGCAAGCCGCCATCATCAAATTTTCTGTGCCCGTCACTGTCACCATATCGGTAGTGATGTGCGCACCTTTGAGCCGCGTTTGTCCTTCAGGGAGCCGTGCATTCATGTAGCCGTGCGCGACATCAATGATCGCCCCCATTGCTTGCAAGCCTTTGATGTGCTGATCGACAGGTCGCGAGCCAATCGCGCAGCCACCAGGCAGCGATACCCTGGCTTTGCCAAAACGCGCGAGAAGCGGCCCTAGTGCGAGCACCGATGCACGCATGGTTTTAACCAGCTCATAAGGCGCTTCAGGCTTCGTCAAGCTGGATGCGTCTAGCTTGACCACGCCCTCGTCCTCGCGCGTGAAAGCCACGCCCATATTGCGAATCAGCTTCTCCATCGTCGTCACATCTTGCAAGCGCGGAACGTTTTGCAGCGTCACGGCATCCGCCGTTAAAAGTGCCGCGCAAAGCTCGGGCAGAGCGGCGTTTTTAGCACCAGAAATGGATACAGTTCCATGAAGAGTGCGACCACCGCGAATCAGAAGTTTGTCCATTGAGGGGCGCTTTGCCAGAAAGAAAATCAAGAATTATAAGAGTCAGGCCTTCTTTTACAATGAAACGCATGACCCTACACCAACAACTACAAGCCGCCAAGACCGAAGAGGACGTGAAGGACGCTTACGTCAAGGCGTTAGGGCTCAAGTCCTTGTCAAAGGGATTGATTGACATCCGCACCAGCGAGATTTGGTTTGAGGCCAAGGAGTCGCCCACACTGCCCGTGGCCATGTTCGCGCAGCTCTTGTCGTATGTGCGTGCCGCGCATAAAAAGGGCGATGACATTCCGCCATTTTTAGCTGTGTTTGACCGTGAAAAAGCGGCGCTAATGGAGACCAAGCACGCGCTGCCGCTGTTCAAAGACAAAGAGATCGAGTGGTCAACGGCTGCGTCCAAGGTGTATGCAGATAAGGTCAATCTCAAAAAGATTCAGCCCTACATCGAAGCGCATTTTGTGGTCTACAAAATCGAGACACACGAGACCGAATTTATCGAGGCGGTGAAGACGGGTATTAAAGAGGGCAAGTTCATCCG
Organism: Cytophagales bacterium; assembly: GCA_030054145.1. Lineage (GTDB taxonomy): Bacteria > Pseudomonadota > Gammaproteobacteria > Burkholderiales > Burkholderiaceae_C > JASGCK01. The sequence goes on from JASGCK010000003.1 coordinate 157,424, forward strand.
CACGCCCATTACGCCTGACAACTTGAAGCAAGTGTTTGATAAATGGGTGGACATGGTGGGCAAAGAGTTAGAGGGCGTGGATGAGGTGGATTACGCGCTCATGTTTTTTGCCGACATCATGCACGACGGTAAAGCCAAGGTGATTGAGAATTTGCCCGCAAGATTGGTCTATGACGGCGATACGCCCATGTTTGTGCTGAACGGCAAAACCTATGAGCTAGCAAGCGTAGCGGGATATCGTCGCTTTTGGGCGATCTATCACAGGCCGCCGCATCAAGAGTACCGCGAGTACCTGCTAGAGCGACGCGACAGTTTGCTACCGATAGACGAGCGCAGCTTCAAAGGCGCGTACTACACGCCGCTGAAAGTGGTGGACAAAGCGTATGACCTGCTGGCAAAAACGCTGGGTAAAAACTGGCAACAAAAATACATCGTGTGGGATATGTGCTGCGGCGTGGGCAACCTAGAGGTCAAGCACAGCAACCATCGCAACGTGTTTATGAGTACGCTGGATCAAGCGGATTTAGACGTGATGAAAGCCAGCCGCACCTGCGTGGCGGCAACGCATTTTCAATACGATTATTTGAATGACGACATCGACGACTTTTGCCAGTTTGATTACAGCCTAACTAACAAAATGCCTCAAGCGTTGCGTCAAGCGATTGCAGATGCAAAAGCGAACAAAAAAGGCGCGAAGAAAATTTTGGTATTGATGAATCCACCTTATGCAGAAGCCACGAATGCCAACAACATTGCGATTGGTAGTGGCGCTAAAAATAAAGATGGCGTGGCGAAAACTCAAGTGGCCGCGTGTATGAACAATTACGGCAAAGCCAGCAACGAGTTATTTGCTCAGTTCGTTGTACGGATTCAGCAAGAGATTCCGAACGCAACGATTGCAATGTTTAGCAAGTTGAAATACGTTAACGCACCGAATTTTGAGCAATTTAGAGATGTCTGGAAAGCTAAATATTTAGGTGGTTTTGTTGTTCATAGTAAAGCATTTGATGGTTTGGTTGGTAACTTCCCGATTGGATTTTTGGTTTGGGATACCAGTAAAAAACAAAGCATTACTGAAATTGAAACCGAGGTGCTTGATAAAGAGGCGCAGTGGAAAGGCATTAAGCAGTTTTACAACTTGCCCAACGACACCTTTTTAAATGTGTGGCTTAAACGTCCTCGGGCAAACGCTCGCGATGTTGTGCCTTTAAAAAATGCCATTTCTCCCACGACGAGTGAACCGCGAGTTAGCACTTGGACGGAGGGCGGAATCGCTTATATGTATTGCGGTGTTAATGACTTACAACACGCAGGGCAGCAAACGGTTTTAATGTCCTCGGTTTATCATGGCGGCAATGGGTTCTATCTAACACGAGAAAATCTTTGGCAGGCCGCTGTCACATTTTCTGTACGTCGCCTTATCACGCAAACTTGGCTAAACGACCGCGACCAGTTTTTGCAGCCGAGCGAACCACTGACGAAAGCCTTCAAAAACGACTGCCTCATCTGGATGCTTTTTAACGGCAGCAACCTCACCGCCAGCGCAAATAATTTGGAGTGGAACGGTAAAAAGTGGCGCATCGTCAATCACTTCATCCCGTTCACCGAAACGGAAGTCAACGCCAAAGGCCGTTTCGAGTCGTCGTTTATGTCGGACTACCTCAAAGGACTCACGCTTTCCAAAGAAGCGACTGCCGTGCTGGACGCGGGGCGCGATATTTGGCGGGCTTATCACAGTGGGGACTTTGAGCGCAAGATTCGGGAGGAACTCAAACTCAATCGCCCCGATGTAGGCTGGTATCAAATCCGCAAGGCGCTAGAAGCTGCTGGCAAAGAAAGTGGGAACGAGTTTGATTTTTCTGGCTTTAAGGCAGCCTACGATGCGCTGTCTGAAAAGCTACGCCCTATGGTGTATGAGCTTGGGTTTTTGAAGTGAGACGCTATGTTTAGTCAAAGATTTATGCACGAATTTAGCTTGGAGGAAAACCCATGAAGCTGACTTACTTTGATAAAGACGATATTTTGGTAATGCGATTGACTGAAAAGCCTATCGTGCGTGAAATTTCGCAAGACTGAAATACGCACATTAGATATGCCGCTGATGGCTCGACGGTCGAGATCGTGGTGCTCGATGCAACCTCAAGCGGATTACTACCTCTTGCAGCGTTGCACGGACAAGCTGCGTAAATCTGTGGTGCCGGAGAGATGAATCGAACACCCGACCTTCTCATTACGAATGAGCTGCTCTACCGACTGAGCTACACCGGCACACCAAACAAGTGTTGGATTCTAAGCGGTTTCTTAAAATAGTTTGTTCTAAAAATATAGATTTTTTTGACAAATCACCTCGCTGGACTAACTTTTTTGCCTAGTCGATGGCGACCATAGTGTGACGCTATCCGCTCGGAGTCAGTCATGGCGGAAGAATCTAGTGTGAGTACACTTAAGCCGTCGCAACGCTACCGCATTTAATCTTCTTGCAATCTAGGAGAGTTTTCATGACGCTTTACTACGCACATTCCAGCCCCAAATCAGATAAATCGGATTGGCAGCCACTTAGTGAGCACTTGAAAAATGTAGGGGAAATTGCTGCCAACTGTGCCGCGCATTTTTTAGCACATGAGATTGCTCAAGTTGCAGGATTGCTGCACGATTTAGGGAAATATAGCGCTGAGTTTCAATCGCGATTAGAAGGAAATCCTACAAGGGCTGACCATGCAACTGCTGGCGCTCAACTTGCTGTGAAGCGTTATGGAGTAATGGGCAAACTCATTGCTTTTGCAGTTGCGGGCCATCACGCTGGATTAGCCAATGGTATTGACAGCGGGGATGCTCGTTCCTCATTGGATATGCGGCTCAAACTACAACCCAGTAAAGACATACCAAATATAAATAGCATTTGGGAGTCGGAAATATCTTTACCAATGGCGATTGCAATGCCACAGTTGAAGTCTCACAGCACACAAGCAGGCTTTCAGTGTGCATTTTTCGCACGGATGATTTTTTCATGCTTGATTGATGCTGATAGAACCGATACCCAGAACTATGTGCAGTCCTTAGAAAGTAGACCAGTTCCTCAAACAATTTACCCAACGCTTGAAGCTTTGCGAACTCAATTGGACTCGCACTTAAATACAGTGACCGCGAAGGCGATGACGAGTGAGCTCAATCTGCTACGCGCTCGCATCTTGGCGCACAGTAGGCGGCAGGCTGCATTACCGCCAGGTTTGTTTTCTATGACTGTGCCCACCGGCGGTGGAAAAACACTCACCTCGATGGCTTTTGCGTTAGATCACGCGCTGGAGTATGACCAAAGGCGTGTGATTTATGTGATTCCTTTCACCAGCATCATTGAGCAAAATGCGCGAGTGTTTAAAGATGCTTTTGGTGATTTATCGCACGGCGTTATCGAGCATCACAGTGCTTTTGATCGTGATGCCGACCTCAAGCTGGATAAGTCAAATAGCAAAGCGCATTACAGCGACAAGCTACGCACTGCAATGGAGAGTTGGGATGCGCCCGTCATCGTCACCACGGCGGTGCAGTTCTTCGAATCGCTATTTTCTGATCGCCCCTCGCAGTGCCGAAAGCTGCACAACATTGCCAATAGCGTGATTGTTTTGGACGAGGCGCAAACACTGCCGCTCAAATTACTGCGTCCCGTGATGGCAGCAATAGATGAATTGGCTAGGAATTACAAATGCACCATCGTTCTGTGCACCGCCACACAACCCGCACTACGTGAAGACCAAGGGTTCTTTAATGGTTTTCAAAACGTCCGTGAAATTGCGCCTGAACCAGAAAAACTGTTTGAACAACTCAAACGTACAAAAGTTCACGCTATCGGCACGCAGTCAGACGAGCAATTGGTCGATTGCTTACGTAAGCATTCGCAAGTGCTGATGATTGTGAACAACCGCCGCCACGCGCGTAGCTTGTATGACGCTATCAAAGACGAAGCAGGGGCGTATCACCTTAGTACTTTGATGATTGCGAAACATCGAAGTAAGGTGTTGGAAGAGGTTCGGCAAAAACTGATTGCTGGCGAGCCCTGCAAGCTGATTTCAACCTCGCTGATTGAGGCGGGGGTTGATGTGGACTTTCCTGTGCTGTACCGTGCAGAAGCAGGTCTTGACTCGATTGCACAAGCCGCAGGTCGATGTAACCGAGAGGGTAAAAGGCTTCTTGATGAAAGCATTGTCTCTGTGTTTCAAAGCCCCGATTGGACCGCACCGCCTGAGCTTGCGCAGCTGGCAGGCAATATGCGGATGGTGATGCGTAATCACGCGGGCGATGTCCTCGCGCCCGAAGCCATGAGCTTGTACTTCAAGCATGTTTACTCTGGACGCGGGGAGGAGTTAGACGCTAAAAAATTGCTACCCATGCACAATGACCACGCCCGCAATTTGAGCTTTCCATTTCAAAATATTGCCAAAGCGTTCAGCATGATCGAGAGCCACTTGCAACCCGTGATCGTGCCGCTGGACGATACCGCAAACCGCTTAGTTCAGTCATTGCGCTTTGCAGACAAAGTGGGCGGTATCGCAAGGCAACTTCAACCCTATTTAGTTCAAATCCCAAAGACGGGCTTTGAGGCTCTGCGCAAAGCAGGCGCTATTTCTGTCATCGCACCCGATAAGTTTGGCACTCAATTTTGGATGCTGGAGAACATGGATTTGTACGCGGATGATGCTGGATTGAGCTGGGAAAACCCAACTTTTATGGATGCTGAAAAGACTGTGCTATAAACGCAATAATCAAAAAAACTGGATAAATAAACAGACATGAGCTACGGGATAAAACTACACATTTGGGGTGACTACGCTTGCTTTACTCGACCAGAGATGAAGGTGGAGCGCGTGTCTTATGACGTGATGACACCTTCGGCTGCGCGGGGTATTTTGGAAGCTATCCACTGGAAGCCTGCTATCGCTTGGCGGGTGGACAAAATCCATGTTCTCAAGCCCATTCGGTTCGAGTCGCTACGTCGCAATGAACTTGGTAGCAAAATTTCTGCCAGCAAGGCTGGTACAGCAATGAAAAACAAATCCACAGAAGGCTTGTACAACTTGATTGAGGAAGATCGCCAGCAGCGAGCAACTACATTGCTGCGTGATGTGGCTTATGTGATTGAAGCGCATTTTGAACTCACGCCTAAAGCGGGCGCTGACGACAATGTCGGCAAACACTTAGACCAATTCAATCGTCGCGCTCGCAAAGGTCAATGCTTCCATCAGCCCTGCATGGGCACACGGGAATTTCCTGCGCACTTTGCTTTGATCGAGCCAGATGCGCCACTGCCAATTACGGAATTGACACTTGAGCAGCAAAATCGCGATCTAGGGTGGATGCTGCACGATATTGATTTTGCCAATCACAACACACCGCATTTTTTTAAAGCACAGATGCAAGGCGGTGCGATTGAAGTCCCGCCCTTTTATAGCGAACAGGTGAAGTCATGATTTTGACGGCGCTCAACGATTACTACCAGCGACTCCTTGCCAATTCGGGTTTGGCAAAAGTGCCGCCATATGGGTTTAGTGAACAACAAATTAGCTACTGCTTGGTGTTGTCGAAGGATGGGGTGCTCGTCGATATCGAAGACGTGCGTGACACAAGTGATAAAAAACCTAGAGCAAAGTTTCTGAGCGTACCCAATCCTCAAAAAAAATCCGTCAATATTTCACCAAATTTTTTATGGGGAAACAGCCAATATCTCGTGGGTTTGAGTAGCAAGCCAATGAAGCGTTCCATTCGTGATTATTTTGAAAGTTTCAGGAAACGAACTGCATTACTGACGGCTACCAGTACCGATGTAGGCTTGATTGCTATAAATAAATTTCTAGCAAGTTGGAGTCTAGACGAAACAGATAAGTCGTTAATTAGAAATGAAATGCTCGATTTAAATTGCATTTTTAAACTTGATGGTGATTTTGAATATTTACATAATCGTCCCGCGGCTCTAACGTTATGGAACGATGAAGTTGCGAGTAAGGTTGAGGACAATAGAGCGAGGCAGCAGTGCTTAATCACAGGCAAATACTTGCCCGTTGCCAGACTACATGACCCGATCAAGGGCGGTTTTCTTGCGGCCCAAGGGGGTAAATCCTCAGGTGTATCTATCGTGTCATTTAATGCCGAGGCATACACCTCCTACGGAAAAGATCAAGGTGACAATGCCCCTGTGTCAGAAGCTGCCGCCTTTGGCTACACAACTGCGTTGAATTACTTGCTAAGGCGTAACAATGGGCAGTGCATATCCATTGGCGATACCAGTACCGTTTTTTGGGCGATTGCAACAGATGCAGCCCAAGCCAGTGCTGCTGAAAGTTTGTTTGGTTTGGTGTTCAATATGCCAGCAGACGATAAAAGTGAGCTTACGCAAATTAAACCTGTTTTAGAAAAAATTGCGCAAGGGAAACCGCTCGCAGAAATCGCACCTGACTTAGCGGAAGGTACGCGGTTTTATGTGCTCGGGCTTGCACCCAATGCCTCGCGTTTGTCGATCCGCTATTGGCTCGATACCAGCTTTGGTGAACTTGCACAACACGTGGCGCAGCATTTCAAAGACTTGGCACTCGATCCATTGCCTTGGCGCGAGCCGCCTTCCGTTTGGCGTTTGTTGATTCAAACGGCTTCGCAAGGCAAATCAGAAAATATCCCGCCTCAATTAGCGGGTGAGTTGCTCCGAAGCATCATTACAGGACAACGTTACCCGCGTATGTTGCTCGCGCAATTGGTGCAACGCATTCGTGCGGATGGTGATTTAAACGGTTTACGAGCTGCCTTGCTCAAGGCTGTGCTGGTGCGTGACTACCGAAAAGGTTTTATTCAAGAGGAGATACCTATGGGACTAGATGAACAAAATATGCTGCCTGCTTACCGATTGGGCAGGCTATTTGCTGTGCTAGAGCGCATTCAAGAAGGGGCGCTTGGGAAAGATGTGAACGCCACCATTGCTGATCGGTACTACGGTACAGCCTCTTCAGTGCCTTATTCGGTATTTCCGCGTTTGCTGGCAGGTTGCAAAAATCATTTATCAAAAATTCGCAAAGACAAGCCTGGTTACGCGGTGAATTTGAATAAAGACCTTGCCAGCGTGATAGAGGGATTGCCAAGCGAATTTCCGAAGCACTTCTCAATAGAGCAGCAAGGACAATTTGCGATTGGGTATTACCACCAAAAGCAAAGTTACTTTGCCAAGAAGGCTGACACCACAGCCGAATCCGATAACACACCAACTTTAGGAGACTAAAACATGACCACTGCTATCCAAAACCGCTACGAATTCGTCTATTTATTTGATGTCACTAATGGCAACCCTAACGGCGACCCTGATGCAGGCAATATGCCGCGCCTTGATCCTGAATCCAGCAAAGGACTGGTCACCGATGTTTGCTTGAAACGCAAGATCCGTAACTTCATAGAAATGACTGAAATTGACGGCGCGGGGAATCCCAGTTTGCAAAATCAAATTTTCGTAAAAGACAAATCAGTACTAAACCAAACGATTGAGCTAGCTTACGAAAGTGAAGCTGTGAAAAGTGCCTTGACTGCATGGAGTGAATATCAAAAAGATAAAAAAAATAAGAAGAAAAAAGCTGACGAAAAAATTAAACAACCTGAGAAGCACTACGAGGACGTAGCACAGCAATGGATGTGTGACAATTTCTACGACATCAGAGCTTTTGGTGCAGTGATGAGTACTGGTACCAAGTCCGATACTGGTAATAGCGATGATGCCGAAGAGTCCAGCAAAATTGTTAAGCGTGCTGGTCAAGTACGTGGGCCCGTCCAGTTTGCGTTTGGTAAATCAGTCGATCCAATCATCCCCCTCGAAATCACGATCACACGCATGGCGGTGACCAACGAGAAAGATTTGCTAAAAGAGCGAACTTTCGGACGCAAGCACATCGTGCCTTATGGCTTGTACCGCGCCCACGGTTTCGTATCAGCTAATTTGGCTGAAAAAACAGGGTTCTCTGAAGATGATTTGAGCAAGTTGTGGCAATCACTCATGATGATGTTTGACCATGACCGTTCGGCTGCTCGTGGTGAGATGGCTGCGCGGCATTTGATTGTTTTTAAACATGCTACTGCGCTAGGTAATGCGCCAGCACACCAACTGTTTGAGCGTGTCACTGTGGAGCGTGTCCACGGCGAGGCTGGGTCGCCAGCGGCACAATTTAGTGATTACGCCGTTAAAGTTGACGGCGACTTACTCACGCAATATCGGAAGGACGTGGATGTTCTTTAGACAGGTCATGAATCAACAATAGCATTTCAGAATGCCGTTATACTCACCCCACAACTCACCCCTTGCAAGCGCATTCAGTTGCGACTTGTTTGGGGCGAAAAAACCGCCTCTTGCCTTGTGCATTGGCGGTTTTTTCATGGGCGTTTGGCAATTTTTGGGATTGACGGGAAGTTGATGCGCACAATTTGTTACGTCGATGGCTATAACCTGTACTACGGTTGCCTCAAACACACGCAGCACAAGTGGCTGGATTTAGACGCGCTTTTGCAACACTTGCTGCATGAACAAAATCCAAATTCCGAATTAATTTTGGTGAAGTATTTCACCGCTGACATCATCACTCGGTTATCACGCCACGGTGAGGTCGCGCAGCATGCGCAGCAAAGCTATCTTCGTGGTTTGCAATTGCGCATGGGGGATCGATTAGAAATCATCAAAGGATTTCATAGCCTGAGCAAGGTCAGTATGCTGCGCTACGAGTTGCCTGCTGACAAAGCTAGTCGTGTCGATGTGTGGCGATTGGATGAAAAAGAAACGGATGTCAATTTGGCGATACATGCCTATCGGGACGCTATTCGTCAGCAAGCCGATCAATTGGTGTTTGTCTCCAATGACACGGATTTAGCGCCTGCGCTTGGTGCCATCCGTGATGAGTCTTTGGGGTTGCAAATCGGTGTCATATTCCCAATATTGCGGCAGTTTGATGAAAACGCAAGGCCAGGAAATGCCAAGTTAAGCGCTTGTGCGGATTGGACACGGCGGTACATCCGAAGCGAAGAGCTAGCTAGGGCTCAATTGCCAGAGGTCATTCCGACGCAGCGCAAACCCATTAGAAAACCATCTCACTGGTAAGGCGCTATCTTTGGACGAAAACTTACTCCCCCTTTCTGCCCTTCAGCATTACGCCTACTGTCCGCGTCAGTTTGCGCTGATTCATACTGAGCAACTATGGGCGGATAACTTTTTTACGGCCGAGGGTAATGTGCTTCATGCGCGTGTGGACAGTGGCTTGCCCGAGCAACGCGGTCATGTGCGTAGCGAGCGGGCAGTCGAGGTTTCGTCTGCTTTGCATGGCATTAAAGGCAAGATGGATTTACTAGAGATTGAAACGATGCCTGACGGTGTCAAGCGTTATTTCCCTGTGGAGTACAAGCGGGGTAAACCTAAATTGGCGGACTGGGATCGGATTCAACTCTGTGCGCAGGCGTTGTGTATAGAGGATATGCATGGCGTTTCCGTGACTGAGGGGGCTATTTGGTATTGGGAAGTTCGGCGGCGCGAGCCTGTTGCCATTGACTCCGTTTTGCGGCAAGTAACGCTGGGCGTGATTGCTGATGCGCGGGCGTTGCTGCGCAGTCAAAAAACACCGCCACCCACAACGGAAAAATCATTGTGCAAGGCGTGTTCGCTGCGCGATCTTTGTATGCCTGACTCGTTTCGTAGTGATAAAAGCGAGCGCTATGTGTCAAGTATGTTGTCAGGGCAATCATGAAAAAATTACTCAACACGATCTATCTCACGCGACAGGAAAGCTATCTGCATAAAGAGCGGGAGACCATCGTCATCAAAAACGGCGATGAAAAGCTAGGGCAATTTCCCGCGCTTGCGGTCGGCAATATCGTTTGTTTTGGCAATATCGCGGTTAGTCCGTTTTTGATGGGTTACTGTGGTGAGCAGGGCATAGGCCTGAGTTTTCATACCGAATACGGTAAATTTTTGGCGCGTGTGGTGGGGCAGCAATCGGGTAACGTGCTTCTCAGGCGAACGCAATACCGTTGGGCAGATGACGCGGTGCGGAGCCTATCAATTGCTAAATCCTTTGTTGGTGCAAAAATCGCGAATGCCCGAGCTGTACTGCAAAGAGAGCTGCGGAATCATCCTGATAACGCCAGGCATAGTGCCGTGGAGCAGGTGATTGAGCATCTAGGTTGGAGTGTGCGCCATATTGAAAATGCACCAGATGTGTCCTCCATTCGAGGGATTGAGGGCGATGCGGCGGCTAGCTATTTTTCAGTCTTCAATAGTTTGATTCGTAGTGCAGGCTTTGTGTTTGATGGGCGAGTCAGGCGTCCAGCTACAGATCCTGTTAATGCGCTGATGTCATTTATCTATAGCCTCATTACAAGTGAGTGTTCGTCCGCGCTACAGTCGATTGGTCTCGATTCGCAAGTTGGATTTTTGCACACTGACAGACCAGGCCGTCAAAGCCTAGCGCTAGATCTGCTGGAGGAATTTCGCGCCGCAATTGCAGATCGCCTCGTATTAACTTTGATTAATCGCAAGCAAATTGTGTTGAGTGATTTTTTGACTGAAGCTAGCGGTGCCATCCGATTGAAAGATGATGCTCGTAAAACGGTATTAGTAGCCTATCAAAACCGTAAGCAAGAAGAGATCATGCACCCGTATTTGGAGGAGACGATACCGATTGGTTTATTGCCGCACTGCCAAGCGATGCTATTGGCTAGGCATTTGCGTGGCGATATGACGCACTACCCACCCTATCTGTTGAGGTAGCCATCATGCTTGTATTAATTACCTATGATGTGAGTGTTTTAACTAGCTCGGGACGATGTCGCTTGCGGCACATAGCCAAAGTGTGCTTAGATTATGGAATGCGCGTGCAGAATTCGGTGTTTGAGTGTGAGGTTGACCCTAGCCAATGGGTGACGTGCAAAAACCAACTGCTAGAGATTTATGAGCCGCAAGAGGACAGTTTGCGTTTTTACATGCTGGGAAGCAAAGGGCGCGGCAAGATTGAGCACCACGGCGCAAAAGTTAGCTTAGACATTTCCAGAGATGCGATTGTGATTTAGCCGCTAACTAGCCGCTCTCACGTGCGCTGTATAGAGTTAGCGCTTTGGTTAACTTGTTCTTTAAAAAACATATTTTTAGTGCTGTATGAGCTGTGAGCAGGGAGTTCTGACTCCTTTGTATGATCGTTAGCGCTAATCGTTTTGTAAGGCCTATCATGATTGGTCTTATGGTTTGGTTGTCGCTCCCCGCGTGGGGGCGTGGATTGAAACAAAAGTACGTCCATAGACCGGATTAAGCCAATCGCGTCGCTCCCCGCGTGGGGGCGTGGATTGAAACCACGCAAGTCACAAGCCCTACAAACTCAAGCAATGTCGCTCCCCGCGTGGGGGCGTGGATTGAAACCTGCGCGATTACGGCAACGTCACCGATGTTGAAGGTCGCTCCCCGCGTGGGGGCGTGGATTGAAACTGGAAAGTGGTCGCGTTTTCGCTATCGGCATACACGTCGCTCCCCGCGTGGGGGCGTGGATTGAAACCCCTTGGTTTGGTTGCCGCCGTCCGTTTGATCGGGTCGCTCCCCGCGTGGGGGCGTGGATTGAAACGGCTCATTTTGAATTTTTAATTTTCGCATAGCCAAGTCGCTCCCCGCGTGGGGGCGTGGATTGAAACAGATTATGGCTATTCTATTAGGATGCTTTGCGAAGGTCGCTCCCCGCGTGGGGGCGTGGATTGAAACGATGATCACCTTGCCCGTGTAGCCCATCGAAAATGTCGCTCCCCGCGTGGGGGCGTGGATTGAAACTTTGTACTTTGCATAGGCGTTATTGAGTAAGCCAGGTCGCTCCCCGCGTGGGGGCGTGGATTGAAACACCCGAATTTGAGGACCCATCCGCCCCTCGGGGAGTCGCTCCCCGCGTGGGGGCGTGGATTGAAACATGAAAATCCCAGCGAGCTGGAGCAAAAAAAGGCGTCGCTCCCCGCGTGGGGGCGTGGATTGAAACTGCAAAAAATTGCACGGGATGGGCTTTGTTTTTGTCGCTCCCCGCGTGGGGGCGTGGATTGAAACGAATCCTGCTCGCGCTACCAGCTACCAAGGCATCTGTCGCTCCCCGCGTGGGGGCGTGGATTGAAACGCAGATCGACCTCGGCTGTAAAAAAATGGGGGAGTCGCTCCCCGCGTGGGGGCGTGGATTGAAACACAACATTAGACGGCTGCGCCACACCAGCAGCATGTCGCTCCCCGCGTGGGGGCGTGGATTGAAACAGTGCATCCGCTGGCTGCAATAAAACGTTGCCCGAGTCGCTCCCCGCGTGGGGGCGTGGATTGAAACAAGGCATTGCGAGCGGATTAAACATCAATGGCAAGTCGCTCCCCGCGTGGGGGCGTGGATTGAAACGCGTACCCGCTGCTTACGGGCTTTGGCTTTGGCGTCGCTCCCCGCGTGGGGGCGTGGATTGAAACGACATGAATCGTGTGGAAGGCAGTGGGCAGGTGTGTCGCTCCCCGCGTGGGGGCGTGGATTGAAACATTTTTAGGCGGGTCGGCTTTTCGGATGATTTGGGTCGCTCCCCGCGTGGGGGCGTGGATTGAAACTTTTTAACGTTAAGACCCTTGGCAAAGCCCCAGCGTCGCTCCCCGCGTGGGGGCGTGGATTGAAACTTTTAAGTGATGCTGTAGTGCGAGATTTTCCAAGTCGCTCCCCGCGTGGGGGCGTGGATTGAAACGGGTGAAAGACGAAAAGGAATCTACTATGACAAAGTCGCTCCCCGCGTGGGGGCGTGGATTGAAACGTGGATGCAGCACCACTAGCGATTGGCAAAGGTAGTCGCTCCCCGCGTGGGGGCGTGGATTGAAACTCCTCATCGGTGACCATGCCCATGTCGTCGTCATGTCGCTCCCCGCGTGGGGGCGTGGATTGAAACTCAATCGCCTCGGTAGTAGCTGCGCCAACCAAGAGTCGCTCCCCGCGTGGGGGCGTGGATTGAAACAAATATGGCCCAACACTTTCAAAAAAGGAATGATGTCGCTCCCCGCGTGGGGGCGTGGATTGAAACTGAATCAGGTGAAATAGGTCTGAGCGCCATTGCGGGTCGCTCCCCGCGTGGGGGCGTGGATTGAAACTTTGAACTGACCCCGGAAGGCTGGACTAGCGCCCGTCGCTCCCCGCGTGGGGGCGTGGATTGAAACCCGTGCTCGGTGCTCGCACATCACTATCCTGACGTCGCTCCCCGCGTGGGGGCGTGGATTGAAACAGGGGCTACCCTTGGATCCCCGTGGTTGAAACAGCGTCGCTCCCCGCGTGGGGGCGTGGATTGAAACTCTCTCGTTACGTTTATAGATTTTAGGTGGTGACGTCGCTCCCCGCGTGGGGGCGTGGATTGAAACTGATTATTGCCGTGCTGACATACGTCGTGATTAGGTCGCTCCCCGCGTGGGGGCGTGGATTGAAACTAGGCTGGGACAGCACGGGGACTATCGTGCAACCGTCGCTCCCCGCGTGGGGGCGTGGATTGAAACTCAAAAGCAAATTCGTAGACCTGCGTTTTTAATGTCGCTCCCCGCGTGGGGGCGTGGATTGAAACTGGCGATTGG
>JASGCK010000003.1:171126-301049 GCA_030054145.1 Cytophagales bacterium
GGTGTCCAAGACGAGTGGACAATGTCGCTCCCCGCGTGGGGGCGTGGATTGAAACTGGCGATTGGGGTGTCCAAGACGAGTGGACAATGTCGCTCCCCGCGTGGGGGCGTGGATTGAAACCCCTCCAAAAACCGCAACGGCACCGGTTTTGGCAGTCGCTCCCCGCGTGGGGGCGTGGATTGAAACATACCCAAAAGGTCGCAGGTTCGAATCCTGCTCGCGTCGCTCCCCGCGTGGGGGCGTGGATTGAAACAGGCTCTACCGTGCTTGCAACCGTCAACGGTACGAGTCGCTCCCCGCGTGGGGGCGTGGATTGAAACTGGAAAATTTGTCGGGCGTGCTGGTCGCTTACCGGTCGCTCCCCGCGTGGGGGCGTGGATTGAAACAGCCGATGGTGTGGTCGCAGGGTCTGCCTCGTAGGTCGCTCCCCGCGTGGGGGCGTGGATTGAAACATCCAAAGACCGAACGGTAAAGTTTGCGAAGACGGTCGCTCCCCGCGTGGGGGCGTGGATTGAAACCGCGTGGCGTGCTTCGGCCTGTCAGCTGAACAGGTCGCTCCCCGCGTGGGGGCGTGGATTGAAACACACAAACGGTTGAAGTCGCCGCATCTATTGGCGCGTCGCTCCCCGCGTGGGGGCGTGGATTGAAACTGGTCTCAATCATCGGCTTGATCTTTGGCGTGCTGTCGCTCCCCGCGTGGGGGCGTGGATTGAAACCTTGCCACGCCCGCGACCTCCACGGTCGGCACGTCGTCGCTCCCCGCGTGGGGGCGTGGATTGAAACTGATTTAATCCACCGTTTAAGCGTCCCGTCTTTGGTCGCTCCCCGCGTGGGGGCGTGGATTGAAACCCCTATAAGGTGTAAAAATGAAAACGACTTTCGGGGTCGCTCCCCGCGTGGGGGCGTGGATTGAAACTTCAGCGGCGGCTTTAATGCGCTCTTCCATAGGCGTCGCTCCCCGCGTGGGGGCGTGGATTGAAACGGCGCATCGACCCGATCCATCGCGCACCAGTACAGTCGCTCCCCGCGTGGGGGCGTGGATTGAAACGGCGGCTCTTCGTCAAGCCAAACGACGTGCTGCTGTCGCTCCCCGCGTGGGGGCGTGGATTGAAACAAAAATGCACCGCAAGCTATACCCCCCCCTAAAGTCGCTCCCCGCGTGGGGGCGTGGATTGAAACACGTCGAGCGGTGTGCTTATCGAAAAGGGCTTTGGTCGCTCCCCGCGTGGGGGCGTGGATTGAAACACGTATTTTGTAATCCAGAGCAATTTCTGCTTATGTCGCTCCCCGCGTGGGGGCGTGGATTGAAACAGGAGCTGGTTGCCTATGGTCAAACCGATGCGCTCGTCGCTCCCCGCGTGGGGGCGTGGATTGAAACATCCATAAAAAAACTGATGTTGATTTGCCCAAGGTCGCTCCCCGCGTGGGGGCGTGGATTGAAACCTTTTGGCCACTCTCCGCGATTGACCAATCGGTTGTCGCTCCCCGCGTGGGGGCGTGGATTGAAACGTGGCACGCCAATTCGTTCGCCACCGTACAGTGTGTCGCTCCCCGCGTGGGGGCGTGGATTGAAACATGGGCAGTGGCACAACGGGGGTCGCTGCTATCCGTCGCTCCCCGCGTGGGGGCGTGGATTGAAACTGGGCGCTCGTCGCAGTCGCCGAACGAGCACGTGGTCGCTCCCCGCGTGGGGGCGTGGATTGAAACGGCTCTACTGGCGCGTCGATGGTGACGGTTGTCTCGGTCGCTCCCCGCGTGGGGGCGTGGATTGAAACCAATTGCAATATCCTTACTTCGCGTTGCTTGGCTGGTCGCTCCCCGCGTGGGGGCGTGGATTGAAACATGAGGGTAGCTATGTCCCCCGCGCCACGCCCGAGTCGCTCCCCGCGTGGGGGCGTGGATTGAAACTTGCCCTGTCTGCTTTTGAACCTAGCCACAAAAATAGACAGTCGATTCCTTTGAAGGTTTTAATCAACCCCAAAGGAGAGAAGAAATGTCAAAACGGCATAGTGAACAATTTAAACAAGAGGCGGTGGCATATACCCTGTTAAACAAAGATAAGTCCGTCAAAGCCATCGCCATATCGCTTGGCGTGGGCTACTCAAAACTGGACGCATGGATACGCAAATCAGGCGGCATAGTCCGTCGCGAATTAACGAGCGATCAGCAGCGCCTCCGTCAGCTAGAGCGAGAGGTTGCGCACCTTAAGGAGGTGAACGAAATCATAAAAAAGCCGTATGTGTACTTCGTAGCCAACCCGAGTCGATGAGGTACACATACATGCGAGAGCGGCTTAATATCTACAGCTTGCGCGGTCTGTGCTGCGCCTTACAAGTCAGCCGTAGCGGCTACTACGCTTGGCTGCGCAGACCGCAACGCTCTAGCTTGCTCCACAACCGCGTTAGCCAGTGCTTTGCCAAACATGGTGCGCGAGCAGGCGCACCATGTTTAACAAAAGATGTGAACGCCCTAGGCTTACCCGTTAGCCAGCGCACCGTTGGCAGGGCGTTAGCGCGATTAGGCTTGCGCACACGAGCGATACGCAAATTCAAAGCAACGACCAGCTCAAAGCACAAGTTGCCCGTGGATGCCAATGTACTGGATCGTCAATTCACGCTATCCAAGCCCAATCAGGTTTGGGTCAGCGACATTACGTACATTCGCACTGAAGAAGGTTGGCTGTATCTGGCGATCATGCTGGACTTGTTTAGCAGGCAAGTCGTGGGCTGGCAGATGAGTAGCCGCATGGATACGTTGCTGGTCAAAGATGCGCTACAAGCGGCGCTTGTGAATAGAGGTAATCCAACGGGCGTGATGATCCATTCGGATCAAGGCAGCCAGTACTGCGCTAAAACGTTTCGCACGATGGTGAAAAAGCACCAGCTGACGCAAAGCATGAGCCGCAAGGGCAATTGCTGGGATAACGCGGTGGCTGAGAGTTTCTTTGCTAGTCTGAAGAAGCAAGCCATTTACGGCGAACGCCTATCGACACGGGAACAAGCCCGTCAGATCGTCTTTGAGTACATCGAGCATTACTACAATCGAGTTCGCAGGCATTCAAATAATGGCTGGCTTACGCCAGTTGAATTTGAACGCTTGCATCACCAGTCTTTAGAGGAGTCGGGTGTCTATTCATTTGACTAGGTTCAGTATTACCGCGTTCACGCGACGATCACGAGTAGTCCTAGTGTTTTGTTTTGCTGCGAGGCATCACGATTGCATTGTTAGCGCCTTTGATGAGTAGCTCGGCAGGATTGGGTAGATTGGGTAGGATGCCCTCAAAGGCTTTTTCGGTTAGCGCTTGGGGCATTCGCTCTAAGGCAACTTCTAGCACGCGGTCTATCCAGCGCACGGGGATGATCTCTAGTGTGTTTTTGACGTTGTCTGGAATTTCGGTTAAGTCTTTGATGTTGTCTTCTGGAATGATGACGGTCTTTATGCCGCCGCGCAGTGCGGCGAGCAACTTCTCTTTCAAGCCACCAATGGCAGTCACTTCGCCGCGTAGCGTGATCTCACCTGTCATGGCAACATCGGCTCTGACGGGAATGCCTGTTAAGGCTGACACTATCGAGGTCGTCATCGCCGCGCCAGCGCTGGGACCATCTTTGGGTGTGCCACCATCCGGCACGTGGATGTGCAGGTCTTTTTTTTCAAACACATCGTCGTGGATGCCTAAGAATTTTGCGCGGCTACGTACCACTGTTCGTGCTGCTTCGACGGATTCTTTCATCACATCGCCAAGGCTGCCTGTGCGCGTGATATTGCCTTTGCCAGGCATGACGGCGGTCTCGATGGTGAGTAAGTCGCCACCGACTTCCGTCCATGCCAAGCCAACCACTTGTCCAACTTGATTTTGCTTTTCGGCGCGACCATAGTTGAACTTGCGTACGCCTAAAAAGGTCATCAGATTGTCAGCAGTCACGGTGACGCTTGTGCCATAAGTTTTGAGTTGAATGCCTTTGACAACTTTGCGGCAGATGTTGGAGAGATCGCGCTCTAAGTTGCGCACACCTGCTTCGCGTGTGTAGTAGCGCACCATGTCGCGGATAGCCGCTTCTTCCACGACTAACTCTTTGGGTGCAAGGCCATTATTTTTGAGCTGCTTGGGTAGCAAGTAACGAATGGCGATGTTCGTTTTTTCATCTTCGGTGTAGCCCGATAAACGAATGACTTCCATGCGGTCGAGCAGGGCGGGCGGGATGTTCAGTGTGTTTGATGTGGCAACAAACATCACGTCGGATAAATCAAAATCAAGCTCAACATAATGATCGTTGAACGTGTGATTTTGTTCGGGGTCTAAAACCTCAAGCAGAGCGCTCGATGGATCACCGCGCACATCAGAGCCAATTTTGTCAATCTCGTCCAGCAAAAATAGTGGATTGCGCGTGCCTACTTTGGTGAGGCTTTGCAAGAGCTTACCTGGCAACGCGCCAATGTAGGTGCGGCGATGGCCACGAATTTCGGCCTCGTCGCGCATACCGCCCAGCGCCATGCGGACATATTTGCGTCCTGTGGCTTTGGCAATCGATTGGCCGAGCGACGTTTTGCCAACACCTGGGGGGCCGACTAAACACAAAATGGGCGCTTTGAGTTTTCCTACGCGCTGCTGCACCGCAAGATATTCCAAGATGCGCTCTTTGACTTTATCAAGTCCAAAGTGGTCTTCGTTCAGAACACTGTCAGCCCAAATAAGGTCATGTTTGATTTTTGTTTTTTTACTCCAAGGCAAGCCAATGAGCACATCCACATAATTGCGCACCACAGTCGCCTCGGACGACATACTGGACATGGTTTTAAGTTTGGCAACTTCCTTAAGCGCTTTTTTTTCTGCCTCTTTGGGCATTTTGGCGAGCTTGACTTTCTTCTCAAGTGCCGATGCGTCTAGGCTGTCGTCACCTTCGTTCAACTCTTTTTGAATGGCTTGTGCTTGCTCGCGCAAATAAAAATCACGCTGGTTTTTGTCAACCGATTTTTTGATTTGATTGCGAATTTTTTTATCGACATTCAAAATGTCGATCTCGGTCTCTAATTGCCGCAGCAACTCTTTCATGCGTGCGGGCAGATCAAGCAAACTCAAAATGGCTTGTTTTTGCGCTAACTTGAAGGGCACGTGCGAGCTGATCGTATCCGTCATGCGACCCGCATCATCAAGCCCTGCAATCGATGCCATGATTTCGGTTGGAATGCGCCGGCTTAGTTTGGTATAGGCCTCAAAGCGTTCAATGATGGCACGTCGCAAAGCCTCAAGGCTCTTTGATGTTTTGACTGTGAGCGGAATGAGCGGCGTGACTTCTGCGCCAAAAATATCGCCCTCTAGGCTTTGGATGTCGTGTACTTGCGCACGTTGTTGCCCTTCGATCAGCACCTTCACGGTGCCATCGGGCAGTTTGAGCATCTGCAAGATATGCCCGATGCAGCCCACATCAAACAGATCTTCTGCTTGAATGTCGTCGCCTGTATCGGGTTTGGCTCCTGCGCTTGCGCTCGCTGCGCCTGTCGCGCCATTTTTTTGTGTCAGCAACAGCACACGCTTGGCGCTTGCCATGGCGATTTCTAAGGCGCGAATACTTTTGGCTCGTCCAACAAAAAGTGGGATGACCATTTTGGGATACATCACCACATCGCGTAGTGGCACCAGCGGTAGAACAATCCGTTCCTCTAACAAAAGAGTTTGACCAGACATGGAGGACTCCTTGTATGTTTGTATACCTTGTAAATAGCGCTCAGCGGCTAGGCTGATTTTGCCGCTACTTTGGGTTGACGATAAACCAAGAGCGGTGGGTGATTGTGCTCAATCGTATCGGCTGACACGACTACTTTTTCAACATCGGCTGTGCTTGGCAGATCAAACATGGTGCTCATCAGCGACTGCTCAACAATAGAGCGCAGACCGCGTGCGCCCGTTTTGCGTTTAATCGCTTTTTGTGCAATCGCGAGAAGCGCCTCGGGCTTCACATCAAGCTGTGCGCCTTCTAGCGCCAGCATTTGCGCATACTGTTTGATGAGCGCATTCTTGGGCTCAGTGAGAATCGAGACTAAAGCCTCTTCGCTTAAATCTTCTAGCGTCGTCACCACAGGAAGGCGACCAATGAGTTCGGGGATAAGCCCGTATTTAATCAAGTCTTCGGGCTCTACGTCTTTAAATAGCTCGGTTAAATTGCGGTTACTTTTGCTGCGCACGCTGGCAGCAAATCCAATGCTGGATTTTTCGCTACGGTTTTCGATCACTTTATCTAAGCCCGCAAACGCACCACCGCAGATAAACAAAATGTTGGTCGTGTCTACTTTCAGGAAGTCAGAGTTAGGCACTTTTCGACCACCTTGTGGCGGCACGCTAGAGATTGTTCCTTCAATGATTTTGAGCAGCGCTTGTTGCACGCCTTCGCCCGACACGTCGCGGGTAATGGATGGGTTATCGGACTTGCGCGAAATTTTGTCGATTTCGTCGATAAACACAATGCCTTGCTGTGCCCGCTCTACATCGTAATTGCAAGCTTGCAAAAGTTTGCTGATGATGTTCTCCACGTCCTCGCCCACATAGCCCGCTTCGGTGAGCGTGGTGGCATCCGCCATCACAAAGGGCACATCTAGCGTGCGTGCCAAGGTTTGCGCCAGCAGCGTTTTGCCAGAACCCGTGGGACCAATTAGCAGGATGTTGCTTTTGGCCAGTTCCACATCTGATTTTTTAGCCTTGTTTTGAAAGCGTATGCGCTTGTAGTGGTTGTATACCGCCACCGCCATCGTGCGCTTGGCAGTTTCTTGCCCAACCACGTATTGATCGAGTGAGCGCTTAATCTCAGCAGGTGTTGGCACACCGTCTTTGACCTCGCGTGCAATGGCGTTTGGTAGCTCTTCCTCTAAAACACTATTGCATAGATCAATGCATTCATCGCAAATGAAGACGCTGGGGCCGGCGATGAGCTTGCGCACTTCCGATTGATCTTTGTTGCAAAACGAACAAGCCAAAGGCGCTAGTGATTCGCCCGTCGCTTTGGTTTTGGCTTTATCTGAGCTCGGTTTTTTGTCGGACATAGGGCGGGGGTGAGGTGAGGGCTAGGTGAGGGCTAGGTGTTAGTTAGGGCGCCGCAGGCGTATCAAGACCTGGGCGCTTGGCAATGACTTGATCGACCAGACCATAAGCCATGGTTTCTTCTGCGCTCATCCAGTAATCGCGCTCCATATCTTTGGCGATTTTCTCTAGCGGTTGACCTGTGCGTTCTGCCAAAATTTTGTTGAGCTGTTCCCGTGTTTTTAAGATTTCACGCGCAGAGATTTCAATGTCAGCGGCTGTGCCGCGTGCGCCGCCCGAGGGCTGGTGAATCATGACACTGGCGTTGGGTAGCGCAATGCGTTTACCCTTTGCGCCTGCGGCCAACAAGAACGCGCCCATGCTAGCTGCCATGCCCGTGCACAGCGTGGAGACATCGGGCTTGATGAAGTTCATGGTGTCAAAAATAGCCAGTCCTGCGCTCACTGATCCGCCTGGTGAATTGATGTAGAGATAGATATCTTTTTCAGGATTTTCGCTCTCCAAAAAGAGCATTTGCGCGACCACCAAATTGGCCATGTAGTCCTCAACGGGGCCGACCAAAAAGATGATGCGCTCTTTGAGCAGGCGCGAGTAAATGTCATAGGCGCGCTCGCCGCGTCCTGACGTTTCAATCACCATGGGCACCATGCCCAGATCAGTGCCGCGAGAGGGCATTGCGTGCATGGGGTCTAAGGAGCTTTGCATATTGAACATCGGGAATCCTTTAATCAGTGTCTATAAATTCGTCATTCCCGCGTAGGCGGGAATCTCGTCATTCCCACTCAAGCGGGAATCTCGTCATTCCCACTCAGGCGGGAATCTCGTCATTCTCGCGCAGGCGGGAGTCTCGTCATTCCCGCGCAGGCGGGAATCCATGATGATCGACAAGCGATAGCCTATTGTTGCGCCATCAGCTCATCGAATTCAATCGACTTGGGGACAACTTTTGCTTTTGCAAGTACGAATTCAGTGACGTTGTTTTCCATCAAAATGGCATCGACTTCGCCAAGGCGCTGGCGATCTCCCATGTACCACTTCACCACTTCTTCTGGTTTTTCGTAGCTGGCGGCTAGCTCGGTAACGTGCGCTTTAATTTGCTCTATCGTGGTTTGCAAATTGTTCGCTTTCACCAGCTCCGAGACGATCAATCCGAGGCGCACACGGCGCTCAGCTTGTGGCGTAAAAATCTCAGTTGGAATCGGCGCTTTATCGGCATCTTTAATGCCGCGTTGTTTCAGCTCATCGCGTGCGCCTTGCACCATGCGATCAACTTCTGATTGCACAATCGTTTTTGGTAACTCAAGCTCGGCGTTGGCAATTAAGGCATCCATCACGGCAACTTTGTTTTTGTTGACCAAACGGAACTTCACTTCGCGCTCAAGGTTGCTGCGAATGTCGGCTTTGAGACCTGCCACAGTCGCATCTTTTACGCCCAGTGATTTCGCCAGTTCGTCGTTAATTTCGGGCAAATGTGCTGCTTCATTTTTCTTAATCGTGACCATGAAGTCCGCCGTCTTGCCCGCGACTTCTTGGCTTTGGTAGTCTTCTGGGAAAGCAAGTGGGAACGTCTTGCTCTCGCCTGGCTTCATGCCGCGCACGGCATCGTCAAACTCTTTGAGCATTTGACCTTCGCCCACTAAAAATTGGAAATCAGTGGCACGGCCACCTTCAAACACTTCACCATCAATCTTGCCTTCAAAGTCAACCGTCACGCGGTCGCCAGCTTCTACACCAGCGTCCATGCTGCGCTGTGCAAAGCTGCGGCGCTGCTTTTGCAAAATGGCAACGGTTTTTTCAATCGCTTCGTCAGTTACTTCAGAGGTGAACTTTTGGATTTCTGCCGTAGATAGATCTTTAATCATGACTTCTGGATAGACTTCAAAAAAGGCCTCAAATTTCAACTCGTCGCTACCTGCGACTGATTCCAACTCGTTGATTTTGGGTTGACCTGCCACATTTAATTTGGCTTCGGTAATGGCGGCGTTAAAAGCTGCGCCGACGCGCTCGTTCATCACTTCGTATTGCGCTGAGTAGCCATATTGCTGCGCCACAATGTTCATCGGTACTTTGCCTGGGCGAAAGCCGGGCATCTTGACGGTCTTTGCAATCTTCTTCAAGCGAGTTTCAACTTCGGTTGATAGTGCGGCTGCGGAGAGTGTGAGAATGATTTTGCGCTCAAGCTTTTCAAGCGTTTCTACGGTAACTGCCATGATGGGGGAAGCCTTAATAGGAATAGATAAAAAGAAAAATGTGGTGCGCGGGGGGGGACTCGAACCCCCACACCATTGCTGGCGTCAGGACCTAAACCTGGTGCGTCTACCAATTTCGCCACCCGCGCTTTATAAAATTCAAAGAGAATTAGGTCAACCGTAGATTTTACCTTCATGTCGCACGCATCCCAACCGTCTCACTACGAAAACTTTCCCGTCGCGTCGATTTTGTGCCCAAAGCGGCTGCGCCCAGCCGTGGCAAGTTTGTACTGGTTTGCACGTACTGCGGACGATTTGGCAGACGAGGGCGATGCGACGCCAGAGCAAAGATTGGCGGATTTAGCAGCGTACAGAGCCAATTTGCCGCAGCAACTAGGCGCGATCATCGAAGCGTTTCAGCTACCGACACATCATTTGCACGAACTGCTGGATGCCTTTGAAAAAGACGTGAAGGACACCGCCGCAGGCCATCGCTACCAAACACGCACCGAGTTGCTGGCGTATTGCAAGCTCTCCGCCAACCCTATCGGACGCTTGATGCTGCATTTGTTTGGCGTGCATGATGAGGAGTCGAAACAACAAAGCGACGCGATTTGCACCGCCTTGCAGCTCATCAATTTTTGGCAAGACGTGAGCGTGGACGTGCCGCGCGGGCGTTTTTATGTGCCGCCTGCGCACACTGAATCCATGCAAGCCTTATGCGCATGGGCTCGCGGGCTCATGATGGCTGGCAGCCCTTTATGCAAAAGGGTTGCGACATTAAGCTCGTGGAGATTTGGTTGGGAACTCAGGCTTGTGGTGCAAGGCGGCCTGCGCATTTTGGACAAAATTGAGGGGCAAGGTTTTGATACCAACGTGCGTCGCCCAAAGATCAATAAATGGGATGCGCCGCTGATTTTTTGGCGTGCCCTATGGATGCCGTCATGTTCTGATGTAATAGCGGGCATGACCACTCCGCAAACCTATGTGCAAGAAAAAGCCGCCAAATCAGGTAGTAGTTTTTATTACGCTTTTTTGTTTTTGCCCAAACCTAAACGCGCCGCGATTACCGCCTTTTATGCTTTTTGCCGCGAGGTTGATGATGCGGTTGATGATGCCATTGACGCAGGTGTGGCTGCCACCAAGCTGGCGTGGTGGCGCAAAGAAGTGGGCGATGCATTTGCAGGACAAGCACATCATCCCGTGATGCTGGCACTGATGCCAGCCCTTTCCCAGCTTGGCCTGTCAGGCATTGTGCGTGCGGAGCATCTGTTGCAAATCATCGATGGCTGCGAGATGGATTTGACGCAAACGCGCTATCTTGACCAAGCTAACTTGGCGCGTTACTGCCATTTGGTTGCTGGCGTGGTAGGCGAGGTGTCCGCGCATATTTTTGGACAGACGCAAACGCAGACGACCAACTATGCGCACACACTTGGGCAAGCGCTGCAGCTCACTAACATTTTGCGTGACGTGGGCGAGGACGCACGCAAAGGCCGCATTTATTTGCCAGTGGCTGAGCTACAAAAATTTGACGTGAAAGCGCATGAAATTTTGTCTGCCCTTCACTCCGAGCGATTTGTTGCGCTTATGCGCGACCAAGCTGCCAAGGCACACCAGATCTACGATACGGCGCTGCTACTCTTGCCAGCAGCTGATAAAAGAGCGCAAAAGTCGGGCTTGATGATGGCGGCGATTTACCGCGATTTGCTGCGCGAGATTGAACACTCAAACTTCCAAGTGCTGAATCAACGCATCAGCCTCACGCCACTGCGCAAGTTTTGGTTGGCTTGGAAGGTGCAGGCGTTTGGCTGATTTTAAAAGGGGGCTGATATGCTGATTTCACAGCTACTTCGTTTAAGTGGTAACACGGTTAAACCTCTTTTGCTTGCGCCAGCAGCGCGGTTCGTACAGAGTCCGCTAAAAAATAACCGTGTGCTTGCCACGCATCTAAGACGGGCTTGATGGAGGCAATGGCGCCTCGGCGCTTGAGGTCTACCAGAATAGCGCCGCTGCGCACGACGGCTACGTCTAGTCGTTTGGCGATGCTAATCGCGCGTTTGTCGTCGATGAGTGCGGTCAGTTTGTGGGCTTTGGCGTAGTGGATGACCGAAGCTTCGCCTGCGCCGATAGCTTGGCTCTGCGTTAAGTCCTCGGTTGAGTTTTTTGCTTCGGTTCGCACGGACTGAATATCACCGCGATCCAGTGCGGACTGAATCTGCCATGTTCCTGCTTCGTGAACGCTAGCGAGACATTCGCGCAGCACGGTTTCGGGTACGAGAAGTGGTTGGTATTGCGCGGCTGCGGTTGGAAGCAAATCGGCGATTGCCAGCGCAATTAAAGGACCACTGTCGGCAACCAAAAAGCTGGAGGCCATGTACGGATTAGTTTCGCAAGCTACTCAGATGTTTGAGGTCGTTTGCCAACTCGCTCTCAAAATTGTCCTCTGTCATAAAGCTATAGCCCTGCTGCCCGAGGTGGCGCATATAGCGGTCGCGGGGCATCATTGCCAGCTTTGCTCCCGCCGCGATGCTGATGTCACCGCGCTTGACTAAGTTGTCTGCCAGTGCGACGTTGACACCCGACGCGAGCAGCGCATCGTTAAATGGCACAGCCACAAACAGCGGCTTGCCGTGCTTGGAGACGACGGAGTATTCGCCGCTCTCGGCATTGCGCACGAGTTCGCCTGTATGTTCTCTGAGGTCTCTCACGGCAAAATTAATCATGATCAAATTATGCCCCCATTTGCTGGCTTAATTATTAGCGAACATTAAAACCCAATTTGCAAGCCCAGTTTCAAACTGCGTCCTGGCAAGGGCACGCGCCCTGCGGTCGTTTGCGTCAGGATGGATGTTGCGGGAAATGCCAAGCTATTCGTCGCGTTATTTAGCTTGGCAAACCACAGCCATCGCCCAGTCGAACGCTTTTGCTCAAACGTGAGCGAGGTATTCCAAAGCGTGTAGCTACCAACGGCTTGTTGGTTTGTGGATACGTGATGTTGCGCAGCGCTGTGGTCAAATCCGCCGCGCCATTGCCAAGCACCTTGTTTGTGGATGATGTCCGCACCGATGCGCTCGGGCGCAATGCGCGGCAGTGCTTCGCCTGTGGCAAGTTGTACGGCGCTGACTTGACTCATGCGCGCTTCAATAGCTGTGGTGGTGCTCATTTGTTTGCCCGCCGTCCACTCCCAGCCCTGAAACTGGGCGGGCACGGCAGTGAACTGATAAACGGGATTCCCGTTTCTGATGCCGCCCGTATCTTGCAAATAAATGTAGTTGTCATAACGAGTTCTAAAGATATTGAGGCTGGCTTTATCAGTTTTGTTTGTACCTTGCCATGTCAGCCCAATTTCTATATGCGTGGATTTTTCTGTTCCAAGGTTGGCGTCGCCTTGTTCATAGGCCTTGGTGGCTACGTGCTCGCCGTTGGCGTAAAGCTCATAGTCTTTGGGAATGCGTCCAGATCTTGCGGCATTGAGCATTAAATGGAGTCCCTGGGCGGCGCGGTCTAAATGAATCACGCTGCCAAGCGCATAGCTGGTAGCCGATAAGCTGCGCTCGGTTGCAATGAAGCTGGGGTTTCCCGCCAGCCCAAGCGAATTCACGTGTGCCTGCTCGCGCCTGACTCCGCCGTTTATCTTGCCCCACGGGGCTTGCCACTCTTGCAGCACAAATAGCGCCTCTGTTTTGGTTTGCGAAGTTGGAACAAAAGCCTCTTGTCCATCCGCCACAAAATCAATGTGCTCAGAAGCGAGTCCAACGGCGGTCTCAACCACGCCAGTATTCAGCTTGAGTGACTGCAATTTTGCTTGCAGTTTTGCGTCCAAACCTTTGCTCTTAAAGCTTGTACCCAAAGTGCCTGTTTCAAACTCTTGATGCTGATAATTGTGTTGCACAAGATAGCCCGATAGCTCTTGCACCAGCCCGCCCCATGCAGCGACCTTGCGATGCTCGCCCTCTAGCCTGATGCGCGTGGTATTCATCTTGAGCGTCACATCCGCCTCGGCGGGCGAGCCATAGTTTTGTTGGGTGTTTTGAATCGAAGCCCCGAGATAACCGTGATCAAACAGCATCGATCCACCCAATGCGCCGCCCAGCGCATCAGCTTGGGTATTGCAAAGTTTGTTGTGCGTGCGCGTTGCGCCGTTTTGCGTGCAAGGCAGCGTAAGCGGCACGCGCACATCGCCGCTTTTGCTATCAAACGCATCGGCATGGAGCGCCAATCGATTGGTGCCTGCCTCGATCAATGCTGCGCCAACGCTAGCTTGGCTTCCTGTGGCATAGCTGGTTTGAATGCGCCCCAGTTGGCCGCCAGCGCTGTCAAATTGAGCGCGTTTGGCAATGCGGTTATCCAGCATATTGACGATGCCGCCAATCGCTGCGCCGCCGTACATCAGCGCGGCAGGACCACGGACAATTTCGATACTCTCGGCAGCAAGTGGACTCTCAGCAACCGCGTGATCGAAACTCAGTCCTGAGGCATCGCTGGAGGATGCGCCGTTTGTCATGATGCGAATCCGATCACCGTCTAGCCCACGAATGACGGGGCGGCTAGCGGTGTTGCCGAAGTACGAGCTGCTAACACCCGCAAGTCCCGATAACGTTTCGCCTAAGCTGCCTGTTTGCTTGAGGAGTAACTCATCTGCGCCTAGGCGCTGGACGGGTGTGCTCAAATTTTGAGATCGAAAAGGATTACCTGAGGTAATGACAACCTCAGGGGGAGTCTTATCTTGGGCAAAACTTGAGAGGGGCGCGAGCAGCGCAATGAGGGTGAAGCAATTAAGAAATGTGAATCTATTCATCATGAGCACTTTGATTAACGATACAGAAACAAACATTGCCGCACTAGGAGGACAATGCTTGGAAGATGTAGGGTTTAAATCAAAGCAGGCGGTGCACGAGCCTTGTACGCATACCAATGCAAGGTGCTGATAGATAGAAAGACGATGTTTTGATGCCTATCCGAAGAGATTGACACCGTCACACTTGGCAGAGTTTTTGCTAATGCAAGCCCTGTACAGATAAGATCAAAGAGTTGGCAGGCAGCAGCATTCTCGTGTGCAGGCAAGAGGCGCTCAGTAGCTGCGCTAATGCTTTGGATTTGCGTGCCGTTGGCGTGTTCATACCGATGTACTGTTCCTGCCAATTGGAGCCACAAATAACCAACCCAAAGCAGTCCGAGTAAGCATCGAACCACTGGGTTGCGAAGAAAAAGATGGGTATTTTTATGTGGGCTCATCACTCAACGTTATTATAAATATATGCTTATTAGAAAAAATGTCGGTGTGCGACGCGTTGCCATCATCGGCGCAGGTTGGGCGGGGCTTGCGGCAGCTGTTCGCGCGGTGCAAGCGGGACATCAGGTGACGGTGTTTGAATCCTCTCGAAGCCTTGGTGGACGTGCCCGTGCGGTTGAGGTGACATTACCCAGCGGCGAGCGCGTGACGCTGGATAACGGGCAACACGTGCTGCTTGGCGCTTATCGCGAAACGCTAGATTTGATGCAAACCGTAGGTGCTGATTTGACTGGCGTGCTGACGCGCTTACCCGTCAAACTAGCCACGCTGCAAACCCAGCACTGGACTGTCTTTGATTACGTCTCACTTGCCCGAGTCCTTGTTGGATGGTGCTTGCGCGGGTTTTCTTGTCCGCAAGGCACAACCGTATTGGCTTTGAGTCAAAGCGCATCGCCCCGCGTGATGAAAGATGTGATTGAATCGCTGTGCCTGTCCGCCTTAAATACTGCGCCCGCCGCCGCGAGTGGACAAGTCTTTCTGCGCGTTTTAAAAGATGCGTTCCTTAGCAAATCGTATGTCTATGCGGGCGGCAAGTACGCCAGCTTTGATATGTTGATTCCCAGCGTTGATTTAGGCAGCATCTTCCCAAGCCTTGCCAGCTCTTGGTTGCAAGGGAAGGGCGCTCGCGTGCGCCTAGGCGAGCGGGTCGCCAGCCTGCAAGCTTTGCAAAGTGAATTCGATCATGTCGTGGTGGCAACGCCGCCGTGGGAAGCGGCGCGGCTTTTGCGTGATGTTGCGCCCGATTGGGCGGCCTCGGTTGAGCGGCTTCTATACCGCGCGATTGCCACCGTGTACGCACAAGCGCCCGCAGATTTTGAGTTGCCAAAGCCGATGCTTGCGCTGCCAAGCGATGCTGAGCATCCTGCGCAATTTGTTTTTGCCAGGCGTGAAGCCAGTGGCTTACTGGCGTTTGTGGTGAGTGATGCGAAGGGCGAGCGAGAAACGCTTGAGCAGCGCGTTTTGGCACAAGGCGAGGCCAAGCTGGGCGTGGCTTTGCGAGCCGTGTCCACCATCGTAGAGAAACGCGCCACATTGGCCTGTACCGCACCAACGAAAAGACCCGCGAAGCTGGTGCTTGCGGGTCTGTCGGTAGTTGGGGACTATGTGGACGGACCTTATCCGTCAACGCTTGAGGGCGCGGTGCGCAGTGCGCTTTAAACGCGTTTTCTATATTCACCCGTGCGCGTATCAATCTCCACTTTGTCGCCTTGCGCTACAAAAATAGGCACACCGATTTCAAAGCCTGTTGCAATTTTGGCTGGTTTTAAAACTTTGCCAGATGTATCACCTTTAACGGCTGGCTCTGTCCAAGTGATTTCGCGCTCTACGTTGGTGGGCAATTCAACCGAGATGGCTTTGCCTTCGTAGAAGACGACTTCAGCGGTCATGCCTTCTTCTAAATAGTTGAGTGTGTCACCCATGTTTTCAGATTCGACTTCGTATTGGTTGTAGTCTGCATCCATCCAAACGTACATAGGGTCGGCAAAGTAGGAGTAGGTGCAGTCCTTTTTATCCAAAATAATTTGATCCATTTTGTCGTCGGCTTTAAACACGACTTCAGTGCCAAAGTTGGCGATCAAACTTTTGAGCTTCATGCGGACAGTGGCGCTGTTGCGACCACCACGGCTGTATTCTGTTTTGAGCACGACCATGGGGTCTTTGCCATGCATAATGACGTTTCCAGCGCGGATTTCTTGAGCGATTTTCATAATATATTGCTGAGAGGTTAGTGGACAATGGGCAACCGCGCATTTTACCCCACACAAATTTTCATTACGCTTTCATTACTCATGGAGAACCCATCATGTTGACACAAGAGTTTGTTACTGACACACAAGGTTTATTGAACGCCCAGAGCGGCAAGTCCTCTGGCTTGTCACGCCGCGTCGCCATGCAAGCCGCTATTGGCGTGGGTTACGCGGCTGCGGCAGCGCCGTTGATGGCGCAAACGGCAATTAAAACTTCATCTGAAGGTCTAACCGTAGGCGAAGTGGTGATTGACGCTCAAGGCTTCAAAATGAATGCGTACCGCGCAGCCCCTAGTGGCTCCACCAACTTGCCGATTATTTTGGTGGTACAAGAAATCTTTGGTGTTCACGAATACATTGCCGACACGTGCCGCCGCTTTGCCAAGCTAGGCTACCTTGCCATTGCGCCCGAGTTGTACCAGCGCCAAGGCGATGCCAGCAGCTACAACAGCATGGCTGATTTGCAGCGTGAGTTGGTCGCCAAAGTAGGCGATGCGCAGGTGATGGGCGACCTCGATGCCTGCGTGGCATGGGCCAGCGCGAATGGCGGTGACGCTAAGCGCGTAGGTATCACGGGATTTTGCTGGGGTGGCCGTATCACGTGGCTCTACGCCGCGCATAGCAAAGCCGTGCGTGCTGCTGTGGCTTGGTATGGGCGCTTGGTGGGTACGCCCTCAGGCTTATTTCCCAAACATCCCATCGACTTGGTGGATCAATTGAATGCACCTGTGCTCGGGCTGTACGGCGAGGCAGATACTGGGATTCCGATGGAGAACGTGGCACTCATGCAAAGCAAATTGCAAAGTGCAAGCAACGCATCGGCTAAAGCGTCTACGTTTGTCACGTATCTCGATACGCCTCACGCCTTTCATGCCGATTACCGCGCCAGTTATCGCAAGGCGGCGGCTGAAGATGGCTGGCGACGTGCACTAGCTTGGTTCAAACAGCACGGATGCTGATGACGCAAATTTTGATTGCCACGCTAGCCGCAGGCATTGGTAGCGTCTGGCTGGCGGCGCTTTTGGGCTATTACGCCTTGGCGCGTTTTAATCATCAGTTGCTCAGTTTGGCGGCGGGTGCGCTGTTGGCGACGGCTTTTATGCACTTGCTTCCCGAGGCGTTTGAGTCAGCGACCCAAGCAGGCATCGAGCCACATACTTTATTTGCAACGTTGCTCGCGGGTTTGGTCTTTTTCTTTTTACTCGACAAAGCCCAGCTCTACCACCACGGGCACGAACATGGAAATGGGAATGGGGATGATGCGCACGAGCATTCGCATGGACATTCACATGGACATTCGCATGATGCGCACAGCGGCGGATCGTGGGCGGTTTTATTTGGCGATAGCGTTCATGCGTTTGGCGATGGCATTGTGATTGCTGCTGCTTTTTCTGCCAATGCCCAGTTGGGCTGGGCTGCCGCGCTGGCGGTGCTGACGCATGAAGTGCCGCATCACATGGGCGATTTGGTTGTGCTCGGGCGCAATAAACAAAGGGCGCTTTTAAAAGTCACATTGGCGGGCACGGTTACCGCGATTGGTGGTTTCATGGGCTATGCCGCGCTGGTTAATTTAGGGGCTTATTTGCCGTTTTTTTTAATCATCGCCAGCAGTAGTTTTATTTATGTGGCCTTGGCCGATTTGATTCCGCAACTTCAGCGGCGTATGAGTTTTAGTGAAACGTGGAAGCAAGTGGTTTGGCTATTGCTGGGAATGCTCATGGTGATTTTTGTAACGAGTTTGTCACACTAGCGAATGACAATTGAGCAATGATTCAGTTTGTCGATTTTCTTGATGATTTGCTCCGCGTGTTTTCGCGGTATTTTTGCGAGGAACTCCTGAGCCTTTTTGGACAGGTCGATCTCAAGCATGACGGAATTGGTTTAAGAAGTTTCGGGACGCTTCCACGCCTAGAAACCCTTCGGATTCGGCTTGAATGGCAAGCTGTCCATCAATATGATCTTCCATCACCTCTGGAGACATCACATAAGCCACTGGTCTGCCACGCCTTGTGATCGTAATCATTTGACGCTGGGCTTTGTCGATCAACAGCCCGAAGCTGTTTTGGGCTTCTACGGATGGCATAGTGAGCATGGACATACCTTTTGAGGTTAAGTGGCTAATGTAGCTATTTTAGTCACTTCAGAAAAAGGTCAGAAAATTTTTTAGAACGCCACCCCACAGTTCTCCTCATATTTGCCACTCGCTCACTGAAACCGATGCACCCGTAGCCGCTCAAGCAGATGCTCTTTTTGTTGCGCGGCATCTTCGGCCTGCATACTCAGCGATAGCGTGGGCTGCGGCGAACTGTGAATGAACGATTGATCAGGCACAAACCTTGTGATGATGCTGGCACTGCCGTTGTTGAAGCGAAACAGCTTACCGCACAAGTTTCCTGCTAAAAAAATGTCCAAGATCTCGACATTGAGCATCACAAGTCCTTCAGACCATCTACGGCACTGCGCACGGGCGAGGTGTCTTTGCGATAGCGTAGTGCAGATGCAGCGTCCTTGGGTACGAGGATCACGGACAACCCGAGCGCATCGGCCATTGCCAGTAATGTGGTGGCAGTAAAATTTTCATTTCCACTAAGCGCTCTGCGAATGCTATGCCTTGTGACACCGCAAGCGCGGGCCAATTCAACATCACCCAGTTTCATAGATGCCTTGGCAGCGCTTAAGTCAGTGGATAGCGATTGGATTGTGTTCATTTATTTAACACTTTATGGTTTTTGTTAAATAAATTATACATAAACTTAGTCTGCTTTGGGAGACGGCGGCGCTGCATCAGAGGTGATGAAGAGTTTTTTAATCTCCAAAGATTTCAATTCCTTCAAATCCACTACTTCAAACTCCTAATGGACAATCTCGGTTAAAGCCCTGATTGGCAAGCTTGGGTTGAAGGGCTAAGCGAGATTGACTGACGCAAGCCTAGCCTTTGCAGCTAGGTATTCGCGCTTCAGCCGTGCCACCAACTCAGCCGTGCTGGTGACTTGTTTGATTGCGCCAATGCCTTGACCGCAGCCCCAAATGTCTTTCCACGCTTTGGCTGAGTTTTCACCGCCACCAAAGTTCATTTTGCTGGGGTCGCTCACGGGCAGATTGTCAGGATCCATGCCCGCTGCCACGATGGAGCCTTTCAAATAATTGCCGTGGATGCCTGTGTAGAAATTGCTGTACACAATGTCGTCCGAATTGCTCTTCGTAATCATCTCTTTGTAGCCATCCACAGCACGAGCTTCGTGCGTGGCAATAAAGGCGGAGCCAATGTACGCAAAGTCGGCTCCCATAGCCTGCGCCGCCAGCACGGCGCCGCCAGATGCAATGGAGCCCGAGAGTGCGAGTGGTCCGTCAAACCATTCGCGGATTTCTTGAATCATGGCAAATGGTGACTTCACACTCGCGTGTCCGCCTGCGCCAGCGGCTACGGCAATTAAACCCGTCGCGCCCTTTTCAATGGCTTTGTGCGCAAACACGTTCGAAATCACGTCATGCAGCGTGATGCCGCCCCATGCTTTGACAGCGGTGTTGACGTCCTCACGCGCGCCAAGGCTGGTGATGATGATGGGCACTTTGTATTTTTCGCAAAGCGCCATGTCTTGCTCTAAGCGGTCGTTGCTTTTGTGTACGATTTGATTGATGGCAAACGGCGCAGCAGGCGCATGGGGATTGGCGGCGTTGTATGCCGCTAGAGTTTCGGTAATTTCGGCGAGCCAATCCGCAAGCTGCGAAGCAGGGCGAGCGTTGAGCGCAGGCATGGAGCCGACAATGCCCGCTTTGCACTGCTCAATGACAAGCTTGGGATTGCTGATGATGAATAGCGGTGAGCCGATGATGGGCAATGGGAGATTGGCGAGGATGGGGGGGAGGGTGGACATGAGTAAGGTCTTTCAAAAAAAAGTAAATGATTAGGGATGTTGTGCCGCGATGTGTGCCAATACGCTTAGAAATAAATCATGAGAAGGCTCTCCATTGCTTGGCTAATTGAAATTGCGCCAGACTCATTCCAATCCATTCCCGATGACATGGTTAATAAATGCCGCAGTGTTATTTTTGCCCAGCGTGGATCGCTATTGACTTTGTAACCATCCGCATAGTTGATGATGGGTGTGTCGATTGAAGGAATTTTCCCTTCAGCAATTGCAATGCCAACGAGTAAGCTAATCATGCTTTTGCTAACAGAGCGCCCATCGTGCAACGTGTCTGCATCGAATGCGGTAGTGTGCCAAAGCCACTCACCTGCCAGTCGATCTCGTCCTGTGTAATAGCGCTGGGCTGCAATTTTTCCTTTCATCTCAACCACCACGCCGTGTAAGTTAGTGCTTTCACGATCAGCTGGCTCCAGTAGCTGACAAAGTTTCTGACGAGTATCACAGACAGGTGTTTGAGTTTGGGCGCTGGCGACGATGCTGCAAAGCATCAACAGCAAACTCAAATAAATAGCTTTATGAAATTTCGATGCAAGCATGATTTTGGCGAATGAGCACGTCTTCAATTTCGGTACGGCAATCGAGGAGCGTTTTAAGTGTTGTTGTTCTCGATGGATTGCGTGTTTTAAGCCAAACGATTTTGGGTGGCTGCCCCAGCACCATAGACATTTCTTCAAAATCCGCATCCATCGTGACAATGACGAACTGTTGTGATTTGGCGTGCTCCCAAACGGTCATGTCCGTTGCCGACTCCAATCCTTCTAAGACAACTTGAGAGCTATCAGGATAGTCATGCTGAAGAAACGGCACGAGCCTGCGCGAAAGGTTTTCGTCCAGCAAAAGTTTCATGCCTCAGCCATTACATAAGTGCGGCGCTCACGATCAGCTGCATACGATAAGACGGCATGAATATCCTGCGCTTCAAGCTCAGGAAAGTCCTCAAGAATCGAAGCTTGCGTGTCACCATTGGAGAGCATAGTCAGAATATCGTAAACGCTAATGCGAAGTCCGCGAATACAAGGTCGTCCGCCGCGCTTGCCTGGTTCTAACGTGATTCTTTGCATTTTCGGCTCCTTAAAAGCTATCAAGCGCCATTGCGAGCGTGCTGTCCGCGCCTTCAACAATGCTGCTCTTAATGCCTTCAGCTTTGCTCAAAATGTGCTCGGCATAAAACTGCGCGGTATTGATTTTGGCTTGCATGAAAGCTGCATCGTTGCCTTTGGCAAGTTCTGTTTCCGCTACCAAGAGTGAGCGTGCGAGCTGCCAACCTGCCACTACATTACCTGCCAGCATGAGGTAGGGCACGCTGCCTGCGAACACCGCGTTCGGGGACGCTTTGGTGTTGCCCGCTACAAAGTCAATGACCTCGATCAGCGCTTTTCTAGCGGCGGTGAGCTGCTTGGAAACAGCCTTGCAGGCCACGCTGGTCGTGGCTTTCGCCAGTAACTCTGTTTCTGTTTTTTCGATCTGTGCGCAAATCGCCTTTGCCGTTTGTCCACCATCGCGGGCGGTTTTTCGTCCGACTAAATCGTTGGCTTGAATGGCGGTTGTGCCTTCGTAGATTGTCAAAATTTTGGCATCCCGGTAATGCTGTGCTGCGCCTGTTTCTTCGATAAAGCCCATCCCGCCGTGGACTTGCACGCCAAGGCTGGTGACTTCCAAACTCATCTCGGTTGAATAGCCTTTGACGAGCGGCACGAGGAACTCGTAGAACGCCTGATTTTGTTTGCGCGTCTCTGCATCCGCATGGTGATGCGCCGCGTCGTAAGCGCTTGCCGCCACGTTGGCCATTGCGCGGCAACCTTCCACGTAGGCACGCATCGTCATGAGCATACGGCGCACATCGGGGTGATGGATGATGGGAGCGCTTGTTGCCATTGAGCCATCAACGGGGCGGCTTTGCACGCGCATACGGGCAAAGGCGACGGCGCGTTGATAGGCGCGGTCTGCCACGGCAATGCCTTGCACGCCAACCGCATAACGCGCGGCGTTCATCATGATGAACATGTATTCCAATCCGCGATTTTCTTGACCTACCAAATAGCCAATCGCGCCGCCGTTGTCACCATATTGCAGCACGGCGGTTGGTGATGCTTTGATGCCCATTTTGTGCTCAATGCTCACGCACTGCACATCGTTTCTAGCACCCAAACTACCATCTTTGTTGACCATGAACTTGGGCACGACGAATAGCGAAATACCCTTCACGCCTTCGGGCGCACCTTGCACGCGCGCGAGCACCAAGTGGATGATGTTCTCCGCCATATCGTGCTCGCCATAGGTGATAAAAATCTTCGTGCCAAACACCTTGTAAGTGCCATCTGGCAAGGGTTCGGCGCGGCTACGCACCGCGGCTAAATCGCTACCGGCTTGCGGCTCGGTCAGGTTCATCGTGCCCGTCCATTCGCCGCTAATCAGTTTTTCTAAGTAGGTTGTTTTGAGTTCGTCTGAGCCTGCGGTGAGTAGCGCCTCGATGCAGCCATCGGTCAGCATCGGGCACAGCGCAAAACTGGTGTTGGCAGCATTCAACATCTCACCGCAAACCGCACCAATTGTTTTGGGCAGGCCTTGACCACCAAACTCGGGCGGATGCTGTAGCGCTTGCCAGCCACCCGCGCAGTATTGTTGATAGGCGTCTTTGAAGCCCTTGCTCGTCACGACTTTGTTACCTGCCGCCCAGTAGGAGGGCGCAACATCAGCAGGTTGATTGAGCGGCGCAATGACGTTTTCGTTGAGCTTTGCGCATTCCTCTAAAACCGCTTGCGCTGTGTCCAAGCCCGCGTCAGCAAAGGCTTCGATTTGAGTGAGTTGTTCAAGCCCAGCCAAGTGCTGGATGTTGAACATCATGTCTTTGACTGGGGCTTGGTAGCTCATTTTTGAATCCTCAAGTGTTGGAGCTGTGCAGAGTTAAAGGGCGGCAACGAGTTCTGGGATGGCAACGAAGAGATCGGCTTCTAGTCCGTAATCCGCCACGCTAAAAATGGGTGCTTCGGGGTCTTTGTTAATCGCCACGATGACCTTGCTGTCCTTCATGCCAGCCAAATGCTGAATCGCACCGCTAATGCCACAGGCGATGTAGAGCTGCGGCGCAACGATCTTGCCTGTTTGTCCGACTTGCCAATCGTTGGGCGCATAGCCCGCGTCCACTGCCGCACGGGACGCGCCCAGAGCCGCCCCGAGTTTGTCCGCCAGCGGTGTCATCACTTCGTTGAATTTCTCAGACGATCCCAGTGCGCGTCCTCCGCTGACGATGATCTTGGCTGCGGTGAGTTCTGGCCGGTCGTTCTTCGCAATTTCACTGCCCACAAATGTGCTCTTGCCATTGGAGGCCACGACTGGTAAGGTTTCCACCGGTGCTGATCCGCCCGTAGCTGCGGCTGGATCAAAACCTGTTGTGCGAACGGTCAATAACTTGACGCTGTCGCTGGACTGAACAGTGGCAATCGCATTACCCGCATAAATAGGGCGCTCAAACGTATCGGCTGAGACGACTTTCGTTACGTCCGATAACTGCGCAACGTCCAGTTTTGCCGCTACACGCGGTGCAATGTTTTTGCCACTCGCCGTGGCTGGAAAGAGGATGTGCGAATAGTTAGCAGCAATCGCCAGCACTTGCGCGGCGACTTCTTCGGCCAAGCCGTGTGCCAATTGCGGCGCGTCTGCGTGAATGACTTTGGCAACACCTGCTATCTGGGAAGCCGCACTGGCTGCGGCTTGCGAGGCAGAGCCTGCCACAAGCACGTGGATATCAGTGCCGCAGGCTAGTGCCGCAGTGACGGTGTTAAGAGTTGCACCCTTGATGGATGCGTTGTCGTGTTCGGCAATAACAAGAATAGACATGATTTGAACTTTCTGGATTCCCGCCTGCGCGGGAATGACGGGTAGGGGTTAAATAACTTTGGCTTCTGTTTTGAGCTTGGCAACCAGCGTTGCCACATCAGGCACTTTCACACCTGCGCCGCGTTTGGCGGGCTCGGCTACTTTGAGTGTTTTGATGCGCGGCTCAACGTTCACACCTAAGTCCTCGGGTTTGAAGATATCCATTTGTTTTTTCTTCGCCTTCATGATGTTGGGCAGCGTCACGTAACGCGGCTCGTTCAAGCGCAGATCAGTCGTAATCACAGCTGGCAGGCTAATCGAGAGTGTCTCTAAACCGCCATCAACTTCGCGTGTGACTTGGGCTTTGTTATCGGCAATCTCCACCTTAGACGCAAACGTCGCCTGTGGCATATCGGCCAGCGCAGCTAGCATTTGTCCTGTTTGATTGCAATCATCATCAATCGCTTGCTTGCCCAAAATCACTAGGTTAGCGCCTTCTTTGTCCATCAAAGCTTTGAGCAGTTTGGCGACGGCGAGAGGCTGGAGTTCCACGTCAGTTTCGACGAGGATGGCGCGGTCTGCACCAATCGCCATCGCGGTGCGTAGCGTCTCTTGGCACTGCGCAACGCCGCAAGACACAGCAATCACTTCGGTCGCCACACCTTTTTCTTTGAGGCGCGTCGCTTCCTCAACAGCAATTTCATCGAATGGATTCATACTCATCTTCACACCCGCTAAATCCATGCCCGTGCCATCCGACTTGACGCGCACTTTGACGTTGTAATCCACCACACGCTTAACAGCGACCAATACTTTCATAACCAGACTCCAGAGTTGAGATAACTTTTTATTTTAGATGTTAGGCTTCGGACTAGCTGACGGAACAGTCAGAAAATAGAACGACCGTGCTTTTTATTGTATCTTATGAGGCGAGTCGGATGCGAATCAGGAATGGTTGCTTGACCTTTTTATAAAGTAAAAATTGAAAGTATGACTTTATTTTGATGCAAAGCATTAGCCGAACACCCGCCGCAAAAACGCAGAAATATCCACCACCTCACGCGGATGCACGCTGTGCGGCATGGGATATGTATGCCAGTCCACGCTGTAACCAAGCGCTTGTAATTGCTCGTGCGAAGCCTCAGCGCGGTCTAGTACGACCACGGGGTCTTGCGTTCCGTGTGCCATAAAAATGGGTGTGGCTTTGTTCGCTTCGCTGGCTTCGGCTTGCAGCGTGCCAGCTAGCGGCAAATAGCCCGATAGCGCCATGATGCCCGCCAGCCGTGCCTTGTGACGCAGTCCTGTGTGTAGCGCCATCGCGCAGCCTTGCGAAAAACCTGCTAGCACGATGTGCTCGGGCTTGATGCCGCGCTCGACTTCGTTGGCAATGAGGGCTTCGATATTGGCTTGCGATTTGCGGATGCCAGCGTCGTCTTCTTTGCGGACTGCGCCTGCGCCCAGCTCTGTTCCCAAAATGTCGTACCACGCGGGCATGACGTAGCCGCCGTTAATGGTGACGGGGATTTGCGGGGCGTGTGGGAAGATGAACCTGATGGCTGGGCAGCCTTGCAGATTTAATTCGGGGTACAGCCCCGCGAAGTCGTCGCCGCTTGCACCCAGACCGTGCATCCAAATGACAGCGGCGGTTGGGTTGGGTGCAGATTCGATTTGAATAGTGTCTAGGAGTTTGGGCATGATCGTTGCTAGTAAAAAAAGAAACGAGCTTATCATCAAGCTTTGAACTCATGGTCGTCGACACACTTGGTGGACGGGTACAGGTCAAGTGGGCGATGGAAGCGGCTGCCACGCCTAGCGCCCAGTTGCTGGGCATGAACAAAATCGTCAGCGAAGACGCACTGCGCCGAGCGCTTGCCCGCATGAGCCACGCGCAAAGCAGCGCATGGCTATGCCCCCATTTCGTGCGCTGCTGTTGGCGGGGTAACTGCTTTTTTTAGGATAGACTCGTAACGTCGTAACGCGAGGAATTCATCTGGCCGGCCTTCAGGGCGGTGTTCTTCCAAGAACGCTCACTTGTGCCACCTTCACCTCTCCCACCTCTGGACGACCATGGACAACTCCACGCTGATTCAGCGCAGCCTGCAACATGTGTGGCACCCTTGCACGCAAATGAAGCGGCACGAAACGCTGCCGCTGGTGCCCATCGCCAAGGCCCAAGGCGTGTGGCTGTATGACTTTGAAGGTCGCCGCTACCTTGACGGCGTCAGCTCTTGGTGGGTCAACTTGTTTGGCCACAGCCATCCGCACATCAAGGCGGCGCTGGTGGCGCAGCTTGAACAGCTGGATCACGTCATGCTGGCGGGTTTTACCCATGAACCCGTCGTCGAGCTGTCCGAAAAACTCGGACAGTTGACCGGTTTAGGCCATGCTTTTTACGCCAGCGACGGTGCCTCGGCCACTGAAATTGCTTTGAAGATGAGCGCCCATTACTGGCGCAACAGTGGTCGGCCTGAGAAGTGCTGCTTTGTTGGCTTGGCGGGCGGCTATCACGGCGAAACCGTGGGCGCGCTGGCGGTCACCGACATCGCGCTTTTTCGGGAAGCCTACGCACCGCTGGTGCGGCTGGCCGCCACCGTGCCCAGTCCCGACGCACGTTCAGCTCAGCCAGGTGAAAGCGCTGCCGACGTCGCCACGCGCGCCGCCACAGCGCTGCAAGTCTGGCTGGAGGCGAACCACGCCAACACGGCTGCGCTGATTGTCGAACCGATGGTGCAGTGTGCCGCCGGCATGGTCATGCACGATGCCAGTTACTTGAAGCATGTGCGTGCGTTGTGCGACCGATATGAGCTGCATCTGGTGGTCGATGAAATTGCCACTGGCTTTGGCCGCACAGGAACGATGTTTGCGCACCAGCAAGCTGGCATCCGGCCAGACTTCATTTGCCTGTCCAAAGGCCTGACCGGCGGCACGCTGCCGCTCTCCGCCGTGCTGACCACTGACACGGTTTACCAAGCTTTTTACGACGACGATGTTGCTCGCGGCTTTTTACATTCTCACTCTTACACTGGCAACCCGCTGGCCTGCCGCGCCGCGCTGGGCACGTTGGAACTGTTCGAGCAAAACGATGTGCTGGCCAACAACATCACCTTGGCCAAGACTATCAGCCAAGCCTTCGCGCCCTTGACCGCCCATGAACGCATCCGGGATGCCCGGCAACTCGGCATGATATGGGCTTGGGATGTAGACAGCACATTGCCTACTTTTTCGCGGACCTACCAACAGCACGCCATGGCCAACGGTGTGCTGCTGCGACCTATTGGAAACACGATTTATGCCATGCCACCTTATGTGATGGATGAAGATACCGCCGGCCACTTGGCACGCGGTGCGCTGGCCGCCTTAGTGGCCACACTGGCCGAAGAAACAATCCATGCTTGAGTTGCAGAAATTCTCGGTTTTTGTCACCGGCACCGACACCGGAGTCGGCAAAACATTGGTGAGTGCGGCGCTGCTGCACGCGCTGGCTAGGCATTACCCGCGCGTCGTCGGCATGAAGCCAGTGGCGGCAGGAACGACTCTGGTGGACGGCTTTCAAGCCAACGACGATGTGTTGGCACTGCGCGCGGCCTCCAACTGCCCAGTGCCGTCCGAACTCGACAACCCGGTGCTGCTGTCCGACCCGCTGTCGCCGCATATTGCTGCCGCGCGCGCCAGAGTGGAAATTTCCATCGCGCACTTGGTCGCTTGCCACCAGCAATTGCTGGAGCACGTCGATGCAGTCGTGGTTGAAGGCGCAGGCGGTTTCATGGTGCCGCTCTCTGACACACAGACTGGCGCCGATCTGGCGCAAGCGCTGGGACTACCGGTAGTGCTGGTCGTCGGTATGCGGCTCGGTTGCCTCAACCACGCCTTGTTGACAGCCCTGGCTATTCGCGGACGCGGTCTGACGCTGGCCGGCTGGGTCGCCAACCATGTGGACCCAGACATGCTGGCGCAAGCGGACAACATCGCTTTTTTGCGACAACAACTCCAGGCACCGCTGCTCGCAAGCATCGCTCACCAGGCGCAGCTTGACGCCAGAAATATTCACCTTGAACTCCCGCTCACATGGCAAACTCCGCTTCTTTAACTGGCTCTTGGCTTGATGAATTTTCAGCGCGTCTTAGCGATCTGGATCAAGCCCATCTGCGCCGCCAACGGCAAGTGGTGGAACCAGAAGAAGGCGCTTATCTGCGCGTCAACGGGCAACGCCTGCTGGCTTTTTGCAGCAACGACTACCTCGGGCTGGCCAATCACCCGGCGCTGGTGCAAGCCGCCTGCGACGGCGCTCGTGCTTATGGTGTCGGCTCGGGCGGCTCACCCTTGGTCAGCGGGCACAGCAGCGCCAACGACGCGCTGGAGCTGGCGCTGGCCCGCTTTATTGGCCTGCCGCGCGCACTTTACTTTTACGCAGGCTATGCCACCAACATCGGCATCGTGCCTGCACTGGTGGGCAAAGGTGATGCGATTTTTTCGGATGCGCTGAACCACGCCTGCCTGATTGATGGCGCACGGCTGTCTGGAGGGCAGATTCACCGCTATACACATGCCGACATGGCGGCGCTAGAACAGCAACTCGTGAGTAGCCCAGCGCCACGTAAACTTGTCATCAGCGACGCGGTGTTCAGCATGGACGGTGATGTCGCCGATGTGCCTGCGCTGTTGGCTCTGTGCGAACGCCACGATGCCTTGCTGCTGCTCGACGACGCGCACGGCTTTGGCGTGCGCGGTCCACAAGGGCGCGGTTGTCTGGCTCACTTCAACCTGTCGGGTGAAAACGCCTCGCTGCGTATTCTTTACATGGCCACATTGGGCAAGGCCGCTGGCGTGGCCGGGGCCTTTGTCGCCGGCAGCGACGCGCTGATTGAATGGCTGCTGCAAAAAACTCGCAGTTATATTTTTGCCACCGCTGCACCCGCGTTGTTGGCCCGCGCCTTGCAAATGAGTCTGCAATTGATCGAGCAAGACGAGTGGAGGCGTGAGCACCTGCAGAGGCTGATTGCGCGTTTAAGGGCTGGTCTCCACCAAGGCCTTCAAGGCAGCTCATGGCAACTCGCCGCATCCCCGACGGCCATTCAACCGCTGCTGATCGGCTCCAACGACGCCGCGCTGACCGTCATGCAAGGCCTGCGCGAACGCGGCATATGGGTGCCGGCGATTCGCCCACCCACTGTGGCCGTGGGCACAGCACGCTTGCGCATTGCCTTGTCGGCAGCCCACACCGAAGCCGATGTGGACCGCTTGGTACAAGCCCTGACGGCGCTGGCCAAGTCCGCATCTGCGTGGAGCTGTCCGTTGCCCTCAAGGCTGGGTAAAATCACTGGCTAAGGTTGGCAAGCCCCACCCGCACCCTCATTCTGGAGCTCCCATTCATGTCTGCTGTTTTGACCCAACCCCTCGCTTTTTACCCACCGCGCTCCACTGCCCCCAAAGAAGCTGACCGTTGGGGTGTGGATGCCATTGAAGCGCTGCTCAACCTGCCGTTCCCGGAGCTGATGCACCAAGCCCAAACAGTGCACCGCGAGAACTTCAACCCAACGTACATTGAATTCGCCACGCTGCTGTCGGTGAAAACCGGCGGCTGCGCCGAAGACTGCGGCTACTGCCCGCAAGCCGCCCGCTACGACACCGGCGTGGAAGCCAGCAAGCTGATGGAGCCGGCCGAGGTTTTGCTGGCTGCCAAAGCCGCGCAAGCCGCTGGCGCGACCCGTTTTTGCATGGGTGCCGCCTGGCGCTCGCCGAAAGACCGCGACATTGAAAAAGTCGCCGAGCTGGTGCGCACCGTCAAAGCGCTGGGCTTAGAAACCTGCGCGACGCTGGGCATGTTGGAAGATGGTCACGCCCAAACCCTGCAAAGCGCCGGCCTAGACTACTACAACCACAACCTCGACAGCGCCCCCGATTTTTACGGCGACATCATCACCACCCGCGACTACCAAGACCGACTTGACACGCTGGCACGGGTGCGTAGCGCCGGTGTTAAGGTCTGCTGCGGCGGTATCGTCGGCATGGGTGAAACACGCCGCCAACGCGCCGGCCTGGTCGCCGAGCTGGCCAACCTGACGCCTTACCCCGAGTCGGTGCCAATCAACAACCTGGTCAAAGTCGAAGGCACGCCATTGGCGAATCAGGCTGACTTGGATCCGTTTGAATTTGTCCGCACCATTGCCGTGACGCGCATCACCATGCCCAAAGCACGGGTGCGTCTGTCAGCTGGTCGCCAGCAAATGGGCGACGGCGTGCAGGCCCTGTGTTTCTTGGCTGGAGCCAACTCAATTTTTTATGGCGACAAGCTGCTGACTACCGGCAACCCCGACACCGACGCTGACGTGAAACTGCTGGAGCGCCTAGGCATGAGCCGCGCGACCCCTGAAGTGCGCTAACACCCAGCACGCAATGTTGCGCCGCTTCTGGTTAGATGCCCGCTGAATTCAGCTCCTGTATTCAGGAATCACACCTACAAACAGCTAAGCACAGCCCTTGCCCACCTTGCGGCCCGCTTGAGCGATTTCCCAGAGTGATAGGCAGATGCGTGTTTACTGTGGCGATTAAACTGGCGGGGTAACTGCTTTTTTTTAGGATTAAAGGGCTCCGATGAATTTTTACGATGAGATGTACGGACTAGATGCCAAGCACGAACGCCCTTTGGCGCATTACGAGGCTTATCAACGCTGGGCTCAGGGCTATACATCTGAGGCAATGACTAGCAAACGAGCGCAAGCGGATGCGGCTTTTCGGCAAGTGGGCATTACATTTGCGGTCTACGGTGACGATGCGGGGGCGGAGCGCTTAATTCCATTTGATTTGATTCCGCGCATCATTCCATCGCATGAATGGTCAACGCTGCAAAAAGGTTTGATTCAGCGCGTGCAGGCTTTGAATATGTTTGTGCACGACGTGTATCACGATCAGCACATTGTGAAAGCGGGTGTTGTGCCTGCGGAGCAAATTTATTTGAATGCGCAGTATCGCCCGCAGATGCAGGGCGTTCAAGTTGCGGGCAACAACTATTGCCACATCTCGGGCGTGGACATTGTGCGGGCAGGGCAAGGCGAGTTTTATGTGCTGGAGGACAACTTGCGCGTGCCATCGGGCGTGTCGTACATGCTGGAGGATCGCAAAATGATGATGCGGCTCTTTCCAGAAGCGTTTGCAACTTTGCCAATTGCGCCGATTGAGCACTAC
This sequence comes from Cytophagales bacterium, assembly GCA_030054145.1. GTDB lineage: Bacteria > Pseudomonadota > Gammaproteobacteria > Burkholderiales > Burkholderiaceae_C > JASGCK01. The sequence goes on from JASGCK010000003.1 coordinate 202,317, forward strand.
CCCGATCTTTTGCTGCAAACCTTGCGCGAGAGTGCGCCGCTCGGTGTGGATGATCCCAGTGTTGTGGTGATGACGCCTGGTATGTACAACTCAGCGTATTTTGAACACGCATTTTTAGCGCAGCAAATGGGCGTGGAGCTGGTTGAGGGCAAAGATATGTTTGTCGAGGAGGGCTTGCTCTATATGCGCACGACGCAAGGGCCGCAGCGTGTGGATGTGATTTACCGCCGCATTGATGACGACTTTTTAGACCCGCTGGTGTTCCGTGCCGACTCCAACTTGGGTGTGCCAGGTTTGATGTCGGTGGTGTGTGCGGGTCGCGTGACCATTACCAATGCCGTGGGCACAGGCGTTGCGGACGATAAATCGACTTATCCATTTATCCCTGACGTGATTAAGTTTTATTTGAATGAAGAGCCGATTTTGCATAACGTGCCAACCTATCAATGTCGCAAGCCCACTGATTTGTCTTATGTGCTGGCCAACTTAAAAGACTTGGTGGTCAAAGAAGTCCACGGCGCAGGCGGCTACGGAATGCTGGTGGGTCCTGCGGCAACAACCGCGCAAATCGAAGACTTCCGCACACGCTTGCTGGCTAAGCCTGAGGGCTATATCGCCCAACCAACGCTGGCGTTATCAACTTGCCCAACCTATGTGCAGAGCGGCATTGCGCCGCGTCATATCGACTTGCGCCCTTATGTGCTGTGCGGCAAAGAAACGCGGTTAGTCCCTGGTGGTTTGTGCCGCGTGGCGCTGGGCGAGGGCTCGTTAGTGGTGAACTCGTCACAAGGCGGCGGCACCAAAGACACATGGATCTTGGAAGAAACAAGCGCTGATTTGAAGGAGATCGCATCATGCTGAGCTCCACCGCTGATCATTTATTTTGGATGGCACGCTATACCGAGCGTGCTGAAAACACGGCGCGAATGCTTGATATCCATTTGCAAAGTAGTTTGCTGGCGGGCGGCAAAAGTAGTGAAGAGCGCAGTCAAGCTGCACGTGCGATGTTGCTGATCTCCGAGCTTGAGCCTGCTTACCTGATCACGCACGATGTGATGAGTAGTGATTCGGTACTGCGCTTCATGGTTGCCGACAGTACCAATGCGTCGAGCATTTACAACGCGCTTTATTCGGCTAGAGAAAACGCACGTGCGGTACGCGGAGCGCTTACCACCGAGCTGTGGGAGACCATGAACGTGACTTGGCTTGAGTTGCAAGAGCGCTTAACCAATGATGCATGGGCACGCGATATGCCTGCGTTTTTTGCGTGGGTCAAACACCGTGCGCATCTCACGCGCGGCGTGACATCGGGAACGATGCCGCGCGATGATGCTTATCGTTTTGTGGCGCTAGGAACCGCATTGGAGCGTGCGGATAATGTGGCGCGTTTGCTGGACGTGAAGTTCTTTGAGGGCAGCGTCAACAGCGAACAAGATTGGGATGCCCGAGTTGAAAAGGACGAGTACTACCACTGGGCAGCGATCTTGCGCAGCGTGTCGGGCTTTGAGATTTACCGCAAAACATACCGCGACACCATCACACCGGCACGGGTGGCGGAGTTGCTGATTTTGCGTGCCGATATGCCGCGCTCACTCATGGCGGCGATGAACGCTTTGTGCAATCAATTAGTCAGGCTCGCCAACAAGCGCAGTGCCCAAACTTTGCGCCAAGCGGGATTGCTGCAAGCGCAAATTCAATATGCCCATATTGACGATGTTTTGCAGCAAGGTTTGCACGCCTATCTCACGCAATTTTTGGAGCGCATTAACGCGATTGGACAAGGCATTAGCCAAGACTTCTTGGTCGCATAATCTTCTAGCTTTTTCCGATAAAAATCATGCGCCTCATCATTCATCACAACACCCACTATCACTACGAAGATGCGCCTAAACATTTGATTCAATTGCTGCGCTTGTCGCCGCGCGAAGACGCACATCAACGCGTTATCAATTGGCACATTTCCACGCCAGGTAAGCAAACGCTGTTCAAAGATGCGTTTGGGAATCTCACGCACACGCATATGCTGAGCAGCCCGCTGCCCGATGTTCATTTGCAAGTCTCGGGCATTGTGGACGTGGCTGCGCTGGTCATGGGTGTTGTGCCAGACGATCACCGCACCCACACAGTTCCTGCCATGACTTATTTAGTGCCAACGCCGCTGACTACCAGTTTTTCGGCGATTGACGAACTCGCTCAATCTGCGCTGCCGCATGGTATGCACACGGGGATTGATGCGCTTGTGCTAGCCAGAGCGATTTGCCAAGCGGTGCTTTACCGAGCGGGCAACACCGATGTGACTAGCACGGCAAAGCAAGCGTTTGAACTTGCCAGCGGGGTTTGCCAAGACCACGCGCACGTGATGATTGCCGCTTGCCGCAGCTTGCTTGTTCCTGCTCGCTATGTCAGTGGCTACGTTGATCCTGGCAATAGCCGTGCGGCGGCAAGCCATGCGTGGGTTGATGTTTGGTTGCAAAACAGTTGGGTCAGCATTGACGTGACGAATGGCATTTACGCTAGTGATTCACATTGCCGTTTAGCCATCGGGCGCGACTATTTAGATGCCTGCCCCGTGCGCGGTATGCGCGAAGGCGGTCAAACCGAGCAACTGGATGTGTCGGTAACCGTTGAGAGTTTGCAGCAATAAAATTGCACATTTATTTATTTGAATCTTCATGACTTATTGCATTGCTATCAAACTGAACGCGGGTCTTGTGATGTTGTCTGACAGCCGCACCAATGCAGGCGTAGATCACATCAGCACCTTTCGCAAAATGACCGTGTTTGAGAAGAAAGGTAACCGCGTGATTACTTTGCTCTCGTCGGGTAATTTGGCGATCACGCAAATGGTGCGTCAGCGCATTAACCAAGGCTTTGTGGACGCAGACGGCACGGAGCGCACCATTTGGAACGTCAAGACCATGTTTGATGCGGCTCAGTTGGTGGGCGATGCGGTGCGGGCGGTGGCCGAGCGCGAAGCCCATGCACTGAAAGCGGCTGACGTGGAGTTCAACATCAGCTTGCTTTTGGGCGGGCAAATCGGGACAGAGGAGCCGCGTTTGTTTCACGTCTATGCTGCGGGCAATTTCATTGAAGCGGCGGATGAAAATTGTTATTTTCAAATTGGCGAAGCCAAATATGGCAAACCGATTGTTGACCGAGTAATCTCGCCCGATGGGTCTTTGGATGAAGCCGCCAAATGCGCTTTGATCTCGATGGATAGCACGCTCAAATCAAACTTGTCGGTGGGAATGCCGCTGGATTTGTTGATCTATCAAACCGATGCGCTTGAGGTGACGCACGTCACGCATATTGACGAAAAAAACGAATATTTCCAGATGATTCGCAATAGCTGGGGGCAAAAGTTAAAGCAAGTTTTTAGCGAAATTCCATCGCCGAATTGGTTGCCCTTACAACCTAGCGAGTCGCACTACAAACCGCTACTAGAAACGCCTCAATCGTTTGCGCCGCAAACGGCGGTGCTGACGTTTCAGCAACTCTCGCTGGGCGAGGCGGTGCAACAAGCGCAATAACTGGAATCGGTCAAAGGCTTGGTTTATGGGTTATGGTTTATGGGTTATGGGTTATGGGTTATGGTTTATGTTTGATGGTTTATGAAATAGGAGAGTGAATGATGAGCTTACTAAAAATGACGCGCCTCACCAAAACGCTGCTTGCGCTGATTGCCTCGGCCTTTGTGCACGCTGCTGTAGCTGACGACAGCATCAAGATATTGGTTGGCTTTCCAGCAGGCGGCGGAACGGATGCCATTGCCCGCACATTGGCGGATAAATTGAAAGAGCAGTTGGGTGTGTCGGTGGTTGTTGAGAACAAGGCGGGCGCAGGCGGTCAAATTGCGGCGCAAGTTTTGAAGACCGCCGCGCCAGATGGCAAAACTTTTTTCTTGACGCATGACCACACCATTAGCATCTTGCCGCAAGTGGTGAAAAACCCTGGCTTTGATCCCGCTCGCGATTTTGTCCCCGTAGCAGGTTTCGCTAGCTTTGTGAATGTGTTTGCCGTCTCGGGCGCAACGCCAGCAAAAAGCATGAGTGACTACGCGGCGTGGGTGCAAAAACAAAATAACGCAAAGTCCGCCGTAGGCGTGCCCGCTCCCGCATCTGTGCCCGAGTTTTTGGTCAGCATGATCGGTCGTCATTACAAGCTTGATCTAGTCGCCGCGCCGTACAGGGGCAGTGCGCCTTTGATTGCCGATATGCTGGGCAACCAAATTTCTGCGGGCATTGCATCGCTGCCAGACTTTATTCAAAATCACCAAGCGGGCAAGTTGCGCGTGATTGCTGTGATGGGGCGTTCGCACCAATCGCTTGTGCCCGGTGTGCCGACCTTTGCGGAACTCGGGGTTGCAGGTTTTGAAGATATACCGTACTACGGATTTTTTGCGCCTGCTGGCACGCCGCAAGCAACGTTGAATCAATTCGCTAGTGCCTTGGAGCGCGTGCTTGCAATGCCTGATGTTCGCGAGAAGCTTGTTGCCATGGGGCTTGCCGTTAAGTTTGAAACGCAGGCGCAGTTCACCCAGCGCGAGCGTGCTTATACGCAGGCTTGGGAGCGCATCATCAAGGCCAGCGGTTTTCAAGCGCAATAAAAATGGCGACGGGTCCCCTTGCTGGAGTCAACATTCTTGACCTGACCTCGGTTGTTTTAGGTCCTTTTGCGACGCATATTTTGGCTTCGCTGGGCGCCCAGATCGTGAAGGTGGAGAGCGCTACGGGCGACACCATGCGCCATGTGGGGCCCATGAAAAACGCAGGCATGGGACATATTTTTTTGCACGCGAATGCGGGTAAGCAAAGCGTCGTATTAGATCTCAAATCAGCCGAAGGCTTGGAAGCCTTGCTAGCATTGGCCGAGCGCAGTGATGTTCTCATCAGCAATGTGCGTCCCGCCGCGATGGCACGGCTTGGGCTTGATTTTGAGTCGGTCAAGCGGCGCAATCCTCGCATTATTTATGTCAGTTGCTGCGGCTTCGATCAAGACGGCCCTTATGCCGCTAAACCTGCTTACGACGATTTGATTCAAGGTGCGGTAGGTGTGCCGTGGTTGATGAAGCAATATGGCAGCCCCGAGCCTTGCTACGCGCCTGTGACGCTGGCAGATCGCGTCACAGGTCTACACGCGGTTTACGCTGTGACGGCCGCACTGTATGAGCGGGAAAAAACAGGCATAGGTCAAGCCGTTGTTGTGCCTATGTTTGAGGCGCTGACGCAGTTTGTTTTAGGCGATCACTTGGCAGGTTTAAGCTTTGAGCCATCACTTGGCGAGGCTGGCTACGCAAGGCTTTTGACGGCACACCGCAAACCTTATAAGACTTCGGATGGCTATTTGTGCGTGCTGATATATAACGATAAACATTGGCACAGTTTTTTTGGCTCAGTACCCGAGGCAATCGCGCTTCAAACCGATCCTCGGTTTATGACGCATACCGCTCGCGCTGACAACATCGACGCTGTGTATGCGCAAGTTGGGCGGCTCATGCAAACCCGAACGACAGCGCAGTGGCAGGTGTTACTTGCTGCGGCGGATATTCCCAATATGCCAATTAACTCACCTGAAGATTTGCTACGCGATCCGCATTTGCTGGCAACGGGTTTTATTCAAACTTTTAATCACCCCACAGAGGGCGTGCTGCGCACCACAGCGCGTCCGACCAAGTGGAGTAATCATTCTGAGCCTACGCCACTTTCACCCGCGCCAACTTTGGGGCAACATACGCGCGAAGTGTTGTCTAGCCTTGGCTACACGGACGCGACAATCAACAAGATGATGGCGCAAACGCATCACAAATAATCAATAACCAATCATGCAGACCTCTAATCCATTCAAGCGCGATGCGACCACCATTGGGTTAGTTGGTACAGCGCATGCGTTATCGCATTTCATGCAAATGCTGCTGGTTCCACTGTTTCCCATGTTTCGGCAAGAGTTTGACCTCAGTTATTCGCAGATCGGGTTTTTAGTCAGCGTGCTCTACATGATCTCAAGTCTAGGTCAGGCCAGTAGCGGCTTTGCGGTTGATCGCTTGGGCGCAAGGCCTGTTCTATTTGCCTCTTTTGGCTTGTTTATTTTGGCGGCTATTACGGCTGCCAATGCCACGGGCTATAGCAGTCTTATTTTGGTGATGGTGCTTGTTGGCATTGCTAACTCGCCATTTCATCCTGTCGATTTCACCATCATGAATCAGCGTGTGTCATCGGCACGGTTGGGTTATGCCTTTAGCATTCACGGCGTGACGGGGAATTTAGGCTGGGCACTTGCGCCCGTATTTTTTGTGGGCATCACAGCGCTGACTTCTTGGCGCATCGCTTACTACGCAGCGGCGGCTCTTTTGACTGCTGTTCTTGCCATGTTGATTTGGCATAAAGATTTGTTGCAGACACAAACCCATCATCAAATGAAAGCGGTGAACCAAGGCGATGCAATGCCCGCATCATCCAGCGGTTTGGGATTTTTAAAATTGCCTGCGGTGTGGTGGTGCTTTGGTTTCTTTATGTTTGCCACCATGACCTTAGCCGTCATTCAAAGTTACGCCACTTCTATTTTGCACAAAGTGCATGACGTGTCGCTTTATGCCGCCAATGCAACGTTGACTGCGTATATGCTGTGCGCCGCAGCAGGCATGATGATGGGTGGTTGGGTGGCGGCAAAGTTCCCTGATAAAAGCGACCTTGTGGTGGCACGCGCCATGACCGCCGCTGCCGTTATTTTGGTGTTTGCCGCCAGTGGACTATTCGGGGCTATCGGCACTTGCGTCTTGATCGCAAGTACGGGTTTTGCGATTGGCGTTGGCGGTCCTAGTCGCGACATGATGATTAAAAAAGCGACGCCCGTCGGTGCAACTGGGCGTGTCTATGGTTTGGTCTATTCGGGAATGGATGTTGGTTTTTCAATTGCGCCGATGTTCTTCGGTCTTTTTATGGATCGTGGCTATTACGCAAGCGTATTGGTCGGTGCGGGTGTCACGCTCATGATTGCGGTCTTTTTGGCGCTGGGGGTGGGGCGGCGTACAGAGCGACCCACAGTAGGAGCTTTAGCATGAGTCTGGCGGGACACTTATTAATTGATTGCTTGATTGAGCAGGGCGTGACTCATGTGTTTGGTGTGCCTGGAGAGAGTTTTTTAGCTTGTCTGGATGGCATTTTTGATCGCGCCGATAAGATCAAATTTATCAACTGTCGCCAAGAAGGCGGCGCTGCCTTTATGGCGGAGGCGGTGGGCAAACTCACAGGGCGACCTGGTGTTTGTTTTGTGACACGTGGACCTGGCGCAACCAATGCTTCGATTGGTGTGCACACTGCGTTTCAAGATTCAACGCCGATGGTGTTGCTCGTGGGCGATGTCGCGAGCGACACACGTGACCGAGAGGCATTTCAAGAAGTTAATTACTTAAGTTTTTTTGAATCCATGACCAAGCGTGTGGAGCGCGTGGATGATCCCAACCGCGTGCCCGAATACATCGCACGTGCTTTCGCTACGGCGCTGAATGGGCGACCTGGCCCTGTGGTGCTCGTGCTACCAGAGGATATGCAAATCAAGGCAGTGGACACGACTCGGTATCCTGTGCTGGCAAGGATTGAACCCACGCGCGCGGGCATCAATGATGAGGCGCTACAGCGCTTCGAGCAGATGCTGCTTGCCAGCAAGCGCCCATTTGTGATTGCGGGCGGTGCAGGCTGGGATGCCCAATCCTGCAAGGCTTTGCAAGCATTTGCCGAAAAATTTAATGTGCCTGTGGGCAATGCCTTTCGCTTTCAAGATACGTTTGATAACCACCACACGCATTACGCAGGCGATGTTGGGATTGGCATCAATCCAAAGCTTGCAGCGCATATCAAAGACAGCGATCTCATCATTGCGTTAGGACCCAGATTAGGTGAAATGACGACTGGCGGCTACGCCATGCTCACAGCGCCCAAGATGCAGCAAAAGCTGATTCATATTCACGCCAGCAGCGATGAGCTGAACCGCGTGTACCAAGCCGACCTTGCAATCAATGCCAGTATGGATGCTGCGGCAAAGGCGTTGTCATCGTTGCAAGCCCCGCTTGACGTGGCTTGGAGCGAATGGACTAAAAATGTTCACGCCACCTACGAAGCTAATTTAGTCCATCAACCGATTCTTGATGCGAATAAACAGTCAATCGGAAAAATAGATATGCCCGCTATTGTGGCAATGCTGCAAAAACATTTGCCGCCAGACGCGGTACTGACTAACGGGGCGGGAAATTTTGCGAGCTGGGTACATCGTTATTTCAAGCATCACGGACTCATCAAAGGTCATAAAACGCAGCTCGCACCAACTTCGGGCAGCATGGGTTACGGCGTGCCTGCGGGCATTGCAGCAAACTTAACAACGGGGCGAGTCGTACTCACTATGGCTGGTGATGGCGATTTTTTAATGAATGGGCAAGAGCTGGCAACCGCTGTGCAATATGGCGCGAAGACAATTATTGTGCTGCTCAACAATGGCATTTATGGCACGATCCGAATGCATCAAGAGCGCGAGTATCCTGCGCGGGTGAGTGGCTCTAGCATGGTCAATAGCAGCTTTGCAGCCCTTGCCAATGCGTATGGCTATGTGGGGGTGCGCATCACTCAAACTAGTGAGTTTGAGGCGCAATTGCTTGCAGCACTGGCTCGGGCGCAAGGTACGGTCATTGAGATCATGCTGGAAGACGAAGTGCTGACAACTCGCGCCAGCTTATCGGCCATTCGACAAGCGGCTTTGCAAAGCCACCAATAAAAATCCCCTCACAGCCTTGCAGCGGAGGGGATGGTGCGTGCAGACCGCCTAGGCGGCGCTGCAAAGCTTGTGTGCTTACTTGGCGTGCTTGCCAATCAAGCCAGCTAGTTGGAACATCGTTACTTGTGATTTGCCATCGAATAAAACTTTGAGTTTTGCATCGGCATTGATGTTGCGTTTGTTGGTTGCATCTTGCAGACCGTGTTTTTTAATATAAACCCAGAGTTGCTTCACAATTTCTGTACGCGGAATGGGTGTAGAGCCGATCACCGCTGCGAGTGCTGCATCGGGCACCATGGGCTTCATGAATGCTGCGTTCGGTGTGCGTTTCACCGCCACTTTTTTAGCGGCGACTTTTTTTGCTGGGGCAGCTTTTTTAGCAGGAGCTTTTTTTGCGGCAGTTGCCATGATGTTTCCTTTGAAGGTTAGTTGTTGGAACTGTTGATGCTACTGGGAAAACCGTTACTTTTTACATTATTTAAACGCAAACAAAAAATTATTTTGTTGCGTTGTTATCTTGCGACAACGCTTTGGCTATTTGTGTAACCAGTAGCGTGCCGTGATAAATCAATCCTGTATAAATTTGCACGGCGTTTGCGCCTGCTTTGATTTTGCTGATGGCATCCGTGCTACTCATGATTCCGCCAACACCAATAATGGGGAAATGCTCGCCAAGCGCCAAACGCAGTTGCGCGATGACGTGATTGCTTTGATCCAAAACGGGTTTGCCGCTGAGTCCGCCCGCTTCATGCGCATGAGCTAGCCCTGCGACTGCTTCGCGACTCAGTGTTGTGTTGGTGGCAATGACCCCGTCCATTTTGCGGCAAAGCAAAGTCTTTGCGATCACTTTAATTTGTGTGGCATCTAAATCGGGCGCAATTTTGACAAAGATGGGCACGTGCTTGCTGTGCTGCTGCGCAAGTCTTTCGCGCTCTTGGTGAATAGCTTGCAGCAGGGCATCGAGCGCTTCATCACTTTGCAACTGGCGCAGGTTTTTGGTGTTGGGGCTGGAGATGTTGACCGTGACGTAATCGGCATACGGGTACACGCCCGCTAAAGCTGTGACGTAATCATCTGCCGCACGCTCAATGGGCGTAGCGGCATTTTTGCCAATGTTGAGTCCAAGAATTTTGCCTTGGCTTTGAAACTTGGATTGCCTCACGTTGGCAATAAATGTCTCAAGGCCATCGTTATTAAATCCAAGGCGATTGATCAGCGCCTCGGCTTTGGGCAACCTAAACATACGCGGCTTTGGATTGCCAGGCTGCGCCAGCGGCGTGACCGTGCCCACTTCGACAAAGCCAAATCCCATTGCGCCCAGACCATCAATGACGCTGGCGTTTTTATCCAAACCTGCCGCCATGCCGACGCGGTTGGGAAAGCGCAAGCCCGCAAGCGTGATCGGATCGGGTATGAATGGTTCGCGGTACAAGCAGTCGAGCGGTGTGCGCTGCGTGCGTGCGAGCATGGCGATGGTGATGTCGTGCGCAGTTTCTGGATCAAGCTGAAACAAAGCCGCGCGGGAGAGAGCGTATGGAAATAATGACATGGATAATAGGAAGTGAAAGATAGATTTTTACACGGCGCAAGGATGTATTCAAAATGACTCAAGACGAACTTAAAACCCAAGTCGGCATCGCGGCGCTGAAATACGTAACACCCAACTCTGTCATTGGTGTGGGCACGGGCTCGACGGTCAATAAATTTATTGATGCACTCGCTGCTGCTATTCAAAAAGGTGAAATAGCGATTACGGGGGCGGTGTCTAGTTCGGTGGTATCCACTGAAAAGCTCAAAGGCTACGGCATTACGGTTTTTGAAGCCAACGAAGTTGCGCGTTTGGGTGTGTACATCGATGGGGCAGATGAAATTGACGCGGCAGGATACATGATGAAAGGCGGCGGCGCGGCGCTCACACGCGAGAAGATTGTGGCAAGCCTTGCCGAGCGCTTTGTCTGCATTGCGGACGAGTCCAAGTTAGTCAAAACACTGGGTGCATTTCCGCTGCCCGTGGAGGTGATCCCGATGGCGACAAGCTATATCCAGCGGCGCTTTGCGGGCAAGGGCGGCACGGCAACGATTCGTTTAAAAGACGGACAACCGCTTGTGACGGATAACGGTCAGTACATTTTGGATGTGACGGGTTTGCAAATCAAAGAGCCACTCGCGTTCGAGCTAGGCGTAAACCAATGGGCAGGCGTGGTCACCGTGGGCGTGTTCGCACAACAAAAAGCCAGCGTGTGCCTGCTGGGCACAAGCGCTGGCGTGCGGACGATTGAGTTTTGATTGAGTAAATTTGAGACGTAAAAAAACCAACTCGCGAGTTGGTTTTTTGTTAGGAGAGTTAGGTTAGAACTTGTAACGCAATCCAACTGAGAGCAAGCTTGCACTGCCTGTACCAGATACTTGCGCACTTTTAAAGGTGGCAGTATCCAATCCGAAAGTCACAGCGGCAGCATCAGTCAGTTTATAAGAGCCACCAATACCTAAGCCTACACCGCTGTTGTTTGCACTTGTGTTTGCGGTACCAGTTTGTGTTTCTGCATTTTTAGTTGAAACAAAACTCAATCCAAACTTAAAGCCCCATTTGTCACTCCCAGTGTTCCAGTAAGCTCCAATACCTGTCCCTGTCACTTTCGATTCAGCTGATTGAGTTCCATTTGAGGCTGTCGATTTGCCGTAGTTCAGCATCTGCAACTCTGCACTCCAATCTTTATTGATTTCGTAGCCGATAGCAAACTTATTACCACTTGAAGTTTGTTTTTCACTAGTTGCGCCAAGATAGGTGACGTTAACTTTGCCTTGTCCAATCGCGCCTTCAACATACACCTGAGCAAATGAGCCAGTTGCTGCGACGGCTAAAGCGGCGGCGATAAGTGTTTTTTTGAACATGATTTTTCTCTTTCAATTAAAAATGTGAGATTGGATAGATCTCGATTAATCCAAGTTTCGAGTATATCGAAACGCATTATTTTGGTCACTATCGAGCCGAATAATCAAAAAAATAGTTATAGATTCATCCCCTGATGTCGCATTAAAGCATCAATTTTTGGCGCTCTGCCTCTAAAAGCTGTAAATGATTCAATCGCAGGACGACTACCGCCCATTTGCAAAATTTCGCCTAGGTAACGCTGTCCTGTAGCTTTGAGTGCAGCTGCGCCTAGCAAAGCAGCTTCTTCAAAAGCCGCGTAGCAGTCGGCGCTTAGCACTTCTGCCCATTTGTAGCTGTAGTAGCCTGCTGCGTATCCGCCTCCAAAAATATGACCAAAGCTGTGCGGTGTGCGGCTGTAGTCGGGCGCGGGTAGCACGGCGGTGTCTTTGCGAATTTCGGCTAGCAGTTGGAGTGGCTCTGTGACTGCTTGGGATTGGCTGTGCAGCAGCATATCGAATAGCGAAAACTCAACTTGGCGCATGGTCGCCAGGCCAGTTTGGTAGTTTTTTGCTGCTAGCATTTTTTGAAAAAGTGCCTCGGGCATAGCTTCGCCTGTATCCGTGTGCGCGGACATCGCTTTGACAACTTGCCACTCCCAACAAAAGTTTTCCATGAACTGGCTTGGTAGCTCAACCGCATCCCACTCCACGCCGCTAATGCCCGCCACATCTCGCTCGTTGACGCGCGTGAGCATATGGTGCAAGCCGTGTCCAAACTCGTGAAAGAGCGTAATGACATCGTCGTGCGTCAGCAATGCAGGTTTGTCACCTGTGCCATCGGCAAAGTTGCAAACCAGATGCGCGACGGGTGTTTGCAACTGATTGGTATCGGGGCGCAGCCAGCGACCTCGCGCGTCATCCATCCAAGCGCCGCCACGTTTACCGTTGCGTGCGGCGGTATCCAAATAGAACTGCGCCAGCAATTGTCCGTTTTGCACAATGCGATAAAAACACACGCGCTCGTTCCATGTGGGCGTCTGATCTAAAACGATTTGCACATCAAACAGCGATTCGATTTTTGCGAACAAACCGTCCAGCACCTTGGGTAGCTGAAAGTAATTTTTAACTTCAGATTCCGAGTACGCATAACGCGCTTCTTTCAGTCGCTCGGAGATAAAAGTCCAATCCCACGGCGCGGGATCGTTGATGTTCAATTGCGTTCTTGCATAGTCACGCATCTCAGCCACATCCTTGATTGCATAAGGCTTGGCGCGCGATGCGAGGTCACGTAAAAATGTCACAACCTCTTGGGCGGATGCCGCCATTTTGGGGGCAAGCGAGACTTCCGCATGATGCTGCATTCCCAGCAACTGTGCTTGCTCGTGTTTGAGCGCGAGCATCTCGGTGATGATGGTGCTGTTGTCGTATTTCGCATCGCCTTGGTCGCTAGCCCTTGTGGCATAAGCCTTGTAGAGCCGCTCACGTAGCGCCGAGTTAGTTGCAAATTGCAGCACAGGCATATAGCAGGGCGCTTTCAGCGTGAGGACATAGCCGCTTTGCAAACCTTGTTGATCGGACAGGGAATCGAAACGCGCTTTCGCTGCAAGCCTTACATCGTCTGGCACGCCAGCCATCTCGGCCTCAGAGGCCATATAGGAAAAGGCTTCCGTGCTATCGAGCACGTTTTCGCTAAATTTTTGTGAAAGTGCGCAGAGGCGATCGTCAATCTGTGCATAGCGCTCTTTTGCCGCGCCCATCAAATCCGCACCGCCAAGCTGGAAGCTGCGCAGCGCGTTTTTGTGCGCTTGCGTTTGCTCGGGTATCAAGCTCGCAGGATCAATCGCTTTGTACTTGGCGTAGAGCCTCTCGTCAGAGCCCAGCGCGGTAAAGAACTGCGTAACTTTGGGCAGTGCTTCGTTATACGCGGCGCGTAGCTCGGGCGTATCCGCCACGCCATTTAAGTGGCTGATAGCACCCCATGCCACGCCAAGGCGCTCGGTGGCGACATCCAGCGCGAGGCTTAAGTCACGCCATGTGGCAGGCGTGATATGGCTGCAAGCCTTATCTAGTGCGGCTTCGGCGACATTTAATAACTCATCAACAGCAGGCGCAATGTGCTCTGGACGAATGGCAGAAAAATCGGTGAGTGCGTTGGGAGTGGGGCGAGAGAGAAGAGGATTCATAAATCAAACTGAGCACCGTTCGGGTTGAGCTTGTCGAAGCCTTCTTCGGTTACTTAAATGGTATGTGGACAAGCTCAATGTGAACGGTCAATTCAAGTGACTAGTCAGCCTAGTTGGCTTTTCTTGACGCTTTTCTTTTTTGGTTGAATACGTTTGACCTTGCCGCCAAACGTAAGGCGCTCGTTGCCCAAAACGCGCAGCGTACGCACTTCGGGGCGTTGACCGCCGCGCTTGCTGTACTTCATTACTTTCATGTCACGCGGGCCAGGCATACGGCCCTCAACGATTGGTTTTTCAACCACGGGTTTTTCGCGCCACAAAACAAGGAGCTTGCCGATATGCTGAATTGGCGCAGCGTTAAATTCTTCTGATAGCTCAACCAGCATGGCTTCGCGAGCATGTCTATCGTCGGAGAAAACGCGCACTTTGATGAGGCCGTGGGCGTTGAGTGCTGCATCCACTTCGTGCTTAACGGCGGCGGTGAGGCCATCGTTGCCAATCATCACCACGGGATTGAGGTGATGGGCATCGGCGCGAAGCTGCTTGCGGTCTTGTATGTTTAATTGAATAGCGGTCATGGCTCAATTATCCCTTACGCGTCTTATTTTGGAAACCAGCGAGAATTGAGTTCATGAAAGTACAAAAACAAAGTGGCAAGAAGGGCAAAAAGCTCAACAAAGCATGGCTCAACGACCACCTGAACGACCCTTACGTCAAGATGGCACAGCGCGATGGTTACCGCGCCCGCGCCGCTTATAAATTAAAAGAAATAGACGAAACCTTGGGTCTTATCAAGCCTGGCATGACCGTGGTGGATTTGGGCTCGGCGCCTGGTGCGTGGAGTCAATATCTGCGCCGTAAATTAAGTGGAACGGCAGGTGCCAGCATGATTGGTTCTAACCGCGTCATCGCTGCTGATGCGAAGGCGGGCGCGGCTTCAGGCGAACTGGATGGTCGCATTGTGGCGCTTGATATTTTGCCCATGCTGCCTGTGGAGGACGTGACGTTTATCCAAGGCGACTTCCGCGAAGATGCGCTGCTTGATCAGCTGCATGAAGTGCTAGGCGGCGATACCAGTTATGGGCAAGTGAATGTGGTGGTGTCGGATATGGCTCCCAACTTATCGGGGGTGGAATCCGCCGATGCCGCGCGGATGTGTCACTTGGTCGAGATCGCCGTAGCGTTTGCCAAGTCGCACTTAACGCCTGAAGGTGCGCTTGTGGTCAAAGTCTTTCACGGCAGCGGTTACAGCCAATTGGTCAAGCTGTTCAAAGAGACCTTTGAGGTCGTCAAACCCATGAAACCCAAGGCTTCGCGCGATAAGTCGGCAGAGAACTTTATCGTTGGCATTCGCTTGAAGCTGTCATAACAAGGGCATGGATGCGGGCATCCATGGTCGTTAAATCTTGCCGCGCTGTTTGAGGCGACTCAGTGTCTCGGCAGATAAATTTAAATACGCGGCTAATTCTTTTTTATGAATGCGATCAAACAGTTCGGGCTGCTTGCGTAAAAAGCGTTGAACGCGGCCGGTTGCGTCTAGCAAATGCAGCGTAATCGTATGCGCCATGATGTCGCTCATGAGGCTCATCACTTGGTATTCGAAGGCGTGTTTGAGCGGTGGATGGCGCTCAATAAAACTGACCCATTGTTCCAGCGGCAGCTTGGCGACACGGGCTTTGGTCAGGCACACAATGCTGTAGGGCGTGGGTTTTTTTAAACACCAAGCTGCATAACTGGTCTCCATATCGCGCTCGGCGGCAAAGCGCAAAATCATTTCTTTGGCTTCGGGGTTGGTGACAACCCGTTTCAAAATGCCGTCCAAAATAAAGTATTGCTCCATATCGCGCACCCCTTGGTGCAACAAAAAACCGCCCTTATTACTATCCACAATTTGGAGGCTGCGCTCCAATTCCATCATTTGCTCAGTATCGAGTTCGTGCAGCAAGGCGTTTTGCCTGAGCTGTACGCGGATGATGTTTTTATCGGGATGCTGATGGATAGCGGTCATAGCGGGAGAGAAGATTGGCAGAAATTGACGCAGATCAAGCGGGCAGTTCCGTGACGTTCCTATGATACCGATTCCTACAGTACATAGAGGAATTATTGAATATGTCAACTGACACATCAGCTACAGCAGCAGGACAAGAGACCATCGACGGATTTCAGCTTGTCATCGACGCGCTCAAACTCAATGGCGTTAAAAACATTTATTGTGTGCCTGGCATTCCGATTACGGATCTTTCGCGCAAGATGCAAAAAGAGGGACTGCGCGTCATTTCTTTTCGCCACGAGCAGCACGCAGGCAATGCCGCATCTGCCGAAGGCTTTTTGACCAAGCTGCCTGGCATTGCGCTTACCGTGTCTGCGCCTGGCTTTTTGAATGGCCTGACGGCACTGGCAAATGCGACGACCAATTGCTTCCCCATGATTTTGATTAGCGGATCAAGTGAACGTGAAATCGTCGATTTGCAGCAAGGTGACTACGAAGAGATGGACCAGTTAGCGATTGCCAAACCCTTGTGCAAAGCTGCTTTCCGTGTGCTACACGCCGAAGATATTGGCGTGGGCATTGCACGTGCGATTCGCGCTGCCGTATCGGGTCGTCCAGGTGGCGTGTATCTTGACTTGCCTGCCAAATTGATGCCGCAAGAAATGCCATTGGCCGCAGGCATGGCTTCGCTCATTAAAGTAGTAGACGCTGCGCCTGCGCAAATCCCGTCTGATGAGAGCGTTCAGCGGGCGATCGAATTGCTCAAAAATGCGAAGCGACCACTCATTATTTTGGGCAAAGGCGCAGCGTATGCGCAGGCAGATAGCGCCGTCAAAGATTTGATTGAGATGAGTGGCATTCCGTATTTGCCCATGTCGATGGCTAAGGGCTTGTTGCCCGATACGCACGCCCAGTGTGCTTCCGCTGCGCGCTCTTATGTGTTGGCTGAAGCTGACGTGGTGATGCTGGTGGGGGCGCGCCTCAACTGGTTACTCTCGCACGGCAAGGGCAAAACATGGGGCGGCAAGACACCCGCCAATGCGGCTGCGAATCGTCAATTCATTCAAATTGATATTTCGCCAACCGAGGCCGATAGCAACGTGGCGATTGCAGCGCCTGTTGTGGGCGATATTGGCTCTTGCGTCGCCCAGATTGCCAAAGGACTGAAGCTTGGCAATGCGCCCAAGGCAAACGCTGAGTGGACGAAAGCGGTGTTTGATAAACGCGATGCCAACGTCGCAAAAATGGCAATCACGTTAGAGGCGAATCCAAGCCCAATGAACTACCAAAGCTCATTGGCCGTCATCAAAAAAACCATGAAGGCGCATCCCAATACCATTTTGGTGAACGAAGGTGCCAATGCGCTGGACTTCACGCGCAGCATCGTCGATATGTACCAGCCGCGCAAGCGCCTCGATGTGGGCACTTGGGGCATTATGGGTATCGGCATGGGATTTGCCGTGGCGGCTGCGGTGACGACGGGCGAGCAGGTGCTGGCAGTTGAAGGTGATAGCGCCTTTGGCTTTAGCGGCATGGAAGTGGAGACCGTTTGCCGCTATAACTTGCCTGTGTGCATTGTCATCATGAACAACAATGGCATCTACAAAGGTACAGACAAAAACCTCAGCGGCGGCGCAGACGTGGCACCGACGTTATTCGTTAAAGACGCTCGCTACGACCTCATGATGCAAGCCTTTGGCGGTGTGGGCGTGACAGTCCGCACGCCAGTTGAGCTAGATGCTGCGATTCAAGCGGCATTCACGTCGCGTAAGCCAACTTTGATTAATGCCGTGATTGACGAAACAGCAGGCACAGAGAGCGGACGTATCACGAGCCTTAATCCAACGGCGGGAAAGAAAAGTTAATTGGGGACAGCCCCTAATTAATTTAGCTTTTCTATTTTTTTAACATTTTTATTAACCATTAATTAGGGTCTGTCCCCAATTAATTTTTTAGGAGTAACTCATGGATAAACCACTAGCAGGCATCAAAATTATTGACTTCACGCACGTACAAGCAGGACCCGCTTGTACGCAATTATTGGCGTGGTTCGGGGCAGATGTGATTAAGGTTGAGCGTCCCGGCTCAGGGGACGTGACGCGTAGCCAATTGCGCGACGTCGAAGGTGCTGACGCGCTGTACTTCACAATGCTCAATTCAAACAAGCGCTCACTCACGCTGGATACCAAAAAGCCAGAAGGCAAGGCGGTGCTTGAAAAAATGATTAAAGAGTCCGACGTGATGGTTGAAAACTTTGGTCCTGGCGCACTGGACCGCATGGGCTTTACGTGGGAGTACATCCAGTCGCTCAACCCAGGCATGATCTTGGCATCGGTCAAAGGCTTTAGCGACGGGCATCACTACGAAGACCTCAAAGTGTATGAAAACGTAGCGCAGTGCGCGGGCGGTGCGGCATCGACTACGGGTTATTGGAAGGGTGAGAACTCGGGCCCTACGATTTCGTCAGCAGCACTGGGTGACTCCAACACAGGTATGCACCTTGCAATTGGTATCTTGACGGCCTACATTGGCAAACAAAAAACGGGTAGGGGTCAGAAAGTTGCGGTGTCAATGCAAGACGCCGTGCTGAACTTGTGCCGCGTCAAAATGCGCGACCAATTACGCCTTGATCGCGTTGGCTACTTAGAAGAGTACCCACAGTATCCGCATGAAATGGAAGCGTTCAAAGACGGTGTTGTCCCGCGCGGTGCGAATGCAGGCGGCGGCGGTCAACCTGGTTGGATTTTGAAATGCAAAGGATGGGAAACCGACCCGAACGCTTACATTTATTTCACGGTACAAGGTCACGCATGGGAGCCGATTTGCGACGCGCTTGGCAAGCCAGAGTGGAAGAACGATCCCGCATATAACACGCCGCGCGGTCGCCAACCGCACATCATGGATATTTTTGCGACGATTGAAGACTTCATCAAAGATAAAACTAAATACGAAGCCGTGGATATCTTCCGCAAGTTTGATATCCCCTGCGCGCCCGTGTTGTCGATGAAAGAACTCTTGCATGACAAGTCTTTGCGTGCGAGCGGCTCGATTGTGGATGTGCCGCATCCCGTGCGCGGCAGCTATACAACGGTCGGTAGCCCAATCAAGTTCTCTGACCTCAAGCCAGAGGTAACGGCCTCGCCGCTCTTGGGCGAACATACCGATCAAGTGCTGGCGGAGCTGGGGTATTCGGCAAGCGAAATCGCTGCAATCCATGCTGCTAAAGCAGTTTGATGTTTGACTACCAGCAACTGGTAGAGACAGCAGCAGATGCCATCATCGTCTGCGACGCGGCAGGAGCAATCACGCTTTGGAACGCCGCGTCCACGCGTATGTTTGGCTACTCAGCGTCTGAGGCGCTGGGGCAATCGCTCGATATCATCATTCCCAAGCGCCAACAGGCGAGGCATTGGGATGGTTATCACCAAACGATGGCATCAGGGATGACTAAATATGGCGCGTCTGTTTTGCGTGTGCCTGCGGTGCACCAAGATGGACACACGCTGTCCATTGCATTTTCCGTAGCGCTCATGCATGACAATGCAGGCAAAGTGAATGCGATTGTGGCGCTGGTGCGCGATGAGTCGGCAAAATTCGCCGAAGAGCGCGCACTCAAGGCGCGCGTAGCCGAGCTAGAGATGCAGCTGAAAGCGTAAGAAAAAATCAATAGAAATAGTCTCATGTCATATATAAGACATGAGACTTTCGGGTATAATGTCGCTATGACACCACATCCTCCCTACAACATTCTTATCTTAGGAGCCTCATATGGCTCTTTGCTTGGCATCAAATTATTGGCAGCGGGGCATCACGTCACAATGACTTGCCGCACGGCTACGGCTGCGCTCATTCAGTCGCAAGGCATGCGTGTTCGCCTGCCCATCAAAGGGCGTGCCGACATTGGTGTCAACGGATTATTGGAAGTTAGCTCACGCAAGATGAGCGGTCAATTGCAGGCGTGTACGCCGCAGCAAGTGAGTGACTTAGGTGCTTTTGATTTGGTGGTTTTGGCGATGCAAGAGCCGCAGTATCGGCAAGAGGGTATTCGCGAACTGATGGCACGTATCGCCGCAGCAGGCTTGCCGTGTATGCCGATTATGAATATGCCGCCGCTGCCGTATTTGGCGCGGCTCAAGGCTAGTCATCCACAATTAGATTTAACCGCTTGCCGTGCGGCGTATGCCGACCCCACGGTTTGGGATGCGTTTAACCCCGCCGTGATGACACTCTCCAGTCCCGACCCACAAGCCTTTCGCCCTGTCGATGAGCCCGTGAATGTGCTACAAGTAGCGCTGCCAACCAACTTTAAGGTGGCACGTTTTGACTCCCCAGCGCACACACAAATGCTGCGTCAGTTAGAGGCGGACATTGAGGCGGTGCGCATTCCTGTTGGTCATGAACAAATTGAGTTGCCCGTTAAATTAAAAGTATTCGACTCGCTGTTTGTGCCGCTGGCAAAGTGGAGTATGTTACTCACGGGCAACTATCGCTGCGTGCAAGCCGATGCCATGCGTCCGATTAAAGAGGCCATCTTGCAAGACCGCGCCGCGTCGCAAGACGTGTATGAATGGGTTGCTAAATTATGCGAAGCCTTGGGCGCAGCGCCAGATGATTTAGTGCCCTTTGAAAAGTATGCGCAAGCTGCCAATGGACTGGCTAAGCCCTCGTCGGCAGCGCGGGCTTTGGCGGCGGGTGCCGTGCATATTGAGCGGGTCGATTTACTTGTTCAAACCTTGGCGAAACAATTGGGAATGCAACACGCCAGCGTAGAAAAAACAGTCGCACTGGTGGATGGCTGGCTCGCTAAAAATCGAGCTACCGCCCATAAATAATTAGATTAATCATTGAATAAAAATTTTGGAGTTTCGTTATGAGTTCAACTAATACCGCCGCGTCCACCCAAGCCTTGTCGGGTGTTCGCATTCTTGATTTCACGCACGTGCAATCAGGGCCTACGTGTACGCAGTTGCTCGCGTGGTTTGGCGCTGACGTAATCAAGCTAGAAAAAGCGGGCGAGGGCGATGCCACGCGCGGTCAACTGCGTGATGTAGCTGATGCTGATAGCCTCTACTTTACGATGCTCAATCACAACAAGCGATCAATCACGGTGAACACCAAAAACCCAGCAGGCAAGGCGGTTGTTGAGAAGTTGATTCAAACGTGCGATGTGCTGGTTGAAAATTTTGCACCAGGTGCGCTGGGGCGCATGGGCTTTACGTGGGAGCGTATTCAAGAGCTGAATCCGCGCATGATTATGGCGAGCATTAAAGGCTTTGGTCCAGGTCCTTACGAGGATTGCAAAGTCTACGAAAACGTGGCGCAGTGCGCAGGCGGCGCGGCATCCACAACAGGTTTTGATGATGGTCCGCCGCTAGTGACTGGCGCTCAGATTGGCGACTCGGGTTCGGGCTTGCATTTGGCTTTGGGCATCGTGGCAGCACTCTTTCAACGCACGACCACGGGTAAAGGACAGAAGGTCTCGGTTGCGATGCAAGATGGCGTGTTGAACCTGTGCCGCGTGAAACTGCGTGACCAGCAGCGCCTTGAGCGACGCGGCGTGATGGAAGAATATCCTCAGTATCCCGATGGCGAGTTTGGTGATGCGGTGCCGCGTGCGGGCAATGCCTCGGGCGGTGGTCAGCCAGGTTGGATATTGAAATGCAAGGGCTGGGAAACCGACCCCAATGCCTACATCTACTTCATCACGCAAGCGCCTGTGTGGGGCGCAATTTGCGACGTGATTGGCAAACCCAATTGGAAGACCGATGAGGCCTACGCCACGCCGAAAGCACGGCTACTTCACTTGAAGAAAATTTTTAACACCATTGAGCAGTGGACGATGACCAAGACGAAGTTTGAAGCCATGGATATCTTGAACAAATACGACATCCCCTGCGGCCCGATTTTGTCGATGAAAGAAATTGCGAATGATCAGTCTTTGTATGAAACAGGGACACTTGTGAAGGTTGATCATCCTGTGCGCGGCGAATACATTACGGTGGGTAACCCGATCAAGCTATCCGATAGCGCCACTGTGGTGACGCGCTCGCCGCTCTTGGGCGAGCACACCGATGAGGTGCTGGCGCAGCTCGGTTATGGCGCGAGCGAGCTTGCGCAGTTGCGCGAGCAAAAAGTTATCTGATGCCTCATTCCCGCAAGGGCGGGAATCCAATACGTTATTCCCGCGAGGGCGGGAATCCACAACTCTCCAGCGCCGCAAGCTCCTCCAGCGTATTGGCATTGGCAAACGCTTGCGGGTCATCACTGGGCTCATCAAAATTGACAACGACCGTTTGATGTTGCGCTGTCCACGCATCAATTTTGCGTTTGCCAGTTGCCATAAAAGCGGTCAAGCTTGGCAGTAATTCACGTCGCATCAAACAAAAAACGGGTTGTGTCCAGCCACCTTGCGCTGCCATGACAATCTCATACCCATCGCCTTGCAAGCCAAGCGCCATGCGGCTTGCAAGGTCATGCGGAAAGCGCGGTGAGTCGCATGGCAAAGTTAAAAGATAAGGCGTTTGGCACTGCCTTAGTCCTGCCGCGAAACCAGACAATGGCCCCGCGTATTGGTTATCGGCATCGGGAAAGACGGGGTAGCCAAACGATTGGTAGACATCTAAATGGCGGTTGGCGTTGATGAGGACTTGCCCTACTTGCGGCGCAATGCGCTGGGCGGTGTGCTGCGATAAAGGCTGCCCGCCAAAGAGTTGCAGCCCTTTATCCGCGCCACCCATGCGCGAGCCACGACCGCCCGATAAAACGATGGCTGTGATATGGGAGGGTGGGATGAGCGCACTAGCCACCGATGTAGCTCATTTCAACGCGCTTGAGTTGAATGATTTTGGGCGCTTGTCCGTTGGCGCGTTGCTCGGAGTAATGGTCATCCCGCGCATGCCAAATTTTTTGTAGCGCGGCTGAAATGTCCGCGTCGCTTTGTGTGCCACGTAGCAAGGCACGTAGATCCTGCCCTTGCGTTGCAAATAGGCATAAAAAGAGCCGCCCTTCGGTTGATAGGCGTGCGCGATTGCAGTCGGCGCAAAACGCTTGCGTCACGCTGCTAATCACACCGATTTCGCCAGAGCCATCTGCGTAGGCCCAGCGCTGAGCCGTCTCGCCATGAGCGCTAGGCGCAAGCGCCACCAGCGGCATTTGCGCGTGGATACGAGCGATAACGTCTTGCGATGGCACAACTTCATCCATACGCCAGCCATTGGTTGAGCCAACGTCCATGTATTCAATAAAACGCAGCACGATGCCCGTGCCCTTAAAGTGCTGCGCCATTGGCACAATTTGATCGTCGTTCACCCCGCGTTTAACGACCATGTTGATTTTGATCGGTGCTTGCTGACCCAAGCCCGCCGCTTGCGCTGCGGCAATGCCCTCTAACACATCAGAGACTGGGAAATCGACATCGTTCATGCGTTTAAAAATGGCATCGTCTAATCCGTCCAAGCTGACGGTCACGCGCCGCAGCCCACTGTTTGCAAGGCTTTGCGCTTTCTTTTTGAGTAGCGATCCGTTTGTAGTCAGCGTGATGTCAAGTGGCTTGCCGTCCAAGGTGGACAGCTTTGCCAGCATCTCGATTAGCACTTCAATATTTTTTCGCAGCAGCGGCTCGCCGCCCGTGAGCCGTATTTTTTGTACGCCATGCTCAATAAAAACACGAGCCAAACGAGTGATCTCCTCAAAGCTGAGTAGATGATCGTGCGGCAAGTAGGCGTAGTCTTTGTTGAACACCTCTTTGGGCATACAGTAACTGCATCTAAAGTTACAGCGATCGGTCACACTAATGCGCAAATCTCGCAATGGGCGTTGGCGTTGGTCTAAGAGCATGCCCCAATCATACCTAGGTGTAAACCACATAACGAGATAGGCAAATCTGGGGAACAATTCACGCTTATTTCTTGATAGGGGGTTTGTATGAAGATTAAAAGTCAGAAAGACTTTTTTGCGGGGCTGATGTTTCTAGTTGTGGGTGGCTTATTTGCCATTGGCGCAACGCGCTACAACGTCGGCAGTGCAGCGCGCATGGGGCCTGGTTATTTCCCATTGTTGCTGGGTATTTTGTTGGCATTTTTGGGCGCTTGCATTATTTTTCACTCCCTGGCTCACAATCCCGCGCACGACGCAAATGGCGACAAGATCGGCAAGTGGGCTTGGAGGCCGATAGCGTTTGTGCTGGGCGCTAATTTAGCCTTTGGCGTTTTATTGGGCGGCTTGCCCAGCATTGGGTTTCCCTCGTTTGGCTTGATTGCTGCCATCTACGCACTAACCTTTATCGCAAGTCATGCGGGCGGGGAATTTAAACTCCGTGATGTGGTGATTTTGGCAACGATTCTTGCTGTTGGTAGCTACCTTGCATTTATTGTTTTATTGAAGCTGCAAATTCCTGTGTGGCCTGCCTTTTTAATGAGTTAAGGAGTAGGAACAATGGATTTATTTAACAATTTAGCACTTGGTTTTGGCGTTGCATTTACGGCTCAAAATTTAGTGTACGCCTTCGTTGGCTGTGTACTTGGTACATTGATTGGCGTGCTACCAGGCATTGGTCCTGTTGCGACAATCGCCATGCTGTTGCCTGCAACTTACGCGCTCCCCCCGATTGCTGCGCTCATTATGTTGGCGGGCATTTATTACGGTGCGCAGTATGGCGGTTCTACTACCGCCATTTTGGTGAACTTGCCAGGCGAATCGTCTTCGGTCGTCACCTGTATCGACGGCTACCAAATGGCGCGCAACGGCAGGGCGGGACCTGCTTTGGCTGCGGCTGGTTTTGGTTCATTTTTTGCAGGCTGCGTGGGCACGCTCATCTTGGCTGCGTTTGCGCCGCCGCTAACCGAGTTGGCCTTTAAATTTGGTCCTGCTGAATATTTTTCGCTGATGATTTTGGGTTTGATTGGTGCGGTTGTGCTGGCTTCGGGTTCGCTCTTAAAAGCGATTGCCATGATTGTGCTGGGACTTTTGCTTGGACTAGTCGGTACAGACGTGAACTCTGGCGTGGCACGCTTTAGTTTTGACATTCCAGAACTCACCGACAGTATTGGCTTCGTGGTGATTGCCATGGGTGTATTTGGCTATGGCGAAATTATTACCAATTTGGCGCAGCCTGATGGTGAGCGCGAGGTTTTTACCTCAAAAGTGAAAGGTCTATTTCCAACGCTGGAAGACTTTAAACATATGTTGCCTGCGGTTTTGCGCGGGACAACGCTAGGTTCCCTCCTTGGCGTGTTGCCTGGTGGTGGTGCGCTGTTGGCAGCGTTTGCGGCTTATACGCTTGAGAAAAAAATCAAGCTCAAGCCAGGCGAAATTGAATTTGGCAAAGGCAATATTCGCGGCGTGGCGGGGCCTGAGTCGGCTAATAACGCAGGCGCGCAAACATCGTTTATTCCGCTATTGACACTGGGTATTCCGCCTAACGCTGTGATGGCGCTGATGGTTGGTGCAATGACGATTCACAACATCCAACCTGGCCCTCAGGTGATGACGAGCAACCCAGAGCTTTTCTGGGGCTTGATCGCCTCCATGTGGATTGGTAACTTGATGCTAATTATTTTGAACCTGCCGCTGATTGGTATGTGGATTAAATTACTCACCGTGCCGTATCGCTTCATGTTCCCCGCGATTATTTTGTTCTGCGCGATTGGCGTGTACTCCACCAATAACAACACCTTCGATATTTGGATGGTGGCGGGATTTGGCTTTGTCGGTTACGTGTTTGCCAAGCTCAGGGTTGAGGCTGCACCACTCTTGCTCGGCTTTATTCTTGGCCCCATGATGGAAGAAAACCTGCGCCGTGCGCTCTTGCTCTCGCGCGGTGACTGGAGCGTGTTCGTCACACGTCCGTTGTCAGCAGGCTTGCTCGTGGCATCGGTTTTGATGATTGCGATTGTGCTTTCGCCATCCATTAGCAAGAAACGTGAAGAGGCTTTTGTCGACGATTAAGGCTCTCATGGACTCCCGCCTGCGCGGGAATGACTCATCAAAACGGCACTCATTGAGTGCCGTTTTGATTGGGTGTTTATATTTCCGCAATCATCTCAATTTCCACACACGCGCCGAGCGGCAATTGGGCGACCCCAAAAGCGCTTCTAGCGTGCCCACCAATTGCGTTGCCAAACACTTCTGCCAGAAGTTCTGATGCGCCGTTGGTCACCAAATGCTGCTCCGTGTAACTCTCGGTTGAGTTCACCAGCCCCATGATTTTGACAATGCGTTTGACACCATTTAGGTCGCTACCCGCCGCCTTGCAAGCCGCGTCCAATGTGCCCAGCAAATCAATCGCCACAGCGCGTGCAGCGGATTTGGCCTGTTCCGTTTGCATCGTGCTGCCTAATTTCCCCATCCATGGTAGGCCATCTTTTTTGGCGATATGGCCACTTAAAAATAGTAAATTTCCCGATTGCGCAAACGGCAGATAAGCAGCCGCTGGCGTGGCGACGGGCGGAAGTGTGATGCCGAGTTTGCTGAGTTTTGCGTAGATGTCTTGTTGCATAGTGTGATCCTGAGGTTAAAGTGCTGCGATATGTTAATCGGATTTTTCCTTGGGCTTCTTGCGGGCATAGCTGTGCAGTTGCAGCAGGCCGAACTCTGGGACGGCTTATCCTATATGGCCTGCATGAGCATGGCCTTGCTAGGGCTTATGGGACAAGGCGTTTGGCGATATCACAGATCGCAAATGAGTACCTTAAACACCCTATTTTTAAGGGCGCTCATTTGTCTATTGGCAGCATTCCTGTCGTTTGGTTTGACGGGATGGCGAAGCGTCCAGTATCTGCAACACGCGCTCAACGCTGATTTAGAAGGCGTTGATATGGAGGTTGTAGGCGTCATTGCCGCCATGCCGCATCGCTTGGATACGGGGCTACGGTTTCGGCTTGATGTAGAAGCAGCGCATTGGAGCGGTGCGCCCGTCACGCTGCCGCCGCGCTTGTTGCTATCGATGTATGACATGGATCCGAGCCGCAGCCCCAAAGCAGGCGAGCGCTGGCAATTCTTGGTGCGTCTCAAAGCACCGCATGGAAATAGCAATCCGCATGGTTTTGATTACGAGTTGTGGCTGTGGGAGCAGGGCGCAGGCGCAAGCGGCTATGTGCGCGATAACCCGCGCCAGATGCCGCCGCGCCTGCTGGGCCAGGTGCGCTGGAGTCCGCTGCTTGGGATTGAGCGAGCACGTCAAGCGGTGCGCGATCAAGTTTTCCAGCAACTAGCCCATGCAAGCGAGCGTGCTTCGGCGGGCGTGCTGGCGGCACTCATTACAGGTGATCAAAACGCGATTGAGCGCAGCGATTGGGACATCTTTCGCACCACAGGGGTGGCGCATTTGATGAGTATCTCTGGACTGCATATCACCATGTTTGCGTGGTTGGCCGCGCTGCTCCTTGGCAAGCTGTGGCGGTGCTCCGTGCGGTTCACACCGCGCTTGTGCCTTGCGCTGTCGGCCACCCATGCGGGCTTGTTAGGCGGCCTTTTGCTGGCCAGTTTGTACGCATGGTTTTCAGGTTGGGGAGTGCCCGCGCAGCGCACCATTTGGATGCTGGCAACGATGACGCTTTTGCGCCTATCGGGGCTGCGTTGGCCGTGGTATGCAACGTGGTTGCTAGCAGCCGTGGTCGTGCTGATGGTCGATCCGTGGGCGATGCTATCAGCAGGGTTTTGGCTCAGCTT
Organism: Cytophagales bacterium; assembly: GCA_030054145.1. Taxonomy (GTDB): domain Bacteria; phylum Pseudomonadota; class Gammaproteobacteria; order Burkholderiales; family Burkholderiaceae_C; genus JASGCK01. The sequence goes on from JASGCK010000003.1 coordinate 229,788, forward strand.
TGTTGCGGTTGCGGTTTTGTTTGCGTCGGATACTCCTCCCGCTCGTCCTGAGCTTGTCGAAGGACAAGACGCAAACTTCGACAGGCTCAGTCCGAACGGATTGAGACGTGTTTGGTTAGTTCTGCGCGAACAATGGCTCATCACGCTGGCGCTTGCGCCGTTGACGCTATTGCTGTTTCAGCAAGTCTCGCTCGTTAGTTTGCTCGCCAATGCACTGGCGATTCCTGTTGTCACTTGTGTGGTGACACCGCTCGCCATGCTGGGCGTGGCTTTCCATCCACTTTGGGATGTGGCAAGCGTTTGCATTGGCTGGCTTGGACTAGCGCTGAAGTGGTTAGCAAGTCTGCCCTATGCGGTCTACACAGCGCCCGCAGCACCGCTAGGTTTGAGTGCGCTGGCGGTGCTGGGCGGCGTACTTTTGGTGCTGCCGTTAGCCGTCAAACAACGCCTCGTCGCTATCGGATGCGCGGCTGGCATGATCTTGCCAGCCATGCTTTGGCAACCCAGTCGTCCCGCGCAAGGTCAGTTTGAATTGCTAGCCATCGACATCGGGCAAGGCAATGCAATTTTGATTCGCACCGCAGCGCACAGCTTGCTCTTTGACGCAGGACCACGCTTTTCGCGCGAGAGCGATGCAGGCCATCGCACCATTGTTCCGCTGCTTCGAAGCTTGGGCGAAAAATTAGATGTGCTCATGCTGAGCCACCGCGATAGCGACCACACAGGCGGCGCAAAAGCGGTACTCGCTATGCAGCCGCAGGCACAGGTCGTGACGAGCATCACACGGCCCGCAGAGCTTGCTGCGCTTGGGCTGCCAGAGACTAGCCAACCGTGCTTTGCAGGGCAATCGTGGCTGTGGGACGGTGTGCGTTTTGATGTGCTGCATCCTGCGCAGGGTGATCTAGATGCAGACCAATCACTCAAACCCAATGCAACTGCTTGCGTGCTCAAAATCACCAATGCCGATGCGACCAATCCAAAATCTGCACTCTTAACCGCTGACATCGAAACGCCGCAAGAGCAGATGCTGATTGACTTGCAGGCCGATGCATTGCCATCAACTGTTTTGCTCGTACCGCATCACGGCAGCAAAACTTCGTCCAGCGATGCATTTTTAGATGCGGTGAAACCCAAGATGGCACTCGTGCAAGCGGGCTATCGCAATCGCTTCCAGCACCCACGCCCTGAAGTGATGGCGCGTTATGACGAGCGGCATATCCCAACGTTTTTATCGCCCAACTGCGGGGCGATGACATGGGCGAGTGATGCCCCAGAAAAAGTAATCTGCCAGCGGGATGTGAGGCGGCGGTATTGGATGCATCATTGACATCCGTACGGCTATTCGGCTTTTTTTGCAAAACGTAGTGGCTGATAAAGGTATTCCGTTGTAAAAAACTTGATTCTTGAAAAGAGAAGATCAAGCAACAACCTTGAAACCCGCGCCAGCCGTGACCTACTAGCCAATTACCCCTGCGCCACACTAAACCGAAGTCCCGCCGCACCCAGCACCGCCAAGAGCGTGGACAGCGTCGGATTACCTTTAGGCGAGAGCACACGGTAGAGACTCTCACGCTGAATCCCCGCCTTCGCCGCTACCTCATTCATACCCTGCGCTTGCGCCACATGGCGAAGGGCTACGAGCAAGGCCGCACGGCCTTCTTGGGTGTGGCTGTCCTCTAACGCCGACTGCAAATACGCATTAGCAAACGCAGGATCGGCTTTGAGCATCTCCACCATGCTATCGGCGTGTGAGCGAGACTTAGGCGCAGTCAAAGCCGCTTTGCGAACCACGAGACGCGAAGGCGCATGGGCTTTGCTGCCAGTTCTGGCTTTAGTGCGAGTAGGTGCAAGTGTTGCTGTAGTCATGATATTTACCTCGTGTGTTTAATCTCTTTGCTGCCAATCAGTCCAAAGCGCTTTAGCCATCTCAATGTCTGCCGTTTGTGTCCGCTTGTCACCGCCGATCAGCAGCAGTAAAAGTTGTTTGCCCGCCTGCGTGTAGTAAACGCGGTAACCAGCCCCGTGATCAATGCGAAGCTCCCAAACACCATCGCCCACAAACTTGCAATCCCCAAAATTACCCAACCCCAAACGGTCAATGCGCTTGGCGATGCGCACCTTGGCCATCATGTCGCGCAGACCAGAGAGCCAATTGGCGAACCGATCATGCCCCTGATCATCCAAATAATGCGTGATGGTGTACATGATTAAATTGTAGCGTATATGTTACTAAAAAATAAAAACACGCCATCAACTCCTAGAAGGGCTGAATGGTGCGGCCATGCTCTTGCGCGGACTGCAAGCCCACAACCAAATCGCCATGACGACAGGAGCTGCGCCAACGATGCAGCCAAACAATTGGGGTCTGACCCCACAAGGAAACCAAGCACCGCGAAACACCAACCAAAGTGCAAAGGGGTCTGAACCCAATTGGCTTGGCGGTGTGCGAAGGAGTGCCGCTGCAAGCCAATGTCTGCGGGGCTTGCAGGGCAGGATGCTTGCGAAGCCTCTAACGATATGGCTTGGAGGGCGGTGGCATGAAAATACCGTTATCGCTATTTAGTAGGAGATGAAAGCGCTTGTGCGGTTTATGGCGCTACTAATCTTGTCCAATCCGCGTTTGTCGGCTACGCCTTTGCGGCTGCTGGGGTGAGTTTGAATTTTGCGGGGATGACTACCGATTCCGCGACTTCATCGCTCGCTCGACCTCGCGCTTGCCTTCGCGGTCTTTGATGACATCGCGTTTGTCGTGGTCGGCCTTGCCTTTGGCTAGACCAATTTCGCATTTAATCTTGCCGTTTTTCCAGTGCATATTGAGGGCGACCAGCGTGTAACCTTTTTGCTCCGTCTTACCGATTAACTTTTTAATCTCTTCTTTTTTCAGCAGCAACTTTTTGCTGCGCAGCGTGCTGGGATTGACGTGCGTTGAAGCCGTATGTAGCGGATTGATCTGGCAGCCCATCATGAACAGCTCGCCATTGCGGATTAAAACGAAGCCATCGGTGATCTGCACTTTGCCCATGCGGGCGGCTTTAACTTCCCATCCTTCTAGCACCATGCCCGCCTCAAAGCGTTCTTCAATAAAATAGTTAAAGATCGCTTTTTTGTTATCGGCAATTTTGCCCAAAGGCGCAGTTTTTTTTGCTGCTGAGTCGGTTGATTTTTTTGTTGCCATTTGCGTTCATTCTATTTCTGTTGATTCTATGAAATCTCTCCACAAGTCGGTTTTAATTTGGTACAGCCCCAAGCAAATGTTTGATGTGGTGACCGATGTGGCGCGGTATCACGAGTTTTTGCCGTGGTGCCATGAGTCCTCGGTGCTGGAGCGCACGGAGCACGGCATGAAGGCGCGTATTGGGATGCAGCTGGTGGGCTTTAAGCAGGGCTTTACGACGCATAACTTGCACATCGAGAAGAGTGATGGCGGTCTTGCGGTGCAAATGGATTTAGTGGATGGCCCGTTTTCTAAATTAGGCGGCACATGGTCGTTTGAGCCGATTGCGGGCAGCGAGAGTTCTGCCTGCAAAATCAAGCTAGATTTGGCATACGAAATTAAAAGCGCGTTGCTGCAAATGGCAATTGGTGGTGCGTTCGACAAGATTGCTAATTCGCTGGTCGATGCATTTGCCGCCCGCGCTAAAAAAATCTACGCATGAAAATTGAAATTTATTACTCCCTGAGTGAGCGGCACATTGAAACTTTGACGGTCGATATCCCTGAAGGGATGCTGCTTGGCGAGGCAATACCAGCAAGCCTTGCAGAGCAAATGCTCGCGGAGGGCTTATCCCCTGCGGTCTGGGGGCGATCGGTAAAAATGGATGACGCGCTACAAGCGGGCGACCGTGTGGAGCTGGTGCGCGGCTTGCGAGTCGATCCGATGACGGCGCGGCGCGAGCGCTTCAACCAGCAAGGCATTAAAAAAGCGGGACTTTTTAAAACGAAACGCGCGGGCGCGAAGGCGGGCTATTGATGAGTAAAAAATACGATTTGATCGTCTTTGATTGGGATGGCACGCTGTTTGACTCTACGGCGCTGATTACGCGGTGTATTCAAAACGCAGTGGAAGACGTTGGTGGCAAGCGACCCAGCCACGAGCAGGCATCGCACGTGATTGGGCTCAACCTCATGGAAGCCTTAGCCCATGCGGCGCCTGACGTGCCTCGGGAAAAATATCCGCAACTCGGCGAGCGTTATCGGCATTATTTTTTTAAAGAGCAAGATGACATCAACCTCTTTGATGGTGTGATTGATCTGCTGTTAGCGTTGAAAGCGCAGCACCACTGGGTGACAATTGGAACGGGCAAGTCGCGCAAAGGTTTGGATGCAACGCTTGCGCGGGAAGTGCAGATCGATGGCAACACCGTGAAACTAGCTTCGCTGTTTGACGGTACGCGAACGGCAGATCAAACCCAGGGTAAACCTAATCCGCAAATGTTGTTTGAGTTGATGCGCGAGTTTGGCGTGGATGCTGAGCGAACGCTGATGATTGGCGACACCACGCACGATTTGCAAATGGCAATGAATGCAGGTGTGGCATCTGTCGGTGTGAACTACGGTGCGCACAATCATGCGACGCTAGCGTCTTGTCATCCGCTCTACATTGCGGACTCGGTGGCGCAGTTGCGGGCGTGGTTTGGTGTTTTGAAACAATAAAAACTGAAAGGAATAAAAATGGGCGCACAGTGGAAAGCTAAAGGCAAGGAGTTAGCCGCAAACGTAAGAGGTAAGCTGTTTGGCAGGCTTGCAAAAGACATCATGTTGGCTGCAAAGAGCGGCGGCGATCCAGCGTCGAACGCCAAGCTGCGCTTGTTTGTGGAGCAGGCGCGCAAGGTGTCGATGCCCAAGGACACGCTTGATCGTGTGATCAAAAAAGGCTCGGGCGTGGGCGCAGAAGCGGTGAACTACGAGCGCGTGCTGTACGAAGGTTTTGCGCCGCACCAAGTCGCCGTGATGGTGGAGTGCTTGACCGATAACGTGAACCGCACTGCGCCAGAGATGCGCGTGTTGTTTCGCAAAGGGCAGCTTGGTACGTCGGGTTCGGTGGCATGGGATTTTGACTATCTCGGCATGATTGAGGCGGAGCCGATTCTAAAAAACTCAGATCCTGAAGTTGCCGCTATTGAAGCGGGTGCGCAAGATTTTGAGGCGGTGGAGGGTGGTGCCGACTCGGACACCAAGGCAGGCACGACGCTGTTTCTGACGGATCCAACCGATTTAGATAGCGTGAGCAAGGCACTCCCCGAACATGGCTATCACGTGGTGTCTGCAAAGCTGGGTTACAAGCCAAAAAATCCTGTTAATCCCGCCAATTTAACGGCCGAGCAGCTTGAAGAGGTGGAGGCATTTTTGGCGGCAATTGATGGCAACGACGACGTGCAAAACGTGTACGTTGCGCTGGCTGGTTGATGCGCGGAGGGTGCAGATTGCGCGGATTGGGCGGATTAAATCAGTACCAAGTTGTCGCGGTGAATCATCTCAGGCTCGGCGGTGTAGCCGAGCAAGCGTTCAAATTCGCTGGATGCTTTTTTGCAGATGAGTCGTGCTTCGCTGCTTGAATAGTTCGCAAGGCCACGTGCAATGGGGCTTCCAGCAGGGTCATTAATTGCAATCACGTCGCCACGCGCGAACTCACCGGTCACGCTCAGCATACCAATGGGTAGCAAGCTGACCCCATCGGCGATGATTTTTTTGGCTGCGCCTGCGTCCACCGTGACGGAGCCGCGCAACTGCAAATGATCGGCCATCCATTGCTTTCGCGCGTGTAGCTTAGGTTGATCGGCAACAAATAAGGTGCCAATGGCTTCGCCTGCGACTAAGCGCTCTAGCACGTTGGGTTCGCGCCCCCATGCCACCACCGTGGAGCAGCCCGAGCTGGCGGCGCGTTTGGCGGCTAGCACTTTGGTCAGCATTCCGCCTTTGCCAATGTTGCTGCCAGCCCCGCCAGACATGGCTTCCAAGGCAGGATCGCCCGCACGGGCAGTCTGGATAAGGGTTGCAGAAGGGTCTTTGCGCGGATCGGCACTAAACAATCCTGCTTGATCGGTCAAGATGATGAGCGCATCGGCTTCGACTAAATTGGCAACGAGTGCGCCCAGTGTGTCGTTGTCGCCAAATTTGATTTCGTCGTTCACCACCGTATCGTTTTCGTTGATGACGGGAACGACTTGGTGTTTCAGTAGCGTGAGCAGCGTTGATCGGGCGTTGAGGTAGCGCTCGCGGTCTGCAAGGTCGGCGTGCGTGAGCAGCACTTGCGCACTGCGAGCGCCCGATGCACGCAGACAGCTTTCGTACATTTGCACAAGTCCCATTTGCCCAACAGCAGCGGCGGCTTGCAGCTCATGAACTTCTTTGGGGCGTACCGTCCAGCCTAGGCGTTTCATGCCTTCCGCAATCGCGCCGCTAGAGACCATGATGACTTCGCGCCCTGATTGCGTCAGGCTTGCGAGTTGCTCGCTCCACGCGCGAATGGCGGACTCGTCTAAGCCGCGCCCCTCGTTGGTGACAAGCGACGAGCCCACTTTGACGATGATGCGTTTAGCTGAAGCGAGGGTCAACATATTCAGGCGGTTGCGTGGCTTCGTGTACTTTGTGGATGTAGTTGAAGATGTCGCGAATCAGTCCTTCACAACCTTCGCGCGTGAGAGCTGAAATCTCAAACACAGGTCCTTTGTATTTGAAGCGTTTAATGAAATCTTTGACCTTGGCTTCGCGTTTGTCTTTGTCCACCATATCTAACTTGTTCAGCACCAACCAGCGTGGCTTGTTGTACAAATCTTCGTCGTATTTTTTGAGTTCGTTGACAATGGCCTTCGCTTGCTTAACAGGATCAACGTCCGAAAATTGCTGCTCTTCAGGCGCAAAGTCTACAAGATGCAAGAGTAGACGGGTGCGCGATAAATGTTTTAAGAACTGATGACCCAGGCCTGCGCCTTCAGCAGCGCCTTCGATTAAACCAGGCACATCGGCGACCACAAAGCTTTGCTCTGCGGCAACGCGCACCACGCCTAAATTGGGATGCAGCGTGGTGAAAGGGTAGTCGGCAATTTTGGGGCGAGCGTTGCTAATCGCGGCAATCAGGGTTGATTTGCCAGCGTTTGGCATGCCCAGCAAACCCACGTCAGCTAAGACTTTCAGCTCTAGCTTGAGGGCTTTTTTTTCACCAGGCCAGCCAGGTGTTTTTTGACGCGGCGCACGGTTGATCGCGCTTTTAAAACGCATATTGCCAAAGCCACCGTCTCCGCCTTTACAGATGCAAACTTTTTCGTCAGGGACTAGCATCTCGTAGAGCACGTCGCCCGTTTCCGCGTCCGAGATGATGGTGCCAACGGGCATTTTTAAAACGATGTCTTGCGCCGCAGCGCCAAACATATCCGAGCCCATGCCGTTCTCACCTTTTTTGGCTTCGTAGCGGCGCGAATAACGAAAGTCGATGAGTGTGTTGAGGTTCACATCGGCAACGGCAAATACCGAGCCGCCACGTCCACCATCACCGCCGTTGGGGCCACCAAATTCTTTGTATTTTTCGTGACGAAACGAGACACAGCCCGCGCCGCCATCGCCTGCGACTACGTCAATGTCTGCTTCGTCAATAAATTTCATACAAGGTCAATTGGGTAAGTAGCAATAAAAAAGCCCCGTTTTTTAAATAACGGGGCTTCTAGTTTAGCGGGCGCTTTTTAGAAGCTTTAAGCCGCCACGGGTGTGATATCAACCATGTGCTTGTTCAATGCACCACGGTGCGCAAAGCTGACCGTGCCTGCAGCGAGTGCAAACAGGGTGTGGTCTTTGCCGATACCGACGTTGTTTCCTGGGTGAAACTTAGTGCCGCGTTGGCGAACGATGATGGCACCGCCATCAACTACTTCGCCGCCGAAGCGTTTCACACCTAACATTTTTGGCTGGGAATCCCGGCCGTTTCGCGTCGAGCCGCCGCCTTTTTTTTGTGCCATGACTAGGAGCTCCTGTTATGCATTCACAGTGCCGATAAGCAGCTCTGTGTAATTTTGACGATGACCTTGGCGTTTTTGGTAGTGCTTGCGACGGCGCATCTTGAAGATGCGAACCTTGTCGTGACGACCATGCGATACCACGGTGACGGAAACAGTCGCGCCGTTTACCAAGGGAGTGCCCACCTTCAGAGACTCGCCGCTTCCCACGGCAAGCACTTCGGTAATCACAATCTCTTGGCCAACGTCAGCAGCGATCTGTTCTACTTTAATTTTTTCGCCAGTAGCAACTTTGTATTGTTTGCCACCAGTTTTTATGACTGCGTACATTTAAAACCTTTTGATTTGAATCAACGCTAACCCATTTTAGCGAAGCCCTCCATTATAGCTTGAGATAAGATCACCGCCTATGACAACGTCCAAGCTAAGCCAACCACTCTATCGATCCCTTGTTCAAGCTGATATGGAGGCGGTCGATGCTGTCATCGCCAATCGTCTCGTCTCTAGCGTGCCCTTGGTCGGGCAAGTGTCTACCTACATTATCGCGGCGGGGGGCAAGCGGCTGCGCCCCGTGCTGCTACTTTTGATGTGTGGTTTGCTTGGTTACAAAGGGCGGGATCATCACACAATGGCGGCGGTGGTGGAGTTCATTCATACCGCAACTTTATTGCACGACGATGTGGTGGACGAGTCAACTCTGCGCCGTGGTCGTCCAACGGCGAATGAGTCTTTCGGTAATCCTGCCAGCGTGTTGGTGGGTGATTTTTTGTATTCACGTGCTTTTCAGATGATGGTCGAGACGCAGAATATGCGTGTCCTTGCCACGCTTGCAGAGGCAACCAACGTGATTGCTGAAGGTGAAGTCATGCAGATGATGAATATGCATGATGCGTCGCTTAGCCCCGAGGCTTATCTGCACGTTATCGAATCTAAAACTGCCAAATTGTTTGAAGCCAGTAGTCGCTTAGCGGCGATTTTGCACAATGCCACGCCCGAGTTAGAACAAGCCTGTGCGGCCTACGGTGCGGCGCTTGGCACGGCGTTTCAATTGATTGATGATGTGCTCGATTACGCTGGTAATGCCGATGAAATGGGGAAAAACTTAGGTGACGATTTACGTGAAGGTAAGACCACACTGCCGTTAATTTGCGCTATGCAAACCGCCAGCGCGGCAGAGCAAGCCTTGATTCGCAAAGCGATTGAAGAGGGCGATGTCACGCAGCTTGCGGCGATTAGCAGCACCGTGCGTACCAGCGGTGCATTAGATGCGAGTCGGGAGATGGCGCGGGCACAAGCGCACAAGGCGATGGATGCGCTGTCGATCTTTCCTGATAGCGCTTACAAAGCGGCGCTGTTAGAGTTGCCGATGCTGTCCTTGCAACGCACAAGCTAGGCACTGACCATGTACGTGATGACTTCTAGCTTTGCGGTGCTGGCGTTTGCGCTAATCGGTTTGTGCATCGGCAGCTTCTTAAACGTGGTGATTTATCGCTTGCCAAAAATGCTAGAGGCGCAGTTTGAAGGTGTTGCATCCAATACGGATGATGCACCCGCCCCGCTCACGCTGTGTCATCCGCCGTCGCGCTGTGGGCATTGTGGCCATAGCATCACTTGGTTTGAAAATATTCCTGTGCTGAGCTATCTTTTTTTGCGCGGCAAATGTTCGGTATGCCACGCGCCTATTGGCCTGCGTTATCCCTTGGTTGAGTTGGCCGCAAGCGCAGTGTTTGGCTACTGTGCTTGGCGTTGGTATTTTTCTTGGACGGCAGCGGCTTACGCCTTATTCGGCGCGGCTTTGCTTTGCGCTTCGCTGATTGATTGGGATACGACTTATCTGCCCGATGACATTACGGTACCGCTTACATGGGCGGGTCTCATTGCCGCAGGATTGCATGTGTTGCCAAGCGTGAACTTGTCCCAATCGCTCGCAGGCGCTTGTGCGGGTTACCTCTCGCTGTGGTTGATTTATTGGGCATTCAAACTCACGACAGGGCGCGAGGGTATGGGCTATGGCGATTTCAAACTCTACGCGGCAATCGGTGCATGGCTTGGCTGGCAGGCTTTGATTCCTACCGTTTTGGTGGCGGCTAGTTTGGGCGTTGTAGCGGGTTTGCTGCTCAAGTGGACGCATCAAGAGCGCCAAATTGATGGCGTGACTGGCTATATTCCGTTTGGTCCTTTCTTGGCATTTGGCGCAGCGCTGGAGTTAATCACATCATGGCAACTTTGATTCGGCCCGCAGGCTTACTGGGCCTTACGGGCGGCATTGGCAGCGGCAAAAGCACGGTTGCAGGTATCTTGCAGCGCTTGGGTGCCGCGATTGTCGATGCGGATGCTATTTCAAGATCGACCACGGCAGCTGGCGGCGCGGCAATTGAGGCAATTCGAGCGCAATTTGGTCACGATTTTATTGATTCGCACGGAGCGCTTGATCGCGTCAAAATGCGCGAACGTGTATTTTCGGATGCGAGGGCCAAGCAGCAGTTGGAGTCAATCATTCACCCGTTGGTCAAACTGGGAATGGCGCAGCAAATCAAGGCGGCCCAAGCGGCGGCTTCGCTTTTGATTGTGCTGGATTTGCCGCTGTTGGCTGAACAAACGAGCTTTAGCGGTTGGCGTACGCAGTTGAGCCAAGTTTGCGTAGTGGACTGCCTGCCCGAGACGCAAATCAAACGTGTGATGGCGCGAAGCGGTATGACCGAGGCAGCGGTGCGTGCGGTGATGAGTCACCAAGCGAGCCGCCAAAATCGCCTTGCTATTGCTGATGTGGTTATCATGAATGATGATGTCTCTTTGGCGGAGTTAGAGGTCATTGTTAAAACTGTAATAATCAAGCCGTGATCCTCTACGAACATCCTTTTAACGAACGCATTCGAACCTACTTACGGCTTGAGCATTTGTATGCTCGCCTAGAGGTTCTTGTTGATCGAGAAACGCCTATTGATCACCACTACGCACTCGCTACGCTATTTGAAATTATGGATGTGGCTGGGCGTGCAGAGTTGAAGACCGATGTCCTTAAAGATTTGGACAAACAAAAAAATGCCTTGATGTCATTTCGCGATAACCCTGCGATTGATGAAAACGTACTCAACAAAGTGATTGGTGAACTCGATGCTGCGTTTGCAGCGCTGAGTCAAACGCATGGTCGAGTTGGCGGAACGCTGGGCGAAAATGATTGGTTGATGTCCGTGCGCAGTCGCGTGAGCATCCCTGGAGGTACGTGCTCCTTTGATTTGCCAACTTACTTTGCTTGGCAACAATTAACGGCGGGGATGCGGCGGGCGGATATTCGGCCGTGGGTGGAGTCAGTTAAACCCATGAAAGAGGCGGTAGCCTTGCTGCTTCGGTTGGTGCGTGATTCGGGTACGGCGCGAAAAATGGTGGCTACTGCGGGTCATTTTCAGCAATACATACCGCAAGGCAAGCCGTTTCAATTGGTACAAATTTTGATTGACGAGAGCCTAGGCGTTGCTCCCGAAGTGTCCGTTAATCGTTTGTTAGTGACCGCGAGGTTTGTGGCCGTATCGGTCAACGAACGCTCGCAACAAACCTCTTTGGATGTGGCGTTTGAGTTGACGCTTTGCCATTAACTTTGCCATTAACTTTGTCATTAAGTTAGCAAGTCAGATTGCAGCCAACTCAATACAGGCAAGGCGCCTGGCAAGATGGGCGCCACAGTCGCAGGTAAATTCACCCATTCAAATACCTGCCCCTCACGCATGGTGAGCACGCCCGTCCAGCGTGTGACTTTGCAAAAATGCAAGCGCACCAAGGCGTGCGGATAGTCAACTAATTGCTCGCGCCAAATCGCTGTGCTTGCGCTATCAATCGCAATCCCAATTTCTTCGATCAATTCGCGTTTAAGCGCCTGCACAACGCTCTCGCTTGCCTCTAGCTTGCCACCAGGAAATTCCCAGTAACCCGCATAGACCTTGCCTTCTGGGCGAGTCGTCATCAGGTAGCGGCTTTGGCTATCCATTAAAACGCCAACGGCGACTTCCGTGATTTGCCTATTGCCCTCACGCGCTAAATCGCCATCGGCTGTCAAAACATCAGCCATGATTGCCAACATAGTCCTTAGCAAACTGATACGCCACGCGTCCTGAGCGTGAACCGCGCTCCAGTGCCCACACTAGGGCGTGCGGACGTGCAGCAGCCAAGTGACTGTCTGGGACACCCAAATGCGCCAGCCACTGATTCGCAATCGTGAGGTACTCGTCCTGCGTAAATGGATAAAAGCTCGCCCAAAGGCCAAAACGCTCGGAGAGTGAAATTTTTTCTTCCACGCCCTCGCCAGGATGCACTTCGCCGTCCTCTGTGTGCTGGTACGTGAGGTTCTCCTTCATGTACTCAGGCAGCAAATGGCGGCGATTGCTGGTGGCATAAATCAACACGTTTGGTGTCGATGCGGCGACCGATCCGTCCAGTACCGACTTTAAAGCTTTGTAGCTGGACTCGCCATCCTCAAAGCTCAAATCATCGCAAAACACAATAAATTTTTCAGGGCGATTGGCGGTGATATCCACAATGTCTGGCAAGTCAACCAGATCGGCTTTGTCCACTTCGATGAGCCGCAAGCCCTTCTCGGCAAAGGCGTTCAAGCAAGCCTTGATAAGCGACGACTTGCCTGTACCGCGTGCACCCGTGAGTAGTACATTGTTAGCAGGCAAGCCGCTCACAAAGTGCTCGGTGTTACGCGCAATTTTTTCTTTTTGAACGTCAATCTCTTTTAAGTCAGCGAGTCTCAGTTTGGCAATGTGCTGCACGGGTTCTAGCGAACCATGTCCCGATGCCCGCTTGCGATAACGCCAAGCCACAGCAGCGCCCCAGTCGGGCGCTTGCAAAGGTTGGGGCAGGGCGTGTGAGAGTTTTTCTGTGAGCGTTTCAATGCTAGTGACTAAGCGCTCGATCAGTTGTTCGGTGTGGTTCATATTTTTAAGCAAGCATTTCTAACAAAGTCGGATGCCATTTGGTCTCGCTAATCGTACCTAGGCGTTTGGTGAGTCGTCTTTTATCAACGCTGCGAATTTGGTCTAACAAAATTCTGGCTTTGCGTTTTTGAAAAATGACTTCGGGACGGTACGCCTCAGGCTGTCCCTTGCTGGTTAGCGGCGCAATGATTACCCTTGGCAAATGGTCATTCATGTCGTCGTGTGATACAACCAAAGCAGGACGTGTTTTTTGAATCTCTGTCCCCGCCGCTGGATCCAGCTGATACCAATAAACATCTCCGCGCCGCATCACTAGTTACCAATCCCACTCTTCGTCAAGCTGCGCGTCCGAGCGATCAGCCATAGCCCCCAAGGCGGCAGGCTCATTGAGTCGCAACTGGGCATTGCCTTTGTCAAACCAGCCTTGCCTTGGTTTGCGAACCGCTTCAATGACCAATCGTGCGCCGTCTTGAATCAGACGAATTTCGTGCTCAATGTTGCAGTCGCGTAGCATGGATGCAGGAATGATCACGCCGCGTGAATTGCCAATGGGTCTGAGATAGGTTTCCATGAGGTTATTATATTGTTATTACGATATCAAGAGCGGTAGTCCGCATTGATGGTCACATACTCGTGCGACAAATCGCAAGTCCACACGGTATCCGAGACCGCGCCACGTCCAAGATTCACGCGCACGGTAATCTCTGACTGCTTCATCACGCGCTGACCGTCCGCCTCCTTGTAGTCAGGATTGCGCCCGCCGTTTTTGGCGACCAGCACAGCGTCTAAATACAAATCGATTTTGCTTTGATCAAGGTCGGTGATTCCCGCATAGCCCACCGCTGCCAAGATGCGCCCGAGGTTGGGGTCGCTGGCAAAGAAAGCAGTTTTAACGAGCGGTGAGTGCGCAATTGCGTAGGCGACTTTGACGCATTCATCCGTCGTGCGTCCGCCCTCAACGGTGACGGTGATGAACTTGGTTGCGCCTTCGCCGTCGCGCACGATGCTATGCGCCAGATACTGTGCAACTTCTAAGAGCGCTGCCTTGAAAGCCACGGCTGACGTGGTCTCTAGGCTTGTGATGCGCGGCATTTTGCTGGCGCAGCTTGCCATCACGATAAACGAATCGTTGGTTGATGTGTCGCCGTCCACGCTGATGCGATTGAAGGATGCATCGGCAATGTCTGAGGTCATGGCTTGCAACACCTCGGCGTCAATGTTGGCATCGGTGGCAATGTAGCCCAGCATCGTGGCCATGTTCGGGCGAATCATGCCCGCGCCTTTGCTAATGCCCGTGATCGTGACGACGTGTCCATCAATCGTGACTTGAATGCTTTTAGCTTTGGCTTGCGTATCGGTGGTCATGATGGCGTGCGCGGCGCGGTACCAATTGCTGGCGCCTTCGCTGGACTGTGCGTTGGCAATCGCGGCGGGCATTCCCGCTGTGATGCGATCAACGGGAAGCGACTCCATAATGACACCCGTCGAGAACGGCAATATTTGCGCGGCTTGCAAGCCCAGATGCTCGGCAAGCCTTGCGCAGCAAGCTCTCGCGTCAGCCATGCCTTTTTCACCCGTTCCTGCGTTGGCGTTGCCTGTGTTGATGACGAGTGCGCGAACCCCACTTCTGTGATGAGCCAAAACCTCTTGGCAAATTTGCACCGGCGCGGCGCAAAAACGGTTTTGCGTCAATACACCTGCGACGGATGCGCCCTCGGGTAACAACATCACCGCAAGGTCGTCGCGGTTCGCTTTGCGCACGCCCGCTTGCGCAATACCCACGCGAATGCCCGCAACAGGATGGAGCTTGTCGGCTTGAATGAGGGGAAGGTTAACTGCCATGAGAGAGTGCCTCTATACAATGAAATGATGATCAAAAAACAGTTGCTGATTATCGCCGCGCTCTGTTCGATGCATACCGCTGCGGATGCTTGGTCGCAGCGCATCAGCAAGCGAGCGCCTGCGCCGGCTTTTGCTGCGGTCGTCACGCACGTTACCGATGGCGATACGATTTGGGTATCGAAGGGCAATGGCGAACCAGCGTTTGACATTCGGATTCAAGGTATCGATGCGCCCGAGCGGTGCCAAGCGTATGGACTAGCAGCGGCAGGTGCGCTCCTGCAACATTTGCAACACCAAAGTGTCCGCGTCACAAGACGAGCACGCGACAAGTACGGACGCATGGTTGCCTCCGTCTATTTGGGTGGTGAAGATGTCGGTGCTTGGCTGGTTGCAAACGGCTATGCGTGGTCGTATCACAATCGGCGATCGCTTGGCAGTTATGGGCGGCAAGAGCTGTCTGCAAGGCAAGCCAGACGAGGCCTGTGGGCAAGCCGCTCGCCCATAGAGCCTCAACTATTTCGCAAAAAAAACAAGTGTCATCACGCCTAGCTTTGGCTGCGCAGTGAGGGCTGGCGTGATCCACAAACAGCGCAGCGCTCATTTTTTATGAGTTGAATCTCGTCAAACGCCATACGCTTGCCATCAATCATCACAAGCTTGCCGATGAGTTGACTGCCTATTCCTGCAAGAATTTTGAGCGCTTCTACAGCCTGCATCGTGCCAACCATGCCGACCAATGGACCTAGTACGCCCAGTGTGCTGC
The DNA here is from genome assembly GCA_030054145.1 of Cytophagales bacterium. Classification (GTDB taxonomy): domain Bacteria; phylum Pseudomonadota; class Gammaproteobacteria; order Burkholderiales; family Burkholderiaceae_C; genus JASGCK01. The sequence continues at coordinate 245,273 of JASGCK010000003.1, forward strand.
ACGCGGTTTCTTCAAAATGCTGCTCGGGTGGAAAGACGCAGGCGTAGCAGGGTGCCTGCGGATGCACGGCGGCATGATAAACACTGAGTTGTCCGTCTAAGCGAATCGCCGATCCGCTGACAAGCGGTTTGTTGTGCGTCACGCATGCGGCATTGATGGCGTGGCGAGTCGCGAAGTTATCGGTGCAATCCAGCACCACCTGACAGTTCGCAACAAGTCCATCCAGCAAGGCTTGTGAGGCTTTTTGTTGAATCGCATCAATGAGAATATCGGGGTTAATCGCAAGCATCGCCGCTTGTGCGGATGCCACTTTTGATGCACCTGCGCGAGGTGTGGTGTGGGCAATTTGCCGCTGTAAATTAGTCAGATCAACCGTATCGTCATCGACCAGCGTGATGCGTCCAACGCCTGCCGCTGCCAAGTACAGCGCGGCTGGCGAACCCAGCCCGCCCAGGCCAATGATGAGTGCGTGCGCAGCGTTGATGCGCTCTTGACCCTCAATGCCAATCTCACCCAGCAAAATGTGGCGCGAGTAGCGAAGCAGTTGGTCGTCGGTCATAAAAAATGCCGTCCGCTCTGAGCTTGTCCAAGGTTTGGTTGCCCAAGGCCCTGGCAGGCTCAGCCCGAGAACGGTCGTTATGGCTCTTTTTTCTCTTCCTTGCGCTCAACCTGAATTTTGCTGGTCATCACAGGTTTGCCTTGCAATTGATTCAGGGCTTGGCGAAGCTGGAAGTCGCGCTCCGAGCCAAACTCTGGAATCAAACGATCCTTTGGATCTTTCTTCGCTTCTTCTTCTAAGCGTTTACGCGCCTCTTCCTTCGCTGCTTCTAACGCTTTGGTTTTGGCGGCACGTGCTTCAGCGGATTCTTCGCCTTGCGGGTTTTTGAGGTGCTTGTCGTAGTCGGCCTCTTTGGAGCGCAGCACCGCAAACGGACTGCCGCCTTCGGTATCGTCCACCAGCACGTCGGGCAAGATGCCAATCGATTGAATGGAGCGCCCGTTTGGCGTGTAGTAACGCGCAATCGTGAGTTTGAGCGCCGCGTTGTCACCCAGCGGACGAATGTTTTGCACAGAGCCTTTGCCAAAAGTTTGGCTGCCCATAATCACCGCGCGTTTGTGGTCTTGCAAAGCACCCGAGACGATCTCGCTAGCGGAGGCCGAGCCTTCGTTCACTAAGACAACGAGCGGTACTTTTTTAATCGCTGCGGGCAATTCTGCTAATGGGTCGGATGCCACCGATGAGCGATAAAAATCGGGCGCGGCTTTGTAGACGTACTGACTCTCTTTGAGCTGTCCGTTGGTGGACACGACAGGCACATTGGGCGGCAAGAAGGCCGCAGAAATTGCCACAGCGCCATCGAGCAAACCACCTGGGTCATTACGCAAATCAAGCACCAAGCCTTTGATGTTTGGATTTTGTTTGTAGAGCGCGGTTGCTTGGCGGACGAAGTCATTCACCGTTTGATCTTGAAACTGTGCAATGCGAATCCAGCCGTAATCCTGATCGACTAATTTGGATTTAACCGATTGCGTTTTGATCTCATCGCGAATGATGGTGATTGGGAAGTTCTTATCTTCGGCGCGGCGGAAAATCGTCAGCACCACTTTGGTTTTGGGCTCGCCGCGCATACGCTTGACGGCCTCGCTCATGGGGTTGCCTTTGGTGTTCCAGTCGTCCACCTTGGTAATTAAATCACCTGCTTTGATGCCTGCGCGGTAAGCGGGCGAGCCTTCAATCGGCGAGACCACTTTGACATAGCCGTCTTCAGTGCTGATTTCAATGCCAACGCCAACAAATTTGCCGCTGGTTCCTTCTTGAAATTCTTTGAGCGATTTTTTATCTAAGTATTGCGAATGAGGATCTAACCCCGTCACCATGCCTGCAATCGCATCAGTAATGAGTTTTTTTTCGTCCGTCGCCTCCACGTAATCGCTTTTAATCATGCCAAAAACGGCCGCGAACTGCTGCATTTCATCCAGCGGCAACGGCGCTAAAGAGCCACGCGCGACGGCTTGTAATTGCGTGCTGATCAGCGCCCCGACAAGAGCACCGATGGACAACCAACTGAGGATTTTTAATTTGGAACTCATAATAGATTCTTAAATGACTCGAAAGCCTTGGCAGATGTGACCCTTCGTGCTAGGCGCACAGTATAGACCATGCTTTATCCAGCCTTTTGCTGCTCACGGGCTGCGGTGTGCGCAGCTCTTGCGCAAAAAAGCTCACGCGCAGCTCCTCCAGCAGCCACCGATATTCCTCCAAACGCGCGTCCATTTGCCCCTTTTGTTCGATAACACGGCGCACGTAGCGTTGCTCCAGCGGACGCAGCTCAGCAAGCTTGGCAGCATCGCGCGCAGGATCGGCGCGCCACTTGTCTAACCGCATCACGATCGCTTTGAGGTAGCGCGGCAGATGCTGTAGCTGCGCGTAGGGCGTTTGCATTACAAAGCCTTTATTCATCAGCTTTTGCAGCTGTTGCTGTATATCGGCCACGGGTTCGGTTGCGGCTTTGTTGTCTTTGATTTTGCGCAGCGCGGCAGCGTATTCCAGCAGCACGCGACCGACCATGCGCGAGACTTCGCCCGCAATCAAGGTGAGACGACCACGGCCTTCTTCTACGCGGCGCTTAAATGCCTGTTCGTCGCTAGGAAGCGGGTCAATCAAAAAGGCGCGATCAAGTGCTAAATTGATCAGGTGAGTCTTCAATTCGTCCGCCGTACCCAGTGGCATATAGAGCGCCGTCATGGTCAAAAAATCAGGCAGATTTTTTTCTAAATATTTGATCGCATCCTTCATTTGCAAAGCGACCAAGCGCCGCAAACCCTCGCGGTGCTTGGCTTGCGCCACGTCGGGTTCATCGAAGACTTCGATCGTGACGGCATCGCCTGCATCAATCAAGGCGGGGAAGCCAATCAAACTTTGCTTGCCATTTTGAATCTCCATCAGCTCGGGGAGTTCGCCAAAAGACCATGTGGTGTGGCGTTGGGTGGCTGCATTGGCGTTTTGGGTGCTGGCCGCTGAATGCGGGGGCGTCACCAATTCCGCTACCGTGTCACTTCGTCCAAGTCCTTTTAGTCCCGCCAACGCCTGAAACGCGCCGCGTGCTTGGCTTCCCAGCTCGGCTTTGAGTGCCACCAAATTGCGTCCTGTACCGAGCTGCCTGCCGTGTTCATCGACCACGCGAAAGTTCATGAAGTGATGCGGCAAAAGCATATCTAGCTTGAAGTCGTTGCGCTTGATATCCAAACTGGTCTCGTCCCGCACGCGCTTGAGTAGCACCTCCGTGAGACTGCCGCTTGCCCAGTTCATAGGCTCGCAAAGCACGCCAGCTAAGCGCTCGCTTGATGCAGGCAGGGGCACAAAGCGCGAACGCGGACGCTGCGGCAGACTTTTTAGCAGTGCCCCAATTTTGTCTTTGAGCATTCCAGGAACTAACCATTCGCAGCGATCTTCGCTGACTTGATTCAGCGCAAAAATCGGAATCTCAACCGTCAAACCGTCGGCGGCGTGGCTGGGGTCATGCAAATACGTCGCTTTGCAATCCACGCCGCCAAGGCGAATGATTTTTGGAAACTGATCGGTGGTAATGCCCGCTGCTTCGTGCCGCATCAACTCTTCGCGCGATAAAAGCAGCAGCTTGGGATTGGTTTTGACGGTCTGTTTAAACCAGCGTTCAAACGTGTGACCGCTGCATACATCTTGCGGGATGTGCTGATCGTAAAACGCAAAAATCAACTCGTCATCCACCAGCACATCTTGCCGGCGTGACTTGTGCTCCAGATCTTCCACCTTCGCAATCATGTTGATATTGGCTTGCAAAAATGGCAGCGGTGTTGCCCAGTTGCCTGCGACCAAAGCCTCGCGGATAAACACCTCTCGCGCACCCGATGGATCAATCTTGGAAAAATCCACGCGGCGGTTGTGGTAGACGACCAGGCCATAGAGCGTGGCTCGCTCCAGCGCCATGACTTGTCCCGCCTTTTTTTCCCAGTGCGGATCAAGCAGTTGTCGTCTAAGCAAATGATGAGCGACTTTTTCAATCCACTGCGGGTCGATATTGGCGATGCCACGGCCAAAAAGCCGCGTGGTCTCCACCAGCTCCGAGCACATGATCCAGCGCCCAGGTTTCTTGGATAAATTGCGACCAGGATGCGGATAAAACTTGATGCCGCGTGCGCCGAGATACCAATCTTCTTCGTCCGATTTGCAACCAATATTGCCCAGCAATCCTGCCATAAGACTCATGTGCAGAGCCTCAAAGGTAGCAGGCTGGAAATTGGGGGCAGCCCCCGAATGTTGCAAAGCAATAATTGGGGACTGTCCCCAATTTCCAGCCCGAGCGCCCAGATGCTCTTTGACCGCTAATTGCAATTGCGAGTAGAGATCGCGCCACTCGCGCACACGCCTTGCTGAAATGAAATTGGCTTTAAGTGCCGAGTCAATCTGGCGGCGCGACCCCGTTTGCTCCTCAAGCCATTTCCACAATTTGAGATAGCCAACAAACTCACTTTTTTCGTCATCAAATTTGACGTGCGCTTGGTCGGCCTGCGTTTGTTTGTCCATCGGCCGATCACGCACGTCTTGCACGGAAATCGCGCTGGCAATCACCAGCACTTCATCCAAAGCCCCGCGCTCTTTGGCTTCCAAGAGCATCCGCCCGAGACGCGGATCAAGTGGCAGCTTGGCGAGCTGCATTCCCAGTGGCGTGATAGCGTTGCTCTCATCCACCGCACCCAGCTCGCTCAGAAGTTGGTAGCCGTCCGCAATCGCCCGTCCGCTGGGCGCTTCTAAAAACGGAAAATCCTCCACCCCTCTTTGGTCATCCGCAAGATGTAGCGCCTTCATCCGCAGAATCACCCCCGCCAGCGAGGAGCGCAAAATTTCGGGATCGGTAAAGGGCGCACGTCCTGCAAAATCTTGTTCGCTGTACAGACGAATACAGATGCCGTTTGCCACGCGGCCACAGCGCCCCGCGCGTTGGTTCGCCGCTGCTTGGCTAATCGGCTCAACCAGCAACTGCTCGACTTTATGACGATAGCTGTAACGCTTGACCCGCGCTGTGCCCGTGTCGATCACATAACGAATCCCAGGTACGGTGAGCGAGGTCTCTGCGACATTGGTTGCGAGGACGACACGGCGCGTGGAATGAGGCGAAAAAATCTTGTCTTGCTCGGCAGGCGTGAGCCGCGCAAACAGCGGCAGTACTTCGGCAGAGCGCAGCACGGGCGAATGCGCAAGGTGCTTGCGCAGGTGGTCGGCCGCCTCGCGGATTTCGCGCTCGCCCGGCAAAAAGATGAGTACATCGCCCTGATCACTTGGGTTTCGCCAAAGCTCATCTAGCGCATCCGCCATTGCGTCGTTCACATCAAAATCGCGCGACTCTTCAAACGGGCGATAGCGCTGCTCCACAGGAAAGATGCGCCCCGATACCGTCATCACAGGAGCCGGGCCGTGGATGCTGGCGAAGTGCTTGGCAAAGCGCTCCGCGTCAATCGTGGCGGAGGTCACGATGACCGTGAGATCAGGGCGGCGCGGCAAGAGCTGACGCAAATAGCCGAGCAAAAAATCAATGTTCAAACTGCGCTCATGGGCCTCGTCAATGATGATGCAGTCGTAAGCCAAGAGGTCGGGATCGGTCTGCGTCTCCGCCAGCAAAATGCCGTCCGTCATCAACTTGATTTGCGTGTTTTTGGAGAGCTTGTCGGCAAAGCGAACCTTAAACCCCACCACCTCGCCCAGCGGCGTGTGCAGCTCGTCCGCAATGCGTTTGGCAACCGACGAGGCGGCAATGCGGCGCGGTTGCGTGTGCGCAATGATTTTGGGGCGTTGGCTTGAAGCCCTTGCTGGGCGTGGCTTCCCGCTGTGCTCTTTGGCTTCTCGCGCGGCTTTCGCTTGCTTGAGTCCGAGCACAATTTTGGGCAATTGGGTCGTTTTACCCGAGCCCGTTTCGCCGCACAGAATCAGCACTTGCGAGGCGCGGAGCGCGTCCTCAATCTCAGCGCGGCGTTCGCTAACGGGTAGGTTTTCGGGGAAGGTGATGTGGAGCATGCAAGGATTTTATTTGCACGTGTTCTCGTGCTACACTGGTTTTATTGTCATTTTTGAAGGTCAGCCATGTACAACTTAACCCTCGCATTAGACCCTGTGATTGTCCGCGAAGCGCGGATTCGTGCGATTGGCGAAGGCACATCGGTCAGCGCGATGGTGCGCGAGTTTTTGCAGCACTATGTAACACTTGGCTCTGCGGCGCTCGTGTCTCCCGCAAAGGCTTCAGCGACGCAGGCGATACAGCAAACGGTCATGGAGCGATTTATTGAGCGAGCTAAAACGAACCCCTACAACAGCGGCGATGTGGGGTGGAATCGCGAAACTCTTTATGACCGAAAGATAGCAGGCAGATGATTGCCTTTGTTGATACCAACATTTGGGTTTATGCAGCAGACGAACGTGAGCCCGAAAAGCAGGCGATTGCGCAGTCGTATCTCTCCAATTTAGAACGTCATCACACAATTGTGCTCAGTACGCAGGTCATGCAAGAGTTTTTTAATGTGACAACCCGCAGTGGCAAAGAATTGCTATCGCACGATGTGGCTTTTGGGTATCTTGCCGATATGTCAAACTTTTCGGTGATGGAGTCCAGTGCGCAAAGCGTGATGAATGCGACGGCACTTATGCGTGAGCACAAGCTCTCGTGGTGGGATGCGCTGATTGTGGAAGCTGCGATTCGCGCTAAGGCGGATAGGCTGGCAAGCGAAGACGGGCAGGCGGGTAGGAAGTTTGGAAAACTAATCGTAGAAAATCCGTTTATTGTCAAAAAATCAAAACCATGACCACTACCGCCAACCCCAATTTTGTCCCTTGGTTCCGCTCCGTCGCGCCGTACATCCATACGCATCGCGGTAAGACGTTTGTTGTTGCTGTTTGCGGCGAGGCTATAGCGGACGGGCGTTTGTCGGCCATTGCCCAAGACGTGGCGCTGATTCAAAGCATGGGCGTTCGCATTGTGCTGGTGCATGGCTTTCGCCCGCAGGTCAATGAGCAGTTGGCGGCTAAAGGCCACACGCCGCAGTATTCGCACGGGATGCGGATTACGGATTCTGTCGCGCTGGATTGTGCGCAAGAGGCCGCTGGTCAGCTGCGCTACGAGATCGAGGCGGCGTTTAGCCAGGGCCTGCCGAACACGCCAATGGCGGGCTCGACCGTGCGCGTGATTTCGGGTAATTTTTTAACCGCACGGCCTGTTGGCTTGATTGATGGCGTGGACTTTATTCATTCGGGGTTGGTGCGCAAAGTGGACACGGTTGCGATCAACCAAGTGCTCGATATGGGCGCGGTGGTGCTCTTGTCGCCGTTTGGTTTTTCACCCACGGGCGAGGCGTTTAACCTGACGATGGAAAACGTGGCAACCAGCGTGGCGATTGGCTTGCAAGCCGATAAGCTGATTTTTTTGACGGAAATTGACGGCATTCACATGAATGCAGATGACGCTGCAAGCCCCGTGGATACTGAGCTGCCGCTGGTTGATGCAGAGAAACTGCTTGCCGCTTTGCCAAATGCCAAAGAGCCTACCGACACCGCGTTTTATTTGCAGCACTGCGTGAAGGCGTGCAAGTCGGGCGTGGAGCGCTCGCACATCTTGCCCTACGCTGTGGACGGCGCATTGCTCTTGGAGATTTATGTCCATGACGGCATTGGCACGATGGTTATCGATGAAAAACTGGAGAGCCTGCGTGAGGCGACGATTGACGACGTGGGTTCGATCTTGCAATTGATTGAGCCCTTCGAGCGCGATGGCACGCTGGTCAAGCGCGACCGCACCGAGATTGAGCGCGACGCCAAGTGCTACACCGTCATCGAGCACGACGGCGTGATCTTTGGCTGTGCCGCGCTGTATCCGTATCCAGAGGCGAAGACGGCGGAAATGGCGGCGCTGACCGTCTCGCCCAATGTACAAAACCAAGGCGATGGCGAGCGCATTTTGAAGCGCATCGAGCACCGCGCCAAAGCGCAAGGCGTGGAGAGCATCTTTGTGCTGACCACGCGAACCAGCCATTGGTTTATCAAGCGCGGCTTTGTGCCCACCGATCCCAATTGGCTGCCCGAAGCGCGCAAGAAAAAATACAACTGGGATCGCAAGTCGCAGGTGTTGGTGAAGAAGCTTTAAATCGCTCCGTCATTCGCGCGAAGGCGGGACTCTACACATTTATACACACTCATACACATTCAATTTAACAAGGAAATCACAAATGGCACGCATGGTCAACTGCATCAAATTGGGCAAGGAAGCCGAAGGGCTGGACTTTCCGCCGTATCCTGGCGAGCTGGGGAAAAAGCTTTGGCAGCAAGTGAGCAAGGAAGCTTGGGCGGCTTGGATTAAGCATCAAACGATGTTGGTGAATGAAAACCGTTTGAATTTGGCGGACGCGCGTGCGCGTCAGTATTTGGCGCGTCAAATGGAGAATCATTTCTTTGGCGACGGCGCGGACGCGGCGCAAGGTTATGTGCCGCCAGCGGTCTAAGAGTGGATTCCCGCCTGCGCGGGAGTGAGGCGTTTTGATGCGTTCGATTGCTGTTGTTGGCGCTGGTTTGGCGGGGGCGGCTTGTGCGCATGCCTTTGCCCATGCGGGCTACAGCGTTACGGTGTACGAGCAAGCGGCAACGCCTGCCGCAGGTGCGTCAGGTGTTCCTGTTGGTTTGTTTGCACCCAGCACCTCTAGCGACGACGCGCCGCATTCACGCTTGCTGCGAAGCGGTGTGAACTTGCTCTTGCTGCAATTGCGCCGATTAAGCGCAGCAGGTTTACTTGTCGAGGGCCAAGATTGGGCGATGACGGGCGTGTTGGAGCGCTGTTTGCGCGGTGATAAAAATCTGCCAAGCACATGGCTGGAACCCCAAGACCCGCTTGGCTTGCAGAGCACAGTGGCTGGTGAGCCTTTTGCACAAAGGCCTGCGGGCAAGGTGCAAGAAATATTTCATGGCGCAGCGGGTTGGGTACTCCCCGCCCGCTTGATTGCTGCGTGGCTTGCGCATCCTCGCATCAACCGTCAAACGCAGGTGCGGGTGAGCGATGCGGCAGCGCTGGATGCGGACGCGGTGGTGGTTGCTTGCGGCTACCAAACGCCGCAGTTGATTCCCGCATTGCAAGGTGCGTTGCAGCCAATTCGCGGGCAGGTGGAATGGGGCGGCGAATCCGCGCCCTTCGACAAGCTCAGGGCGAACGGAGGATGGCTTGGGGTGAGCGAAGGAGGGTTCGGGGCGAACGGTGTGAGTTGTCCTGTGAATGGCATGGGGCACTTTATTGCTACGCCTGATGCTTGGTTGGCGGGTGCGACGTATCAAAGGGATGAGACGGCTATGCACATTCGCGCCAAAGATCGAGATAAGAATTTTGAAAAGCTAGCGGCGCTGATGCCTGAATGGACTGCGCAAGATGTGGCGCTGCTGCGCAGTCACTCGCAGTCTTGGGTGGGGGTGCGAACGGCACAAAAAAATCGCAAGCCTTTGGTTGTGCAGCCCGAGCCAATTGGGCAGCCGCGTTTGTGGGTGTGTACGGGATTGGGCTCGCGCGGCTTGAGCCTTGCGGCGCTATGCGCGGCTGATTTGCTTGCGGCTGTCCAGCGCGGTTGTGCGCTCGGTTGAAGCATCTTGGGGACGGGCTACTAAACAGGCGTGGTTTTGGGCGATACAGGCGATGGATTGGTGACGCTGGACGGCGACGGATACATCGATTCCGCGCTGTGATCTGTCTCAGTTTGAGATTTTTAGTTGTTCGTTTAGGGTAAATACTAGGCCTAAAACCTAGCTGAAAACAGACCTGAGTCATAAACTGAGGACTTGAATTTTTCGAATCTTTTGGTATTCATTTTTACTTTTAAGGAGTCTTTCATGAGTGTTCAATTTCAAGTTAATGGCAAGCCGATGTCGGCGGCCTCGGAAGGCAATACGCCACTGCTTTGGGTGCTTCGTGATGAGCTTGGTATGACGGGAACTAAGTTTGGTTGTGGTGCGGCGCTATGCGGCGCCTGTACCGTGCATCTGGATGGCGCACCTGTACGCTCGTGCCAAACCCCAGTTTCAAGCGTAGCGGGCAAAAAAGTGTCAACGATTGAGGGACTTTCTGCTAAAAATGATCATCCACTGCAAAAGGCGTGGATTGCGCATGATGTGCCGCAGTGCGGCTATTGCCAATCAGGGCAACTGATGAGCGCGGCAGCTTTGCTTGCCAAAAATAAAAACCCAAGTGATGCCGATATTGATAACGCCATGAGTGGCAATATTTGCCGCTGCGGTACGTATCCACGCATCAAGGCTGCGATCAAAGATGCGGCTGCTTCTATGCGCAAAGCTTAAGGAGATATGAACATGACTACATCAATCAAAACATCACGCCGTGGTTTTTTAAAAACATCTAGCGCAGCAACGACGCTGGCGACAACGTCGATTTCTGCGGGTTTTATGTTAGGCGTTGTCCTGCCAGAGCGGGCGAATGCGGCTGCCACGATTCACACACCGAATGCATGGGTACACATTGCGGACGACAACACGATTACGCTTTTGTCTGCTCGCTCAGAAATGGGGCAAGGCGTTTACACCTCCATGCCCATGCTGATTGCCGAAGAGTTGAATGTCAGCATTGACAAAATTAAGGTAGCGATTGCACCGCCAGGTGCTGTCTATACAAACGCCTTGCTGGGCGCACAAATTACGGGCGGCTCAACCTCGGTGCGCGATGGCTGGGAGAAGCTGCGCATTGCAGGGGCGCAGGTGCGTGAGATGCTTCGCGCGGCAGCGGCTGCGCGTTGGAATGTGGATTTGGATCAAGTCAAAGCCGACAAAGGAGTGCTGACCGCTACGGGTGGCAAAAAAGCCACTTACGGTGAAATGGCTGAGGCGGCATCGCGTATGGCTGTGCCAGAAAAACCAGCGATTAAAGATCCAAAAGATTTCAAAATTGTTGGTAAATCAGCTAAGCGTTTAGACACGCCCGCCAAAACCAACGGCACTGCGCAGTTCGGTATTGATGTCAAATTGCCCGGCATGGTCTACGCCAGCCTTGAGCAGTCTCCTGTGATTGGCGGCAAAGTTAAAAGCTTTGATGGCGCAGCCGCAAAAGCAATGCCTGGTGTGATTGATGTGGTTCAAATTAACGATGGCGTAGCCGTGGTTGCTAGCAGTTATTGGCAAGCCGTTCAGGCACGCAAAGCGTTGAAAGTTGAGTGGGATGAAGGCTCGGTTGCGGCGCTGAGCGACAAGTCTATCTTGGCAGGTAACCGCGCTGCGGCGGCATCAGGCAAGGTTATTCCTATCACCAAGCCAGTGGGTGACGTGGCTGCGGCAATGTCGGGTGCGGCTAAAACGATGTCGGCTGAGTATGTGATTCCGATGCAAGCACACGCGCCGTTAGAGCCGATGAACTTTACTGCTGACTTTAAGGGCGGCAAGTGCGCCTTAATTGGACCCACACAATTCCAACAAGGTGCGGTGGGTGCAACGGCTGCGGCTCTTGGCATCAAGCCAGAAGACATCAGTTTGCAAACCACGTTCTTGGGTGGTGGGTTTGGCCGTCGTTTAGAGCTTGACTTCATCATGCAAGCGGCGCAAATCTCTAAAGCGGTTGGCAAGCCCGTGAAGCTTTTGTGGTCGCGCGAGGACGACATGACGCATGACTTCTATCGTCCAATGGGCGTGAATCAACTGAAGGCTGGTTTGGATGCACAAGGTAATCCAGTTGCGCTGCAATTTAAAGTGACTTCGCAGTCGATTACGCAGCGTGCCTTTGGACTGCCGAAAGATGTGCTTGATCCATTTATGGCAGAGGCAGCCGTTGCGCCCTACAACATCCCGAACACGCAGCATGATTTAGTGATTCATGATACGGGCTTCCGTGTTGGCTACTGGCGCGCGGTGAGTCACAACATGAATGCGTTTGCTAACGAGAGCTTCATGGACGAGTTAGCAAAAGCCGCAGGTAAAGATCCTTATGCTTACCGCATGGCTTTGCTAAAGGATAAACCACGCTTTACCAATGTGCTGAAGCTGGCGGCCGACAAAGCAGGTTGGGGCAAGCCATTACCAGCAGGGCGCGCGCTGGGTATTGCTTTAATGGAGGGTTATGACACCTACATGGCGCAAGTCGCAGAAATATCGGTTGAAGCGTCAGGGGTGAAGGTTCACAAAGTCACCGTTGCGGCGGATGTGGGGCGCATGGTGAATCCAGACACGGTTGAGGCGCAAATCCAGTCCAGCATTGTGTTTGGCATGAGCGCAGGTTTGATGGAAGAGATCACGATGGAGAAGGGTCGTGTTCAGCAAACCAACTACCATAATTTCCCTGTGGTGCGGATGAATGAATCACCCAAAATTGACATCATTTTGGTCAAGAGTACAGAGAAGCCTGGCGGTATTGGTGAGCCTGCAACAGCGCTGGTTGTGCCTGCTATCGCCAATGCGGTGGCGGCGCTCACAGGCAAGCGCGTGCGTCAATTGCCACTCACGGCGGATGCGATTAAAGCGGCTTAAAACAAGAAGGTCATTCCCGCTCGGGCGGGAGTGACCTTTCGCTTTCGCTTTCTATTTCATGGAATCTTTAGATCTGCGCGTTCTTACTGACGCGCTTAGTTGGAAAACCAGCGGTCACGGTGTGACCCTTGTGACCGTTGTTGAAACATGGGGCAGCGCCCCGCGTCCTGCGGGTGCCATACTGGCGGTGCGAGATGATGGCGTAGTCAGCGGCTCGGTGTCGGGCGGCTGCGTTGAGGATGACTTAATCGCGCGCATTAAAGTGGGTGAGCACGCTGGCTTAAATGGCCAAGGCAAGCCTTCCATGATCGCTTATGGCGTAACCAAAGACGAAGCTGCACGTTTTGGCTTGCCTTGTGGCGGTACGCTGCGCCTTGTGCAAGAGCCTCTTGTAGATACCGCGTGGGTGAGCGAGCTGTTGGCACGTACTGTCAACCATGAATTACTGGCGCGAACGCTATCTTTGTCTTCTGGCGCCGTGCAGCTTCGTGCGGCGGCGCGTGGTGAGACCATGGCGTTTGATGGTCTGACGCTCACGACTCTATTTGGTCCGAAGTGGCGCTTGCTGTTAATCGGTGCGGGGCAACTCAGTCAAGCGGTCGCTCAAATGGCGCAGATGCTCGATTTTGAGGTGCTCGTGTGCGACCCGCGCGAAGAATACGCAGCAACACTGCACATGGACAATGTCATCCGCGTAGCAGGAATGCCCGACGATGTGGTGCGCGACATGGGCGTTGATGCGCACACCGCCATCGTGGCACTGACGCATGACTCCAAGCTAGACGATATGGCGCTGATGGAGGCGCTCACATCCGATGCGTTTTACGTCGGAGCGCTAGGTTCAAGGCGCAATCAAGCCACGCGAAAGGCAAGACTGATTGAGCACTTCGATATGCTTGACTCAGATTTCGCCAAATTACACGGCCCCGTTGGTCTGCGATTAGGCGCAAAAACGCCAGCCGAAATTGCCGTGTCCATCATGGCGGAAATCGTGCAGGTGAAGAACGCCGCGTCTTTAAGTGCCGCCGTAGAGCCCGCGCTTGGCTGCGTGGTCGCTTAGACTGCTATAATCGATTGGCTTTGCTGCTTCTCCTTTATAGGGTGCAGTTAAGCAAATCCGCAAACAGTTTCATTCAAGGTGTTTTTTGCCGACTTGAGCGGCATAAGACTCGACGCTGTTTTAGACCTTAACCTTTGATTTTATTGGAATAATTATGTCAGTATCCATGCGCGATATGCTGGAAGCGGGTGTCCATTTTGGTCACCAAACACGTTTCTGGAATCCTAAGATGGCTCCGTTTATTTTCGGTCATCGCAACAAAATTCACATCATCAATTTGGAAAAATCGCTCCCGATGTTCCAAGACGCGATGAAGTTTGCTAGCCAAACGGCAGCCAAACGTGGAACGATTTTGATGGTTGGTACAAAGCGCCAAGCGCGTGAATTTATCGTTGAAGAGGCGGCTCGTGCGGGTGTGCCTTTCGTCAGCCAGCGTTGGCTTGGCGGGATGTTGACCAACTTTAAAACAGTGAAGACTTCGATCAAGCGCTTGAAAGATATGAAGGCGCAGATGGAGACGGGGCTTGACGCACTTAGCAAAAAAGAACAACTCACTTTCAGTCGCGAAATTGCGAAACTGGAGCGTGATATTGGCGGCATTCAAGATATGAACGAATTGCCAAGCGCCATTTTCGTGATTGACGTTGGCTACCACAAAATTGCGCTACAAGAAGCTGCCAAACTGGGTATTCCAGTGATTGGCGTGGTTGATACGAATCACTCGCCTATCGGCATTGATTATGTGATTCCTGGCAACGATGATTCGTCTAAAGCTGTACAGCTCTACGCTCGTGGTATCGCGGATGCGATTTTGGCGGGTCGTGCCAATGCAGTTCAAGAAGTGGTTGCGGCAGTTGCTGAGAGTGCTGATGAGTTTGTTGAGGTTACTGAGTAAGGATAGCCACTATGACAATGATTACTGCAAGCATGGTCGCGGCACTTCGCGCCAAAACAGATGCTCCCATGATGGAGTGCAAAAAAGCATTAACTGAAGCCGCTGGCGATATGGAAAAAGCGGAGGAGTTGCTCCGCGTTAAGCTGGGTAGCAAGGCGAGCAAAGCGGCAAGCCGCGTGACGGCTGAAGGCGTGGTTGTGATTGCAACGACAGCCAATGCGGGCGCGATGCTTGAGGTGAATTGCGAAACCGACTTTGTGACTAAAAACGATAGCTTCTTGGCGCTTTGCCAAGCGGCGGTAGATTTGGTTGCCAAGCACAATCCAGTTGATATTGCGGCTTTGTCTGCGCTTCCTTACACGCTGGACGGCTTTGGTCCAACGCTTGAGGATGTGCGCAAAGGTTTGATTGGCAAAATTGGCGAGAACATGAGTCTGCGTCGCTTTAAGCGCTTCACGGGTTCTCATTTGGCGACCTATTTGCACGGCACGCGTATTGGTGTGGTGGTTGAATACGCAGGTGATGCGGCTGCAGCGAAAGACGTGGCCATGCATATTGCCGCGATGAAGCCGGTCTCGATGACAAGCGCTGACGTGCCGCAAAACTTGATTGATAAAGAGCGTTCTGTGGCAACGATTAAAGCCGCAGAATCAGGCAAGCCAGCCGATATTGCCGCAAAAATGATTGAAGGCTCGGTTCAAAAATACTTAAAAGAAGTCAGCTTGTTTGATCAGCCTTTCGTTAAAAACGACAAGTTGACCGTTGCCGCAATGCTGAAGTCTGCTAATACCACCATGACGGGCTTTACGCTGTATGTGGTTGGCGAGGGCATTGAAAAGAAGGTTGATGATTTTGCCGCCGAAGTGGCCGCTCAAGTAGCTGCTGCAAAGGGTCAATAAATCGCGATGAAACCCACAAAAAGAGCGCACATGGTGCGCTTTTTTTATAATCAAAAAAATATAATTCACTGAAGCACATTTGGGAGCACACCATGACAAGTCCAGCCACCAGCGGGAAGACCTATAAACGCATTTTGTTGAAACTCTCAGGCGAGGCTTTAATGGGTGATGATGCTTTTGGCATTAACCGCGCAACGATTGTGCGCATGGTCGAAGAAATTGCAGAGGTTACGCGCTTGGGTGTTCAAGTTGCGGTCGTCATTGGTGGGGGTAATATTTTTCGCGGTGTAGCGGGCGGCTCAGTTGGCATGGACCGCGCTACGGCAGACTATATGGGGATGCTGGCAACGGTGATGAATGCCTTAGCGCTGGGCGACACAATGAATAAAGCTGGATTAACGGCGCGAGTGATGTCTGCCATTGGCATTGAGCAAGTTGTAGAGCCGTATGTCCGTCCTAAAGCGCTTCAATATTTGGAAGAAGGTAAGGTCGTTATTTTTGCGGCGGGTACGGGTAATCCATTTTTTACAACGGATACGGCGGCGGCGTTGCGCGGGGCAGAAATTGGCGCAGAGGTTGTGCTGAAAGCTACGAAAGTAGATGGTGTTTACAGTGCCGATCCAGCCAAAGACGCGACTGCTGTGCGTTATGCAACGATTACTTTTGATGAGGCAATCAGTCGCAATCTAGGCGTGATGGACGCGGCTGCTTTTGCGCTGTGCCGTGATCAAAAATTGCCAATTAAAGTGTTTTCTATCTTCAAGCACGGCGCACTCAGGCGCGTGGTTGAAGGCGGTGATGAAGGCACGCTGGTAACGATGTAATGAGTGACTGAGTCGTTCCTGCAAAAGCGGGAATCCATGTATGTGAAAGAGGAAAAATCATGACGATTGATGAAATTAAAAACAATGCGGCAACGAAGATGGGGCTGTCAATTGAGGCGCTCAAAAGTAACTTGGCAAAAGTTCGTACGGGCCGGGCCAATCCTGCCATGCTTGATTCTGTTCAGGTTGATTACTACGGCTCGCCAGTGCCGCTCTCGCAAGTGGCGAACTTGTCATTGTTAGATTCGCGCACCATTAGCATTCAGCCGTGGGAAAAAGGCATGGGCGCTAAGATTGAAAAAGCGATTCGCGAATCTGATTTGGGTTTGAATCCTTCAACGATGGGTGACTTAATCCGCGTTCCTTTGCCGCCCATGAGCGAAGAGCGCCGCAAGGAGATGACCAAATTGGCACGTAATGAAGGCGAAACGGCAAAGATTGCGGTGCGCAATTTACGCCGCGACGCGAATGAAGCGGTTAAGAAGTTGGTTAAAGAAAAAGAGGCTTCAGAAGACGATCAAAAGCGCTCTGAGGCGGATGTGCAAAAGTTCACAGATGCCCGCATCAACGAAATAGATGCTTTGGTTGCTGCCAAAGAAAAAGATATTTTGGCGGTTTGATTGACTCAATCACACGTCATCCCGCACCACATTGCCATCGTGATGGATGGCAATGGCAGGTGGGCGAAGCAGCGCTATTTGCCAAGGTTGGCGGGGCACAGGCAGGGCTTGGAGTCGCTATCCGAGTGCGTTAAAAATTGCCTCTTGCGCGGCGTGCGGGTGCTGACGGTGTTTGCCTTTTCATCTGAAAACTGGAGTCGTCCGCCCGAGGAAGTCTCGGGTTTGATGGATCTGGTGGTGAACGCTTTAATGCGCGAGGCGGCGGCATTAAAAGAGCAGGGTGTCAGGATGTTTTTTATTGGCGACCGAGCGGCGTTGTCTCACCAAGTAACCAGCGTCATCGCCCAAGCCGAGGTGATGACTGCCGCCAATCAAAGACTGATCTTCAATGTGTGCTTGAACTACGGCGGGCGGTGGGATATTACGCAGGCCGCATCGCGCTTGGCCTCCAGCAATATGGCGATTACGCCCGAGAGTCTTGATGGCGCGATGGCAATGGCGCATGTGCCTGATCCTGATTTGTTTATTCGCACGGGCGGTGAGCAGCGACTGAGTAACTTCTTGCTTTGGCAAGCGGCTTACTCGGAGCTATATTTTTCAAATAAATTGTGGCCCGAGTTTGATGCGGCAGAGTTAGATGCGGCGATTGCGGCGTATAGTGGGCGAGAACGCCGATTTGGCAAAATCTCCGAGCAAATTAAACCCGTGCAGCCCCCATCCACTTCATCGACCTTACAGAAAGCGCCTCCCTATGCTTCTTAAACGCATCACGACGGCGGCGCTCTTGTTGGCGATATTGCTGCCTGCTTTATTTTTCGGTTCTTCCGACGTGTTGAATGGCTTAGCGCTCATTGTGATTGCCGCTGGTGTTTGGGAGTGGGCGCGGATGAACGGCTATCGCCAAACTCAAGCCCTCTTTTTTGCGCTAGATGCTTTTGTGGTTTGCGCGGGCGTGATGTATCTCGGACTCACGCGCTATCCCATGCCTATGCTGTGGTTGGTAGTTACCGCGCTTTGGGTGGTGATTGCGAGTTATTTGCTCCGCACGGGCGTGGCAAGCTGGGCGCACATCCCACAACTGCTTCGCTTGGTTTTGGGTGGGGTGCTCATTTGCACAACGTGGTTGGCGCTAGCGCAGTTGCGCCAAGTGGGAATCAATTTATTGCTGTCGTCGCTGCTGTTGGTGTGGGCTGCGGATATTTTTGCTTACGCGGCTGGCAGATTGTTGGGGGGTAAGTTGTTTGGCGGATTTGCAAACCAAGGTAAATTGGCGGTTGCGATTAGCCCAGGCAAGACGTGGGAAGGTGTGTTGGGTGGCTTTGTGGGTGTGCTACTGGTGGCTTATTTTTGGCTTTGGTTGGATCAAAAATTTGTCCTTGATAGCCTAAGTCTCTACACGCTACTTCACGTTCGTTTTGGTGGATGGATGTTGCTCGCGCTCATCTTTTTAACGATGCTCTCTGTCGTTGGTGATTTGATTGAATCCTTGGTTAAGCGTAGCGCTGGCGTGAAAGACTCAAGCGGCCTACTGCCTGGTCACGGCGGTGTGCTTGATCGGGTGGATGCGCTCTTGCCCGTGCTTCCAGCGGCGATGTTGTTTGTGAGTTTTGCATGAATCCCAAACAACGCATTGCTATTTTGGGATCAACCGGTTCGGTGGGCGCAAATACGCTGGACGTCATCGCGCGGCATCCTGATCGTTTTGAAGTCTTTGCTTTAACTGCTAAGGCGAAGTGGGAGTTGTTGCTACAGCAATGCGCTGCATTCAAGCCCATGTTTGCCGTCATGCTTGACCCGGATGCGGCTGCGCAGCTCGCCAGTCGATTGAAGGCAGAGGGCTTGCCAACGCAGGTTTTGGTGGGAGCGCAAGCGATTACCGACATGGCATGCGAGGAACGCGTTGATACGGTGATGGCCGCGATTGTGGGCGCGGCTGGACTGGCGCCTTGCATGGCGGCGGCAGTCACGGGAAAGCGAATTTTGCTCGCCAATAAAGAAGCCTTGGTCGTTGGCGGTGATGTGTTTATGAACGCCGTCAAGGCTGGCGGCGCGACACTGTTGCCGATTGACAGCGAGCACAGTGCGATTTTTCAATCGCTGCCCGATGACCGCGCGGTATGGGGTGAGCGAATCGATAAGATTATTTTGACGGCATCGGGTGGTCCTTTCTTAAACCGCGACATGGCTACTTTTTCATCCATCACGCCCGACGAGGCGTGTGCGCATCCCAACTGGGTCATGGGTCGCAAGATCTCGGTGGATTCCGCCACGATGATGAATAAGGCGCTTGAGGTGATCGAGGCGAAATATCTGTTTGGCGTGCGCCCTGAGCAAATTGAAGTGGTGATTCATCCGCAAAGCATCATTCACTCGATGGTGCAGTACAAAGATGCCTCGGTGGTTGCGCAGCTAGGTACGCCCGATATGCGCGTGCCCATTAGCTATGGCTTGTCGTACCCAGATCGTATTGCTGGTGGCGCTGCAACCCTTGATTTCAAAGGCTTGGCGAGCATGAGCTTCCAAGAGGTCGATCCAGCAAGGTTTCCAGGCTTGCAGCTAGCGTGGAGCGCGATGGCTGTGCCCTCTGGCACGATCTTGCTGAATGCCGCGAATGAAGTGGGCGTAGAAGCATTTTTGGCAGGACGTATTCGCTTTGATCAAATTCACACTTTGAACGCGGAGATTGTGGTGAGCTTGGATTGCCCTGTGGTGCATAGCTTGGACGAAATCATGGTGCTCGATGGTTTGGCAAGGCAGGTTGCCCATCTGTCGTGTGATCGATTGGCATCAGAAAAATAATCATGACTACGCTTATTTCTATTGTGGCGTTTCTATTCGTGATTGCGGTACTGATCACGATTCACGAATGGGGGCATTACCGCATGGCAACGCTTGTGGGTGTGCGCGTGATTCGATTCTCTATTGGCTTTGGCACACCTTTATTTAAATGGGTACCGAAGCGTCAACCGCTTGTGGGCGGCGTTGCTCAGACCACGGAGTTTGTGATTGCCAGCTTGCCGTTTGGCGGTTACGTCAAGATGCAAGACGAGCGCGAGCCCGATCAGCCGCCTATTGCGACTCATGAAGTCCCTCACTCGTTTAATCGCAAGCCTTTATGGGCAAGGGCTGCCGTGGTGTTTGCGGGGCCACTTGCGAATTTCGTTTTAGCGATTCTTTTATTTTCAATGCTCAATTGGATTGGCACGACTTTGCCGCAGGCAAAGCTGGCCAAGGTCTTACCAGACAGCGCTGCGGCTGCGGCGCAACTGCAAGCAGGCGATGTCGTGCTTGCCGTAGATGCGAGAGCGATCACCGATAGCCTGCAATTGCGCGAGATGATTCGGCAGTCCAATCAAGGGACTGAGCAGCGCTGGAAAATTCAGCGCGGTGAGACGGTGCAAACGCTGCGGGTGACACCAAGGGTTGAGACGGAGCACAGTGAGTTTTTAGGTCAATCGCAGATTGGTCGTTTAGGTGCGGTGATTGGTACGCCTGACGCCTTGGTTGAGGTGCGCTACGGCTTGGTCGAGGGCCTCTCACTTGGCATTGAAAAAACGTGGGATTTGAGCGCTCTGACGCTGCGTACCTTGGGGCAAATGTTAATGGGCGAGGCATCACTTAAAAATCTAACAGGTCCTGTGACCGTGGCGGAATACTCGGGCAAGACGGCGGCGATGGGTGTGAGCGCTTTTATGTTGTTTTTAGGTCTGATGAGTGTGAGTTTGGGGGTGTTGAATCTCTTGCCGCTGCCCATGCTAGATGGTGGTCATCTGATGTATTATCTTTGGGAGTGGGTGACGGGCAGAGCCGTGTCAGAGCTGTGGCTGGATAGGCTTCAGCGCGCGGGGTTTGCCATACTTATTTCTTTGACCCTATTGGCGCTGTATAACGATCTTGTTCGCGTGTTGGGGCTTTCTAGTTTTTTTAGTTAAATATTTATGCGTTTATTTATCAAAAGTTTTGTTTCCGTTTTTTTCCTGTTTGCGCTGCTTGGGCAAGCGATTGCTGTCGAGCCTTTTGCGGTTAAAGATATCCGTGTTGAGGGTTTGCAGCGTGTCGAGGCAGGAACCGTTTTTGCAACCTTGCCTATTCGTACAGGCGATACCTTTACCGACGACAAAGGTGCGGCAGCTATTCGCGCACTATTCGCCCTAGGTTTGTTCAAAGATATACGGCTAGAGAGCAAAGATGGCGTACTGATCGTGCTGGTGGAAGAGCGCCCAACGATTGCGGAGTTGACCTTCGTGGGAGCCAAAGAGTTTGACAAAGATGTCCTCACCAGGGCGCTAAAAGATGTAGGGCTTGCCTCGGGCAGAGCCTACGATAAGGCGTTGGCGGATAGGGCTGAGCAAGAGCTCAAGCGTCAGTACATTGGCAAAAGTTTATACGGGGCGCAAGTTGTGACAACGGTCACGCCCATTGAGCGCAATCGCGTTAATTTGACGTTTACTGTGGCAGAGGGTGAAGTTGCAAAAATTCGCTCTATACGCATCGTCGGTAATAAGTCTTTTAGCGAGTCAACCTTGCGCGGGCAGTTTGACCTTGATACGACGGGCACGATGAGCTGGTACACCAAGAGTGATCGCTATACCCGCACAAAGTTGAATGCCGATTTAGAGACGCTGCGCTCCTATTATTTAACGCGTGGCTATTTGCAATTTTCGATTGACTCAACGCAGGTTGCACTCTCGCCCGATAAACAAAGTGTGGATATCACCATTGCCGTGACCGAGGGGCTGCGCTATGTGGTGTCAGCGGTTGAGCTGAGGGGTAATTATTTGGGCAAGGAAGATGAGTTCAAGGCCTTAGTCAAAATACCTGTGGGTCAGCCTTATAACTCCGAGTTTGTGGGACTCACCACGAAAGCCTTTACGGATTTATTTGGTAAATTTGGTTTTGCCTTTGCACGGGTCGAGTCCTTGCCAGATATTGATGCCGAAAAGGCGCAGGTAAAAATTGTGCTGGCGGCGGATCCTTCTAAGCGAGCACAAGTCAGGCGCATCAACATTATTGGCAACTCCAGAACGCGGGATGAGGTTATTCGGCGCGAGTTCCGCCAATACGAAGCCTCTTGGTATGACGGCGACAAAATTAAACTCTCGCGCGACCGTAATGATCGTTTGGGCTATTTCAAAGAAGTCAGGATTGAGACTCAAGAGGTTGCGGGCGCGCAAGATCAAGTGGACGTTAACTTGACCGTGGTCGAAAAACCGACAGGCAGCTTGACATTGGGCGCAGGCTTTTCAAGCACCGAAGGCTTGACAGTGCAGTTTGGTATTCAGCAAGATAATGCGTTTGGATCGGGGCAGTTTTTGGGTGTGAATATCAACACCAGCAAATTTAACCAAGTCTATTCGATTAGCACGACCAATCCTTATTTCACAGAAGACGGCGTGTCAAGAACCTTTGCGCTGTATCAGCGGCGCACACGTCCGTATACAACGATTGGCGGTGATTATCAGCTCACCACAACGGGTTTAAATGTGAGTTTTGGTATTCCAATTAACGAGTTGGATCGCATCTATCTCGGCGCTGGTGCTGAAAAAATTAAGATTGATTCTGGAACCAGTATTCCAGCCGCCTATTTAGCCTACGCGGATACTTTTGGCTATGTCAGCAATGCCTATCCTTTTACGCTGGGCTGGTCAAGGGATAGTCGGGATAGCTTTTTAATTCCAACCAAGGGTACTTATCAGCGCGTGAATAGTGCCTTATCAAAAGGTGGGGACGCTCAATACACCAGTACCACTTACCAGTTCCAGCAATATTTACCGATTAATAAACAACTAACCTTTGCACTGAATACCGAGCTGGGTTGGGGACGCGGACTTAGCGGTCGTCCCTTCCCTGTTTTTAAAGGTTTTAATTCAGGCGGTTTGGGTTCTGTGCGCGGTTTTGCGCAAAGCAGTTTAGGTCCTCGCGATGTCACCGGTGCTTACATCGGTGGTCCTAAAAAAATGACATTGAATCTGGAGCTGAATATGCCCTTCCCAGGTGCCGGTAACGACCGCAGTTTGCGCCTTTACAGCTTTTACGATGCGGGCAATGTATTTGGTGAAAACGAGTCATACAATTTCTCTAAATTGCGCTCATCTATTGGTGTCGGGTTGAGTTGGATTTCCCCTGTGGGTCCTTTGCGTTTTGCAATCGCCAACCCTGTAAGAGCCTACTCTGGCGATAGAATAGAGAAATTCCAATTCCAAATTGGCACAGCCTTTTAATTTTTAAGTTTTATTATGAATCGTATTCTTTCTTTCTTCATTGCGGCTGGTGTTGCTGTTGCGTTTTCGTCATCTGCGTTTGCGCAAGAGTTCAAAATTGGTTATGTCAACACGGAACGAGTTTATCGTGAAGCCAATTCCACACTAGCGGCGCAAACAAAATTACAACAAGAGTTTGCAAAACGCGAAAAAGATATCATGGCGCTGGGTGAGACATTGAAGACGCTTTCTGAAAAGTTGGATCGAGATGCCCCCACATTGTCTGAGTCGCAGCGCAATACACGTCAAAAGCAAGTGTTAGAGCAAGACCGCGATTTTCAGCGCAAGCGCCGAGAATTTCAAGAAGACTGGAATGCGCGTAAAAATGAAGAACTCCAAACCTTAGTTGATCGTGCAAACCGCGTTGTCAAGCAAATTGCAGAGGCGGAAAAGTATGACCTCGTTTTACAAGAAGTGGTGTACATCAATCCTAAGCACGACATCACCGACAAAGTTGTCAAAGCTTTGAATGCGCAGCGTTGATGCGACTACTGCGGATATCGTTCAAGCCCTAGGCGGGGAGTTGATTGGCTCTCCTCATTTAAAGATTCTCCGTATTGCATCGTTAGAGCGGGCGACTCAAACTGACATCTCTTTTTTAAGCTCACCTAAGTACGCGCATCAGTTTGCTGCGAGCCAAGCTGCTTGTGTGATTGCAAGGCACGCGGATGCTCAGGTTGCGCAGACATTGGGTTTCAAGGGCGCTTGTATCATCAGTGATGATCCCTACTTGTACTTTGCCAAACTCACCCAGTGGTGGAAGCGCCGCTTGGACGAGGGGGGCCGCAGAGCGCTGATTCATCCAACTGCTGTGATTGGACAGCGCGTTCAGCTTGGCGCGGATGTTCGCGTTGGCGCACTTTGCGTGATTGAAGATGATGCTGTTATTGGCGCACGCACGGTGCTTCACTCGCGCGTAACGTTAGGCGCAAACTGCCATGTAGGCGAAGACTGCATTGTGCATAGTGGTGTGGTTATTGGGGCTGACGGATTTGGTTTTGCGCCGAATCAAGTAACGGACGAGTGGGTCAAAATCGAACAATTAGGCGCTGTGCGGATTGGAAACTCTGTCGAAATTGGCGCGAACACTTGTATTGACCGCGGGGCGCTTGAAGACACTGTGATTGAAGACGGCGTGAAGCTGGATAACTTGATTCAAATTGGCCATAACGTTCACATTGGTCAGCACACGGCGCTGGCGGGCTGCGTCGGGGTTGCAGGCAGCGCCACGATTGGCGCACATTGCACGGTAGGCGGAGGCGCTGTGGTGCTCGGGCATCTAACGCTGGCTGATCGCGTTCATATTTCAGCCGCAAGCGTCGTGACGCGCTCTATTTTGCAGGCGGGTCATTACACGGGCATCTTTCCCTTAGACGACAATCAGGCGTGGGAAAAAAATGCGGCAACACTCAAGCAATTACACGGCTTGCGTGAGCGATTAAAGCAATTAGAAAAAGTGAGAGTGAGCACCTAAAAATGACAGAAAGTACAACGCACATCATGCAAATGGATATCCATCAAATTTTAAAAAAACTACCTCACCGCTATCCATTTTTATTGGTAGATCGCGTGTTGGAGTTGGAGCTGGGCAAGCGCATTCGAGCCATCAAAAATGTCTCGATGAACGAGGAATTTTTCCAAGGTCATTTCCCGCACAGACCCGTCATGCCCGGTGTTTTGATGTTGGAGGCCTTGGCGCAAGCTGCTGCGCTTTTATCATTTGAGACGCTAGGCGTCACGCCTGACGACGAGACGATGTATTACTTTGCGGGTATTGATGCGGCGCGTTTTAAACGCCCCGTAGAACCAGGCGACCAACTCATTTTGGACGTAACGCTAGAGCGCATGAAAGCAGGTGTTTTTAAATTTAAAGCCAAAGCCCTTGTGGGTGATGAGCTAGCGGTTGAGGCCGACCTCATGTGTACCATGAAAAAAATTGCGCAATAAAAATGGCAACTGCTTTGATTCATCCTACCGCCATTATTGATGCGGCCGCGCAGATTGATAGCAGTGTAGCTATTGGTCCCTACACGGTCATTGGCCCGCACGTCAAGATTGATAAGGGTTCCAGCGTTGGCGCACACTGCGTCATTGAAGGGCATACAACGATTGGTACCGACAACCGTATTTTTCAATTCAACTCGATTGGTGCTATTGCGCAAGATAAAAAATATGCAGGCGAGGCATCGGAGCTCGTCATTGGTGATCGCAACACGATTCGCGAGTTTTGCACACTCAATATTGGCACGGCGACACCCGCGCAAAATCCTTCAAGCAATGGCATCGGAAAAACCAGCATCGGAAGCGACAACTGGATCATGGCGTATGTCCATGTCGCGCACGATTGCACGATTGGTAGCCATACCATTTTTGCAAACAACTCCCAGCTTGCAGGACACGTTGAGGTTGGCGATTGGGTCATTCTTGGCGGTTTCACTGTTGTGCATCAATTCGTTCGAATAGGGGCGCACAGCATGACGGCGATGTGCTCATTGTTATTTGCCGATTTGCCGCCCTATGTGATGTGTCAAGGTCAGCCAGCGGTTGCGCGTTCGATGAATTTTGAGGGTTTGCGCCGCCGTGGTTTTTCGCCCGAGCGCATTGCGGCTGTTAAGGCGATGCACAAAATTCTCTATCGCAGCGATCTGTCGTTAGATAAGGCTTGCGAGCAAATTGAGGCATTAAAAAATGCGACCCCTCATGCTGCTGATGCCGCCTTGTTGGTTGAGTTCCTTCGTAGCACGCCTGCGCATCGCGGGATTGTGCGGTAGTTCAATACCAGAGACACAAGCGCGTGAAAGTTGCTCTCGTTGCAGGTGAAACCTCGGGTGATTTGCTGGCTGGACTCTTGTTAGATGGTCTAAAAACTCGCTGGCCTGAGCTACAAAGTTTCGGTATTGGCGGTGAGCGAATGATGGAGCGCGGTTTTGCGGCATGGTGGTCCTCGGATCAATTAGCGGTGCGTGGTTATATGGAAGTGCTGCGTCATTACCGCGAGATTACGGGCATTCGCAGGCAGCTGAAGGCGCGATTATTAGCCCCTAGCGGCAAGGATCGTCCCGATGTTTTTATTGGTGTTGATGCGCCCGATTTCAATTTAGATCTCGCCCATGACTTGCGTGCGAGCGGCATGAAGACGATTCAATTTGTGAGTCCATCGATTTGGGCTTGGCGCGGCGAGCGGATTGAAAAGATTCAACAAAGCGTCGATCATGTGCTGTGTATTTTTCCGTTTGAACCTGCCATTTACGCCAAACACGGAGTGTCTGCGAGCTATGTCGGTCATCCTTTGGCAGGCGTGATACCGCTAGAGGTCAATCGGGATAAGGCACGCGAGGCATTGGGTCTTTTTGTCAATGATGTCGTTGTGGCCGTTTTGCCCGGCAGCCGTACCTCAGAAATTGAGTATCTGGGTCTACCTTTTGCGCAAACAATCAAGCGCTTGCTGCAAGCGAGACCAGCCTTGAAGGTGCTGATTCCTGCTGTGCCGCTGCTTAAAAATACAATCACCGAGCAGCTTGGCAAGGTGCTTGGCGCCAGCGAGTGCCATCAAGTACAGGTACTTCATGGTCAATCGCATGCAGCGCTGGCGGCTTGCGATGTGTCGTTGGTGGCCAGCGGTACGGCGACTCTTGAGGCTGCGCTGTTTAAGCGTCCGATGGTGATTGCCTACAAAATGCACGCGCTGAGTTGGTGGAAGATGCGCCGCATGAAGTACCAGCCGTGGGTCGGTCTTCCTAATATTTTGTGCCAAGATTTTGTTGTGCCAGAATTTTTGCAAAACGCGGCAACCCCCGAAGCTCTCTCGGATGCCGTGCTGGCGTGGCTTGATGACCCCGTGCGCTGCGCCGCTATCACGGGACGTTTCATGGCGCTGCATCACGAGCTGTTGCGCGATACCCCGCGCATCGCCGCAGGAGATGTGGCAAAGGTACTGGCGCAATGAAAAAAAAGACAACTGCGGTGCCTTTGTTGGCGGTACAGCCATCCCTCGTTTGGGATAAGCCAGGCTTGGTTGCGGGTGTGGACGAAGCGGGGCGTGGGCCGCTGGCAGGCCCCGTGGTTGCGGCAGCGGTTATTTTGGATGAGCTGTATCCGATCAAGGGTTTGGATGATTCAAAAAAATTAACGGCTAAACGACGCGCAGAACTCTTTGATGAAATTATGGCGAAGGCGCTGTGCTGTTCGGTCGCCGAAGCGTCGGTCGATGAGATTGATCGACTGAATATTTTGCA
The DNA here is from genome assembly GCA_030054145.1 of Cytophagales bacterium. Lineage (GTDB taxonomy): Bacteria > Pseudomonadota > Gammaproteobacteria > Burkholderiales > Burkholderiaceae_C > JASGCK01. The sequence continues at coordinate 272,586 of JASGCK010000003.1, forward strand.
AGCCACCATGCTTGCCATGCAGCGCGCCGTGGCGGGGCTTCGCCTTCCACCTGCGAAAGTGCTGGTCGATGGCAACCGTGTGCCTGTGCTCCCGATGTTGGCGGAGGCTATTGTTGGCGGAGATGCCATCGTTCCTGCCATCTCTGCCGCATCTATTCTTGCGAAGGTGACGCGGGATCGGTGGTGTGAAAGAGTGGATACAGCGCATCCTACTTATGGTTTTGCCAAGCACAAAGGTTATGGGACGGTAGCGCACTTAGCCGCGCTGACGCGGCACGGCGCAACGCTGCTGCACCGCAAAAGCTTTGCACCCGTGGCAGCGGTGCTAGGGCGCACGCTGTGAAGACGCAAGCCACGCTCGCCATGACGAGCATTACTTCGGCGAACAATCCACTCATCAAAATGCTGAAGCGATTAGCGCAATCGGGCAGCGCTTATAAGGATGCAGGAGAGATTTGGCTTGAGGGCGAGCATCTGTGCGATGCCTATCTTTTGTCGTTAACGCGCTCGTTGCCCAATCAAGCGGCTATGCCTGCGTTGCAAACTGCGGTATTGTCCGAGTCCGCTAAGACTTATTGGACTAGGCGTTTGGAGGCCATGCTCGCGCAAGGCTTATTGGCTAAGGCCTTTGCGGTAGTCGTTTTGCCAGATGCGCTCTTGGCGCAAATCAGTAGCTTGCCATCGGCAAGTGGTTTAGGGCTCGTGCTAAAGCTTCCTGAGCAATCAAACACGATTCAAAAATTAGCGCATACGGTGGTTTTAGATCGGCTGCAAGATGCTGGTAATGTAGGTTCGATTCTGCGCAGTAGCGCTGCGTTTGGCGTGACTCAAGTGCTGGCGTTGCAAGGCACGGCAGCGCTTTGGTCGCCCAAGGTTTTAAGGGCAGGCATGGGAGCGCATTTTGCACTGCATCTGGTTGAGAACTTGACGGTTGATGAGATTCAATTGGATGTCCCCATTCTTGCAACCCAGGTTCACGCGGGTGACTATTTACACATTTTGCAAGCTAACAAAAAGCTACCCCATCCCTGCGCATGGATCATGGGGCATGAGGGGCAGGGTGTCTGCCAAGCCTTAATGGATAAGGCTTCCATCAAGGTCAATATTGCGCAGTCGGGGCAAGAATCTTTAAACGTTGCCGCTGCCGCTGCCGTTTGTTTGTTTGCAAGCTCAACTTAAGCCCGTGCGCACAAGTTGATTAGTTTATAAATCGATGTGTAGACAAACGTGTAGAATAAGGTCATGAAAATCACGGACTTTGATTGGGACGCGGGCAATTGGCCAAAGTGCGGCAAACATGGCGTGTCTCGTGAGGAAATTGAAGAGGTCTTTCTCGGTACGCCTGCTGTGATGCCAGATCCAAACCCGAACGAGTCACGGATGAGAGCCATTGGAAAAACAAAGGCTGGTCGCTATGCTTTTCTAGTTTTTACCCTGCGCAAGGTTGGCCGCCAAACCATGCTACGCACAATCAGCGCCCGCTTCATGCACCAAAAGGAGATCGACCACTATGAGCACAAAATCTAAGCCAATGCCCTCTTTCGCAAGCGACGCGGACGCTGATCGTTTCGTCGATACGGCCGACCTCTCGCAATACAACCTGTCGGGGTTCACGCCTATGCGCTTTGAACTAGAGCCGAAGACCGCAGCGCTCAACATGCGACTGCCTCACAATTTGCTTCATGCTTTGAAGCTCAAAGCGCAAGCCAAAAAAATACCGTACACGCGCTATGTGCGCCAGCTCTTGGAGAGGGAAGTGGCCGCATGAAAATGCTAGTGCTTGCAACTATTCGATTAGATTGACGACAGTGCAGCCATTGCCCGTTGCGTAATCTCGTCCACACTGCCCATGCCACTAATGGCGCGGTATTTGGGTGCATTGACCGCATCGACCCTGGCCCATTGGCTGTAATAGTCAACAAGTGGACGCGTTTGCGCTGCATACACATCTAAACGGTTCTGTACCGTGGCTGGTTTGTCGTCTTCGCGCTGAACGAGTGGCTCGCCCGTCACGTCGTCAATGCCTTCAACTTTGGGTGGATTGAATTGGATGTGATAGGTGCGGCCACTGGCTGGGTGGCTTCGGCGACCACTCATGCGCTGGATGATGGCCTCAAAGGGAACATCAATTTCTAAAACGTAATCAAGTTTGACACCTGCCGTTTTCATGGCTTCGGCTTGTGCAATCGTGCGCGGAAAACCATCAAACAAGAAGCCCGCTTTGCAATCCTCTTGCGCGATGCGTTCTTTGACTAATCCAATGATGATGTCGTCGCTGACTAAGGCGCCAGAGTCCATCACTTTTTTTGCCGCCAAGCCCATAGCGGTTCCTGCTTTAACAGCGGCCCTTAGCATATCGCCCGTAGAGATTTGTGGGATGCCATATTTTTGACAAATGAAGGTGGCTTGTGTGCCTTTACCAGCGCCAGGTGCGCCCAGTAGGATCAATTTCATGGGTGATTCTCTTTGCTTATTCGACAGGTCGATTGTTTCAGGTTGATGCCAAAGCATAGCACGGACGCTTATCGTTTATCTGACAGTAGGGCGCGAACTTTTGCCAGATCTTCGGGGGTATCTACGCCGATGCCCGCCGCTTGCTGGCTCACGTGGACCGCAATGCGCTCGCCATGCCACAGCGCCCGTAACTGCTCTAGCGCTTCAAGCCGCTCAATCGGTGCTTGCGCCATCGCGGGGAAGTGTTTTAAAAATCCAGCGCGGTAAGCGTAAATGCCGATGTGGCGCAAAGGTAGCGCTTTTGAATGCGCCGCGTGATCCCTATCAAACGGAATCAAACTGCGGCTGAAGTAAAGCGCGGTGTGCCTAGCATCCAACACCACTTTGACGATGTTGGGATTGTTCCACTCTGCGGGGTCACTCATCGGGTGTGCTGCCGTGCTCATTGCGCAGTCGGGGCGATTGCTTAAACAGGCTGCGACCGCGTTGATAAGCGCAGGATCAATGAGTGGTTCGTCGCCTTGTACGTTGAGCACGATGGCATCGTCCGCTAGCCCAAGCTGGACGCAGGCTTCAGCCAAGCGGTCACTGCCCGATGGGTGATCGGCACGCGTCATCACACAGGCGATTTGGTGCGCGGCGCAGGCCGTTGCAACTTCTGCACTATCGGTTGCGACAACCACGGTTGATGCGTTAGATAACGCCGCTTGCTGTGCCACGCGCACAATCATCGGCACGCCGCCAATGTCCGCCAGCGGTTTGTTGGGCAAGCGTGTGGAGGCAAGCCTTGCAGGAATGAGGACGGTAAAAGCAGAGGTCATGTGCGCGGTTCGTCTTAGCGTTTTTCTTCAATTTCAGCTTCAGTTAAAGGGCGTGCTTCGTTCTCTAACATCACGGGAATGCCATCCCGCACAGGATAAGCAAGGCGTGCGCTGCGGCTGACTAGCTCTTGCGTATCGGGATTCCAGCGCAGAGGGCCTTTGGTGACGGGGCAGACGAGTAGTTCGAGAAGTTTGGTATCCATAGGGCGTGTTTCTTAGTTGGCAATCAGGGCATGCATCGTAGCGTCAAAGACGGCTAAAAATGTCGTATTCAATTCCACTTCCAGCGGCACCGCTAATATTTGCCACGCCATGTGTGGGTAGCGATGCCATAGTTTGAGCGCATCTTTTTCGGTGCATAGCCAAAGCGCATTTTGATCAGGGGCGGGATTAAATGTGGCAAAACTGTCGTGATCTGCATACGCCGTTGCTGTCGTCAGCAGCAGCCCTTTGGCTGTCAGCATGGCAAAAAATGCTTGAGGCTTGGCAATGCCTGCAATGGCGTGCAGTGGTCTATCTTTTAATTCGCTCAGCGCTGCCAGCGGATAACGTTGTCCTGTGCTATCAACCGCCGATTGAGCCAATTGGCGCGGCACGTCTTGCAGCATCAAATGCACGGCACTTCGGGCTTGGCGTGGCCAAGGTTCACGCAGCGGTCCTGCGGGCAGTAGCCAGCCGTTGCCTGTGCCGCGTTCATCACATACGACGATTTCAATATCGCGCTTTAAAGCCAAGTGTTGCAAGCCATCATCACTCACGATCACATTGCATTCGGGGTGGCTGATGCGTAGTGCCTTGGCAGCCTGCACGCGGTTCGCAGCCACAGCCACAGGGACTTGGCGCGTGCGTGCGATGAGCAGCGGCTCGTCACCGACTTGCTCTGCGGTGCTGTTGGCGGTGACGATTTGGCATTCCTTGCTCGTGCGCCCATAGCCACGTGAGACAACACCTGGCTTGTAGCCCATAGCCTGCAAGCGTTGCACGAGAGCCATCACGATGGGGGTTTTGCCAACCCCACCCGCCATCACATTGCCGACCACCACCACGGGGACAGGCAGGGTGTGTGGTTTGAAGAAGCCCCAGTCGTAGAGCTTGGTGCGCATCCAGTGCAGGCAGCCATAGACTTTTGCCACTGGCCACAGCGCAATTGCAAAAGGATGACGGCGACTTTGCCAATGACGTGGAGGCATAGGATGTGGTTTTTTTTGCGGATGGCTTTATTGACTTTGCTGCGCGGCAAACGTCACTTGCGACAGCCCCGCCGCCCGTGCCGCTTCCATCACCGTCATGACCGATTGGTGACTTGCCAATGCATCGGCGCTGATGATGACGACCGTGTTTTTACTGTTGCTGCCTGCTGCCTCGCGCAAGAGCTGCGCAATGGGCTGCACGCCTTTGCCGTCCACGGCTTGCTTGCCAACGGCATAACGCCCATCGCTACCGACGGCGACAACGATTTCCTTGGGATAGTCCTTCGCTTGCTCGGTATCGGCGGTGGGTAATTTGACTTGTAACTCGGTGAATTTGCTGTACGTGGTGGAGAGCATTAAAAAGATGAGAACGACAAGCAGCACATCAATAAACGGGATCAGGTTGATCTCGGGCTCATCGGTTTTTTTCGATAGAGTGAAGTTCATTATTCGGGGCGGCAATAGACTTTGATGTGCTGATAAAAGCGCTCGCTTGATTGCTCAAGCAGCAGCGCAATTGCATCTGACTTGGCTTTGAAATAGCGCCAAAAAATGAGGCTTGGAATCGCCACGATGAGACCAAACGCGGTGTTGTAGAGTGCAACCGAAATGCCGTGCGCTAGCATGGCTGGATTCGTCCCCGAGCTGGCGCTTGTTGGTGCTTGCGCACCAAAGATCTCAATCATGCCAATCACCGTCCCCAGCAGCCCGAGTAGCGGGGCAACCGACGCAATGGTGGCCAGTGCAGCCAGATATTTCTCTAGCAGTTGCGTTGCTTGCCGCCCAGCAACCTCTATGGCCGTTTTAAGCTCTTCAGGGCTGGGGCGTGGATGCGCCGTTAATGCGCGAAAGCCTGCCGCAAAAATTGATCCAAGGATGGAGCTACTCTCCATTTGTTGGATGACCTCGGACGGTGGCAAGTTCGGATGAGCAATATGGATGGCCTCGTCGAATAACTTAGCGGGTGCAATGCGCTCGCTGCGCAAAAACATGAACCGTTCAAAAATCAGGGTCAGTGCGACAATCGAGCATATGACCAAAGGCCAAATTGGCCAGCCCGCTGCTTGAAGAATAGTGAGCAAGATGGTCTCCGTTAAAAATAGCTGTTTACTTAAGAGTCACGATTTTCGCATGACATCACCTGATCTTTTTTCACAACCTGAACGGGCGACCTCTACAGCGCCCATGCAGCGCCAAGCTTGGCGTGTGGGGGCGCTTTGCTTGGCGATTGCGGACAGCTTGCAAGCGCGGTTCAATCCGCTGGTGGTGCAAGGCGAGGTGTCTAATTTTTCTCGCGCTGCCAGCGGGCATTGTTATTTCACGCTCAAAGACGACGGTGGTCAGTTGCGCGCCGCCATGTTTAAACGCGCGGCAACGGGGCTGCAATTTTTACCGCAAGATGGTCAGCAAGTTGAGGTGACAGGACGGCTTAGCGTGTATGAGCAGCGCGGCGAGTTGCAGTTGGTGGTGGAGTCCATGCGCCGCTTGGGGCAAGGCACGTTGCTGGAGGCGTTTCTGCGCTTGAAAACAAAGCTGGATGCTGCGGGGCTGTTTTCACCTGAGCGCAAACGCAGCTTGCGTCCACATCCTCGCGCCATTGGCGTGGTGACGTCGCCAACCGCTGCGGCTTGGCACGATGTGATGACGGCCTTGCAGCGCCGCGTGCCGCACATTCCCGTCATTCTTTCTCCTGCGTTGGTGCAAGGCGGGCAAGCGCCCGCATCGTTAATCGCGGCGCTGCATACGCTTTATGCGCAAATTGACGCAGGCAAAGTGCCGCTTGACGTGATTTTGTTAGTACGCGGCGGCGGCTCTTTAGAAGACTTATGGGCTTTTAATGATGAGCAACTGGCGTATACGATCGCGCAAAGTCCGGTGCCCGTTATTTGCGGCGTCGGACATGAAATTGATTTCTCTATTGCTGACTTTGTTGCCGATGTACGCGCCCCAACGCCCACCGCTGCGGCGGAACTTTGCGCAGTGCCTGCCGCGCAGACCTTATCCCACTTGGCTTTGCAGGCCAATGCTTTGCGAAGCGCCATCCAGCAAGGCCTGGAGAGACGGGGGCAAATGCTGGACGTGGCAGCGCGAAGGCTGATGCAGCCTAGCGCTCAGTTGCGCAGACAGGCGGATCGGCTGGTGCAGATCGGACAGCGCCTGCACGCCGGTATGCAGATGCGGATGCAAGCGCAGCAGCATCGGCTGGCGCAGTGTCAAACGCGCCTGGGTTTGCTGCATCCGCAAAAGGTGCTCGACCGAGGTTTTGCGTGGGTGATGGATGAGGCGGGAGCGGTGGTGACGGATGCAGACAAACTCACAAGCGGGCAAGGCTTAGCCGTGCATTTAGCCAAGGGCGTGCGGCAGGTTCAAGTGGCATAAAAAACCGCCCACGCCAACCAGCTTTGGATAGACTTTTTTATGGCTTTGACGGATTTTGCGCATCCAAAAATGCGCCATGTCTGCAAGTCAAAACCAGCGTATCCCTAAAGCCAAAAGTCGCAAGCGGTTGAATGGGCGTGGTCTCGTGAATGACTTTGGCATCATCTAACAAAAGTAGCGACCACGGCTCTTGCAGCGTAAAGCGCTCGCCTGAGCTGCTGCGTGCATCAAACACACGAGTCTCGCCGCCCTTGATGTTGTGTCGGTTCACCATAAAAACGCCCACCAAATCAACACCATCGCGGTGTGCGCCCTCTGGCGTGGGGCGACCAAGGCCGCCTTCTACCGCCTCAATGCGGAATGAATGTGCTTCGATGTACTGCGCCCCCACGCTGAATGCTGCGTTCAACTGATTGGCGGTTTTAGCGAAAGCCGTGAGCAGTTTTTGCCATGCGGGCAGGGCTAGGATGTGCGCAGGCATGGGCTCAAACCAGCGCGTCATGCCGCCGTGCAGTGCGTTGTACGTTAGCGGCTGCCAATGTGCGCGGTGCGGAGCGAGCGTCAGCGCATCGTTCTCAAACGTGAACGACGAGTGACGGCGGCGTCTGTAACGCCCACCATCTTTGAGGTATTGATCGACGGGCATGGCTTCCCAGCTGGCTTGCATTGGCGTGAGCTCATCTTGCACGCAGTTGCTCCACTTGCAAACGCTGGCGGCGTTGAGGATGGCGTAGCCGCTGGTTTTGAGTTGCTGATCCAAGTTTGCAAGTGTGGTGAGCTTGGGTGAAATTTCGCTGGTCGTCGTCATAGGTGTTTCAGTGGAGAGCGCTCGGTGAGCGCGAGGTGATAGTCGGCAACGCCTGCACGTTCGCGTGCTAAAAAGCGTTCAATTGCTTTGGCAAATGGCGGATGCGCAATGTGGTGCAGGGACGTGGAGGTCACGGGCAGCAAGGCTCGCGCCATTTTGTGTTCGCCCTGTGCGCCGCCCTCAAAGCGCTGATAGCCGTTCGCTATGCACCAGGCAAGCGGCTGGTAATAACAGGCTTCAAAGTGCAGGCAATCTACCCGAGCCAATGCGCCCCAGTAGCGACCGTAGGCGACACGTTGCCCATGCAGATGTTGAATCGCAATCAAACTTGCGGCGATGCGTTCGCCATCGATCTGAGCAATAAAAAGTAACCAGTTCTCAGGCATATCGCTGGCCATGCTTTGAAAAAAAGCGCGGCTTAAATAAGGCGCGTTGCCATGCTCGACATACGTGCGTTCGTAGCAAGTGTAGAAAAAATCCCAATCCGCTGGCGCAATATCGGTGCCTTGCGAATGTCTAAACGTGACACCAGCGTCCAAGACTTTGCGGCGTTCTTGCTTGATTTTTTTGCGCTTGTCTTGCGACAACGCTTTGAGGAAATCAGCAAAATCAGCATAAGGTTTTTCGGTTGGATTCGTCCAATGAAATTGCGTGGTTTCACGAGGCATGAAGGGCGGTATCGTCGATAAAAGACAAGCAGCTTGATCGGCTTTTGACGTGAAGAGTAAATGCAAAGACGACAGATATTCTTCTTCGGCTAATGCCTTGCAAGCCAATACCAGCAAGGCTTTCGAGGCATCATCCTGCGCAAGCAAGCGCGTCCCAGGCACGGGCGTAAACGGCACGGCGATGACGGCTTTGGGGTAGTAATCGAGGCCATGCTGGGCATAGGCATTGGCCCACGCAAAATCAAAAACATACTCGCCGTAGGAGTGCGGTTTGATGTAGAGCGGGCAGGCGGCAACGAATGTGTGCTGATCCCATAACGTGACGATGCGAAGATCCCAACCCGTCTCTAAAGTGGCGGAGTCACTGGTTTGCAGCGCATTCAAATATTCCCAGCGCATGAACGGGGTGGGCTCGGATTGCTTGGCTAGCAAGGCGTTCCAAGCCGCACGGTCTATCGCTGACCAGCTTTTATAAATGCGGATGTCTTTAAGGGCGGGTGACATAATTGGCAGATGACTTTATTTGATTCAAAAGACGCTTTAAAAATTGCAGTCGCCCAATTAAACCTGACTGTGGGTGATATGACAGGGAATGCCGAAAAAATCATTGCGGCAAGCAAGGCTGCTTATGCACAAGGCGTGCGTTTGGTACTGACGCCCGAGCTGTCGATTTGCGGTTATCCGCCCGAAGATTTGCTCCTTCGTACCGCTTTTATCCAAGCCTGCGATGCGGCTGTAAGCCACGTAGCGCTTGCTCTGGCAGCGTATCCAGATTTGCACGTTGTGGTGGGGCATCCGCAAGGCACGGACGTTCGCACCAAGAGCACGGCGATTCAAATGCGAACCAATCAAGCCAGCGTTTTGTCGGGCGGCAAGGTGATTGCCAGTTACGCCAAGCGCGAGCTACCTAATTACCAAGTGTTTGACGAGCGGCGTTATTTCGCGGCAGGCCATGCGCCTTGTGTCATTGACGTTCAGGGCACGCGCGTGGGGTTGCTGATTTGCGAAGATGCGTGGTTTGATGCACCTTGCCAAGCGGCTAAGGCCGCGGGCGCTGAGGTATTGGCGGTCATTAACGCATCGCCTTTTCACCTGGGCAAACAAGCGGAGCGTATCGAGAGAATGCGTGACGGTGCGCTGCTCACGGGCTTACCGCTGATCTACGCGCACTGCGTGGGCGGGCAAGATGAGATCGTGTTTGATGGTGGCTCGTTTGCTTTGAATGCCAATGGCACGCTAGCTGACCGCGCCAAGAGTTTTGCTGAGGATGTCTGGCTAGTGGACTGGCAAGCCAAACCTTCGGTGACCGTGCAAGATGATCTATCCGATTTGTGGCAAGCCTTGGTTTTAGGCGTGCGCGACTACGTCAACAAAAATGGCTTCCCCAGCATCATCCTAGGTTTGTCGGGCGGGATCGACTCTGCTTTGGTGCTTGCGATTGCCGTGGATGCGCTGGGCGCGAGCCGTGTGCGCTGCGTGATGATGCCGTCTCCTTACACGGCAGAAATCTCATGGGTCGATGCGCGGGATATGGCCAAACGCATGGGCGTGCGTTATGACGAGTTGTCTATCATCCCCGAGTTTGATGCCTTCAAAGCCACGCTGGCAAAGGAGTTTGCAGGTCTTGCCGAGGACGCGACTGAGGAAAACATCCAAGCGCGGATTCGCGGCACGCTGCTGATGGCGCTGTCTAATAAATTTGGCTCTATCGTTTTGACCACGGGCAACAAGAGCGAGATGGCAACGGGTTACTGCACGCTCTACGGCGATATGGCGGGCGGCTTTGCGGTCATTAAAGACGTGGCGAAGACGACGGTGTTTAAGCTGGCGCATTGGCGTAATCAGAACGATCCGTTTAGCATGGGCGCCAATCCAATCCCCGAGCGCATCATCACGAGGCCACCGAGTGCTGAGCTACGCGCCGATCAAACCGATCAAGATAGCTTGCCGCCTTATGAAGTGCTGGATGCTATTTTGGAGCGCTACATGGAAAACGACCAAAGCATCGATGAGATTGTGGCGGCAGGTTTTGCGCCTGCGGATGTGGAGCGCGTGACCAAGCTCATCAAAATCAACGAATACAAACGCCGTCAAGCACCGATTGGCATCCGCGTCACGCACCGCAGCTTTGGCAAAGATTGGCGCTATCCCATTACTTCAAAATTCCGCGCTTAAAACGCGCTTCAAGATATATGTTGCTACATCCAGAAATCAATCCCGTTGCGCTGCAACTAGGGCCACTCGCCATTCATTGGTATGGCCTGACCTACCTTGCTGCGTTTGGATTTTTTATGCTGCTTGGCATTGGCAGGCTGAAACATTTTCCGTTTATCGGTCTCAAAGAATGGACACGGCGCGACGTGGAAGACATTCTTTTCCTAGGCGTGATGGGCGTGATTGTGGGTGGTCGTATCGGCTATTGTTTGTTCTACAAACCCGCGTATTACGCAGCGCATCCGATTGAGATTTTTTATGTCTGGCAAGGCGGCATGAGCTTTCACGGCGGGATGCTGGGCGTTACGCTCTCCATGTTTTGGTTTGCTGCCACGCGCAAACGCAGCTTTTTACAAGTAGCAGACTTCGTCGCACCATGCGTTCCAACTGGTTTGGCAATGGGGCGCGTGGGCAACTTCATCAATGGCGAGCTGTGGGGCAGGGCAGCAGACCCCAGCCTGCCGTGGGCGATGTTGTTCAGGGATGATCCCAGCCGCTTGCCGCGACACCCATCGCAAATTTATCAATTTTTGCTAGAGGGCTTGCTACTCTTTGTGTGCCTGTGGTGGTTTGCAAGCCACCGCACGAAGGCGAATTACAAATCAGGCCAGACCGCAGCATTCTTTTTGGTCGGCTATGGCCTGATGCGTTTTATTGCGGAGTTTTTCCGTGAGCCAGATGCACATCTAGGAATCCTAAGCCTTGGCATGAGCATGGGACAGTGGCTGTGTGTACCTATGATTGTGGGGGGCGCGGGGCTATGGGTTTGGGCCAGACCGAATCAAGTTAAAAGTAAATAAGGAGCGGGCAGAATGAATTGGATCATTTTTATTAAATTGTTTGGGACTGCGCTATCCGTTTTGATGCTTTCCGCATTTACCTTTGGTCATGAAGAAGGGCAAGACATCGAATTTGCGGTTAGGACAAAAGCTGGTGAAATCGTCACTGGTGCGATTTGTAAATGGTCAAACGACAGAACTGCTGGTGAATTTGTTTCACCTAGCAAAATGTCTGTGCGCCGTGCATGGGGGAATCTAGTTGTCGTATGCCAAGCTGGACAGGAGACAGGTAAAGTGACCATTAAGTCCCAAATGCGCCCGAGTCAGCATTTAAGTATATTTTTAGGACAACCAGGCGAGGCCAAGCGACGTGATGAAGAGGGTATAAGTCGGGAATACCTTGATCGGGTCACAGTTAGATTAAGCGCTGATTTTGAACTTGACCCAGCCAAATCTACGCTGGCTAATCCAAAAGCGAGGCGCAGTCATGCTGGCGGTCATCAAGATTCCAGTTTGGTATTGCCGCCTTCAAAATTTGCGGAGATTGACGACATTGGCGCATTACCAAATGCCTCGCAAGCCTGTATAGATAGTTATAGCAAATATGTGAGTCTTGGATATCCAAAAGCATTTGCAATAACTGATACTGGGCGTGGATGCCAAACTAAACAAGGAATTGATTCGATTAAGTCGGCCTTGGAGCTTTGTGAAAGAGACGGCACTCGCAAATGTTATCTCTATGCGATTGATAACGATGTCGTTTGGAAAAAGACAGGGAAATAAGATGCCTCTGTCCCTATCGGTGTGACATCAAAGGAAACGCCGCTGGCAGGCGGATTGATTGCACCGACAAATCCACATCGAGCATCGGCCAATACAAATGATCTGGCGCTGGGCGTTCAATAGACGTGATCTGCTCCATCGTGGCTTTTTTGAACCAAGGGAAATCAGCGTAGGGTAGGTGCAATTCTTCCTCTTCAAGCAATAGCCAAAAGCCCTTGTTTGAAGTGATAGAGACGGTTGGTGACATGCGCAAAGTCATAACAGGCGGAGCAACCCATGAGCTATGAAATAAAATGAGCGGATGACTAAATCATCCTTCTCAGTTTCCGACATTCGCCAATCATTTCTTGATTTTTATGCTGAGCGTGGCCACACCGTTGTGGCTTCATCGCCGCTCGTTCCGGGCAATGACCCGACGCTGATGTTTACCAACAGCGGCATGGTGCAGTTTAAGGATGTGTTCCTTGGCAGCGATAAACGCTCGTATGTCCGCGCCGCTTCTGTTCAAGCGTGTTTGCGGGCAGGCGGCAAGCACAATGATCTTGAGAATGTCGGCTACACGGCGCGGCATCACACGTTTTTTGAGATGCTGGGCAACTGGAGCTTTGGTGACTATTTCAAGCGCGACTCGCTGGTGTGGGGCTGGGAGCTGCTGACCAAGGTGTACAAGCTGCCGCCCGAGCGCTTGCTGGCGACGGTGTACATCGACGACCAAGAGGCTTACGACATTTGGCACGATGAGATTGGTTTATCTGCGGATCGCATCATCCGCATCGGCGACAACAAAGGTAAAAAATACGCTTCCGATAATTTCTGGATGATGGCCGATACAGGACCTTGCGGTCCGTGCTCCGAGATTTTTTATGACCACGGCGAACACATTCCAGGCGGCCCTCCTGGCTCGCCTGGCGAAGACGGCGACCGCTTTATTGAGATTTGGAATCACGTGTTCATGCAGTTTGATATGCAGGCGGATGGCTCACTGGTGAAGCTGCCTGCGCCGTGCGTGGACACGGGCATGGGGCTGGAGCGCATCTCGGCGATTTTGCAGCACGTTCACAGCAACTATGAAATTGATATTTTTGATGCCCTCATCAAAGCGGCTGCACGCGAGACGGGCACGACCGATTTAGATAACAAGTCCTTGCGCGTGATTGCCGACCACATCCGTGCTTGCTCATTCCTTGTGGTGGACGGCGTAAACCCGAGCAACGAAGGACGCGGCTACGTGCAGCGCCGCATCGTGCGCCGTGCGATTCGGCACGGTTACAAGCTGGGCAAGAAAGCGCCGTTCTTCCACAAGCTCGTTAAAGACTTGGTGCAGCAAATGGGCGCGGCGTATCCCAAGCTGGCGGCGGACGAAGCGCGGATTACGGCGGTTCTGAAGGCTGAGGAAGAGCGCTTCTTTGAGACGCTTGAGATTGGCATGAAAATTTTGGATGATGCTCTGCAAGGCAATACCGCTGTGCTCTCTGGTGATGTTGCCTTCAAACTGCACGATACATATGGCTTCCCGCTTGATCTGTCTGCGGATGTATGCCGCGAGCGGGATGTGACGGTGGATACCGCAGGATTTGATGCGGCGATGGCAAAACAAAAAGATCAGGCACGCGCCGCAGGCAAGTTCAAAATGGACAAGGCGCTGGAATACAGCGGCGCGAGTAACGAATTTGTGGGTTACGAGCATTTGGAGCAAGCCGCCAAAGTGGTCGCGCTGTATGCCGATGGCGTGGCTGTTGCGTCGCTTGCCAGTGGTCAAAACGGTGTGGTGGTTTTGGACGTTACGCCTTTCTATGCCGAGTCGGGCGGGCAGGTGGGCGATAGCGGCGTACTGACCGTTCGCCCTGCGCTTGTTGAGGGGCAAGCTGGGACTTCGACAGGCTCAGTCCGAACGGATTTTGCGGCTCAAACGGGATTTGCTGCCCAAACCGATTTTGCTGCCCAAACGGGATTTGCGGCTCAAACGGCATTCACCGTTACTGACACACAAAAAATGAAAGCGGATGTGTTTGCGCATCACGGCGTTTTGACGAGTGGTACGCTCAGCGTGGGGGATGCCGTGCAGGCCACGGTGGATATGGTCTCGCGGGCATCTACCGTGCGCAACCACAGCGCCACGCACTTGATGCACAAGGCTTTGCGCGAGGTGCTGGGCGATCATGTGCAGCAAAAGGGGTCGTTAGTCAATGCGGAGCGCACGCGCTTTGACTTTGCACACAACGCGCCTGTGACCGCTGCCCAGATCACCGCGATTGAAGCGAAGGTCAACGCAGAAATTTTGGCCAACGCGGCAGCATCTGCCAAGGTCATGGAAATCGAAGCCGCCAAAGCCACGGGCGCGATGATGCTGTTTGGCGAGAAGTACGGTGACACGGTTCGCGTGCTAGAGATTGGCTCATCTAAAGAGCTGTGCGGCGGTACGCACGTGCAGCGCACGGGTGACATTGGACTCTTCAAAATCGTGGGTGAGAGCGGCATTGCTTCGGGTGTGCGGCGGATCGAGGCTGTCACGGGTATGAACGCACTCCATTATTTGCAGACACTTGAGCATACGGTGGATGCGGCGGCGCAATCGCTCAAGACCAGTCCGTCTGAGCTGGGTTCAAGGCTTGAGATGATGCAAGTGCAGATGAAGACACTTGAGAAAGAAGTGTCCGCTTTGAAAGGCAAGCTCGCTTCCAGTCAAACGGGCGATTTGGTTGCCAAAGCGGTGGATGTGAACGGCACCAAGCTCTTGGTTGCCGAGCTGGAAGGCCTTGATTCCAAAGGCTTGCAGAGCATGATTGCGCTACTCAAAGACAAACTGAAATCTAGCATTGTGGTACTGGCTGCCGTGGACGCAGGCAAGGTGCAACTTGCGGTTGGCGTGACGAGCGACGTGACGGCGCAGGTCAAAGCCGGTGATCTGGTGAACTTTGTGGCGGGTCAGGTCGGCGGTAAAGGCGGCGGCAAGCCTGATTTAGCAATGGCTGGCGGCACGGATGCTAGCAAGCTAGGCGTGGCGCTGCAAAGCGTGAATGCGTGGGTGAAGACTAAGCTTTAAGTTTTGATACCCTGGATTCCCGCTCGAAAATAGCGCACAATCATCCACATTCATTAAACCTAGGAGATTCATGATGAGTAACCATTCCAGTCTTGTTGAAACTTCACGCAGGGGAATACTTGGGCTAATGGCCACGGGTCTGGCGACTGGCACGCTCTGGCCTTCCATTGGACAGGCGCAAAGTGCGGCGATAGACCTGAGTTTTCCCGAAATTCCTGCGGGTAAGGCCAGTCGCGTCACCAGTGCCGACGGAACGAAGATCAACGTGAACGATTACGGCAACCCAGCTGGCAAACCTATTTTGCTTGTGCATGGCTTCTCTCAGAGTCGCCTGTCTTGGCTGAAGCAGTTCACCGACCCTATGCTGCTCGCGCGCTTTCGTATAGTGACTCTAGATCTGCGCGGTCACGGTGAGTCAGACAAACCAGCTGGCACCTATGCACCAAAGAACATGGCGGAAGATGTGCAGGCAGTGGTGACTGCGATGGGGTTGGTCAAGCCTGCGGTTGTGGGTTGGTCGCTTGGCGGGGTTGTGATTTTAGATTGGTTGGCGCTTGCGGGCCCCTCGGCTGCTTCAAAAGTAATGTTTGTGGATGCTGGCTACGGCCGTAGTTCCGATGCCAACGCCGTCAACACATTTGGCCCTGGGATCCTCTCTAACCTGCCACTGATGATGAATGACGATGCTGCCATCAACGCGCGTGGCACACTCAACTTTATCAAGGCCTGCACGCATCGGCCACTGCCTGCAAGCGAGTTGGCATTTGCGCTGGCTTTTAATATGTTGGCCACGCCAGCCAGTCGTCGCTCGACCCTGACTGGTCGCCCCAAAACACCCGAAGACTATGACCGCAATTTGCTGCCAGCAATCAAGGCGGCAGGCGTGCCAGTGATCGCAATGACGGGTGCGCACGATGTCATCGTGTTGCCCTTTACCGCAGGGTTGATCGCGAAAGCGTCGGGTGGTTCGTTGGTGTCTTATTCTGAATCGGGTCATATGCCATTTTGGGAGCAAGCGACACAATTCAATACCGACCTTGCCGCTTTTGTGGCTGCCTGATGGGTGGCGCGATCACCCACCCGCGATCACCCACCCGCGAAGACTCCATCCACTACCACAATCAAAAATAAGCACCCTCCCCATGAAGAGCGGTGCGGTGAAGTGAAAAAAAAAGAGAGCCACGGCTCTCTTTTTTGTTGGTTGACTGGTTGGCTGGCTGCTGATTTATTTGAGCGCCAAAACCCATGCGGCTAATTTCTTGGCTTCCGCTTCGCTCACTTGTGCATTGGCGGGCATGGCAATAGCTCCCCATTTACCTGTGCTTCCTTTGAGAATAGAGGTGGTTAGCTTAGCCACGGCATCGGCTTGCCCTTTGTATTTTGCAGCCACATCTTTATACGCAGGGCCAAGGATTTTTTTGTCAATGGTGTGGCAGGTCATGCAGTTTTTTGCTGTGGCTAACGCTTGATCTGCCCAAGCTGCTTGGCTGGCAAATAAAGCCGTGAGTGACAAGGTGGTCGCGATGATGATTTTTTTCATGAAGCTACTTTCTTAAATATAAAACGGTAAGTGATCAGCGGTGGGATTCTCAATCAGTTGACTGACGGCTAACTGATCAATACAAATCGAGCACAGCGCCTTTGGATGCGCTAGATGCGTTGAAGGCAAACTTGGCTTGCACGCCGCGTGTGTAGCGCGGCTGGGGTTTGACCCATGCGGCGCGGCGCTTGGCTAGCGTTGCATCGTCCACGTTTAATTGCAGCAACAACTGCCGCGCATCAATCGTGACGCTGTCGCCGTTTTCAATCAGGGCAATGTTGCCGCCTTCATAAGCTTCAGGCGCGACGTGACCGACCACCATGCCCCATGTGCCGCCGCTAAAGCGCCCGTCGGTGATGAGTCCAACTGTTTCACCAAGTCCTGCGCCAATCAGTGCGCCAGTGGGCGCGAGCATTTCAGGCATCCCAGGGCCGCCTTTGGGGCCGAGGTAGCGCAGCACCATCACGTCGCCATGTGTAATTTTCCCGTCCAAAATGGCTTTTAGCGCCGATTGTTCGTCGTCAAAACATTTGGCTGGGCCTGTGATGACGGGGTTTTTGAGTCCCGTGATTTTAGCGACGCAGCCTTCGGGCGAGAGGTTGCCCTTCAAGATCGCCAAATGCCCTTCTTTGTAGAGCGCTTTGTCGATGGTGCGAATCACGTCTTGGTTGGCACGGGGCGCGTCTGGCACATCCTTTAAAACTTCGGCAAGGGTTTGGCCTGAAATCGTCATGCACTCGCCGTGGAGCAAGCCTGCGTTTAAAAGCACTTTCATCACTTGCGGAATGCCGCCTGCTTGGTGCAGGTCAACTGCCAGATATTTGCCCGATGGTTTGAGGTCGCAAATGACGGGGACTTTTTTGCGGATGCGCTCAAAGTCATCAATCGTCCACTCAACACCAGCCGCATGGGCAATTGCTAAAAAGTGCAGTACGGCATTGGTTGAGCCGCCCGTTGCCATGATGACAGCGACGGCATTCTCCAGCGCTTTCTTCGTCACGATGTCGCGCGGTTTGAGTCCTAGCTTGATCGCGTTCATCAGCACTTTGGCAGATTCTTTGGCGGAGTTTTGTTTCTCGTCATGCGGGTTTGCCATCGTGGAGGAGTAGGGCAACGATAGGCCGAGTGCTTCAAACGCCGAGCTCATGGTGTTAGCGGTATACATACCGCCGCATGAGCCCGAGCCTGGAATCGCGCGCATTTCGATTTCGCGTAGGTCTTCGTCGCTCATGTTGCCTGCGGCGTTTTGCCCGACGGCTTCAAACACGCTCACGATGTTGAGGTCTTGCCCTTTGTAGCGCCCTGGGAGAATCGTTCCGCCGTACACATAAATCGCAGGTACATTGGCGCGGAGCATTCCCATCATGCCGCCTGGCATATTTTTGTCGCAGCCGCCGACTACCACCACGCCGTCCATCCACTGACCTTGCACGCAAGTCTCGATGCAATCGGCAATCACCTCGCGCGAGACCAGCGAGTACTTCATGCCCTCCGTGCCCATCGCCATGCCATCCGAAATGGTGGGCGTGCCAAAGATTTGGGCGTTGCCGCCAGCTTCTTCAATGCCCGCAACGGCTGCATCCGCCAACTTTTGCAAGCCACTATTGCACGGCGTAATCGTGCTGTGGCCGTTGGCGACACCAATCATCGGCTTGCCAAAGTCGGCTTCGGTATAGCCCATGGCGTAGTACATGGAGCGGTTCGGGGCGCGCGATTTACCTTGGGTAATGTTGTCCGAGCGCAGATTTTTGAAGTGGATTTTTTGTTCAGTCATGGCGTCATTGTAATTAGCGATTTGGATAAATGTGAGCAAGCAAGTTTTGCACGTTATCGCCATGTTTGAGCAGATCGATTTGACTCTCGCTCATAAAGCCCTCGTCCATGGCGTGATGCATGGCTTGTAGAAATGTGTCGTAGTAGCCGCGCGTGTTTAAAAAACCAATGGGCTTGCTGTGATAGCCGAGCTGTAGCCAAACCCATTGCTCAATGATTTCTTCAAACGTACCGATGCCGCCTGCCATTGCCAAAAAGGCATTCGCGCGCTCAGCCATGATCGCTTTGCGCTCATGCATCGTGTCCACGATGATGAGTTCGGTGCAGCGCGTATTGGCGTGCTCGCGGGCTACTAAGCTTTTGGGAATAACGCCAATCACTTGTGCGCCTGCATCAAGGGCGGCGTTGGCAACAATGCCCATCAAGCCAGTTTTACCGCCGCCATAGACGATTTGCCCGCCGCGCTCGCCAACCCAGTGCCCGACCGCAATCGCAGCCTCTTGATACGCAAAATGATTGCCGCTGCGTGAGCCGCAATAAACGGCAAGCGAGATAGTTGGCGCGAGGTTTGTCATGAATTGAATTTTGTGATGAGTGCCGCCATCCACACGCCTATGCATAGCACTACGCTGAGTAACACGGCCGCAGAGCCCGTGTCTTTAGCGCGTTTGGAGAGGTCGTGCCATTCAGGACTAATGCGGTCAATTGCGGATTCAATAGCGGTATTGAGCAGCTCAACGATACCGACCAGCAAAACTGTGCCCGCAAGAAGCGCAGTCTCCATCCACGTGCGACCAAGCCAAAACGACAACGGTAATAAAAAAATGGCAAAAATGGTTTCTTGCCGAAACGCCGTTTCGCCCCAGCCAGCTTTTAGCCCCGCCAGTGAGTAGCCCAATGCATACCAGACGCGCACGAGTCCGCTACGTAGTTTTTGAGGGTTGACTTTTTTTTGATTCATTGCTTTCAACTGTAACCAAACGCGTACCCGCGAGTCTGTCGTGAATAAATTGACCGGAAGGATGAACTTTAGCCAAAGCCGTATACGCAATGATCCAGCCAAATAAAGTGGCGTAAAGCCGTGGTTGGGTGAGATCAGTCATGGCCAACGCAACAAGTGGCGGGGCAAACCAAAGCCATGACAAAACATAGCGCAATGCGGCACGCTGCAAGGATGGCGGGCGACCGAGCTGATCGGTAACTTTGAAGCGCCAAGTCTTCATGGCTAAGGTTTGACCTTTAGACCAAAACCATGCGAAATAACCGCCCAGCACAAAGAACAAAACAACGCTAAGGGCGACATGGTGCGTCAGCGCATGGGTGCTTTGCGTTGCCAAGCTAAACAAAAGCCCCGTTATGGCGCAGATGGCAAAGAGAAGAAGCCCTTCATAAACCCAAGCGGCTAGTCTGCGATAAAGACTAGGCGTCATCATTGCGCGATTGGTTTCGGATCGGTTTTTTTGACAGGCACAATTTTATTTTGTGGCTTAGCGGCGAGGGCTGCGCTATTGGGTTGACTTGCCTTGGCTTTCTTTTGAAGCTGTTGCTTTTCTTCGGGGCTGAGCGCTTGGTAGGCTTGCCATTGCTTTTGTTTTTCTTCAGGATTTAATGTTTTTGCTGTCGAAAAATTAAGTCGAGCTTGCGCACGTTCTTCGGGTGAGAGTCCTACCCAATCGCGCATCCGCTCTTGTAGTTTGGCTTGACCTTCTGGATTGAGCTTGCCATAGCTTTTGGAAATCTCTAGCCACTTGCGTTTTTGCCCAGCACTCATTTTTTGCCACTCGGGTTGCAAAGGAGCCAAGGCACTTTGCTGCTCAGGCTTGATCTCTGTCCATGTGGGCGAAGAGAGCGGGGTCGTTTTGACTGCCTTCCCGTGGGTAGCTGCGGGCACGGGGGCTTGAGGGGGGACAGGATTTGGCGTCTGCGCAAACAGCGCTGAACAAAAGCCGAGCACCAGCGCCAGCGGCGCAAAGCGGCGACAAAAAATCATTAAAAACAATGAAAGCGGCAAGAACAAAGGACGACGATTGAACAGCACCAATTAACGCCCCATTTGCGATTTGAGGAACTGGCCAAATCCTTGATCGGTGTATGCGACAGGCGGTAAATCGTCGATCAAAATTTCGGCATCAATATCCGCCAACTCTTTGGCGCGGTAGTCGTTTTGAACTTGGTTAATCGCAATCAGCCCAACGATGAGCGCAATCAAAGGCAGAACCGTGCTCCATTTTGAGAAGAAGTCAAATCGACCACCGCCCCATACCGCCGTGCCGCCAGTTTGCGGTGCGAGCGAGGTGGTAGTTGCAAGCTGCGCTACTTTTTGAGCGTCTAGTGCGCGTTGACGCGCAAACCGTAGGCGTTCGGCAATATCAGGGGTAACAGAATTTGTTACCGCGTTGAAGTGCGCCATCAGGTTGGCGGCAAAGTGATCTTGAGTCACGAATATAGTTTTATGTGTCATAGCTTTACTCCAATCTCTTTAAGCGATTTACTTAAAGCTTGGCATGCGCGTGAGCAATGTGTTTTGACGCTGCCCTCGGTACATCCCATGGCCGCCGCAGTCTCTGCGACATCCATCTCCTCCCAATAACGCAAAAGGAACGCTTCTCGTTGACGTGCAGGTAGCTTTTCAATTGCGTTTTCCAGCAACTTAAGCGTTTCTTTTCGATTGAAGCTCGTCTCCGAACTCTCGTGCTGCAAGGAGGTATCCAAAACTTCCAGCGTCTCCAAAATATCAGAATCTTCATCATCATTGCCAGAGCCAAAATCACTGAAATTGCTAAAAATAGCGCGATCTTTCTTTTGCGCTCGAAACCAATCTAGCGTAGTGTTGGACAAAATTCGCGCAAACAGCATGGGAAGCTCTTCTGCGGGTTTGTCGCCATAGTGGATGGAGAGCTTCATCATGCTGTCTTGCACGATATCCAGCGCCGATTCCTCATTACGGACGTGGTACAGACTGCGTTTGAAGGCTCGTCGTTCGGTCTCTTTGAGAAAGTTGGAGAGTTCTAGTGGTGTGGCCAAAAGTCAGCTTTAAAGTGTGGTGAACAGAGACGAGCGAGAGGGGTATGCGATAATCGAGGGCTTATCAAACGAATTCTGAGTCGATCATCTTATCTTGACGATCCATGCTTTGGATTCTAAGTCGATCAGTCTCTCCAAAAGAGAGTCTTCTGCTCGGCACCCAAGGTTTTTCAACTGAAATTCGCGAAAGGTTGTTCATGGAAACAAACACACAATTAAAAAATTCTTCTCAGGCGGAAGATTTAATGGGCTCGGAAATTCTTGTCCGCGCTCTTATTGAAGAAAACGTCAAACACATTTGGGGCTACCCTGGCGGTGCGGTTTTGTATCTCTACGATGCACTGTACCGTCAAGACAAAATCCAGCATGTCTTAGTGCGGCACGAACAAGCGGCGGTGCACGCAGCCGATGGCTACGCACGCGCCACGGGCGAGGTGGGGGTGGCGCTGGTCACTTCGGGTCCTGGTGTTACCAATGCGATTACGGGAATTGCAACCGCGTATATGGATAGCATCCCGATGGTCATCATCACAGGCAATGTGCCCACGCATGCGATTGGACTGGATGCCTTCCAAGAGTGCGATACGGTTGGCATTACGCGCCCGATTGTGAAGCACAACTTTTTAATCAAAGACCCGCGCGACTTAGCCATGACGGTTAAAAAAGCGTTTCATATTGCTCGCACCGGTCGTCCAGGTCCTGTGGTGATTGATATTCCTAAGGATGTGTCGTTCAAAAAGACAGCTTACGCGGGCTATCCAAAGTCGGTGGATATGCGCTCGTATCAGCCTGTGATGAAGGGGCATACGGGGCAAATCAAAAAGGCCATGCAGTTGCTGCTTGGTGCAAAGCGTCCTTATATTTATTCGGGTGGCGGTGCGATTTTGAGCAACGCCACAGGCGAGCTACGTCATTTGGTGGAAATGCTGGGCTACCCATGCACCAATACCTTGATGGGACTAGGCGCGATTGATGCCAATCATCCTCAATTTTTAGGGATGCTTGGGATGCACGGCACAATTGAGGCCAACAACGCCATGCAGCATTGCGATGTGCTGATTGCCATTGGTGCGCGCTTTGATGACCGTGTGATTGGCAACCCTAAGCATTTTGCGCAGAACGAACGCAAGATCATTCACATTGACATCGATCCATCGAGTATTTCTAAGCGCGTAAAAGTCGATGTGCCCATTGTTGGCGACGTGAAAGACGTGCTAATCGAACTCATGGGCATGATCAAGGAGACTGGCCTCAAGCCTGATACAGCGGCACTTGCCGATTGGTGGAAAACAATTGAAGGCTGGCGCGCTAAAAATTGCATGAAGTACGACAGCGACAACACGGTTGTGATCAAGCCGCAAAAAGTGATTGAAACGCTTTGGAACATGACCAAAGACGATGATGTCTATATCACCTCCGACGTGGGGCAACACCAGATGTGGGCGGCGCAGTACTACAAGTTCAAAGACCCACGCCGCTGGATTAATTCGGGCGGTCTTGGCACGATGGGTGTGGGTATTCCTTATGCTATGGGCATTAAGCTTGCTAAGCCAGATAGCGAGGTGTTTTGCGTAACGGGTGAGGGCTCGGTGCAAATGTGTATTCAAGAGCTATCAACGTGCTTTCAATACAACACGCCGATCAAAATTTTGGCGCTGAATAATCGCTATTTGGGCATGGTGCGTCAGTGGCAAGAGATTGAGTATTCGGGGCGTTATAGCCACAGCTACATGGACGCGCTACCCGACTTTGTGAAGCTGGCTGAGGCTTACGGGCACGTCGGCATCAAGGTTGAGCGCCCAGAAGATGTGGAGCCTGCGCTGCGCGAAGCACGCAGACTGAAGGACCGGACGGTCTTTTTGGATATCCGAACCGATCAAACTGAAAATGTATTTCCGATGGTTCAAGCTGGTAAGGGCATCACCGAGATGCTGCTCACCAATCCTAGCAATAACCTTGGCTCGGAGGATCTGTAAATGAAAAAGCACATCATTGCCGTGTTGCTAGAAAACGAAGCGGGCGCACTATCGCGCGTGGTTGGACTTTTTTCGGCTCGCGCCTATAACATCGAGAGCTTGACTGTTGCGCCCACCGAAGACCCAACGCTGTCACGCATGACGATTCATACTTCGGGATCTGATGAAGTGATTGAGCAAATCACCAAGCACTTGAATCGTTTGATTGAAGTTGTCAAAGTGATTAACCTCACTGAGGGCGCGTACACCGAGCGCGAACTGATGATGGTGAAGGTTCGTGCAGTCGGTAAAGAGCGCGAAGAGATGATGCGCATGGCGGAAATTTTCCGTGGTCGCATCATCGACGTCACCGACAAGAGTTACACGATTGAGTTGACGGGTGATCTGGTTAAAAATGATGCGTTTTTGCAAGCCATTGATAAAAGCGCGATTTTGGAAACGGTACGCTCGGGCGCATCAGGTATTGGACGGGGCGAGAGAATTCTTCGACTTTGAGATGAACTTGCAAGCTCAGCCACCCGCTTCCGTTCGGGCTGAGCTTGTCGAAGCCTTCGACAGGCTCAGGACGAACGGGGCAAAAAAATTTAACTTAAAGGAAATCCAAATGAAAGTTTTTTACGACAAAGATTGTGACCTTAGCGTCATTAAGGGTAAGACTGTTGCCATCATTGGTTATGGCTCGCAAGGTCATGCCCATGCGCAAAATTTGAACGATAGCGGCGTGAAAGTCATTGTTGGCTTGCGTAAGGGCGGTGCTTCTTGGGACAAACCAGGCAAAGCTGGTTTGAAGGTTATGGAAGTGGCGGATGCCGTCAAAGCGGCTGATGTGGTCATGATTTTGCTGCCCGATGAGCAAATTGGCGCGGTATACGCAAACGACGTAGAACCCAACATCAAGCAGGGCGCGTCGCTTGTGTTTGCGCATGGCTTTAACGTCCACTACGGGCTGGTTACGCCGCGTGCAGATTTAGACGTGTGGATGGTTGCGCCTAAAGCGCCAGGCCACACGGTGCGTGGCACGTATGCGCAGGGCGGCGGTGTGCCGCACTTGATCGCGGTGTACCAAGACAACTCGGGCAAAGCCAAAGAACTGGCACTGTCGTACTCAATGGCTAACGGCGGTGGCAAAGCTGGCATTATCGAGACCAACTTCCGCGAAGAAACTGAAACCGATTTGTTCGGTGAGCAAGCCGTTTTGTGCGGCGGTGCGGTGGAGCTCATCAAAGCGGGCTTTGAGACCTTGACCGAAGCTGGCTACGCACCAGAAATGGCGTACTTCGAGTGCTTGCACGAACTGAAACTGATTGTTGACATGATCTATGAAGGCGGCATCGCCAACATGAACTACTCCATCTCCAACAATGCAGAGTACGGCGAGTACGTGACCGGTCCACGCATCGTGACGGCCGAGACAAAAGCCGTGATGAAGCAATGTTTGAAGGACATTCAAACGGGTGAGTACGCCAAGAGCTTCATCCTGGAAAACAAAGCCGGCGCACCCACACTCATTAGCCGTCGCCGCTTGAATGCTGAGCATCCCATTGAAATTGTGGGCGAAAAACTTCGAGCTATGATGCCTTGGATTAAGGCTAATAAGCTAGTAGACAAGTCACGCAACTAATATGGAAAACAAACCCACACCCGACTCTTCCCCGCGTCACAAGGGCATTTATGTCCTACCCAATCTCTTCACTTTGGCGGCGCTGTTTGGCGCGTTTTACGCCATCGTGATGGCCATGGACGGGCGCTTCGATCTATCCGCTGTGGGTATTTTTGCCTCTATGGTTTTAGACAGCCTAGACGGCCGCGTCGCCCGTATGACTCATACCCAAAGCGAATTTGGTGCGCAAATGGATTCACTGGCTGATATGGTTTCATTTGGTGCTGCGCCAGCACTCATTGCCTACGAATGGGCACTGCGAGATATTGGCCGCTGGGGATGGGTAGCCGCCTTTGTGTATTGCTCCTGCGCAGCGCTGCGCTTGGCACGTTTCAACGTGAACACCGCCGTGGTGGACAAGCGCTACTTCCAAGGTCTACCGTCCCCCGCCGCCGCTGCCTTGGTGGTGGGATTTATGTGGATGTGCATCGAGCTAGGTGTGAAAGGCAAAGATGTGGTGTGGGTCATGTTTGCTGTGACGCTTTATGCGGGTTTGACGATGGTGACCAACGTCCCTTTTTATAGCTTTAAAGACATGAGAATGAAAAAGACGGTGCCCTTCGTGGTGCTGGTTGCGATTGCGATTGCCTATGCTTTGATTAGCCTTGATCCACCATCCGTGCTGTTCGGCATCTTTGTCGTGTACGGACTGAGCGGCTATGCGGTGCTCATCTCTAAACGAATGCGAGGGCAGCCCGCAAGCGTGATTAGCACCTCGATTGATGAGCCTGATGAAAAAGGGCTGCATCAGTAGCAGGCGCATAAAAAGATCAAGATGGTAAAGGTAAGTGGGGATGCTCATTTCGCTCACAGTGGGCGGTATCGTGATTGGGGCTATTAAATTTTTGTAAATCTGACCTGTGCTATATTCCAACCCATGAATTTCAATTTTTCTTCTACTTTGCTACTACTGCTACCCGCCAACGGGCAGCAGTTTTTTTGCATCTAAAAAAATTCGAAGCAAAAACTCTCAACTAGCCCGTTGTTAACACCAACGGGTTTTTTTATGTCCAAATTTTTTGCGTGTTAGTTTTATTTTTTTTAGGAGCTTTTAAATGTCAGACCAACTCATCATTTTTGACACCACCTTGCGCGATGGCGAACAAAGCCCAGGCGCGTCCATGACGCGGGACGAAAAGCTCCGCATTGCACGTCAATTGGAGCGCCTCAAGGTCGATGTGATTGAGGCGGGCTTTGCCGCTTCCAGCAATGGCGACTTTGAATGTGTGAAAGCCATTTCCGATGTGATTAAAGACTCGACTATTTGCTCGCTCGCCCGTGCGAATGACCGTGATATTTCTCGCGCTGCTGAGGCTTTGAAGTCTGCCAACCGTGGTCGCTTGCACTTGTTCCTTGCCACCAGTGCTTTGCACATGGAGAAGAAGCTCCGCATGACTCCCGACCAAGTGTTCGAGCAAGCCAAGCAGGCGACGCGTTACGCCCGTAGCTTGATGGACGACATCGAGTTCTCGCCCGAAGACGGTTACCGCAGCGACCCCGACTTTTTGTGCCGCGTCTTGGAGGCCGTGATTGCAGAAGGCGCAACCACCATCAACGTGCCAGATACCGTGGGCTATGCCATCCCAGAGCTTTATGGCAACTTCATCAAGGATCTTCGTACCCGCATTCCCAATTCCGACAAAGCCGTGTGGAGCGTCCACTGCCACAACGACCTTGGCTTGGCTGTGGCGAACAGCTTGGCGGGCGTAAAGATTGGCGGCGCACGGCAAGTGGAGTGCACCATCAACGGCCTTGGCGAGCGGGCAGGCAATTGCAGCTTGGAAGAGGTGGTGATGGCACTCAAAACTCGTGCCGATTATTTCAACTTAACCACGCGCGTAGACACAAAACAAATTTTGGCGGCAAGCCGCATGGTGAGCCAAACCACGGGCTTTGTGGTACAGCCCAACAAAGCCATTGTTGGCGCGAATGCCTTTGCGCACGCCAGCGGCATCCATCAAGATGGCGTGCTCAAAGCGCGTGAAACCTACGAAGTGATGAAGGCCGAGGATGTGGGCTGGACAAACAACAAAATGGTGCTTGGCAAATTGTCGGGACGCAACGCTTTCAAACAGCGTTTGCAAGAGTTGGGCGTGAGCATGGAGTCCGAAGCCGAGGTCAACGCGACCTTCGCCAAATTCAAAGAACTCGCCGATAAAAAATCCGATATTTTTGACGAAGACATTCTCGCCTTGGTCAGCGAAGAGAACGTGGCAGCCGATAACGAGCACTACGCCTTCGTGTCACTCAAACAAACCAGCGAGACAGGCGAGCGCCCTCACGCAAAAGTCATTTTCACCATTGGCGGCAAAGAGGTCACGGGTGAATCACAGGGCAACGGGCCCGTAGACGCATCCTTAAAGGCTATTGAAACCCATGCCACAAGCGGGGCAGAGATGGTGCTCTATTCGGTGAACGCCATCAGCGGAAGCACCGAGAGCCAAGGAGAAGTCACGGTGCGCTTGCAAACGGGCGGCCGCGTCGTCAACGGCGTAGGCGCAGACCCCGACATCATTGTCGCCAGCGCCAAGGCCTATATCAGCGCACTTAACAAACTGCACAGCAAAGCGGATCGGGTTGCTGCGCAGGGGTAGAACGCTTGTTAAGGACGCTCTGCATAACCTCATTACCGTTCAGGCTGAGCCTGCCCAAGCCAGCGCAAATCAAATACTGACCCTTCGACAAGCGTAGGGCGAACGGGTTATGCAGAGAGTCCTTCAAAAATCTAAAGATTTAGTATTTTTTTAATTCTTTAGTATTCGAGAAAGGTGGAATATTAAGTTAACGAGGTGCAAATAAAAAATATCGAATACTGTAGGGATTTAGTGTAATATACAAACTTGTTACCTATCAGCAATGTTATTAGGTGCTATAGTAGTTTCCGAAAAAACGATTACCAGTTAAAACTGTATATTATTTATGAATAAAAATCTATATAAAATTATATTTAATAAGAAAAAAGGATTGCTTATTGCGGTCGCTGAAACAGTGACCTCGCAGGGCAAGAGTACTGGCGCAACAGCAGGGCCCAGTGCCAATTTAGCGGATACCAATGGCTTTCGCCTAGCCCTTTCATCCTTTGCCATCGCTGCGGCCGTTTTAGGCGCACAAGGCTTCCAAAGCGTTGCTTACGCCCAATCCACACAGTCTGCCCAGTCCGCTCAGTCTGTACTCCCCACAGGCGGAGTTGTTACATCAGGTACAGGCTCAATCTCTACGGCGGGCAACACCCTCACCGTTAACCAAAGCTCAAACGTGCTGGGCGCTAACTGGCAGTCCTTTAGCATCGGTGCAGGCAACACAGTCATCTTCAATCAACCCAGCAGCACCGCCATTGCCGTCAACCGCGTGG
>JASGCK010000021.1 GCA_030054145.1 Cytophagales bacterium
CGCTGGCTGATGAGGGCGATTGCGGCTAAGGGCATCAAAGCCCTAGACTGGCTTTTTTTGCGCCCTATTTTTTATGCGCTGTGCAGGGGAATTGAGCAGGCAATTGATTTTTTATTACTACCTTTGATGCCTGCTCGACTGATCGCGCCGCTGGCGCGCGGGGTATGAGGAGCTTGAAATTGAATTTTGCAGGGACGACTACCTACAAATCACTAACGCGTCCACTAACGCATCGCCCAGCACTAACGTGTCACCCAGCCGCCACACACTGGAAACACCTGACCGACAAAACAATTGGCGGATTTGCTACACAGATAGGCGGCAAATTCTGCGTCTTCTGTCGCGCCTACCAAGCGCCCTAGCGGTACTTCACGCCGCATCCGCTCTTGAAACTTGGGATTGCTCTGCACTTCGGGCGGAAAGTAAGTTGGGTTTTCAACAAAATTTTGCGCAATCGCATTGACTTGCACGTTGTGCGGCGCAACCTCCACGCCCACCGATTGCACATAAGCCAACTGCGCACCGCGAGCCGCGCTATATGTGGACGCGCGCTTCATTCCGCGCAGTGCAGAGGCACTGCCCATCAGCAAAATTTTGCCCGCACGCCGCTCAATCATGGCGGGCAAAGCGGCACGGCACAAACGGGGCAGCGGATGCACCAGCGCCGCAAACACGTCATCCCACTCGGCATCGGTTACATCCGTCGCCTCAGTCGTTGGCGCAGGCATCGCCAAGTTAACCACCAGCACATCAATTGGCCCTGCGCCAGCAATCACAGCCGCAGGCGCATCCGCACGGGTGAGTGGGTCACTATTCGCCATCACCACAGCCCCGTGATTGGCAAACACCTCGCACAGCACAGGCCCCATAAACGCATCAGCATGCGTAATCAAAACACGCTGACCTAACAACATTTGATTCGGCATTGACTCGCTCCTCTTTTGCTCTCCATGACAAGGCGCTAACTATAAATCGATTCGTGCGCGTGAGAGATGATTACTGCGCCGCCAGCAACTTCCTAATTGGCGCGGGCAGCCCAAGCAGCAGTGCATCGCCAAGCGCAAACCAATCGCCCTGCACGGCTGGTAATTTGCTATTCGCGGGTAGTTGGACCCGCACAACGTGCAACCACATATCTTTATGCGTTAGCACGTGTTTGAATACGGGTTGAAACACGAGCTGCGGATGCAAAGCCTGGGGCACAGCGGCTTGCAGCGCCGCCTCGCTCGCAAATGGCGGCAAGCTAAACAAGCCCGCCCACACTTTGGATGCGCCGTCCAGTGGCCGCTGCTGGAGTAGCACCGCGTCGCCTTGCCTCGACTTGCGCGTAGCGTGGAGTAACCAGATCGATTCGGTGCTGCGTTTGAGCTTCTTTTTTTTAATAGGGTATGCCTCGCAAGCCTTGCTGATACTGGCTTTGCAAATGGATGCCACGGGACAGCTTACGCAGTCTGGTGCGCGGGCATGGCACAGTGTTGCGCCCATATCCATCAAGCCTTGCGTATAGGCTGGCATGGTTTTTTTGAGATTGTGTGTCGGTAGCAGCGCAATCGCCTTATCCCACAAAAGACGCACCTGAGCCGCGTTTGCCAAGTCCCCCTCGAACGCCAACACGCGAGCCAATACGCGCTTGACATTGCCATCCAAAATCGCCACGCGCTCGCCATAACAAAAGGCAGCAATCGCGGCAGCGGTTGAGCGCCCTACGCCGACCAATTGTTCGAGACCTTCGGCCGTTTTAGGAAATTCGCCGCCAAAATCCGTCATCACTTGATTGGCTGCGCGGTGCAAATTACGCGCACGGGTGTAGTAGCCCATGCCGCTCCAAAGCGCGAGCACATCATCTAGCGGAGCAGCTGCCAGGCTCTTAACCGTTGGAAATTTGGCTAGAAATTGCGGATAAAAGTTCTGCACAGTCGCGACTTGCGTTTGCTGCAACATCACCTCGGAGAGCCACACCGAATAAGGGCCTTGCCTCATCTGCCAAGGCAAACTATGCCGGCCATGCGTGGCTTGCCACGCGATCACTTTGCGAGAGAACAGACTCGCCATGCGCCCGATCAATCCCGCGCAAGCGCAACCAATTGTTTGCCCTGCGTGCGGATGGCCTCCAATTCCGCGTCCAACGCAGAGAGCCGCTCGGCCATGCTTTTTGGTGCATCGTTTGCCTGCGCAATCGATGCCTCGCGTTTGGCTAAATTGTGTTGTCGCTCAGCCAGCTCGGTGGTCAGTAGCAGCTCGGTATTTTTTGCCCAGCGCTCAACTTCGCCTCGCACGGCATCCACCACCGATTGCACTTGTTCATGCAGCGTTTGTCCGATGCGCTGCGAATAGTCTTTGCTCATCCAGCGCCAGCGGTTGCCCAGCGTGAGATGCTGCAAATACGCGAGCCGAATATCTCGCAATGTATCGGCAAACTGCGTCAGCAAAGGGCTTGGCGCAATCGCCAGCGCAAAGCCATGCCGCGTATTAATGGTTTGCGTTTTTTGCACCAACTCAGCATGCAACTGTGTCAGCAAGCCTTGCGATTTTTGCATCGCAAGCTGCAAGCGATCAAAACTTTTTTCGTATCCCGCCCGCATACCCACGCCCAGCAAGCCGCCTTGCAAAGCCTGCTCAACCGATTGCTTGTGCGCCTGCATCGCAAGCGCACTTAAGGGAATCAATGCCCGCGCCGCGCCTGCGACGCAAAGGTCTTTGAGGCTCGTAAACGCCGTCGCCGCACGCTCAACCGCTTGCCGCTCATCCGTCAATCGATCCTGCATCACTTGACTCTCTTGCGCGTTTTGACCCGCCAGCGTTTGCAATTCTTTGATGTGCTGCGCGACGCTTTGATAGCGCTGCTCTAGCTTACGCGCCGCCGCGTTTTGCAGATGCCGCATTCCACTCATGCAGTTTTGCTGAATAATCGTTTGGCGCTGCATCACCAAATGGCTGCCCAACAAGGCTTCCAGCTCAGGCAGACCGCTTCGCGCCAATAGCTCGGCATCATTTTTAATTTTTGCAAGCAATCCTTTTTGCGCCGACACGGCAACCACCGATTGGCGGCCTATGCTGAGTAGCTGCGCGGTGCTTTGGCATTGTTTTTCTAACTCGGTAATCACTTCGGCAGGTGTTTTTAAGTCGTCCCACAGCGTGTCAATTTTGTTTAACACTGCGTAACGCGGAATGTGCGTCGCCCCCGCGTGATTGAGATGTTCGCGCCACAAATCAAGATCAGATTTCGTCACGCCCGTATCTGCGCCCAGCACAAACAGCGTTGCCTGCGCTTGCCCCAAGAGCGCCATCGTGAGGTCTGGCTCAACGCCCACCGCGTTGAGCCCTGGCGTGTCCAAAATGACAAGCCCTTGTTTGAGTAGCGGATGCGGAATATTGATGCAAGCGTGCCGCCAAACTGGCACTTCAACCTGACCCAAGCGGTCGGGCACAGGGTTGTCAAAATTGCGCTCGCCGTTTGGCCCATCTGGCAACCAAAAGCCAAGCCGCGTCGCCTCTTGCACGCTAACACGCTGAACCTCGCCAACCTTGCTAATCGTTTGCGCCATCGCCTCAGGGTCTTGCGTATCGAACGCAAAACTGACCCATGACTCTGGGCGAACACGCCAATGCGCCAGGCTAATTTTTTCTTTGCGCGTCTCAATGGGTAGCAGCCTAATGCCCACAGGCAGCGCGGGATTCCAAGACATTTCGGCCGGGCACATGGTCGTGCGCCCCGCGCCCGCAGGCATGATGCGCTTGCCGTAATTGGCAAAGAAAAGCGCATTAATCAGCTCCGACTTGCCGCGCGAGAACTCGGCAATCACCGCCACCATCACTTGCTGGCTGCTGAGCTGGTAACGCAGTCGATTGACCTCGGCGTAAGCAACGGAGTCGGCAAGCGTGTTTTTTTCCAGCCACTCAGCCAACGCTGTCAAGCGCTTTGCAAAGGCCAAGCACCACGCTTGGTGTTGGTTAAATTGCGATTGAATGGTGGTGTGGGGACTGGCATTTGACATGAGCAGCAATTATCGGGGCATCAAGGGCGCTGGCAAACAGGGCAATAAAACGTAGAGCGCTGCCCTTGGCGAATGCTTTGAATCGGCGTTTGGCACACATGGCAGGGCAGACCTGCGCGATCATAAACAGCCGCTTGCAATTGAAAATGGCCATCTTCGCCTTGTGCGTTAGCAAAATCGCGTAGCGTTGAGCCGCCTAAATCAAGCGCATTTTGCAGCACCTGCAAAATGGCCGCATAGAGCTTGCCCGCGCGGGCACGGCTTATGCGGCTTGCCAAGGTCTGCGGTCGCAAACCCGCGTGGAATAAGCTCTCTGAGGCATAGATGTTGCCAACGCCCACTACAGGCTGGCCCGACAGCAACACCTGTTTGATGGGGCTGTGACGCAGCCGAATCGCTTGATAAAAATAATCCTGCGTAAACGCCGCACCAAACGGCTCAACGCCTAGCTTGCCGAGCAATTTTTGCGCGATGGGCGCAGACTCTGACGCGGCATACACCACAGCGCCAAAGCGGCGCGGATCGTGCAGCCGCAAAGTGCCCTGGCTGGTTTGCATATCAAAATGGTCGTGTACGCCCGCTGCTGGCAAAGCGCCGCGAGAGAACGCCAGCCGACCCGACATCCCCAAATGCACAAGGAGCAAGCCTTCGCTTAAATCCAGCAGCAAATATTTACCGCGTCGCCGCACCGCCAAAATACGGCGACCAACCAGCTGCGCGGGGGTCATGCCTGCACCTGTATCTGCACCTGCACCTGCATCGAACGGCCAGCGCAGTGGTTTTCCCATTTGCACAGCAACAATACGCGCCCCCGCAATGCGGTCGGCAAAAGACAGGCGGGTCACTTCAACTTCGGGTAATTCAGGCATCCTTGAATTATCATGGCTAGTATGAAAAACTTAATTTCTCTCAAGCAAACTATTTTGCTCTTGGCGTTTGCATCAAGCACCGCGCTGGCGCAATCACCCAAGCTTGCCAATGCCGATAACAGCAATATGAATGCCGCCACGTTCTACGAGGTGCTGCTGGCCGAGTTGGCTAACTTTGAAGGCAATGTCCGCGAGTCCTTTAGCCGCTACCTGAGTCTCGCCCGCAAAACACCTACCGATCAATTGTTTGAACGCGCCACGCGTATTCCGCTCAAGGCACTCGATGGCGATACCGCACGCATCGTGGCGCTTGAGTGGGCAAAAACGCTGCCCACATCGGCGCTGGCACAAAACTATTTATTCCAAATTAACTATGCGCAGCGTCAATATGGCAATGCCTTGCCGCCACTGCGCGAGTTTTTAAAGCTGACACCAGAGGACAAACGGGCGGGCGTGATTTTGAGTTTGACCCGCTACTTTTCGGCCATTGAAGATAAACAAGCCGCAGCGAGTGAACTCATCCGCATTTTGGAGCCCTACGTCGCGTTGCCCGAGTCAACACCCGCCACAAAGTCCGCCGCGCGGTTAACAATGGCACGCTCGCAGGTTGATGCGGGACGCTATAACGACGCGCTGGCTCAATTGCAACAGCTCACCACCGAGTCACCTGAGTCTTTAGATGCGTGGATATTGCAAGGCGCATTGCAGCTGCAAGAGAATCAATTTGCTGCCGCAGAAAAATCATTTCAAACGTTCTTGCCCCTCGCAGAAAAAACCAATGTGCCAACCAATCATGCGGGCTATGTGCAAGCCTATTTGGGCTTGGCTCAGCTAGCCGAAAACCGCAAAGACTACGAAGCCGCGCAGCAATGGCTTGCCAAAATTGAGGACGACAAAGAACGCCTTGCCGCCCAGCTACGCCGCGCGTCGATTCTTGCCAAGCAAGGCAAAGTCACCGAAGCACGGGCTTTAGTCCAACAATTGCCCGAACAAACCAAAGCGCAGGCGCGTGCCAAGTTGTTTGGCGAGACGCATTTGCTGCGCGACTACGGACAGCTGCCAGCCGCTATTGAACTGCTCAAAAAAGCGCTAGCCGAAGAGCCGCAAGATACCGACCTGATGTACGAGCTATCCACCTTGTATGAAAAAGCCAAAGACTACGAGCCAATGGAGGCGCTACTGCGCCAAGTCCTTGCGCTTGCGCCCAATAACGCCGCGGCCTACAACGCGCTGGGCTACTCGCTGGCAGATCGCGGCGTGCGCTTAGAAGAGGCCAAGACTCTCATAGAAAAGGCGCTCACCATCGCGCCAAACGACCCCTACATCGTGGACAGTTTGGCGTGGGTGCTGTACCGCATGGGGCGCTTAGAGGAGTCACTGAAAACTTTTCAAGCCGCCTATAAAACCCGCGCCGATGCAGAGATTGGCACGCACATGGGCGAAGTGCTGTGGCACATGAACCGCAAAGACGAAGCCATCAAAATGTGGAAGGAAGCGCAGATCATCAACGCGGATAACCCCACGCTGCTAGAGACGCTCAAGCGCTTGGGCGTTAGTTTGTGAAAGTCGGGGGATGGATTCCCGCCTGCGCGGGAATGACTCAATTGCGCTCATGTGCTCTAAGGCCGAGTGGTAGGGGATGGATTCCCGCCTGCGCGGGAATGACTAAATGGGGCGCGGGAGTGACTACACTGGGTGCGGGAATGACTACATTGGGCGCGGGAATGGCTAAATTGAGCGCTGGAATGACTCAATTGGGCGCGGGAGTGACTCAATTGGGTGCGGGAATGGCGAAAGTTTGCGTATTGTTATTCATCGTGTCGCTCGTGGGTTGCGCAAGTCCGCCTAAACCCGCGAGCACAGTCGATAGGCCCGCTTGGAGCGGTAGGCTCAGCATCAAAATTGACGCGACCGATACCGCAGCTGCACAGCAAAACACGGCAGGATTTACGCTTTCGGGCAACCCGCAGGCGGGGCAGCTTGATCTGTTGACACCGCTGGGCAGCAAAGCCGCGCAAGTGCTGTGGGATACAGGCTTTGCCACCTTGACCGATGGCAAAGTTGGACGGCGCTTTTTAGATTTAGCCGATGCGCTGGAATCGGTAACGGGCGCAAAAATTCCCGTCTCTAACTTATTCGGTTGGCTGCAAGGCAAGCAGGATAAGGCTTTGGAGGCATCAATGGGCTGGGAGGTAGATTTGACAAGGCTTGCCGAGGGTCGCATCATTGCAATTCGGGTCGCGCCCCAGCCGCGAATTGAACTGCGCGTGGTACTAGAGCCATGACACATAACGCCGCAGCACCCGCCGTTCAAAACCTCCGCATCGACGAAGGATCGGAAGGTCAGCGGCTGGACAACTACCTCTTCAAAATTTTGAAGGGTGTGCCCAAGACGCACGTCCACCGCATCATCCGCAGCGGCGAAGTCCGCATCAACAAAGGCCGCGCGAGCAGTGACAGCAAAGTCAAGTTTGGCGACATCATCCGCGTGCCGCCGGTGCGGGTGTCGGACGCTATTCAAGCAAAACGCGACAAGCCCGCCCCCGGCAAAGAGTTCCCGATTTTGTTTGAAGACGATTACTTTCTCGCCATCGACAAACCCGCAGGCACAGCGGTTCACGGCGGCTCGGGCGTGAGCTTTGGCGTGATCGAGCAACTACGCCGCGCCAGACCCGATGCCAAATTTTTAGAACTCGTCCATCGCCTTGACCGCGAAACATCGGGCGTGCTGCTCATCGCCAAACGCCGCAGCGCATTGACGCATCTGCAAGCGCAGTTCAAAGAGCGCGAAACGGGCAAGACCTATTTGGCGCTGGTGCTGGGCAACTACCCGCCAAACAAAAAAGTCATTGACGCGCCGCTGCATAAATTTTTAGACGGAAACGAAGAGCGCCGCGTCAAAGTTGTTGCGAAAGATGACCCGAACGGCATGAAGTCGGTGACCTTGGTCAAAGTGAGGGAAGTCGTCACCATTCGCCCTACCTACGCCGCTCGCCCCGAGCCTGCATCCGTTCACCCTGAGCTTGCATCCGTTCACCCTGAGCTTGCATCCGCTCGACCTGAGCCTGCATCCGTTCGCCCTGAGCCTGTCGAAGGGCAAAGCCCCCCAAAGACTGCGACCAGCTCAGTCCCAACGGATAAGCTCACGCTCTTAGAAGTCACCATCAAAACAGGTCGCACACATCAAATTCGCGTGCATTTGCAAAGCGCGGGGCACGTGATTGCAGGCGACGACAAATACGGCGACTTCGATAAAAACAAGCAGCTCGCCAAACTAGGACTCAAGCGAATGTTCCTGCACGCATGGCGCTTGCAAGTGGCGCATCCCAGCACGGGCGAGGCCTTAACTATTTTTGCGGAATTGCCAGCGGAGCTAAACCAATTGATTCATCCCTCTTAAGGACTCTGTGCATCACCCGTTCGCCCTGAGCTTGAAGTGATTTGATCGGTGCTATTATCGTTTCATGTAACACTTCACGCTACGCCACAACAAGGGGAACACGATGGCAGAAACAGCAGTCAGAGTTCGAGAGCACCGCCAGCGCCTGCGCATGGCAGGGCTTAGACCCGTCCAAATATGGGTTCCTGATACCCGCCGCCCAGACTTCGCCGAAGAGTGCCGCAGGCAAAGTCAAATCGTGGAGATGGGAGACAAAGCGGATACTCAGGACACTCAGCTAGATGCACTCATGGATCAGGCTTTGAGCAGCATAGAGGGCTGGACATGAGGCGTGGCAGCCTAGTCACCGTTGCTGTGCAAGGCGACTACGGCAAGCCACGTCCTGCGGTTGTCATTCAATCCGACAATTTTGCTGAACATCCAAGCATCACCGTGTTGCCGCTGACATCAACCCTACTCGATACGCCACTCGTTCGCGTGACGATAGAGCCAAGTTCTGAAAACCGATTAACCCAAAAATCACAAGTGATGATTGACAAGTCCGCAACGCTACCACGTGGAAAAATTGGTGATGTTATTGGTAGCTTGGACTACGTATCAATGCAAGAAGTAGACCGATGCTTGGCGGTGTTTTTAGGCATTGCGAAATAATCGTGACTTCACCGCAATTGTTAATAATAGACAGATCAAACTGGAGACAACATCATGAAAACCACCCCCCTACTCTCTATTGCTAGCGCCGTGGCATTAACCACCCTACTCGCCGCCTGCGGCGGGGGCGGAGGCGGTAGCTCATCCACAACACCAACCCCGACCCTCTACACCGCCACATGCGCCAACGGCACAACTCGAAGTAGCACAGTCTCGCAGTCCGATGCCGCCGCGCAGTGTTTTGGTGATACGAACGTGTACGCCAGCACCATCGTGACGAGCGTGCCTGCGGATACCTATAACGCGGTCACACAAGCCGAAGAAAAGGCTGCGTTTAATTTGCTCAATCAGGAGCGTAGCAGCTGCGGTTTTGGCAAGTTGGCTCAAAACACTTTGCTCGATACGGCGGCGCAAGGTCATGCGGATTGGTTGTTGAAAAATAACTATGTCGGACATTTTCAGGTGGCGGGTACGCCAGGCTTTACGGGAGTGAGTCTTGCTGATCGCTTCATCGCTGCTGGATATAGTGGTATTGGTAATAGTGAAGTTTCAACAAATTATGCTGGTTCAAATTCAAAAACAGGTAAGGGAATTGCAGGCATCCGTGGCTTACTAGAAGCGCCGTATCACTCAATTGCACTCTTGAGTGGATTTCGCGATATAGGCGCATCAATTAGAAATGCATCTGATGCCGCCTCTTCGTATAGCCCCAGCGTGACGACAGAGTTTACATTAGGGTACACTGCTTCCAGCCCTTACCAAGCGATTGCATCAAGTGATATCTTGACTTATCCATGCCAAGGCACCACTGGAACTGGATATCGACTAACAGGCGAAGAACCTAGCCCAATCCCGTCTCGAAACCTAGCAACATCACCAGTCGGTCACCCCATCATAGTCATGATCCGCAAAGGTCGCGTCTTAACCCTTACTAGCGCAACAATGACCAAAGTAAGCACTGGTGCGGCCATCCCCCTGCGTACCCCAGTTACTTTGGCTAATGACGTAAATCAGGGCTATTACGAGGCCAACTTCGGCTACGTGTTACCTGACGTGGCGTTAGAACCAAGCACCCAGTACCAAGTAACAATCAATGGCAGCAATGGTGCCACAGCATTTACCAGAACATTTACCTTTACCACAGGAAGCGTCAATTACTGAACCAGCTAAACTCGCAAACAAAAACGCCCTCAAATATGAGGGCGTTTTTTTGTGGGTGAGTTTTAGGCTCCGCCGCCTCCATCTCAACAAGAGTTACCAACTCAGGAGCGGGCAAAGTGGCACGCAGGACAAGCGCTTCGTAACTTGAAGCCTCTGTAGTCGTTTGGTAGCTTGGACTACGTATTAATGTCTATTCGTATACACCCGCGCTTTGCTGTATTTTTATAATTGCCGCTTTGGAGTTTTTAAATGCGTCTTTTAGGTTCCGCCCTTACCTTCGACGATGTGCTCTTGATCCCTGCGTACTCCAACGTACTGCCTAAAGACACTCAGCTTTCCACTCAATTAACTCGCGGCATTCGCCTGAATTTGCCTCTCGTCTCTGCGGCAATGGACACGGTGACTGAGGCTCGCCTTGCGATTGCAATGGCGCAAGAAGGCGGCATTGGCATCATCCACAAAAACTTCACCCCTGCTAGCCAAGCGGCGCAGGTGGCGAAGGTGAAACGTTACGAGTCAGGTGTGCTGCGCGACCCCGTCGTGATTACGCCGCAGCACACGGTGCGTCAAGTGCTGGCGATGAGCGAGTCGCTTGGCATTTCTGGCTTCCCCGTGTGTGATGGCGGCAAGGTGGTGGGTATTGTGACTAGCCGCGACCTTCGATTTGAGACGCGGATGGACGAGTCCATTGCCAGCATCATGACTCCGCGTGAGCGCTTGGTTACGATGCTAGAGGGTGCAAGCCACGCCAGCGCTAAAGCGCTACTCAACAAACATAAGTTAGAGCGCCTCTTGGTTGTCAACGATGCGTTTGAGCTGCGCGGTCTGATTACCGTGAAAGACATTACCAAGCAAACCAATTTCCCCAATGCCGCGCGTGATGCGGCGGGGCACTTGCGCGTAGGCGCGGCGGTGGGCGTGGGCGCGGACACCGAGGAGCGCGTGGAAGCCTTATCCCGCGCGGGCGTGGATGCGATTGTGGTGGACACCGCGCATGGTCATAGCGCGGGCGTGATTGAGCGCGTGCGCTGGGTCAAACAAAACTATCCGCACATCGAGGTCATTGGCGGCAACATTGCTACGGGCGCGGCGGCGCGGGCGTTGGCGGATGCGGGCGCCGACGCTGTGAAGGTGGGGATTGGCCCGGGCTCGATTTGCACCACGCGCATCGTTGCGGGTGTGGGCGTTGCGCAAATAACGGCGATTGATAACGTTGCAGCAGCCCTCTTGGGTACAGGCATCCCGTTGATTGCGGATGGCGGCATTCGCTTTAGTGGCGATATTGCCAAAGCCATAGCGGCTGGGGCTTCGACGGTGATGATGGGCGGACTCTTGGCGGGCACAGAGGAAGCGCCGGGTGAGGTGGTACTGTTTCAAGGTCGTAGCTACAAAAGCTATCGCGGCATGGGCTCGATTGGTGCGATGCAGCAAGGCAGCGCGGATCGGTACTTCCAAGAAAGCACGGCGGGCAACACCAATGCCGACAAGCTCGTGCCAGAGGGCATTGAAGGACGCGTGCCGTACAAAGGCTCGGTGGTGAGCATCTTGTTTCAAATGGCGGGCGGACTCAAAGCCAGCATGGGTTACTGCGGCGCAGCGACGATTGAAGAGATGCAAACCAAAGCGGAATTTATGCAGATCACGTCAGCAGGTATGCGCGAGAGCCATGTGCATGATGTGCAGATTACCAAAGAAGCGCCGAACTATCGGGCAGAGTAAACCGATTGACGATTGTCCCGTTGCGCAACCTGACTGCGGTCTAGGGGAACATACGTATTCAATTTGAACTGAACTTGGTTATTCTCACGCGTTGGAAATTAATTTACTTTTTATTGGAATCACTATGAAATTATCAAAAACTCTTATTGCGGCTGGTTTATTAGCCGTATCCAGCTCGATAGCCGTCAGCGCTTTTGCGCAGGCCGCTTGGCCCAGCAAGCCTGTAACCTTGGTTGTCCCGTTTGCCGCAGGTGGCCCCACGGATTTGGTGGGCCGCGCGATTGCAGGCAGTATTACCAAAGCAACAGGTTTCCCTGTTGTTGTGGAAAACAAGGCCGGTGCAGGCGGCACGGTTGGCACGGCTTACGCTAAAAATGCCAAGCCCGATGGCTATACCTTCCTCATACACCACATCGGTATGTCAACAGCGCCTGCGCTATATCGCAAGCTCAGCTTTAATCCGCTCACCGACTTTGAATACGTCAGCCAAGTGGTTGATGTCCCCATGATTGTGGTGGCACGCAAAGATTTTCCTCCCAAAGATATGAAGGAGTTGATTGCCTACGTCAAAGAAAACAAAGCCACAATTAATCTTGGCAATGCAGGCATTGGCGCTGCCTCGCACCTGTGCGGCATGATGCTGCAAAAAGCATTGAATGCCGACCTCACTACCGTTCCATTTGGCGGCACGGGTCCTGCCATGAATGCGCTTTTAGGCGGTCAAATTGATTTGATGTGCGACCAATCCACCAACACCATGGGTCAAATCAAAGGCAATGCCATCAAAGCTTATGCCGTCACCACAGCCAAACGCATTAAGGCTCTGCCCACTACCCCCACACTTGCCGAAAGTGGCTTGAAAGATTTTGAAGTAGTCGTTTGGCACGGTGTGTACGCTCCCAAAGGAACACCTGCCGCCATTACTGAAAAGTTTAACGGCATGATTAAAAACGCCTTAAAAGACCCCGACGTGGTGAAGGGCTTTACCGAGCTAGGCACAGAGGCTGTGCCTGCTAGCAAGCTCACGCCTGCTGGACTTGAGACATGGCTCAAAACTGAAATCGACAAATATGGTCCCGTGATTCGCGCGGCTGCGCAGTTTGCCGATTAAGTCGTTCATTCCGAGCATTGAGCGAAATCCCTAGCCTGATTGGGCTAGGGATTTTTTTATTCTGCTATACTTGCGGGCTTGCTTCAATTCGTTGAGGCATCCGACTCTAGGCGCGTAGCTCAGCTGGTTAGAGCACCACCTTGACATGGTGGGGGTCGTTGGTTCGAGTCCAATCGCGCCTACCAGCATCTTATGGCACCGCCCTCTTTTTTGCAGGATGTTCCCGTGGCCACTAAATTTAAAAAAATTGACAACACGCAACCCTCAACGGAGGAGCGCGTGATCAAAAAATATCCCAATCGTCGGCTCTACGACACGCTCACCTCCACTTACATTACTTTGACGGATATCAAGCGGCTGGTGATGGCAGGAACCACCTTCAAAGTGCGTGATGCCAAGACCGACGAAGACCTAACCCGCGCCATGCTGTTGCAAATTATTTTGGAAGAAGAAGCTGGCGGTACGCCGCTCTTTAGCGAGGCTGTACTGGGAAATTTAATCCGCACTTACGGACACGCGA
This sequence comes from Cytophagales bacterium, assembly GCA_030054145.1. Taxonomy (GTDB): domain Bacteria; phylum Pseudomonadota; class Gammaproteobacteria; order Burkholderiales; family Burkholderiaceae_C; genus JASGCK01. The sequence goes on from JASGCK010000021.1 coordinate 13,427, forward strand.
TGCAAGGATTTATGGGTGGCTATTTAGAGAAGAACCTACAGGCTTTTGCCGATATGCAAAAGCAATTTACCGCGCAATCGAATCCACTTGTGCCCGTCACTCAGGTATTTAACCCAGAAGCCTGGACAAGCCAACTGGGCACCATGCAAGAGCAAGTGATGAAGTTATTTGGACTGAAAAAACCATGACGGCGGCGACCACGCAAGCGCCCAAAGTCGGCTTTGTTAGCCTCGGTTGCCCCAAAGCACTGACCGACTCCGAACTCATCTTGACCCAGCTCTGCGCTGAAGGTTATGAGACCAGCAAAACCTATGCAGGCGCTGATTTAGTCATTGTCAACACGTGCGGATTTATCGACGATGCGGTCCGCGAGAGCTTAGACACCATTGGCGAGGCATTAGCTACCAACGGCAAAGTCATTGTGACGGGCTGCTTGGGCTCAAAAACAGTGGACGGTGGTGTGGATAAGAGTGGCGGTACAAGCGAGCACAACTTGGTACGCAAAATGCACCCCAGCGTGCTAGCAGTCACGGGGCCGCACGCCACGCAAGAAGTGATGGATGCGGTTCACTTGCATTTGCCCAAGCGGCACGATCCGTTTGTCGATCTCACGCCCAGCTATGGCATCAAACTGACACCCAAACATTACGCGTATCTCAAAATTAGCGAAGGCTGTAATCACCGCTGCACGTTTTGCATTATTCCGTCGATGCGCGGTGATTTGGTTAGTCGCCCCATTGGCGAGGTGCTGAGCGAAGCCGAAGCCTTGTTTGCAGGCGGTGTAAAAGAGCTGCTCGTCATCAGCCAAGACACCTCCGCTTACGGCGTGGATGTGAAATACCGAACAGGATTTCACGCAGGTCGCCCCATCAAAACACGTATGCTTGAGTTGGTAGCAGAGCTAGGTGTACTCGCCAAGCCATATGGCGCGTGGGTTCGCCTACATTACGTCTATCCTTACCCCAGCGTCGATGCGGTGGTGCCGCTCATGGCTGAGGGGCTTGTCCTGCCTTATCTTGACGTACCTTTGCAGCACAGTCACCCCGATGTTTTGCGACGCATGAAGCGCCCTGCAAGCGGCGAGCGCAACCTAGAGCGCATTGCCGCATGGCGCGCAATTTGCCCTGAGATGGTGATTCGATCAACCTTTATTGCTGGCTTTCCTGGCGAGACGGAAGAAGAGTTTGAGCATCTGCTGGACTTTATGCGCGAGGCCAAAATTGACCGCGCAGGCTGCTTTGCGTACTCCGACGTAACAGGCGCAGAAGCCAACAAGCTCGCGGGTATGCTGCCCATTGAATTGCGCGAAGAACGCCGCGCTCGCTTCATGGCGGTTGCAGAGGCCGTATCTAGCCAAAAACTGCATTCACGTATGGGGGCGACCATGCAAGTGTTGATTGACAGCGCCCCCGCGCTTGGCCGCAAAGGCGGCGTAGGACGCAGTTATGCGGACGCACCAGAAATTGACGGCGTAGTCAAATTGCTACCGCCTGAAAAAATTAGCAAGCAACTCAAAGTTGGTGATTTCACCCGCGCCCGCATTGTGGGCGTGGATGGACATGATTTGATTGCCGCACCGATTTAACTTTAAAGCGTGTCTGCAAAACCCCGTTCGTCTGCAAAACCCTGTTAGCCTGCAAAAACCCGTTCGCCCTGAGCCTGTCGAAGGGCATTCCCAACAGAAGTCAAAGACTTCGACAAGCTCAAGTCCAAACGGAATTAGGTATGCAAGGAGTCCTTCAGTTACACCGTTTGCGGCGCTTTCTTTTTTGACTTGCTGGGCGGCGGCGGCTGATCTGCCGATGTGATCTCAAGCACCACTTCGCCTTTGCCGTCCACGTCAACATTCAAGCTACCGCCCTTGGTCAAACGCCCAAACAACAGTTCGTCTGCCAAAGCTTTGCGAATCGTGTCTTGAATCAAACGCTGCATCGGACGCGCACCCATAAGTGGGTCAAAACCTTTTTTACCCAGATGCTTGCGTAGCGCGTCGCTAAAGGACACTTCCACTTTTTTCTCTTGTAATTGCGTTTCTAATTGCAACAAGAATTTATCGACCACACGCAAAATGACGGTTTCGTCCAGCGCCTTAAAGCTCACAATCGCATCCAAACGATTTCTAAACTCAGGCGTAAACAAACGCTTGATGTCCGCCATTTCATCGCCCGCTTGACGCGCATTTGTAAAGCCAATCGTGGCCTTATTCATGGTCTCGGCACCCGCATTGGTCGTCATGATGATGATGACGTTTCTAAAGTCGGCCTTGCGTCCGTTGTTATCGGTCAGCGTGCCGTGATCCATCACTTGCAAGAGCACGTTAAACACATCGGGATGCGCTTTTTCAATTTCATCAAGTAACAAAACGCAGTGCGGTTTTTTGGTAATTGCCTCGGTCAGCAAACCACCTTGGTCAAAGCCCACATAGCCTGGAGGCGCGCCAATCAAACGGCTCACCGCATGACGCTCCATGTATTCACTCATGTCAAAGCGAATCAACTCAATACCCATGATGTAGGCGAGCTGCTTGGCGGCTTCGGTTTTGCCCACCCCCGTAGGACCAGAGAAAAGGAACGAACCAATTGGCTTATCGGTTTTACCAATGCCCGAGCGAGCCATCTTGACGGCAGACGCGAGCGCATCGACCGCTTTGTCTTGACCGAACACCACGTTTTTCAAATCACGCTCTAATGTTTGCAATTTGCTGCGGTCATCGTTGGAGACATTCGCTGGCGGAATACGCGCAATCTTGGCAATGATGGCCTCCACATCCGCTTTTTCGATAAGCTCTTTGCGGTTCTCCGGCTTAGCAATACGCTGCGCTGCGCCCGCCTCGTCAATCACATCAATCGCTTTATCTGGCAGATGCCTATCGTTGATGTACTTAGCCGACAACTCAGACGCGGCTTGCAAGGCATCAACCGTATAGGTCACGCTGTGGTGTTCTTCAAATCGTGATTTAAGTCCCTTCAAAATCTCGGTAGTTTGCTCAACTGAGGGCTCGTTCACATCAATTTTTTGGAAGCGACGCGAGAGTGCCGCATCTTTTTCAAAAATGCTGCGGTACTCGGTAAACGTGGTTGCGCCAATGCATTTGAGCTGCCCGTTCGCAAGCGCTGGTTTGAGCAAGTTAGACGCATCGAGCGTGCCGCCCGATGCCGAACCCGCGCCAATAATGGTATGAATTTCGTCAATAAACAAAATGGCGTGCGGCTTTTCTTTGAGTTGCTTTAAAACACCTTTTAAACGCGCCTCAAAGTCACCCCGATATTTAGTACCCGCAAGCAGTGTGCCTGTATCTAGCGAATACACGACCGCATCTTCCAAAATTGCAGGTACATCTTTTTGCGTGATGCGCCACGCCAAACCTTCGGCGATAGCGGTCTTGCCAACACCCGCCTCGCCCACCAAGAGTGGATTGTTTTTGCGGCGGCGGCAAATGATTTGGATTGCACGCTCGACCTCGTGTTCGCGACCAATCAAAGGATCAATCTTGCCGTCCTTCGCCATTTGATTCAGGTTTTGGCAATAAGTGTCTAGGGGCGTTGATTTGTCGCCCTTGTCACTGGCTTTATTTCCCTCGTCTTCGCTGCCGTCAGCGCCCGCAGCTTGCGGCTCAGGTTTGTCGGTTTTTTTGATGCCGTGTGCAATGAAGTTAACCACATCGAGGCGAGTAATACTTTGCTGATGCAAATAGAACACCGCGTGCGAATCCTTTTCACCATAAATGGCAACCAAAATGTTCGCGCCTTGCACTTCTTTTTTACCCGTTCCTGTGGATTGCACGTGCATGATGGCACGTTGAATCACGCGCTGGAAACCCAGCGTTGGCTGGGTGTCCACATCATCCGAACCCGCCACGATGGGCGTATTTTCTTTGATGAAATCCGTTAATGACTGACGCAGATCATCAATTTTTGCGGCGCAAGCCTCCAGCACTTCTTTGCCGCTGGGGTTGTCTAACATGGCAAGCAGCAAATGCTCGACTGTAATGAACTCGTGACGTGCCTTACGCGCTTCGGCAAAAGCCATCTGAATACTGGTTTCTAACTCTTGAGAGATCATGGCCTTAACTTTCTAAAAAATACAAATCAAACGAACAACGCAAACCTAATCTATGGGTTCAGCGACAGCTTGCAAGGGGTGGCCTGCATTTTGTGCCGCCTCCATCACCACATTCACTTTAGTCGTTGCGATATCACGGGAAAATACGCCGCAAACGCCCTTTCCTGCTACGTGCACTTTGAGCATGATAGCAATGGCCGTATCGCGGTCTTTGCCAAAAAACTCTTGAATAACAAAAACCACAAACTCCATTGGTGTGTAGTCATCATTTAACAAGACGACTTGATACATCTGCGGCGGTTTGGTTTTTTCAGTGCGGCGCTCCAAAACCACCGTGCCATCGTCATCGTCCTCGTGTGCAGGACGAACAACGGGCGGGACTGCTGGGGACTTCGGTTCACTCATGGCTGGCTAACATTTTCCAAGTGGCAACAACTGAATCGGGATTGAGCGAGATGGACGTGATGCCCAAATCAACCAACCAGCGGGCGAAATCAGGATGATCGCTAGGGCCTTGACCACAAATACCCACGTATTTGTTTTGCGCAAGACAAGCTTTAATCGCCATCTCCAGCATGGCTTTCACCGCAGGATCGCGCTCATCAAAATCTTTTGCCAAAAGCTCAAGACCCGAGTCACGATCCAGTCCAAGCGTCAGCTGCGTGAGGTCGTTCGAGCCAATGGAGAAGCCATCGAAATACTCTAAAAATTGCGCTGCAAGAATGGCGTTACTGGGTACTTCGCACATCATGATGTGGCGCAAACCGTTCACACCGCGCCCGAGTCCACATTTCTCTAGCATCGAGCTAACCGCCCTTGCCTGCCCAAGCGTGCGCACAAACGGCACCATGATTTCAACGTTTTTGAGTCCCATCTCGTTGCGCACGCGCTTGATAGCCTCGCATTCCATGGCAAACGCTTCGCCAAACTCGGCGCTCACATAACGCGCTGCGCCCCTAAAGCCCAGCATCGGGTTTTCTTCTTCGGGTTCATAACGGCTACCACCAATCAGTTTTCGGTATTCGTTGGATTTGAAGTCGGACAAGCGAACGATCACGGGTTTAGGCCAAAACGCTGCGGCAATCGTGGCAACACCTTCGGCAACTTTATCGACATAAAACGCACGCGGAGACGCGTGTCCGCGCGCCGCAAGCTCTACCGCTTGTTTCAAATCAGGGTCGATGTTGGGGTAATCCAAAATCGCTTTTGGATGCACGCCAATGTTGTTATTGATGATGAACTCAAGCCTTGCCAGTCCAACACCCGAATTGGGCAATTGGCAGAAATCGAACGCAAGCTGCGGATTACCGATATTCATGGTGATCTTGGCTTGAATGGGCGGCATCGCGCCGCGCTCGACCTCGGTTTGCTCGGTCTGCAACTTACCTTCGTAGATAAAGCCTGTATCACCTTCGGCGCAACTCACCGTGGCGATCATCCCCGATTGCAAGCGCTCGGTTGCATCACCGCAGCCGACCACGGCAGGAATACCCAGCTCACGCGCGATGATGGCGGCGTGACACGTGCGTCCACCTCGGTTGGTGACAATCGCACTGGCACGTTTCATCACGGGTTCCCAATTGGGGTCGGTCATGTCGGTCACCAAAATATCGCCTAGCTGCACTTCATCCATTTGGCTGATGCTGTGAACCAAGCGCACAACGCCCGTGCCAATTTTTTGTCCAATCGCACGCCCCTCTGCCAGCACCACTCCTTTGCCCAGTAATTTGTAGCGAACTTCCGCTTTGCCTTTGGCTTGGCTCTTCACAGTCTCGGGACGCGCTTGCAAAATATAGAGTCCGCCGTCCGTGCCATCTTTGCCCCACTCAATATCCATCGGACGACCATAGTGCTCCTCGATGATGACGGCGTACTTGGCTAACTGCTCAACCTCTGCGTCAGTCAGCGAATAGCTGTGCTGCTTCGCCGTTGGCACATCAATCGTGCGCACTAGTTTGCCGCTAGCCGCCTTTTCTTCTGGCGTTGCAAACACCATTTGAATCAGCTTGCTACCCAAGTTGCGACGAATGAGCGCTCGGTTACCCGCTTTGAGCATCGGCTTATGCACATAAAACTCATCAGGATTGACAGCGCCTTGCACCACGGTTTCGCCAAGGCCGTAGCTACTGGTAATAAACACGACTTGATCGAAACCGCTCTCTGTGTCCATGGTAAACATCACGCCCGCCGCACCCACATCGGAGCGCACCATGCGCTGCACGCCAGCGGAGAGCGCCACGTCGGCGTGCGCAAAGCCTTGGTGAACGCGGTAGCTAATGGCGCGGTCGTTATAGAGCGAGGCAAACACTTCGCGCGTTTTGTGCAGCACGGTCTCAATGCCGACCACGTTTAAAAAAGTTTCTTGTTGACCCGCAAACGAAGCATCGGGGAGGTCTTCTGCGGTAGCCGAAGAACGAACCGCAAAGGAAGCGTCAGGGCTACCCGCGCTAAGTTTGGCAAAGGCCTCGCGAATCGCAAGTTCCAAGTCAGCAGGAAAGGGCTGGGCTTGAACGAGAGCGCGAATTTCTGCGCCCACACGGGCCAGCGCGTTGACATCTTCCGTATCGAGTGCCGCCAACTTGGCGTTGATCTTGTCATCCAGTCCGCCGTGCTTCAAAAACGCACGAAAAGCATAGGCTGTCGTCGCAAACCCTGTGGGGACTTTCACACCACTAGGAAGCTGCGAAATCATCTCCCCCAAACTGGCGTTTTTACCGCCAACAGCCTCAACATCCCTGTTTCGCAAAAGTTCAAATGGGACGACAAGCGCATGAGGGGCAAATAGTTGTGACATAGTGATAAGCGATGAGTGATGAGTAGTTTGTTTAGATAATCATTGTAATTTACCAAGGATTCGCATGAGCAATCGCACTATCTTCTTCGTCTCAGATGGCACGGGCATTACCGCCGAAACATTTGGCAACGCCATCTTGGCACAGTTCTCAATTGAGACAAGCCGCATTCGTCTGCCCTTTACGGATACGGTTGATCGGGCGTATGCAGCGGTGCGGCAAATCAACCATGCAGCCGAGAGCGGCGACAAGCCCATTGTGTTTACAACGTTAGTCAATGCCGATGTGCTGCGCGTCATTAATGATGGTTGCCAAGACAAATGTATGCTGCTCGATATGTTTAGCACTTTTGTCAATCCACTTGAGTTGGAGCTAGGCGTAAAAAGTAATCACCGCATTGGCCGATTTAGCGATGTGAGCAAAAGCAAGGCCTATCATGACCGCATTGAAGCTATTAACTTCAGTTTGGCGCACGACGATGGACAAAGTAACAAAGACTTAGAACAATCCGATGTCATCTTGATTGGCGTGAGCCGCAGCGGAAAAACACCCACATCACTGTATTTGGCAATGCAATATGGACTAAAGGCCAGCAACTATCCGCTCATCCCAGAAGACTTTGAACGCCAACATCTGCCGCCAGCCTTGCTCCCGCATAAACAAAAAATCTTTGGCTTAAGCATTCAACCCGCACGTTTGAGTGAAATACGTAACGAACGCCGCCCCAATTCACGCTACGCAGACCTTGCAAATTGCCGCATGGAAGTGGCAGAGGCTGAAGCAATGATGCGCCGCGCAGGCATCAGGTGGCTCTCCACCACAACAAAATCGATTGAGGAAATTGCAACTACCATATTACAAGAGATAAGACCAGGACGACTAAATTACTAATTAAGTAAAAATGGAAGTCAATAGGAATGGATTTTGCAAAAAAAATTTCACCCCATTGTCAACCAAAACTTTTTTGCCAGCGTTAGAGCACTACCTTTCAAATTTCTTGAGAGGATTTTTTTAAGTAACGTTAATTAAGGAAAAATAATCATGAACAAACTGATCGCCGCTTTGGTTGCTGGTCTCTTCGCTGCAACAACTTTCGCTCAAGCTCCTGCTGCTAAACCAGCGGCTGCCGCTGCACCAGCAGCCGCTGCACCAGCTGCTGCTGCTCCTGCTGCTAAAGCAGAAGCACCAAAAGCTGACATGAAGGCTGAAAAAGCTGCTGCTAAAGCTGACAAGAAAGCTGCTAAAAAAGCTAAGAAAGAAAAAGCTGACGCACCAGCTGCTGCGAAGTAATTCGTATCAAGCTCAAAAAAGCCGCCACTTGCAAGAGTTGGCGGTTTTTTTTGCGTCTATCATTCGGGCATGAAAAAACTCCGCTCACTCATCTTCGCAGGTCTGTTCGCTTTAGTTTCGCTCACTAGCTTAGCTCAAACCCCGCAAATGCAGCTACAGCGCACGATGCTGACAGCAGGTATGTTTCAAATCAATGTGCAGCTCGCACAAACCCCTGAGCAACGCGAAATCGGTCTCATGCATAGACCCTCGATGCCTCAATCCGAAGGTATGCTATTCATTTTTGAAGAGCCCAGCAAACAGTGTTTTTGGATGAAAAATACGCTCTTGCCGTTGACCGCCGCTTTCATTGCAGATGACGGCACAATCGTCAACTTGGTTGATATGCAGCCCCAAACCACAACACCCCATTGCTCTGCAAAGCCCGTGCGCTTTGTGCTGGAGATGAACCAAGGCTGGTTCGCCAAAAAGGGAATGAAAGCGGGACTCAAACTAGGTGGTGCGCCATTTCAACCCTAAGAACTGACAGGCGTTTTGAAACCCCATAGAATTCACTCTTCCAATTTTTTTGATTCAAGGAGCTTTTTATGGGTGCTATTTTTCAATCTCTCGGGCGTACCGTTTTGGCGGGTGTAGTCGTACTAGCGTTAATTCTGTTGCTAGCAACAGGCGGGAAGCTCAATCACATGGGACTTGCAATGTCGCTGCACGTTATCTCTGGCGTGATGTGGATTGGTCTTTTGTGGTATTTCAACTTCGTGCAAATTCCATCCATGCCAAAAATTCCTGATGAGCAAAAACCTGCTATCAGCAAAGTCATCGCTCCTACTGCGCTGTTTTGGTTTCGCTGGGCTGCGCTGGCAACCGTTGTTACAGGCTTAATCGTCGCGGCAGCATCTGGCTATTTGGTGGCAACACTGACCTTCCAAACATTCACCCCTATTGGCTTAGGTATGTGGCTGGCACTGTTGATGGCGTTTAACGTTTGGTTCATTATTTGGCCCAATCAAAAGAAAGCCCTAGGCATTGTCACCGTAGAAGCTGCCGAAAAAGCAAAGGCCGCACGCATGGCGATGTTGACTTCGCGCTTTAACACGATGCTCTCAATTCCAATGCTGTTTTGCATGGTGGCGCAGCGTTACGGTTCGTTTTAATGCCCTTATCCATAATCGCCCGCATCAACCAACCCTTTTGCGCCTTCGTCATCGTTTTAATCCAGCCCCGCTGAATAATCTGCACCTGCGGGACGTCCTCTTCCACCCCACGGTAACCCCAATCCCGCACCACCGTGCTGGGCTGGACGGGACTTTGATCTTTGCTGGCTATGCCTTGCAGCAAGCTGACCATCAAGCGGGTATTCAAGCACGGGCGGGTTTGACGCGGCTGCACTAGATTTTTGAGGCTTGAGCATGGCGTTTTCTTTCGGAATTTGCATCCGATTAAACTCAATTCTGAGAGTTTTTTGCTATCCGTATTTGCCCTGTAGCCCTTTGTTTATCTGGGGTTTAGGGGTTTTGCAGGGGTGACTAAAGATTGTCCATAAATCCAATTCAAATCATTTGGATTAGGATTTACTGTAGACACTACTGTATTTTTATTGGACATTTAAATTACCTTTATTTTAATATGTTGCTGTATTGTAAAAATTTACCATTCACTTTGCAAACAAAATTTACATCTAAAATATTTGATTTTTTAAAATTACAATCTGCAGAATGCTTGATATTTTTAAGCCCTTCAAATAATTCATTTTCATTTAAATACATCTCTACACCATAATCCGAGTATAAATAAGAGTTTCCCAGTATGAGAAGATAAAATTTTTGACGTCCATCTCCATGAGTTAAATAAAAATAATTAGGAGAAAATATATTATCGCATAAATTATAAACAAAAATAGCAAGCAAAAACCCAATGCAGCGTCCTAAAATTTTCATTGTGGTGCATCCTCTAACATCAGCTCATTATTTTTATTTATATAAAATTCATAAATATGGTTAAATGGAGGAATGAATTCAATATATTTATGCTCGTATTTATAATTTATATTATTTACATCTACTTCTTTGCATTCAACTTTAATAAATTTTATTATAAAAAAATTACGCTCAACCCTACATTTTTCAGAGTTGAAATCTCGTAAAATAGATTGATTATTTTCATAAATATAGTAGGTATGCATTCTCAATGCTGTTATTTCTTTGTAGTTTTTATCAGAATATCCACCCAAGATAGCGAGGGCGTATAAAGATAAGATGAATATTCCAACACCCCATAGGCAACCTGCCCAAAATTTACGGCTTGAAAGTACGCCCCCTATCCATTCACCATGCAACCGAGTGTTTTCTTGCTCAAGTTCGTTGTTCATGCCGCAACCCTCCAAGCCATATCGTTAGAGGCTTGCAGAGCATCATGCCCTGTAAGCCAATACCCACGCGGGCTAGAGGCTGGCACTCCAAATCGGTTAGCACGCAAGCGCAAGCCAATCGGAGTCAGGTGACGACTCTCTACGTTTCGCTTCGCTGCACTTCGTTCCCTGCACCCGCCCCCCATTGTTTGCGCGTCCTGCCTTGGGCCAGTTGTGCCGCCTGCCATTGGGTCGTCGCTGAATTTGATGTTGATGCCGTTGGGCAGGGTGACGCTTCCGTCTGTGCCTACGGGCAATGTGCCGTCTACACCTGGCACGACTGCCGTGGTCACGCCATTGGTTGTGGTGAAAGTGATGCCGTCTTGGATGACGGTGTTTGTGCCATTGCTGCCGATAGAAATAACTTTGGTCGGTGTGCCGTCTGGTGTGGCGTAGGTGGTCACTTGGGTACCATTTAAGGTGTATACATTTTTTGACCCTATCACATTGCCTGAAGCATCAATCACAGGCGAGACAACTTCAACACTTTCACCAAGCACTACTCCGCTTGAGGAAACCGTTTGTCTGATGGTGACATTTGTTTGGCTTGTGGGATCACATATATTTATTTGAATAATATTATTTCCGTTTACATCTACATCAACTAAAAAGGGGATTCCCTCAAAACCACTAAAAGTATTTGGATTTAAAGTAGCATGCCCAGCACCCAATAAATTTTCACTATACTCTGGTACGATCTCTAAATGCAAATGTACGCCAATAGGCTGTCCCGTAGCTGATGACCCTGTATTTCCAACAAATCCAACTGTTGTGCCTGCATATATATTTTGCCCCACATTCAATGAAGATGGAGATTGCATGTGAGCGTATAAAGAGTAAAAGACATAACCATCCGAATTGACATGTTTGACTACAATCCAGTTACCATATGTTGAGCTTACGCTTTTATAAAAAACAACTCCAGATGCAATCGCTGGTATTGCTGTTCCTGCGCTTGCAAGATAGTCATTCCCCCAATGAAATCCAGGGCCCGTGTTTCTAAATGGCCAATTTTTACCTGAATTTTGTGTGAATTTATTTCCAAGACTAAATGTAGATTTAACTGGATTTGTGTCGCAAGTCATGATTGCTTCCTTTATATTAAATATTGCAAATATGCTCTATTATCAAATTATTTTCGCGTGAAAATTTTTTAAAATGACTAGCATATCCATACGCAGCAACTTTAATTAGATTTTCGTCATTGGAAATTACTATCAAATTATCACTACCTAAGTAATCTATTATTATTTTATAATTCAAATTTTCAAATTTTTTAATTAAATTATCAACATTATTTTTTTTTATTTTTAACAAAAATTGATTTTGAGTGAATTTATAAACATTCATAGTTAAATTTTCTAGGCCACCACTTTCCGTCATTTGTATGTCTACTGATGAAGCGGGAACATTAAAATATTGTCCTTTTAGAAAAATTCGATAAAAAACTTTATTTGGTAAAATTTCGATGGCATTTTTGGGTATTTTTATTGATTTATTTTTATTAATTAATAAATAATTAGTTTCTTTTTTTTCAACCCGCAAATGACAATCCGTTAAATCAAAGTCTTTATTTTCAGGTGTTGTCAAGTCAAGCACGGCGCTTGTATCTACCGAATTTGTCGTAGCAAAGACCGCCCCCATACACAGCCAACAACAAAGCGGCAAAGCCGAAAGCAAGATTTTTTGCAAAGGTTTTTTCATAAGTATCCCTATAGTCTATCAATGATAACTGGTTGATGGTTTATTTTTGCTCTAAGGGATGCGAACCTAGAGCCATGTCAAACGAGAAACTTCCCAACCTTTTTATTTTATTCTTTCTATTTTTATATTCAAATTAATGCTTAATGTATAGGCTCAAGTCCACATACAACCTTAGTATGATCGATTGTTACGTATGCAAATTTTTCATAGTCAAATGTCCAAGCAAATGTAGGTGTTTTAATGATGTAAGTAATGTATTCAATATTTTTAATTGGTGTTGGTTTTCCAACTACGCCAATTAGTCGCTCGTCATTATATTCAGATGATTTGCATATCGTCTGTGAAACTGAATATTTTTTATCTTTTAAAAATTTGTTAAAATTTTTATTAAAAATATATGCTTTTTTAATTCTCCATGAATTGTTATTTTCAGGATTGGTTAAATAATTTTCGTTATAAGTGAAAAATGTAACATTAGTTTTTACATTATTAACAATCATTAATCCTGAAACAGAACCATACTCACATAAATTATCTATAGTGAACCCATCACACGAGCCTGCCTGTCGTTTGTATAAACCAGATAGCTCTAAATCCAGAATAGTTTTTCCGATAAATTGTTCAATTTCTGGATTATTCTTTACCTCCACCACCGGAAACACCTGCGCATAACTCTTGAGCGCAAGTAGAAAAAAGCAGATAAATGCTGCAATAAAATTTTTCATGCCACAACCCTCCAAGCTATATCGTTAGCGGCTTGCAGAGCATCATGCCCTGCAAGCCAATCCCCAAGCGGGCTAGAGGCCAGCACTCCAAATCGGTTGGCGAACTGGCGCAAGCCAATCGGGGTCAGGTGACGACTCTCTACGTTTCGCTTCGCTGCACTTCGTTCCCTGCACCCGACCCCCATTGTTTGCGCGTCCTGCCTTGGGCAAGTTGTGCCGCCGCCCTTCACGAAGACGCTTGAGCGTCCGCCTGCTAGCCAGTTGCTGTTTGCATCGGTGTTGCCACTGACGTAGCTTTTGATGCTGGACTGCGTGGCGTTCAAGCTGCCGTTGGCATTCAAGTTGTCGGTGGTGACGGTGTAGCCCGTGACGCCATTTAGCAAGGACTGCGTGGCGGTTGAGCCTGCGGGGTTGGCGATAAATCGGGCGGCTAGCGCTTCTTTTACAACCGTTCGCGCTGAGCCTGTCAAAGCGTCCACTACCGTTTGCGTAAAGCTACCTGTAGCCAGCACTTCGTTGCCGCCGCTGACGAGTCCGCTTTGGTTGGTCGCTTGCAAGTTGATGCTGGTGATGCCCAATTGCGCGAAGGTTTTCAGCTCGCCCGCGTCGGTTTGTACGGAATCAGTCATGCTCTTTTCTAAGGATTATTTGATGTTGAAAGGCTTGGCATTGGGATTGTTCCCCAGTGGCGGCGGAAATAAACTACGGTAAAACGCTTGATCTTGTTCGCGCTTTTGCTCCGAGGCTTGAACAATTAATTTAATGAATGCGTTAGGCAATTGAAAACTGTTTAGGGTCACTAGGTCAGACTCGGGCCAAATTTTCATCTCGTTAGACAGATTAACCTGTAAACTAAAAGTAGCATCCCAATTTTTATTAACTATTAATCCACCAAATGTACCAAATGTTAGAAGAGTTAAACCAGAAAAAGTATTACGCTTATAGCCAATGAGTGAACCTGTCCCCAAAGTGTGGACACCAAAGAATAGGTGAAACACAGAGTTATCC
>JASGCK010000004.1:0-138843 GCA_030054145.1 Cytophagales bacterium
CTATAGCGGATGCGCCTTCGCGAGGTTTTACAGAGAGGTAACTGCTTTTTTTAGGTTTATGGAATTCTGGCGCAACGATCGAATGCACAAAGACGAGAGTCATGGCTCTGTTGGAACTTGGCCAAATGATCGAAAGTATGGTTGGGCGGTTGATGGCTTTCGTCCTGGGTTAGAAAACCCAGTCCCCCTTGCCTACGTGAGTGCGGGATACGACAATATTGGCAATCCTGAATCCACATGGCTTGCAAAGAAACCTTGTATTCAGCGACCCTACATTACCTTCACCGACGGCATTACACGCACGATGTGGCTACTCGTTAACCAAGCTGTAATTTTTCCAATTCAGACACGGGTGAGCAATGCCAATCTCATATACAAGCTGGCTGGCGTCGATGCTTATCCACCATGGACGATTCAAAGCTTTTTTGAAGACGTTGGTTAATTTCCAAAAATTCACAAAGTAACAATAAGCTTGGCTTGCTCAATAGCTCGCGCAGCATGCTCTCGATCAACCAGACAGTCCAGTTGATAGTCGGCACGAACGCGTTCGTTTCTTAGCATCCTCAAGGCGCAACCTTTTCGTTTAGAAATTATCGATGCGTTTGTACAATTGGGGTGCACTGAGTCTTGGAACGGATTCGTCAACCGCCGAATCAAAGCCTCGTGCTGACCAAAGTCACCAGTTCCAACATACCCTGGAATAGACAGTTGTGAGTGCCATTTTTCGCAAGCGTGATAGGCGCCGTAGTAGGCGCGACTAACGGCATTGCGAGCTGCAATTTCGGTTACACCATTCTGATTGATAACCTCAGCAGAATCGATGAATTCTTGTGCAGTAACAGTCAAGCAGCTTCTCCTAGAAAATCAACATAAAAAGGCAAACCAGCAAGATTCTTTTCAATCAACATGTCTGTCATTTCAAAAGACATTAATGCAGCCTCCTTCGCCGACACGGCGACTCGATAATCGATTTTTACAAAATCGCCAACTGGGCTGACGTAAAAATCAGGGCTTCGATTTCTCCAAAGCAAGTGCCTGCCGCGCATAACGTCACCTGCAACGTCAATAACACTTGCGCACTGCTCGTCAGTCACATCGTGACGGCGAAGTATTTCGGCTGCCTGGCGGAGAGTTGACACATTGGGATAGTCTTCCAGATGGAAGTTCATTTCTAATATCCTTGTAGCTAAAGTGGCAACGCCTTGAAACCCACCAATAGTAGCGACTGCATGCGGGAAGTTGGCATCAATATGTTCGCCCTTTTGGTTGCAAACAGACAAAGCCTCTTTCAAGGCATCGGTGGCCAGTAATAAATTCCCACAGAAGACTGTTTTTTGTTTTCTGACGTCAAAAACAGCGCTTGGCCGATTCGCATTCGCATTTTTTAACGCGGAACGCATCGCTGAAATATCGCCGTCCAAGTGCGCCAGCTTCGCAGAAAGCATATCGGCCTCGAACCGATCGTATTTTTGAAGTTTCACAATTTCGCGCATCAGTTCAGTTTTTGAAAATGGCGTGAAGTCACCCAACTTGCTTGCAGTCAAGATGATTTGGTTTAATTTATCGTCAATTTCAGTGGCGATTGTTGCAGGTTGTGGTGCTGTCATTATTAGTTTTTCTATAGCTAGATATCTTAACGCATAATGTTAAGGTCATGGCTAATTCCGTTGCGATGATTTAAATTTTCCTTTGTATGTCGCAAAACATCAAGGGCAGCGTCTCATCGAGCGACCATGCTGTTGACTACATGGCTTGCGACGCGCTCCAGTCCCACGTGACTAGGCTGTATGCCAAGGCGGGTATCAAGGGCGGCAGCGGCCACAGTGGGCGGCGCAGCTTTGCGGACAAGCTACTGGCACAAACAGGCGACATGGATTTTGTCGCTCAGTTGCTAGGGCACGATGACATTAGCGTGTCAGCAAGGTATGTTGATCTCAAGCCGCAAATACTGTGCGAGATGTTTGAGAATGCAGTGTAGAATAGTAACCAATGGATACAACTACATTAGCGGCAATCCGCAAACAACTTGGAGTCACGCAAGAGGGCATGGCAGAGCTATTGCAATGCGCTCACGTTAGCTATAAGCGCTACGAGCTGGGCACACGCGACATACCGAGCTACATCGCTGTGGCCGCTAAGATGTTGCAGTTTTTACACAAAAACGATCTTTTAAAAAGATTTGAAACATTTTTTAAAAAAGGCTTGCATTAGTATCCAATGGATACTATAATTAGACCCATGAACAAACCACTAATCAATTCTGAGCCATTTCTCAGAAGCCCGTTCAAAATCATTTTGAGCGACAAGACCGAGGCGGCGCATCCAGAGGCCAACCTTCACGCAGTCAAGGGTGATGACGGGTGCTTGTATTTGGGTGGGGTGATTGGTACGCACAACGGCAATGCCTTCTTTCCGAGCGCCTGCTATGCGGCTGGCGCATGGACTTCAATCCACAAACTCTAAGGAAAATCCGCAATGACAAAAGCAAAAAGCAAACCTAGCCTTGATGAATGCGTAGAGGCGCTTGCTCGCATTGTTGCCGCGGTCCAGTTCAAGCGCGTCTATCTAATATCAAGCCGACCACAGCGCATTTTCTAAACACGCAGTAATTCAAACAAAGGAAAATCGTGAACAACCTGACCAGACTCGAATACCTTGCAGGATGTGCCTTGCAAGGGCTTATGGCTAATCCTGAGCGATACAAGTACATCGCGGGGTTGGTCGATACCAAGAAACTAAGTCAAGCTGCTGCAACCAAAAAAAACGCTGAGAAAGCCCTAATGATCGCTAAAGAGCTTGATCGTCAGCTTCCAACTAAGAAAATAAAGTAAGGAAAATCAATCATGACAAATATTGACCCATTTATTGTCAAGGTGACTCTTTGCGCTGATGTTGTTTGGGCGTTAATGAGTGGATTTCAAGAAGATATTGAAGCCGCAGTTGGGTTGCTGAAAAATGAATTCGGCAGTCACTGGTCAACGACGACTGCGGTTCAATTTATGTCAGGTAAAGACGCGCACGAGAGGATAAGCCGAGCGACCACAGGAAGTAAAAGCCGCCTGTTAGGAGCGCATAATTTGGCGCGAATAGTCAGTAGTGAATTGAAGCTTGGTGAAGTGCAATTGCCTGATGGAATTGACTTAGCCGAATTAAAAGCCACGATGCTGGCAGAAGGTGTTGAGTTCCCATTTGAAGAAAAAGTTTAAAGGAAAAATTGTGAATTCAAAGGTCATCTTCACGTTCTTGATATTCACCTTCGTCCACATCGTGATTTACGTTGGTTTGGTTGGTAGGTGTAATTTTGGAAGCTGTGGCAGTGGGCTTTTTGCGCCACTGTTTGAGGCTTTCTATTACAAGGGCTGGCTTGCATACTCTTATTTAATCTCTGTGCCGCTGCTAATGTATGCGGCAAAAAAAATCTAAAGGAAAAATGATGCAGTGCCAATCTGAAATTGCAATAGCGTTAGGTCTTTTATTGATAACTCTTCCGCATGGGGTACAGCGCAATTCGAGCTTCCGAACTTTCTGATTTGCTTGTCGAGAATCTTGATGGGTTGTATCAAAAAGGGCGTTGGATTGGTCGTAACAAAGATTTTAATTAGTCTGTCAGCTTGTGCAAAGTAGATAGTAAATGGCAGGCCGTCCACTAGGCTCATTTGAGAATGTCGCATTAGACATTCATCTTGGCTTGCATCACTTCGCATTTTTACGCTCTGGTGCTGAAGGTCTTGATCTTGTTGACGCTGCCGAGCGCTATATGCTTTGCATGGAGCGTATTGATGCTCGTACAGCTAAAGCCCTTGAGCGTCGTTTACTCCGTCAGGTCATCGCTGCGGCTGAAGCGCTGAACGATGTTACAGCGTCTATTCAATTAGAAGCGCTAACCTGTGAAAACGATCAAGCGATATCCGATTTCGTCCCCAGTCTCGATGACTTTGCAGACGAACATGGTGGATCCGACTTTTACGGCCAAGATGAGTTGCTCGCACTCTACAACGAAAAGTATGGGGATATAGTTGCGCAAGTCGAGCGCAGAGCGAGTGTCATTAAAAGACGCATTAGCGCACTCGAAGCTCTACAAAATAGATTGACTAGAATTCCACGCGGCGATGATGCTGCGTTACTTTGGTTGCCACAGGAACTCGCACTGCGTTTACGCGAGCACGGTGTAGTCACGTTGGACAATATGGTGACGTTTATCAACGCCGCAGGTCGTACCTGGCACCGCAAGATCAAGCGGCTCGGATCCGTGCGTGCTAGGCGTTTGCTGATGTGGATTACTCAAAACCAAGAGATCTGGCGTGAACAGCTCAAACCCAGTATCGCGCAGCTCGCAAGTAACTCAAAAGAGGATGCTTTAAATTTCGCACCTAGCTTGCAAGCGTCATCTGTGATAGCTTGCAGCGAATCACTATCGAACAGTCATACTGATCGTGCGGTCCAATTTGGATTAGTGCCACTGGATTGGCTCGATATTCCCGAACACCTGTCAGGCGCACATGGATTATTCCGCGCGCATGATGCGAACACGATCAATGCAGACACTGATATACAAGCCATCCAAGCTTGGTTCACCACGTTGGCGGCTAAGTCCTCGAACACTCTTACGACTTACAAGCGTGAGATCGAACGCTTTTACCTATGGTGCTTATTAGAAGCAGGCAAGCCACTCTCTAGCATCGATGCGACCGATTGCATGGCGTTTAGGGCGTTTATTTTGAAGCCACCAGCGCATTGGGTGTGCGCACTCCCTGTAGCACGCTCTAGCAGCGATTGGAGGCCGTTTAGAGGCGCGTTGACGGCAAGAAGTGCGTCGCTTTCACTTACGGCGGTCTCGGCACTGTTTAAGGCATTACATGGATCACGTTATTTGTTTGCCAATCCAATGCCCTCAATAACCAGCAGCGCAAGTGCTGTGGTCAAGGTCGATGTGAGTCGATCGTTTACAGAGCAAGACAAGCAAGGGATCAAAGATGTCTTGATGCAGTTGCCAAATCGACCAACGTCCACACGCCTTCGTGCGGCGGTCGTATTGCTGCTGACATCTGGCCTGCGGATGTCGGAGCTGTCACAGGCAACGTGGGCAGATATCGAACCCATGCGGATAGAGGGTTATGAATCGAATTTGATGCAACTACGCATTGTTGGTAAGGGTCTGGTGGAGCGTTTAATTCCAATACGTGAAGAAGTTTTGGAGGCGCTGCGCGCGCACCAAGCGGACATGATTGAGCTGGGACTCCTTAACGATTCGGATCCAAGTAAATCTCCATTGCTTTGTGCAATCCATAACGGCGTTGGTTCAGTGCATCGGAGATCAGGTAGAGCATGGACTGCACCAGGCATTTACCGTGCTCTCAAACGCTTGTTTGCGAGGGTTGCCAAAACACCCGCAGCTGCGCACTCTAGTAGCGATTTTAAAAAGGCATCTGGCCATTGGCTTCGCCATACTTTTGGGCACGCCGTACTCAAGTCATCGGGGGATAGATTACCTGTTGTGCAGCAGTTGCTGGGACACAGTTCGATCACCACTACCGCCATTTACGTAAAGGCCGATATGAGCGCACGTGCTGTTGCAATTGCCTCTCTTCCAGATTTTTAAATTTCTTGCTAAGATACAGTTTCTTTGAACGCTGAGGCGACTCAGCCCCTTAGAACGCGGCGCAAGCCGTACCCTATATCGCTTGGCATCAAGTCCTCCACACTCGCAAGAGTGCGTGACTGGCGATGTGATCGCAAGATCATTCGGTGCTTTCTGTTAGTTTTTTTCAACCCACTGGGAACTCCTATTCCCAGTCGGGCTATGGTGTTCCCTATTTTTTTAGGAGTACACATCATGAAAAAAATCTTCTTCATCTCTCTGCTTTTTATTTGCAGCTTTGCTCATGCACAGTTTGGCGGCGTATTAGAGCAACAATCTCGAAATCCATCTGACTATTCGCGTTCCGACGCGATGACGCAAGGTCGGGTTATTGAGGCGGTTGTTGAACAAGTACGCACTGTCACATTGCAGTCTGGCGAAGGTTGCCGCGCAAGCGGTGCTCTCGTTGGCGGCATGATCGGTGCCTTGCTTGGTCGGAAGGAAACTTCATACCAAGGACAGGCGCTGGTTGGCATGCTTGGCGCATTGGGCGGCTCACAAGTGGGCGGTTCAATATGCAAGGACAATGGCTTGGAGTTGATCGTGAAGCTGGACACAGGTGGTTTGCTTGTTGTCCCGCAACAAGTTGACCCCACGCAATCCTTTGTTAAAGGACAGCGTGTTGGCTTGGTTCAAATCAACGGCAAGTCTCGCATCATTGCCATTTGATGCTCGTCCGCATCACAAAACCCCTATTGATCTGTAAAGGTTGATAGGGGTTTTGCTTTTGCAAAATAAAAATTGACAACAGCCTAAATTTATGGTGATAATTAACGTACTTTCGATGCGAAGCGATTCGCGCCTTTAGTACGCTGGGCAACCAGCACCCTATGTCGTCAGGCTCCAAGTCCTCTCGATCAATGCACCGTAAGGTGTGTGATTGATGGCTGATGACACTCGCAAGAGTTGGAGTTTTTCTGTTAGTTTTATCAACCCTTGGGGAACAATCTTCCCCGATAGGGTTTGAGCGTTCCCCTTTTTCTTTTGTTTAAGGAGAACTCTCATGTCAAACGCAACAGCAACACAAACCAACGCTACACCAGCTGAAGGTTCAAACTACATCAATCTGCACACAAACGGAATCGGTTACGCAAACCGCGCCCGTGTGGTCACACCTAAAAAAGGCTCAGGCTTTTTGGCGGTATCGATCAGTGCCATGTTTGGCGAAAAAGGCGTCGAAAAGGGCATCACGTATGTCCCCTACGACGTTAAAGCTGTCACCGCTCAAGCTGAAGATGTCCTGCGTCAATTCGAGGCAAGCATCAACGACCAAAACAAAAAAGTTTTGGTTCGTTTTCAGATTGGCGATGCCTTCATCGACTCATTCACCTATTCCAACGGCCCTAAAGCTGGACAGATGGGCATGACGATGAAAGGTCGCTTGCTCAAAGTCACCCACGTGTGGGTTAAAGACGCAGGGCAAGATGACGGTAAAAACGTGCTGGTCTATGACCTAGCTGCTATCCAAGCCGCACAAGCTGCATCGCAAGGTGAAGCTGAGCGTACTGGCACGCAAGGCTAATCGCCAATTCAACTCACTCTCAAGCCTTCGGGCTTGGGGTGTGATTTGATCGCTCAATCTTTTCAATCCTTCGTGGAGTTTCAAAACTCCGCAGGGAGATTTGATCTCCATTTTCTTTTTTCATGGAGCTAAAAATGAATTCAACTTCCTACATCAGTATTTACAAACCTATCGCTGGCTACAAGCCTATTTTGATGACCAAGTTCGACGGTGATGACTATCACGATTGTGAGCAAACAGGTCTTTGCGGTCACAAAACCGTTGAAGGAGCCATTCGTGAAGCGCAATGCTGGAGCGAATCAACAGGCATTCCATATCTTCCTGAAACTCACACGGGTTTGGGGGATAGAAATGGTCAGCAGTACTTGAATGATTACAACCAGCACCGCAAGGATCTGGGATGAAAATCACTCGACTAAGGCCAGCCTGTGCACAAGTCGAAATGCCCGAAACAGCCGAAGAGCTAATCGGGGTATTTGATGTTGTTACAGCCTGGCCGCGTTGCGGTGAAAAAGCTGTGTTTGATTGGCTGCTGCGTGGGCGCCGTGGTCGCTCTGAACGCTACGGTACTTATTCAACCTATCGACTCACTAGCTCACGAGAATCGCATAGCGGTGAAATCAACAAAATTCCTTTTGCTGTTTTTGCTTCTACGAAAGAGGGAAATCCTAAGTTGTCAGATCCTCGTCTCAAAAGTCGCAAGATCGTTGAGACTAATCGCGACGTCGAGGGTATTCTTTTTTATGATCCACGGTGGGAGTCATGGGAAGATGTTTGCAAATCGTTTTCTGGAGATCAGCAATGAAATCCTTTAAACACAAGGCCAAGGAGCCATTCCAACCCTTCAAAAACCCCACGCCAAAAGTACGGGATGCTTGGAGTCGGTTTTGGACTGGATTGGCAATCGCAAGCGTAGTGGGCGGCACAGCTATACTAACGACAACTGACCAATGGACGTTGTTAATTATTTGGAAAGCGGTAACTGCATTTGCGTGCTGTATCGTTTGTCAAATTTTATCAATTCGCTTTTTGAAAGGAGCATGATATGGCTTTTATTATCTGTCTTAGCGTAATTGCGCTACTCGGGACAATCCACATTGTCTACTTGGAAAAATTTGCTCCCAAGCACAGGCTTCCAAAATGACAACCTTTGGACTTGTAGTCATCTCTGCGACGGTAATCTTGGCCTTAATTGGTTGGTTTGCTGGTACACATCGCGCATAACGCGATTTTCTCGGAATACATGGCGCACAGCGCTTTGTCGAATCCTTCGCATCACGCATCCTTCGGGGTGCGTTTTGCAAAGTGTTTTACACAAATGGTCACTTGGAGGCTTGCACATTCACTCTTACGAATGTGCATCGCAGCGAAAGCTGTACCCAGCGGTTTGGTTCGATGCTTTTGCAGGCCGCACATCTTCGGATGGCTCGAATTTTCTGGACAAGGCAGCTCCCTGTCACCAACAATCCGACAGATTCACCCCACGCAAGTGGGAGTTGGTGCGCTAGTGACACAGTAAGTCAGCGTCCCACCCCGCAACAGCGTCAAGCACTGTTGCCCCTATTCAAAGCGCTTGTGCGTGCAAGCCTTTCTATCCCGTTGACTGACGTGATAGAAAGGCTTGCAAAGCTTGAAGCCGCATCCCTGACATTCGTTCACTCCCTCCCCCACTCTTTTTCTCAGGTGCGCCGTCACCTCAAAAACGGTCCGTTCCAATGTGGAATCGCGCAAACGGCTGCAAGGCATAGTGTGCGGTTCTTTTGAGGGCATTGCCAAGCAGTGTCCTTTAGAGAGCAACGTCCCGAACGGACACACAAAATTCATGGCCAAGCGATTGGCATTGAA
Source organism: Cytophagales bacterium (assembly GCA_030054145.1). GTDB lineage: Bacteria > Pseudomonadota > Gammaproteobacteria > Burkholderiales > Burkholderiaceae_C > JASGCK01. The sequence continues at coordinate 9,006 of JASGCK010000004.1, forward strand.
AGCAGCGCAAGCTGCGTCCATAGCTGTTTTGTTTCAAGTCCTCTGGTGCTCTAGCACGATGACTGGCAGTCGTGGCCAAGTATTGGTCGCGTGAAATTTCTAAACCCGCTGGGCATCTACCCTGCGGGCGTGATGTCTATATATTTTTTATACGAGGACATTTTCAACATGGAAACGAAAAACAAATGCGCACCAGCGTTAAATTTTGACGACTGGTGGGATGCTTACCACCCTATCAAAAATCCATTTGATTCAACGAATGGTGCATTCGACGGCTGTATGTTCGAGACCTTTGGTGTCGAATATCAACAAGTCGTGAAGACCCATGAGGCAACGCCAAACAAGGTTTGGACTTTGCTGGACTGCGATGGCGCAATGCTAATCGCAAGTGGCTGGCATTACGTGAATCGCATGGGCTACTTCATCACTGAAGTCGCTTGCTGCGAGGAACTCGAATTTACTGTTTAGCCCTTCGGGCCTGGGCGGTAAAAACAAGGACGACAACGAAGATACCGTTCTGACTCAACCACCATTAGCTTTTGCTAATGGTGATTTTCCCTTGTGGGGTGCAAATCCCCGCCAGGGATGAGCACTCCATTTTTAACTTGGAGCACATCATGCGTATTTTTCAAGGCACATTAAGTGTCAAAGCCATCAACGGCAAACGAGGCGTTTTTAACGTCGGGAAACTGCAAACGGACATCGGTGAATTCACGATTAAAGACAAGGCGTTGGAGCAATTCGACCCTGGTGTTTACGAAGGTGAGTTTCTGATCGAACTGATTGAAGCGCAAGCGACACGCTGGAAAGGTGGTTACTTCAACGAAGTAGTTGCCAAAATATCGGATGGCGGCTATCACATCAATCAAGACGGCGCTGGCACGGTGGACACTTCCACGCAGTCAGAGCCAGATCCGCTTGATGATGAGCGTGAACGTCATCCGAGAACCGTGGTTGCGCCTTTCGCAAGTGAGCCTCAGGATCAAGGTGGTTCTTACAAGGCAAAGCCTAAAAATCTTGCTGTTAGTTTAGCTATGGATTTGAGCTTTTATGATGCTGAAACCCTTGAAGCAATTCGAGTCTTAGGTGTTGTCAAACTCGATTCAAGCATTGAAGATCGTGAGCTTTTCCGTAAGCAGCGTGATGGACTGAAAGCCCTCGGCTATCGGTTCAACTTCAAAGAGCAAAACTGGTACAAGCCATCGGAGGTCGCATGAAAACTGCCACAACCGATCCTGTATGCAATATGCAAACTGCAAATGCCATCAAGGACTATTTGCGCGGCATCCGCCGTGCGAACCCTAAGGCATTGGAATCGCTGACTAACCTTAGTGATATTGAATGGCAGGGCATGGCATTAAACGAGCTGACACATCGCATGACGCACTTGGTGCGTGCGATGCAAGACAGCGAGCTCATGCTCGTGTCAGTCGGTCAAGTGCGAATTGCTAATCTCATTAAAGAGGTCAACGAGGAAACACCATGACCAACGACGAACGGCTACTTGTAAAAGTAAAAGCCACTTGCCTTATGGCGAAGCTGGCACTTGAAGAGGCTAATTCGGCGATGGATGACATCAACGATCCAAGCCTTAAAAGCGAAGCTGAACGAGCAATCGAACAGGTTTAATTTTTCTTTAACCCCTGCGGGACAGCCTCCCGCAAGGGAAGCTATGCCCGTCTTCACCCAGGAGATTTTCATGGCTTTAATGTTCGACCGTATTGCAAACAATTTTGCAAAGAACGGCTACTTCCCAACCGACGCAGTCACCATGCAGCGCGTCATCAACGCGCTGGACGTGCCTGACACTGAAACCTATGTGATAGACCCTTGCTGTGGCGAGGGTGCTGCACTGGCTGATGTGACTCATCACCTGCGATCATCAGGTACTGCTATCCACTCCTACGGTGTGGAATTTGACCCCCAGCGTGCCGCCAGTGCGCGTGCCCTGCTCGACGTGGCTGTGCGCAGTGATGTGCATGATATGTCAGTGAAAGCTAGGAGCTTTGGCTTGTTGTTTCTCAATCCGCCTTACGGCGATTTGGTAAGCGACAAGGCTGCCTTGTCTGATGCAACCAAAGGCAAACAACGATTAGAAAAAATGTTCGTCGAGCGCTGCCATCCTTGGCTAGCGACCGAGGGGGTTTTAGTGCTGATCGTGCCTTACTACGCCCTTGATGCTGAGTTGTCATCGCGCATCGCCAGTCACTACCGTGACGTGCGTGTGTTCCTTGCACCCGAGCAACGGTTCAAGCAGTGTGTCATCTTTGGTATCAAGCGCAAGCAAGCTTACCTAGACAACGCACTGTGCAAGCAACTGGAGGAAATTGGCCAAGGTCAGTTACCGCCTGAGCTACCTGAACTGTGGACGTTTGCGCAATACCAAACGCCCACAGTGCTGGAAGTGCCTCACTTCAAAGCCATCAACATCACGACGGATGGACTTGCTCATGAGCTTTCGCGCTTGAGTAGTTCGACACTGTGGCCACAGTTTGGACGCTACTTTTCGGCAACGGGGGCAGCGCACAGGCGGCCACTGCGCAAGTTGACGGATTGGCATTTAGCGCTTGCGCTAGCTGCTGGTCAAATTCAAGGCGTGATTACTTCCAAGGATGATCGCGTGCTACTCATCAAAGGTGATACGCACAAAGACCGAACCATGAAAGTGACCCATGAGCAGCATGGCAAAAACGGCCAAGATGTCAGAGAGGTGCGAACCTTTACCGACAAATTTGTGCCGTCGATCAAGGCTATTGAGTTCACACCCAATAGTCCGATGTTTGGCAACCTGGTGACGATTCAGTAATTCGGCGTTTACTGGTACGATAAGGGTTCTTGCACGCCTAGCGATAGGCACAAGTCCGCTGCGCAAGCAGTACCCTTTATCACTTGTTTTCAAGTCCTCCTCGTTGCACAACGAGCGACTGGTGATGACATCGAAAGATGTTTGAAAATTTCTATCAGTTTTTCAACCTTCGGGGGATGCTTCATTCCCCGTCGGGGTTTGGCATTCTTTGAAATTTCAAGAGGAAATCAAAAAGATGAAAATTGAAATTGGCTACACAGATATCAAAGGTGCTTTCCGCACTGCTGGTGCTCTTATGGTCGGAAATAGCATCGTATTGCCTTTGCTCACTGATGCCGATCCATCATGGTGGTGGTTGGTATTTGTTTTGGGCTGTGGTATTATTCTTTCAACAACTGTTTCTATCGCAAAAGGAGAATGAAATGAATCACACACCTGATTGGACATGGTTTGCGGCACTGGCATTTATGCTGATTGCTTCCATTTATGTCAGCTACAAAGCAAGTTTTGAAAAAGACGAGCACGGACAGCCTAAAAAAGCCACTATGGCGTTGTAAATAACAACGCTCATTTCTTAATCAAACGCCATCCCTCGGGTGGCGTTTTGCATTTTTAACCCGCAGGGACACTGACTCCTTGCGAGGAATCGTGTCTCTGCATTTTTAGGAGATACACGATGCACAACTCTCTCTACCGCATCAAAGAAAGCCCTGACCTCTTTGTCGATGCTTGCATCCGCAACGAGTCAGGTCAAATCATGCTGCTAAGCGTTTACGGACGCGACACAGCAACAACTGGACTGCTTGGCCGAATGCAAATCGGTGGACGCGAAGGTGGACTAGAGGAAGTCAGCCTTGTCAAAGAGGCTGAAAACCTCTATCACCCGACCACAGGTGAGCGAGTAGGTCAACAGATCTATGAACGTCACTCAGCTTATGTTGGCGACCCACGTCGTCTACAGAAGTTCACGGGACGCTTGCCACAAGGTATCTATCACAACCTCGCGCATATGTGGATCTACGACCCCGCCTTGCGAGAGCCTAACAAGGCGGCCTTGCTTGGCTGGGTGATTGATAAGCAGGATGTGCCTACTGCACCCGCAGACAGTGTATTGGACGACCCAGATGCTGAACGATTAGTGCGAGAAGAAAACAAAGAGCGCATTCGTGCGCGCATTTGGCAAACCGTGACACAGCTAGCCAGCGTGCCCTTGCTACCGCATTGGCGTGAACCCGTGCTGGAGGCGATTTGGAGCGAAATGGTGGTGGATATGTCAGCCAGCAGCTTTTGCAAGCCGCTGGGTGGCATGGTGGCCATCCAAGTGCGCTTAACCGACAACTTTGCCGACACGATTAGCGTGATGGTCAAAGAAGGCAAGCTCACGCTTGAACCTACAGCAAAGCCTACGCCACCGCGTGGATTTGTGACCCGTCACCGACTCATCCCCCATGAGCACGGCGTAGATGCTGTTTTAGTGAGCCGTGAGGCTCTGCGCTAGCAGCCCATTTTCCGCGTAGTAATGCGCGGCCCACCCTGACGGGAGTCAACCTCCCGATAGGGAGTGTTGTCTCCCGTTTTTTTGTTTAATTTTTTTACTTTTTTGGAGAAAACGATGACTGCAACAAGCACTACTCCCACTAATGAGCACCTAACTAAATGGGACATTATTGAGGGCATCCGCAAGGCCATGAACGACGACGACGTGATCGATGCCATACCCTTGCAACAAGATGATCTGCCTCCTGCGCAAGCAGCCGAGCAAATCATTCCTCTGAGCCAGTTCATTAGCCAGTTTGGCGATGGACTCCTAGATGCTGTCCAACAGCAAAACCCTGCCGTGTATTCGGGCGAAGCACGCCCTGAATGGGACGCGCAGTTCAAGCTGCTCAAGCGAGCGCCTTTCGAGGCGCAAAGCGAAGCGGTACGCGCAGCGTGCGAGCTGCTCATCAACCAAAACCAACCTTCCTGCGTTCTGAATGCAGAAATGGGCACAGGTAAAACGATGATGGGCATCATGGCCGCAGCGGTGCTTCACCGTGCGGGATTCCCGCGCACACTGGTGCTCTCACCGCCTCACTTGGTCTACAAGTGGCGGCGTGAGATTTTGCAAACCGTGCCAGACGCCAAGGTTTGGATTTTGAACGGGCCCGATACGCTTCGAAAGTTGCTATCGTTTCGCAAGATGCACGGCAAGCCTGAGCATCCGACGTTCTTTATCCTTGGCCGTGTGCGCATGCGTATGGGCTTCAATTGGAAACCTTCCTATGCGGTGCGAACCGTACCCGTAGGTGAATCCAGTGGACGTCAATACTGGAAGGTAGCAGCGTGTCCTGATTGTGGTGGTCTCCTCAAAAATGAGGAGAACGACTACCTGCTTGCAGATCTAGCCACGGCTTTCTTGGATGCGCGGCGTAAAGCGTGCCAAGCCGAGGATTGCAATGCTAGGCTTTGGACGCTCACCCGCGACCGAGGAACGGGCAAGTCGCAAGCCGAGCAGGTACTGGATGCGCTGCGTCAAATACCATCGATTGGCGACCGCACAGCGGATCGACTCTTGAAGGCGTTTGGCTCGTCGATGCTGGCAGGTATGCTAGAGGACAACTTCCACAATTTCATCAACTTGATGGATGAGGACGGTGACCTGCTGTTTACTGATCGGCAAGCACGGCGAATGGAGCGATTCCTTGGCAACAACGAGGTGTCGTTTGGACAAGGCGGGTACCAACCTACCGAATTCATCAAGCGCTATCTACCGCGAGGCTTCTTTGGCAGCATGATTGTTGACGAAGGTCATGAGTACAAGAACGAGGGTTCAGCTCAAGGGCAAGCAATGGGCGTGCTGTGTTCTCAGGTTCAAAAAACCATCTTGCTCACAGGTACGCTCATGGGTGGCTATGCCGATGACTTGTTCTACTTGCTGTACCGCTTGAATCCGCAAGCCATGATTGAGGATGGCTACAACTTCAACGAGCGCAAGTCGATAGGGCCCGCAGCCCAATCGTTCCTGCGTGACCACGGTGTCTTGATTGACGAATACAAAGAAGTCTTGAGCGGTTCACATCGAACGGCCAAGGGCGAAACTGTTGTTCGTCATACCCACAAAGGCCCAGGCTTTGGGCCCAAGGGCATCATGCGCTATGTCATCCCGCAAACCGTGTTTTTGAAGCTGAGGGACATTGGCGGTAACGTGCTTCCTTCCTACCAAGAGGAATTCATCGAGACCCTCATGGATCCCGTGCAAGCCAGCCAGTATTTCCGAATGTCCGTGATGCTCAAGACAGCTATGAATCAAGCCTTGCTGGCGGGTGACCATACCCTCATGGGCGTGGTGATTAACGCCCTCCTTGCTTGGCCAGATTGCTGCTTCCGCGAGGAAACAGTCGTGCATCCACGCAAGCGGACATACCTGGCGGGTTCTCCCAGTTTGTACAGCGACGTGGAACTCATGCCGAAAGAGCGTGAGCTGATCGAACTGTGCAGATCTGAGCGTGCCAAAGGCAGGCGTGTGTTGGTCTACACGATGTACACGGGCGCGCGTGACACGATGGCACGTCTGAAGGCGCATCTGGAGCAAGCAGGTTTCAAGACAGGTGTTCTGCGGTCAACGGTCGAGGCGATTAAACGCGAAGACTGGCTGGCCGATCAGGTCGAGCGAGGGGTCGATGTTCTCATCACCAACCCTGAGCTCGTGAAGACGGGACTCGATTTGTTGGATTTCCCAACCATCGTGTTCATGCAAACGGGCTACAACGTCTATACGCTCATGCAAGCCGCAAGGCGCAGCTGGCGGATTGGACAGAAGTTGCCTGTGCGCGTGGTGTTCATTGGCTACAAGGCAACGGCGCAAGCCGAATGCTTGACGCTGATGGCCAAGAAGATTGCGGTTTCGCAGTCAACCTCAGGAGACATGCCAGACAGTGGTTTGGACATCCTGAATCAAGACGGCGACTCTGTTGAAGTCGCCTTGGCCAAGCAGCTGCTTGGCTAACTCGCATGCCCTGCCCTGTGCCAGCTTAATGCTGGTGAGGTGCAGGGCTTTTTTTCTTTCCTACTGGATTAGGATAACGCGGATAGTCAGAGGCCAAGCTCGCTATGTGAACCAAGGCGAACGAGTTGCAACGTCAGCTCGTCTGGCTTACGATAAATCAGCACTAGGTCAGGCTTGACGTGACAATCTCGGTGATCTTTCCAATCTCCCGCGAGTTGATGGTCGTGGTGCCGCTCCGTAAGCGGTTGATCTGTAGCAAGCATCTCCAAGACGGTCATGAAATCTGCATCAAGGGTTGCCCGATGCTGTCCCTTGGCTTCGCGTTTGTAGTCCCGTTTGAATTGGCTAGTACGGTCAATTGTCCGCATACAAGTCCGCCATCATCGCCTCAACACTGCCAAAGCTCTTGAGTCCACCTGCGCGAGCTTCGCGCATGGCTGCGATGGTGGTTTCGTTGGGCACCAGCGGCGCGAACGGTAACTCTTTTTCGCTGGCAATGCGGGTCAGCATGATGCGAAACGCATCGGAAACGGTGAGGCCAATGGCCGCCAGCACGGTCGATGCCTCTTCCTTGATGTGCGCGTCAATGCGGGCGCGAACAACTGCGTTTGCAGACATGATATATCCCTTCACTAATTGGCTACATTGTAGCCCAAATATCCGCAGGATGCATTCAGCGGTCGAAGGAGAATTTGGAATGCAGCGTACGATAAGCCTCTGAGTCCCCTCGAAGCGGTCTGAAATTCCCACCATCAACCTTCGCGGAGTAGCGCCACAAGTCGACCGCCAAGCCTAACTAAAATTCCTTAGCGTACGAATGCCAGACAGTGGTTTGGACATCCTGAATCAAGACGGTGACTCTGTTGAAGTCGCCTTGGCCAAGCAGCTGCTTGGCTAACTCGCACGCCCTGCCCTGTGCCAGCTTAATGCTGGTGAGGTGCAGGGTATTTTTATTTCCTTCTGGAGCTTACACTTCGCGTTTTAGAGCGCATCGATGATGCCTATTGAACTGGGATAAACGCGCCAGCGTTTATGGATTCAGACGACCTCTGCGGAGATCGTTTTACTGAACAATGTCGGAGCAAAATGTACTTGGTTTCACAATGCGAGTATGCCCATAATTGCCCATTTGCAAAAGTCCAGCACGGCGGTCACCTGTTATCAGATAGTCGGCAGCACCTGCTTTGGACATGGACAGCAAGAACGCATCATTGGGATCATTGACTTCTTCATCTACATGAAGCGTTTCAAGGACGATGGCTCGCTGCATCGTGTTGACCATTGTGCCCACAAGATGTGGTCTGAGTTGAGCTTTGAATTTTGGGTATCGACTCGCTCGACGAATCTCATCCAATTGAATGGTTGACGTCACGAGTTCAAACCGATGAGCACGCCAAGCTCGATAGATTACGTCAGGAAATCCATTTGGGGACAGCAAGGCGCTCAAAAGCACATTAGTGTCAATGACTACGCGCATTAAGTGGCTCTCGCCCAATCCACCGCTTCGTCAATCATTTTGGTCAAGTCTTCTTGGCTCACACTTGCATTGGACGCTTTGGCTTGCTCGACCGAGAGGTCAAATAGGTGCGCACGAGTGGCGCGTTCAATGAATCTCGACAATTCACCCTTGCGTCCCGCACTGTTACAAGAAGCGAGGTAGACGCGAACGGACTGATCGGTATCTTTTGAAACAGCAACATTCCAGCGTGCAAGTGTCATTTTGAGAATTCCTTGTTTGTATGTGTACGTGTTTATACACCAAAACACCGATTTATAGGCTCAAAACATAGCCATGAACGAATTGAGTGGTCAGCGCAGCTGGTCCGTTTACTCAATCACTTCAAATATTTCGCGACACTCTTCGCAGCGGATCAGTAAATTAGGCTTGCCCCAAACAGCATTTTCGCAAGTGCATTGGTATTTTTGTCGCGTTGGTTTTTTGACGTGACAAATTGAATTCAAGGCTGTTTGTCCAGGCTTTATCTCAAGCCTAGCTCGTTCACCAGCAACAATGGCGGGCAATTGAACAGCGTCTTGCGGCACGCCTTCAAACGTAGAGCCATGCATAAACGAATAAACGTATGCTGCCGATTGCACGGCTCGCTCAGGTGGGAAACGGTCGTACCACGATATTTTGAATTGCCCTGTCAGTAACTCACTACAAGCTTGCAAAAACCTTCCACCCGAGATGGCGTAGTCAGCCATTCTGTCCCCTGTCCTGGCGCCTCCAGGCGCTCCAGTTGACGATGGCATCAAACCAATACTTTCCATCTTGTCAGCCCACTGCGCATTGTGATAACGGCCTCTGGCTGCTTGGCCAAAGCAAAATTGCCATAGGTGTACCATTTCATGTACCAGTGTTTGCATCACCTCAATCAAGGGCACGATTGCAAAATACGACGGGTTCATCGCGATCTCATGGGCAAACTGCCCTGATTGATTCGCAAATCGGTTTGACGAGAAGTAGCCAACGCTTGCCTTTTCGCGTTGCAAGGTTAATAAGCAACTCGGCAACTGACCATCGAATAGCAAGGTATTGAATTTATCAAAGGCATATTGCAACTCTTGGTAAGTTTCATTGGTCGGCTTCATATTTGTATTGTACAATACAAATAATCGAGTAAAATAACAATGAATAAACTGGAGCATCGTTATGGCAACACCATCAACCATAGAGTGGACAGAGCAAACTTGGAATCCGACTACGGGTTGCACCAAGGTCTCACCTGGCTGTAAAAACTGCTATGCAGAGGTCATGGCTCGCCGCTTGAAGGCGATGGGCGCACCTGGATATGACAATGGTTTCGCGCTCACCCTAATGCCTGAGCGATTGGAGCAACCAATCATTAGGAAAAAGCCGACTGTGTATTTTGTCAACTCCATGAGCGACTTGTTTCACGCCAAAATATCGGATCGTTTTTTAGATAAGGTGTTTGACACGATTGAGCAAACACCACAGCACACCTACCAAATTTTGACGAAACGTGCCGAGCGCTTGCCCGAGTATTTCAAAAATCGGACGTGTCCGTCTAATGTCTGGCTTGGTGTCTCCGTAGAAGATAGGAAGTACGGCGTGCCACGCATCGACTACCTGCGTCAGGTCGATGCAAAGATCAGATTTTTGTCCGTAGAGCCATTGCTGGAGGACGTTGGCCCACTTAATTTGAAAGATATCCACTGGGTTATTGTGGGCGGCGAATCTGGCCATAAATCAAGACCGATGGAGCAAGAATGGGTTACCAACATTCAAGCGCAAACGGATGCATCGGGCGCAGCATTTTTCTTCAAACAGTGGGGTGGTTGGGGTGCGGACGGCGTAAAGCGTAGCAAAAAAATTAACGGTCGACTACTGCACGGCCGCACGTGGGATGCATATCCGAAAATGCCACGAGTGGTTGCTGCTTAGCAATCATCCAAACAACGCACCCTGCCCTTCAGGATTTGATGCGGTCTCCCATAAAGAGTGTGCCAGAGGATGCTTGGCCGCTAGCAACAGCCAATAAAGTGGCTGGCTTTTTTGACCCGTAATCAGCTTGTGTTCCGTTGATGGCCACATTTGCAGCGCTGTGATTTTTTGCCGCCAAAACTCAACAACTCTTTGACGAATTAAGTATTGCGTACCTACGCAGTTCACCGAGTCGCGCCAACCAGGTGCAAACTTGTCAAAAGCAGACTCCTCCGCCTCAATGTTGATCGTAAGATTGCGCTGCAAGTCCATAGCGCTCAAGTGAATAAGGAGATCGATCCTTTTGAGGACAGCCAGCGACTCAATGATTCTGAAGTCCAAGCCTTCTAATCCGAACGGGTCGATAAAAGCGAAGTGAAGCCCGTGTTTATGCAACGAATGCTGATTGAGTTCAAGTGCAATCTCTTTTGCTGCGTCAACAGCAGGCAAAACAAAGGCCGTAACTTTTGCGCCAAGCGCCTTTAGTCGGATTTCACAAGCCCTTAGTTTTTGCTCGTTCGTGTCTGAAATAAAGATTTCGGAAAAGGGAGCCAGTCCTTTGACGCTCATTTTCCAAGCTGCAACCGCGCCACCATCTATCCACTCGTTTGTGCCACGGATTACAGATCGACCTGAGCCGCAGAATAAATCGATGTAGGCCGCGCCTGCGGTAGTGCCATGCGGTGTTTTAGATCGAAATGAATGAACAAATCCTTTTCGCGCAGCGCGTGAAATATCAATGTATCGACACAAGTGTTCGTGTTTGTTTTTTGCCCATGCGCCGACAACTTCGGCAATCATTCCGTCATCGGCAAGTTCAGTTTCAGAGATTGCAGCCAAAAAATTCCTTCCAGTTATTGGTATCCTCAATGTCGGTTTATAAGTCAATTTCAAACACGCATGATTCCACCCTCGTTTTACAAACCAAGCATAGCCTTAGGGCTGGGCGGTGCAATCGCGGCGCTCGCTTGGTGTGCAGAGGAAACCTTAGCACTCGCGATCCTGTGGTTAATTCCCTTGCTTTGGCTGTGTTCAAAAGAGCGAGCTCAAGCAACGGCATTGCTGATCGGCTATTACGCCGTGACGCTGATCGACGTAGCCACCGTCACGGAAAGATTCAAGGGTTGGAGCGCCTGGCAATGCTGGGTGCTCTATGCCCTCTACGTGGGCGTTTGCGCCCTCCTTTGGGTGGTGTGCTGGCATAGGTGCTTCAAAGTGCGATCTGCGCTTCTAGGGCTTGTTTTACTCCTAACAAATTTGCCGCCCTTCGGTGTCTTCTTGCCAGCCAATCCGCTGGTCAGTGCGGGTGCATGGTGGCCAGCCACTGGGACAGTTGGACTACTGTTGGCATACCTTTCCTGGCTACTGTGCGCTTGGACTTTTCAGCAGCCTTATGCAATGACAAAAAAATGGATGCCCGTGCTCACCATAAGCACGGTGATTGGTTTCAGTCTTGCATGGAACTATGTAGTCTGGAGCAAGCAAGATCACTCAAATGATCGCCACTTGAACATTGTGGCGATTGACACTCACTTGTCACAATATCCAACGGGCAAGCTGGAGCATTACAGCAGGCACGATCAGCTCCTAAATGTCGCAGCCAAGTATTTGGACAGTGATGCTGATGTGGTTGTGCTTCCTGAAGCCATAGGTGGCTTGTGGCAGGCAAATATCGCATGGCTATGGCAAGACATGGGGAAGCGCTATGCCGAGCGCTCTAAGACCCTTATTGTCGGTTTTTCACAGTCGGACGCGGATGGGTACAGTAATAGCGCTTTGATCTTTGGCAAAGATCCACAAAAAACAAGGGCGCGTGCCAACATCCCAATTGGTGGTTGGCAGCCGTGGAATAAAAGCCAGCATCAACCCATACACTTGACAGAATCAGGTTTGATCAAGCTGACCACGAATCAATCCGCTCACATGACCATCCCAGTGTTTTTTTGCTGGGAAGAGTGGACGCTATGGCCCTGGCTTGCGAGCGCATGGCAGCAAAAGGGAACACCAGTACAAGCTATCAGTCTTGTGAACCATTGGTTCGCGCAAGACTTGATGCTTGGCTCCATGCAAGCTAAGAGTGCAAAGGCGTATGCGCGGCTTTTTGGCTGGGGGCTGCATCGGGCGGTGAACAAACCATAGAAAAAATTCCAACCCCAATTACGTAGTCAGACGCACGTACGCACAAAGTATTTCACAGGATACAATTGCAAGCATGAATTCGATTCAAACCACCGATATTTTTGATGCTTGGCTGGGTAAATTAAAAGACAAATTAGCGCAAGCAGCCATCAAAATTCGCATTCGCCGCGCTGAGTTGGGAAATTTTGGCGATTGCAAACCCATCGGTGAAGGTGTCAGTGAAATGCGAATTCACACAGGAGCTGGCTACCGTGTCTACTTCAAACAAGTTGGCATGGAGATTTATATTTTGCTTGTGGGTGGGAGTAAATCCACGCAAGCAAAAGATGTCGACACCGCGCTCCAGTTGGCGCGACAAATTGGAGAGTAAATAATGACAGCACAAATCAAACTGAACCGCTGGGATGTGGTTGATCACCTGCAAACCGAAGAGGACATCGCACTGTACTTTGAAGCCGCTTTGGATGAAGCTGGCGAAGATGCCTCTTTCATCGTCAAAGTGCTTGGAGACATTGCCCGCGCACGAGGCATGGCGCAACTTGCCAAAGACACGGGACTTGGTCGTGAAAGCCTCTATAAAGCCCTCTCTGCTCAAGGCAACCCTAGCTTTAGCACAGTGATTAAAGTAACCCGAGCCCTAGGGCTTCGGCTGCATAGCAGCTCATTGCGAACTTCAACTGCGGCGTAGCTTCAGAAGCAATGTGTGACGTTTGCGTAATAAAGGAAAATTCCTAAATCCCACCGCACCTTGAATTGCTCAACGCACGGCTGATATTTCGCATGCGAAAGTTAAATCACAGACCTCTCAGGTCACCAATGTCATGCCAGCGTGCTTTGATGCTGCAATGTCAAAGGTCATGATTTTTGTGCAGCCTGCGCTAGTTGCCGATCGTTCTATTAAACAATCCGCAAAATCAGCCTTGCCATTACCAAACATCCGCAGGGCGCGCACTACCTGGTCGGCTCGCTCTACAAGGAATTGCCTTGTACGAAGGATCGCCTCCAATGCCTGTGATACCTGAGCGTCCGTCAAACGGTAGCTTGATCGTAAAACCCAATATAGCTCGACGACCGAGATCATGGTGATGTAACCCGCTTCGTTGTCGATTAACGACTCAATCAGTCTATTAGCTTGGGGTGATTGGATGGGATCGTCCTGCATGATGTAGCGCACCAAGACATTGGTATCGAGCCCAATCATCGCGCTGCAGCTCCGCCTTTTGCGATTGCCGCATTCATGTCGTCAATTGAGACGACTCTGCTCACGAGACCGAACATGCCTTTCAGGGCGGTCACGCACGCTGTTGCAGCCAAAAACTCATAGCGTCCTGGCTCAATTTGAACAAACTCTACGCGATCCCCTGCGTCAACTTGCAGGTCGTGACGAACATTCGCAGGAATTGTGATTTGACCTTTTGATGTCAGTGTGGCTGTACTCATGACGAATCTCCTTGATATCCTTACTTTATAGTAAGGATAAAACTTTGTCAATACAGGGGTCGAAGGAGATTCGGGAAAAATCGGCTTAGCGTGCTATATTTTCCGAATTCTCCTTTGACCCTAATAAGGCTACTATATCCCAGCATTGCCCAGCGCCTCCTATGAAAACAGCGTTTTAACCCTGCATTGAATCCGCATTATCCAGCTATAGGGTTGACACTAAAACGCTTGCATACCTTTTGCGTCAGCCGTGAAGATATCGCCGCTACGTTTAAGGATAAACAAGCCTTTTTCGTGAGCCGCCTTCACCACGTCAGGCGGTACGCTAAAGCCTGCAATGCCCCCATAGAGCTTGAAATCTTTGTACTCAGGGCAAAGCTTGCGATACTTTTTAATTTGCGCTTCTACCTGCTTTAAATCGTTGATATGCGCCTTTTGTTTAACTTCGACGAGAGCAACGCTTGATCCATTGGTGAGCACAATATCGAACTCAGATTCTTTACCTTTTTTGCCGACGATGAGATTAGGCGTGACGCGATCAAACTTAATGCCGCCCAGTACTGGCTTGTGCATGAGGCTGTTGTAGAAATATTCTTCGGTGATATCGCCTTGATTTTCACCAATACTTCCCAAGCGTTTATTGACGCGCTCAATACCCGCTTCCATGCGTGTTATTTGCTTATCGGTTTTAGCTTGTGAAATTGCAAGTTGCGCAACAATTTCTTTGAGTTCATTGGTAGTCATGGACTAATTGTAATCTTCACTCTACTTCAAAAAGCTTGATGTTGACGCAATTTAGAAATGTCCCCTAATTGCGCAAGATAGCACAGCCTGGGGCTTGTTCTTTAGCCCGTAGCCTTGCGCTTGTATTTTCAACCCTCGATTTGCAATTGACGTTAAACTATGCACATGGTCAGCAATTTGTGACCTCAAATAAGATTCGCGATTCCCCACGCGTGGGCTGGCAAAATACCAGTAACTATCCACCAAGGAATCACCATGAAACTAATCCCCAACCTCCCCGTAATCATCTTAGCTGTCAGCACTCTCGCCGCCTGCGGAGGCGGTGGCGGTGGCAGCCCCACCGCGCCAAGCAGCGGCTCAGGCGGCAGCCCGTCTTACAGCTACACCACCAAATGCGCAGCAGGCTCAGGCACTATTTCCACAGTGAGCAGCAACACCAGCCAAGCCGACTCAGACGCGCAGTGCCCAGCCAACACCGCAGCCCTCACAGGCACAGGCATCGCTGGTCAAGCAGGTTCCTACTGCGCCTTCACCAAATATCTGCCACAAGCCCGCATCATGGATTTAGACAAGTCAGGCTATGTGGCTTGGTGGGCTGGCCGTGTGCAATGCACGCTGGCCGATGGCACGGTGCAAAACATCGCAGGCTTGCCGCAAAGCGCGTTCACTATGACGGGTAATGGTTTCACTGCGACTGCTGTGGAAGATATGGTGACAGGTACATCCGCGACCGATCTAGCACCTACTTATACCTTGCAGCTTTATCGGAATTTTGCGAGCGCTGCTGCAACGACGGCTACCAATGAGGCTTTGATGGTCTCGGGGGTGGATGGAAGTGGGCAAACTGTGACAGCCAAAGGTGTGATGGTGTATGGCATCAATAATGTAAGCGCTATGGATGATCTTTCCATTGGCGCTACTTCTACTGTTGCTGCCTCGCGTGTCATTGACAGCGATGGACGCGGATATACCGCAACATTGTTTCAACTTCCATCGTACTCAACAGGTGCATCAACCGCAGCAGCGTGCCCTACCAGCATCAGCCAACCTGTTAAAGATTTTGCAGTGATTACAACGAATTCAAGTAACCAAGTAGTTGACCGCAGGTATTGTTTTTATACTGGTCTGACTAACGCTAATTTTTATTCAGACACCCAATTCGGAAGCTTAACAACGGCTCGCGCACGGTGGATGTGGCAATCAGGCGTAGATACAGGTCTGCAACCTAATTCATTTACTGCATCCTCAGCAGTATTAGCCTCGAATTCAAACGTGGGGCAACGAATTCCAATTTATAAAACCGTAATTGCGATTAGGTTTCCCAAAGCGCCCTCACCTAATTTCTCGTCTGTTGAAGGCTTTAGTGCGCAAGGGTCTATGTATTGGCTTCCTGCTTTGGGCGCTACTACTTCTGCTGAATTCAATCCTTTTGCTGTGACTGGATCAAATTGGAATCTCTAGGGATCACAAACAAACAAACGACTCCATTAACTGAATCCCGATCATTGCCATCTGCCTAGGCGGTGGCGATGATCGCAGGATTCTGAATGATGCACCGTCTTTGCTATCAGGCTTCTTGCAAGCCTCAATCCCCTCGTCTTTGCTAACCATCACCCAATGCTTTTGATCGTTTGACCAAAACGCTGCGGGCTGCTTGGCAACCTGCGCTGCATTCAACAAGAGTGGTGTCATCTCGGACAAGGTGCCAACAAACGCAAATTGTGCAATCTCTTGTCCAAGGCGCTGTACCGATGGCGATCCTACTGGCAAGTAGCGGCGAATGTTTTCAGGCACGTTTTTACGCACGACAGGGCTCACTTTGACCTTCCCAGTGCCCATGTGGATGCTTGAAACCAACTTAACCTCTTCGGGTGTCAATACTCTCGGCGTGGCAGTGCTTGGTTGCTGACTTTTGAGCATGGCGGTATTCACATCCATTTCGCCTAAAAACACAAACCCCTTTCCTGCTGCATAGTCATGGCAAGCGGCGCAAGCCTTAGCCATTGGTATATGGTCGCCCATGTCGGCTTTGCCGTTCGGTGTGAAGATGCCGTAGCCCCAGCCTCGCGTGTCTGCGTACCGCTCAGCATCACGCGACATGACTTGCATCCGATGTAATTGGCTGGGCATCAGTGAGTTGGGAAACAAGGGATCGGGCTCGGCTCGCCAAGCCACTTTTCCAAACATCGCGCCCTTGGGAAATTCTGTCTTTCCCGCCTCGATAGTCTTCATGGCAACGTCGTTCGCGTAGGTGACGCGGATTTCATTCACATCGACGCGATAGCGGCTGACGATGGGCCGCCACTTATTCCAGAAGTTTTGGTACGCAGGGTCTTTGAGTGAAATCCCGTTCATTGCATCGCTCTGCACTGGCGGCGCTTGTGCAAAGGCTGTGCCTGCTAGGTAGCAGGTCATCAGTGCGACTATCGCGAAAGGCTTAGCATTTTTGTATTTTGAGATTTTCATGTTTGCACCTCAATTCTTGATGCATGAAAAAACATCATCCCCACTGACGCCCCCCCAATTGGTGTGCGCGGTCATTCGGAATGTGTACCCTGACGGACAGTTGCTGTAATACGAAGTTGAGCTTGACCAATATCCACCAGAACAAACCGTCCCATACCCACTGTCGTAACAACTTGATGGTACCCAAGAGTAAGTAGTATTTCCACCTATTAGGTTTTGTCCTTTGCACTGAACATAATTTGCCCAGCCACCTCCCCAGTCTCTATTGACTGAACCACAGTGGGTACCTGATGCTCCGTCCCCACTGCTTGCTGTCCATGTGCCGTTTTGGCAAGAAAGCACCGCACCTGTAGGGTCTGTGGTGACGGCGCCATTACCTTGGCTGCATCCCCAGCCTGAATACGCAACAGCGGCTATTTTTACAACACCACCATTGGCATTTATTTGTCCTGCGGTAGTAAGCACACCAGTTGGTTGAATAACAGTATTCAGCGTGCTTAAATTCCCACTCTGATCCACCGTAAACAACTCCTTAGTCCAAGCACCATCGACCATCCGAAACTTCCCACCTGGCAATGTTTGCAAATACATCTTGTCGCCGTTAGATGACGTAATGGTCGCCAAGCCGCCATTGGTCGTAATGTTGGGAGCGGAAACAGTGCCGCCCGCATTAACATTCCCCGCAGCGGCCACATTATTCGCCGCATTCACATTTTGCCCGCCCATATTGAGCGCACCCACCATCGCCCGCGAGCCGCTCCTTGGCATATAAGCGTCGAGCGCCGAAGTCGGGCTGGCACTGGAGAGCATCACTGCACCAGCTTTTGTGCCCAGTGGGTTTGCCTCCAGCCAATTGCCCGCTATGCCGCGCACCTGCCCCGAGTTGTCGGAACGGCTAAATGCAGCCATGCCGCCCGCAGCGCGTGCAATGATGGCCGCTCTGTCCACATCGAGCGCACCGCCTGTTTTGACTTGCTGAGAAAGCCACACGCGACGCTGAATCACGCAAGCATCACCAAGGCATCCCGCAGGCTCAGGCGTGAGGCTGTAGAGCCAACTGCCACCCATAGGGGGATTGCCAGGTACCGCAGGGAAGTACCCAAGCGCAGTCAGCTCGGCCAATGTGGGGAACATTTTGTTGGCGACAACACCCGTGCCGCGTGGCCCTTGGACGGTCGCTGATGTGGTCGCGCCGTCCAGCAAGAGCGGACGGTTGTAATCGGTGTAGCTGGACAAGGTATTGGCAAGCGCGTAGGCTTGCTGTCCCACGCCTTCGGCCACGCGGTCATACCCGTCTTGCACGGTCTGGTAGGTGCCAGCAATGCCAATGGCCATAACCAACGCCAGCGACACCAAGGTCTCGATCAGCGTGAAGCCACGCTGCTTGAGTTGCATCGCCAGCTTTGCACGGCGCATCGCCTGCAATGATGGGCTTGGCTTTGTGCTTAGCTTTGTGCTTGGGAATGTGGATACGCTGGTATTGGTTTTAGTCATGCTGATGGTGTTGGTCATGGCAACTCTCCTACTAGTGCCGCTACAAGCTTGTGACTCACAATAGCGGCGATTTATGATTCAATCCGTTTGAAATTATTTCGTCCAAGCCATCGTGATGGTGGTTGTGCCGCTCACGGCAGCACAGGCAGTCATCGCAGCGGGACGGTTGTACGTGCCTGTGGCAATAGGTTTCACCACGGTTGTGCCAATTGAGAGTGTGCGCACAATGGTTGCAATTTGATTCACTAACTCGCGGCAAGAGTCCGCGTCGTATCCACCCGCGACCAAAGCTGCCCCGTCGTTTGTGCCTAGCAGGTTGGTAGGCGCAAGCGTCCAAGGCACGCCGTAGCTATTAGTCAAGCGCACCGTACCAGAGCCATCAGCAGCTTTAGGTATCACGCCCGCTGCCGAAGCCGTGGCCACATTCGTCATATTTGAAAAATCAGGGTCTCCGCCGTATATGCGAATACTATTTCGCTGAATCGCAGAAATATCGTCTATGTCTTTTTTGACCTTGGTTTGCATTCGAGCCTCTAACATATCAGGGATGATGAACGCGGCCACCGCAGCCGCGATACCAAGAACAACCATCAACTCTACGAGTGTGAAACCACGCATCTTTGCTTTGCGAATGGCGTGAGCTTTGGCGTTTAGTTTTTGAAGTATTTTTTTCATGAGAAAGATCCTTTATGGTTAAGTTAAGTTAAGTAAAAGCCGACGGAAATTGAAATTAAGAGCTCTTCGTGAGCGTTGCCGCCTGATGTATAGGCACGACGAAAGAAATGCTTGAGCTTTGACGCATGAGGTTTCGCTGCGCGTAACCCATTCCCATGTACAGATTCACCATGACATAGCCAAGAAGCAAGCCAACACCGAGAATCATGGCCATGTTCATCACTTTTGCGCGTCTGGAGATCTTGTCCACAATGTTTTTGATGCCGTGAATGGATATTTGGCGTAGCGCGGGTCCGAGTCCATCACGGCCACTGGAGTCTTCAATCGCGTCTAGGATGCTTTGCGGAAACAAGCCCGTATCCATTGCCAATGACGGCTTGGTAGGATGCACATCGATGCCAATCAGCATGGAGTCCAAATGCCAAGCCTGCCATTGTTTAGATTGCGTGCTCATGGCATCCAAGGCTTGATTGAGCTGCATCCCGACTGCAACGCTGCCGCCTAACTGAGACACCATGCCCAGTGCCGTTTTGTCGGCGTGCAGGCGGTATGGCGTGAACGACCAGCGATCCACCTTAGCCCTTAGCGAACCGCTCCAGTTGTCTTTTGACCAAAAGTAGGCTGCAATCAGCGCCACCATGCCGCCGATGGTCAGCGGCCAGTATTTGGCAAAACCCACGCAAAACTCGATGATGCCCTGCGCTCTAGGCGACCACAGTTTGAGCGGAATCATGGTCAAAAGAGTGCTTGGGAAATACGAGCCAATCATCACAAGGAGCACCAAGATGGCGGCCAGCAAAAACAAGGGATACGCGGCAGCTGATCCTAGCTTGGCGCGAATTTCGTCATCGGTCTCAACCATGCGCACCACGTTCTCCAGTCCGTTGTGCAAGTCGCCCACGCTCTCGGACAGCATGATGAGCGAGGCTTCCTGCTCAGGCACCATGCCTTGCAGCGCCTTGCCAAGCCCTAGGCCTTCTTCCATGCGGTCCGCGACGGTGTAGTAGATATCAGCAAAGCCATCTTTGCGCTCCGCTGCCCTGTCACCCCACTTGCGCATCTTGGCATAGAGCAAATCTTGCTGTCGATCAGAGGCGGAGGCACGCATATCGGCCACCAGCTCAGAGTACAGGTATTTACGATTGCGCTTGAAGCGCCATTGGTTGTAAGTGGTTTGCAGGGACATGGTAAATCTCTCTTTGCTTGTTTATGCTTTGTACGGCTCGTACAGTTCAAACGGGTGAATGTTGGCCAAGTCGCTCACGCCAACCGCCAATTGCGACATAAGGTACACGCCGTGCTCATACACCGTCTTGCCCGTCATGTCGGGGTTGTCAAACGGCGCGGTGCGTTTGCCACGGTAAATGCGGCGCACGGCCCTGAAGTCTTTGATGGCAATGGCTTCGCGCATTTCACTGTCCAGCATGAGCACCTCGGCAGCCAGCGCGAGCCCTTTGTAGCCCGAGCCTGGTATGTCTTTGGAGATGCGGCAATAGTCACAGCCCGCTGGGTTTCGGTCTTTGAGCTGCTTGCTGTCAATTTGGAAATGGCGCTCGATCACGTCGCGTGCAGCAAACGAAATGGATTTGTCGGTGATGTGCGTAGAGCACACAGGACATAGGCGACTGTGCAGGCGTTGGTACGTGATGCAATTCACGGCATCGTCTTCGGCAAGGTCTTCGGGTGGGATACGAAACTTTTGCTGCACTAGGCGCATGAGCGCACCCACGGCATCCTTCGCATGGAAGGTGGTGAACACACTATGACCTGACATGGCTGCATCGACGGCGAAGATGGCCGATTCGCTGTCACGGATTTCACCGACAAAAAAACCATCAGTACCAATACGCAGTCCCGTCTTCAGCGACACGCCAAATTTCAAGGCCCGCTCGCTATCCGTATCCGATACGCGAGATTGAATATTTCGCTGGCGCACACCTGGTATCTTTTGCTCCACAGGATCTTCGGCACTGTTGATAGCTTTGTGGGCTAAATCAGGGATCAAAATGAGCAAGCTGCGCATGAGCGTGCTCTTACCCGATCCCGTCTTACCCACAGCTATTGTGATGCCCGTAGAGCGCTGCGCCGCCAGCTCTAACAATCGTTGCTGCGACGGCAAGTAGCCCAGCTTTTCGAGCGTAGGGATGTTGTCAGTATTGATCTCGTTCTTCTGCACGCGCATCACCAGCTCAAGCCCGTTGACCTTGCGGTCGGACTGGCAACGCAGGGAGTAATGCCCGTGGGTGGTGCGATGCACGATCTGGCAGCTTTGGTTCTCAAGAGGGCTGAATCCATCGTGAGAGTTCGTACCCGCCAAAGCCATACTTTGGAACACGGTGGCGACACCTGAATGCACTTCGCTTGAGGGGAATTTACGCCACACCTCCAAGCGTCCATGAATTCGAAACTGCACCATGCTCTCGCCCGTGTTCAAACCATCAGGCTTGATCCACATCACATGGATATCGGTGGCCTCAACGCTGATTCCCGCATCAATCACGTCGCGAACGAACTTCTTGGCCCGCACTTCGCTGCCACGGTCGCGCTCGACATTGGTGCTGTGCGTGCTCCATAAATTAAGCTCTGCAATCAACTCGGGCTGGGCCAACCACTCTTGGACGATTCGCAGGTTGGACAACCGCACATTGGCCACCAAGGTTTCAAACTCAACCGACTGGCGGTAAGCCTCGGTACACACCACCACAATGTCAATTGCACCAAAATCCAACACCACGCAGGACTCTCGTTGCTCGACATTCAACTCCAGCGGCTTGCCCACGGCAGAGAGGACTTGGTGACAGCCTGCAAGCTGCTCTTTGGACTCTAAATAGGCGGGCAACTGCTGCGCTGGATCGTTTTGATAATCGGTGCTTGCTAATGAAATCTGATCGGATTTTTCAGTGCTTTGCGGTGGAGGTGTTGGCACCGCCAAGGAGTAGCCATCCGTTAACTGTGCTACCTCGCTTACCTCGGGTCGCAAAGTAGCGCGAGGCAGCACATCCAGGACATCCACCTCGTGTACATTGCGTTTTGCAGGGCGACCAAAATTAAAAATGCGCATGATGATTCCGTCAGTCCTCAGCGACGCACAAAATAGAGGCCATCGACGTTGTCCAGCATGGCTTTTCCGTCGTTGTAGACCAAGCCAAAACGACTGAGCGCGACATTGCTGGGCAATGCTTGCAAAAAATCCAACTGGTACCAAGCTCCCTTCGCTGACCACTTACCGCCTAAAACGGCTGATGGCAGCGTTTTGATTTCAATCGGATTGACACCGTTTGGCACGCCTTGTACAGCAGTAGGCTCGAACTGCATATCAAAACCCGCGCTCTTGGCCGTAAATACGGCAGGACTCATGAAATCTGTAAAAGTCGCCTCTTGCGGCCATTTGTCACGAACAGCAGCCACACTCATTGTTTTTGCAAGCTCGGCTGGCCAAAGTAACGCGAAGGCATAACTTGCGGTTTCTTTGCTCAAACTAGCGGTTTGGCGTTGCCATGTTTTGGGCAGCGATGAGCCTAGCGTTTGGAAATCACCGCCCTTGCGGTTGTTGTAATGCGCGGTGCAGTTGGCACCTGTTTTGGTGAGCTGGCACTCCACATTGTGCAGGCTAAAGCCGCCCACGGGAAAGTCTTTCAAGCCACCCAGTTCGCGCTGGAGCACTGGCAACACCAAAGCCGCTTGCGGTGGTGCATTGTTCAAAAATGATGTGATGGCCTGCGTATAAAGCTCCGCAGGGCTTTGCGTTTGCGCTTCTTTAGCGGCTTGCTCCTCGGCTTCTTGTTTTTTGATGTAACTGGTGTATTTTGTGTAAGCCACCACGCCGACAACCGCGAGCAATGCAGCTCCCATTGCAATCATGCGCAAGTTGTACCTGCTCATGCGTTTAACCATCAGCTTTTGCCGCACCTTGGCATTGGTTTTAAGCACCAAGTCTTTGAGTGACAGATGCACATCGGCATTGGCGGTGAGTTCATGGTTTTGATCGCCAAACATGATCACCTGTCCATCATTGGTGCGCTGACTGCCAATGAATTTGTTGCGCTCTGGCTGTACCGCCGAGGGCTCAACAATGATGTCTAAACGGATTTCACCATCCAAGGTGCCCAGTAGTAAGACACCGATTTTCCCGAGATCGTAAATACCCAAGGCGGCTACTTGCGGCAAGTCGCTTTGTTGTTTTTTGGACAGTTCGCTGGTAACGACAGGATGCACAGCAAACGCGGCCGCAATCGACAAGGCCTTGTCGGAACCAAGCGCCAAATCTGATTTAGCTAGCCCAGCCTGCACGCGACGCGCGGCTTTGTAGTACACCGCGTATTCAACGGCTTGTGTGCGTTTACGCTCAGCAAAATCCACCTGCGGTGAGTGCGTGCGGCTGGCCGTCACCCAAAACAAGCCGCCAACAGCTAACTGACCATCGACCTTAAACAGTTGTGTCATGGTGTGTCTTTACTTGGCTGAATTAGTCGAGACGCTAGGCATAGGGCCAAGTGGTGCGGTGTTGATCGGCGCACCTGGCTGAATTAGACTTGATGGCATAGGCATAGGCCTTCCAGGTGGAATTTGTCCCTGCCCTTGTCCAGTAGCACCCGCGCCCGCTTGCGAGGCATCGAAGACATCGCCGTTCTTGGGCGGTGGTGGTGCACTGCGATAGTGAATGGTTTGAGCGCTGCCCTTGCGCGGTGTGAACTCAGCTGAATAGCGATCTAAGGCGGTCAGCGTCCAACCAGCGTGTGACTCACCCAGCGCCATGATGCGGTACTGACTGTTGATGAGCACTTCGGCCTTGGGTTCGGCTTTGGTTCCCCACGCGGAGAGCACTTCAATGCGTGCTGATTCGGCGGCGGCTTTGCTGCCCTTGCTTCGACTGCCGCCCGCATTTGGCTGTGCCTGAATCATGGTGGGTGCTTGAAATGCCGAGCACTGAGCGATTCGCACCGCTGCATCCCCTGCTTCTTTGCATTTTTTAGCCAATGCAATTTGTGCGTCTAATTTGGCTGTGTCGTCCACTGTTTGGGCCCATGCCTCGTTGATCAACACAGCAGATATGCAAGCAAATATTGCTACCGCCCCGAGAATTAACAAAAGTCGCGGTGGTCGCGAAACAATTCTGGCACGGTGCTTGTAAGACGGAATGTTCATTTTGTTGCCTTTGTTTAATTAGTTGCTACTGCTGCCGTCGAGGCGCGGTGTGATCAAAATCACCTGCAACTCTTGTGTTTTGCTGGATGCGTCAGATAAGCTCAGCAGGCCGCTCCTAGAACCCTCGGAGTTACCGTCTTGCGACACCCCTACCATGACCAAGGTCTCGCCTGAGCGCATGGACAGTTCGGGAGTCAGGGAGATGCCAGACTGGTCGATCAACTGCACTTGCTGCTGCGTGAGCCCGCTACCCGTGGTGATGGCGTCGAACTGAGGTACAGTCGAGCGGTTGAATGACAGGCGCAGACCGATTTCGCCACCCTCGTAAATGCTCGGGTGCATAAAGATAAAGGTGCCAGAGGGTGCAACGGCTGTCTCCAGTCCAGGTACACCTGTACCGCCCGCCGCTCCACCAGCGCCTGGTGTGGTGCGTGACAAGTAGCCTTTATTGCGGTATGCGGAGATGCTTTGCTGGCGAAAGTTCATGAGCGGCACATCTTGGTCATAGGTGTCGCTCGTGCTGCCCAATTCGTTCAGGAAACCAAGATTGATGGATGAGCCATTTAAGCGCCCCCTCAAGATATTGAACGACGCACTCCCCGCGCCGCTGGCCAGCAAGCTAGAGCCAGAACCGAATTTGAGCGTGCGCTCAGGATTGGCATCGATGAGCTTTGAATAGACCAAGTCAGCGCCCATGCCAAACGAGGATGCACGGTTGACTGTGATGCGGAAGTATTGCACCCTGACCAGCGCTTTGCGGTTCAAGATGCGGTTTTGTCCGTCGAGGTAGCGCTCAATCTTTTTGAGCGACTCGACCGTGTCAGTCACTGTAATCGTGCCCGTTCCTGGATTGCCAACTGGCTGGCGTCCGCCCGTCATCATGCTACCGATCGAGCTAAGCGTGGCATCCCAGACGTTGAATGTGCCGTTGAGGCCCGTCGATGCGGATGACGCGGTGGCGCTATTGGCTGATCCGCTGCTGCTACTAGAGCTGGTAGCAGCGGTGCTTGCCGTTGCAGTCGAGCCAACGGTATTGTTAAACGTGTACGTGCCAGGCGAGGCACGCAGCGTGAACGTCTTGGTATCAAAGCGGTAGAACACGAGTTCTTTGCTGGCATGGTCGTAGCGGTAAGACGCACCGATTCGCGAGGCAATGGCATCGGCTGAATCAAGCAGGTTTTCTTTGATCTCGATCTCGACCGAGGTCTCAAAATCACGTGCGGCTGCTGCTGATTGGCCTATGCTAGCCAGCGCAGGATTGCTGGGCGGCGGTGTGCCCCCTGGTGCTCCACCAGTTTGACCAGGAATCGCCGCCAAATTAGTGGTGCCGCCGCGTGCCGCATTACCAGCGATCAGCGTTGAGGCGGGGAGGAACACCTCAGGCATGATGCGCACGCGCACGCCAAACAAACGATTGACCGTTTGCGCCCAGCCACTCAGTGTGCTGGTCTTGGGCATATTCTCGCCCATTGACAGGAACGACTCTTTGAAATAAGCGGGAAGCTCGGTATCAGGGCTCAGTTCAGAATCACGGTTGCCAAGGTATGGCGTTTTAACACGCATCACGAGCGGCGATTGTTGGACATTGATCCTGTTTTGTTCGGCTTGCTGGGCACGCAAGTTTATTTGCGTGTTTTCGTTCAAAGTGCGCAGCTCTGCGCCTTTGAGACTAGACGCGCAACCCACCAGCAAAACGCTGGTGCAAGCCGCAGCGGCAATGACGCTTAAACGCAACACGCTGGGGATACTGGTAACTGATTTCATTATTGGCCGTCCTTGCAAAATTGGGTAACGGGGATGGCGCTGACGACCATGTTTGGGTGAATGCAAAAGCGCACAGCGCGTGCGGTGTTGCGCTGCGTGTCGGCCAAAGCGCTCAAGATGCTTTCGATATCAGCACCTTCAAAACTCAAGCTGCGCTCGATGTCAATATCGCGTGGCAAGTGCCATGCGACGTCTTGGTAACCGATTGTTTTGAACCACTTGTTGAGACCGCGGCGGATATTGGTGTCAGCGGGGGATAGAGTTACTTTCAATGTGACGGGAGCAGGTGACACTTTGGCTGTTTCCGATGGCAAAGTGGGCGCAGGCACGGTTGCTTGCTGAGCCAATGGAGTCACTTCGGCAATCGCCAAACTAGGCACGGCCAGCGCGACATCGTTAGTCATTGCTTTAACTGGCAAAGCCACATCAGCAGGCTTGGCCGCACTTCCGTGAACGCTTTTAGGCGCAGCGGCTCCAAACGCTGCCGCCGTGCCCATGCGCTCGGCGGTCACGCTACCCATGTATGTGATGGAGACTTGTTTGTTGTTTGCCCATACCAAATTCAATTTAGAGTAAACACCGTCAACCACAAAATACGTGGCTGACTGCTTGGGCGTAAGCAATACATCACCTTGCGCACGAACCGCAAAGAATGCAGGCACCAGCGTGCTAGGTGGTAATTGAATGCGAGTCACTTGCCCATCATCAAAAGCAATTACACCTTCGTTGCTGGATTTGTACTGTGTGTCATACCGAACACTCGCCGCGACACTCGCCACATTTGGCACTCGTGTCTCAGTTGACCCCATATTGGCTAACTGCGATTGAGCCAACGCAATGGGACTAATTACCAGACACACGGATACAGATACCACTAGTGATGCAACAACCGCCACGGCTGAATTTGGACGTTTTAAACGCATAAGTTTGCTCCAATAAAAATAGAGGTTTGTGGGTGGTTTTGAAGGGGGTGGGAAATCCTCTCGGGGTAAGATGTTGGCGTGCGGCTCAACTGACAGGAAGAACGCACGCCTACGAGTAACAACCCACTTTTACGAGAGGATTTCCCATGAAAATTGCATTGCACCCGCTTGAGCCAAGGCGAATCAGCCCGCGTGAATACATTGCAGAATTTGGTAGTAAATTTGATCGAATTGACATGACCGAGCGAGCAAGGTGTCCAGCTTGTAAACATCGATTGAGCACGCCAGGCGAAGATCGTGCTGGCTTGATAACGACCTTTAGGCATCTTCCCGATAAAGAGCATTGGTGCATTTTTAAAAACGCCAGTGACTTTCGCTACAAGTTGCTGCCTAATTCCAATCTTGATCTCGTCCGAGGTGCTCAATTGCGTGAGAGCTTTTTGAGAAACTGGCAAAAACACTTTATATTGATGGCGTGGTACGCCTCTTACTTTGACATCATTGATTTCAGAGAGCGAATTGAGTTGGCTGACAAAGAGCAGCTGTGGAGTCGTCCAAGGCTGCAAGAGTGGGAGATTCCACACATTTTGTTGGTTTGGCGAGCTGTTCCACCCGCTTACACGAAAACAGGAAAAGTGTTGCGTCCAGAATGGCTTCGGTTTTGGTTTGACGGGCGTATCCGCACCATCGACGATCTTTGGATTCATTCTCAACGATTGAATTTTGCGTCGCTCGTAGTCGATGGCATAGTCTTTATTAATAAGATCAAGCTGCAAACCTTTCTTTATTTGCTCACGCATCTTGTTAAAAGTCTCGATGTAAGCGCACTGCCATTGGTCAGCTTTTTGTCCAGTAAAACCCATAACTACAAATGCAAAACCAGATTCGGTGAGGCGGTAGATTGGCTGAGAGCGACCGTAAGAGTCAATGTGCTGAAAAGGTACGAAATGCTGCTTGCAAAAATCAGCGTTATTGATGTTCGCTATTTTTGCGCGGATATCACGTAAAACGTGTTTATGTTCTTTTTCAAAGTGCTCTGCGACCGCCAAAGATGTGGTCATTGGAATGTTTTCTACCTCAATAATGCGAGGCACATATTTATTATTGATCGACATAATTTCACCTTTTAAAAATTAACTACTGGACTTGTGTCCAAATTTGGACACATCTATTTTTCAAGTAAATCAAGCACTTACATACACTGCCTTGGATGCGTATTGCTCTGCAATTGCCAAAGACGTGGTCATTGGTTGTGCATCAACACTAATCATGCGCGGGCTATAAATTGTGGTATTCATTGCATCTCCTTAAATTAAAAATAAAACAACATAAAAATTTCCTCAATAAAAAATTAATCATTGAGGACGGCGCAAAGTTGCGCCGTCCTATTTTTTTATAAAAATCAATATTTCATTCCTTGAATTCTTGGAGTAAATTTGTAACTTTTTATGCATCAGCGCACCCCCGTCACAGCAGGATCAAGCACCATGTCACGACTGACGATCACGGTGAGCCGATCCCCTGCTTTGAGCCGTAGCTCAGGCTTGATATTGACGTTGCGTTGCAAAATTTGACGCGAGGTTTCAGACAGCACTTGCGCCGCTGTGTTGCCGCCAGAGCCGCCTACATTGATCGTGACGTTGGTCGGCTGCAAACTTTGCGCACGACTCGCGACCCATGAGATCAAGAAGCTTGATCCAAAAATCTTCCAAAAGCGGTTATTGACTTCAGCAGGCGCTCCAATCGCACCTTGCACGTCCGCAGCCTTCATGTCGGCCAGCCACACACTTGCCCCAGTTTCAGGAAAAATCATCCGTGTGAATGCCAGCATGATGCGCTCTTGCCCCATGACCACTTCGCTGTTGTATTCACAGTTCAATCGAGTCGAAGCGGAGATGAGCTTGTCCGACTGCGTGACCGAATCGAACACATTGCGCTCAACTCGTGCCGTGCAAGGCCCTGCCAAGTCGGAGCTGACATCCCGCTCCATGATGATGTTGATAGCAGTGCCTTCGTGCAGGGCGTAACGCCCAACACCAGATCTCGCCACAAGCGGAGGCTGTTCGGCTCGCGCTTTTGCAGATTGCGCTGTATTTTGTAAAAACCGTGTGTCTTGAGTCGCTTGCTGAGCCGCACCACCTGATTGCTGCTGTTTCAAATAAGCCTCTAGCAAAGATTGATTGCTATTGCTAGTCGATGCAGCGCCTGTTCGTGCGGTCGTCTGAGGTTGACTTTGCGCAAACTGTGCTGCCAAAAGTGCCGCTGGACTGGTGGCATTGCCTGCCTGACGCTGAGTACTGGTGTCCTCATAAACATTCAGCTTGCGATTGGCATCCTTAGACACTTGCGC
Organism: Cytophagales bacterium; assembly: GCA_030054145.1. Classification (GTDB taxonomy): domain Bacteria; phylum Pseudomonadota; class Gammaproteobacteria; order Burkholderiales; family Burkholderiaceae_C; genus JASGCK01. The sequence goes on from JASGCK010000004.1 coordinate 38,385, forward strand.
CTTGAGTGCATCGTATTTATCCAGATCTTCGTCGCTAGGCGCACCTTCTGGTGTGCGCTCAGTCGCGTTTTGAGCAACACCGCCAGCGATGCGTTTGCCAAGACTACCAGCAGTAGGTGTTGAATTTGCAGAACCAGTACCTGGTTGCGCTGTAGGTGGCGTGCCAGCAGGCATCCCTGCTGCTTGCTGGCCCGAGGCTGGATTAGCTGGTGCCGCCCCAGCGTTAGGGTTGTTTGGCTCTTTGGCCGCATCTTGCCTAGCTTTTTCAGCTTGCTCCTCCATGCGCCGTCTATAGTTATCGGCATTGCCTGGTGCCGCTTGTCCAAGCGCCTTGGCTTCCTTCTCTGCGACAGCCTCAGCTCTTTTTTCTTGGATGGTGCTGCCCGTGCAGCGGCGCAGACCTACCAACACGGCAACCACAATGAGCACGATGGACATCACCACCCACAGCCAATTGCGGCGTGTTGTTGGCTCAGGATTGTTGTGACGCTCAGCCATTAAGGTTGCCCCACCACGTTGTTGGTTTTTAAATTGCGACAGTTGCTGTCAAACCAGCCACAGCTTGATGCCTTGTTACGGATGCGAACCTCGCGCTTGCCGTGCCGCATCAGCGCACCATGCTCAAACACGCGGCCAATCACAAAATACGTGCCACGCGGCGCATACTCCACGGCTTCAGCCGTGCCATCGGGTGCTACGGCAAATAAAACAGGACGTAATGCCTGTGCAGCACGGAACTTGATCCATGTGCGCACGCCATCATCCATAACGCTTTCAGGTTTGAGGTCATCATCACCCTCAATGGTGTATTCACCGTTAAGTTTGCTCAAGTCCACCGTCATGCCGCCCTCGCCTGTGATGACCGATGTTTCACTGCGCTCTTTGGTCGCAGGCTTGTCGGGAGTCATAGAGGGCAAGCTGCTGGCAGGCATGGCAGGGCTTGCACTGTTAGCTTCATAGATGCCTTCAGTGTGAATCCAAGACACTCGCTGATATCGTGTTTCATTGGGACAAGCCGATGTATCCAGCAAATCAATCTGATAACGACGACGATCCGTAATGAGCGTGAGCGAGCCTGCCGCACCGCGTACACGTGAGCGGATAGCCACGTCAGAACCTGTGTTCAGCACCTTTTGCTCCCACTCGGTTTCGTCATTGATGATGGATGTCAAAATCTTCTCACCTGCCTCCAGCTCGATGTGCGTGAAGCGATTGGCTAAGGTTTGAATCGGATAAATTTGATCCTTGTGGTACGGAAACACCACCAAACGCGGATCGTGTGGTAATCGCCTGCCCACAACCGTTGATGCCGCCGATCCTGCCTCGCGTAGCACTTGACACATATCGGGCACAGCGGGTGCAGACGATGGCATCGCTGCATTGCCGCGTGCAGGATTGCCCTTTGATGCTGGTGTTTGAGCAGACGCCACTTTTGCCCACAACAAGCAAGCAACAATTAGCAACACCAAGATGGACAACGGAAACAAAACGCGCCACAACCGCGCACGGCGTTTACGCTCAATCAAAGTAGGCAGAGGTCGATCCAAGGGAATATTGAGATCAAGCATGGTGGAATGCGTCATAAGGGTTGGCTTTTGTGAATGGACTTTTGTTTCAACGGGTGATCTGGTCACTGATCGTGAAATGGGTAATAACAAAACCAATAGGGTTTTCGCCAAGCGGATCGTTCGTCAAATCCCCATCGAGCAAGCCAAACTCTATGGTTAGCAGCTTGCGCTGGCGGCGTGTCTCTAGCCCGTTGATACGTTCAATCCAGGTCACATCCACAAATGCGACCTTGCCACTCTCGTTGTAAGCAACCGTCGGGAGTCCGACGATTTCCCTTGACAACCCTACCGTAGTCGCCATTCTTGCTGGTGTTTTATCAATGTTGAGCACCCAGTCGTCCAGCTCGTTGGTGGCTGCACCGCGTGTCCACGTAATCGCTTTGACTTGGTTCTCCTTGGTGGACGCATTCATCAAAATCACCCAGTACACCCACTTGCGAATGAAGTACGTGATGTTGGCCTCTTTGGGCTTGAACTCTTCGGCAATGCGGTTAGATGCGGACACGCGGCCCGTAGAGCCATCAACCTCTAAGAAATATGGAATGCGTTTGCGCGTGAGCGCTAAGCCCACAAAACCTCCTGCTAACACTGCGCTAACCAGCCATGTACGGCGATTGGTGGCGCGTAGGTGCGCGTTTTCAGTTTGAAGACCTGCCACCAAGTCGGCATAGACCTTACTGGCCTTAATACCCTCAGGGGTATTGACAGCTGGCGAAGATTCTTTAGAATGCGATTCACGTCCGAACATATACGACTCTTTCAAATGATGTGGGTGTTTTCAACACGACCATGTCAACCACCATCCAGGGTTCAGACGTTAAGTAGATAAACCTATCCACCAAACCTTGGAATAAATCATGATTGATCCTTCTCTTTTCGTAATTCTTCTCGTAGCCTTTATGTTTTTTGCATTGCGCTGGACGTGGAAGCTTGCTTTTGACGAGCCCAAAATGACCAACGAGGAATATCAAAAATTTCTCAACGGATTGAATGCTGAGCAACGTATGCAGTGGGCTTTTTATAAATTGCAATGGGAGCAAGGCAATAGAACGCAACGCGAGCTTGAAAATATTGCCAGCGCTGTTCGTTTGAAATAGAAATTGCATCATTTCGAGTCCTTGCGATTGGCTTTGGCAAATTCAATAAGGTTTTTAAACCCTGAATTTGCGGCTCCACCAGCCGAACCTTTGCCAAACTTTTGAGCTGTTGCACCACCACTACCGCTTACTAATCCCGCAGCAAAGCTAGGCGCTTGCCACATCAAAAACGCGGCTAAGGCAGCAAACACGCAGACAAAGAATGCGGCCATTTCATCGGCTGCAATCAAGTCCGTGCCTGACGTGCCAACGACCTGCTCTGCCACCTGTTTTACTCCGTCGATGATGATGAGTACGATGGACAGCATCCATGCAGACACCATCTTGATGAAGCAAGCGATGATGGTGAAGCGCAGCCAGCCATCAAATAAAAACTCAGTTCGTTGAATCAATATCCAAGGCACCAAGATCGGGCCAAATGTCATGGCTGCACCGAATGACACCTCGGCAATGAAATTGACCGCCAAAAATGCAAAGAGCAACAAAATCATAAAGCCCAGCGCAAGCAAGCGAAGTAACCACGTGAACAAAACGGCAGGGAAATTCATCAAAATATCCACCAGCCCCACACTTGCGCCACCATTGGCCGACGTGTGATCGCAAACCACTTCTGTGCTGCCAGTCGGATTGCCATTGGCATCCATCGTGGGCACTTCAGAGCAGTTAATTGCGAGGCTTTGACGGTCGCTGACAAACAATCGTTTAGACGCACTAATGATGTTTGAAACACCAGCTCCGACGGTGCTACCTCCCGCCACTTTCATAGATATTTCTTGGGTATTGCTTTGGAAAAAGCCACCCACGGTACTCGTCCAGCCCAGCAACATGACTGAAAACACAATCGAGAACTTCATGGTGAGCGTGACGCTCTCCACCATTGCCTGCGTGCCATCGCCAGACAGCATCCACATGAGCACGAGCCAAGTGACTGACATTAAAAATAAAACCAGGGCTAAGTCTTGACCTTCACCCACTAAAACCCCCGCCTTGCTGCTCATCAAGGTAACGGTCTTGTCGTACATTTGCTGCGCAATTGATGCGTATTCCAAAGCCATGATTAGTTCACTCCTTTCATAGCAAACCCAGCAGTTCAGCAAAGCGGCGGCCAAGATGGATCAACACCATCACCAGTGCTGGCAGAAGCCCGAGCACACCAAACACAAACAGCGCAGGCTTTTCTCTGGCCACACGAAATGCACCCCACACCAACATGGCGCTAAATGAACGCTTGAGGCGGCTAGAAGGCGCATAAAACGTCCCGTTCGTTTGCGCGGCTTGGTCGTAGCTGCGCATCAAGCGAATCAACTCCTTGGCTAGGCTTGAGGGCAATGATGGCAAGTACCGCGCAAAACTGCTTATCTTTTGCGGGTTGCGATGCTTTAACCAGCTGCGCACGACGAGACGTTCAAAAATATGCATATCAGTCTTACTCAGGTGCCTTCATGCCATCCCAGCCCTTGTCCCAAGGGTTGCCCTTCCAAGTGCCTACACCTTCATTTCGTGCCTTTTGTGCTTTGAGGTTTTCAGCCGACTTGACCAACATGGCGGCACGCGCAGCGCTGCTTTCCTGAGCCGCCACATTGGCTGTGTTCTTGTCCATGTTTTGCTGGAGCATCAAGCCACGCATTTCCATGAGTTCACCAGCCACCATCGTGGTTTGCTGATTAAGCTGCGACAACCCTTGCACATTGCCCACGATGCCACTGGTTTGATCGGATACCTTGCGCAACTGCGCAGCCCTGTCTTGCAGGTTTTGGATAGCTGCCATGTCGTTGTTCAAACGCTGCTTGTAAATGCCGCCACGCTTTTGCGCGTTGGCAATCTCATAGCCCATGTACTTCACTAAATCCATGCCGATACCATTGGCTTCTTGGACGCGGGTTTGCAAAAGGCTAGCAGCTGAAGTTGACACTTTCTTCACGTCATTCACGCTTTGGTACAGCCTAGACAGGGCGCTTATTTGTGCTTGATATGGCGCAAGCATCGCGTCCAATTGCTCTTTGGGGTAATTTTGTAGATTTTTGAGCATGGTGGTGTACTGTTCAACCTGCACCAGCTTGCTGTTGATTTGTTCGGCAACCATTTCTGCTTGTGTTGTGACGGAAGCCATCAGCTCGCCGTTATTCATAAGTTGCGTCACCTCAGTCGCGCCGCCAGTGCCAGCAACTGTGCCTGCGCAAGCAGGCTGAACGAGTGATGACAGCGTGAGCGCTCCCGCCAACAGCGCCGCTGCGCCCAGCAGTTTGTGCTTGGAATTTAAATGTTTGAAATTAAGTGCCTGCATGATGTTTGCCTCCAGTTAGTTCGTTTAAATACCGCTGTTGCCAGCCTTGTTGTCCGAAATCGTCGCCTGTGAAATAGTGTTTTTCCAGCGCACGCTGCGCCGTTACGTCTGATCTGAAATAAGCCATTTGCGCGGGAGTCAACTGCACACTGACGCGCCTGCGCAGCTCACCTTGCTTGATGAAGTAGTCCTTCTTGGGCGTGCCTGCGGCAATGAAGTTCAAGTCTTCGGCGCGTAGACCCCACTCTTCGGTATAAATCTTGGCCAAGCTACCGCGATTCGCTTTGTCATTCGGTGTCCATATGGCAGTGGGTAAGTTGTCGCGGAACGCCGCGAACTCGTTCGACTCCACCAATTGATCGGGTGACTGCGTGTCAAAGAACATACGCACGCCGAGTTTTCTCAATGTCACTAGGTCTTCGCCCAGTTGTGCCTCAAAATGCTTGTTGCGCAGGAAATAACGCAGTTCAGGAATGTAGATGAAGGTCGGCTGAATTGCCACCGCATCCTGATTGCGCATGTTCTTGCGCGTTGAAACAGCGATGCGATAAAACGCTTGGCTCATATAGGGTGCGGACAATTCATCGCTTTGCAGGATCGAACCGTTTTCGATACCAACTAGCGAGGTAAGCTCAAAATCGTCTTCCTCGTTATCAAAATAATTGCCGTTCAAATTACCCTGAATCCAAGGCATCAGATTTTGCGCAAGCGCTGTTTGATGATTCAAAAATGAAATCACGGAGGACAGACGCAGTAGCTTACGATCGCTCTTGCCCATTTGCGCCGTGGTGAACAAGGCACGCTCCAGCTCGATGCGATCAGCGGCGGATGGCATATAGCCACGCTGCTTAACCAACAGCTCAATCCAACCAATCAAGAAGCCAATGTGCTCAGTCGCTGAGTCCTCCAGCAAGCCGCGAATCGGATTCATGCGTGCGCGGCCATTGCTGACCGATTCAGGATTCAAGTCGATGTACTTGCCGCCTTGGAGCAAAATGGCAGGACGTACTGAGTAATTTTTGTCGAAGCAAATCACCCGCGCTCTTGGATACTGGCGGAAAGCCGTCCAGCACATATTGGCAAACGTCGTCTTACCACCTCCCGTGCCGCCCAGAATGATGGCGTGCCCTACGTCCCCCACGTAGCCTGTGAAGTGATAGGGCGTGCGCTGATTGGTCGGTAGGATCAAGAGCGCAGGGCAATGAACCTTGAGTTCTTGGGTCAGGTATTCACAAGTAGGCTCACCGTGCGAAACAGTGAGCAATGGTGCTAAATCCACCATATTACTGGTTTCAATCTTGCTCCAACGTGCAATCTCATCGTGAGAGCCAGGGATGGTTGCTGCAAAGGTCGAAAGCTTGTGTAGGGTCTCCCTGATTGGAGACAGTTGGCAACTGTTGAAGATGTTTTCGATGCGCTGGGTATCGGTCTCTAATTGACGCAAATCCTGCGCATGAACCACCAACCCACCGTACCAAAGTCCCACGCCCTTGTGTCCTACCTCCACCGCGTCTTGCAGCGCCTGCGCCTCATCGGTGAGATCAGCCCTTACCTCATTGCGAGTGGCTTCAGATACCTGGCCGTTACCACTCAAACCCGCTGCCAAATATGCCTTTAGGGGAAATTTACGAATGTTATGGTACCGCGTCATTTCGGCTACTAACGACACGCCCTTGCGTGCAGGCTGGAAGCGAAACACATGGGTCAGAGTGAATGCCACAGGCGCAGACATCAACTCAGCAAACATATCCAACTGGAGCGGACGCTTCTTGCCGCGCTTCATCAAGCCAAAGCTGATAGAGGACAAATAGCTGCGCTGCATCCCGCTGATTTCTATATGGTCACGGTGGCTGTTATCAAGGGCATCGACCGTGAAGCCTGTATCCCAGAAATGGCCTTCACTAGGCAATTGTTTAGGCGCAAACGTGCGCGTCGGGGAGACGCACATCGTGAGAAAGCCGCCAAGTTGTTCGCCAATCAAAGGGCGCAGTCCAAGACGCTGGACGGACGAAGCAAACTGCGCAAGCACCTTTTCAAACTGAGCGGCTGCATCTTCTAAATCTTGCAAAGTCTCATGCGAAAAATCGGAATTGCCCGTTACCATGTCGCGCAGTGATCGCAAAATCGAACGCAACGTGACACCAAGGCCACCATTGCCGCCTGTGCTTGATGCCCTTGCAATACGCGCTAGTGCCCTAGAGCTGTTGGCAGGCGGCTCCATCGCCAAACTGACCGTATGGAAATTGGTAAACTGCGCGTTTTTGAGAAACGCTTCGCGTTGGCTATCGTGAATCGCTTGACTCACAGGATCAGGGAATTGCGCCTCAGGGAAGTCGGTGGTGAGCCGTCTTCGCACCTGCCACCACATGGTGATAGGCAACTCCTGCATTGGCTTGTAGGCATAGTCCAGCTGGCCGCGCAAGGCATTGATCGTGCTGATTTCCGTTGAATCACTATCCACACCATCAAACACAAAATTGGCAAGCAAAGAGCCATCTTTTTGCACTACGATGTGCTCATCCCAGTCGAACAACCACTGAACCAACTCGGCCACAGGCTGTCCCGCCTGATCTAGCCAAGTTTGCGTGCGTTCAGCAATGGACATAGAAGGCTTAAACATCAGCGAAGCACTCCACGACCAAAGCCGACAGGCCGCAAGCCGCGCCGTTGGTTTACGCTTGGATAAGGGTCGTAACGATTCGCTTGGCGCGAATACTTCATGTAGCAGCCAATCAAATTAGGCATCAACTTGGTTACCATCATCAACACGAAGTGAAAGGCAAATGAGAGCATCACCCAGCCCCACCAACGAGTTGCTGCGGTGATGTACATGCACTGCAACAAGTTGAATGTGAACAACCAGTCATCCACCCCAAGCGTTGTCATGGGGTGCAAGATGGAGGTGTTGACCTCGGATGTTTCTAAAACGTCCATGATGATGCGTTCAAATATTTGGCTTAGCCGCAAAAGATGGAGCGCCCCGTCACTGAAGTCACAATGGCTTCAATCGACAATGCAACACCAAGGCAAGCCAAAAGCACCAGCCCTTTGCCCAGCGCCGTCTTGCCGCCATCCAGCTTGGCCGCAATCACAATTACCGTGGCCACCACAATCGTGACCCACATGAACAGTTCGTCATCGACGATCTTTTTGTAAGGACGGCAAATAGATTGACTCAAAAATCCTGCGTGCGCCTCTACCGCGCAGAACATCGAGAGTCCCACCGTGACCATGAGGTCAAGACCTTTTTTAAGCATTTGAAGTAGTTTCATAGTTCAGTTCCCTAGTTAAAAAAATAATTGCTGCAATCAAGTGTTTGGGTTGCTCTTTTTGAATAAAGACTCAATTTCGTACTCCCCGCGTTCGTTAATGCCCATGACTTGGATCAATTCACTCGGACCCCGTGCGCCGTCCACCGTGGCGGCGTGAATGACATAGGGGAACGTGGCAGCGATTTGGCGGCGTAAGTCGTGCAGAGGCCAATTGGAGGCTTCAGGCGCCATGCGCACCATGTTTTCAAAGCGGTAGAGACCCATGAGGGCGCTATCGCTGTGCATACTGAAGCCTGAGCCTGGATGTCCTGTGTTGTAGGCATCGAGCACATCAAACGCCTCAGCGCCGCGCACCTCACCGACCATGATGCGGTTCGGTCTGTAGCGCAAAGCGTGCTTCACCAAGTCCCGCGTGTTAACGCCAAGCGAAGCATTCGCCTCAAATCCAACCCAGTTTGGAACAATGATTTGCAACTCATGCGGCTCTTCAATCGTCAACAACCTATCGCTGTGCGGAATCTCACGCGCCATTGCGTTGAGCAGCGTGGTCTTGCCAGATGAGGTCGATCCGCACAGCATTTGGTTGTAATGCTCGTAAATCAAGTGTTGGAACATTTCTTTGAGTGCTACGCCGCCCTTGGCAATATCAGATCGTTCGGGCCGTGAGAGCGTGACAAGCTTGCGCCCGTCTTTTGGCTGTGGCCAATGCGCGTCAAATGCGCCCGATGCGACATAGTGATCGAGATCAAAGACTCGTGCCGAATGGCGACGAATGGACATAGAGGGCCCGAGGTGCGATATCGGCGCAAGCGCTGCTGCAATGCGAAGCCCTGGCAATCTGCAATTGAGCAGTTTTGATTCGCCACCGTTGCCTGTTTGATTCAGGTTAGCAATCGTCGTGATAACACCTGTGACGCGCGAAGCATCCAGTTTCATGTCCAGTTTTTGATATAAGCCACTCTTTTCAATCCAGATGTTCGTTGGATCGTTAATCATGATCTCCTGCACGTCGGGCAGGTCAAAGTAACGGTACAAATCACCAAGCTGTGCGGGCAGTATGACTTGGCTCATGTGTTGCTCTAAGGCGGCTGCGCCTTGGCGAAGGTCACTCATAGTTACCCTCCCACACATTCATGTTAGAGGCCGTCACCGCCTCGGTCGCTGATCCCTGCGGGTAAGCTACTGTTCGCATAGGCTGGGCATGAGTCATGCCGTTAGAGGCAAAACGACGCTGTAATTTTTGATACACGCCAGTGGCGTAGCGCACGCGCTTCCAATGTGTTTGCGCGTTGTATGCGCCTACGGCATTCCAAGTCACGCCAAGGCGCTTGAAGTTGTTAGCCAATATCCAAGCGCCGATGTCTGCATTCACGCAAGGCTGGAACAAATGGCTGGCTGTCACGCCGTATTGCCTGAGTGTTGGCAACCACGATGAATTGATTTGCATCAGACCGTAGTCAACCGATCCGTCTGAATTACCTGCCGCCATCGGTTTGCGCACGGCGTTCGGGTTAAAGCTACTCTCTTGTTCGGCAATTGCAACAAGCAAGGCATAGGCCACACCGTGTTTATTCGCCGCTTGCTGCAAGCACGCATCCACATCTCGGGAAGGAGAAAGACTTGCAGACATCACCATTAAAGGCAATGCTGCAAGTAAAGAGGCGATCAAACCCCTGAGAGGACGACTGACAACGAACAAAACTGAAACCCTGCTTAAAACCAAGACCGATTGAAGAAGCGGGGGAAGCAACTGGAAATCCAGTCGCCTCCCCGCCTCACGGTTACGGTGTTGATCACGGAGATGAGCCAACACTTGCACGTTCGGTCAAAAACGTACAAGAGCTAGTTTCAGAAATTTGTCAAGTGTTCGCCTTAATCCGCGTGAATTTTCTTCAAAAAATAATTCACGCTGGCCTTACAGAAACTTACAGAAAAAGTTATCCACAGAAATAAGCTAAGTATTTATTATAAAAGGAAAAAAGACGGACTAAACGGGATAATGGGCTTATCTAAAGGACTTTCGCTTATAAATATCAGCGAAATTTTAGAAGGACTAAGGCTGAACGGTGAAATGCCTTAAATTTTAATAAAAACAAGGACTTAATGGATAAAATCCATAAATGAAAAATGATTGAATCTCGCGAACGAGATTGTAGTGATTGACATTTTGCCACAAAAAATTCCACAATCAGCCTGAATTTTATTTTCAAAATAATTCACGCGGTTTATTCCCTCAGATTTCCCTGTTCTTGACAATACTGCCTACGAACTACAAAACCGTCTTTTGTGCGGCAACACCATGTCAACACCATTAAATATTGATTTAATTCAAAGAGTTATTCTTAACGCCCAAGGCTGGTGGTGCGACTTCTCAGGTGAATTAGATGATCTCAGCGACATACAAATTGCGGAAAACCTGTCACAAGCTGATATTTTAAAAATATTGTTGTTATTTTGCGACATTAATCAGTGGTCTGCCATAAACCCTAAAGAATTGTCAGGAATTCAATGGAGTGCTTCCATTGAATCCTATGAGTCTTTCAAGTCCAAAACGCCGCACGCTGTGCCATTTATCAAGGTGTGAGTTTCAGTATGGTTGATGCAATCCTCATTGTCGCCCTACTCCTTGGTGCAATCATTTCGTTTGGAATGTTCTGGCGCAATCGCGCAAAACAACCGCGAAGCACGCTAACCAAGGCATCTGCCCCGCATGGCGCTCCCAGCAGCGTGAAATCTCTCCGACCTGCCGATCAAATTGAGATTCAACCTGCACAAGCGCTATTAGATGCCACGGGCACCAGCGCTTTGGTCGAAGAGATTCGCACGCTGCTCGGTTTGAATCCGCAAAACTACGAGGAAGATGTTCTCTGCGTTTTGCATCGCTATGCGGAATTTGTCCAGCTGTTACCCGCAAGTGAGTCGCATCATCACGCGCAGCCTGGTGGATTGCTCGAACACACTTTGGAGGTGGCTGTCAACGCCCTCAAAATCCGCCAAGGCTACAAGCTACCTCTGCAATCAGCCGTTGAAGATCAGATTCGCTTGGGTTCGGTGTGGTCGTATGGCATTTTGATTGCAGCCTTGCTGCATGACATTGGCAAGCCAGTTTCAGATGTGGTGGTGCAACTCTATGGTGCGGATGCCGCGCAGCCCTTGCTGCGCTGGAACGGTTTAGCAGGCTCTATGCTGGAGCAATCGAAAGTGAGTCATTATTCAGTGACTTTCCCCTCTCACAAGTCCTATGAAGTCCACGCTAGACTTCCTATTACCTTGATTCAATCCATGCTAGCCAATCGCTCCCGCGCTTGGCTAGCGACTGATCCCGCTTTGTTTAATGAGCTGGTGCAATACCTTGATGGTCAACCGCCAGCGGGGAGCATCATTTCCGAAATCGTCGCTAAAGCTGACTCTTTGTCTGTAGCTAGAAATCTAAAAGCAGGTAGCCGCGTGCGGTTTAGCTCAAGTCGCACGCCGCCGTTGATCGAGCGACTCATGGGGGGCTTGCGTGCTCTATTGGTAGAGGGATTAGTGCCATTCAACCGCCCTGGTGCAACAGCCTTCGTGGACGCGGATGGCGAGCACATTTGGGTGGTGGCAGGCACAGCGGCCAATCAAGTCCGCGACCTACTGAACTCACGCGAGCAACGCGCTGGACAAGCCTTAGGCTTGCCAACTGACAATGCGCGGTTATTTGACACGTGGAGCGAGTACGGTGCCTTGGTCATACCACCACCCGAATTTGGTCGTGGCTCTGTTTGGTGGGTCCGCGTGGAGTTTGCGGATTGGCAGCAAATTTTGACCATGCTTAAATTCCCACTCAGCAAACTCTTTACCGATGGACAAAGACCACCAGCGGCTAATGTAGCTATGACGTTATGCCCAGTATCGCCTGACACTGATCGCGATCTTGCCAAGTCCACAGATTCACCATCAGCAATTACTGCAAACATAGATCCAACGGCGGAACAAGCGGAGCAAGGTCTGGGTAAATTGCAGCAGCCACAAGATCCTTCACAAGACGCTCCACCCTACGAGCTGCAAAGCTATACCGCAGAGTCGTTACAACCGCAAGTAGCGCCTGAATTATCCACAGATGCTCAGCATCTCTATTCACCATCACCTGTAATCGACACCCCAGTTGTGACACGTGATTTAGTATTTTTGGACGATACACAAAGCGCCAGCAGTGCGCTTCAAACAGTCCGCGCTACGCCTAGCGGCGCGGGTGCGGTAAAGCCTCATAGCGCTGCCACCCGACTGCCCAAAGCCTTGTTTAAAGCGCCTGGCGCGACTGCGCCGAGACCAAATGCCGATAGCTTTATCAATTGGGTCAAAGTTGGATTGAGTTTAGATCCTGATGCAGACTCGGATGCCCTCAGTTTCAATCGTGTGGATTCGATGATTCATTTTGTGGATGAAGGGATGGTACTTGTCACACCTAAGATTTTTAAACACTTTTTGGAGCAACACACCTTCATTGGCGACGTGGGCGTATCCAAAGATCCGCTGCGTGCTTTGCAAAACGAATTGAACAAAGCAGGCTACTTTTCCAAAGCTTCGGGTGCCAGTAGTTTCCATCGATTTCAAACCAAGAGCGAAGATGGCACGCTTGGCACCCCATTCAATGCGTGCCTTATACCGAATCCGCACGCCTATGTGAAACCAGTTCCCGCCTCAAATCCATTGCTGTCCAAGGCGACTACACCACCAACACCGCGTCGTGCCTTTAAACCCACAACCTCACCAAGTACCGCATGAGCTACCCCATAGAAAACCAATTTCGCAAACCCGTGGAGTTCGTGTCCGCTGTAGTTTGCATTGCCTGCGCCGTCGGCGCACTCATTTATCACGGCACGATTGGCGGTGTCAGTATTTGGGTCACACTCTTTACCGTCCTGCTCTTGCTGGCCAATGCCTTGCGCCGTTTCAGACAAGGCTTGGCGATATTCAAGTTTCAAATGAATCTGCGTTGGCTGCCAACCTACAAGCTCAAAAGCGACGATATCCCGTGGTCAAAAAAAGAGCTGTTCCTTGGAATGGGCTTTTATTGGGATCAAAGCCACACCCAGCGATTGTTCCTTGCGCGTCAGCCGCAAAACAAGCACCTTCGTGCGCGCAATAGCCACTACGAAACGGCGCGGGCTTTCGAGCGCAATCATCCCGATCATTGGCGCTCGCGGTTAACCAGTAAACAAGTCTGGTGGAATCCCGTGTCACCCTTGCCCAATGTAGGCGGAGATCCCGCCATACATGGCGTAGAGCCGCATGAGCGCGAGGTATGGATGTCTATCCTAGAGCGCGTTGGCCACACTGTGGTTTTAGGCACAACCCGCGTTGGCAAAACACGCTTTGCCGAAATTCTCATCACGCAAGACATTCACCGTGGTGACGTGGTGATCGTGGTCGATCCCAAAGGTGATGTTGAATTGCTCAAGCGCATGTATGCGGAAGCCGCACGCGCTGGACGATCCAAAGACTTTTGGTTTTTTCATCTTGGCTATCCTGAGATATCGGATCGCTACAGTCCTGTGTCCTCTATCGGCCGCATCACAGAAGTAGCCACACGCCTAGCCAACCAATTGCCAGGCGAGGGGCAAAGCGCCGCGTTCAAAGAATTCGTATGGCTCTACGTGAACATCCTGTCGCGAACCATGTTCGCGCTAGGGATGAATCCAACCTATGAATTATTGGCTCAATATGCAGCTGATATTGACACTTTGGCTGAGAAGTATTTTGAGGCTTGGCTAAACAAAGCCTATCCAGATTGGCTCAATTATTTTGAGGGTAGCGACCAAGAGGTCGATGCACAGGTCAAGAAGACTGGACGCAGCCGTGTGGCCGTCCAGTTCTTAGTAATGATGCGCAAGAAAGGTTGGAGTGATCCGATTGCCGATGGTCTTAGTTCGATCTTGGCCAACGACAAAGCACGGTACCAAGCACTCATCAACTCACTCTATCCCTTGCTGCAAAAATTGACTTCTGGCAAGGTCAGCGAGCTGTTGTCGCCCAAGTGGGAAGACGTAAACGACAAGCGGCGTATTTTTGATTGGGACAAAATCATGAACATGGGCGGGATCGTGTACATCGGACTCGATGCTCTATCTGACCCCGAAGTGGCCGCAGCGGTCGGCAATGCGATGTTTGCCGATTTGACATCCACAGCTGGCCGCCGCTATAAATTTGGCACAGCCTACGGGCAAGGTACGAGCGAGAGTGTCGCCAGTTCACGCAAGGTCTCGATTCATGCCGACGAATTCAATGAGCTGATTGGCGACGAATTTGTACCTTTGCTGAACAAGGCAGGTGGCGCGGGCTATCAAGTAGCGGTGTACACGCAGACATGGTCAGATGTGGAAGCTCGCCTTGGCAGTGCAGCCAAGGCCGCACAAATTGGCGGCAACCTGAACACGATGATTATGCTCAGGGTCAAAAACACAGAGACTGCCGAGTTGTTGACCGATCAATTGCCCAAGGTGAACGTATATTCCAGTACCTTGGTATCGGGCTCTACAGGCGTGCAAAATCCCGAAGACTTTGCGGATTTTGGTGCGCGAACTGAAGATCGTCTATCAAGCACCGAAGTTCCGATGTTGCAACCGACTGATTTGGTGCAATTGCCCAAAGGGCAAGCCTTTGCGCTGATTGAAGGCGGTCAACTGGTCAAACTGAGACTGCCCTTGCCAAGCGATGAAAGCGATCGACATTGGCCCGCATCGATGGAGGCCGTTTTTACAGGGATGCAAGCCAAATACCAGCGCTATGTGCATCAAGCTGACGCGCAAGAAGTGCCGTCCAATTTTGATGGCGGCACCGCTTCTAAATTAACCACGAAAGGAGCAGGCAGTGGCTTCTAGCTCTCAACCCCGCGAGCACGCCGTCGCGCACGCGACGTTCGCGCCTTTTAAGTTCGCCTGGCATCTTTTGGCCTCAGGTTTGCTGGTTTGGTTTGTGAGCATGGTGATTCAAATTGCCTATGTGCGCTACTACCACTTAAATCCAGATGTACATATGGAACAGCAAATCAACTATTACATCGATAAAGCACCATCCAAGGGCTTGGTCGAGGCATTGGCATTCAAGGCTTATTGGTTGGTGTTTGAGGCTACTTCATTTCAGCGACTGGTCAGCTCAGCGCCTAAACCAGCAGATGCCACTACCGAATATCAGGAGCCGCTTGGCAAAAGCGTACATCGCACGATTTGGGCGGCGTATCGACAAGATTTAATCGTGGTGGCCTACGGCACAGTTCTGTTTGGTGTGAAGGTCGCAATCGTATTGTTCGTCATTCCACTGTTTTTGATTTTGCTCGTTGCCGCTGGCATCGATGGCTTGGTGCAGCGAAGCATTCGGCGTGCTTGCGGTGGTAATGAATCAGACACGCTTTATCACCGCGCAAAACTTTATGGCACTAAGTTGCTACCGCCTTTCGCCATTGTGATTTTCTTTTGCAGCCCTGTGCCGTTTGAGGCTGCATGGCTTTTTGTGCCGTGCGCCTTTGTCAGCGCGGCTTTACTGCGCATACAGGCCACCTACTACAAAAAGTACATCTAGCATTGCAATAAAATTTCGGCTACCATTTAGATTCTTGACCGCTAATGCGAATTAGCACAAGTCCGCTGCGAAAGCAGTACCCTACGCTGGGCAACCAGCACCCTATGTCGTCAGGCTCCAAGTCCTCTCGATCAACGCACCGCAAGGTGTGTGATTGATGACTGATGACACTCGCAAGAGTTGGAGTTTTTCTGTTAGTTTTATCAACCCTTGGGGAACAATCTTCCCCGATAGGGTTTGAGCGTTCCCCTTTTTTATTTTTAAAGGAAATGCTATGATTCAATCCATGTCAATAACTTTCTATCAAGCTCTCGTTGATGCTCAAATCTCACCAGCTGCGGCTCACGCCGTATCGGAGGCCTTGCGCAACGATGTGCAGCAACTTAGTGCGGAGCATCAAAAAAACTTGATGACTCAGGCGGATGGCGAAAAAATTCGAACTGAGATTGCCAACGTCAAAACTGACATTGCTAACGTCAAAACTGACATTGCTAACGTCAAAACTGACATTGTGAAGCACTTAAACGATTTGGTCTTGAAGTTGGTTGCAATTTGCGTGGCAACGGTTGCCGCTTTCAAACTGATCCCGTCGCTGCATACGTAACGGATTAAACGAAATCTATCGAAGCTTTGCAAAAGGTTTTCGTGAAGGTTCTGAGATTTTCTTTGCCCCATTCGTGGGAGCATGGAAAGGCATCAAAGCCGAATTTCAACGACTCGAACGTCTTCGGTTTGCATAAACCTGATTTATTTTTCGCATCAAACCCCTCTTCGGAGGGGTTTGTTATTTGTGGTGCTTGATCGCATGGTCAGGCTCATGTAGCAAGAGCGCATCCTTCATCTTGGACGCGATCAACTGCAACGCTCGGCTTAACCAAAGTCAAGTGTGTGTTGCAAGCAGGCTTTAGCCTACTTAGCAACGCTGGGAAATCATCTGATTGAGCGAAGATGGCGTGCAACGCCTCTCGCTCAATCAGATGGTGTCCACCTTCGGTAACTTGAAATCTTGATGCTGGCATATCTCGAATTATGTCCGCAATCGTCTTGAGTGCTTGGACTACTACAATCTGCCGCAAATAATTTTCAAGTCACCGTGACCGTTGACATTTGATGACGGTGACTTGCTCAGAATTGCTAGACGAATTCATTTCCGAAATTTGCTACTACCGAGGACTTTCCCCTGCCACGCAGAAGTGCTATCGCTCTGCCCTTCACAATTTTTACAATTGGCTTGCACCGCGTCAAACCAAACTGCTCGACGTTTCAATCGACTTGATGACCGCCTACATCAACGAGCGAGCAGTCAACCTTAAGACTGCAACGCACAATCTTCAGATTACCATTCTCAGGCAGTTTTACCGTTGGTGCATCGTTGAAAAGCACACCACATTTGATCCAACGATCAGGCTTATTTTTGCGAAGCAGCTCCCTCGAAATATAACCCCGCTCAGCGAGCACGAAATCAAACGCCTACTAGCGTCGCTGAATGTGGAATCGCGCGATGGCATCCGCGACCGCGCCATGTTGGAAATCTTGTATGCAACAGGTATCCGATGTTCCGAACTGATTGGCTTGACGCTCTACTCAGTGCTTCGCAAAGAGCGTGCCATGCTCATCATTGGCAAAGGGCGCAAGGAGCGAGCGGTCATCTTTGGTGAGTCTGCTGGTCAATGGCTAGATCGCTACCTAGCAGCATCAAGGCCGCAATATTGGAATGCCATATCCAGTCATCAACTGTTTTTGCAAGGTGGCGGTAGGGTGATGACGGCGGCAATTTTTCGCAAAGCTTTCAAAACCATGATCCAAAATGCAGGTATCACTAAGCCCGCTACGCCGCACACGATTAGACACAGTTTTGCGACGCACATGATGAATAACGGCGCAGACATTCGAGTCATTCAGTTGTTGCTTGGTCACGAGGACATTACGACAACCGCCATCTACACCCACATTGCCAAAGACTACCTGAAGGAAGTTGTTCGACTTCACCATCCTCGGGGAGGCGACTACGAAATACAGCCAAGGTTTCAAGATGCTCCCGAGCAAAAAAGATTGGCATTTTGATTTTTTGTATCATGTATGCAATTAGCATTTTCCGTAGGCGACATGACAAACTATACATTTTCAAGCCAAGACCTCGCTAGGGATTTATCCGCAGCACAGCGTGCAACAGTTGCTACCCCTTCATTATTGGATGTGATGATTGGACTGCCTAACGATGCCTCCATCGACTTCCAGCCGCCACACCTACACCTACGCATCGAAGGCGCATCATTTGATGAGGGTTAAAGACTGGAAGTATTTGAGCGTACAATGTAATTACATTATTTTTAGCAGGACTTAATATGACTATTGCAGCACGACCCCGAGACACCACCTACCAAATCCGTATTGACGGACACACTAAGCGCTTGTCGTTTGCTGTTTTTCGTGATCTTGGGATCACGCCAGCCGAAGCCATGCGCGTGTTTTTAAATCGTGTGGCGCAGACAAAATCGATTCCTTTTTCTTTGAATGTGCCTAATGCTGAGACACTTAAAGTTTTCGCTGAATCAGATGCGGGTGTTGGTTTAAATCGTGCTAAAAATGCGCAGGACTTATATAGCCAACTTGGTATCTAATGCTGAATCCTGTCTATCAAAATGGCTTCCAGCGGGACTTGAAGTACGCCAAACAAGCCCGCTAACCCAATGAATCCAATCAAAAATAAATGAAAAATCCTTGTAATGGTGGAATATGTGCTATAGTAGATCGTGAATCTGTTGGATTGTTGCTAAAAAATTAACGCTCATATGTCAAGCACCAGCGCATCCTCATGCGTTCGACAATATAAATTGGGTTAATTTTTTAGAGAAGTAATTTTTTGGATATTGCCAACGAACCCTATCTCCCTGATGGTACATCTGAAGTTACCCCGATTTGACGGACACTTTGTCACAACGACAGGAGGAGTCCGATATGCGAGAGAAGAACAAACCATACCCAGAGCAATTTAGATTGCAAATGGTTGAATTGGTCAAGGCGGGGCGCAAGCCGCGCGAATTGGCAATTGAATTTGGCTGCTACGAAACTAGGGTAAGTCCAGCTAGCTGGGGACCAAAGTCGCTGTAGTGCGCGTGTACGAGCGTCATGATCTGGTTGCGCCGTGCGGCATTGGTTTGGCGGTTGCTGCGAAGCTTTGACTAAGCTCTTTGCCAACAACCCTTTTAATGAGCGCGTAGCGCTCCAATTCTTTGCAGATCATCTGAACCAGTTCCATCGTTGCCCCGCTTTCCTAAAGGGGACATTTCTAAATTGCGCCCACAGTACTCTTAGCGCATGTAGTCATAGGATAAAATTTGTCGTATCATCCAAACATCCACCTTTACAGTGAGGTCAACAATATGACAATCCATACATTTTCAAGTCGAGACTTTACTCGTGATGTTTCGGCGGCAAAGCGGGCAGCCTGTCATGGCCCCGTGTTTATCACCGATCGAGGTCGCCCTGCTTTTGCGCTTCTCAAAATTGACCACTACTATCGCATGGGTAACAAGGCCGAACGCTCACTGCTGGATGTTATGGATGGACTGCCTTGCAGCGACTCAATTGACTTCCAACCACCCAAATTAAATCTTCGCATTCAAGCTGCATCATTTGATTGAGCGCGAATATGTTTATTTTGGATACCAATGTCATTTCTGAGTTACGTCATGGAAAGCCGAAGCAATCGAAGGAGGTGCGTGCTTGGGCGACGGGCCAAGCCGCTAGCAGGCTATTTCTAACCTCAATTACCGTGCTTGAATTGGAGCTTGGCATTCAAGCCTTAGAACAGCGGGCGCCACCACAAGGCGGCGCACTGCGCACCTGGGTGTCGGGACTGTGCTCCGCGTTCTCAGGTCGAATTTTGCCTTTTACAGAAGTGACTGCTCCATTATGTGCAAAACTCCATCTACCAAATACCCGATCTGAACGGGATGCCATGATCGCAGCCATAGCGAAGGAGCATGGATTTACCGTTGTCACGCGCAACACATCTGATTTTGAAAATATGGGCGTCGCCTTGATAAATCCGTGGATTGTTTGATTTCAAAGTGAGTGCAATTAACCAAACCATGCAAACAAGGCCAAAGCTGGATGTGAGCATCCGAATCGGTGATGCACTCTTCGCTTTGGGTCGAAAGCTTCATTTAACCACTGAAGACTTCTGGATGCTCGACCAAATACGCAACAAAGTAGTTGCTGAACCTATGCGGTTCGCAAAAACAAAAAAATCCTTGAAATGTGGGAATCACAGTCATGGAATTAACTTTAATTTTGTTACAAAGTTATTTGTATTCATTTGTAATTTTCGATATTCAACGCTTGACCATTCGTTTGCCATGTCTTTGTATCGGCTAGAAAAAACCAAACCGCTTTGTCCCGTTTGATAAATGAATTGAGATTTTTCTAAGTCAGCTAAATCGTAAATTGCACGCAGAGATGCTGCGTGGCGATTGGCGTATGGCTGGTCGATTTCCGTTAAAAAATACTGCCCAACGTTTACGGTTGTAGGATCGCCCGCACTAGGGGTTGAAACTGTAAACAACCGTTTCAGCACAGGAACACTTGAAAATGGTCGATGGCTTGAAATCGCTGGATGTACCGTGCCCCATGTCCACAGGCTCAAATCTCTTCCATATTGTTTGCCTAGCTTGTCCAACGTTGCATCAAACGCTGCCGTATAGCGCTCGGTACAAGTTTGCGGTGCGCACCACGCTTGGTTGCCTTTACCTTGATCGGCGGCTAGCATTTCTTCCATGCCTTGGCGGAATTGTCGCTTTCCGTAGATGAGCTTGAATGTGTCCGAGCCTAATTTATCGCCTAAAACAGCTTTAGCCAGTTCGTCACGCCAAACATTGACTAGCGTTGCTGCGACGCTATGTGTTGTCATATTGCCATCAAAGTTTTTGAGTTGTGCCAGTGCCGCCGCTGCCATCGGATGCTCGCTTTGCACAGCAAGCAAGCTGGGCAACACTTTTTTGGTGGACGCGGACACCGTATCAGCTTGAATAGCGCCCACGCTTTTGACGGTATGTTTGGGCGTTTGCGCCAGCAGCACATCAATGCGGTCATGGCGATACGGCTGCGCCCAATCTTGCCCCATAAAGTACGGGTAATCATCGGGATGTATCTTTTGATTCGCGGTTGCTAGCCAACCTTTTTTGCGAATGGCAAAGTCGCGCATCTCGGGCGTGTGGGTGTAGCGCAACCAACCCGTCCAGTCGTATTTGGCTTCCCAGCCAAGGCTGGGCGACATACCCTTGATGTCGTCATTGGCGGCGCGAAGTGGTACCACCCCCACTGCCTTGTAAAGCATTTGTCCATTGGTGTCGGCCATCACCATGTTTTGCATGGGCGAGTGATAAAGCGAGAATGCCTGCTCTAGATCACCCACTGTTTTTGCTTTCATGCCGTTATAGCCAGCAACCAAAGTCAAGTTGTCAGCGTCAAGCGCAGCCCAGCGAAGCGAGATGGCGTATTTAGACTTATTGAGTACGCCGTCATAGCTGCTTTGCGCGTCACTAACCACAGGACCGTGGCGCGTGCTGCGAACAATGAGTTTTACGTCAGCCTGCTTTTTAACTTTGATCATCTCTTCGCGCTCTAAGAAAGCGCCCCAACCCGTTGGCGTGCGGTATTGCTTGGCGTTAGCAGGATCAATTTGTTCTAAGTACAGGTCTTGCGTATCGGGTCCCGTATTGGTAAAGCCCCACGCGACCGTATGGGTGCGACCCAAAATGACAAACGGCAAGCCTGGCAGCGTGGCACCAATAGCATCAAAATCAGATGATTTAAGGCGTGCAAAATACCAAATCGCGGGCGCACTTAAACCCAAATGCGGATCGTTTGCCAGCAGCGGTTTACCTGACTCGGTATGTGTTCCTGAGATGACCCAGCTATTTGAACCACGGCTGTCAACGTGCCCGAGCCCCGTTGCCCAGTCGTTGATATCCTTACCTAGCAAGGCTTGCGGGCTACTTTTTGGTTGCGATGTCGGTTTGATAAAAACGCCCCAATCTTTGTAGAGCTTTGCCAAATCTAATTGGGTGGCAGGCGCTTCGCCTTCATAGGCAGGCATCAATTGCCACAGCTCTTGCGTGGAGAGTTTTTGTAGCGCCGCTAAGCGAGCAAACTCAGCGCCCCAATTACCGCCCAAATCTAGCGCCATCATCAGTCCCCAACCCACGCTATCCGTGGCTTCCCACTTGCTAGGTTTGATTCCAAGGATGTGAAATTCTGGTGGCAGCGCTTGCTTGCTAGAGGCATAAAACCCATTGATTCCATCGGCATACGCTCCCAGCGCCGCCTTCACATCGGCTGGGTAATTGGCGTATTGCACTTTGGCGGCTCGAATAATGCCTAGCGTGCGCAATAATTTGTCAGTCTCCAGCGTAGCTGATCCCAAAATTTCGGACAGCTCGCCGTGCATCAGGCGGCGATTGAACTCCAGCTGCCAACTACGCTCTTGCGCGTGCGTGTAGCCAATGGCACGCCAAACGTCAGATGAATGGTTAGCCTCGATGTGCGTGACATCCGACTGGTCGCGGCGGATGCTGACATCGCCCAAAAGCCCCGTCAGCTTGACCTCGCCATTTAATGTGGGAAAAGATTGGTACACGTAAGCAACCAGCGCCACCGCAATTAACAAGAGCAAAACCAGCAGGAGCTTGGCAAAACGCTTCAACCATGTCTTCATAAGTCATCCCATAAAAGCAGCGCATCCGAGCCATCGCATAGCAACCGAGCGGGTGCGCCAAACGGCAGCATGACTTTGGTTGGCACATGACCAAATGGCAGATGAGTCAGCACAGGAATTTTGAGCTGCGCACGCAACCGCGCCACCACGCTCGCAAAATTAAATCCTCGGTCGTGTGGATACAGCTTGGACTCCGTAAATTGGCCGAGCACAATCGCTTTTTGTCGCGCCAAAATACCCGCATTCAGCCACTGGGTCAGCATTCGCTCAATGCGAAAGGGTGACTCGCCCGTGTCTTCAAACCAAAGCACGCCGCCCGCCACTTGCGGCAGATAGGGCGTTCCAATCAAACTGGTGAGCACCGATAAATTACCACCCCACAGGCTGCTTGCCTTGATGGATAAGGGCTTGGCGGCATATTGCTCGTACAAGGCACGATCTGCTTGGGTCCGTTTAGGCAGCGTCCACCCTGCCCCTTCGTTTTGCCCCAGCAGCACATCACCAAAGCACGCCTCGGTGATCTCATCAACCGACTCCTTAGGCGTCGCCACGCCAAAGTCAGCAATCAAACTTGCGCCCGCAATTGTGCTTGCTCCCGTTTGTGCAAACAAGGCCGCTTGAAACGCGGTGAAGTCGCTGTAGCCCATCCAGCGCGTGCCTTTGGCGATTGATTGACTCACTAGCTTGTAGTTGATCTGCGGCAAAATTCGCGTCAGTCCATAGCCGCCGCGCGTAATCAAAGTCAGATCAGCACCGCTGCAAGCCGCGCGGGATATGGCTTGCAGGCGAGTCTCATCATCGCCTGCAAAGCGCTCATGGCTTGTGAGTGCGTCTTTGTCAATTTCGATTTGATGGCCTTGCGACTCCAGGCGACGCACGCCGCGCTTGAATCCTGCTTTATCGCGCACCGCGCCTGCTGGAGAGTAAATGTAGATGTGTGCCATATCGGGGTGAAGATGGATTCCCGCCTTCGCGGGAATGACAAAGATTCCCGCCTTCTCGGGAGTGACAAATTTATTATCCTTGCTTATCTGTGTTTGGTTATCTGTGTTTGGTTATCTTTGGCTATCCTTTAGACAATGCTCTTTTCGTCTTAAAAAAATCCTTCAATAGCGTGCTGCACTCATCCGCCATCACGCCGCCCTGCACGGTGGTTTGATGGTTAAACGTGGTGTCAAACACATTCAGCAAGCCGCCCGCTGCCCCTGTTTTTGGGTCACTTGCGCCAAACACGACGCGGCTCATTCGGGCATGAATCATGGCCGCCGCGCACATGGCGCAAGGCTCTAGCGTGACGTAAAGTTCACACTCGGGGAGTCGATAATTTTGCAAATGCTGCCCTGCGGCGCGTAGCGCGAGCACCTCAGCGTGCGCAGTGGGGTCGCAAAGCTCAATCACCGCGTTGCTTCCCGAGGCAATGATCTCACCGCCCTTAACCACTATGGCTCCCACGGGCACTTCGCCGCGAAGCCCTGCCTGCTTTGCCTCTGCGAGGGCTAGCGCCATGAAATCTTGATCATCCATCACAAGCGCGCGTTGAGTAAAAACGCCGAGCAGGTAAACACAATCGCGTCGATACGAGGTTTTTTCATGACCTCGATTTTGCCTCAAGCGTAAAAGTATTCGTGCAGCGGCATCAGTGCGCCGCCCAGTGCGCCTGCATCGCTACCAACCACGCCTTGGATCACCTGCGGCGGCCACAGACCTTCCCAATTAAAAGTGCTGAGCGCTTCGTTGGTTTTTGCAATCAGTTTTTGCAGCAGTCGCGTAGCCATCGAGCCATCAATCACAACCGTGTCGGTGTCTAAAAATGCAGTTCCACTGACGATGGCAAACGCCAACGCGCGGCTCGCGTTCATCAGCCATGCATCTGTTTGCGCTATGTGCTGCGCATCTAATGCCTCTTCGCCATACGCCGCCAAAGGCTCAAGCGATACCACCCCAAAGCGCTGCTCAAGCTCCCAAAGCGAGGCTTCACCAAGCAATTGCTTACGATCACTTTGCAGCGCTGTTGGAAGCGAGGCTACCGCGCCCACATTGCCATGCGCAGACTCTAGTAACCGACCTTGCGCGACCACACTGCCGCCGACAAATGTGTCCACATACAAATAAAGAAAATTTTGGCGGGCTGCTCGCTGCCCGTTGAGTAGCTCGGCAATGCAAGCTGCGACCGTATCTTTTGCCAGCTTAACGGGCGCGGTCGTCATGTTTTGAATGGCGGCAGCCACATCCAGGGCATTCCATTCGTTGGCCTCGGCATCCGACAGCCCAAGCAACTTGCTCCATCCGCCCATAGAAAAAGGGGTTGCAACGCCCACGCCAATCAGCATTTTTTGCTCATGCGCTTGCTTCTCTTGGATGCGAGTCAGATGCTCTTTGATCTTGTTCAGCAAATCATGTGCAATCGGAAACTCATACGCAATCGAGTAGCGATCACGAACCACTCCCAGCAAATCGACCAACAAAACATCGGTATGTCGGCGACCAATTTTGATGCCGACACTAAACGCTCCGTCGGGATTAATCGACAGCGGTTTGGGGGGCTGTCCAACACCTACTTTGACCGCTTTGTGATGCGTCAGTAATTGGTATTGATCAAGTTTGCGAACAATTTGCCCAATCGCTTGAGCCGTAATATCCATGTGCTCAACGATTTTGTGGCGCGGGATGTCGCCGTGCTGGCGCACGATCTTGAGCAGCTTGCGCTCATTCATGCTAAGTGGTGTTTTAAGTACGTTTGGGAGCACGTTCATGCCCTCATCTTACGTCACCACTTACGCCAGCAGCATCTCGGGCGCGAGAGACTCGACTAATTGAGCGCCCGTCATCACAGCCACAGCATCCGTCATCGAGATCACTTTGGGATTGACCACGGCGATGCGGCTACCCAGGCGCTGAATATGAATGCGATCTGCCAGCTCAAACACGTGCGGCATATTGTGCGAAATCAAAATCACCGCAAGGCCGCGCTCCCGCACGCGGCGAATCAAGTCCAGCACCATCGCACTTTCCTTCACACCCAGCGCGGCGGTCGGCTCATCCATGATCACGACGTGGCGTGCAAATGCAGCGCTTCTGGCTACCGCAACACCTTGGCGCTGCCCGCCCGATAGCGTTTCAACAGCTTGATTCATGGAGCGAATGCCAATTTGCAAATCAGCCATATGGGCTTTGGCCTGTGCCAGCATGGTGCGCTTATCCAGCAACTGCAAAAAGCGATTGATAAACCCAGACTTCAAAATCTCACGACCCAAAAAGAGGTTTTCGGCAATCGTCATTGCAGGCGCAACCGCCAAGTCTTGATAGACCGTTTCAATACCTGCGCGGCGTGCATCCATGGGACTTTTAAAGTTGACGGCTTTGCCATCCAAAGTCAGCGTGCCGCTATCGGGTTGCACCGCGCCAGACAGCACCTTGATCAGGCTTGATTTGCCCGCGCCGTTGTCTCCAATAACGGCCAAAATCTCGCCATCATATAAATCGAAATCGGCACCATCTAGCGCCGTGACACTGCCGTAGCGCTTGGTGAGCCCGCGTCCTTGCAGAACGACTGTTCGTGTTGTCTCGCTCATGATCACCTTCCTTGCTTAGCGCACGCTCTTGCGTGAAAGCTGGTCAAAACTGACAGCCAAAATAACCAAAATGCCCGTGATCAAAGTTTGATAAACCGATGGCACGCCCATGAGCGTCAGGCCATTGCGGAACACGCCAACAATCATTGCGCCCACCAAAGAGCCCAGCACAATGCCGCGACCGCCAAACAAACTAGTCCCCCCAAGCACCACGGCGGTGATCGCATCCAAGTTGTCCGTCTGCCCCGCTTGCGGATCACCCACCTCGGTACGCGCCACGGTCAGCATGGCGGCAACGCCGTACAAAATGCCTGCCGTGACGTAAACCCAGATCAACACTTTGTCCACAGGAATACCTGTCAATCTAGCGGCCTCGGCGTTATTGCCAACGGCGTAGACATAACGCCCACGCGCACTATCGCGGAGTAACCACCACGTGAGCACATAAAGCGCGAGCATCAGCACGACGCCAAAGCTGATTTCAGTGCCGCCAATCGAAAAAGTTTTACCCAGTGCGACCAGTGCTGGCGGTAAATGCGTGACGGTTTGCGAGCGCGAATAAATCTGCGTAATGGCAAAAGCGATATTGAGCGTGCCCAGCGTCACGATGAAGGACGGCAACTTCATTTTGGTTACGAGCAAGCCGTTGATCAAGCCAAAACCAGCGCCGACTGCCAGCGCGGCAACCATGCACAGCGCAGGCGGCAAGCCCAAATCGACAGCAAACTTAGTCATCACAATGCTGGACAGCGCCATCACCATGCCGCAAGACAAGTCAATACCCGCCGTCAAAATGATCAGCGTTTGCCCAATCGCTAAAACGCCCACCACCATGACTTGCTGCAAGATCAAGGAGAAATTGCTGCCACTCAAAAACCGATCAGATTGAGTGGTAAAAAACAAGCACGCCAAAGCTAGGGCAAACCACGGCCCTAGCGCTGCGGCGGACGGCAGTTTTATTTTGTACCCCAGCACAGATCAAGCCCTGTTTTTGTGTCTTTAGACTCGACTCCCGCAACGGCTTTGCTAGCAATCAAGGTCACACCTGTATCGGTATAGCCCGATGACTTTTTACCCGTTTTGGCGTAGTCCACCCCAGCAGCAACGCCCATAGAGGCCATTTTGAGCGGGTATTGCTGGCTGGTTGCAGTGATGATGCCCGCCTCGGTGTCTTTAATACCTTGGCAACCGCCGTCAACTGACAAAATGATCACGCCTTTTTCTTTGCCCGCTTTTTTGAGTGCGTTGTACGCGCCCGCAGCCGCTGGCTCGTTGATGGTGTAGACCACGTTGACGTCAGGATTCTTTTGCAAGCAGTTCTCCATGGCGGTTTGTCCCTTGGCTTGATCACCAAACGAATCACCAGCGCATACGGTCTCAGGGGTGACCGAGAGCTCGTTCGATTTAGCATCGTTTGCTTTCAAGCCAAATCCCGTCATAAAACCGTTGTGACGCTGTGCACCAACGGGGTGACCTGGGAACAAATCGAGCATCACAATTTTGGCAGGTTTGTCACCCAGCGTGGCTTTGGCGTATTGACCAATGAGCACGCCAGCTTTGTAGTTGTCGGTTGCAAACAGCGCATCAGCACCTTCTAGCGGACTATCCAGCGCGATAAATTGCACGCCCTTTTCCTGCGCTTTTTTCATGGCAGGAATGATGGCGTCCCCGCTAGAGGTAATCAAAATCGTTTTTGCGCCAGCGGCTGTCATATTTTCAATGGCGGTGATTTGACCTGCCGTGTCGCCATCTTTTGCGCCCGCTGCGGTCATCAGCTTCACGCCTTTCGCTTTAGCCTCGGCTTCGGCACCCTCTTTCATCTTGACGAAAAACGGATTGGTGTCCGTTTTAGTAATGAGTCCAACTACAGGCGTTTCGTCCTTTTTGGAACAAGCGCCCAAAAGCAATGCCGCAGCGGCGGCGGTGGCAATTAAAGATCGTTTCATAACTTGCATCATGTATCTCCTAAAAAAAGAATAAAAATCAACACAAGAATCAACTATAGTCACATCAAGCAGATAAATCAACATCATTTACTTATCGGAAACCCCTATATGAAACCATCAATACAAGCTCTTTGCGCAGGCGAAGCACTTATGGATTTAGTGAGTGATCGCACGGGACAACTCACGCCTTGCTTGGGCGGCGCGGTCTACAACTTGGCAAGGGCGTTGGCGCTGCAAGGCGTGGGGACAGGTTATCTCAACCCGCTCTCTAGCGATGGCTACGGGCAGCAATTGCGTGCCGCGCTTGAAACGGCGGGAGTCCAAATCTTGAATCACGCCCCTGTACACGAACCCACATCACTTGCGGTTGTCAACCTCGATGCAAACGGCAAAGCCGCTTACACCTTTTACCGTGAAGGCGTTGCCGATCGGCAAGTCAATGCTGCGCAGTTGAATGCCATGAGCGAGTCCGCTCACGCGTCTCTCGTTTGCACAGGTTGCTTGGCTTTATCGCCCGATGATGCCAACGCTTATCTGCCGTGGCTTGCAGAGCAAAAGCGGCTGGGGAAAACGATTTGCATTGATATCAATATTCGCGCTGCCGTCATGCGCGATGCGAGCGCCTACAAGGCGACTATCTATGCGGCGCTGATGTATGCCGACATCATTAAAGCCAGCGACGACGATCTCATCTTTTTGCAAATTGACGCGGCAGGTTTGCTCGCTCAAACCCATGCATCGATTTTTTTGCTCACCTTGGGCGCACAAGGTGCCAAAGCGTTCACTCGGCAAGGCGAGCGCTTGACTGCGCAAGCGCCACAAGCCCTCACGGTGATTGATACGGTAGGCGCTGGAGATTGTTTTTTTGCTGGATTTTTAGCGTCTTGGCTGCGCGACTCGGCCAACCTTCAAGCTGCGCTCAATCACGCCGTTTGCACGGCAAGCATCAATTGCACACGCCAAGGTTGTCAGCCGCCTACATGGGATGAGGTTTCTATGGCACTGACACAGGCACAGGCACAAGCACAAGCACAGGCTTAGGCAACAGCCAACCGCACGATAAAGCCGCCGCCCAGCCCCTTTATTGGCACACAGGCTGCACTGCCTTTGTGCCGCTCGGCAATGCTTTTAACCAGTGCCAGCCCAAGACCTACACCGCCGTCGCGCTCGCTGGCATTTTTGGCTCGATAAAACGGCTCAAAAATTCGGTTGCATTCGTCTTTGGCAACGCCAGGTCCGTGGTCGCGCACAAGGATGTTCAAAAGATCAGCATCCTTCGTGAGTGAGAGCGTGACAGGGCCTTTGCTCGCGTCGTTATAGCGCTGTGCGTTTTCTAGCAAATTGCGTAGCAAACGCCGAATCAAACGCGGGTAGCCAACCATATCAAACGCGCCTTGGGAGTTATCCTCAACCCATAACTTTGCTCCCGTTCGTGCGCATTCCTCTGCCGCCAAACCCATGAGGTCAAAGGATTCAGTTGGGCCCAAACTCGCATCAGGCGCATCAAGCCGGCTGGCTAGCAATATCTCTTCAATTAAGCCGTCAAGCTCGCTGATGTTTTGATTTATTTCTTGATGCGCTAATTTGGCTGATGCCTCAGAAGCCTTATCAGACGTGGCTTGCAGCAGTGCCAAGGCCATGCGAATGCGAGCCAGAGGCGAGCGCAGCTCGTGCGACGCATTGGCTAGTAATGATTTATGTGCTTTAACTAACGACTCGACACGCTCGGCCGCATGATTAAATTTTTGCGCCAAAAAAGCGACTTCATCCGTGCCCTCAACAGGCACTCGCGCCGACAAACGCCCTGCCCCCCATTGGTCAACGCCTTGCTGCAAAGCTTCTAGGCGGCGCGTGAGGCGACGTACCACGGGATAAGCCCCCAGCGCGACGGCGAACGCCATGAGTCCTAACAGGCCAAAAAATCCAAATGTTGAAAAATACCAAGGCGGCGCTCGGCGCTCAGGCCTTGGTAACCGTTGCGGCATGATGAGGCTCAGCGTTTGTCCGTTATCTAAGCGCACATCAAAACCACGTGTCCTAGGCGGTAGCGGCGGTAGCTGCGATAGCTGCGATTGGGGCGGCATGGGCAGATCATCAGGACTCAGCGCAGCAGCGGCTGGCGGTATGTTGTCCACACGGCGACTGGCGTGCCCTACGACTTGATTCGCCTCGTTGCGCACTTCGATGTCGCGCTGACCTTCACGCTGACTCATCTCTGCGGCTTGATTGCGGAATTGTTCACGCATCTGCGCGGTATGGCTTTGCCAAAGCAAGCTCACCACCATCGCAAATGCGGCAATCGTGACAACAACCGCGAGCCAAATTTTGGCGTAAAGCTTCATGACGCCAACCTTCAGCTTTGTTGCTTGGCAAAAACATAACCCACGCCGCGAACCGTCAATATACGCTGCGGGTCTTTGGGGTCTGTTTCAATCGCCAACCGAATGCGCCCTACGTGTACATCAATACTGCGATCAAAGGCCTCTAGCTCGCGGCCACGCACCGCGTCCATAATTTGTTCGCGGCTGAGAACGCGCCCTGCCCGCTCTGCTATGGCAAGCAATAAATCAAATTGATAAGACGTTAAATCGCACACTCTGCCAGCCACCGTTGCTTGGCGGTTATTGGGGTTGATCTCAAGGCTACCAAAGCGCAGCACCGTTTGCGCCGTAGACGCGCCGCCAGCGCCTTGATTGGGAATCGCGCTTGCTTCAACGCGCCTGCGCAAAATAGCGCGAATACGCGCCAGCAACTCGCGCGGCTCAAACGGCTTGGGCAAATAGTCGTCTGCGCCCATCTCCAGTCCAATCACTCTGTCCATCGGGTCGCCTTTGGCTGTGAGCATTAAAACAGGAACACGGCGTGCGCCATGCGGCAACGCACGAATGCGGCGACACACCTCAAGCCCATCCATATCTGGCAACATTAAATCCAGCACCACCAAGTCGCAAGGCTCGTCCAGCATAGACAAGCCTTGCGCAGCGGTTGGCGCATGACTGACCAAATACCCCGACTGCCGCAAAAACTCGCCCACCATTTTGGCGAGTCGTTGGTCATCATCAATGAGCAGCAGCCGTTCGGTCATGTTGTTTATTTCACTTAGTTTTTAGCAGGCATATCGTGCATAGGGCGACGCGGCATATCACCCCTGCCACCCATTTTTCCCATTTCGCCCATTTCACCGTGACGCGACTTCATGAGGCCCGCCCATTTAACGCGCTGCTCAGGAGTGAGCGCCATAGCCGAATCAATCATCGACTGCGTCATGCGGCGGCTAATGGCATCGTGAATTTGACTTTGCGCCGCGCGGTGCTGCTCAATCGCGGCGGCATCCAGCGTCACAGCGGAGAGCAGCGCCCTGCCTTGCTCGCGACCTGCTCGTGCTTGTTCGTGTAGCGGCTTGATGTCGGCTTGCGTGGCTTTGGCAATGGCGAGCAATTTTGCTTTTTGCTCGGCGCTTGCGCCAATGGATTCAGCCATGCGCGAGACATGGTGCGTCATCATTTTGCCCATATCGTGTGGATGGGGTGGATGGGCTGGATGGGCTGACTGTGCCTGCGTAGCGCCCATACTCAAAATGAGGGCCATTGCACCAAGTGACGATTTGAAAAGGTGACGAGTTGACATGAGAGACATGAGAATATCCTTAAAAATTGAAGAGGGCTTGATTCTGCTCAGACCTTGTGAACGGATGATAAAGACACCGTAAAGTTAGGTAAATGATTTGCCTAGGGTTTTTACTAGAGCGCTTTCGGTGAAAATCAAAACAATTCGCCACTTGTCACCATGCGCCTTGCACCTTGCACCCTACACCTTGCGAGTGTTGTTGCAGCCCCTCTATTTTGTCTTTTATTTTTGTACTAGTAGATTATGACCACTCGTTTTGTTCCGCCTGTCTGTGTTGCCAGTGCGCTGCTCTCGTCACTCTTGCTGATAACGGCTTGTTCCGAAAAACCGAGCACCCATGCGCCTGCTACTGCGCCATCTGCCAATGGAGCTAGCGCTACGCCAGCGGCAACCGCATCGGCTGCGCCAGCCGCTGCGCCTGCGATCAGCGTCACGCTGGCAAAAGCCACGCAGCGCGATATTGCCGTGACGATTAAAGCAACAGGCACGGTGACATCGCTGTCAACCGTGGACGTAAAACCGCAAGTCACTAGCGTCGTCACGAAGGTGAATTTCAAAGAAGGTCAATTCGTTAAACGTGGTGATTTGTTGTTTACGCTTGACTCTCGAACAGATGAGGCAAATCTTGCAAAAGCAAAAGCACAGCTGGCGAAAGACGAAGCTACGCTGCTAGACGCCAAACGCCAATTGGCGCGCAATCAAGAATTGGTCGCCAAAGGTTTTATTGCGCAAAGTGCTGCGGATACAAGCCAATCGAATGTTGAAGGATTAACTGCAACCATAGCAGCTGACAAAGCCGCTTTAGATGCTGCGACCACGGCTCTCTCTTACAACCGAATCACCGCCGCGCAGGCTGGACGTGTAGGCGTGATTAACGTCTTTCCAGGCAGCGCCGTTCAGGCTAATCAAACCACTTTGGTGACCATTACGCAGCTTGATCCAATTGCCGTCGCTTTTAATTTGCCGCAAAGTAATTTAAGTGATGCACTGTCGGCGCTCAAGGGGCATGGCACATTTGCAACGGCAAAATTACCCGACGGCAGTGCAACGGTCAAAGGCACTTTAAGCTTTATTGACAATGTGGTGGATGCGGCCTCTGGCACAGTCAAAATGAAAGCGTTATTTCCAAATAAGGAAAACAAACTGTGGCCAGGCGGTTATGCGGATATCACGCTGTCCACTCGGACGATTAAAGATGCGGTTGTGATTCCCAGAGCCAGCGTCATTCAAAATGCGCGCGGCACGATTGTGTATGTGGTTGAAAACGGAAAAACCATCCTTCGCCCGATTAAGGTTTTATTTGCGCAAGGCGAAGATGCGGCGGTCAGTGGCATTCAAGTGGGCGAGTCGGTGGTGCAAGATGGCAAACAAAATGTACGTCCGAATGTCGCGGTGGTCGAACGTGCGGCTAAACCAGCAGCTGCGTCAACGCCAGCATCATCGGCATCTGCATCTGTACCTACGCCTACGCCTGCACCTACGCCCGCAACCCCACCTGCAACTGCCGCCAGCGCGGGTGGCAAACCATGAACTTTTCGGAACTCTTTATCCGTCGTCCCGTGATGACGGTCTTATTAAACATTGCTATTGTGGGTGCTGGCATCATTGGTTATCGCAACATCCCAATTGCCGCGCTACCTAGTTACGACACCGCCGTTATCAGCGTCGTCGCATCACTTCCAGGCGCAAGCCCCGAGACGATGGCCAGCTCGGTTGCGCTACAGCTAGAGAAGCAATTTCAAACCATCTCGGGGCTAGACGTTATCAGCTCGACCAGCATTTTGGGCAACACGCTAGTCACACTTGAGTTTGCTGAAGGGCGCAATATCGATGCGGCTGCGGTGGATGTGCAAGCAGCGCTCTTGCGGGCGCAGCGAACCCTACCGCCTGAGATGACGAATCCGCCGTCCTATCGCAAAGTCAACCCTGCCGATGCGCCTGTTTTACTTGTGGCGATGACTTCGCCGTCGCTCAAGCAATCGGATATTCAAGACTATGCAGAGCACTTAATTTCGCCGACGTTATCGACCATTACAGGTGTTGCGCAGGTCAATATTTTTTCCCCCAAACGATACGCGGTGCGGGTTCGCGCCAAACCGCAAGAGTTAGCCGCTCGCAACATGAGTTTGGATGATTTGGCGTTGGCAATTAATCAAGCCAACTCCAACTCACCTGTTGGCACGCTTGATGGCCCCAGTCAAACTTTGATTTTGCAAGCCAATCGGCCGCTGAGCAGCGCCGCAGATTTTGCTAATTTGATCGTCAGTAGCAAAGGCGGACATCCTGTTCGCTTGAAGGATGTGGCCGATGTGCAAGAGAGTGTTGAGGTCGTCAAAACATGGGCAACCGTAAACGGCGAAAACGCCATCATGCTCGCCGTTTTGCGCCAGCCTGGTGCGAATACCGTGCAAGTGGTGGACAAGGTTCGCGCAGCCTTGCCTGAGCTAAAAAATCAATTACCGCAGTCCATTGCGCTGACGCCCGTGAATGACCGCTCGGTTTCTGTACGCGAAGCCTTGCACGATGTGAACTTGACCTTAATTGGCACGATTATTTTGGTTGTGCTGGTGATCTTTTTATTCCTGCGGCATTTTGTTGCCACCATGATTCCATCGCTCTCCTTGCCCGTGTCGCTCATCGGCGCGGTCTCGCTGCTATGGGGCTTTGGCTATAGCCTTGACAACATTTCACTCTTGGGACTCACGCTGGCTGTGGGCTTGGTTGTGGACGATGCGATTGTGGTGCTAGAGAACATCATGCGCCATGTCGAAAAAGGAATGCCACCGTTTCGCGCTGCGATTCGCGGCGCGCGCGAGGTGGGATTTACCATCATTGCGATTTCCTCATCGTTAATTGCTGTCTTTATTCCCATTTTCTTTATGCCAGGCGTGATTGGACTTTTGTTCCATGAGTTCGCCGTGGTCGTGGGCTTGGCCATCATCGTGTCGGCTTTTGTGTCTTTAACGCTCGTGCCCATGTTGGCTAGTCAATTTATTAAAGATCAAGCGCATGAGCCGAAATCAGGTTTCATTATTCGGGCGTTTGAACGCGGCTTTCATGCACTCCTGCGCAGTTACACACGGGCGCTGGAGGCGGCGCTGAGATGGCGTAAATCCGTACTTGCGCTTGCCTTTGCTACCTTTGCCGTTACGGTTTGGCTAGCGATGATTATTCCTAAAGGATTTTTTCCGCAAGAAGATATCGGACAAATTACGGTACAAACTGAATCGAGCGAGGACATCTCGTTTACGGCGATGGTTCAATTGCAAGAACGCGCCGCAGCTATTTTTCGGGCCGATCCCAATGTGGCTAGCGTTGCGTCCTTCACAGGCGGTGTGAGTGCGCAAAACACGGGACGGATGTTCGTGACGTTAAAAAACCGTAGCGAACGCCAGCCGATGAAAGACGTGATTGAAGGACTGCGCCGCAAACTGCGCGGTGTTGCGGGCATTAATGTGTTTATGCGGCCCATTCAAAACTTGCAGCTCGGTGGTCGCCAAAGCAAGGCGCAGTATCAATATATTTTGCAAAGCGTCAAGGCTGATGAGCTAGATGCGTGGGCGACCAAACTGCAAGACAAGATCAAAACGGATCCGCTATTTAGAGACGTCACCAGCGACTCGCAATTGCGAGCGATGCAAGCGCAACTCAAAATTGACCGCGAACGCGCCAACGCGCTGGGTATTTCTATGACGAGTATTCGCTCGGCGCTCTACAGCGCTTATGGCGAGCGGCAAGTCTCCACTATTTATTTGCCCGTCGATAACTATTTTGTCATTATGGAAGTTGCGCCCGATAGCAAACAATTTGAAAGTGATTTATCGAATATTTACGTTCGCTCGTCTACGGGCGCGTTAATCCCACTTACCAGCTTTACAACTGTTGAGCGAACCGTGGGGCCAACGTCGATCAACCACGCGGGACAATTGCAAGCGATCACCGTATCGTTTAACTTAGCACCTGGCGCGGCGCTGGGCGACGCAACCACCAAGCTGGAACAAGCTGGGCAAGACATCAATCTGCCCACGTCCATCATTACCAGTTATGGCGGTGACGCTGCGGTGTTTAAAAAATCACAAGGCAGTCAAATGATTTTGATCATCGCTGCGCTGCTAGTCATCTACATTTTGCTTGGCGTGCTGTACGAGAGCTATATCCACCCCATTACGATTTTGGCGGGCTTGCCATCCGCTGCCGTGGGGGCACTTGGCACGCTCATGATCTTTGGTCAAGACCTCACCTTGATTGCAACCATTGGTATCGTGCTATTGATTGGAATTGTCAAGAAGAATGCCATCATGATGATCGACTTTGCGCTTGATGCGCAGCGCCATCAGGGGATGACACCTGAGCAAGCGATTCACGAGGCCTGTGTACTGCGTTTCCGTCCGATCATGATGACGACTTTGGCGGCGCTCATGGGCGCTTTGCCGATTGCTTTGGGACTGGGCGCGGGTGCGGAGCTGCGTCAGCCACTTGGCTTGGCGGTAGTGGGTGGACTTGTTTTTTCGCAAGCGATCACCTTATTCATCACCCCCGTGATCTATTTGGCGTTAGAGCGCTTTAGCGGCAAAGGCCCCATCACAACCGCAGAATAACAACGCAACTAAAATTTGCGTAATGATGGACGTTTTCGTTCACCCACATTTACGCATCTTTACGCTGCGTTCATTAAAATTTTTGTCCTCAGTCCCATAATTGCAAAATCAGTTATGTTTTAGGAGTTTCAGTATGAAATATCGTTACACAGCCCTAGCCGCCATGCTTGCAGTCACCCATACGGTTTATGCGCAAACGCAACCTGTTCAATCGGGTGACATCATGGGGCGCGTCATTGCATCGACACCAGTGGTTCAGCAGTTTGCCGTGCCATCGCAGGTATGCACAACGCAGCAAGTCGCTGTGCAACAGCCTAAAAGCGGCGCAGGGAGTTTGATGGGCGCGATTGCTGGCGGAGCGATTGGTAACAGTGTTGGCGGCGGATTCGGACGCGCAGCTGCCACCATGATTGGCGTGGTGGGCGGCGCTGTCGTGGGCGACAGCATCGAAGGTCAACCCGCACCTCAAATGCAAAACGTGCAAACCTGCGGGATGCAAACTAATTATGAAAATCGCACCGTCGGTTACAACGTGGTCTACGAATATGGCGGCAAACAATACAGCGTGCAAATGCCGCAAGCACCAGGGGAGTTTATCCCGCTGCAAGTAACGCCTATTGGGTCAGCTCCCGTCGCAACTGTTCAGCAGCCCATTATGCAAGCCCCTCAAGTGGCAACGCCTCAGCCCATTGTTTATTCACCCGCGCCCGTTGTCGTGGCTGCACCTTACCCGTATCCCTACGCTCATCCCTACTGGTATCCAAACGTCTCAATTGGCTTTGGCTTTGGATTTGGATTTGGCCACGGTCGCCGCTGGCGTTAATAGCAGATCGTCAGGCACAAGCCCCCAGCATCGAGGCTGGAAAAGCTTATTTCTTTTTAGTTATGATTACAAGTGGTATTATAAAAAAATGTATAATACTTTCAATCTAACAAAAAAGAATACAAATGAAACTCAAGTACTTGTTGCCCGCAGCATCTTTGATGGCGGCGGCATTTTTAACGGCTTGTGGTGGAGAGGGATCAGCATCTACCAGCACAGCCACTTTGAGCACCGACCAAGCCGCATACGAAAGCTTTACGCTATCACCGAATGCCTCGTACAAAGTTGACTGGTCCTTCCCAATTACGACCTCCCCAATTTCTGGTACGCACTATTTAGCATCAACTAACGCAACATTAAGTGCATCGCCTTTAACCAATGGGCCACAAACGATCACAAGTACCGCATTATCTTCAATTGCAACTACCTTGCCTATTCCTAACGCAGCAAACAACCCAACACGTTACCTGGTAAACGGTCAAATCGTTGTTGCGTCAGGACCTAATCATTTCATTAGCAAAATATCTTATCTAGGAACAGGCATCCAAGAGCAAATCATGACGGCAGACGGCTCAACGGTTGCTTACACAATAACCCGATCAAATATTTCTGTTGTGCCACTGACGGGAACACTGGGATCAGCGCCAAACGAGTTCAAAAACTTTTTCGGAGTTTTTTACTTCAACCCCGCCGCCTACTTTTCACCTACTGCGACTTGGCTGCCCAATACTTCATACTTAAAATTTACGACAATCTCGCCCGATGATGTCTACGTGGTTAACGATGCCAACACAGTCACAACCACGAATACGCCAAACCCTATTGCCACTGGTACAACTTTAGCGAGCTTGATGAGAGTAGGTATTACTTACACCGGAGTGTCACCTTCCGTCCTTTACACCTTGTCGAATGGATCCATATCACTGATCAACGGTATCAATACCTATGTGTCCACGTCGGTTATCACTTCAGCAACAAGTACACCCTCCTATAAAACTTATTTCGAGCTAAATGGCAATGTTTACTCTGGGCAACTGATTAAAGCAGGTACTGTC
This sequence comes from Cytophagales bacterium, assembly GCA_030054145.1. Lineage (GTDB taxonomy): Bacteria > Pseudomonadota > Gammaproteobacteria > Burkholderiales > Burkholderiaceae_C > JASGCK01. The sequence continues at coordinate 76,496 of JASGCK010000004.1, forward strand.
TCTGGCGGAGGACTCAACTTTGTAGGAACAACTGCCAATTACACAATCAATTACCCCAACTACAACATTCGCTTAAATCAAGCCGCTGTGAATAGCTTGAAAGCGGCAGTCAATTTTTAATTCTTAGCGGTTGCCGTAAAACCAAGTCGCTCCCACACCCGCACCATACACGGTGTTTGGGTGCATCTATGGCAAGCGCTTTGAGCTGCGTCCGCTCAAACGAAGAGTAAACAAAAATTGACACCCGCATTGCGCCCAAGCCCCGTCCCTTTTGCGCCTGGAAACAGCACATCCGCAAAGGCAAGCGCACCGCCGTCTCCCACGGCATCTGCCTTGAAACCCGCTTCAAATATGGGCTGCGGACTAGCCGCGACGGCTCAGGGCGAACGGGTTATGCAGAGAGTCCTTAGAGGAATCGACTGTCTATTTTTGTGGCGAGGTTCACATCAAACCTAGCCAAATCGAGTGATCTAGCCCATCGTCGTAATGCGTAAACGCACTGGCTGTGTTGTACGGCGGATCAATAAAAACGCATTTCACTTTGCCCGTGAATTCCTGTTCAAGCGCTTTAAGCGCCAGTAGGTTGTCGCCAAATATCAAACGGTTATCGAAGATGTCGGATTCACTTACGCGCTGCTGGGCATGGTGGCTTTTGGTGGGCTCTTCTAGCAGGATGCGCGGCTCAAGCTTTGGGCGTGCGTCTTTGCCTATCCATGTTAGTTCTAGTTTTGGGGGGGTCATTGTTCAAAGCTTTGCATTATCGTTTTGTAATCTAGTTTGGCGCCGTAGCGCCTCTACAGCTTTGGATACAGCATCTGGCTTTGGTGTTTGAGTCGCCCAATCTGTCCAGAATTGGCGTGTTGCGCTGGCGGGTTCAATTTTGGGCTTATCCAATTTAATTCGAGTCGGAAGCAGGATTGAATCACCTAGCAATAGAGCCTCTCCAAGATCAAGGAGCGGCAATATATCTGTGATGCCCCCCATCGACTCCGGCATCAGCCGTTTTACAACACTTTGGTCTTGATCGTTTGTTAAGCGCAGGACAAGAAAGTTATTGCATTGGCTAAGGATTGTGCGACTCACGTCGGATGGTCGCTGGCTAACTACAAGCAACGAGACCCCATATTTACGGCCTTCTTTTGCGATCCGCTCAAACGATTCCAATGCACGTTTTTCAGCCGCCTCAGCAGAATCACGAACAGGAAGATAGAGATGTGCTTCGTCGCAAACAATCGTAAGGGGATGCCGCGAGTCCTTGTCCATCCAGAATTGAATGCTGTACAGCAATCGCGCTAAAACGCCTGTCACTATCGGTAGAACGTCCGAGGGGACTTCAGAAAAATCAATAATTTTTATGCCACGCTGAGTATCGGAAACCGAGAATAGGCTGCCCAGCATCTTTTCAAGCCAGCCGTATTCGCTGCACATTGCCGGAGGCTGAAACATGAAACCACATCTTCGATCATCAGTTTTCGCTTTCATGCGAATAATGAATCGACTCAGTTTGCCATTCCAATCACCCTTGATGTCTTTGCCGCTGGCTCCCAGTTTCGTGCCAGTGTCGTCATCGTTCAACAGGGAAAGTAGCGACTCAATAGGGTAGGGGATCGGTGAGTCAACCGTGAACGTTGCAAGGACATCTGCTTTTTTTGGATCGGCTAGTACCTTTTCCTTTAATGACCGAACGTGTTCGGTAAATCGGGCTGCTTGATTGGGAGCATTGTCGTCACTCCGATCAAGAATCAGTGCTAGCATTTCTTCACGGTTGAGTAGCCAGTACGGCAAAAATAAGCAACCATCATCAGGCTTATCCAGATCACCAGGTCCCGCAATTCGATACTGTTGCGCAATGGCGTTAGGGCCTTCGCATAATGTCGAATACTCACCGTGCATGTCCAACACAATTAGGTTCGCAGACTTCAAAGCGGCAGCACGTTCGAGCATGAGTGCAACTGCCCAACTCTTTCCAGAACCAGTACTTCCCAAAATGGCAGCATGACGCTGAAAAAACTTGTCCCCGTTCGCTACTGCTATAGCCGTTTGATCGGCCATGAAATGCCCCAGCGTAAGGCGCTCTCCCTCCTTCACCTTCATGGAGAGCAAGTTCATGAACTGCTGAAGGTTCTGACTGTTCACATGAAAGCAGTCACGATCAACTTGGGGGAAACAATCTGCCCCGCGCTTGAAAGTGTTTGATGAACTACCGTCGACGGTGCGATAGGTTCCAATTAGAACTGCCTTGATGAAATCCTCTTGACTCTCGCCAAGCGGAATCGATCCATCATCTCCGGCTTCATCAAGAAGCAGCTTCTCACTAACAGATCGAGTCGCCCGCTCAACAATTCCAATTAAAAATTCCGCAGCGGTTCGACCTTGTATAGCAATCAGATTCCCTACTGCGATGGTTGTCATGTGTTGATGGTTTTCGACTGAAATCAGAACGCGACTGGTATCGACCGCCGCAACTCGCCCAAGTCGGTCGCCATTTTGAAACTCCAATGCCGCATTTGTCATATCGTTAAAACTCCCTTAACAAAATTTTCCACATCCCACCATTCCACATTTGGAATTAGCGTTTCTGTTGTACCACGAACCACAATAGTTCCGGGATTTTTTGCATCCGCGTTGCTGACGAGTGCGGTACAGTTTGGTGATTGGGCTACAACCGTTCGTGCATTTAGTGACAAACTGTGGGTGAGAAGTAGTGCTCTGGCACCATCTTTTAGCTTCGGGGACAAATGGGTTTGAAGGTGGTCATCATTAAAACCGTAGCCAATGCACAGAATCGAGGAAGCGCTGTCAATTGCTGCGTTCCCGCGATCACGATGCATATCAAACGGCTGACCGTAGCCCTTTTTGTACTTACCCACACCTGGCGTGATGATAAGCGGGTCACCCGAAAATGCCATGCTGCTTGTCATCGGGGTACCGCCCGCCATGAACCAGTCCAGACTTCCATGAGGTTTGAACAGCTTTACGTGGTTTCTGTAGATTAGCCTGACAGCGCCTTTATTACCACGCGAAACATCCCTAATCATCAGCTTGCTACTTAACTCAGGGTCATGTTTCCCCCAATATCGACCAACCATCATTGAGTCAACACCCCAGCCCTCAGATTCAGTTGCGAATTCGATCAGTCTGTCATAGTTGGTAGTGATGATGTGGGCGATTTTTGGTGTTGCCGCTGAAATGTGAGGAAGCAACGACGCAATTTTGAGTTTACGGGTTCCAGACACGCAAGCAGCTATAACTTCCTGCTCTTTGGAAAGCACGAAGGCAGACGTAAATTGAATAATGGCTGATTCAATGGCATCTGTTGGAGGGTGTTTGATTAAAGCACCTTCTAGGCCGTCCGAGGCTAGGCACGCTTCTATTGCTGCCCATCGCGCTTTGTCTGCATCAGGAATTGAGGATGACACTTTGGCAATCAACTCTGTCGCAAGAGCTCGCATTCCGGGTAGCCCTTCGGCACACGACAATCCCGAACCGATGACTGTTACCAAACCGTCGGAAAAAATTGCTTGTAATTCTTTCTTTAAATTATCTACGTCATTTGAGTTTGTCGATGTCAACGATAACTCCTTATAAGATTCGTTCATCATTGAATTCTTTTTTTCAAACTAGAGCTAGCAAGTTGCTTGAGAGAACCCAACCCCACCAACGACCGCATTTGCGTAATCGCAATGGTATTCAATTGCACGAGGCGCTGGGTTTGTGGCAGGTTTTGATGAATCAGTACCGCGTTGATGCTCTCTAGGTTGGACAGCACGACCAATTGCTCTAAGGTTGCCTGATCGCGGATGTTGCCTTGCTCGCCCGCATTGGCCTGCCGCCACTGGGCTGCGGTAATGCCAAATAGCGCCACATTCAGTAGATCGGCTTCCGTGGCATAGATGGTGCTGGTTTGCCCTTTGGTTAATTGCTGGGGTATGAGTCGCTCTTTAATCGCGTCGGTGTGGATTTTGTAATTGACTTTGGACAAGATGCGCTGAAAACTCCACTCTAGTGCGGTAGTCCGTGACTCCTCGTCTTTGAGACGCTGAAACTCTTTGATGAGATAGAGTTTGAATTCTGGACTGAGCCACGAGCCAAACTCAAACGCGATGTCTTTGTGCGCGTAAGTTCCGCCGTACCGCCCCGCTTTTGCTTCTAGGCCAATTGCTCCCGTTGCTTCAATCCATTTTTTAGCGGACAGGAAGAAGCTGTTGCGTCCCGCTTCGGTTTTAATTCCCTCGAATTCGGGGGAATTAGAATCAAATGCAGGGTTGTTAAGTTGCTCCCAAACACCCAAAAAAAGAACGGTGTCTTTGTTTTTGAGCCACTGCTCAATGAGTGCCGTGCCACCATCGAAGTGCTTCACCATATCGGTCAGCGAGATGTAGTCTTGGCTCTCTCTAGCGGAGATGGTGACAGACGCGCCTTGCACGTTGATGATTCGATTTTTCATTGCAATTCCCATTCGCAGTGCAGGATGATGTGCTGGTTTCTCGTTTGTTTTAATTGTTGTTCCAGCTCGTCAATCAAGGTATCGCGCTTGCGCTGAATATCGTCTTGGCGGTCAAACAGTTCGCGGCGTTTTTTATCGCGTTGGTCTTCTAGGTCGCGCTGTTCTTTTTGTATGGTCAATTTTTCTGCCAAAGTAGCCGCACCTCTGCTTTTGGTACGGGCTTCGCGGATAGCGCGATCAAGCTCTTTAATCTCGCGCTCTAGACCCACTTTGAGGTCATCCGCCCATGCGTCTAGTTTTTCTGCTTCTTGCGAAAAGGCGCTGACGTTGCGCTCTTCTAGGCTTGCAACGATTTTGTTGTGTTGCCGCAAAATCTCAAGCTCTAGTTTGCCTGAGTCGGTTGCCTCAAGCTGTACTGTCTCCCATTTTCCGCAAGGCAAAGTCAGCAGTTTTTCGGTGATGTCCGCATCGTGAACTTGTCCGTCTAGCAAGGCCGTTGCCATTGCGTCCATAGAACTAGACGCGGCGCGGCGCGTGAGCTGATGAGCAAAAAAAGAGAGTTGGTGGGGACTGTAGATCAAGGGGGCTGCAATCACAAAACAGATAGCCTATATTTTAGCGGTTGCCGCAGAACTAAGCCGCCCCCACACCCGCATTGCGCCCAAGCCGCGTCCCTTTTGCGCCTGGAAACAGCACATCCGCAAAGGCAAGCGCAACGCCGTCTCCCACGGCATCTGCCTTGAAACCCGCTTCAAATATGGGCTGCGGACTAGTCACCTCCATCAATTCCCGCGTTTTAGCAAATGCAGCTTCTACGCCAAGCACGTGTATATCCACCAACGTGTCCGCGCCACTATGCCGTTTTGACATTTCTTCTCTCCTTTGGGGTTGATTAAAAACCTTTAAAGTAATCGACTGTCTATTTTTATGACTAGGTTCAAAATACCAGTGTGCAGTCATACATCTAAAAATGCATCCCAATCCCGCCTTATTCATCCTTGCGCCCAACGAAAGTTTTGATTTTGGAGAAATTACACCCGCTATGGCGCAAACGATGCGCAGACAGGCCGGAAAGATTCGGCTACAAACTGGCATTCAGCACTCCAACGGCACGGGGTTTGGGCTTTTGCATATCGAAGCCAATCACGGCAAGCAGATTCGGGCGTTGGGATACGCGGATGTGCAAAGCTTTGTTTTTGACATTGCCAGCAACATTGCGCAGGTTTGGCAAAGCAAGGGCATTCAGTTATTGGTTAATGCCAGCCGCAAGCCACGCGTGGTGATGTTTGTGCAATTAGAAGCCGTGGCGGGAGAAGATTTTTACCGTGTGAATACCGCGTTCCCTGTGCGACAGGCGGACTATGAAGCGCGGCATGGCATGAAAAAACTTTGGGATGGGAGCGAACCCGCATCTATCGCCGCTGGATGACGATCCTTATACGCTGCTGATAAACCTGAAATACATTCCAGTCAGGTCAGCACTAACGCTCAAGGCCAAAGCGAGGTTAATTTTAATCGTATCTTGAAGATTAAAACAGTGATGCCCGTCATCAAGTGGTATCACCATGAACACTGAAGCGTCCGCGCCCGCAAAGGCAAGCGCACCGCCGCCTCCCAAGGCATCTGCCTTGAAACCCGCTTCAAATATGGGCTGCGGACTAGTCACAACGGCTCAGGGCGAACGGGTTATGCAGAGAGTCCTTAAAGGAATCGACTGTCTATTTTTATGACTAGGTCATTTTGTTACTTGCAACACAAAAACGGCTTCCAGTCAGTAAAGACTGGAAGCCGTTTTCGTTATTCGATGGTCGGAGTACAAGGATTCGAACCTTGGACCCCCTGGTCCCAAACCAGGTGCGCTACCAGACTGCGCCACACTCCGACAAGCCCGCGATTATAGCGCAGGCTTTCAACATTTTCAATGGAATTGTTCTTCTTCCGTTGAACCCGTCAAAGCCGTCAGCGATGATGCGCCGCCTTGAATCGCCATCGTCACTTCGTCAAAGTAACCCGTTCCCACTTCTTGTTGATGGCTGACGAATGTGTAACCACGCTCGCGCGCTGCAAATTCTGGCTCTTGAACTTTTTCGACATAAGCCGTCATGCCGCGTTTCACGTAGTCTTGGCTCAAGTCAAACATGTGGTACCACATATTGTGGATACCTGCCAAGGTGATGAATTGGTATTTGTAACCCATCGCGCCCAGTTCACGCTGGAATTTAGCGATGCTAGCGTCATCCAAGTTTTTCTTCCAGTTGAACGATGGCGAGCAGTTGTAGGCGAGCATCTTTCCTGGGTGAACTTTATGCACCGCATCGGCAAAGTCTTTGGCAAATTGGAGATCAGGCGTGCCTGTTTCGCACCACACCATATCGGCATATTCGGCATAAGCAATCGCGCGCGCAACGGCTTGGTCGAAGCCTTTACGAGTTTTGTAGAAGCCCTCTGGCGTGCGCTCGCCCGTGAGGAATGGCTTGTCGATTGGATCGTGATCGCTGGTCAGCAAGTCTGCTGCTTCCGCATCCGTACGGGCAATCACCAGCGTTGGCACGCCGCAAACGTCAGCTGCAAAACGCGCTGCGATAAGCTTTTGCACCGATTCGTTCGTTGGCAACAGCACTTTGCCGCCCAAGTGTCCGCACTTTTTAGCGCTAGAGAGTTGATCTTCCCAGTGCACGCCACCTGCGCCTGCCTTGATGCAAGACTTCATGAGTTCAAACGCATTTAAAACACCACCAAAACCAGCTTCTGCGTCGGCCACGATAGGCGCGAAGTAGTCGATATAACCCTTGTCGCCAGGGCCTACGCCTTTGGACCATTGAATCTCATCGGCGCGGGTAAACGTGTTGTTGATGCGCTCCACAACTTTAGGCACCGAGTCCACTGGATACAGCGATTGATCGGGATACATCGCTGAGTATTCGTTGTTATCGGCCGCCACTTGCCAGCCAGACAGGTAAATCGCCTTTACGCCAGCCTTCACTTGCTGCATGGCTTGTCCACCTGTGAGTGCGCCTAGGCAATTGACGTAGGGCTCGGTATTGACCAAATCCCACAGTTTTTCTGCGCCGCGCTTTGCCAAGCTGTACTCCAGCGGATTGCTACCGCGCAAACGCACCACATCGGCTGCGCTGTAACCCCGCTTGATACCCTTCCAACGTGGGTTGGTGTCCCAATCTTTTTGAATAGCGGCGATTTGCTCTTCGCGGCTGAGTGTTTTATTTGACATGGTCATTTCCTTCTGAGATGGCTGATTGATGTGTTTTATGTCTTATATAAGATTAAAGACATTTGGCGATGATACCATGTTTTTTAAAATCGAGGCCCCCGGTTGGCGTACAAACCTTTGGGCGCTGGATGATGAAGTTATTAGGCAGCTACGCCAAATAGCGCACCCACTCCTGCGGTTACCGCCATAGCAAACGCCCCCCAGAGCGTGACACGTGCTGTAGAGAGCCAAACGGGTGCGTCCCCTGCATTGGCGGCGAGTACACCTAAAACGGCGAGAAAAACTAACGATCCTACGGCCACAACCCAAATCATGGGGACGGATGGCAGCACGGCAGCCGCAAGCAACGCGCAAACCAATGGCAACGCGGCTCCCAGCGCAAACGTCGCAGCTGAAGCCATGGCTGCTTGGACGGGTTTTGCGCTGAGCGTACTAGAAATCCCTAGTTCATCGCGCGCATGAGCGCCCAGCGCATCGTGCGCAGTGAGCTGTGTTGCTACTTCGTGTGCCAGCATTTCATCTAGTCCGCGTGCCACGTAAATCGCGGTTAATTCGGCGTGCTCGTGCTCGGGGTCTTCTGCCAATTCGCGCCGCTCTTTTGCTAAGTCAGCGCTCTCGGTATCGGCTTGCGAACTGACCGAGACGTACTCGCCTGCCGCCATCGACATCGCGCCCGCCACGAGGCTGGCAACGCCAGTCACCACAATCGTTTTGGTACTAGCGCCCGCAGCTGCAACGCCTAAGATGAGAGATGCCATTGTCACAATGCCATCGTTAGCCCCCAGCACCGCAGCGCGTAGCCAGCCGATACGGTGTGAGCGGTGGTTTTCGTGGTGTCGCATTAACCCTGCGTCGCTAGGTAATTAGCCATGCCCTCGCGCACTTCTTGCTTGGCGGCATCAGGACCCTTCCAACCTAAAACCTTGACCCACTTGCCCTCTTCCAAATCTTTGTAGTGCTCAAAAAAGTGTGCAATGGTTTTGAGGCGCAGTGGATTCATATCTTCAGGCTTTTGCCACTGGGTGTAGAGCGAGCATTTTTTATCAATGGGAACGGCTAGCACTTTTCCGTCAATGCCGGCCTCGTCTTCCATGTGCAAGATGCCGATGGGGCGGCAGGTCACAACCACACCTGGAATAAGCGGTACGGGCGTAATCACGAGCACGTCCACAGGGTCGCCATCGCCGCTCAGCGTTTTGGGTACGTAGCCATAGTTCGTTGGATAGTGCATGGCGGTGCTCATAAAGCGATCCACAAAAATGGCGCCCGATTCTTTATCCACTTCGTACTTAACGGGGTCGGCATTCATCGGAATTTCGATCACAACATTAAAGGTATCTGGGGCATTTTTGCCAGCGGTAACTTTGTCTAACGACATGGAGAAACTTTCCGTAAAAATCTAAGTAAAAACCCGAATTTTGAACTAAATAACGGGGAAAACCCTGATTGTACTAAGGCTAACTGACGCGCTTTGTCAGCAAGATGTCACGCAATCTGAATTAGAGTCAAAGCGTTGGCCAATCGAACCTTGGTTTGAGGAAGCAACGAGAGCGGAGAGTCGTTCTCGACTTCTTGTCGATGCGCGATTTTCTACATTCGTTTACTTTTAGGAGATGGATATGTCTGGAAATTCTGCGCTGTATTTGGCGCTGGTTTGTGGTCTGCTTGCCGTTGTATACGGCGTGTGGGCACGTGGGTGGATTTTGTCGCAAGACGCGGGCAATGCCCGAATGCAAGAGATTGCTGCTGCCATTCAAACGGGCGCAGCGGCTTATCTTGCACGTCAATACAAAACCATCACGATGGTGGGGGTTGTCCTCGCGATTTTGATTGGCGTGTTCTTAGACAGCATGAGTGCTGTTGGCTTTGTGCTCGGTGCTGTGCTATCGGGTGCTTGCGGCTTTATTGGCATGAATGTGTCGGTTCGCGCGAACGTGCGAACCGCTCAAGCCGCAACGAAGGGAATTGGTCCCGCGCTTGATGTTGCCTTTCGCGGCGGCGCGATCACGGGTATGTTGGTCGTAGGCTTGGGGCTACTCGGTGTCACGGGTTTTTATATGTTCCTCTCAGGCGGCGGCGCAACAGGCGCAGCTAGCTTAAATCCCTTGATTGGATTTGCTTTTGGCTCGTCACTCATCTCCATTTTTGCGCGCCTCGGTGGCGGTATTTTTACCAAAGGCGCAGACGTTGGTGCTGACCTTGTAGGTAAAGTTGAAGCAGGCATTCCAGAAGACGACCCGCGCAACCCTGCGGTGATTGCCGATAACGTAGGCGACAACGTAGGTGACTGCGCAGGTATGGCGGCCGACCTCTTTGAGACCTATGCCGTCACCTTGATTGCCACTATGGTGCTAGGCGCACTCATGATGTCAAGCGCGGGCACTGGCGCGGTGATTTATCCGCTCGCGTTGGGCGCTGTATCCATTGTTGCCTCCATCATCGGTTGCTTCTTTGTCAAAGCAACGCCTGGCATGAAGAACGTGATGCCCGCGCTCTACAAAGGCTTAGCGGTGGCGGGCGTGCTCTCGTTAATCGCTTTTTACTTTGTGACGAAAGCCCTCATGCCAGACAATGCCAGCGCCTTATTTGGTGCTTGCGCAGTTGGTCTCGTGCTCACAGGCGCTTTGGTTTGGGTAACGGAATACTACACAGGCACGCAGTACGCGCCCGTGAAGCACATTGCAGAGGCATCCACCACAGGTCACGGCACCAACATCATTGCAGGTCTGGGTGTGTCGATGCGCTCTACCGCATGGCCTGTGCTCTTGGTTTGTTTGGCGATCTTTTGCTCGTTCAAATTAGCGGGTCTTTACGGCATTGCGATTGCCGCAACCTCCATGCTCAGCATGGCGGGTATTGTGGTGGCACTTGATGCCTATGGCCCTATTACCGACAACGCAGGCGGCATTGCCGAAATGGCGGAATTGCCCGCTTCGGTTCGCGCCGTGACTGATCCACTGGACGCTGTGGGAAACACCACCAAGGCGGTCACCAAGGGCTACGCCATTGGTTCTGCGGGCTTGGCAGCACTGGTGCTGTTTGCCGATTACACGCACAAGTTAGAGGCCTACGGCAACGCGATCACGTTTGATTTATCTAATCCAATGGTCATTATTGGCCTCTTCATTGGCGGCATGATTCCTTATCTCTTTGGTGCGATGGCGATGGAGGCCGTGGGACGCGCTGCGGGCGCGGTGGTGGTGGAAGTGCGCCGTCAATTCCGCGATATCAAAGGCATCATGGACGGCTCTGGCAAACCCGAGTACGACACCGCAGTTGATATGCTGACAACGGCTGCGATTAAAGAGATGATGATTCCATCGCTCCTGCCTGTCGTTGTGCCCATTTTGGTTGGTTTGGTACTGGGCCCCGCAGCGCTGGGTGGACTCTTAATGGGCACGATCGTCACGGGACTCTTTGTTGCGATTTCCATGTGTACGGGCGGCGGCGCTTGGGATAACGCCAAAAAGTACATCGAAGACGGGCACTTTGGTGGCAAAGGCTCTGAGACGCACAAGGCAGCCGTCACAGGCGATACGGTGGGCGATCCGTACAAAGATACGGCAGGTCCAGCGGTTAATCCACTGATCAAAATTATCAACATTGTGGCGCTACTCATCGTGCCGCTGATGATGCAAATTCATGGTAGCAAGCCTGCGGCTATGCCTGCTCAAATGAAGTCACCCGCAGCAGCCATGAGTGCGCCTGCTACAGAGCAAGCTGCGCCAGCTCCCGCCGCACTAAGCAGCGCACCTGCCGCTGACAAAAAATAATTGAGCCATCGCTAGATCGCTAGGCGAAAAAGTCCACTTCGGTGGACTTTTTTTATGCCTTAGTAGACGCCACGATTGAAGCCACTATTGCCCTCCACGCCTTTTAGCATCGGCACATTGGGCCGCATGGCGGGAATTGTTTTTTTATCTTTAAGCCACGTCTCCACCACATCCCAAACGGGTTGTCCCGCGTTTTTGCTAGTCTCTTGCACGGGAGCCCAGCCTGCGACTTTATAGGTTTTGTTCGCTTCAATCGGTTTGCCATTTAACCGCATATCAGTGATGCGATTGCCTGCCTTGGCGTTGACGTCCATCGTATATTGAAGGCCGCCTGTGCGCACCATATCGCCACCCTGCTGGTAATATGGATCGGGGTTGAACAGGTTGTCCGCCACGTCTTCTAAAACCGCTTTAATCGTCTCGCCCGTCATGTTGCTCAGCGTTGTCCACGGATAGGTGATTGCGGTTTGATCCATGAGGTGCTCGCGCGTAATTGCTTGTCCTGACAAGAGCGACGTGCCCCAGCGAAAGCCCGGAGAGAACGCAATTTCTGCGCCGCGCACATCCATCAGCGCATTCAAAATGAGTTGATCGAATGTGCCGTTGAAATTGCTGCGTCGATAAAGCACGCCATCCGTGATGGCAAGTGGCTCCGTAAGCCTTGCAGAATAAGGGCTGCGGAGCTTGTCTATCAAGGCCGCCATGTCTTTATCCGCAGGCAAAAAGTTAGCAAACACGGGCAGTAGCTTGTAATGCACCGCAAACACTTTTTTATCGCGCACATCCAAATCGAGCACGCCTAGGAATTTGCCGTTGCTGCCTGCGTTGGTGACTAAGGTTTGCCCGCCTGCGTTTTTCACCATCGTCGGAACGGGCACGCCATCATGGGTGTGGCCGCCCAAGATCGCGTCGATGCCTGTTACGCGGCTTGCTAGTTTTAAATCAACGTCCATGCCGTTGTGGCTCAGCAAGACGACTGCCTGCGCACCTTGCGCACGCGCGGCATCCACTTGCTTTTGCAGATCTTGGTCTTGAATCCCAAACGTCCAATTGGGCACTTGCCAGCTGGGATTGGCAATTGGCGTATAGGGAAAGGCTTGCCCAATAATGGCAAACGTGATGCCGTTCATCTCTTTCATCACATACGGCTTAAACACAGGGTCATCAAAGTCTTTGGTTTTGACGTTTTGCGCAATGAAATCAATGCCTTTGAAGTCACCCTTGGCGGCAAAATCTTTTTCAATAATTTCCAGCACGCGCCGCTCGCCAAAGGTGAATTCCCAGTGCGCCGTCATCACGTCCACACCGAGCAGCTTAGCGGCCTCCACCATGTCTTGCGCATTCGTCCAAAGCGAAGTGGCACTGCCCTGCCATGTATCGCCGCCATCCAAGAGTAGCGCACCAGTGCGCGAGGCTTTGAGTTGCTTGACCAGCGTCGCCAAATGCGCGAATCCGCCAACTTTGCCGTACTGATGTGCCGCGCGTTCGAAGTCTAAATAGGTGTGCGCATAAGCATTAGCGCTGCCCGCAGCAATGCCTGCAAATTTCAGCAAATGCTCACCCACCAAGTGCGGCACGCGGCCATTCATGCCTGCAACGCCAATGTTGATGCTGGGTTCGCGAAAGTAAATTGGCAAGAGCTGTGCATGGCAATCGGTCATGTGTAACAAATGCACATTGCCGCGTTTGGGCACGTCATATAAACGCTTGGCATCTTGCGCGGATGTCTCGCTAGAGAAGGAAAAGCCAGCTACTGCAGCTGCCGTTAGAACGGATGAAAATTCGCGTCTAGATAAACTCATAAAAATCCCAATCAAGGTGCCATTCCCGCGAAGGCGGGAATCCAAAGTCTGTGATCTGTGGTCTGTGGAGCCCCGTCTTCGCGGGGATGACAGCAGTCGATTTATTTGTTAACTGGCGAAGCAGGATCTAACAGCAGCGCCATCACGTCTTTGATTTGCGCTGGCGTAAGAATGCCCGCATCACCAAAGCGCGGCATTCCATTGCAGGCATTAAACGCATGGGTGTTCCAAATCCGTGCCCATGTGTATTTCACGATTGCCTCGGAGTCCTTAGCCGCTGGGTCTTTCACGCCGCGAAGCGTGCCGTACTTGAGCAAGCTAGGCCCTTGATTGCCAAAGCTAATTTCGGTCGGTGTGAGCTGATGACATGCATAGCAATTGGCACCGTTGGGTGCTCCCGCCGCATCACTAAACTGAAGACCGCGTCCATTTTGGGCAATTTTTTCGCCCTCCTTCCAATCACCCAGATACACGCCATCGGCTGGGTAGGGAATGCTAGCCAACACTTTTTTCTCGATGCGGGCCTTCACTTTTGCAGGCAATGGCTTGCCAGACTCTGCCGCTTGCGAGCAAGCTTTTTGCAACTCGGTTTGATCGAGTCTGTCCAGCTTGGCGATGCCACGCTCGTTAAACGAGTCCTTTAAGTTGGCAACAATTTCTTGATTGGATGGCACTTTGGCAGCCTGCGCATGGGCTGCAAGACCAATAACCATCAGGCTTAGCGCTAAAGTTAATTTCATCATGATTGTTATTTATCTCTCAATTAATTGGTGGCTTTAGCGCTTAATGGCAGGCGCAGCCATCTTGCCGCCATTTGCGTTGACACCCAAAAAGGTAATCAAGTCGATTGAGGTTTGACTCATGTACTGCAACTCAGGAAAGCGTTGCTGGCGAAAACAGTCATACAAGCGCCACTGCATGGTACGCAGCGCACCTTGGCTCACGCGGTAGGCGGGCCACTGCGAAAAAGCAGCTTTGGCTGGCTCAGGCTTGGTCAAATTGGGAAGGTCTTGCAAACGGATTCGTTTGTCATCTTGGCTATGGCACGATGCACACGAAAAATCGTAGGGGCCGCCTTTAAAGAAAAAGATTTTTTTACCGCGAGCGTAAGCAGCCTTTTCTTCCTTATGCGCTTGCGGCACGCTAATGGGTAGCTCGCGCGATTCGTCGTAGAGGTAAGCGACCAAATCTTCAATCACAGTAGCACGTTGCCCATCGGATGAGAAAGCAGTTTTGGCCGTGAACTCATCCGCCTTAAAACCTTGCTGCGTGACCATGCAGTGCACGAGGCGCGACTCCACATCCATTACGCGTTTGGTATCAGCAAAATAGCGCGGTAGCTGGGTGACAGCACCTTTCACCTTGCCAGCACCCATGCCTAAATCGCACTGTTCAAGCGACACATTGTTTGGACCACGCGGTGTTTTCCAAAGCACTTCGCCGCGTGCCGCGTTCAAATCGGCTGGGTTGCCATCTTGCAATGCGGCGCGGTATTCGGCAATCGCATCGCTTGTCGATTTTTGAGCAATCGCTAGCGAAGCCATGCTGGATAAGCCCCCCAGCATAGCGGCGTAAATTAAGTAGCTTCTTTTTTTCATATAGTTCCTATTTCAACGAATCCGCCCAAATGTTGTTCGCCCAATTCATTGCATATTGCGCCTCTAGGGCTGAAGGACTGGCGCTAAGTCCACCCGATCCGGCAATCGTCTTAAACGTTTTTTCTGCGGCAACATATTCATGCACACTTGCTACATGGATGACTTCACTGTTGTTCACAAAGCTGTAGCAGGTATTGGTGAGCATCGGGGCGCTGTTAACTTCCCAGCCTGCTAGCTGCGCCACAATCGCTGCCGCCGCAACCTTGGCGTGGTTATTCGCCATGTGCCCGCTTTTTGGCATGAGCGGCGCGACCTGGATTGAGTCCCCAATCACGAACACATCTTTGGCAGCCGTGGACTCAAAGGTTTGGTAATTCACACCGCACCAGCGACCGTTGGCAACGTTCGCCAAGCCAGCATTCACCGCAATCAAACCTGCACGCATCGAGGGCAACGCATTTACCACACTGGCTTTGACATCATCTTGCACTTCAAACTTAATCGTTCCAGTTGCGCCATTAACCGCTATCGCTTTGTGATCGTTGCGGTACTCCAAGATGCCCTTGTATTGCTCTGCCCACACCTTTTTAAAGAGCGCACCTTTGGATACCACATCGGGATTGCCATCCAAAATCAGCACTTTTGATTTGGGTTTGAACTGCTTGAAATAGTTCGCCACAACTGAGGCACGCTCATACGGACCTGGTGGGCAGCGAAACGGCGCAACAGGAATCGTGATAGCAAATGTGCCGCCATCGGGCATGGACTCTAGTTGCTTGCGTAGCGCAAGCGTTTCGGCTCCAGCCTTCCAAGCATGAACCACCTGCCCTGCGCCATGCGCGGCCGCGTAGCCTTCAATCGAGCTGAACATCATGTCCACGCCTGGCGCAACGACAAGCTTGTCGTAACTCATCACAGCACCGCTTGCGAGCTGCACTGTTTTTTTGTTGGCATCAATGCTTTGCGCCATATCTTTGACAACCGTAATGCCGTGGTTGCTTGTCAGCCCCGCATAGGGTGTGGTGATGTCGGATAACTGCTTGCTACCGCTCACCACCAAGTTAGACAGCGGGCACGAAATAAAAGCATCGTTGGGTTCAATCAACACGACGCTAATTTTGTGATCAGATAGCAGCCGAACATATTTGGCCGCTGTTGCACCGCCATATCCCCCGCCAATCACAATCACCTGCGCTTTTGCGGGCAGTGACGCGGTTGTGGCACAAGCGCCAAGCCCCAGCAGCGATAGCGCGGCAGAGGATTGTAAAAAGGAGCGACGATTAGTTGCGTGACTCATAACTTCAACTCCTTATTTTTTTTGCGCGGCAAAATAAGCCGCCATTTGCTCAATCTGCGCATCACTAAAACCTTTGGCAAGCTGATGCATCACCGTTGCTGGACGCGTGCCATTTTTAAACGCCTTCATTTGCGCGATGAGGTAGTCTTTGGGCAGCCCTGCTAAACCTGATACGGAAGAACCGCTTGCCGCATAACCGTTTGTGCCATGACAATTGGCGCAAGTGGCGACTAAGCTTTTTGTATAAAGCGCCTCCTTTGCATCTTGTGCATAAGCCACAAAATTGCCCACCAAGCTATAACCAATCAAACTCGTTGCTACGATGATTTGTTTCATGCGCATGACGACATCCTTTTTATCTGTTGAAGTGATATGTTTATGCAATAGCGGCCTTATCGGTACGTTTATCGCCCTTGTTATCGATCCAAGTGACAGCAATTTCGTCTCCCGACTTGCCGCCTTTAAAACTGAACTGAACAAACGGATTTTTGGAGACTGCTGGCCCCCACTGTGCATTCATCACCGTGCGCCCATTGTGCGTCGCGCTAATTTGCTGGATATGCCACGCAGGCACAGTTTTACCGGAGGCATCTTTGCGTTGACCGCTCTCCATCTCATGACTAACCAACACACGAACCGTGGTTTTCTCGCCAACAATGGCGGCTCTAATGCGCATAGGATCTGACATACGAATTCCTTTGAATAATTTAAAACGAGGTGATTGAAGTTAACCGCCGCAGCCGCCCAAGGTTACTTTGACCTCTTTAACAGCATAGAAGAATTTATCGCCAACCTTCGCCAACGCATACACGTTCGAGGTTTGCCCCATCTTCACATTGGTTGAAAAGCTGGCATCCGAGCCTGCAATCACATCAAAAGTTGCAGACAACAGTGCTGGATTTTTTTCAATTAACAACGCAATTGTTGATGTGCCTGCCAGCTTGCTCTCAACGCCCATACGTACCACGTTGCCGTTCTCCGCAATTTCGGGGGCAGACAACACAACATCACCGCTTGCCGATGCGGACGTGCCGCCCAAAGCTTTGACAACTTCGTTCAAGCTCTTCCCTTCAAATGCGGCCTTATTCCAGCCAGCTGCGTTTTGCGCCGCACTGGTGAAGGGGGTCAGCCCAGCCACGGCGGCCAGCGCCATCACGGTTTGACCCTTACTGATAAATTCTCTACGTTGCATATTGACACTCCTATAAATTGATCTTAATCCACGCCACCTTGCGATAGCCACCCTGCTATTTTCTTTGATTCTGCGTCACTTATGCTCATTGGCGGCATAGGGATAGACCCCCATACGCCCGAGCTGCCAGACTTGATTTTCGCAGCCAAATAACTGGTCGCATCCGAACGCTCCGCATATTTTTTGGCAATATCTTTAAATGCTGGCCCTATGATTTTGGTCTTGACTGCGTGACAAGTCGTACAAGTATTTTTTTGCAACAGCGGCAAAACATCTTGAGTTGTCAACCTAGCCGCACCCCGTTCAGCCTGAGCTGGTCGAGGTTGTGGGGCCAGCGCCAGAGCAGGCTCAGCGCGAACGGATGCAAGTTGTGCAACCTCCTCAATGGGCTTGCTAGTATCCAACCCCACAACCGACCCCCACGTGCGGTTTTGATCGGCTAAATTACCGTGCGCCGTCATCGCGTAGGCAGGAATGCTACTGCTGATTTTTGGATCAGCACTGCAATTTTTGACGCAAGCGGAGCCTTGGGTATCGGGCTTGGCTTTCAAACCATTCACCCCGTTTAACTCAGCCCCTGGCCATAGGGTGTGCTTGGTCGTCATGCCATTTCGGTTGGGCAATCGTTTTTGCACATCTGCCATATTTTTATCAGACAACACAAAATCATCAGGAACAACTTCCGCCAGATTCATTAAAAATGCCGTCACCGCGTAGACCTCATCGGGTTTGAGTGACTTGGGCGCTGTCCACGGCATGGCGCGGTTGATGTAATCCCATAGCGTCGAGATCGTTGGCAGCTTCATGGTCATTGTGCGAGCGGGTGCATCGTGCCCCAACTGCAAAGCCTTCACATGGCCGCGCTCCACATCCCCCTTGGTGGTGTAGCCAACTAACTGAAAGAAAACGCTGTTGCTCTCGCCAAATGTGCCGTGACATGATGCGCACTGCGCTTCCCATATTTTTTCGCCCTGCGTGACGCTGCCCGCACCTTTGGGTAGACCTTTGAAATCTGGCCTCACATCAATATCCCAAGCCTGCACTTCATTCGGCGTTGCTGTGCGCCCAATGCCATTTATTTTTGTGGCTTGTGCGAATGCATTGCAAGCAAATAAGCAAAAAATAAAAACAAAAAATAATCCGTTCGCACTGAGCTTGTCGAGGTGCCTTGCCAAGACTTCGACAACCTCAGTCCTAACGGAATGGGTGGATTTAGAGTTGAACATTCTTCACCTCACCGCTGGGCGTGACTAGCCACGTCTGAATTGAATTGTTGTGATAAATCCCCCGCGAGCCACGCACGGCGCGGTTCTCTGCGTAGGTAGGCTGAATATGCCCCGTCTCATCCACAGCGCGGCTCATCAACAAAGCAGACTCGCCCGTCCAGTTAAAGGGCAATTGAAAACGCGTCAAGCACTTAGACATGACGGGCGTTTGCACCCGCGCCTGGCGCCAATTGCGCCCGCCATCAATCGACACATCCACGCGCTTAATCTTGCCGCGTCCACTCCACGCCAAGCCCGTGATGTTGTGCTGCCCTTGCAACAAAATCTTTTGCCCGCCGCTAGGACTCGTAATCACCGACTTCACCTCTTGAATGCTGGTGTACTGGCGATGCTGCCCGTCCTTCATCAAATCGGCATAGCCGATGACCTCGTCCTTCGTGCCATAGGGCATATCGCCCAGCTCGATGCGGCGCAGGTATTTCACCGAACTCACGCCCTGCACGCCTGGAACTAAAAGCCGTAGCGGATAACCATTTTCAGGGCGCAACATCTCACCGTTTTGACCGTACACCACCAGCACTTCGTCGTTTTGAATCAAGCTGACAGGTATCGTCCGCGTCATCGACGAGCCATCCGCGCCTTCCGCCAACACAAATTTGCCGCGTTTAAAGTCTGCGCCGCACATCTCCAAAAGCATTCGCAGCGGCACGCCCGTGAACTCGCTGCAAGACAGCATCCCATGCGTGTATTGCACTGTCGGCACCGCCACGTTGCCCCACTCCATACCGCTATTGGCTCCGCACTCAATAAAGTGGGTTCGCGTGATCGAAGGCAAACGCATCAAATCATCTACCGTAAACACCATAGGACGCTTGAGCATTCTCTCGTCCGAGCCATTTAGCATGAGGCGATGTTTGCTCGGGTCAATATCCCACCAACCTTGATGATGCCGCTCAAAGTGCAAACCGCTGGGTGTAATGATGCCGAATAAGCTTTGTAGCGGGCAAAAACTCACGCCAGCCTGCGGGACTTGGGTGAGGCCAGGACTTTCTCTGCGAATGATGTTTTTTTCAAACTGACTCGGAACGCCGTATGCGTTGGTTGCCACGCCCTGCCCTAAACCTTTGGAATGCGCGGGTAGCACCACAATGTTCGGATCATCCTCAGTCTGTGCCTGTGCTTGCGCGGGTTTCGTCAAACCTGCAAGTGCCGCACCAAATGCCCCAGCTAACAAACTACGCCGCCCTGCGTGAACGGCAGCAGTGTCGGCTGGCGATAAAAATCCTTCGGGTGCCTTGCGAATAGCGGGCGCGAGCGCGGTTACGAACATCATGCGAACTGCCTTGTCAATAACCGATCCCCTGCATGAACGGATTGCGGATCAGCTAATTCAATCGCCACCTGCGTCACCACCGCGCGGCACAGCATCGCCGCTCTTTCGCTCTCCACGCTGTAGATCACCTGCGTGCCGTCTTTGCGTTTGCCAATCACTCCGTGCCGATAAAGAATCGCTAAGTGCTGCGACAGATTAGGCTGCGTCGTCTCCACACGCTCCAAAATTTGCGACACCGACAGATCGTTGTCGCACAAGGCGCTCAAAATTTGCAATCGAATCGGGGTTGATAAAACGCTAAAAAGTTCAGCCGTCACTTGAAAAACACGTGCGGCGTTTTGCTGATCTTCTGCGCTATTTGAGGATGTCTGTGTGACCATTGTATTTTTATTAAATCGGAATATAAGGAATAACTGATATTATGAACCCATCGCACACATCAAGTACCTAGGATCTTCCCTAATCAGCGCAGATGTGGACTGTTAATTCTGCCGCCAAGGCAAGCCACGCAAGCGCCAGCCGCCTTTTTGTCCTCGGTGCGCTTCGCCGTCAGGATCGCCCTCAAATCCCTCAAGAATGTTGTAGGCGGTATAGCCCAAACTTTGTGCTTGCTTGGCCGCCGCAATCGAACGCACGCCCGAGCGGCAAAGCAGCATCACGGATGCGCCCGCTGGCACGGCGGCCGTCAACTCGGCATCAAAATTCGGATTCAGCGCCATACTAGGCCACGTCTTCCATTCAATACCCAAAGCATCGGGCACAAAACCGACCCACGCGCGCTCGGCATCGGTGCGAATATCCACTAAAACGGCATTGCCGCTGAGCATCCACTGATGCGCCAGTTCGGCTGAAATATCGCCAGCATAGCCAGCGGAGGGCTGAATGGCATAAATCATCGTATCGTTAGCTCCTGCATCGTGGCGAACACCCAGCATCAAATTAGCGGGGACGGCCTGATCGATTAAATGTGGCTTGGGCAAATGCAGTGCATTCATCAACGCCACAAAAGAGGCTTTGCTGCGGCGCTCGCCGTGCTCATTGTTCAACCTCGGATTGTGCTGTTTTTCATAACCGACGCTGGACTGAGTTTGACCTTTGTAATCGTGCGCAGGCCACACAATGGTGTCGTCTGGCAACTGAAACAAAATGAGTGTGATGCTGTCGTAGAGCGCTTCTGCGCTGCCCGATTGAAAATCGGTTCGTCCGCAGCCGCCAATGAGCAGCGTATCGCCCGTGAAGACATGATTGCGCCAGACAAACGACATACTGCCCGCCGTATGCCCCGAGGTGTGCAGCGCCTCGATTTTTTCAGTGCCAAATTCAAGTACATCGCCGTCCTTCAATTGGATAGCCGCAGGCAAGACGTTGCAATACATGGGCGTGGCCGCAATCGCTCCCGTATGCTCAATCAAGGCTCCCGCGCTAGTGATGTGATCCGCGTGCGCATGGGTTTCCATCACGTATTTGAGCCGAAGCCCATATTGCTTGAGCACGCTCAGATCACGCGCCAGCTGCGAATCAACAGGATCAATCATGATCGCCTCGCGGCTCACCTCATCAAAGATCACATAGGTGTAAGTCCAAGTAGCGGGATCGAAAAGTTGAAGAGGGGAGAATGGAGCCATAAAAACCTTAAAAACAAAAATAAACAATATAAGCAAATACTTATATAGAATCATCGTATCACAAACCCATCCATCACATCATGTCATTCGCTACACTTTTTACGCCAGAGATCATCGCCTTAGGTCTTGCGATTGGCGTTGTGCTGGGGGCTACGGGCGCAGGCGGCGGTATTTTTTCTGTGCCACTTTTGACGATAACCTTGCATTTAACCGTTAATCAAGCAAGTCCTATTGCCCTGCTGGCGGTAACGGTTGCGTCAGGCGTCGCCGCCATCTTGGGGCTGATCGAGGGCATTGTTCGCTATAAAGCGGCGGTGTTAATGGCCACCGTTGGACTTTGTCTCTCACCCATTGGCTTTGCCTTAGCGCGGCAATTACCCAACACGCCGCTGGTTCTATTATTTGTTGCGCTCTTGATTTGGGTCGCTATTCGGATGTGGCGTAAAACGGTTGATACGGAAGTCGCATCGTTATCCGCCGATCAAGCCTCGGCTGAGTTTCCTTGTACACAAAGCGCCGCAACTGGAAAATTTATTTGGACGCTACCTTGCGCCAGGGCACTCATCCTAACGGGCGGCGTGGCAGGTTTTTTATCGGGGCTTATTGGTGTTGGCGGTGGCTTCATTATTGTTCCTTCACTCAGGGCGCATACCAATTTAGTGATGCGCTCGGTGGTTGCCACTTCTTTGGCTGTGATTGCTTTGGTCTCTGCGGGCGGTGTCATTGTTGCCGCCAATCAAGGCTCGCTGGATTGGCTCATTGCGCTGCCCTTTGCAATGGGAACGATACTGGGTATGCTCGCGGGGCGATTTGTCGGTAAACATTTGAGTCAACAAACGCTGTCGCGCGGCTTTGCGATTCTTGCCTTACTGGCGGCCGCACTCATGCTGCAAAAACTTTTCTTTCACTCACTCAACTGATGCGCTATGTCTCTTAACTCCTATATCCCCTCCTTGGCAGGCGGCATTTTGATTGGACTTGCCAGCTGGCTCGTGCTTGCCAGTCTTGGCCGCGTAACGGGCATTAGCGGCATTGCCAGTACGGCATTGTTTGAACGCCCTCATGCAGACAGTTACGCTGACGCATGGCGCTGGTTTTTCTTAGTGGGACTCATCTTTGGCGGTGCGCTCTTTGCCGCATGGCTGCATACACCTCCTGCCGCGCTGCGCTCACCTTGGCTACTGATTGTGGCTGGATTGCTGGTTGGCTTTGGCACCGTCATTGGCTCTGGTTGCACCAGCGGGCACGGCGTTTGCGGCATCGGGCGGCGCTCGGTGCGCTCGTTGCTTGCCACGTGTACGTTTATGGCAGCGGGCGTTTTAACGGTTTGGATTATGAAATGAAAAATATCATCGCTCTCATCAGTGGTCTCATCTTTGCACTTGGGTTGGTGCTCTCAGGCATGACGCAGCCTGCCAAGGTCATCGGATTTTTAGACATCACGGGCAACTGGGATCCCTCGCTTGCCTTTGTGATGGGTGGCGCTGTGCTGATCACTTTGATCGCCTTTGCCATAACGACGCGCGCGGGTAAACGCCCTTGGTTTGCCGATAAGTTCGAGCTGCCCACACGCACAGACATCGACGTTCGCTTAATCGGCGGATCCGCGCTCTTTGGTATCGGCTGGGCGCTGGTGGGCTATTGCCCAGGCCCTGCGTTTGCATCGCTTTTAGTTGGCGGCACGGATATCGTTATTTTTATGCTGGCAATGATGGGCGGAATGTACCTTGCCAAACGGATAAGCGGGAAATCACCCATCACAAAACGTTCGGATAAGCGTTAAACTCGAAGCCCATGCTGATTTCAAACACCCTCCTTCGCGCTAGCCTATGCTGCTCAATGCTTGCAGGAGCAATGCCCTTGCAAGCCGCGCCTGATATGCCCGCCAAGGCTGTGCCTCTTAGCAAAAGCGCTCAGGCAAACAGCGATGAGTTAGATCAGTTATTGGTTGCACGTGGATTGATCGAAAAAGTCCAGCAAGTTGGCAATGCCGCCGCCTCTCATGTTGATAATGCCGCTGCCGCCGCTGGCGATATTGTTTTAAGCGCTATGGGCTTTTTGGGACTGCCCTACAAACGCGGTGGCAACTCATTTGAAACTGGATTTGATTGCAGCGGCTTTGTCAAAGCGCTCTACGCGCAAACCTTGGGTAAGGTGCTGCCCCGTAGCGCTGCCGAGCAAGCGGCGCAAACCACCACCATCACCAAAGACGAACTCCAACCTGGCGACCTCGTGTTCTTTAACACCATGCGCCGCGCCTTTAGCCATGTGGGTATTTACATTGGCGAAGGCAAATTTATTCATTCACCCAAACCAGGCGCACAAGTTCGCATCGAAAATATGCAGGCTAATTATTGGGATAAGCGCTATGACGGCGCAAGGCGCGTTGAGAGCAATCCTTAAAGAGCGCGGGTTCTTCGTTTCTTTCTTTGAGCGTTCTATGTGCGCTTGCTCCGCCTCAAGCGCCAGCGCATGGCGTAGTCATTCCACCAGCTTGGTCAAATCCAGTTGCTCCCGCTGGGTTCGAGGCTTCCACATTGACGCGGTGGTGGGACAACTTTAACGATCCGCTTCTTGCTAGATTAGAGAGCCAAGCACTACAGGCCAACACGACCGTGCAGATTGCACAGGCGGCGCTGCGCCGTGCTAGAGCGATGCGTGACGTAGCCGCAGGCGGCTTGTTGCCTAGTGTTGACGACGCAGGCATCACCACAACGGTTAAAAGCCGTATGTTCGAAGACAAAACTGTCTCAGGCCTGTCGATTAGCGTGGAGACACTGAACGGCACGGTGCAACTCTCTGGATTTGCAAAAACCTACACGGAAAAAATGCAGGCAGAAACCATTGCTCGCGGTGTCAACAACGTCAAATCAGTACGCAACGATATCATCGTCCGCCCACTCTGAAGTCGTGATCGGGACCGCCACCGCGCTCATTGCGGTAATTGGGGACACTTTGCATAACCTCATTTCCGTTCGGGCTGAGCCTGTTGAAGTCAAAGCAAATCAAACACTTACCCTTGGATAAGCTCTGAGCAATCGGGTTATGCTGAGAATCCTTAAGTTCTGATACGTGTTTTAGGGTTAGACTCACTAGGTTGGTGCTCGCGCTGTGGTTCACATAGCGCAGTTCAACGGGAAGCAGGAGAGAAGGTCACATCAAGCCAACTTAACCTGCGCTGCCCCCGCAACGGTAAGTGGACGAATCCGCAAGGATTTAGCTCCCATCACAGCCACTGAGTGCCTTGAACAAGCGCTTGGGAAGGCGATGGGAGTCGCGCCACCAGCCCGGATACCGGCCAACAAAGTATTGGTGCGTCTTGTTACAAGCGCACCAACATTTCGCTCATGCACTGGCGGGAATCCCAGTGAGAGCCTTTGTTTTGGGTTGATTCAAATGCGAAAACTTCACGCGCTTCGGCTTTTGTCCGCGCTTATCTATGCTCCCCTATTGCTTTCGGCCGTCTATGCGCAATCAGCGCCTGTAGACGTTCCAGCGCTCGGCGAAATTGTGGTGACGGCGACCCGTATGCCGCAGCCGTTGGCCGACTTGGTGGCCGATGTCACGATCATTGACCGCACAACCATTCAAAGCAGCGGGGCGACTGGCGTAGCGGATGTGCTGGCCCGCGTGCCCGGTGTCCAGATTAGCCGCTCAGGCAACGTGGGCTCTCCAACCAATGTGTTTTTGCGTGGTGCGGAGTCGCGCTACACAGCGGTTTTTATCGATGGCGTGCGGGTTGATTCGCAGTCCACTGGCGGTGCCAGCTGGCAGACGATTCCGTTGGCGCAAATTGACCGCATCGAGGTGCTGCGCGGCCCAGCCGCTGCAGTGTATGGCTCGGATGCGATCGGCGGCGTGATTCAGCTGTTTACCCTCAAAGGTGACGGCGCGTTGACACCCTCGATTGGTATGGGACTGGGTACTTACAACACGAAAAAGGTAGATGCGGCATTCGATGGCTCAAGCGGAGCGATTGATTACTCGTTCGGGTTTGCCAAAGAGTCCAGCACTAGTTTTGACTCTCAGTCGGGCACCACTCACAATCCAGACAAGGACGGCTACCGCCGTGAATCAGCGAACGCTAAGCTGGGCTTGCAGATCAGCAAGGCGCAGCGTGTCGAACTTTCGGCTCTAACGAGTGACGTTAACTCGCAGTACGATGCTTACGGCTTTAATCCTGCGAGACCAGTGGACGACCACAGTCGCCTCAAGCTGACCGCTGTCGGGCTGAACTGGCTGTCGCAATGGCGCGATACATACAGTTCGCGACTGAGCGTCACCGATTCGCGTGACCGCTACGAAACCACCCCCTCTTACTACCTAACCGAGACGAATCTGCGCAGCTACCTGTTGCAAAATAAGTTCCAGCTGGGCGAGCATCTGCTGACGGTAACGCTTGAGCGGCGAGAAGACCACCTAAGCAATACGCCAATCAATGCGAATCGCTCGCAGGGTGCGCTGGCCTTGGGTTACGGTTGGACAAACCAGCGCCACACGCTACAGCTCAACCTGCGACGAGACCAGGACAGCGCCTTTGGTGGTTTCACGACTGGCAGCGCGGCCTATGGCTTTGCCCTCTCGCCGCAGTGGCGTGCCACCGCCTCTGCGGCTACGGCTTTCCGTGCGCCTACGCTGTACCAGCTTTTCAGCGAGTACGGCGTGTCCATCTTGCAGCCCGAAACCAGCAGGAATCTTGAGCTTGGCCTGCGCTATGCGCAGGGTGCCAGTCGATTCAGTGTCGTGGCCTACCGCAACCTGCTCAGCAACCTGATCAACTTCGGAACGGCAGGAGCTTGTACTTCCAGTTACGGTTGCTACGCCAACACGGCGCAAGCTGAATACACGGGCGTGACGGTCTCAGGCGAGCAACAACTGGGTCAGGTGAATCTTCATGCCTCGCTGGATCTGCAAGACCCACGTAATCTAGCCACAGGTCATCTACTGGTACGCCGTGCGCACCAGTACGGCAATGTGGGCGCCCAGACCCATATCGCCGCATGGACTGTGGGCACCGAAGCCCAGTTCAGTAGCTATCGCTATGACGATGCGGCCAACAAAACGCGCTTAGGCGGCTACAGCTTGATCAACCTTTACGCCAGTACCCCACTTATCAGAGATTGGACGTTTCTCGTTCGTGTCAACAACCTAACGGACAAGGACTACCAGTTGGCCAATACCTACACGACTCCTGGCCGTTCTTTTTACTTCGGGCTGCGGTGGGCACCGCCTCGCTGACCGATGGTTGAGCGTATGTGTATGCATCAAGAACTGTCTATCGCGCGCAGCGAATTCATCCTCGGCGGTCAAAAGAGCGGTAAGTCAAGGCGAGCCGAAATACTGGCGCAGCAGTGGCTTGACCTGTCAACACAGCATGGTGCCGTATTGATCGCCACCGCTCAGCCTTGGGACGAAGAAATGCGTGTGCGCATAGCCCGCCATCAGGCCGACCGCGTGCAGCGTGTGCCCCATATGCAAACCATTGAAGAACCCTTGGCTTTGGCGCAGACCCTGGCCGATCACAGCCGTCCCGACGTGCTGCTGGTGGTCGATTGCTTAACCTTGTGGCTGACCAATGGCATGATGTCCATGCACCCGCAAGCAGGCGCGGAGTTTGATGTCGATAGTCAGGTATCTGCCTTGACAGAGTCGATTGCCGTAGCCACCGGCCCCGTGGTATTGGTGGGCAATGAAATTGGCATGGGTGTGATCCCTATGGGCGCGGAGGTTCGCGCTTTTGTCGATGCACTGGGCAGGCTCAACCAGCGCGTAGCCCAGGCGTGTGCGCGTGTCACCTGGATGGCTGCTGGCCTACCCCTGACTTTGAAAGCAGCCCCTTGAAACGCCATTACTTTTCTTGGCTGCTTTTGCTGTTGCAATCATTGGCAGCGCAATCATTGGCAGCGCAAGCAGTGGCAGTCGTGGATGACCGCGGTTTTCGCACCACTTTGCCCCATGCGCCGCAGCGCATCGTTAGCCTGTTACCGTCCTTAACCGAGTCGATTTGCGAACTCGGTTTTTGCCAGCGCTTGGTGGGCGTGGATCGCTATTCCAACTTTCCCGCCAGTGTGCAAAACCTGCCCCAACTCGGTGGTGGTCTGGACCCAAATATTGAAGCGATTGTGGCGCTCAAGCCGGATCTGGTGGTCATGGCGGCATCGTCGCGTGCGGGTGAGCGCTTGCGCGCACTAGGTTTGAATGTGGTGGCACTGGAGCCCAAGACCCATGCCGATGTGCAGCGCGTCTTGCACAAACTTGGTCAGTTGCTTGAAGCGCCCGATGTCGACAAAATCTGGCGTGCCATCGATGCAGGGGTGTCGGCCGCCGCCCAATCGCTGCCGCCTTCGGCGCTCGGGACACGGGTGTATTTCGAAGTCAATCCCAGCCCTTATGGCGCGGGCGAGACCTCTTTTATTGGCGAGACACTGATCCGCCTGAGAGCCAAAAACATCATCTCCGCCAAGCTGGGGCCCTTCCCCAAACTCAACCCCGAATTGATTGTCCGCGCCAACCCAGATCTCATCATGGTCGGTGACAGCAGCGCTCGGGCAATGCTACAGCGCCCAGGCTGGTCTGCCATGCGCGCCGTGCGTGAACAACGCGTGTGCGCGTTTTCACCCGCGCAGTCCGATGTGTTGGTACGCCCTGGCCCGCGCATGGCCGAGGCTGCACGCTTAATGGCCGCGTGCCTCAGCGAAAAATCGCCCGGCTTTAGCCCGCGCAAGGTACAGCCATGAACATCGCCCCGCTGCGTCTGGCTGTGGTCTTGATGCTACTGAGCGCAGCGCTCATGCTGCTGGGCGTGTGCGTGGGCAGTGCTGGATTTGAGGATTTGCTCTGGCCTTTGTTGCATCCGCAGATTGACCCAGATCACAGCGCACTGGCCGCGCAAATCGTACTGGACATCCGATTGCCCCGCACCATCGGCGCATGGACATCTGGGGCATTGTTGGGCTTGGCTGGTGCGGTGGCGCAAGGCTTGTTTCGTAACCCGCTGGCCGACCCCTATTTGCTGGGCAGCGCCTCGGGCGCAGCGCTGGCTATAGCGCTGGCACTGCTGTCCATGGGCGGCGCTTCGGGTATGTTGGGTGGCAGCACGATGAGCGCTGGTGCCACTTTCAGCGTGTATTCGGGTAGCTTGCTGGTGCGCCTAGGTTTGACCGGTGCGGCCTTTGTCGGGGCGGTGTTGGCGGTGCTGCTGACTTTGGTCTTGTCGCGTGGTGTGCAACACAGCCTGCGCTTGTTGCTCGCGGGTGTGGTGGTCGGCGTGGTGCTGGGGGCAGCTACCCAATTGGTATTGTTGTTCTCGCCCGAATCCTTGCAGGCCATGCAATCGTTCATGCTGGGCTCCACCGCCTTTGCCAGTTGGGCCGCGTGTGGCCTCATGCTCGGGGTCTGGTTGCTGGGCGTCGCCATTGCGTGCGCCCTCGGGCGGGTGCTCGACGGGCTTGGCCTGGGTGAGACGACGGCACGCAGTCTGGGCCTGCCAGTCGCCGCCATCCGCATGGTGCTGATCGGCGTGCTGGCTATCGCCACTGGAACTGCTGTCGCGCAAACTGGTTTGATTGCCTTTGTCGGCTTGGCAGCGCCGCATTTGGTGCGTTCGGTTCTTAGCACGGGTTACCGTTGGTTAATTGTGCTGGCCAGTTTGATGGGCGCGGTTTTGCTCATGGCGGCTGACGTACTGGCCCGCTGGCTGATAGCGCCCCAAGATCTGCCCGTGGGCGTAGTGACCGCCGTGCTCGGTGGTGCCTACTTGCTCTGGCTGATGCACCGCAACGCGGTCGCGCAAGGGGCGGCTTGATATGTCGGGGTCAACTACTTCAAGCGCACTCAAGGCACAACAATTGCAAGTCAGCCTAGCGGGTAGGTTGGTGCTGCATGGCCTAGATGTGAACATTGCTGCCCGTCAGTGGACCAGCATCGTTGGCCCCAACGGCGCGGGCAAGTCCACCATGCTAAAAGCACTGGCTGGTTTGTTGCCAGCGACTGGCCGCCTAGACTTGCTGGGTCAACCCTTGCACAGCCTGCCAGCACGCACCCGCGCATTGCAAATGGCCTGGCTGGGGCAAAACGAAAGCACGGGCGATGACCTCAAGGTGTGGGATGTCGCCATGCTGGGTCGCCTGCCGCACCAGTCCTGGTTGGGCGCTTCCAGTCCCGCAGACCATGCGGCGGTGGAGCAGGCCTTGCGTGCCACTCAGTCTTGGGAATGGCGCGAGCGTGCGCTGGGACAGCTATCGGCGGGAGAGCGCCAGCGTGTGCTCTTGGCGCGTGCGCTGGCGGTGCAAGCGCAAGTGCTGCTGATGGACGAACCACTGGCCAACCTAGATCCGCCGCATCAAGCCGATTGGCTGCAACTGGTACGTACCCTGGTCGCCCAAGGGTGTACCGTGGTGAGTGTGCTGCACGAAATCACTATGGCTTTGCGTGCCGACGATATGGTGGTCATGGCGCAAGGCCGCATCACGCACCACGGGCCTTGCGCCGACGCGCAAACCCACCACGCCGTGGCGCAGGTGTTTGACCAGCGCCTAGCCATCCATGCCTTGGCTGATCAATGGGTGGCCATACCCGTCAATACCTCATCCTTATTTCCTAAGAAACTCTACCCCATGCAAATAGAAACACCCCCCACCGAAAAACCTTATGAAAAATCCGAGGGCGAGAGGCGCGGACTCATCATTGTCAATACTGGCGACGGCAAGGGCAAAAGCACCTCGGCTTTTGGACTGGCCTTGCGTGCCCATGGACGAGCGAAGAAGGTGAAGATTTTTCAGTTCATGAAAGTGCCTTCGGCACGCTTTGGCGAACACCGCATGTTTGAACAACTGGGCATTCCTATCGAAGGCCTAGGTGACGGCTTTAGCTGGAAAAGTCAGGATCTAGAGCGCAGTGCGCAATTGGCGCGCGAGGGCTGGCAAAAAGCCAAATCAGCCATCAACAGCGGCGACTATTTCATGGTGACCTTGGACGAAATCACCTACCCGCTGATTTATGGCTGGATGCCGCTGGACAATGTGCTGGATACCTTGCGCAACCGCCCTAGCCATGTTCATGTGGTGCTGACTGGGCGCCGCTGCCCCCCTGAAATCATCGCCCTGGCTGACACCGTAACCGAGATGACTATGGTCAAGCATGCATTTCAAGCTGGTATCCCGGCGCAGCGCGGGATTGAGGATTGAATGCGCCCCATTCACCTTGCAGCCTTTCCATGCACCCTTTCCATGCACGGGTGCGTACCCGCACAGCCTATGGGTTTGACCGTATGCAAAGTGCAGCAAGAGGACAGCGTATGAGCGCGCACTGCGTCATGGTGCTGGGCACGACCAGCGGTGCCGGCAAAAGCTGGCTGACCACCGCTTTGTGTCGCTATTACGCACGCCAAGGCTTGAAGGTCGCGCCCTTCAAAGCGCAGAACATGAGCAACAACGCGCGGGTGGTGGCCGCTGGCAGCGGTCAGGGTGAGATAGGCAGCGCACAATACTTTCAGGCGCTGGCCGCACGCGCCTTGCCCGATGTGCGCATGAACCCGCTGCTCTTAAAGCCTGAGCGTGATACGCACAGCCAAGTGGTCATGCTAGGTCATGTGGACGAGGCGCTGACACGCATGCCTTGGCGCGAACGCAGCCTGCATGTGTGGCCGCGCATCGCCGCCGCGCTAGACGAGTTGATCGCGGACAACGATGTGGTGGTCATCGAAGGCGCAGGCTCGCCCGCTGAGATGAATTTATCTGGCAGTGACATTGTCAATATGCGCGTCGCTTTGCACGCGAATGCCGCGTGTTTGCTGGTGACGGACATCGATAAAGGCGGCGCGTTTGCGCACCTCTTTGGCACTTGGGCTTTGTTGCCGCCGCAAGAGCGCACACTCCTGCGCGGTTTTGTATTGAATAAGTTTCGCGGGGATGCTTTATTGCTAGCGCCTGCACCGCAGATGTTGCAAGAGCTGACTGGCGTGCCCACGGTAGCGACTTTGCCTATGTGGTGGCAACACGGTTTGCCCGAAGAGGACGGCGTGTTTGATGAGCGCTGCATCGCCAGCGGCGCGGTGACAACAACGATCGCTGTCATCGCGTATCCGCGCATCAGCAATTTGGATGAGTTCCAGCCCTTAAAAAATATTCCGGGTGTGCGCTTGCAATGGGTGCGCAGCCCAGTGGACCTAGCGGGTTTGAAGCCAAGCGATTGGATCATTCTGCCCGGCTCCAAACACACCAGCGGCGACCTAGCCTGGCTGCGTGCCCAAGGCCTGGATTCAGCGATTGCGCAGCACGCGCAGCAGGGTGCTGCGGTGCTGGGTGTTTGCGGCGGGCTGCAAATGCTGGGTGAGGCTTTGATAGACCCGCACGGCATAGACGGCAATGCGCCAGGCTTGGGGCTACTGCCGCTGGTCACGGTGTTTGCAACCGATAAGACCGTGCGCCACACACAAGCCGGTTTTTCTCAGACTTTGGCAGCTTGCACGGCGTCGCCGTTTGCAGCGCTTGCAGGCGTGGTGGTGAGTGGTTATGAAATCCACCATGGCCAGACGCAGCAGCACGCAGGCATGGCGCAGGCAGGTGTCTTGGCGCAAGCCGCCTTGCCCGATGGACTGGGCTGGCACAACGCGCAGGGTAATGTGCTTGGCGTGTATCTGCACGGTTTATTTGAGGATGCCGCCGCCCTGCAAGCCTTGTTTGGCGCAGGTCGCACGCAACCTGTGCCTACCTTGGACAGCGTCTTCGACGCGCTAGCAGACTATGTATATGCGCACTTTGAGCCCGGCGTACTGGATACCCTCATTCGTTGATTTCGCATCATCTACTGGAACATGACCTCACGATGAATACAACCCACCCGCCCCTCGTCAATCTGCACGACCCAGCATTACACAGCGTCTTGCAAGCCGCCATAGACAACAAAACCAAACCTTCGGGTTCGCTTGGCCGTCTTGAAGCACTGGCGGTGCAAATAGGCGAAATTCTGGGCACCGACAAACCAGTGCTGGTGCATCCGCAAATGGTGGTGTTTGCCGCCGACCATGGTCTGACCGCTCAACGCATTTCGGCCTTTCCTGCGGATGTGAGTTGGCAGATGGTGGAAAACTTTCTAGCTGGTGGCGCTGCGGTTAGCGTGCTGGCACGTCAACACGGTCTGGCTTTGACCGTGGTCGATTGCGGTGTCAACCGCGATTTTCTCGCAGGTCTGCCTGCGGGCGCGAAGCGTGCGGGCTTGGCTGTGCGCAAAGTGGCAGGCGCGGAACACGGAACAGCCGACTCCTCGCAAGGCGCAGCGATGACCGCATCGCAATGCGAACAAGCCATGCGCAACGGCATGGAACTGGTGAGCGACTTGCCTGGCAACGCCTTGCTCTTGGGCGAGATGGGCATAGGCAATACCTCGGCCGCATCGTTGTTGTTGGCGCGTCTAGCGGGGCTGGATATTGAACTGTGTACCGGCGCAGGCACGGGGCTGGATGCAGGGGCAGTAGCGCACAAATGCGCGGTCTTGCGCAAGGTGCTGGCGCAGCATACGACGGCCACACAACCCTTGGATGCGCTGGCCGCGTTCGGCGGATTGGAGATAGCCACCATGACCGGCGCGGTACTACAAGCCGCAGCGCAGCGGCGTGTGATTGTGGTGGATGGTTTTATTGCCAGCGCGGCGGTGCTGGTGGCGCATGCGCTGCAACCACTGGTACTGCAGCGTTGCGTTTTTGCACACCGCTCGGGCGAACGCGGCCATGCATTCATGTTGCAGCACCTAGGCGTGCAAGCTTTGCTGGACTTGGGTTTGCGCCTAGGCGAAGGCTCTGGCGCAGCGCTAGCCTGGCCGCTGTTGCAGTCGGCCTGCGCGATTCTGCGCGATATGGCCAGCTTCGCCTGCGCTGGTGTGTCTAAAAAATCTACCCCTGTCGTCGCATGACAGCGCTACGCCACTTTTTGCTGGCACTGCAATTTTTTACCCGCATACCTGTCACCGGCAGGCTGGCCGATTGGTTGTGCTTTAGCCCTGCTATGTTGCGCGCCAGTGCGGCCTATTTCCCAGCGGTCGGCGTGGTGA
Organism: Cytophagales bacterium; assembly: GCA_030054145.1. GTDB lineage: Bacteria > Pseudomonadota > Gammaproteobacteria > Burkholderiales > Burkholderiaceae_C > JASGCK01. Next base: position 110,063 of record JASGCK010000004.1, read on the forward strand.
TCGGTGGCTTAGTGGTCCTGTTGACGGCAGTGCTCATGCATCACTTGCCCACTGCGTATGCGCCCCTTGTTGCGGCGGCGCTAGGCACGGCTTGGAGCGTGTGGCTGACTGGCGCTTTTCATGAAGACGGACTGGCTGATGTGGCCGACGGCCTAGGTGGAAGCGATGACCGTGAGCGTGCGCTCATCATCATGAAAGACTCGCGCGTCGGTGCCTTCGGCGCAATTGCTGTGGTGCTGGCCTTGTTGAGCAAAGTGGCGCTACTGGCCTTGCTAGGTGCGGTTGGCGCAGTGTGGATGTGTTTGGCTTTAATGGCCGGCCATGTGGTGTCCCGCACTTGGCCATTGCTCATCATTCGGTGGCTGCCACATGTGGGCGACGCAGCGCAATCCAAATCCAAACCCTTGGCAGATCACATTAGTTTGGGCAGTTTGACGCTTGCATTGCTGTGGTGTGTTGGCGCACTGGGCTTAACTGCCTGGGTCGCAGCTTCTGTGCTTTCAGGAACTGATATGCAAATGAAGGCTATGGCGCAAGTATTACCCGTGTTGAAGGTATTGGCCTGCGGCAGCCTAGCCAGTGCGCTGGCCTTTGTTTACTTGCTGCGCTTGTTGACGCGGCGTTTGCAAGGCTTTACTGGCGACTGCTTGGGTAGCGCCCAACAGTTGTGTGAAATTGCGTTCTATCTGGGCTGCGCACTGGCCCTAGGTGGCGGACAGTAAGCGGTAGCGGTAAAAGCACGATGACGCTGTGGATAGTCAGACACGCCACGCCGCTGATTGCCAGCGGTGTCTGCTACGGTGCGCTGGATGTAGCGGCTGATGCGCAACACAGCTTGCAAGCAGCCCATGCATTGGCGCAAACGCTGCCCTTGCAATGTAGCGTTTCGGTATCGCCCTTGCAGCGTTCCATGCAACTGGCCCATGCGCTGTTGGATTTAAGGCCAGACCTGATACCGCAAACCGACTCGCGCTTGCGCGAAATGGACTTCGGCACATGGGAAGGCGTGGCCTGGGACGCAATACCCTTAGCCGCCATACAAGCTTGGATAGATGATTTCGGCGAACACCGCTTCGGCGGCGTGGAAAGTGCTAATCAGGTATTGGCTCGGGTTGCAGCGCCGTGGGATGCAGCTTGGCAACATCCTGATAAACCTCAGGTGTGGATTACCCATGCTGGCGTGGCACGCGCCGTGCGCTTGCTGTCACAAGGATTCCGCAGTGTGAGCAGTGCCAGCCACTGGCCTCAGCATGCGCCAGGCTATGGGGAGTGGTGGCGCATTGATTTTTTGACCCCAATGCGCGACAGTGCGTAGCAGAAAAAATCAATTAAATCAAAGACTTCAATTGACATTTACGTCGCGTATTTTTCGAATAATCGCCTCATCCACTTGCGCCCGCCACGAGTCACCTTCAGAACCAACTAACCGATACACAGCACAGTTAGGCATGGGCAACCCAATTTGAAACCGCCTAAACGCCTTCATGCCAAGAACATCTTTGCAAGTGAAGCCCATTAGCTGCCAAATCAGCATGGCAGTCCACATACCATGCCCAAAGATGACTGTTTTGTCGGGCAAGGTTTTCATGACGGGGATGAATGCAGCAACGCGCAATTCAAACTCTTCGAAAGTTTCCGCATGTTCACCCATGCGCCTTGTTAGGCTTGACTCGCGCCAATACTCTTCAACAAAGGGTTTGCGCTGCGCTCCGTCCATACCCGCAAGCATCGCAGGATCAATCGTAGAGAACTCATGCAGCAAAGGGTGCAACTCTAGCGTAGCTCCTATGCGCTCGCAGTATGGCATTGCTGTTTGTTGCGCTCGCTGGTAGCTTGAAGCCAGCACTTTGCTAGTTGTGGTGGGCAACAACGGCGCCAATGCCTGCGCTTGTCGCTCTCCCTGACTGGATAAAGGAATGATGTCATGTGCCATTGTGATGCCGCCAGCATTGGCCGTGCTCTCACCGTGACGAATAAAAGTGATGGTTTTCATGAGTGTGCTAAATCGTGAGGCATCAGGACCCTAGCATCCCCTAGGGCGTTGTGCGGAGAAATGGCCTGCCCGGAGGGGATCGAACCCCCGACCCACAGCTTAGAAGGCTGTTGCTCTATCCAACTGAGCTACGGACAGTAGGTTTTAAGTGGGCATTATTGGCGGAAACGGAGGGATTCGAACCCTCGATGGGGCTCAACACCCCATACTCCCTTAGCAGGGGAGCACCTTCGGCCACTCGGTCACGTTTCCTAAATCTAAATTAAGCGCTGATTATATGACGATCACGCCTCTAAGTCGAATGCTTTATGTAGCGAGCGCACAGCTAGCTCCATGTACTTCTCATCAATCACCACGGAGGTTTTGATCTCGGACGTAGAAATCATCTGGATGTTGATGCCCTCCTCCGACAGTGAACGGAACATTTTGCTTGCCACGCCTACATGGCTGCGCATTCCGATACCCACGATGGAGACTTTGCAAATTTTGGTATCACCCACAAAGTCACTGACACCAAGGCTTGCGAGCACTTTGCTTTTGAGCAAATCGGTCGTGCGTGCGTAATCGTTGCGATGCACGGTAAAGCTGAAATCTGTCTTGCCATCTTTTGAAATGTTTTGAATGATGATGTCCACTTCAATATTGGCATCGGCAACTGCGCCCAGTATTTGATAAGCAATACCTGGCTTGTCAGGCACGCCCAAGATGGAGATTTTGGCCTCGTCACGGTTAAACGCGATCCCCGATACAACTGCTGCTTCCATAGCGCCCGCTCCCTCTTCTTCAAATGTAATCAATGTGCCAGATTTGGCTTCTTCGTCAATATTGATGTCCCACGGCGTAAAGCTAGACAGTACGCGCAGCGGAACTTTGTATTTGCCCGCAAACTCGACCGAGCGAATTTGCAACACTTTAGAGCCCAAGGATGCCATCTCCAGCATCTCTTCAAAGCTCACACGCGCCATGCGGCGAGCATTGGGTTCGACACGCGGATCGGTGGTGTACACGCCGTCCACATCGGTGTAGATCAGGCATTCTGCGGCTTGCAAAGCCGCCGCCACTGCCACCGCTGAGGTATCCGAACCACCGCGCCCCAGCGTCGTAATATGGCCATCGGGATCAACGCCTTGAAAGCCCGTCACGATGACAACTTTGCCTGCATCCAAATCAGCTTTGATCCGTTTGTCGTCAATCGACTCGATGCGCGCCTTGGTGAAAGCCGAGTTGGTTTTGATGGCAACTTGCCAGCCTGCGTAAGACACAGCCTCCAGGCCCTCTGCCTGCAAAGCCACGGCCAGCAAGGCACTCGAAGCCTGCTCGCCTGTAGAAGCCAGCATATCAAGCTCGCGCAGGTAGGCCGTGGATTCTTTAGCAGGCGCAAGCTCTTTAGCCAGCCCGAGCAAGCGATTGGTCTCACCGCTCATGGCGCTGGGAACGACCACCATTTGATGACCTGCACGCGCCCATTTGGCTACGCGCTTGGCAACCATGCGGATGCGTTCGGTAGAACCCATCGATGTGCCGCCGTATTTATGAACAATTAAAGACATGAAAACTGAAGAAGTAAATGAATCAAAAACTAAACCTTCGATTCTAACCAATCAAGCCTGAATTGCTGCTTGTCGCTCCACTTTTGCCGCCACGCCCTGCTACCCGCCTGCCCGTGGCGCAAACCCAGCATATGCCGCGCAACCGAATAGGCGCTGGGATACAGCAAACCATCTTTGCCCGGCTCTTGATGACACACGCGCCCCATATAGTCCAGCATTTGCGCTTGCACGTCGTCGCGCGACATCGCACTTTGCGCGTCGCCAAAAAACCGCGCATCCCACTGCGTCATGATCCAAGGGTTGTGATACGCCTCACGCCCCAGCATCACGCCATCCACGTGTGCAAGGTGCGCTTCAATTTCGTCATTCGTCTTCACACCGCCGTTGAGCACAATCGTGCAATCAGGAAAATCCGCCTTTAGTTGATACACAAACTCATAACGCAGCGGCGGAATTTCGCGGTTCTCTTTCGGACTTAAACCTTTGAGCCAGGCCGAGCGTGCGTGAACCAAAAACACCCTGCATCCCGCGTTGTATAAGGCTCCTACGAAGTCGCGTACAAAATCATACGACTCAAACTTATCAATACCAATGCGGTGTTTCACCGTCACAGGAATGCTCACCGCATCCATCATCGCCTTCACGCAATCGGCAACGAGCGGCGCTTCAGCCATCAGGCACGCACCAAACGCACCTTTTTGCACGCGCTCGGACGGACAGCCGCAATTCAAATTCACCTCGTCATAGCCCCACTGCGCGGCCAACTTGGCGGCACGCGCTAAATCCGATGGATCAGAGCCGCCCAGCTGCAAAGCCACAGGATGCTCCTCGTCGTTAAAGCGCAAATGCCGCGCCACATCGCCGTGTAACAGCGCTCCCGTCGTCACCATCTCGGTGTAGAGCAAGGTTTTTTTGCTGAGCAACCGATGGAAGTAGCGGCAGTGACGATCCGTCCAATCCATCATCGGGGCTACCGACAATCGATGCGCGTTGATATGAAGTGAATCGCAGTTATTGCAATTCGATCTTGGCATCTTTAACCACTTTCGCCCACTTCGCCGTTTCAGACTTAATCAGTGCGGCAAACTGCTCGGGCGTACCGCCGCCAAGCACATTGCCTTGCGCCAGCAACTTGTCTTTGACATCGGGCATCAATAACGCCTTGTTGGCAGCCGCGTTCAGCTGCTGAACCAAATCGGCGGACATCCCTTTGGGACCAATCACACCTTGCCAGTTCAGCACCTCAACATCCGCGTAACCCGTCTCGGTCATTGATGGCAAGCTAGGCTGCAACGGCGAGCGCTTAGCGCTGGTAATTGCAAGACCACGCAACTTACCCGCTTCCATCATCGGCATTGCTTCATACATTTGCACAAACATTATGGCGACTTGATTGCCAAGTAGTGCGGTTGCGCCTTCTGAGCCACTCTTAAAGTGAACGGGAATCATGTCGAGTCCCGCAGCGTTGCAAAACAGTGCCGCACTGAGGTGGTGCGAGCCACCAATGCCGCCCGTCGAATAAGCCAAGTGACCTGGCTTGGCTTTAACAGCCGCGATTAACTCCTTCACTGACTTGTAGGGCGAGTCAGCATTGACCATCAAAATCAGCGGCCCTTTTTCAATCAGCATGATCGGCGTAGCGTCCGCTGGGTTGAACGGCATACTCTTAAACAAAGACGAGTTCACTGAAAGAGGCGCAAAACTACCCATGCCAATGGTGTAGCCATCTGGCGCAGCTTTAATAATGGCGTTCGTGCCAATGTTCGCACCTGCGCCAGGTTTGTTTTCAACAACAACGGTTCCGCCCAGCACTTGCCCAAGTGCTCTCGCCATTGCACGCGAACGTAAATCTGCGTTGCCACCCGCCGCGTAACCCACAATCCACGTAATGGGCTTGCTGGGATATTTAGCCTGCGCAAACGAGAGCGCAGATAGCGATGTGAGCGCGGGAGCAGCCATTGCACCGCTAGCGGCTTGGATAAGTTGACGACGTTTCATTTGTTTCCTCTCTCTCTTGTAGTTAAGTTGCGATAGTTAAGTTGCGATTGTTATTTTTTTTGAAATTACTTCTTTTGAATATTCCAAAGCACCGTAGCCTCAGAGGGCAGCATCCCCGATACATTGCTGCGAAACGCTGATGGATGAATATATTGTCCAAGCGGCACATGGCTCGCGGTTTCAATGGCTCTTAATTGAATCGCCTCGGCAATTTTCTTTTTTTCACTGCTTGCGCTGGCTTGCGAAAACTTAACTTTTAGCGCTTCGATTTGCGCATCATCTTGCCAGCCAAACCAACCTTTATCGCCCGCTGCATTCATCATGGGCATGGTCAGCGGATTCAAAATATCACCGCTATTCCACGATGTCATAAACGCATTCCAACCACCGCTCGTCACAGGGTCTTTTTTAGCGCGGCGGGCAATGAGCGTGCCCCAATCCATTTGCTGTAGATCAACCTTAAATCCGCCTGCTTCTAACTGCTGCTTTGCCACGAGCGGCAGCTTACCAATCACAGGTAAATCGGTGGGGCGCATCAGCACGACGGGCGTGCCATCGTAGCCCGCATCTTTCAGCATCTGCTGGGCGCGCTTGGGATCAGCCGTGCCCGTAAAGTAGCCCGTTTTATCGCTAGCAAAAGGTGTTCCGCACGGATAAATGCTTTTGCAAAACTGCATCATGCCAGGCGTTCCAACTTGTGTTTGCAGCATTTGTGTTTGACCAAGCGCCACCATGGCCGCCTGACGGATTTTGACGTTGTTAAACGGGGGTTGCAAATGGTTAAAGCGCAAAATAAATTGCGCCCCCGTTGGGGACATATCAAAAATCGTGATGTCTTTATTGGCTTTCAGCGATGAGTATTGCTCAAATAACGGATGCTCCAGCATATCCACTTCGCCCGCAATCAGCGCATTGAACTGCGTTTGCGGATCGCGAATAACGACCCACTCCACGCGATCCACTTTCACGACCTTGCCGCCAGTCGTGCCATCGGGTGCTTCGGCACGCGGTTTGTATTTGTCGTTTTTGGTATAGATCACCCGCTCGCCCGCCTTGAAGTCGGCGATGTTGAATTTGAAGGGGCCTGAGCCGATGTATTCCTTAATCTGCTCCGTGCCAGACGTTGCCGCAATGCGTGCGGGCATGATGAAGGGCACATTCGACGATGGCTTGCCAAGCGCTTCCAGCATCACGCCAAACGGCGTTTTGAGCTTCATCACAAAGGTTTGGGGATTCGGGGTTTCATAGCTCTCAGTGGCTTTCGCCATCAAAATGCCAAAGCTATCTCGGCTAGCCCAGCGCTTAATGGAGGCGACGACGTCCGTGCTGGTTACGGGCGCACCATCATGAAAAACCAAGCCCTCGCGCAGCGTAAACGTCCATGTCAGCTGGTCTTTGGATACGCTCCATTTGTCAACCATTTGCGGCTTGATTTTGCCGTCCGCCGTTGTGCCAAATAGTGTGTCGTAAATCATGTAACCGTGATTACGCGAGATATAAGCCGTGGTCTGAATCGGGTCTAGGATAGACAAATTGGCATGCGGAATCATGCGCAGCGTTTGGGTGTCGGATCGCCCGCTCGACTGCGCCGCTGCCATTGTTGCCGTCAGCGCTAGCGCGGCGGTAAGCAGGGTCGCTCTGCGTGAAATAACGGTACTGTGCATCATCAATCATCCTTCAAAATAAAGCCTGTAAAAATCTGGGCTGACTATACGCGAAAACCTACCGATAACACCTTCACGAATGACTCAACCAACCATGCAACCCAAACTCCCCTCCGCGCCCTGCGACATAACCGCTTTAAGTGCCTCGGCGCTCTCAAACGCCATTCACACAAAACGTCTTTCTTGTACCGAAGTGATGCAAGCCTTTTTACAACGCATCGCTTTAGTCAACCCAAGCTACAACGCCATCATCAGCTTGCGGGATAGCAACGAGTTACTCGCCCAGGCCAAGGCGCATGACGCGATGCTAGCGGCGGGCACAAGCAAAGGCTGGCTGCACGGCATCCCGCAGGCGATTAAAGATTTATCGCCAACGGCTGGAATGACCACCACTTACGGCTCGCCGCTCATGGCAGCAAACGTTCCGCAAGAAGATAGCCTCATGGTGCAGCGCATGAGAGCCGCAGGCGCGATCATCATCGGCAAGACCAACGTACCCGAATTTGGACTTGGCTCGCACAGCTTTAACACGGTGTTTGGTTCCACCAAAAATGCGTTTGATGTGACCAAAACGGCAGGCGGATCAAGTGGCGGCGCGGCTGTTGCATTGGCTCAGCATTTATTGCCCGTAGCAGATGGCTCAGACTTTATGGGCAGCTTGCGCAACCCCGCAGGCTGGAACAACATCATTGGCCTGCGCCCAAGCCAAGGCCGCGTGCCCATGTTGCCAGCCCCCGATGTGTGGCTCGCGCAAATGGGAACCGAAGGCCCAATGGGACGCACCCTCGAAGACGTTGCAAGGCTGATGCACACACAGGCAGGTTTTGATGCGAGAAGTCCGCTGTCGATTCACGCACCATTCGATCTTGCGCACGCGCTAAAGCCCATGCGAGATGCTGAAATCAAAGCCAGCAAAATTCTTTGGCTTGGCGACATCGCAGGCTATTTGCCAATGGAGGCGGGTATCTCAAGCATTTGCGAGACCGCCCTGCAAGGCTTATCCAATAAGGGCTGCAAGATAGATGCCTTGGGAAGCCAAGCGCAGATTGGCTTTCAGCCAGATCATGTGTGGAACGCTTGGTTGGTATGGCGTCAAGCTTTAGTGGGTGCAAGATTAGCGCCCTTTGTCGCCATGCAAAACGGACGTGCGCACATCAAACCCGAAGCGCTCTACGAATACGATGCCAGCCAAACCTTAACCGGCCAGACATGGATGAACGCCAGCGTGGTCAGGACCGGCTTTTATCAAGCGATGCTCAAACACTTAGACACTTACGATGCCATCGCCCTACCCTCGGCGCAGGTGTGGCCCTTTGATGTGAACCTGCGCTATCCCCAAGAGATCAAAACCGCCAACGGCATCGTCGTGATGGACACCTACCACCGCTGGATGGAGTCGTCCATTTATGCAACCTTTGCCGGGCTACCCGCCATCAGCGTGCCCGCAGGATTTGGCAAGACTGGTTTGCCTATGGGCTTGCAGCTAATTGGCAAGCCGCAAGGCGATGCGGACTTACTGCGACTGGCGAGATTATCAACAATTTAATTATCAAATAAACTGATATAAAATAGTGACAAGGAGTCTGATATGAACGTTAAAGAGCTTGTCAAAAAATATGGCGGTCAATCCGTTTTAGCAGAGCGATTAGGCATTGGTCAAAGTGCTATTGCCTATTGGGTAAAGAAAAATGCCATCCCCTCAAAATGGCATGCTCAACTGCTAACTTTGGCCAGCAATTTAGGTGTTGATATCTTCGCTGCCGATTTAATTGCCGTTGATTTATCGAATAACGACAATCATCAGACAGTTGCAAAACCTACCCAGCAAAATGAGCCTCAATCTACCGCCCTAGCACAAGGGGAGCCCAGCGGTGCCGAGCAGTTTTTGTTCTACGCCTCCGAAAACGGCACACTGCGCATACAAGTTTTAGTGGGTGATGAAACGGTTTGGGCATCACAAAAAGACATGGCGAAAATTTTTGATATTGAAACCAATACCGTTGGCTATCATTTAAAAAATATATTTGAAATCAATGAACTAGACGAATCAACAACTACTCGAAAAATTAGAGTAGTTGTTGATAATGGCGGCAATTACGAGGTCATGTTCTACAACCTAGACGCCATCATTTCCGTTGGCTACCGTGTCAACTCCTACAAAGCCACGCAATTTAGGCGCTGGGCAACCTCCCTGCTCAAGGACTACCTTGTCAAGGGCTTCGCCATGGACGATGAGCGCCTGAAGCAGGGCAATCAATTGTTTGGCAAAGCGTATTTTGATGAGCTCTTAGAGCGAATCCGAAAAATCCGCACATCGGAGCGGATGTTTTGGCAAAAAGTGACCGACCTGTATAGCCAATGCAGCAGTGACTACGACAAAAACTCTCCTGTCACGCAGCAGTTTTTTACCCAAATTCAAAATAAATTTCACTACGCCATTCATCGGCACACAGCGGCAGAATTGATAAAAGAGCGAGCTAATGCTAGCAAGCCAAACATGGGACTGGCTCACTACGCCAATATCAATAAAGACGGCATCATCCTCAAATCCGACATCGTGGGTAAAAATTTCTTATCCGTGGACGAGTTAGACGAACTAGAGCGCGTTGTTGAAAACTACCTAGGCACGGCCGAACTCTTCGCAAAACGAAGAATCGTGATGACTATGAAAGATTGGGTGCAAAAGTTGGATGAGTTTTTGCGCTTTAACGCTTATGAAGTGCTAGAGGGATTCGGACAAGTTACCAGCGACGCTGCCAAGCAACACGCCTATGCCGAATATGAAAAGTTCAGAGCCGAGCATGACAAGACATTCAAATCTGACTTCGACAAACTAGTCAGCGACATAACAATCAAGAGAAAATTGCCGAAAGCGCCAACATGACCGCCCCCAACCTACTAGCCCAGCTAGACACCCTAGACGCCCCCGCGCTGCGCCGCTTACTCAAAGCCCACCTGACCGAGCGCAAGCTAGGGCTGCACTGGGAGGCCGACGCCATTGACCGCGACAAAGCGCTCAACAGCCACGTCGTATTTCCGCGCCTCGTGCCCGAGTATTCAATGGGGATGGACGAGGATGCCATTCGCGCGGGCGGCACGGGCAACCTCATCATCGAGGGCGACAACTACGACTCGCTGCGGCTACTCAAGTCCACCCACGCAGGAAAAATCCGCGTCATCTACATCGACCCACCCTACAACACGGGCAACAAAGACTGGGTCTACAACGACCGCTTCGTAGGACAAAACGACCGCTGGCGGCACAGCCAATGGCTAGAGTTCCTCTACCGCCGCCTATCTCTCGCCAAAGACCTGCTCACCAGCGACGGCGTGATCATGGTCTCAATCAACGACGAAAACCGTGCGCGGCTTGAGATGTTGATGGATGAGGTGATGCCAGGGCGGCGACTCGGGACAATTACGTGGCGGACACGGCAAGGCTCAAACGCAGACCAACAATGTTTTTTATCTGTCGATCACGAACACATTTTGATTTACGGCAATGCAAGATTCAAATTCAATGGCTTTGAAAAAAGCTATGAAATGTATGGCAACCCTGACAGCGACCCTCGTGGTGACTGGCGGATTGGCGATTTAACTTTAGGTTTTTCGTACAAAGAACGTCCAAACTTGTACTACCCGTTAACCGACCCAGCCACAGGTATCAGCTATCCATGCAGTCCTGAGAGTGTTTGGCGCTACGCAACCGAAAAACGTTTGAAGGGTGGACAGCAACTGCAAGCGAAGTCAATGGAGGAGTTCATCGGTTTAGGGCAAATTGTTTTTCCAAAAAATCCAAGGGTTGAAACTTGGAACACGTTAGACGATTTGTTAGCCGCGATTGATAGCCAAGACGTGCCCAAAGGCGGTAAATCTTTATTGCTTCGCCGCAACTTACCTAATCTTGAATTTTGGGTTGGCAAAAAAGTAGGCTTTGGTCGCCCGCAATTCAAACGCTACAAAGAAGACCTACGCAATCAAACCCAGCCTTTAAGCAGTTGGATCGTTCCTGCATTTGAAGACGGTGATTACGAAGCCGAAAACAGTCTAGTTTCCGCCACTAATCAAGAGGGGGCAAAGCAAGTTGCCGAGATTTTTGGAAACCGTGCTTTCAACTATGCAAAACCCCTCTCCCTCATCCAAGGCCTTATCCAGCAAGCCTCGCAGCCAAACGACACGGTTTTAGACTTCTTCGCAGGCAGCGGCACAACGGCTCATGCTGTGCTGGCTTTGAACGCTTTGGACGGCGGGAATCGCAAATTCATTTTGTGCTCTAGCACCGAGGCCAATACCAAGGAGCCTGACAAAAACCTTTGCCGCGATGTTTGCGCGGCGCGTATGCGTAAGGTGATTGAGTCGGAATTTACGGACGCGCGTTTCGCCTATTTGCAACTGGACAAAATACCGCCGCAAAGCGTGCCGTTTGAAGCTACCGAGCGCCAAGCGTTTGATTTGCTGACGCTGCGCCTTGCCAAGGTGGCGCGGCCTATGCCGCTCGGGGAAATTGACTCGCAGGATCGGGGGCTTCGACAAGCTCAGCCCGAACGGGCGGGACAGTCTGAACGGTCGGGACAGTCTGAACGGGGGGAGCAGCGCGAACCGTTGTCTTTGAAAGTTTTGGCGCAGGGCGAGGACGGGACGCTGTCGGTTTTGTGCCAGCGCATCACATGGGATGTGCTGCAAGCCTTAGCTGGCTTGCCCGCGCAGGTGGTAGAAGGTGGTTTGCCGCCCTGCCCCGTCATCCGCATTTACAGCACACGCGATGGCATGGTGCGGGACTTTTTGGAGGCGAAGTGGCGCGGAACTAGCTGCCGCGTGGAGAGTTTGTCGTTGGTCACTGAACTTAAAAAAGGGCAAATTGCGCCGCGCCGTTTTAGCAAATTAACTATTAAAAATACGATGTCCACACCCGTTCACCCTGAGCTTGTTGAAGGGCAAGATTTATCACACTCAGGGCTTCGACAAGCTCAGCCCGAACGGATGGGGCAGCTGGAACGGACGGGGCAGTCCGAACGGGCGGGGCAGATCGAACGGGCGGGCCAGTCCGAACGGGCTAAAGCTAAGGCGATGAAAGCATGAAGCCCACACAACTTATCTCCGCCCCGCAAGCCGCTGGCATGGCAGCAAAGGGCTTTCAAACAGAAATCATCGACAACCTGTGCGCAGCGCTGGCTCGCTCGCCGCGCCCGCCCTGCTTGCTGCGCAGTCCCACGGGGTCGGGCAAAACTTTCATGCTGACGCAGGTGCTGCGCCGCATCAGTAGTCAGCAGCAGGTGCTGTGGCTGTGGTTTGTGCCTTACGTCAATTTGGTGGCGCAAACGCAGGACGGTTTAGATAACCTCGGTAGTGACTCAGGCCTTGCGGCGCGTGGCTTTGCCGAAGCTTTGCAAGAAGAGCCTGAGCACGGGCAAGTGCTGATCTCCACGGTGCAAGGCGTGGCAAGCAAAAAAGCGCGGGAGAGCGGCTACACGCTTGGCGAAGACGACGACAAGCGCAACATGGCCGCGTTTCAGGCGCTGGCAAAGTCCAAGGGTTTGAAGCTGGGTGTGGTTGTGGACGAGGCGCACATTGCCCTGAAAGACAACACCGAATTTGGCGCGTTTGTGAAGTGGTTGGAGGCGGATTATTTGCTCATGGCAAGCGCCACGCCGCGTGACGATGCTCTGAATAAATTTATGGCGCAAGCGGGTTACTCGGGCGTGGAGGTGTTTAACGTCAGCCGTGCGCAGGTGGTGGCAGAGCGGTTGAACAAGGCGTGGATTCAAGCCGTGGTGTACAGCCTTAGCCAGTCCATGCAAAGCGTGACCGACCTCAAGATGACCGTGCTGCGCCGCGCTTGGCGGCAAAACCAGCTGATTAGCAAACTGCTGCAATCGCATGGGCTAACCACCGTGCCGCTGCTGTTAGTTCAAGTAGCGGACGGTGACGACGCGATCAAAGAAGCGCATGAGTTTTTGATGCGTGACCTGAGCATTCCCGCCCACGCCATTGGCGTACACAGCGCCGCCGAGCCTGATCCTGTGATGATGGCCGCCATTGCTGTTGATACAACCAAGCAAGTGCTGGTGTTCAAAAAGTCCGCAGGCACGGGCTTTGACGCGCCGCGTGCTTTTGTGCTGGCCTCCACCAAACTGGTAAACGACACGGATTTTGCGATGCAGTTTATTGGTCGCGTCATGCGCGTGCCGCCCGAGCTACAGCGCGTGTTCCCCGATTCAGCGCTTGCGCCTGAGGGTCTGAACACCGCGTACATTTTTTTAGCGGACGCGCAAGCGCAGGTAGGCTTTACGCAAGCCGCGCAGGCCATTGCGGGGGTGCAAGCCCAGCTAGAGGGGCAAACCGAGCAGTTGCACGCGCGTCCTACCGCGCATGGCGGCGTGGCACTGACGAATCGCCCCACGGCCCAGTCGCCCCTGATGTACGACCTTGCGTTTGCACCTACGGTTGACGCAAACGGTCTAGTGGTGAGGCCTGCCAGCCCAAATGCGCCCGCAAGCCTTGCTGGATATGGCCTAGGCACTGAAACACCTCCATTGGCTATTGGCGAAATGGCTTCGTTGTTTGGCGCAGGTGATGCGGGCTTCCCCGCAGACGAGCTCGACAAATTAACCGACACGGCCAACGCCACATCGGGCGACTCCCCTCCCCCCAAAACTCGCGGCCGCTTGCCTGCCAATCGGGAGGAGTTGTTTGCCGCTTTTGACGAGCGGGGCATTCGTCCCTATCCGCGTAAGCAAACTATGGCCGCAAGGATTGTGCCGCTGCAACTGACCACCGAAGTCAAACCCGCTTTTGACGTACTGGCGCGGGATGTGCAAGCTGCCGTCACCACCATGCGCTTAGAGGACGCGGTGGTCAAAATGGCGGTACTGGCAGCGTTTAACAAGCTGACGGACAAAGAGATTCGAACCGAGTTGTTTAGCGGCGATAGTTTTGATGAAGATGTGCAAGTTGTCACCGACATGGATGCGCTCATGACGCGAACCTTGGACGTGCTAAAGCGTATTGGGCTTGACGAAGCCGCCGATCGCTACGACGTGATTAGCGCACTGGCCGCAAGGCTCACGTTGGCGGTGCAAAGCTCTTGGCAGATTCAGCCCGAAGACCACCGAGCCGCATCTTCCGAGTTGCCAGAGATCACACGCGCAGCAGCTTGCTGGGTGATCCACAAACAAGAGCAGGAGTTAGATCGGGCGTTATCCACCGAATGGGCCAGTCGCGCCAAAGAGGAACTATCGGGCCCGTTGCCCGATGCACTGATTGCGCCCAGCGCTGTGCCGTTTGAGATCTCGCGCAAAAATATCTACGGCGTCCTGTACTGCCAAGCGGGCGAAATTGCCCGCGCAGCAGAGGCGATGTCATTTGCGGCGCAGTCGATGCTTAAAAACTCCACCTATTCGCTCGCGGATTTTGCAGACGACGGGCAAGTCCTTGCGTCGTCCAAGGCATCATCCACAGAGCCAGAAATATTTTCGGTTGCCAAAATGGATGCCAGTTTTGAGTTCAACACAGACGAACTAGCTTTTGCCAGAGCGCTAGACCGCGAATCTGCCGTTGTGTGGTGGCACCGCAACCCCGACCGCAAAAGTTATAGCGTGGCGCTCATGCGCTCGGACAACCAGCAAATGTTCTATCCTGACTTTGTGGTTTGCCTCACACACATCATGGACGACGAGCCACTCTTGCGATTGATTGAAACCAAACACGACTTGAAAGACGCAACGCGCAAAGCGCAGCACGTATCGAAGTTTTATGGAAAAGTTTTGTTTTTGACCAAAGATGTCAATCGTGTTCGCATCGTCACAGACGAGGGCGGCTTGAGTGATATGGTGGATTTGGATAACCTAGAGCGCCTGCATCGGTGGATGCACGAGACTAAGCTATCGGTCACGGGACAAACGAGCCACCCATAACACCGTGGATTCCCGCCTTCGCGGGAATGACAGTTTGCGAATGATTTGCCAGCATCCCCTGCCGTGCGGGCGTGGATTCCCGCCTTCGCGGGAATGACAGTTTGCGAATGATTTGCCCGTATCCCCTGCCGTGCGGGCGTGGATTCCCGCCTTCGCGGGAATGACAGCTTGCGCGGGAATGACAGTTTGGCGGCGTTATTTGAGCGTGACTGTTGATTGCAGCGCCTTGACAGCGCCTTCGCCAATTGCCGCGCCAAAACGTTTTGCTAATTTTTCTGCCACGTTTTCGTGCTGCGTATAGTCGATGATGTCTTCGGCTCTCACCACGTCCCGTGCGACGGAATCCAAACTGCGCAACTCATCAGCCAACCCCAGATCAACGGCTTGTTGACCACTCCAAAATAAGCCGCTGAACATTTCAGGCGTTTCTTTGAGGCGTGCGCCACGTCCTTTTTTAACGGCATCAATAAACTGTTGGTGAATTTGATTCAACATCGCCTGCGCGTAAGCCTTATGCGGCGCGGTCTGCGGGCTAAACGGATCAAGGAAGCCTTTGTTTTCACCCGCAGTCATTAAGCGTCGCTCAATCCCCACTTTGTCCATCAACCCTGTAAAACCAAAGCCATCCATCAACACGCCAATGGAGCCAACGATGCTGGCTTTGTTGGCATAAATTTTGTCAGTCGCCGCTGCAATGTAGTAAGCAGCCGATGCGCAAGACTCCTCCACCACCGCGTAAATCGGTTTTTTATGTTTGAGCTTAAGGCGCGTAATTTCGTCATTGATGATGCCGGCCTGCACGGGGCTGCCGCCTGGCGAGTTAATCAACAGAACCACCGCTTGCGCACTGGGGTCTTCAAACGCTTGGCGCATGGCGGCAACAATGCTGTCGGCGTTGGCATCGGCATCGGCAGCAATCTCACCTTTAATTTCAACGACGGCGGTATGCGCCGACACTGAATTTTTAGAGTTGCAGCCTCGCCCAAAGAAACTCCACGCCACCAAGAGCGCAATCGCCAACCAGATGCCGCGTCCAATATTGCGCGAACGCCGCGCAGCTTTGCGCTCCTCAAGATGCGCCATCACCAATTTTTCAAGCAACGCAGATTGCGAATGGGCATCGGCAGAGGTTGCTGCGGTGGTGCTAACGGAGTCAAGGGGATCGGTCATGTGATATTTCCAAAAGTTAAAAATCAAGAGGTTTTAAGTTATACGCTGTTTGCCATTCAACCACAGCTTGCACTTCGCGCAATTCAATTTTTATTAAGCCACCTCTGCAAGGTCCGCCCGCGCACGCGCCTGTTTCGGGCTGATACGCCGCGCCGTGTGATGCGCATATCAGCCATTGCCCTGCGCTATCAAAAACGCGGTTCGGTTGGAAATCAAGCTCCATCGCCACGTGCGAGCAGCGATTGAGGTATGCGTGGACAATCCCTTGGTAACGAATGGCAAAGGCACGGCAGGTTTGGCCTGCGTAAGAAACATCGAACGGCACAGCGTCGCCGCCGTCTAACAAATCTGCGGCACGACAAAGTGCAATCCACGCATCTGAGCTCATAAATAAAGGTGTGATGAAGAAAGTGCCCGCAATTATCTCAGAGCACCTTCGTGCTGATTCGCTCCGATTTTTATGCGCTTCGTCGCAGTGAACTGGCTTTTAAAGGGTTGGTTTGGCATAGTTCAATCACCACTAATTTTGGAGCGACCCATCATGCAACTATCTACTATGTCAGCCGAACAAATTGAGCGCATCGCCGTGCGCCGTGTTAAAGCAAAAATGGGCTGGTTTTTCCATGCCGCCATTTACGCTTGCGTGAATTTATTTTTAATTACCGCGTCAATCTTTCAAGGTCGCCACTGGCATTGGTTTGCGCTGATGGGCTGGGGGTTAGGACTTGCTATACATGGCGCAGTAGTTTGGTTTCAATCATCTATCGCAGGACATCAAATGCGCGAACGAATGATCGCTAAAGAGCGCGCGGCGTTGTCAGGAGCCGCAAAATGATCAAAGCATTGCAAATCGGCGTTTTTCTCTACGCCACAGCCAGTATGGCTTTCGCGCAGGTGGGTATGCGCGAGCTCAATATCGACGGGCTATCTGTGACGATGGTTTACCCAACCGATGCAAAATCACAAACCATGTCGTTTGGCGCATTTCAATTAGATGTTGCACAAGGTGCAAGTCCCAAGCAGGGCAACAACCGCCTCGTCGTTTTATCTCACGGCACTGGCGGCAGCAGCCAAAGCGACCATCAAATCGCCAGTACTTTAGCGAAGGCAGGTTACATCGTCGCACAGCCGCTACACACGGGCGACAACTGGAAAGATGTCAGCAAAGCAGGTCCTGAGAGTTGGAAGACGCGGCCACTAGAGATTTCTAAAGTCATTGACGCGCTTAGCAAAGACTCTTTATGGAATCCACTTTTTGATGCTCATCAAGTCGGCGTTCATGGTATGTCGGCTGGCGGCGCAACAGCGCTAACCGTTGCAGGAGCGCAGTGGAATATGCTGACAATGATTCGACACTGCGGCAAGAACATGGACGAGGATATTGGCTTTTGTTTAAATGGTCTCGCGAACGACAAACTAGGTCAGATCAAACGCCGTTCGCAATACACACTTGCAGCATCCACACCAGAATCCTATTTACCTAAAGAGTTAAAAACCAATATCGGTAGTCCTGAAGATAAGCGAATCAAAGCAATAACTGTCACTGTACCTGTGGCGGCCATATTTACAACTGAAAGTCTTGCAAGATTACGCATTCCTGTAGGCGTTGTGAGTGCGGCAAACGATGAGTTGTTGCTCCCCACATTTCATTCCAACTATCTGCTTGCCAATTGCAACAACTGCACACTGTTGATGAAATTAAACAATGCGAGTCACTTCGATTTACTTGGGCCGTGGCCTGCTAGCACCGCCCAATCGGTAGGCGCTCTGCAAGTGCGCGGTGGCTATCCAAACCCCGCATTTGATCCTGCCGACAGAGCCAAGGCGTTTGGTCTCATCACCGCCTTTTTTAATCAAAACCTGAAATAACAATGACCATGCTTAATCAAATCCTCACCAACACCCCGAAATGGGTTTTTGTTTTATTTGTGGTGCTTGTGATTCTTGGACTCTTGCAGATGCGCAGGCGAACGCTGGCGCTGCGGCGTGTGATCATTGTGCCGATGGTGTTTTTAGTCTGGTCTTTTATGGGCGTTGTAAGCGCTTTTGGCTGGGAAGCCTTACCGTTATTGGCATGGGCGCTAGGTTATGCGCTCACAGCTTGGTTGATGATGCAAGGCAAGCCGCCTATCGGGGCGGTCTTTGATGTCACCACCAAACAATTGAACGTTCAAGGTTCCGCCCTTCCACTCGTCTTGATGATGGCCATTTTTTTCCTCAAATTCTTTGTTGGCGTGAACATAGGTATGCGCACCAGTTTTGCACTCTCCGATGCATTCCCCGTCGTTATCGGGTTGCTCTACGGCGCTTGTAGCGGCGCGTTTGCGGGTAGAGCTGGGCAGCTACTCAAACTGGCGCGAGGAAGCTAATCATGTATGCCGTTTTGCTCGCTCTTCATATTGCGGCTGGTTCTGTCGCACTGCTCAGTGCTGTGAGTGCCCTCATTGTTGCCAAAGGAAAAACCGCGCATCGCCGATGGGGCATGGCGTATGTCTGTAGCATGGCGTTGATCTCGTTGACCGCTTGGACGATGAGTGCGTTAAAGCCCAATGCGTTTTTGTTTGCCGTTGGCTGCTTCAGCGCCTATCTTGTTGCTAGCGGTTATGCGCGAGCAAAAAATCGAAGCGGTACAGCCACAGCGCTTGATTGGACGGTAAGTGCTTTTGGACTGATGACTGCCTTCGTCATGCTGTGGTTGGGCTCAATAAGCGCGGGAACGAATCATGTGGTTCTGCTTGTTTTTGCGGGCATTGCAGGGGTGCTCGCCGTTACCGAAATCCAAGGTCTGCGCAAAAATAAATTCAAAGGCACTGAGCGAATTGTGAACCACATGAGGCACATGATGGCTGGCACAATTGCCACGGTGACTGCCCTAGCCGTTGTCAACATTCGTGGTGTACAGCCTGGGTGGTTGGTGTGGATTGCGCCGTCCATCCTCATAACGCCTTTGATTATTTACTGGGCAATCCGTTTGCGCCGGCCGCTGCACATCAATCTATGAATCGCCCATCCATATTTCGTCGCTTTTGTTTTGTCATGCTCATCACAGGTGTGGTGACGGTGGTCTTGTGGGCGCTGCAAAACCGTCTTGCTCTTGATGTGCAGTTGGTCTACTCGTATGCAATCGCAACGCCTATTTGGTTGTTAACGGATCTCGTTCGGCGGCGTTTATTTCCAATGTCCGAAGGTCAACCCTGGTCACAAGTACGCGGGGAAAAAATTTTTATTTTGACCAGCATTGTGCTGGGATTCATTATTGGCACGGCCATTGGGGATTGGTATGGCGGTTGGTCAACGTTTGATTTGTGGCGCTATGCCCCGCAAAAATTAGCGGGTTATGTCATTTTGTGCGTGTCCATTAGCATGGCTTTTATCGTTTTTTATTATCAACAAAATCGCCTGCACATTGCCCAGCGCCAAGCAACCGAATCCAAGTTGCAACTGCTGCAATCGCAGCTTGAGCCACATATGCTGTTCAACACGCTAGCCAATTTGCGCGTACTGATCGATTTGGATAGCGCCCGCGCTACTGCCATGCTAGATCGATTGATCGACTACCTACGCGCCACGCTAGGCGCGTCGCGCGTTACCACGCACGCGCTCGCCCTTGAATTTGCGCGCTTAGACGACTACCTCGCACTCATGCACATTCGTATGGGATCGCG
Source organism: Cytophagales bacterium (assembly GCA_030054145.1). Classification (GTDB taxonomy): domain Bacteria; phylum Pseudomonadota; class Gammaproteobacteria; order Burkholderiales; family Burkholderiaceae_C; genus JASGCK01. The sequence continues at coordinate 130,016 of JASGCK010000004.1, forward strand.
GCTGCGCTACACGCTTGATCTCCCTGCTGCGTTGCAGGGCACGCCCTGCCCCGCTTTGCTGCTACAGCCTTTGGTTGAAAACGCCGTCATACATGGCCTAGAGCCCAGTGCCGCTGGTGGAGCGATTCATGTGGGTGCCGTGCAAAAAAATCAACACTTAATTTTGACGGTTATGGATACCGGCAAGGGTTACGATAGCGCGGAGCCCGGCTCCAGCAAAGGCGCTGACTCTAGCTCTGGATTTGGACTTGCGCAAATGCGCGAACGTTTGGTCACGCTGTATGGCTCAAGTGCTAGCGTGACAATTCAAGACCACTTGCCAAGCGGAACGCTGGTCACCATCACGATGCCACTGACAACCAAAACCCATGAAACCAATTAGCGCCGTTATTGCTGAAGATGAACCGCTGCTTGCCGAATCGCTCAAACGCGAATTAGCCCGCGCTTGGCCTGCGCTGTTTGTTGCCGCCGTTGTGGGTGATGGTGAAAGTGCCGTCAAAGAAGCGCTGGCCCTACAACCTGATGTGCTTTTTTTAGACATTCAAATGCCCGTTATGACCGGCTTGGAAGCGGCCTTTAGCTTGGCAGAACAACTCCCTGATTCGCACAACTTACCGCTATTAGTTTTTGTCACCGCATACGATCAATATGCCGTGCAAGCCTTTGAAGTTCAGGCTGTGGACTACGTGCTCAAACCCGTTCGTGCAGATCGACTGGCAAAAACCATCGAGCGCGTTCAACAACGCCTTGCCCTGCAAGCAAGCGAGCCGCCATCAGCCGCGTCTTTCGATGCCACCACCAGCCAACTGCGCCAGATCATGCAGTCTATGGTGCCGCCGCAGCCAAGGCTTGAGCGCATTCAAGCAAGCCGCCAAACCGCCTCAGGCACAACCATTCACATGGTTCCTATGGATGATGTGGTTTACTTTGAGGCGGCGGATAAATACATCCGCGTACTGACAGCGGAGCAGGAGTATTTGATTCGCACGCCGCTCAAAGAGCTGATTGGGCAGTTAGACCCAAACGTCTTTTGGCAAGTGCATCGCGGTACCGTGGTGCGCGTCAACAGCATTGCCTCGGTACACCGCGATGAGAGTTTTAAGGTGATGCTAAAACTGCGGGAGCGCCCAGAAACCCTTGCCGTCAGCCGCTTATACGGTTATTTGTTTAAGGCGATGTGAGCAGTTTGAGCATCCACTCGGGCAAGCTAGCCGCTTTTTTAGCAACCGAGTCAATCCAAATGGTGGTGGAGCCGCCTGCTGCATAAATCACATCAGGCTCATTTTCTAATTCCAGCGTAATCCACGTCTCGAATGTGGTTCTAGCGACATCGCTCACGTACAGTTTGGCAACGATGTTGCATGGATAACTGAGTTGTTTATAAAAATTGCAAACCGCATTGGCAATCACAAAACCCTCGCCATTGGGATCAGGACGTGCGCCAATGTCATGCAACCAATCGATGCGAACGGTTTCAAAATAGCGGAAATAAATCGTATTGTTCAAATGGCCCATCGCATCCATGTCGCCCCAGCGCATTGGAAAAGTGGATTGGTAAACAAGTTTTTTGTTGTCGGGAATGAGGTAACGCATGGTTTCACTATCTTAAAATCTAAAAATGACTAATCAAGATATTCTCACCCAATTTGGCCCACGCGAAAGCATGGAATATGACGTTGTGATCGTAGGCGCAGGTCCTGGCGGACTTAGCACCGCCATCAAGCTCAAGCAACTAGCCGCTCACAGCGGCAAAGAAGTGTCGGTTTGCGTGATAGAAAAAGGCTCGGAGCCTGGCGCGCACATCTTGAGCGGCGCGGTGATGGATCCGCGCTCTATGAACGAGCTGTTCCCCAATTGGCAGGAACTAGGCGCACCACTCAATCAGCCCGTTACGGCAGACGAAATTTTTGTTTTGACAAAAACAGGCGGCTTCAAAACGCCAAACTTTCTTGTGCCAAACAATATGCACAACAACGGCAACTATGTCGTCAGTCTTGCCAATGTGGTGCGTTGGCTGGCGACGCAGGCCGAATCACTTGGCGTTGAAATCTTCCCAGGCTTTGCGGCGGCTGAAGTTTTGTACAACGAACAAGGCGCTGTCATGGGCATTGCCACAGGCAATATGGGCGTTGGCAAAGACGGTGAGCCGACGGATGAGTTCCAAATCGGCATGGAACTACACGCTAAGTACACCGTGTTTGCCGAAGGCGCACGCGGACACCTAGGCAAGCAGTTAATTGAAAAGTTCAATCTCATGCAAGGCAAAGACCCCGCGAGCTTTGCGCTGGGCATTAAGGAGCTGTGGGAAGTACCGCCCGAAAACGCCAAGCCAGGGCTGGTGGTGCATAGCGCAGGATGGCCGATGGATATGCAGACCTTTGGTGGTGGCTTTTTGTATCACCTTGAGGGTAACAAAGTCACGCTCGGGTTTGTCACAGGCCTTGATTACAGCAATCCGTATTTGAGTCCGTTTGAAGAGATGCAGCGCTGGAAAACGCATCCAATCATTGCAAAGCATTTGGTTGGTGCCAAGCGCATCAGCTACGGCGCTCGCGCCATCAACAATGGGGGACTGGGTAGTCTGCCCAAGCTGGTATTTAAAGGCGGCGCGTTGATTGGCTGCGATGCAGGCATGATGAATGCGGCCCGCATCAAAGGTAGCCACGCCGCTATGAAAAGCGGAATGCTGGTAGCCCAAGCCGCTTACGAAGCGGTCATTGCGGGACGCGCACATGACGAACTAACAGCCTTCCCCGAAGCCTTTGCCAAGAGCTGGCTGCACAACGAGCTCAAGTCCGCTTCCAACTTCAAAATTTGGTTTAAATCGGGCTTCATCGTTGGCTCAGTGATGACCTTTGTCGAGCATTGGCTTTTGCCAAAAATCGGTATCAAAACACCGCCTTGGACTTTGCGTCGCACCAAAGCTGACCACCAGAGCCTCAAGCCAGCCGTGGCTTGCGAGCCGATTCACTATCCCAAGCCCGATAATGTGCTGACGTTTGATCGCCTATCCAGCGTGTTTGTCAGCAACACCAATCACGCCGAAAACCAGCCTGCGCATCTCACGCTCAAAAACGCCAGCGTTCCCGTCAGCATCAATCTTGCCCAGTATGCAGGGCCTGAGAGCCGCTATTGCCCAGCTGGTGTTTATGAATTTGTCAAAAATGAAGACAACTCGGATCGCCTGCAAATCAACGCACAAAACTGCGTTCACTGCAAAACTTGCGATATTAAAGACCCGACGCAAAACATTGTCTGGGTCACGCCCGAGGGCGGCGGTGGTCCCAATTACGCAAGCATGTAAGCACGCATCGATGCGCACGCACCACACGCACCCAGCCCAGCAATAAGAGCAAGATGGCGCAAGACCCATTGCACGGACTGACCTTGGAGGTCATCGTGACGCGTCTGGTTGAGCACTTTGGCTGGGAGGAACTCGGAGCTCGAATCCCGATTCGCTGTTTTAACGTTGATCCCAGCGTGTCCTCTAGCCTCAAGTTCCTGCGCAAAACCCTATGGGCGAGAGAAAAGGTAGAGGGACTCTACCTTTTTATGCTGCGGGAGATGAAGCGCGGCGGCTGAGGTTAAGGTTGAGGTTCAGGTTCAGGCGCAGACATTCCCGCTTGCGCGGGAATGCCAGATACGCTTAGATGGCTTCAGCCAACTGAGTCAAGATGGCGGGATTCTCAAGTGTCGAAATATCTTGCGTGATCGCCTCACCCTTTGCCAGCGAACGTAAGAGCCGACGCATAATTTTTCCGCTGCGTGTTTTGGGCAGGTTGTCGCCAAAGCGAATGTCTTTTGGTTTGGCAATTGGACCGATTTCTTTGGCCACCCAGTTGCGCAAAATAGTTGCAATCTTTTTCGCTTCTTCGCCTGTTGGACGTGAGCGTTTCAAAACCACAAAGGCGCTAATCGCCTCGCCCGTCAAATCGTCGGGACGACCAACCACAGCGGCTTCTGCCACTAAATCCGTCATCGACACCAAGGCGGATTCAATTTCCATCGTGCCCAGACGATGACCTGAGACGTTGAGCACATCGTCAATACGCCCCGTGATGCGGAAGTAACCGCGGTCAGCCGACCGCACGGCGCCATCGCCCGCCAAATAAAGCTTGCCGCCCATCTCCTCTGGGAAATAGCTCTTCTTAAAGCGCTCGGGATCATTCCAAATCGTGCGAATCATGGAAGGCCAAGGACGCTTCACGACCAGCATACCGCCCGAGCCATTGGGAATATCGTTACCCACCTCGTCCACAATCGCTGACATGATGCCAGGCAGCGGCAATGTGCAAGAGCCTGGAACCAGCGGCGTTGCGCCTGGCAGCGGAGTCATCATGTGACCGCCTGTTTCGGTTTGCCAGAAGGTATCCACGATTGGGCAACGCTCGCCGCCCACGTGCCTGTGATACCACATCCAAGCTTCTGGATTAATGGGCTCGCCCACCGATCCCAAAATACGCAAAGTCGATAAGTTAGAGCGTGCGGGATGCACCGCCTCATCGCCTTCCGCCGCTTTAATCAGCGAACGAATCGCCGTTGGCGCCGTATAGAACACGCTAACTTGATGACGCTCAATCATCTGCCAGAAACGACCTGCGTTTGGATAGGTGGGCACGCCCTCAAAAATGACTTGCGTAGCACCAGCGGCAAGTGGTCCATACGCCACGTAGGTGTGCCCCGTAATCCAACCAATATCAGCGGTACACCAAAACACGTCTTTGGGCTTGATGTCAAACGTCCACTCCATCGTCAGCTTCGCCCACAGCAAATAACCGCCCGTGCTGTGCTGCACGCCTTTGGGTTTACCTGTCGATCCACTGGTGTAGAGAATAAAGAGCGGATGCTCCGCACCCACAACTTCGGGGGCGCAATTTTTCTTTTGACCTTTGAGTGCTTCGGTAAATGTAAGGTCGCGTCCTGCCGTCATAGGGCAAGCCGTTGGTGTGCGCTCGTACACCAGCACCGACTGAATGGACTCGCAGCCACCCATCGCCAAAGCCTCGTCAACAATGGCTTTCAAGGGCAACTCTTTACCGCCGCGCATTTGATAATTGGCCGTCACAATCGCCACCGCGCCTGCGTCAAGCACGCGCTCGTGAATGCTCTTGGCCGAGAAACCGCCAAACACCACCGAGTGCGTTGCACCAATACGGGCGCAAGCCTGCATGGCAATCACGCCCTCCGCAGTCATGGGCATATAAATTAAAACGCGATCCCCTTTTTTGACTCCGCGAGCCTTAAGCGCATTGGCAAACTGCGACACACGCGCCAACAATTCTTTGTAAGTGATCTTGGTCACTTCGCCGCCATCGGCCTCAAAAATAATCGCCGTTTTATTCTCCGTCGGCGTACCCATGTGGCGATCTAAGCAATTGGCAGAGGCATTCAACGTGCCGTCTTCAAACCATTTGTAAAACGGTGCACTCGATTCATCTAACGTCTTTTTGAAACCCTTTTTCCAAATCAAATTCTCACGCGCCAAACGCGCCCATGTGCCCTCAAAGTCAGTCTCAAAAGCTTTGCACATCGCTTTGTAGCGCGTCATCGAACCGATGCGGGCAGTCTTAGCAAACTTTGTGGGTGGATTAAAAACGCGGTTTTCAACTAACAAGGACTCAACGGCTGTGCTCATAAAACGCTCCTGAATATAAGAAATGCTGGTCACGAAAGAACGGAGCGAACTATGCGACGCGGCTCTTACGATGCGCTGACATATCGGCACAAAGCTAAAAGCTCAAATTGAACTCTCTTTACTCCCTCTAGAGAACCTCCATTAATCGCCATTCACCCTGAGCTTGTCGAAGGGCCGCAATCGCCGTTCGCCCTGAGCTTGTCGAAGGGCTGCAATCACCGTTCACCCTGAGCTTGTCGAAGGGCTGCTACTACAACGCATGGATTGAATTGGCGCAAGGGCTTCGACAAGCTCAGCCTGAACGGCGATTTTGAATTGATAGAACGGCATTTTTTGAATTGATAAAACGGCGTTTTTTGAATTGATAGATCGGCGTTTTTGAATGGATAGAAACCCCCTTAAAAGCCCGTCAAAAACTGTTCTTTTACAATTTCCTTTTTTTTTTAAACTGACGGAGCAATTCGCCACCTTTGGAGGGTTTGATATGAATGTTCTAAAAAGGGTGGCGACCTTCGCCAACAAAGCCTATGCCATCTTGGCATTGGCACTCGTAGCAGTCACCCTAACCGCCTGCGGTGGCGGAGGCGGTGGAGGCCAACCCCCCACCACCTCACCTACCACCCCACCCACCACTCCTGCCAAGGTAGCCCAGGCTACCTTGATAGCAAATCCTTCGGGGTTTGCTTTGACCGCTGGCTCAAGCCAGTCGGTCGTGGTCGAGGGGGGCTCTGGTGATGGTGCTATGACTGCGACGGCTTCGCCGTTATCTGTCTGCACCGCCACACTCACAGCTAACACCGTGAATGTGACTGGTGTCACAACGGGTGTCTGCACAATCGCCATCAGCAAAGACGGCGATGGCAACTATAACCCAGCCGAGACCTCGGTCTCGGTGACGGTTAATGCACCATCAAAAGTGTCGCAATCCGCATTGGTGGCAACACCAACGACAGCGACAATCACCGTCGGCAACAGCCGAACGGTGGGAATAGCTGGCGGCAATGGCAACGGAGCGATGTCGGTAACGGCTTCGCCGTTATCGGTCTGCGCAGCCACACTCACGGGTAGCACCGTGAATGTGGTCGGTGTGGGTACAGGTACTTGCACTGTCACCGTCTCCAAAGATGGTGACAGCAACTACAATCCAGTCAGCACCACGGTGCTGGTGACGGTTGTAGCGGTGGTTAACACCGATACCACACCACCACCTGCTCCAACAGTGTCATTGCAAAACGACACCACAAACGGGGGCTCGCCCTCGTTCGCGGAGGACCTCATCACAAATGACCCCACGGTCAAAGTGGTTGGCGAAGCCGGAGCATCGCTCCGACTTACCTACACCGATACACACGGCAATGTAGTGGTGAAAACCACCACAATGCCCGCATCGGGATCTACCACCGTCAGCTTAACAGCTGGCGAGATGGGGAATGGTTGGACATCAAATGCCCCTGACCATCCTCGTTACAACCCAGCATTGCCTACGGGGGTTAACTACCTCACCGGGCAAATCCACGACGGCACCATCACCGTCACCGCCACCCTAACGGATGTGGCGGGGAATGTGAGCGGGGCGACTTCGTTTGGGTTCACATTGGATACGGTTGCACCTGGTCAAATGGATTTGTCTTTGGGAAATCCAAAGCAAGTTCAAGGACTTGAAGTCGATGCTACTTGGCAATGGCAACACATAGGAAACTGCGGTGTGAACTCTCCATCGGTTGGAAACAATTGGATCAACGGGAACGGAAGTACCCTTGATACCAGCAGTTTGGGTAATGATTATTGGGTTGCAATCCGCCAAACGGACAAAGCCGGCAACACGAATGGTGTAACAACTATTCATTTTGCCAGCATTATTTGTCAGTAACTTTTTTTAAGAAAGGACATCACAAAAGCCTCAATCTTTACGATTGGGGCTTTTTTTATTCAAGGTATTAATTTTAATTTAATTATTTTATATTACAGACTTTGCGGTTAGATCAAGAGTACAAGTTGGTGTTCCATAATTTGGATACGATATTCTTGGATTTTGTCCTCCGACTTCTTCATTTGAACTTAATTTTTTCAATACTGGTAAATTAGGATTATTAATTATATAATCAGAATAATTTGAATCAGTAAAAAAATATTTTGTATTTATCCCATTTGCGATATTAACTCTATTAAGTTTCTTTTCAAAATTCGCTCCGCTTAATAGATTCTTAAAGCCTTGTGTTAAGGTGGTATTGGTAAAGGCTCTTCCTCCTAAGTTATTGGTATCGGATGGATTTATAGTAGGCGCACCTCCATTTAATCCAGAGTTAGAGAAATCATAATTTTCAAATTTTCAAGCATTACCATTTCCATTACCGCCCGCTCAAGCCATACCGTTAGGGTTATTTTTTGTTGCTGTGGCATAACCGGCACCGAGTTTATTATCACAATAATGACTAAAATTAACAAGAGAGGATTTGTTATAGTCCTCGATTTGTTTAGGATTTGTTTTAAAAGAATTCTCTCTATTACTACCTATCAATAATCCGACAAAGTTGCCAACATAGCCTTCGCTGTCCTTTGCTGGGGCGATTTTGCCGATTACAAGATTATTCACCAGATTGAGCTTGTTGCTCCCTGTTAGATTATTTTCTCCTAATATACCGCCAAGGGAGCCTATCCCTGTTGTGCTGGCTATTCCTGCGAAATAGGAGTTTTGTATGGTGGCATAGTCAATAGGAGAAAGAGACCCCATTTCTCCAACTAATCCGCCAACTATACTTACACCAATAACATTAGCAAGAGAATATGAATTTGCTAAATTAAAAGTTGAGTTTCCTGTGTCCTTTAAATATCTCCCCACCAATCCTCCAATATAGGAATTACCTGTAACACTTCCACCTTTGACGGCAGAGTTCTTTATCGTAACATTATCTCCCGCATATCCTAATATCGCTCCGACAGAATCTCTTCCTGATACAGATGGGTTGTCTAATACCACATCATGTATATTTGCATTAGAGGCACAGCCAAATAGTCCGACATAATCATCACTGCCAGATAAATTAAGACCTGAGATGGTATATTGTGTGTTATTGCTACCGCTTTTACCTGAGAATTCGGCGGTGAAGGACTCGCTGCATAACCTCATTTCCGTTCGGGCTGAGCTTGTCGAAGCCCTTGCGCCAATTCAATCAATGCGTTGTAGCAGCAACCC
>JASGCK010000004.1:138943-258520 GCA_030054145.1 Cytophagales bacterium
TTCGACAAGCTCAGGGTGAATGGTGATTGCAGCCCTTCGACAAGCTCAGGGTGAATGGTGATTGCAGCCCTTCGACAAGCTCAGGGTGAACGGTGATTGATAGAAGTTCCCTAAAAATCTTTCTGCAAAATTCTCTCGCCTTCGCCCTCTAAGTCTTCAAATTGACCACGATCAACCGCCCACCACAGTCCAGCCAAGATTAAAAAAACCAGTATGACCAAACGCGAAGAGATACAGAGGATTGGTAAAAAACACGGTGCAAATTTGCACGTTGTTTGCTCTTTTGATATATTACGTCAAACGTAATACACTTGCCCAATGATTCACTCTTTTAAGTGCTCAGATACTGAAGCTATGTTTGCTGGTCGTCAACCTAAAAGGTTTCGCGCCATCCAAACAGTTGCTGAACGCAAGCTAGCGCAGCTGAACGCGGCGAAGACTTTGGACTTTTTACGTGCTCCACCTGGTAACAGGCTAGAGGCTTTGAAAGGTTCTAGGCAAGGTCAACACAGCATTCGAGTGAACGACCAATGGCGGATATGCTTTGAATGGCGCGATGGCGGCGTTTGGGTGGTTGAAATAGTGGATTACCACTGAAAGGATTTGATATGACGACTATTAAAAATGGCATGCGTCCTGTTCATCCGGGCGAAGTGCTACGCGAAGATTATTTGTCGCCACTAGGCATGAGCGCAAACGCTTTGTCGATTGCTCTATCTGTACCTGCAACACGTATTCATGAAATTATCAATGAACGGCGTAGCGTCACAGCGGATACAGCGGCACGTTTGGCGCAGTTCTTTGGTGGTGATGCGGCTTCGTGGATGGCTCTACAAGCTGATTACGACCTGAAAACCTTACCGTCTATGGTCGAAATTGAACATCGGATATTACCTAATCACATCCACGCCCGCAGGCACTTTGAAGTTGAAGTCGGCAGTTGAGAGTGTCGTATTGATTTTCACTTTATCAAATTTAATCACGGACGTTTGACCAAAGCTGTCAATCATCTCTAGCTGCGCAATTTCTGTACCTGATGCGGTTTGTCGAAAGCCTACTTTGACACTTTGCAGCAAGCTGCCGCTGTCTTGTTTACCTTTGGTTTTTGGCGTCGCCAGAACCCAATCCAAGCTACCTGCCTTATCGGAAGCCTTATCAGATATGGCTTGCAGCGTGAATTCGGCCTGCAAGGCTTGCAGATTGGGCGCGGATGCAAATAGCGCGGCAGGACTGCCCGCCATCACGCTAGCGAGTTTGCGCGCCGTGACTTGATTCAAATCTACATCGTGTAGCCAAAGCGTTTGCCCATCGGCGACGATGCTTTGCTCAAACGGTTTGGTGTAGATGAACTTGAATCGATTGGGGCGCAAAAACTCAAACGTACCGCGCGATAACTTGACTTTGCCTGCCTTGCCGTCACTGCTGGCAGGGGAAGTCACCGTTTGTATAAATTCGGCCTGTCCGTTTTTGGTGGATTTGATGAATTGGTCTAATGCTTCGAGTCCGTTGGCATGGGCCAAAGAGCCTACCAAGAGACAAAGCGCGGTTATTAAAAATCTCATTATTCACTCCGATTGGGAACCAAAATTTCCCGCTGTCCGCTACTACTCAAGTTGCTGACCAGTCCGGCTTTTTCCATCGCCTCCAAGATATTCGCCGCGCGGTTGTAGCCAATCTTTAAATGGCGTTGCACCAGTGAGATGCTGGCTTTGCGGTTCTTCAAAACGATGTCCACCGCTTGGTCGTAAAGCGCATCCTTCTCCGAACCGCCCCCAGCCCCACCACCCGCCCCAGCCCCATGTCCCATTAAGCTATCCAGCGAATCGCCCTCGGCTTCGCCGCCCTCCAGCACGCCGTCGATGTAGTTGGCTTCGCCATGCGCTTTTAAATAATCGACCACGCGGTGGACTTCTTCATCGCTGACAAATGCGCCATGCACCCTTGTCGGAAAGCCCGTCCCGCTTGGCATGTAGAGCATATCGCCCATGCCAAGCAAGGCTTCTGCGCCCATTTGATCGAGGATGGTGCGGCTGTCGATTTTGCTGCTAACTTGAAACGCAATCCGTGTGGGAATGTTCGCTTTGATGAGTCCCGTAATCACATCAACCGATGGTCGCTGGGTCGCCAAAATCAAGTGAATGCCTGCCGCCCTCGCCTTTTGCGCGAGTCGTGCGATTAGCTCTTCAATCTTCTTGCCGATCACCATCATCAAATCGGCTAGCTCGTCAATCACGATGACGATATGCGGCAGCGTTTCTAGCGGCTCGGGCTCGGCCACATTTAACGCAAACGGATTAGGAATCAGCTCGCCGCGCTCTTTCGCCTCGGTGATTTTGCTGTTGAATCCCACCAAGTTGCGCACGCCCATTTTGCTCATGAGTTTGTAGCGCCGCTCCATCTCTGCCACGCACCAATTGAGGCCATGCGCGGCTTGGCGCATATCGGTGACAACTGGCGCAATCAAGTGCGGAATGCCTTCATAAATGCTCATCTCTAGCATCTTGGGGTCGATCAGCAACAGGCGCACCTCGTGCGGCTCGGCCTTGTAGAGCAACGAGAGAATCATGGCGTTGATGCCCACCGATTTGCCCGAACCCGTTGTTCCCGCCACCAAGCAATGTGGCATTTTTGCTAGATCGGCCACCACGGGCTGCCCCGCAATGTCTTTGCCAAGTCCCATCGTGAGTAGGGATTTGGCATCGTTGTATGCGTTTGCGCCCAAAATTTCGGACAGCTTAATCATTTGCCGCTTGGCGTTGGGTAGCTCTAGCGCCATACAGTTTTTGCCAGGAATCGTCTCGATCACGCGGATGGACACGAGGCTGAGTGAACGCGCTAAATCTTTTGCCAAGCCCACAATCTGCGAGCCCTTCACGCCTGTGGCGGGTTCGATCTCGTAGCGCGTCACCACCGGGCCTGGCATGGCGGCAATCACGCGCACTTCCACGCCAAAATCTTTCAGTTTTTTCTCAATCAAACGGCTCGTCATCTCCAGCGTTTGCGTCGAGACCGACTCTTGTTTAAGAAGCGGCGGATCAAGTAGGTCAACACGCGGCAGGCGGCGTGTGCTCTCGTCCACAAATAGCGTGTGTTGGCTCTCGCGCACCACGCGCTTGCTAATCGGCGCAGGCTTAGGTTTTTGCACCGCCAGTGTGGATAGGGCGGCGGTGGGTGTTGTTGCAACCACGCCGCCCGCAGCCACCAAAGCAGATTCACCCGACGGCACAAAGTCTGGCTCATGCAGTTGACTGCTTGCCACGCGGTCATGCAGCACTTGCACTTCGCGCTCGCGTGCGGCTTGCTCGCCAAGGCTTGCATCCAAAATCGCTTCTTCTTTTTTGCGTTTGGCGTTTCGCAAATCTTCTAGCGCCTCGCCGATGCTTCGCGCGACATTCGTCCAGCGAAACGAGAGCGTCCACTGCAAAAGCGCAAGCAGGCCGATTAGCAAGACCAATACCAGCGTGGCTTGGTGATGCATCATCCACGGCAAGCCTTTTAAAACGGCGCTTGCAAGCCAAGCACCCAACAAACCGCCCGCTCCGCTTGGCAATGCCGCATCGACGTTGTGCCCAACCAGCCACTCCATCATGCTGGCGAGGAGTAAGCTGCCTAGGATAAATGCCCACGCCCCTTGCTGCGGCCTAGATGCGGGGCGCAGCCAATATAAAGCGAGCACGATTGGAATAATCAACACGGACCAGCCCGCGAGGTACAAACTGATATCCGAAACATAAGCACCCACAGTGCCGAGCCAATTGCTCATCCACTCGCGAGCGCCCGCACCATCGTGCCGACCACTGGTTGACCAAGCGGCATCGTTGATTGAGTGACTGAGTAATGAGATCAACCAGCCAGTAACGGCTGCGTAGCCGATCGTGCGTTGAAGCAAGGGCTGGAATTTCATAGCGACATAAAATGGGTGAATTGAAGCATCAATCCCAAGTTTACACACCAAGAGCCGTTATGAGTGATACACCAACCCCAACCCCCACAACCAACCACGCAAAAGTACTCATTTTGGGCTCTGGCCCAGCAGGCTACACAGCCGCTGTTTATGCCGCGCGCGCCAATTTAAATCCTGTCTTGATTACAGGCATGGCGCAAGGTGGTCAGCTGATGACCACAACCGAGGTGGATAACTGGCCCGCGGATGTGATGGGCGTGCAAGGTCCAGAGCTAATGCAGCGCTTTCAAGAACACGCCGAGCGTTTTAAAACTGACATTATTTTTGACCACATCAACAAGGTCGATTTCTCTAAGCGCCCGTTCACCTTGATTGGCGATAGCAATTCCTACACCTGCGACTCGCTCATCATTGCCACGGGCGCATCAGCCAAATACCTAGGGATACCGTCTGAGAGCGAATTCATGGGGCGCGGTGTCAGTGGCTGCGCAACTTGCGACGGTTTTTTCTACAAAAACGAAGTGTGCTGCGTCGTGGGCGGCGGCAATACAGCGGTTGAAGAGGCGCTTTATTTATCGAACATCGCAAAGAAGGTGTACTTGGTGCATCGCCGCGACAAGTTTAAAGCCGAGGCAATTTTGATTGACAAGCTAATGGATAAGGTCGCTGCTGGCAAGATTGAACTCAAAACCTTCCAAACACTGGACGAAGTACTGGGCGACCAATCGGGCGTAACAGGCATCCGCTTAAAAAGCACCACAGATGGCTCGACCGAGGACATTCCGCTCAAAGGCTGCTTCATTGCGATTGGCCATGCGCCCAATACAGAAATATTTGCAGGTCAGTTAGAAATGGCAGGCGGCTACATCGTCACGCAAACGGGACTCAAAGGCTTTGCCACGCAAACCAGTGTGCCCGGCATTTTTGCGGCAGGTGACGTGCAAGACCATATTTATCGCCAAGCCATTACCAGCGCAGGCACGGGCTGCATGGCCGCACTCGATGCGCAGCGGTTTTTGGAGCAGTAAACTCTACAAGTTCAGACAGTTGTTGCACATAAAAAGGAGACTCAATTGAAAAAATGGCGATGGGATCAAGGACGACTCGATTATTTTCAATTCGATGAAATAAAAAATATTGCAAACGCGCTAGTGTCTTTAAATGGGAGACCAATCCCACGGGTGAATGAACCCGACACCTTACGATTTATATTAAGTCAATTTTCGGAAAGGCCTTTTGCACCTGAAAACTACAGGGTTTGGCGAAACTATAAGCGTGTTTTTGGTTGCCAATTGTTAGCTACAGAAATTGATAATCAATTGATTTGCACAGATCTTTGCAAAGAGATTGCCATCGAAAAAATTACTTCTGACGAATATTTTTTAGTACTAGCCCAAAGATTTTATTACTCATCACCAGTATTTGATGATTATCAAACTAATGACGTGCAAATTTTCCCATTTTGCGCAATTGTCAAATTTTTAGTGTCAAGATATATTTATAAAAATCAACACTTTGTTTCAATTGATGATGTGGTCAATTATGTAAAAGGCAATAATGTAATTGGCACTGAAAGTATTTCTCATTATTCTCAATTAAGTGCTACTGGGACACATATAGCTAATGGCAATGTTGAGTTGAGGCAAATAAGGGAGATGGTTATATTCATTTCCCAGATTAGTTTTTTAAAATGGAAAAATCCATATTTATTTTTGGATGTTAAATCTAAAGAAGATGCGGAATTTGTAGCCCATATTTTTAATCCAACTTTTAGCCTAAGAAACGTAAATCCAGCGCTTGAGATATTAAATCTTGGGAAAAAAATAAATCATTATGAAACAATTGCGAAATTTGATAGTAGAGAGATGAATCCATTTGATATTGAATTTTCAGAAGGAAATAAAACTCGAATTTCACATATCCGAACAGAGCGAAGCAGCAAGCTAAGAGAATTTTATTTTCAACATACATCAAACCCAAATCATTGCGATATGTGTGAAATGGATACTCAAAAGAGGTATCCTTGGACTGATAGAGTATTGGAGTTACACCATCTTTTGCCACTATCCTCACCCATCAGATTTGAGAAAAACTCAAGCTCATTAAAAGATATTGTAGGTTTATGTCCGAGTTGCCACCGCGCGACTCATAAATATTATTCAAAGTGGTTTAAATATAACGACTTGAATGACTTCAGAAGTTATCAAGAAGCCAAGAATGTCTATAACGAAGTAAAACATAAAGTAGTGATTTGATTTTATGAAACAAAATATAATAACTAAAAATCAACTTAAAAAACAGATTAAACTTATCAAAGAATCAATCGATTCTAGCGTAAATTTCTCTGAGATTTTATCTGCAAATAATTGGACATATGATGATTTAGTTTACCAAAACTATGAAAAACCATCCATTGAAAATTTTGACTACAAGCCCTTAAGCAAATTTAAATTGAAAGCCAACAATATTCCAGTTGTGAGTTTTTTTTCTGGCGCTGGCGGGCTGGATCTTGGATTTGAGGCTGCGGGGTTTTCTCACATCGCTTTGGTTGAAAAAGTTGAATTGTTTTGCAATACTTTGAGAGCGAATCGCCCCGATTGGAAAGTTATTGGGCCACCGCTTGATGCTGGTGATGTTTCAAAGACCGATGAAATGACGGAAATTTTGAGACCAATGCTAGGGTCTGCTGAATTTGAGGGCGTTTTTGTAGGTGGCCCCCCATGCCAGCCGTTCTCTATTGCATCAAATCAGCGCTACAACAAAGCTGGGGGAAACTTTAAACGTACTGGCTTCTCTCATAAAACGAATGGCAATCTGCTATTTGACTATGTTGAATTGATAAAACGATTCAAACCCGCCTCTTTTTTGATCGAAAACGTTCCTGGTCTTCTAGCTGTTGATGGTGGGGAACAGTTGCAAAAGGCATATAGCGAGCTTGAGTCTTGCGGCTACACACTACATGAGCCGCTAGTATTATTAGCCGCTGAGCATAATGTCCCACAGAATAGAACTCGTCTATTTATTATTGGAAATCGAAAGGGCAAAAATTTCACTCCTCCAAAAATGACAGGGAGACAAATGAGTTGCTCTTCGGTATTTGAGTTGCCATACGCAAGTATTGAAAATCATGTAACACGCAACCATAGTGCTGAGTCAATTGCGCGTTATATGAAGCTACCATACGGCGCACGTGATCAACTCGGCAGAGTTGATAGATTGAATCCATTGTTCCCCTCAAAAACTGTAATTGCTGGCGGGACTGCTGGTGGCGGTAGATCGCATTTACACCCTTTTATACCTCGGACGATTTCAGTTAGGGAGTGCGCAAGGATTCAAACTTTCCCCGATAACTACATTTTTACAGGCCCTGTTGCAAGGCAATTTACGCAAGTTGGAAATGCTGTGCCCCCCGTGCTGGCAGCACAGTTAGCCAAGTCCATCTTGTCCAGCTTTTTTTGACCTAGGCGGACTAAATGCTCACAGTTGATCTCAGTAAACTGACTATAATGCTTGGTTTCCTGCGGTGAGCGTCAGTGATGCGCAGGGAAATCTTAGACCGCTAGTCAAACTTGAATGCAAGGGTTCAATCTGATTGAGCGAGGTGCGATCCAAATGGATTGTTTATTTTTAAAAAGAAAGAAGTGCACATCATGGCACGTGTATGCGAAGTAACGGGCAAAGCCCCAATGGTTGGGAACAATGTCTCCCACGCCAACAATAAAACCAAACGCCGTTTTCTCCCGAATCTGCAATATCGCCGTTTCTGGATTGAAAGCGAAAACCGCTGGATCCGCCTGCGCATCAGTAGCGCCGCCCTGCGTTTAATCGACAAAAATGGTATTGATTCTGTGCTCGCAGATATGCGTGCTCGTGGTCAGCTGTAAACCATCATCCCCGCAAAATTCATAAGGAATAAGAATCATGGCTAAAGGCGCACGCGAAAAAATCAAACTCGAATCCACCGCTGGAACGGGTCATTTTTACACCACCACAAAAAACAAAAAAACGATGCCTGAAAAAATGTTGATCACCAAGTTTGATCCGAAGGCACGTAAGCACGTGGAATACAAAGAGATCAAGCTGAAGTAATTCGCGCTAGCTCTCCCAGTAAAGAACCGCTCCATCGAAAGATGAGCGGTTTTTTTTGTACCGCCCGACCTGATTGTCTGCCACATGAAATCTCGGCGTGGCAAAATCATCCGCATGACTACCGCCTCTATGGTTCGCCCCCCCGCCCTTGCCAACGCTTTTTATGCTGGCGATCCGCTCAACCTCATGCGCGAGGTAGATGCGCAATTAAGCGAAGCGCAGGCGCTGGTTGCAGCGCAGCTTCCCGCACAGACAGTGTGTCCAAAAATCTTGGTTGTCCCGCACGCAGGTCACGTCTACTCTGGCTTGGCGGCTAGTGTGGGCTATGCGCGTATCGCGCCGCATATCGCCACTATCCAACGTATCGTGATGCTCTGCCCTGCGCACCGCGAATACTTTGCAGGCGTTGCACTGCCTAACGTTTCGGCTTTTGCTACGCCGCTGGGAACGATGGCAGTGGATGCGCTGGGCGTTGCGGCCGTGAGTGATTTACCTTTTGTGGGTGCTTATGCGAAAGCACACGAGCAAGAGCACGCGCTAGAGGTGCATCTACCGTTTTTGCAGCGGTTATGGAAGGACGCACCCAGGGCCGCGCAGCCAAGCATTGTGCCAATGGTGGTAGGCGATGTGTCAGCCGAGCAAGTCTCCGTGCTGATTGAACGGCTGTGGGGTCATACGCAAACGCTGATTGTGATTAGCACCGATTTATCACACTTTCAAACCTATGCCCAAGCTAACGCCACAGACAGTGTGACTTGCGCGAAAGTACGCGCCTTGCACACCGACATCACGCACGCGCAGGCTTGCGGCGCAACACCGCTGAATGCTGCACTCATGCTGGCAAACAAAAAGCAATTGAACATTGAGCATCTGGCGTATTGCAACTCGGGCGATACGGCGGGTAACACGCCTGAAGGACGCGAGCGCGTGGTGGGCTACGCAAGCTTTGCTCTTTATGAACCCATGACAAGCCTTGCTGGGCAAGGTCTAGCGGCCAGTCAAGGCGCAGCGCTTGTCCAACTCGCACGCGCCGCACTGCATCACGCTGTGGGCGCTCCCGCTATGCCAACTCCCATGCAAGCACCTTGGCTAGACGCAGCTGGCGCGTGCTTTGTGACGCTGTCCCACAATGGGCAATTACGCGGTTGCATTGGCAGTTTGATGGCACATCGCTTGATCAAAGATGATGTGATTCACAATGCGCAGGCAGCGGCGCTGCACGACCACCGCTTTACCCCCGTCACGGCGGATGAAGCACCGCGTCTTGGCATCGAGGTCTCTGTCCTCACAGCGCCCGTGCCACTTGGCTTTGCAAACGAAGCCCACGCGCTGTGGCAACTGCAGCCGCTGGTTGATGGCGTGATTTTTTTAGCTGAAGTCAATGGCCAAACTTATCGCAGCACCTTCTTGCCACAGGTGTGGGCACAGATGGCGGACGCGCAACAGTTCATGGCGCAGCTGAAAATGAAAGCAGGCTTGCCTGCTGATTTTTGGTCGAATGCGGTGCAGTTACAAACCTACCGTGTGCAAGAGTTTCATGAAGACCCTTCAACAGGCTCAGGGCGAACGGATGGATAGCTACCTCGCCAACTGGTGGCACGCTATACCAGACGGGCGTTTACAGTGCGATCTGTGTCCTCGTGAATGCAAATTGAACGAAGGTCAGCGCGGTCTGTGTTTTGTACGCGAGCGGCGCGGCAATCAAATCATTTTGGACACCTATGGGCGTTCATCGGGTTTTTGCTTAGACCCTATCGAAAAAAAACCGCTCAATCATTTCTACCCAGGTTCTAGTATTTTGAGTTTTGGCACGGCGGGTTGCAATTTGGCTTGCAAGTTTTGCCAAAACTGGGATATCTCGAAAAGCCGTGACACCGACAAAATTGGCCAGCGCGTTTTGCCTGAGCAAATTGCCGCAGGCTGCCTAGAGCTAAAAACGCCCGCCATTGCATTCACCTACAACGACCCTGTGATTTTTGCCGAGTACGCGATGGATGTGGCCGATGCGTGCCACGCCAGCGGTATTCGTACTGTGGCAGTGACGGCGGGCTATATCCACGCCGCGCCGCGCAAAGCCTTGTTTGCCAAGATGGACGCGGCCAATGTGGATTTAAAAGCCTTTACGCAAAGCTTTTATGCCAACACCTGCTCGGGCGATTTACAAACGGTCTTGGAGACATTGGTCTACATCAAACACCGAACGAATTGCTGGTTAGAAATCACGACCTTACTGATTCCAGACGCCAATGATTCAGATGCCGAAATCACCGCGCTAGCCAGTTGGGTCAGGCGTGAACTGGGTCCTGATGTGCCGCTGCATTTGTCGGCTTTCCACCCAGACTACAAAATGCTGGACAAGCCCGCTACCCCGCCCGAAACTTTAATCCGTGCTCGCCACATTGCCATGGCGCAAGGGCTGCACTATGTGTACACAGGCAACATCCACGATACGGCGGGCGGAACAACGCATTGCCCCAGTTGCAACCATCCGCTCATCGTGCGGGATTGGTATGAAATATCCAACTATGCAATGCGCGGCCATCAATGCCCAGCTTGTGGCACGTCCATTGCAGGACACTTTCATCACGCTGGGCACACTGACTTCGTACAATTTGGTAGGCAACGAATTCCCGTCCAATTTAATCAACCCGCACTTTCAGCAACCGCAACATGAACCGCAAATCTTTTTTAACCTCAGCCTTTTCTTTTTTATCACTTGGAGCCTTTATGACCACTGACACTAACGCCGCACCGACCACCGAAACCTTGCCCTCTGGCGTGAAGATCATTCACACGCAAGTCGGAACTGGCGCTAGCCCCACGGCATCAGACACCGTCAAAGTGCATTACCGAGGCACGCTAGAGAACGGCACAGAGTTTGATAGCTCCTACAAGCGTCAGGCACCGATTTCGTTTCCACTGCGCGGCGTGATTCCTGCATGGACTGAAGGTGTGCAAAAAATAAAAGTTGGCGGCAAAGCTACGCTCATCTGCCCGCCCGCCACAGCCTATGGTGCGCGCGGCGTGCCTGGCGTGATTCCACCCAATTCCACACTGATTTTTGATATTGAACTGCTGGCTATTGAAAAATAATTCAACAGTCATGGATTCCCGCATCTGCGGGAATGACGGATGCGTATGTACCAACCACCTCAGTTTGTTGCCAAGGATAAAAATCACGCACTTGATTTGATGCGTGACTATCCGTTTGCGTCGCTCATTAGCAACGACGACGAGGGTCGTCCTTATGTCACGCATTTGCCGCTGCATCTTGAGCAGCGTGATGATCAATGCGTCTTGTTGGGGCACGTTGCCAAGCCAAATCAGCACTGGAAATATCTTGCGGCGCGTCCTGAAGCATTGGTCACATTCATGGGGCCTTATGCGTATTTATCGCCACACATTTATCCTGATTTAGTGCGCGTACCGTCATGGAACTATCTGACCGTTCATGCAAACGTAACAGCTACTTTGATTGAAGATGCGCAGGGCAAAGATCGCCTACTTAAAAAATTAATTGGCGACCATGAGCCCGCCTACAAGCAGCAGTGGATTGATCTGGGCGCAGCGTATCAACACAAAATGCTAGCGGGTATTGTGGGTTTTGAGTTGGCTATCCGGCAACTGGATGGCAAACTCAAACTCAATCAGCATCGCCCTGAGTCGCACGCCAAAATGCACGCCATGTATGCTGCGGGCAATGACAACGAGCGCGCACTCGCTAGCTGGATGGCGCGGCTAGGAATGGTGGCTTGAGCGCATAGGCTTGAGCGCCTAACAACTTCAATGATGAAACCCTACTCAAGTCAGCAACAAGCATTTTGGAGCGGCTTCAAACACGCACTCGGCGCACCGATGATGGTGCTGTTTGCGGGCATGATTGGCTTTGGTGCAATGGGACACACGAGCGGCGTGAATGCTTGGTTTACGGGATTAACCAGCTTACTCATGTTTGCTCTGCCAGGTCAGGTGGTGTTGATGGAGATGGTGATTTCTGGCTCGTCGTTTATTGCGATTGCGCTGGCGGTTACGCTCACCTCAGCTCGTTTCATCACGATGACGATTACGCTATTTCCGCAGCTTGCCAAAGAAGACCGAAACAACAAACTCTATGCCTATGTGCATTTGCTTGCCATGACCGCGTGGGCGGTGTCGATGCGGGAGTTCCCCACAATCGAGCCCAAATATCGGCTTAGTTACTTTGTCGGTCTTGGTCTGCCGTGCTGGCTCATTTCAATGCCTGGCACGGTGCTGGGTTATTTTTTGGCGGGCATGGTGCCAAACGCCGTCACGTTGGCTTTGGTGTTTATCAATCCGCTGTTTTTTTTGCTTACTTTTACCGAGGTCAAGCCTTGGGGTAATCGCCTCGCCATTGGCTTGGGTTGCCTGCTGGGGCCACTTTTCTTTTTGCTCGATAAAGACAGCAGTCTTTTGGCAACAGGATTGGTTGCGGGCACGTTGGCTTATGTCATTGATCGCCGCTTTCTGCGCAATCGCTCTATTCAAGTGATCCAACCATGAGTAACGAAATGGGGTTATGGCTGGCGCTGATCGCCGCTTGCATTGGCACTTATATTTGCCGCGCCGTTGGCGTTAAGTTGGCGGGTCATATCCACCAAGAAAGCGAAATTTTTAAGTGGCTCTCCGCCGTCACTTACGCGATGGTGGCGGCGCTGACGATTCGTTTAATCGCCATGCCCGTGGGCTTGCTGGACAACGTGCCGCTGCTGATTCGTATTTTGATTTGCGTATTCAGCCTTGCCGTCATGGTGTCCAAGCCAAGCAAACGTCTCGTGCCCGCGCTGCTAACGGGAACAGCTTTGATGTTGCTCTACGGCGTGTGGACGACTTAAATTGTCGTCCCCGAAAAGCCCCTAAACCCCATATAAAAAAAGGGCTACAGGGAAAATACGGGCAGCAAAAACTCTCAGAATTGAGTTTAATCGGATGCAAATTCCGATAGAAAACGCCATGCTCAAGCCTCAAAAATCTAGTGCAGCCGCCCCAAACCCGCCAGCGCGGGATAGCGACCAATAAAGAAAGCACATATGCAAATTCGAAGACAGCATCGATTAGAAGCACAAAAATCTGAAATAGTAAAAATCTTCGCGCAACTAAGCGCGATTCCGTGGTCAAGTATCTGGGGTTTGGCACTTGCAGTTGGCGGAATTTTCTTGCTAATTTATTTTGCTTCAATCGGGTTTTTACCCGACTTAGAACTTAAAGACCTTATGGGTACGATTGCGGCGGTTGCCCTAGTCGGCATATTTTTTGTTGCAATAGTTGGCGGTAGCTTAATGCTGCCAACGGTATATCTGAACGTAGAAAGCAATTCGGCAAAATTCACCGCATTTTTTCAAGCAGGTCTAGGTCTCTTGCTACCTTTTTTCATCATATTAAACGCTTCTTTTGAAAGCCGCTATCGCAATGAATGCTGGTGGGCTATTGGGATAACAACTATCGTGCTTTTATTTCTAATTTCATATCGTTCCGTCAAACGCTTCTCGTTGAATGATCTCTTTCTAACTTCTATTTCAGTTGGTCTCTGGGCTTTTTGGGTGCTGGCAATACCGATGCTGCTTTGCTTGTCGATATTGCAGCAAAGCAACCAAGAGGATTGGCTAGTAATTTGTATGCTCTTTTTGTTTCCCGCTATGTTCGCGCTATTTTCTATAGCGGTTGCTTCATCTCCTGCGCATCGGCGAGGACTTGCGCTTTTATTTTGTGTCATATTCGCAATAGTTTTTCTCAGTCATCTATCGCGCCGCCCAGCACTAGTACCTCAAGCTGCAATAACGATGCTTGGCTTATCTGTTGACCGTGAGCACGTCACGATAATACTTACTGAAAATGGCTGCAACTCAGTAAATCTAGCACTCAAAAATGATGGCAAGCCTTGTGCATTAGATGCCACTGCTAAATTAGGTGCTTTGCCAGATGCTCGGATAATTTCCCGTATTGGCTCGCAGATAGTTACTCATTGGCGACCGCTAAAGCTACCAGTTACGGCGCGTACTGATGCACAGTTATTTGCAGCGTTAAAAGATGGAAAAAATGAAATTTGGCAGCGGATTGTGCTTAGAAAAGCAGATGCTATTTCGTGGGCATATGACTACAATAAACCACCCAAGGAGCACTAGCATGACAGACCAAAACCTAGATAAAACGATCAAAGAGAAAGAGAAAGAGAAAGATCAAGCGTTAGAAATGCTGAAGATAGTATCTGACGTGCGAAAATTTGAAATAGATTTATTTTGGCGTAGATCGTTGTTTTTTTGGGGATTTGCTACTGTAATAATAACAGCATTCGGCTATGCTTATACTAATAAGCTAAACAAAGAAGTTCAACTTTTAATTGCTTGCTGCGGAATAGTTTGCAGCTTGATATGGAGCTTAGTAAATCGAGGAAGTAAATTTTGGCAAAAGCAATGGGAAGATAAAATTATAATAGCAGAGAAAAATTATACTGGCAGTTCATGTTATTTTCACACTAAATTAGAAGGGCAAAAATTTTGTGATTTTTTGAGTAAACTGCCGTGGGATGCGGGTTATTCTGTATCAAAGCTTACCACTACTTTCAGTGATCTCACTATGCTATTTTGGATACTGGTTGCGATTTATACTTTATTTTTTGAATTTATTAGCAAATGCTTTAATGGTTTTACTATTAATATCATTATTATTTTTATAACTATAATTACAGTTATATATATTTTTTGGCGATGCCCGACATCTAGTACAGCCGATCCAAACCCGCCAGCGCGAGATAGCGCCCAGCAATAAGTCAACTTCTTTGCCACCCCGATCAGCCTGATGATCAAGCCAAGTCATCCGCAGGTCATCTTAGCCAGCCGCTTATCCAATCCGCGTTTGTCGGTTGCGCCTTTGCGGATGCTGGGGTGAATTTGAATTTTGCAGGGACGACTTAAATCGCCGTCCATTTACGACCCCACCCAGCGACGCGCATTGCGCCACAGCTCAATCCACGGGCTGTACGCAGCCAAGCCGCCTGTTGGCACTAAATCTGTCCAGCTCATCTGCACATTTCTAAACACGCGCTCAGGGTGCGGCATCATGGCGGTGAAACGTCCATCCGCCGTGGTCACAGCGGTCAACCCGCCTGCACTACCGTTTGGATTGGCAGGGTAATTTGTTGTAGGTTGTCCGTTGCTGTCCACAAATCGCATCGCGGGTATCACAAGTGCAGCATCGCCTCGCCCCCCTTTTGAAGCTTCAAAATTAGCATAGCCTTCGCCGTGCGCTACCGCAATGGGCAAGCGAACACCCGCCATGCGCGATAAGAAAATGCTGGGCGAGGCCATGATCTCGACTTGCGAGAGCCGCGCTTCAAAGCGTCCGCTTTGGTTGTGCGTAAAGCGGGGCCATGCGGCAGCACCTGGAATGATGTCGGCGAGTTCGGCAAACATCTGGCAGCCATTGCAAACGCCCAGTCCAAACGTGTTGCCGCGTGCAAAAAAGCGTTCAAACTGATCACGCAGTTTGGCGTTAAAAGTGATGGAACGCGCCCACCCCACCCCAGCGCCCAGCGTGTCGCCGTAGCTAAATCCGCCGCAAGCCACCATGCCGATGAAGTCGTCCAAGCGATAGCGACCTGTTTGCAAATCGGTCATGTGGACATCAACCGCCGCAAAGCCCGCTATGCGAAAAGCCTCAGCCATCTCGATATGCGAATTCACGCCCTGCTCGCGCAGCACGGCAACGCGGGGTTTACCACCACCAACCGTTCGCACTGAGCTTGCCGAAGTGTTTGGCAACGAGGCCGCGATAGGCTCAGCCCGAACGGGGTTAGGCAAATACACGTGCAAACCAGCATCCGCAAAGCTTCCAGCGGCAGCATGCTCGGCATCGGCACAGGCTGGGTTATCGCGCTGCTTGGCAATCTTCCAGCTGACTGCGTCCCAAACTTGGAATAAATCCGTCACGCTGGCGCTAAAAATCTTTTTGGTGTCGCGCCAAATTTGCAGCTCGCCTTTGCCTTCGCTCAAGCTGGCTGACTCAGGTCTTGTCTTGCCAATAAAGTGACTCATGCTGGATAAACCATGCTCGCGCAGAATTTGCATCACGCCAGAGCGATCTGCTGTTTTAACTTGAAGTATGACCCCCAACTCTTCGTTAAATAAAGATGTTAATGTCAACTCTTCACGCTTTGCTTGAACCTGATTAGCCCAGTTTTTAGCATCCCCCACATCGGCTCGGCTATCCGTGATGCCATCGCCCTCGGTTACCAACATATCGATATTGAGCGCCACGCCCACGTGTCCCGCAAACGCCATTTCAGCCACCGCAGCCAAAAGTCCGCCATCGCTGCGGTCGTGATAGGCGAGAATTTTTCCTTCGCTTCGCAGCTGATTGACGGCTTTGACCAGATTCACCAAGTCTTCTGGATGATCTAAATCGGGCGTTTGGTCGCCCACCGCATTCATGGTTTGTGCGAGCACCGATGTCGCCATGCGTGCGCGCGCACGCCCAAGATCAATCAGGAGCAGTGACGTATCAGGCTCAGTCGCGTTAAGCTGCGGCGTGAGTGTGCCGCGCACATCCGCCAAGGTGGCAAACGCTGTCACGATCAGCGAGACGGGAGAGACCACGGACGAGCCATCTGGCGCTTTGGCGCGCATGGAGAGCGAATCTTTGCCCACAGGAATGGAAATGCCAAGCGCCGGGCAAAGCTCCATGCCAACGGCTTTGACAGTCTCATACAGTGCCGCATCTTCCCCCTCTTCGCCACAAGCCGCCATCCAGTTAGCGGAGAGCTTGACGCGGGACAGCTCAATCGGCGCAGCTAGCAAATTGGTAATCGCTTCGCCCACCGCCATGCGGCCTGACGCGGGCGCGTCCAGCATCGCCAGCGGCGTGCGCTCGCCCATTGCCATGGCTTCGCCTGCAAAGCGGGTGTAGTCCGCCAGCGTGACCGCGCAATCGGCTACTGGAACTTGCCACGGCCCCACCATTTGGTCGCGGTGCGTGAGTCCGCCCACGGTGCGGTCGCCAATGGTGATGAGAAAGCGCTTTGATGCCACCGTTGGATGCGAGAGCACGTTGATGACCGCGTCTTGCAACCGTACATCAGTCAGATCAAGCGGTGCAAACTCACGCTTCACCCTTGTGACTTCACGCGTCATTTTGGGCGGCTTGCCAAGCAGCACGTTCATGGGCATATCGACCGCCGCCGCCGTTTGCGCTGAACTTGTCAAAGCTCTGCCGTACACGTTGACAGGCTCAGTGCGCACAGATTGATCTTCCAAAACCAACTCTCGCGCTTGCGTCGTCACGCCGACCACGGCAAACGGGCAGCGCTCGCGCTCGCAAATCGCTTTGAATTGCGCTAGCGACTCGGGAGCAATCGCCAACACATAGCGTTCTTGGCTCTCGTTACACCACATCTCTTTGGGCGACAGTCCCGACTCTTCTAGCGGAATCGCGGATAGATCGAACCTTGCACCGCGCCCTGCATCGTTCACCAACTCAGGAAAAGCGTTCGACAGCCCACCCGCGCCCACATCGTGAATCGCAAGAATTGGATTGAGTGCCGCGTCCCCGCTACCCAGCGCCGAGTCAATCGGATACGCCGCTAAAGCGGCGCAGGCCGTAATCACCTCTTGCGCACGGCGTTCAATCTCAGGATTGGCTCGCTGCACAGAATCAAAATCAAGTTCCGCCGAATTTGCGCCACCGGCCATCGAACTCGCTGCGCTACCGCCCATACCAATGCGCATACCAGGCCCGCCCAGTTGGATGAGCAGCGATCCCGCAGGAAACGCAATTTTGTGCGTGAGCTTGGCATCAATCGACCCCAATCCACCCGCAATCATGATCGGTTTGTGATAGCCGTAGTGACGTGTTTCACCTGATGCGTCTGTCACGGTTTGCTCGAATGCTCGGAAATAACCCGCCAAATTAGGGCGACCAAACTCATTGTTAAACGCCGCGCCGCCCAATGGCCCCTCCATCATGATTTGCAAGGCCGTAGCAAACAATTGGGAACTGCCCGCTAAACCAAGCGAAGCGACTTGGGGGTCTGCCCCCCATTGGCCCTCTCGCAATGCCAAAGACGACACCGTAAACCCCGTCACCCCCGCCTTGGGTTGGGAGCCTCTACCCGTTGCGCCCTCATCCCGAATCTCGCCACCCGCGCCTGTGGCTGCGCCCTGCCAAGGCGCAATCGCCGTGGGGTGGTTGTGCGTCTCCACCTTCATAATCACGTGGCGCTGGATGACACCACTCGCATCGGGAGCGCCCTCCATAATGGACGAGTTATCCGCATACGCCACCACCGTGTGCTGCGGTGACACAGCCTCGGTATTGCGAATCATGGCGAATAAGCTTTTGTCCTGCTCTACGCCGTCGATGATGAACTGAGCGTTAAAAATCTTGTGGCGGCAGTGCTCAGAATTGGCCTGCGCAAACATCATGAGTTCCACATCGGTCGGATTGCGCTTGAGCTTGGTAAAAGCATCGAGCAAATAATCCATTTCGTCGCCAGATAGCGCCAAACCCATGCGGGTATTAGCCTCTAGCAAAGACGCGACACCTGCGCCAAGCATATCAATGCGCTCCATCGGCGGGGATGGCAGCACGTCAAACAAGCTCTTCACCTGGCCCCTGTCAAAGAAGATCGACTCCGTCATGCGGTCATGCAAAAGCCAAGCAACTTGTTGCAGCGCTTGATCGGACAGCGGCTTAGCTGCGGTGATGAAATACTCCGTTACGCGCTCCACGCGCTGCAAACTTGCCGCCGCAATGCCGCAGTTACGCGCAATATCAGTCGCTTTCGATGACCACGAAGATATCGTTCCTCGGCGCGGCGTGATCAAGATGACCTGCCCGCCAGCCCTTATTCCATAAGGCTCGCCATAGGTCAGTAGCGCTTTGAGTTTGGCCTCGGTGTCCTTATCAGGCGATTCAGATAAAACAACCCAA
Organism: Cytophagales bacterium; assembly: GCA_030054145.1. Lineage (GTDB taxonomy): Bacteria > Pseudomonadota > Gammaproteobacteria > Burkholderiales > Burkholderiaceae_C > JASGCK01. The sequence continues at coordinate 157,878 of JASGCK010000004.1, forward strand.
TGCACAAAACCAGCGCTGACGCTTTGAATCGTCGGTTGAATCGCCTGAAGTTTGAGGAGCAGCGCGGACTGCTGCGCGGGGTTGAGTGCCTGAATGTGTGTATCCAAGCAAAGAATGTGAGATGCCACGAATATCGCCCTTTGTAGAGCGTTTGATTTTACAAGCTAGGGATATCTGGGCGTATACCGCCACCCAATACAGCGATCCCCCAATTGCCGACATGAACAAACACGATCTCTGACTAGGTGGCTGCGCTATACCTGCAATGACCGCTTCCACTGAGCAAGCGCAATAGCAATAGAACTTTCAAGCCATTCGGCAAATCTCTTTTCTGTACTTTCATATGACTCAACGTAATTGAATTGAAAAAGTTCGGTTGCGGCAGGATGCAAATTAACGGATTCGATACCGCCATCCTCACGTGGTGCCTTGAGATAAGTAAAAGCAGAGGCAACAAGTACTCCTGTATCACCATGTCCATAACCATGAAAACTAATTACAAAATCAAATTCCTGCTCCGTTATAAGCGTAACGCGAACCCAAGAACGTTGGCGTTCGAAATTTGCATAGTAATCAAATTGATTCGCGATCTCAATAATTTGCTTGTGGAAATAATGACTATTCTCAGAGCCGTTCATTGCACAATTAGATCGAGCCCAATAGCTTGGCCTTTGCGGAGGGGTTACTGCACGTAATTGGCTGTCAAGAGTCGTGACAAGCGATTTAAATTTACCATCTACCATGCTAAACAGTTTCTCAGCATATTCGTAGACAACAGAAATTTTCTGCTTCTCTTTGCTGAACCTTGCCTTGAGTAACTCAAGCGCAGAGCTAATAATTTGATCGGCATATCTGCTTCTTTGGACTTGTTGCTCGAGTCCAAGAGCTTTAAGGATTGCTTCTTTTTGCCTATGAGCAAAAAACTTTACCAAAGATTCAAGATTTCCATCATCTGCTTCTTCTAATGCCCCTATATATTCTTTACGGTCAGACTCTCGCACAACAAGCGGAAACATACCTTCACGTAAAAAAACTAACGATGCTAATGCCCTCGCTACACGTCCATTGCCATCCTGAAAAGGATGAATTTGAGTAAATCGATGATGAAGCCATGCTGACTTAACCTCAGGGGCATACGCATTGTCTGCTTGTCGATAAATACGGATCAAGCTTTCCATCTCCTCCTTTGTAAGTTCAGGAGGGCAATATCGGTGCATTGCGCCATCTGGTCTGCGTGGATTATTTGGAAGTGACTTGTACTCTCCTTTAATCAACGCAACCCTAACTAAATCACCTGATTCTGTAACTGCCTCGGTGTAATCTTGATGTGCAGTAAATTGAGCTTGTAATCCTCGAATGAAGTACTCGGACAATGGCTCATCACCTTTGATGTAACTAAAAAGACCTTCCACGATTTTCAAATGGTCGGTAATGAGCACCTGAATATGTTCTGCGTCTTTTTGTGAAATCCCACCGCGATGAGAAATTATTAAAGACTCTATCCCCTGCTCAATGAGCGCCTCGGTAACGCCACGATCCCACGTGTACAGGCGCTCAATAATTCCCGTCTCAATTGCCCATTCACGCTGTAGCTTTTTAATAAATTCTTTATACGCACCACCCCCTTCAAGGGCAACTTTTTTTTCGTTCCATACAGAAGTTAGAGCCCTAAGCTCTGGGAGTTCATAAGTTTTAGGATTTGGAAAGGGCTCAATGCGTTGGTAGTTCATGGCGAAGATTTTATAATCAGCCCCTTATGACCATCACAATAAAAAATAAAGACGAAATCGAAGGAATGCGCATCGCAGGACGGCTAGCTTCTCAGGTTTTGGACTACCTCACGCCTTTTGTCAAAGAGGGCAAGACGACCAACCAAATCGACAAATTAGCTTACGACTTCATCACCAAAGATATCAAGTCGATACCCGCGCCGCTCAACTACGATCCTGTTGGCGGCAACCCTTATCCCAAATCCATTTGTACATCGGTCAACCACATGGTATGCCACGGCATCCCAAACGACAAGCCACTGCGCAAGGGCGACATCATCAACATTGACGTGACCATCATCAAAGACGGTTGGCATGGCGACACCAGCCGAATGTTTCAAATTGGCGAGACATCTATTGCCGCCAAGCGTTTGTGCGCATTGACTTACGACGCCATGTGGCACGGCATCTCCAAAGTCGGCCCCAATGTTCCGATTGTGGAGATTGGCCGTGCGATTCAAAAATTTACCGAAGCACAAGGCTGCTCCGTGGTGCGCGATTATTGCGGGCACGGCATTGGACGCAACTTTCACGAAGAGCCGCAAATTCTTCACTTTGCAAGCCCCGAAGCTAAAACCATCTTAGTGCCAGGCATGACGATCACCATCGAACCCATGATTAACGCGGGTCGCAAAGAAACCAAAGGCTTGCCCGATGGCTGGGGCGTAGTCACCAAAGACCACTCACTCTCAGCGCAGTGGGAACACACCGTGCTAGTCACGGAGACGGGGTTTGAGGTGCTAACCTTATCGGAGGGCTATCCGCCGCTACCAGCGTTTGTGATGGCAACAAAAACGTAAACAACATACGATGGCACTCGATCCTGATCTTGACAGCCCCGAAGGGGATCGGCTAGATGTGCTGGCAACGCTGGTGCGTGCCTACGAAGCCAGTCACTACCCTATTGCAGCCCCCGATCCTATTGAAGCCATTAAATTTCGGATGGCGCAAAACGACCTTCAAATCAAAGATTTAGAACCCATGATTGGGCAACGTAACCGCGTCTATGAAGTGCTTTCACGCAAACGTAATTTGACGCTTCCGATGATTCGCCGCCTCCACCACGGATTAGGCATTCCCTCTTCAGCACTCATTGCCGAACCCGCATGACCTACCGCCAAGCCAAGCAAGCGCTACTTGCCAACTTTGGGCAACTCACCACGCGCAAACTGCTGCGTGATTTGGCTAAGTTAACCGACCAAACCCTATCAAACATTTGGGCGCAATCGGGCTTAGCTGCTTATCAGCAATTTTGTTTGGTGGCGGTTGGTGGCTACGGGCGTGGCGAGCTTTTCCCTTATTCGGATGTGGACGTGCTGGTGCTACTGCCCAACGCTGCAGATCCGCAAGCGAGCCGCGAGCTGCAATCTTGTATCGAGTCTTTTGTTGGACTTTGCTGGGATGCAGGACTGGAGATTGGCTCATCGGTTCGCCGCTTGAGCGAATGCATTGCCGAGGCAGCAAAAGACATCACCATTCAAACCGCCTTGCTAGAGGTGCGCTGCATTACGCCTTGCAAAGCAGGAAGCATGGAGGCGAAACTGTATAACGACTTTAAAGATGCTTACACCGCAGCGCTTGACGTTAAAGCCTTTGCAACCGCCAAAACATTAGAGATGGCGCAGCGCTACAACAAGTTTGAAAACACGCCCTATGCGCTGGAGCCCAACTGCAAAGAGTCGCCAGGTGGTTTGCGCGATCTGCACATTATTTTGTGGCTCGCTAAAGCCGCAAACCTAGGCACAACGTGGGACGAGCTGGCGGCCAACGGGCTGGCAACGCCTTTTGAGGCCAAGCAACTCAAACGCAACGAAGCGATTTTGGCGACTATTCGGACGCAGCTCCACCTTGTTGCCAAGCGGCGCGAAGATAGATTGGTGTTTGATTTGCAAACGCAGGTTGCGCTTGCGATGGGTTATGCGCACGAGTCATCGCGCAAAAACAGCGAAGCGTTGATGCACGACTACTACTGGGCGGCCAAAGCGGTTGTGCAACTCAATCAAATTTTGCTACTCAATATTGATGCCAGGCTGAGTCCCAATAACGTTCAACCGATTCAGCTTACGGATGATTTCTTCGATAGAAATGGACTGCTTGATATTGCAAGCGATGATTTATATCAGCGCAAATCGCAGGCTATTTTGCAAACCTTTTACGTTTTCCAAAAAACCGCAGGCGTCAATGGCTTGTCGGCGCGAACGCTTCGGGCGCTCTACAACGCGCGTGGTTTGATGAACGCGTCCTTTCGCCGCGATCCCGTCAACCGTGCAACGTTTTTAGCCATCATGCAAACGGGCGAAGGACTGACGCATACCATGCGACTGCTCAACCAAACCTCGGTGCTTGGGCGCTATTTGTGGGTGTTTCGCCGCATCGTAGGGCAAATGCAGCATGATCTTTTTCATGTCTACACGGTCGATCAGCACATCCTCATGGTGCTGCGAAATGTGCGACGTTTCTTTATTGCCGATCACGCGCATGAATACCCGTTTTGCTCGCAATTAGCCGGTGATTGGGACAAGCCTTGGATTTTGTACATTGCCGCGCTATTTCACGATATTGCCAAAGGGCGCGGCGGCGATCACTCCGAGCTGGGCATTGCGGAGGCACATTTATTTTGCAAACAGCACCGCGTTCCGGTAGACGATGCGAACTTGATTGCGTTCTTGGTTAAAGAGCATTTAACGATGAGCCAAATCGCGCAAAAGCAAGATTTATCCGATCCTGATGTGATTGCCGCTTTTGCAAAGCGCGTGGGCAGTCAGCGTCATTTGACAGCGCTGTATTTACTCACGGTTGCTGACATTCGCGGCACTTCGCCCAAAGTGTGGAATGCTTGGAAAGCCAAGCTACTAGAGGACTTGTATCGCTATACGGCTAGAAGCCTTGGTGGGCGTGCCCCCGATGCCGCATCGCTTGTAGAGACCACACGGCGTAAGGCTTGCGAAGCATTGGCACTTTACGATTTACCTGCCGCGTCGGCTGAACCTTTATGGAAAACGCTAGGCGTGAGTTACTTTATGCGCCAAGCTGCAAGCGACGTGGCATGGCACACACGGTTATTGATGCCGCACGTGGGCAGCGCCCTACCGATTGTTCGGGCTAGGCTCTCCCCTATTGGCGAGGGCTTGCAGGTACTCATCTACACGCCCGATACGCTTGATTTGTTTGCCCGCATTTGCGGCTACTTCGAGCGGCACAATTTCAGCATTTGGGACGCCAAAATTCACACCACCAACGATGGTCATGCGCTAGATAGTTTCTTAGTCACGGCGGTCGGACTTGATGCCGATCAAAACAATCGACTCCTCAAACAAATGGAGTCCCATCTAACCCATGACCTGACACAGCTTGCCCCTTTAGGCAGTGTGCCCAAGGTCCGCCAGTCGAGGCGTGTGAAGAGTTTTCCGATTCAACCGCACGTTGAATTGCATCCCGACGAAAAAGGTCAACGCTGGATTTTGAGCTTGGTCGCTAGCGACCGTGTGGGTTTGCTATACGCCATCGCGCGTGTGCTGGCAGCGCACGAAGTGAATTTACAACTTGCCAAAATCACCACGCTAGGCGAGCGCGTGGAGGACAGTTTTGTTGTGAATGGTGCTGTATTTCAAAACGCCAAGGGCATTTTGCAACTCGAGACCGATTTACTCGCGGCTTTGCAATATGAGTGAAAGCCTAAGCACAGCGTCAGTTAGCGACGATCACTGAGCGCATAAGCGATTGTTCCCAAATCAACGTACTCCAGCTCACTGCCCGCAGGAATGCCTCTTGCCAAGCGCGTCACCGCAACGCCTTTGGCTTTGAGCGTCTGTCCAATCAAGTGCGCTGTTGCCTCGCCTTCGGCTGTAAAGTTGGTGGCCAAAATCACCTCCGTCACGATGCCATTCGTGGCTCGCTCTAGCAGTGCTTGAACATTCAGTTGCGCCGCCCCTTGTCCGTCTAGCGGACTTAAGTGTCCCATGAGCACAAAATAATAGCCCTTATACGCAGCGCTGCGCTCAAGCGCCGATTGATCGGCGGGTGTTTCAATCACGCAAAGCTTCGCTGCGTCGCGCGTCTCATCGGAGCAAGTCGCGCAAACAAGCGCATCGCTAAAGGTATTGCAGCGTGTGCAGTGCATAGCCGTTGCGACCGCACCAGACAAGGCTTGCGAGAGACGCATCGCGCCACCTCGGTCGTGCTGGAGCAAGTGAAAAGCCATGCGTGACGCGGATTTCTCGCCAACGCCTGGCAACACGCGCAAGGCCTCAATGAGTGCGGAGAGGCTTTGCATAGCCATGCTGCGTGCGCTTAAAACGGCAGCTTCATGCCGCCTGGCAAGCTGGGCATACCTGCGGTGATCTTGCCCATTTTTTCGCTGCTGGTATCTTCTGCTTTTTTGAGCGCCGCATTAAACGCTGCTGCCACCAAGTCTTCCAACATATCTTTGTCGTCAGCTAACAAAGATGGATCAATTTGCACACGTTTGACATCGTGTTTGCAAGTCATGGTGACTTTGACTAGCCCTGCGCCCGACTCGCCTGTCACCTCTATCGTGCCCAACTCTTCTTGCGCTTTTTTCATGTTCTCTTGCATATTTTGCGCTTGCTTCATCAGACCTGCGAGTTGTCCTTTATTAAACATTGTGTTCCTTTTGAGTGAGATTGAATGATGTGGGTGGAAGTATGGATTGAATTGAATTGGGGACGATTCGTCCATCGAATTCTCGCATGAGTTGCTGCACAGTTGCGTCCTCCATGATGAGCGCCACAAGCTTCGCCTGCAACTCATTGTCGGCTTTCGCCACGCGCTTGGCGGGCGTATCCACGACGCTGCCCGTTTGCACCTGCAGTTGCGCGTCAGGCTCTAGCGTTTGCAGCGCGGCTTGCAGCTTCTCGGCATGAACAGGATTGGCTAGCAGCGCGTTATCCACCTGCAGCGTCCAAACCTGCGCGTCCTTGGTCATCAATTGCGATTGCAGCGCTAACTCCCGCACCAATGCGCCTATTGATTCGTTGGTCATTAGCCGCGCAACGATGTCAAACCACACATCACCTAGCGGCGTGGTCTCCAGCATTGGCGCGGCAGGCTCTGGCACTTTGGGCGGCGCAGGAATCTCCGTTTTGGAGCCCTCGATTGGCGCGGGTTGAACGCGCACAGGCACAACCAACCCTTCAGGCTTTTTTGACGGCTCGGCGGCACTCCTCTGAACGGATGCTTGCGGTTTGAAAGCCAATAAGCGCAAGAGCACCATCGTCAGTGCAGCGTATTCGTCACTGGCCAACCCTAAATCCGCTTTGCCATGCAGGCAAATGCTGTAGAGCAATTGGATTTCATCCAGCGGCATTTGCGCGGCCAGCGATGCGATGGTTGTGTCCTCGTCCTCGGTGGATTCTGCCGCGCTAGTTTTGCTGCCGATTTGGGATACCGTCATGCGGTGCAACACATCAGTCATTTGCTCCAGCGTGGACGCGGCATTCAAGCCAGCGTTTTGCAAATCACGCACAGTAGCAATGACGGCAGCGCCCTCGCCGCGTGCCAAGCAACCAATCAAATCGAGGACGTAGCGATCATCGACCGCGCCCAGCATTTGCCGCACTTGCGCCTCAACCAATGCGCCATCGCCAAACGCGATAGCTTGGTCGGTCAAGCTCAGACCGTCGCGCATGGAGCCATGAGCGCTCTTTGCCAAAAGGCGCAGTGCTGCGGGTTCGCGCTCGATGTGTTCGGCGGACAAAATCGTCTCTAGATGCGCCCGCACCGTCTCGGGAGCCATTGGCCGCAAATTAAATTGCAAGCAGCGTGACAGCACAGTCACAGGTACTTTTTGCGGATCCGTAGTTGCCAGCACAAACTTGAGGTACTCGGGCGGCTCTTCCAGCGTCTTGAGCATGGCGTTAAACGCCGTGTTGGTCAGCATATGCACCTCGTCGATCATGAAGACCTTAAAGCGACCTTGCACGGGCTTGTAGACGGCTTGTTCGAGTAGTTGCTGCACCTCGTCCACCCCGCGGTTTGAAGCGGCATCCAACTCGGTGTAATCGACAAAACGACCTGCATCAATGGCAACGCACGCTTCGCAAACGCCGCACGGGCTAGCCGTGATGCCGCCCTGCCCGTCCGCGCCCAAGCAATTGAGTGACTTGGCAAGAATGCGCGAAACCGTGGTCTTGCCCACGCCGCGCGTTCCCGTAAAAAGATAAGCGTGATGCAGTCGCTGCGAGGTCAGCGCGTTCGTCAAAGCCTGCACCACGTGCTCTTGTCCGACCATTTCGGTAAAGGTTTTCGGGCGATATTTGCGAGCAAGGACGAGGTAAGACATGCAACGATTCTATAATCAGCGGTGATGAGCCCCCTCGCATGAGGAAACGGCCAACCGAGTCAGGTGGGGAACCAAGCAGCTCTAACTGTGGATACAGTGCCGAGGATCAGGCTCATCACCCTCTTAATTGCCGCTTCATGCCGCCCACGCCCGCCGCCGCGACCAACAAAACCACCAAACCGATAGGCGGCATAACCTACTAATCCAATGCCGATAGCGGGATACCTATATAAACAGCTGAGATCAAAGGCTTCGAAACGCGCGTCCAAGCCGCGCAACACCTTCTCGAATCAAATCTTCGTTCGCCGTAGCAAACGAGAGACGCAGCGCGGTCATGTCCGCATCGTGCGCAAAAAACGGCGCACCAGGCACGAATGCCACATGGTTGTCAATCGCAGCTTTGGCAAGCGCCGCGACATCAGTCGATTGGCCACGCGCACCAGTCAAGTTTGCCCAAAAGAACATACCGCCTTGCGGAGCGGTAAACCTGATCGCATCGCCCAACTCAGCCGTCAAACACTCCGCCATCGTTCGCGCACGCGCCGCATAAACACGGCGCACTTTGGCCACAGAACTCGGCATCGCCCCTGCTGCTAAATAATTAGCGGCAATGGCTTGACTGAGATTCGAGGTGTGCGCATCGCTAAACTGTTTGCACATGGTCGCTTTGGCAAGCAGCTCGGGCGGCGCAATCAACCAACCCACACGCAGCCCTGGCGACATGACTTTCGAAAAGCTGCCCGCAAAGGCAAGCCAGTCGCGGCTTCCCGCCACTTCGTCAGTGAGCGAAAGCATGGAGCGCGGCGCAGCAGCGCTAGGCGATTCATCAAAATAAAGCTCACCATAAGGGTCGTCCTCCACCACGAGCACTTTGTATTGAACCGCCAATGCCAAGATGCGCTTGCGGCGCTCTTGCGTCAACAGCGCACCACTTGGGTTGCCAAAGCTGGGGATGAGATAAACGAGCTTGGGTTGGTGCTGAATGATGAGTTGCTCCAGCTTGTCTACTTGCACACCGTCCGCGTCGATTGGCGCACCGATGACGTTGGCACCGTAGAGCCGAAAGCATTGAATGGTCGCTAAAAAAGTCGGCGCTTCCACGATGACTTTATCGCCCTCGTCGATCATGGTCTTGCCGATCAAATCAAGCGCTTGCTGGCTACCTGTGGTGATGATTAAACCGTCAGGCGAGACCGTCACGCCCTTGCTCGCCATATGCTTTGACAACTCCGCGCGCAGTGGGTTGTAGCCCTCGGTTGCGCCGTATTGCAAAACCGCGCCAGCGCTAGCGCCGAGCGCCTGATCGGTTGCGGCTTTGATGCCGGCAACATCAAACATCGAGCTATCAGGAAAACCGCCTGCAAACGAAATAATGCCAGGCTTGGCAAGCAGCTTAAATAGCTCACGAATGGCGGATGTTTCAACGTTGCCAAGGCGCTTGGCGAAGGTGCTAGAGAGAGTCATACAAAAGATCTTAAAGCGGATGAAAAGGGATAATGAAAAAATGGACAAGCCCACCAAACCAATGACCACAGCGCAGATTGAGACATTCTTCACAACACTTCGCGCCGCCAATCCACAGCCAGTCACCGAGCTTGAATATACCAGCGTGTTCGAGTTGCTCGCAGCGGTGCTGCTCTCTGCACAAGCAACCGATGTGAGTGTCAACAAAGCCACGCGGCGCTTATTTCCAGTTGCCAACACGCCGCAAAAGATAATTGATCTGGGGCTAGAAACACTGGAGTCGCACATCCAAACCATTGGACTGTTTAGAAGCAAGGCCAAGCATCTGTTGCAAACTTGCGCGATCCTCATTAGCAAACACAAAGCGCAAGTCCCGCGCACACGCCAAGCCCTAGAAGCCTTGCCTGGCGTGGGTCGCAAGACGGCGAATGTGATTTTGAATTCTGCTTTTGGCGAGGCAACGATTGCCGTTGATACGCATTTATTTAGGCTTGGTAATCGCACAGGGCTGGCAGCAGGCAAGACTCCGCTTGATGTGGAGCTGGCGCTGCTAAAACGGATTCCTAAAGAATTTTTGGTAGACGCGCATCACTGGCTCATCTTGCACGGACGCTACGTTTGCACCGCGCGAAGCCCAAACTGCGGGGCTTGCGCGGTGTCTGGTGTTTGCCAGTTTGATGAAAAAACTTCGGCTTAGAAGTTGTACTTCAGCGCTGCGCGGAAGGTGCGACCTGCTTCGGGATAGTAAGCAAGCAATGCAGAACTTGTGCCGCACGAGTTTCCTGTTGCGGTATAGCTCAGTACGTTGGTGAAGTTGTTGACACTCATCGACACATCGTAAGCGCCAATTTTGTAGCGATAGAGCGCATCAAACATATGACTTCCCAGTATTTGGCTACCGCAATTGTTACTGATATCGCCGCCAAAGTATTGCGGACTGAGCAAGCGAAACGCGGTCTCTATGCTTTGCTTTTCATCCAATTGGTAAATAGCTCTAGCCGACGCTGTTTGATTGCTCACGAGTGGAATTTGATTGCCTGCATACGCACCCCCAACAAAGGATGCCTTCATAGATTGCAAATGACCAACCAAAGTCACCCTTGGCGACAGTACAGCCGAAGCCTGCAACTCAATACCCTTGCGCTGTGTAGGTGCCAAATTGATATTGGCTCCGTTGAAACCATAGGTACTGCCAGGGCCATTGGCATTGGGGTCATAGCTAATTTCGTTGGTTGTATTTTGTAAAAAATAACGTGCTGTGAACGTGACGCTTGATTGTTTGAGCTTGACCCCGACTTCTTTATCGTTCGATGTTTGAGGCAACAATGGCACACTCGGATTCGTAAAACTGTACTCATCAATATTTGCCACCCGATAAGAAGTAGCCAATCGTGCGTACACATCAACACCTTTTTGTATAGTTTGGTTAATAGATAACTCACCTGCGTGCATCTGATTGTTGAGACCTACTGGCGCAGTTGCTGTAGCTTGATACGACTTCACCATATTCTCTAGTCGATAACCTGCCACAACGCGTGTTTGTGTTGGCAACAACCAATCAGTCATGGCAAACACGGCGCGATTACTCTGAGTCCCTACGCGCGTTGGCGAGAATGCATCGTTGGTGTAGTTCCATAAATGCACATCCGCCCCCACATGAGTGGACAACGCTATGCGACCTACTGCGCCTTTGTACACTGCACGCGGCGAAATTTGCGCCACGTTTGTGGAGGTTGTTGATGACGGCCACGAATAAAACGCTGAAAGCACGTTGCGATTTTTAACGCCGAAATCTATGCTAGCCGTCCAATCATTCGATTTGTAATCAAGTCCCGTTGTAAATCTTGTTTGATGAATGGACTGATATCCTGATCCTTGCGTCAAAACAAATTGCCGTGGATTCGCTTGCATTTGTGTTTGCGTGAGATAGCCTGGATAGTTCGCATGACTGACTTCATGATTGAGACGCGTCCGAAAACTCAAAGCCCCATCGCTATATGCATAACCAAGACCAGAAATATCTTGTGTCGCTTTGTGATTGTCGCGATAACCGTTGAATGAAGAACTACGCGCATTCAAATCAAAAACACCCATACCAGACGTTGTGCCCACACGCAGATTAGCTGTCCCGTCCACACCACCATAGCTCTCGATCCCTAAACCCACTTGCCCTGACACGCCAACTTTCACATCTTTGCGCGTAATGATATTGATAATCCCCGCAGTGGCCCCCTCGCCCCACATCACACCAGAGCCACCGCGCAAAATTTCAATACGCTCAATTGAATTGGCAGAAACGCCCGTCAATCGTGCAGGAACACCAATTTCATTTTCCGAAATGCGAATACCGTCAATCAGCACGACCGTGTTTTCATTAGATGTACCACCGAAACCACGCAGATCTAACGTGTATTCACGTCCGCCGTACAAATCGCCATGCGCCACCACCCCACCAATCTTGCGAATTGCCTCATTCGCATCCACCACACCTGCCGACTCGATCTGCGCACGTGTGATGATGGTTGCGCCGACTGGCGCGGTTTGCAAATCTTGCTCAGACCTGCTGGCGGTCACAATAATTTCAGGGATGCCCTGTAAGCCGCTTTGGGATTGGGCTGTAGACAAGGATGCGCCGCACGCCAGTAAACACGCGGCCTGCACGAGGGTGAGTTTTTTCATAAGGAAACCTACACAGAAGTATGCGCCCTGACCAGCGTCCCCGCAGGTCTTTGGGCTTATTGATTGCGGTGGGTTATGAGCCCACTGCGACCGCTCTGTTGGCCGATCTCCGGGCTGACAAAAATCTAGGGGCTAGTCTTTTGCTTACCGTTGCGGGGGCAGCGCAGGTTAGGTGAGTTTTAAATTCGCCCTCCTGCTTCCCGTTTAACTGCGCTGATTGTGAAGTTCTAGCGCGAGCACCAACGGGCGTATTCTACTTTTTCTTCTCTTTATCCACGAACGGATTGTCGGAAGTCTTGATTTGCACGCGCAGCGGCGTACCGATGAGATCAAACTTTTGGCGAAAGCGACCTTCCAGATAACGCTTGTAGGATTCCGTCACATGATCGAGTGAATTGCCATGAATCACAATGATCGGCGGATTCATGCCGCCTTGATGCGCGTAGCGTAGCTTCGGTCTAAACATACCCGCACGCTGCGGCGGTTGGAACTGCACGGCTTCTAGCAAAATTTTGGTGAGTTGCGGCGTTGGCATTTTGCGCATCGCGGCTTGGTGTGCGCCTGTGATTGAACCCCACAGGGGGCCAAGACCTTGACGTTTTTTTGCGGAGATCAAATGCAGATTGGCGAACTTCAAAAAGCCAAGGCGTGTTTCGATTGCACGTTGGAGCATTTCGCGCTCGTACTTATCGATAGCATCCCACTTATTAACCGCTACGACCAAAGCACGGCCGCTCTCCAAAATAAAGCCTGCAATGTGCGCATCTTGATCGGAAATACCTTGCGCCGCATCGAGCAACAAAAGCACGACGTTGGCCGATTCAATGGCTTGCAAGGTTTTGACCACGGAGAATTTTTCAATCGCCTCAAATACCTTGCCTTTGCGGCGCAAACCTGCCGTATCGATGAGGGAGAACATTTGCCCTTCGCGTTCAAACGGCACGGAGATCGCGTCGCGCGTTGTGCCTGGCATATCGAACGCGATCAAGCGCTCCTCGCCCAGCCAGGTATTAATCAGCGTGGATTTGCCAACGTTAGGGCGACCACACACCGCCAGCTTAATCACGCCGTCGTCTATCACCTCGTCGCTCGTTGGCAATGCAGGCGGCAACAAGCCTTGCGCCAAATCCACCAAGCTGCGTATGCCCTGCCCGTGCGCGGCAGAAATGGGGTGAACCTCGCCCAGCCCAAGCTCAAAGAACTCAACGAGCTTTTGATCGCCCTCTTTCATGCCCTCTGATTTATTGGCGGTGAGCACGACTTTTTTGCCCAAGCGGCGCAGATATTTGGCAATGTCGTGGTCGTAAGCGTTAATGCCTGCGCGGGTATCGACTAAGAAGATGACCACATCGGCTTCGGCAATCGCTTGTTGCGTCTGCTTGGCCATCTCGTGATAAATGCCGTCCAGCGCGTCGGGCTCAAAGCCCCCTGTGTCAATCACGATGTACTCGAAACCGCTTTGCGAGCCTGTGCCGTAATGTCGATCGCGGGTCAATCCTGCAAAGTCCGCAACAATCGCATCGCGCGACTTTGTCAAACGGTTAAAAAGCGTCGATTTACCGACATTGGCACGCCCGACTAAGGCAATCACTGGTTTCATTAATTTCTTTGGTTATTGCGGACTAAAAGCAAAAATACCGCCCCTCGCAGTGACAACCATGACAACTGATCCCGCCGCAACTGGCGCGACCGCAATCGCGCTGCCGTCTGTTTTAAAACGTGCCTTGATCACGCCATCGGCTTTATTCATCACGTGGACGTAACCTTCTGCATCGCCCACAACGATTGAGTTGCCAATGAGCAGCGGCGCAGACAGCCCACGGTACGCCAGCTTCTGGCTCTCCCACAGCAGCGCACCTGCTTGGCGGCTCCACAGCTTCACGCGGCCATCGGACTCGGTACTGGCCAGTTGTTCGGCATCGCCTGACACGCCAGTCGCGCCCTGCGTCACTTTGCTCCATGTGGTCGCGCCTCTTCGTGCATCCACACAAGCCACCGCCGCTTGATAAGCCCGCACACAAATGCTGTCCCCCACGCGGTTGGGGCGATCTGCCAAATCAATCAAGCGCTCAATATCGTTGGTTGCGCGGGTCGTGGCAACGGAGGCTTCCCACTGCACTTGTCCGTTGTCTGGATTGAGTGCCAGCAAGCGACCTGAATGCCCAACGATCAAGCTATTGCGGTACACACCCAAAGTGCCCGCTTGATTCAAGATAAGCGGATCAGAGGCACGCTGAAAATTCCACAACTTCGCGCCCGTGCTGGCGTCAAAAGCTTGCACGCTGCGGTCGCCCGCCAAAACAAAGATACGCCCACCCGCCACAACGGGCGCGGTATAGACGCGAGCTGGCAATCTTTTGCGCCACAAAACCTTGGCACTGTTCGCGACTGATTGAATCGCCACCAGCTCGTTGTCAAGCGTTGTCAGCGCAGCCGTTTGTCCATCAAAGCCAACACCTGCTGAAATTTCCGCCTGGAGTTTGATGCGCCAAATATCTGCGCCCGTATCCGTTTTAATGAGCGCCACAACGCCCTGCGAATCAGCCACCGCCAGCGTTTGCCCAAGCGCCGTTGGCTGTAGTGGATAGGCAACGCGCCCGCCTACACTGCTTTGCCACGCTTGCCCAATGCTGGTGGTATTTGTCAGTGGCTCTAGCGGCGCGGGAGTCAATTGAATCGTGCTGCCGCATCCAGTCATGCCAAAAATGGACCAAGCGAACGCAAGTCCAAAAGTCAATCGAACAGTTAATTTCATGGCGTCACCTTCGTCTCTGGCGCAGCGCCCATGCGGGCTAATTTGACTTCTACCATCTTGCGATAGTCATCGCCCTCATTCAATCCCGCATAGGCTTTAAGGTACTGGGCTTTAGCTTCCTCCAGTTTGTTTTGCAGTACATAAGCATCCCCCAATCGATCTGCGGCTAAGGCGACAAAAGCGGGACTCATATTGCCGCTTAACAATTGAATGGCCTCATCGTATTTTTTAGCCTCAATATGAATGCCCGCTAAGCGCAAACGCGCTAAATCTTTATAGGCTGCTTCGGCCTTGCTATTGACCAACCACTGCAGCGCAGCTTTTGCGTTATCGGTCTTTAACGCACTGTAGTTCAGTCGTGCGTCTAGCAGCGCCGCCTGTGCGGTATAGCTGGTTGCGCCAAATTGATTTTTCATATCAGCAAACACGCGATCTGTTTTGTCGATATCGTTTGCAGCCACGGCTTTAGACAACTCATCAAATAAAACTGCCGATTTTTGCGCTTGGTTGTTTTGCCAATAATTCCATCCAGTCCAGCCCAAATAAGCTAAAGCGGCAACAGCCAGCACGGCCGATAGCCACTTGCCATAGCGATTCCAAAAATGCTTGATGTTTGCCAGTTGTTCTTGTTCATTAAGATCGAGATGTTGTGTTGCCATGATGTCAGTTAGATTGAAGTGCCTTGGCCAGTTTTGCCAAGTCGTTTAAGGAATAGGTTTGTTGTTGATCGCCACTGGCGCTGGTGCGTAAAAGCTTGACTGCCACGCTGTTGCCCGCCAGTTCATCAGCGCCAAAAATAAGTGCGCATTTTGCACCACTCGCGTCAGCACGTTTGAATTGTGCTTTAAAACTGGGCATGGTCGCCACGCCATCAGGCTGCGGCGTGCTGGCTTGCATTTGAATGGCAAGACCCGCACGGCGCAGCACTTGCACAACAGCCATCGCACGCGGCACATTCTGCCAGTCAGGGATCACCGCATAAGCATCAGGCGCGGCCGCTGGCGCTTGCAAATTGAGTTCTTTCAGTAATTCGAGCACACGCTCCACACCTAACGCCCAGCCCACGGCTGGTGCGGCTTTGCCGCCCATTTGCGCCATCAAATCGTCGTAGCGGCCACCACCGCAGATGGTGCCTTGTGCGCCTAAATGCGGTGTCACAAACTCAAACACGGTGAGGTTGTAGTAATCCATCCCGCGCACGAGTCGTGGGTTGATCGTGTAGGCGATGCCATTGGCATCCAAAATCTGACCGACGTTTTTAAAGTGTGCCATCGACGCATCACCCAAGTAGTCCATGAGCCGAGGTGCAGCCTCGACCAAGGACTGCATCGCAGGATTTTTGGTATCCAAAATGCGCAGCGGATTGGTGTGCAAGCGGCGCGTTGCTTCCGCGTCCAACTGATCAAGGTGCGCTTCAAAATAAGCAATCAGCGCCGCGCGGTGCTCTTTACGCTCAGCAGATTGTCCAAGACTACCGATCTCCAGGCGGTAGTCCGTGCCTTGTGTCAAGCCAAGATCACGCCACAGCGCGTCTGCCAGCAAGATCATCTCGGCATCCATTTCTGCACCGCCAAAGCCAAGCGCCTCTGCGCCAATTTGATGGAACTGGCGATAACGCCCGCGCTGTGGGCGCTCGTGCCGAAACATCGGCCCCATGTAGTACAAACGGCGCGGCGCATCGTAGAGCAAATTGTGCTCAATCGCCGCGCGAACCACGCCAGCCGTGTTCTCGGGGCGTAGCGTGAGTGCATCGCCATTCATCTTGTCCTCAAAAGAGTACATCTCTTTTTCAACAATATCGGTCACATCGCCCAGTCCGCGCACAAACAAATGCGTGGACTCAACAATCGGCGTGCGAATGTTGCGGTAAGCAAAACGGCTCATCACCCTGCGCACTTTTTCCTCTAGCCACTCCCACTGCGCACTGGTGTCGGGCAGGATATCGTTCATCCCTTTAATCGCGCTAATCTTGCTACTCATGCCATCACTTCTTTCGCTTGGTGTTGCCCGTAACGCTTGGCAATGTAGTTCTCAACGACCACTTGAAATTCCTCCGCAATGCGCTCGCCGCGCAGCGTCATCGCCTTCGCGCCGTCAATAAACACGGGCGCTGCGGGAGCCTCACCAGTTCCAGGCAAGCTAATGCCAATATCGGCGTGCTTGCTCTCGCCAGGTCCGTTGACGATGCAGCCCATGACCGCAACCTTCATTTTTTCAACGCCTGCATATTTGGTTTTCCAAACGGGCATTTGCGCTCTCAAGAAATGATCAATTTGCTGGGTGAGCTCTTGAAACGTCGTGCTGGTCGTGCGCCCGCAGCCTGGGCAGGCCGTCACGCTTGGCGCGAAGCTTCTAAAACCTAAAGACTGCAAAATCTCGGAGGCAACCACCACCTCTTGGGTTCTCGCTTCGCCTGGTGCTGGCGTGAGTGACACGCGAATCGTGTCGCCAATGCCTTGCTGGAGCAGCACGGCCAAGGCGGCAGCGGAGGCAACCGTTCCCTTCGTTCCCATGCCCGCTTCGGTCAGTCCAAGGTGCAAGGCGTAGTCGCAGCGTTTGGCTAACTCTTGATAAACACGTACCAAATCTTGCACGCCAGAGACTTTGCATGACAACAAAATTTGCGCGGAATGCATGCCTAACCGCACCGCTTCTGCGGCAGAACCCAGCGCGGACTCGATCAGCGCCTCCGTCATCACTTTGCTGGCATCCCAAGGTGCCGTGCGTGCGCTGTTCGCGTCCATCATGCTGACTAACAACTCTTGGTCAAGCGAGCCCCAATTCACGCCAATGCGAACGGGCTTATCAAAGCGTAGCGCGGCCTCAATCATTTGTCCAAATTGCTTGTCGCGCTTGTCGCCTTTACCCACATTGCCAGGATTGATGCGGTACTTGGAGAGCGCCTGCGCGCAATCGGGATATTGCGTCAGCAACGTATGCCCGTTGTAGTGGAAGTCACCAATCAGCGGCACATCAATGCCCATGCGATCAAGTTGCTCGCGGATATGCGGTACAGCAGCCGCAGCCTCGGGTGTGTTGACAGTTATGCGCACCAGCTCCGAGCCAGCGAGTGCTAATTCTTTCACTTGAATCGCTGTGCCAATCGCGTCCACCGTATCGGTATTGGTCATCGATTGAATGCGCACGGGCGCGTCCCCACCGACCGTCACAACGCGAGAACCCCAAGCTATTTGGGCTTGCAGCTTGCTAGCCATTTATTATTTGACCTCAAATCTAGCCACGTTATCGGGGGATATGGCTGATATATCAAACGGTTTGCCGCGCACGGAAACGGAGGCAATCTCGTTGATACGCCCGATCACCACAGCAAGCGGCGGTTGACCAGAGACATTCACCGTTTCTTTGGGTTTCAAGGTGCGATGAACTATCAGCGTCCCTTTGCTATCTTTCACCTCAACCCATACTTCACCCTTGGCCTCCATCCTCAAAATCGAGCCGCCAACGGAAGATGGCGTGGTCGTAGGCGCAGCAGGTACAGCAGCAACCGCAGAAGTAGCGCTAGACGGGGTGTTGACCGCAGCAGGAGCAACGGTCTCAGCAGACACGGGTGTTGCGACGACGGGCATAGGTTGCGCGACGGGGATTGCTGGCGCCGCAGGCACAGTAGGGTTAGCGTTAGCGTTAGAGGCCTCAACTGTTTGCGTTTTAGTAGGCAAAAAAATCAATACGACTGCCGCCAAAAGCAAGACCAATGCCCCCACCATCAAGGGCATCGAGATCGGTAATTTTGACCATGAAAACTTCTGCTCCGAGGGCGTGCGAAATGAGGTATTGAGCATCCCTTTTTCGCTGGGATGTATCGTACGAGACTCGGTACTGAGCTGCGGCAGCGCTGCCAAAATGGGCGCACTATCCGTTTTAATTTGGCGGCACACACTAATCGCTAAGGCTCTCACAAAAACCATATCGGAGAGTTGCGACCAGTCTTCGGACTCTAACGCTTCTAGTTTTTTAACAGGCACTTTAAGCGCCATAGAGAGTGTGCCAATATGCATCCCAGACGCAAGCCGCGCCTCTTTAATCAATTGTCCAGCCGAGGTGCTCTGCGCGGCAGGCTCAACGTCCGCGTTTGATGTCGCTAGCGACTCTTGTGCTTCATTGTTCATTGTCTTCTCGCATCATGATGGTTCGGCGCTCCTGCATTCGCGCTGCTGCGTCCGTGCGATCTTGCACCTCGCCCGCCAATTGCCCGCAAGCCGCGTCAATATCATCGCCGCGTGTTTTGCGAATGGTGGTGATATAGCCCGCGCCCGTGAGTAACTGGGCAAACTTTTTAACCACGTCGGGCGCAGAGCGCTTGAGCCCCGACGCTGGAAAAGGATTAAACGGAATCAGATTAATTTTGCAGGGCAGCACATTCAACAGTTGTGCCAACGCACGTGCGTGCTCAGGTTGATCGTTCACGCCGTCCAGCATACAGTATTCAATTGTCAAGAAGTCACGCGGTGCGCTTGGCAAGTAGCGTTGGCACGCGGCAATCAACTCTTTGAGCGGGTATTTTTGATTGATCGGCACAAGACCATCGCGCAGCTTGTCGTTTGCGGCATGGATGGACACAGCCAGCGACACGGGGCAATCCTCGGCCAAGCGATCAATCATCGGCACAACGCCCGATGTGGAGACCGTCACTCGGCGGCGCGATAAGCCGTAAGCGTGATCGGAGAGCATGGTCTTGAGCGCAGGAATCAAGTTGGTGTAATTTTGCAGCGGCTCACCCATGCCCATCATCACCACGTTGGAGATGACGCGCTCATCCAATTTGCGATCAGCGCTTTGCAGTTCGGCGCGGAGCAAATGCTCAACATACCAAAGCTGCCCGATGATTTCGGCGGTCGTTAAATGACGGCTAAAACCTTGATGTCCTGTGGAGCAAAAACGGCAACCTACGGCGCAGCCCGCTTGGCTGGAGATGCACAGCGTGGCGCGGTCATCTTCGGGGATGTAGACGGCTTCAATCGCATCGCCTTTGCCCATATCAAACAACCACTTGATCGTGCCATCAGCCGATGTGTGGCGGCTTAACACTTGGAGTCCTGAAACAGTGGCGTTGGTTTTTAATTTTTCGCGAAACGATTTCGCGATGTCGCTCATGTCGTCAAAATTGGACACGCCGCGCTGGTGAATCCAACGATACAGTTGTGTCGCTCGAAAGCGGCGCTCACCTAATTTTTCGCAAAAGTCGGCCAAGCCATCGAGATCAAAATCCAGCAGATTGGCCGAAGTCATATCAATTACAAGTCAAGCTGACATTAACGTGCGAACACGTTCATGCCAGGGAAGAAGAACGCGATTTCAGCGGCTGCGGTTTGGGCTGCATCTGAGCCGTGGACGGCGTTGGCATCAATGCTGTCGGCAAAATCTGCGCGAATCGTACCTTTGTCGGCTTTCTTAGGGTCGGTTGCGCCCATGAGGTCGCGGTTTTTAAGAATTGCGCCTTCGCCCTCTAAGGCTTGGATCATCACGGGGCCAGAAATCATGAAGTTCACGAGGTCATTAAAGAAAGGACGTGCTTTGTGAACACCGTAGAACTGCTCTGCCTCGCCGCGTGAAAGGTGCGCCATTTTGGCGGCCACAATTTTGAGTCCTGCCGCTTCAAAGCGTGCATAGATTTGTCCAATCACATTTTTTGCAACTGCGTCAGGTTTGATGATGGAGAGAGTGCGTTCGATAGCCATGAAAAAGTCCTAGAAAAATAAAAAAATATTGCCGTAAAAAACAACCTGCCGATTTTAACGTGTGCGTTTAACGTGCGCGGCCTCTGCCGCCTGCGCTATTGCCTGTTCCCCCTCGATTACCGCTGCGGTTTCCGCCGCGATTTCCACTAGGAGCCGAACGCTGCCGCTGCAAGCTATCGGCACCAATGTAGCCAAATGATGTGCGCATCGGATCGGGTTGTCCGCCATTGCCAAGGGCATTACCAGAGCCATTGCCCGCGCGATTCCCACCACCACCGTTACCACCGCCGCCATTACCACCGCCACCATTACCACCGCCAGAGCGTCCGCGACCACGGCCACCACCGTTACCGCCGCCGCCGCCACCGCCATTGCCGCCCCCAAACGCTTGGCGCTTGAAGTCCATCATCGTGCGCTCAGGATTAATACCGCTTGGCAAACGGTCATTGTTAATGCCGTCACCGTCAAAAGCGTTGCCATCGGAGCGACCACCCGAATTCCCGCCATAACTGCCGCGACCACCGCCCTCGCCTGGCGCGGTTGGGCGTGGCGCATTGCGGTTATCGGGTCTTGGTGTATTCCCTTTGTAGCCGCCGCGATCTGGGCTGGCACGACCGCGCCCTCGGTTTGCACCGCGCTGGTCATTGCGTCCATGTCCTCCCCCGTTGCCTGCACGCGAACGCGGAGCTGCGCCCTCGCCGTCGGCACGCTTCGGTGCGCCGCCCGAGGCATTTTGTAATGCCCGCACATCGGCTTCGTCAAGCTCCATCCAAAAGCCGCGTTTGAGACCTTTTGGCAAAAGCATCGTGCCGTAGCGAATACGAATCAAGCGACTCACCGCGTGACCGAGCGACTCCACCATACGGCGCACTTCGCGGTTGCGACCTTCGGAAATCGTCACGCGATACCAGCAGTTTGCGCCCTCGCCGCCGCCGTCTTCAATCGAGCCAAATTGCGCAAGCCCATCGTCCAGCATCACACCGTCTAGCAATTGCTGCTTTTCTTCGTTGGATAAAGCGCCTAAAACGCGCACCGCATATTCGCGCTCCAAACCAAAACGCGGATGCGTCAGACGGTTCGCCAACTCGCCCGAGCTGGTAAATAGCAACAAGCCTTCGGTGTTCAAGTCAAGCCGCCCAACCGATTGCCATTTGCCTTGATAAAGCTTGGGCAAACGACGAAAAACCGTCGGACGATTTTGCGGGTCGTCATGCGTCACCACTTCGCCCGCAGGTTTGTGATAGGCCAAGATACGCGCGGGCGGCGGATCAATCCGCACTTTGATTGGCTTGCCATTGACGGCAATTTGATCGCCATAGCGGATACGCATGCCAATATGTGCGGGCTCTTTGTTAACGGTGATGCGCCCCTCCACAATCATTTGCTCCATCTCAAGGCGCGAACCCAGCCCCGCTTGCGCAAGGATTTTGTGCAGCTTGGGAGATTCAACCTCGGGCGCTAACACACGCTTGCCAGGCGCGGTAACTTCTTCGCTCGCCTGCTCTTCATCAAAGCGTCCACTGACGATATCGTCTAGCTCAAACACAGGTGTTGGTGCGACAGGCAAAACGGGATCTGGCGCAGCTGGCTCTGGCGCAGCTTGCTCTGGCGCAGCATCTGCTTCGGAGACCATACTGGGTAAGGCTTCCCGCGCCTCGTGCTCGCTAGGCAGCATTGGTATTGGCTCTTGGGGTTGTTCGTTATTCATAAAGTCTCAGGGTTCTCTGGTAAATCGGCTGGCTGCGCCAGCTCGGGCGGCTCTGGTTGATCGGTTGGCTCTGGCTGATTGGTTGGCTCTGGTTGATTGGTTGGCTCTGGCAGGTGTTCAAGTAAATCTAAATTGGGCATTTCATCGTCGCCCTCCGTCATGGGGAGCTGGGTCAGTGAGGACAACCCCAAATCATCTAAAAATTGTTTGGTGGTCGCAAATAACGCAGGGCGACCCACCGTTTCGCGGTGTCCAATCACTTCAATCCAGCCGCGATCCTCTAACTGCTTGATGGTGAGCGAGTTCACCGTCACGCCGCGAATATCTTCAATATCGCCGCGCGTCACGGGTTGACGGTAGGCAATGATGGCAAGCGTCTCAAGGCTTGCGCGTGAATAGCGCGGTGGCTTTTCTGGGTTGAGTCGATCCAAGTAATGCTTGAGCTCTGGCTTGCTTTGAAAGCGCCAACCATTGGCAACGCACACCAAATCGAGACCACCTTGCGTCCAGTCTAATTGGATGTCCGCCAAAATGGTTTTAACCGAGTCGGCCGTGAGATTGCCATCAAACAAAGGCAGCAACTGCGGCACCGTCATCGGGGCTTGAGCGCACAAAAGCGCCGCCTCCAAAATTCGTTTCGCTTCAACCGTATTCATAAATTATTCAAATGTCATCGTTCAAAAATTATCTTTTGCCGCCGCTAAATCAGGCGGCAGGGGAGATAGAAACTCCATCTCATTCCCCGTCATCGGATGCGTAAAAGCCAACCGCTTTGCGTGCAAAGCTTGGCGCATCAAACCTAGCGCTGGCTTGCCGCCATAAGTAGCGTCCGCCACCAGCGGATGCCCTAAATATGCCATGTGTACGCGGATTTGATGCGTACGCCCCGTATGAAGTTTGCACTCCACCCACGTGAAATCGTCGTTTTGCTGCAAAACATAAATGTCGGTGCGAGCAGGTTTGGCGTGACCGCTGCTTGGGTCAAATGCCGCCATTTTGAGGCGATTTCTTTGATCGCGCCCAATGGATTGAGTCACGATTCTATCAGGTGCGTTTTCTTCAAATTCATGGACATCCGAGTTACGCCATGCGCCGTGTGCAATCGCAAAATATTCGCGCGTGACTTCTCTGCTAGCAATTAACTTCACCAGCGCATCCATGCATAAGCGGGTTCGTGCCACAACCATCAGCCCACTGGTATCTTTGTCAAGCCGATGCACAATGCCCGCACGCGGTAAATGCCGCGCTTCAGGATATTTATTCAATAAACCATTGAGCAACGTCCCGCGCCAGTTGCCTGGCGCAGGATGCACGACGAGTCCCGCTGGCTTATTGAGCACCAGCAAATGCGCATCCTCGTAGACCAGCGCAACAGGCACATCTTCTGGCACGTAGGCTTGACTTTGCTCGGTGGGACGCAATTGCACAACCAGCGTATCGCCTGCGCGTAAATGCTTAGACGACTTGGTTGCTACCGCACCATTTAAGGTGACAAACGATTGCTCAATCAGTTGCTGCAAATAGCTGCGTGAAAACTCAGGCACGGCAAGCGCCAAAACCTTGTCTAAGCGCAGATCGCTTTGCCCGGGCGTGACGGTGTGATAGCGCGTCTCTACAGGATCGCCCAGCTCTTCGGTATCCATCGCCGCCGAAGCTTCGGCCGCGGCGGCGTCTTCATACTCGCTGTTTATAATCAAACCGACGTTTTTGTCTATCGAATTTTTACTTGGGAAAGCCTGTGCGCTCATCTTTACTTTCTGTGTTAACGCTCATGCGTTGGTATCTCATTGGTTTCATTGTGGTTTTGCAAGGCTGCGGAAATTTAGCGGATGCCACCAAGGGTTGGACAGTTGACAAAATTTATCAAGAAGCCAAAGACGAGCTAAACAATGGCGCTTATGACAAAGCAATTGGTCTATTTGAAAAACTAGAAATTCGTGCCATCGGTACGCCACTTAGTCAGCAAGCCCAATTGGAGAAAGCTTATGCGCAATACAAGACTGGCTCCGCAGCGGAGGCGTTAGTCACCATTGATCGCTTCATGCGCCTTCACCCCGCTAGCCCACTGATTGATTACGCGCTGTACCTCCGTGGCTTGGTTAATTTTAACGGTGATCTTGGATTTTTAAGTAGGTTCACAGGATTTAGCCTCGAAGATCGCGACCAAAAAGCCTCAAAAGAGTCATACGCCACCTTTGCTGAACTGGTGAGTCGATTCCCCAACTCAAAATACACCCCAGACGCACAAGCGCGGATGGCCTACATTCTCAACACATTAGCGATGTATGAGATCCATGTTGCGCGTTATTACATGAGTCGCAAAGCCTATCTTGCAGCGGCCAATCGCGCGCAGGTATCGCTCTCGGAATACCCCCAGTCGCCAGCGCGAGAAGAGGCGCTGTCCATTTTGATTACTGCTTACGATGCACTGGACTTAAGCCAACTGCGTGACGACGCAAAGCGCGTCATGGGAATAAATTTTCCTAAAAATAAATTAGGCACGCCGTCTAGCAGCGCAACGCCATCAACGCCCGCTGGAAACCCCGCGCAAAAGCCTTAACCAATCATTCCAAGACTCGGGCGTGCGCAAAATGGGCATGGTTGGCAAACTGGCAATCAAGCGCCTGCCGTAGCCCATTTGCACGAGGCGCGGATCGCAAACCACGAGCACGCCCACATCGCCCTCGCTGCGAATCAAACGCCCTGTTCCTTGTTTAAGCGCAATCGCTGCCTCGGGGATGGAGTAATCGTTAAAGCTGCTGCGACCCTGCGCCTCAAGCCGTTTGCAGCGTGCATCGACCAGCGGATCGCCTGGCGGGGGAAACGGTAATTTGTCAATGATGACGCATTGCAGCGCATCGCCTGCAATATCTACGCCCTCCCAAAACGAAGCCGAAGCGACCAAAACACTCGCTGAGTCTTTGGTACGAAAGCGCTCAATTAGCTCGCGCTTAGATTGCTGCCCTTGAATTAAAACCGCGATCTCGCTGTCCTGTAACGCTTCAGATAACGCCTCACCAATTTGCCGTAGCGCCCGCAGTGTGGTGGTCAAAATCAAGGTTCGACCGCCTAACTTTTGCACGGCATCCAACGCAACATCGGCAACGCGGGCAGTGTGCTCTGGCTCGTTTGGTTTGGGGAAATTAGAGGGCACATAGAGCGCCGATTGAACTTCGTACTTAAATGGGCTGCTCACTCGGTGCACCGCCAGTTGACGCGCATTCAAACTCTGCAAACCGCAGCCCTCTAAAAACCACGAGAGTCGCTCGTCGCTACCAAGCGTTGCTGAAGTAAAAATCCAGCTGCGCTGCGAAACCGTCTGCCCTGGCTGGCTTCCAGCGTTATCACCCGCGTCTTCACCATTATTTTCATGATGACCCACGCTTTCAGGAAACCACTGCTTTTTCACCAGATGGGCAATGTCCAGCGGCGACTCCACTAACTTGATTTGCGCATCAACCTCTAGCCAACGAACCGAATCGACAGAAGGCTTATCAATAAAGGCTTGCACCAGGTCACTCAGCTCTAGGGCACGCTCCGCAAGGCGTGTGAACTCAGGGTTAGATTCCATCACCACACCCAGCGCCGCATCGGCTTGTGCCAACGCTGCTTGCAGCCCTTGCAGCGACTGTTGCCATAGCGCTGTATCAACGCCATCAGGCGCACTCGCCGTCCAAGCCAAACGCGATGCATAAGCTTGCTTGCCAACGGAGAGACGCAAATCACGCGCTGCATACTCCAATGCTTGAACAACCGTGGACCAGTCCACCAATCCACGCGCGTGCTGCAAACCCGCGGCCAGTAGATCTCTGGCAAAGTCAAGCAACTGTGGTGTACTGAGTTGCTTGGCTAAAAACCCAACGCCAATTTCATTAATTTGATGTGCTTCGTCAAAAATGACCACTTCGGTCGTTGGCAAAATTTGCGCCACGCCCGACTCGCGCACCGCCATATCGGCAAAAAACAAATGATGATTCACCACAACAATGTCCGCACTCAAAGCTTCTTTGCGCGCCAGATTGACGTGACATTCTTTGGCCTGCGGACAGTCAGAACCTAGGCAATTCTCGCGTGTGGATGTGACCAGTGGCAACACGGGTGAGCGCTCATCAAGTCCCGTCATCTCTGCTAAGTCACCCGTAGCAGTTGTTTTTGACCAACGCGACACAGCAGCCAAAACCTTGCCTAGCAAGGGCTTTGCTGATGCCTCGCCGTGCAACGCCGCGTCCATGCGGTTTAAGCACAGATAGCTACTTCGCCCTTTGAGCAAAGCTGTGCGAATGGGAATGCCCAGTGCCGCTGTAACAACCGGCAAATCACGCGAAAACAATTGATCTTGCAGCGTCTTGGTTGCGGTTGAGACAACAACACGCGCACCGCTGAGCACTGCGGGCACAAGATAGGCAAAGGTTTTTCCAACGCCCGTGCCCGCCTCCACCACCACGCTGGTGCGCAGCGCAATGGCGTTTGCAATCGCAGCTGCCATTTGCTGTTGACCTTCGCGCGGTTGAAAAGGCTGATCCAAAATTTTGGCGGCGCTAGCGAGCGCACCGCTGGGTGAAAAAGCCTGCGCCGTTTGCTCTGCCAGTAATGAATGCGTCTGCATCAACTTGGAATGCCTTGGTTTGCAAGGCCGTCAGCGCGTTCATTCCCAGCATTGCCCGCATGACCTTTCACCCATTGCCAGTTCATGTGATGTCCAGCGCCTTGCACAATCGCATCGAGTTGCTGCCACAAATCAACGTTTTTGACGGGTTGTTTAGCAGCCGTCTTCCAGCCACGCGCCTTCCAAGCTGCTAGCCACTCGGTGATGCCTTGCATGACATATTTACTGTCCAAATAAATGGTCACATCCGATGGGCGTTTTAGCGCACGGAGTCCCTCAATCACGGCCATCATCTCCATGCGATTGTTCGTGGTCTCGCGCTCGCCGCCGCACAGCTCAAGTTCGGTCAAACCCTTATCGGTTGTGGCTTGCAACAACACACCCCAACCGCCCGGCCCAGGATTACCTTTGCACGCACCATCGGTGTACATCACCACTTTCATCTCTCAGCCCTTAAGCGGATGCCGCCAATTGTTGAAGAATTTCACCCGCAGCGCACATTCCAAAAGTTGCCGTCACGGCAACGCTAGAGCCAAAGCCGTGGCAGTTTAAAGAACCATCAGATGCGGTGTCAGCCTCTACCTCGCACGCCGTGCCTTGCTGCATTTGGCTCGGCTGCCGAGTAGGCTCTTGGCTATAGACACACAGCACGCCCATCTTGCCGCCTCTAGCTGCTCCGTGTCGCCGCCGCAAGTTGTAACGCAGCTTCGCTAACAGTGGGTCGTGCGTGACGTTCGACAAATCATCCAACTGCACCGCTTGGGCTTGTTGTTGACCGCCTGCGGCTCCTACCGTGACAAAAGAAACCGTCGGATGCTGCTTTGCCCAAGCTGCCAGCGCTGTTTTTGCCGCCACTTGATCGCAAGCATCAATCACCGCATCAATTGGTGCCAACAAATGAATCTGCGCCGCCATATCAGTCCAATTCTCTGGTGTCACAAAATCATCGATTAAATGCACTTGACCCTGTGGATGGATACCCTTGATGCGCTCACGCATGGCTTCAATTTTGGATTGACCAAGCGTTGCATCAAGCGAGTGAATTTGCCTGTTGATGTTGGACTCTGACACATGATCTAAATCAATTAACGTGATATGCCCAACTCCGCTACGGGCTAAGGCTTCGGCGCTCCATGACCCCACACCGCCAACGCCAACCACCACCACGTGAGAAGAAAAAATGCGCGCCGCGCCAACTGCGCCATACAGTCTGCTCACACCGCCAAACCGCCTTGCATGATTAACAAGCGGTAGCGTCGCCGCCGCCATCATCACAGCCGATCCAAGCGCCAAATTTGATATTTAAATGCCAGCACAGCGCCAGCCAAAATGCCCGCAATGGCAATAAAGCTGCCGATCGCCAATGTGGAAACACCCGACAAACCTTGTCCAATCGTGCATCCCATTGCCGTCACGCCGCCCACGCCCATTAGCACAGCACCCACCAAATGGTTGGCCACATCTTCCACGCTACCAAAGCCTTCCCATCGAAAGGTCTTCGACATCTTGGCTTCGATAAAGCCACCCACTAGCACGCCAAAAACGCTCACCATACCCAGCGTGAGCACCTTGCTTTTATCGCTAAACATCATCAGCCAGTCGAGTACATAAGCGATAGGCGCTACAAAACTCAGTGCTTCTGCGCGTCCCGAATTAGTCGCCACAAAAGCTTCTTGCAAAGTATCGGGATGCTCTTGCACATAACCCAATCGGGCACTCACCCACCACATGGCAACAATCACCGCCCCCAAAGCGCAGCTGGGAAGCCAAACGGATACCTGGCGCACCTCTGAGTTACGCAGTGACCACGCAATCAAAGCAGCGCCAATGAGGCATGAAATGGCAAGGCGCAAACTCTTATCAGGCATAGAAGCCGCCAAGCTAACCGTGTCCAGCGTATTGACTCGCACCATCGCAGTCACGCCCTTTAGTGTCGCAAAAGCGGCGACACCCATCACCACAAAAACAACTAAGGATTTGAGGCTGCCTGAGCTTATACGCAGCAAGGTCTTATTGCCACAACCCGATGCCAGCACCATGCCAAAGCCAAACATCAAACCACCGATCAAAGCCGACAACCACAGAACTTTTGTGGTGGCATAAAGCGTTTTATCGGCCGCAATAACGCCGCTGTACACCAACCCCGCAAAACCCAGCATGGCAACTGCAATGGCAATTGCCCACATCTGCATCCGCGTCCAGTTGCGCATGTTGACGACATCGCTCACGGCACCCATCGTGCAAAAATGACTTTTTTGGGCAAGGAAACCAAAGACTAAAGATAAGCCAAAAGTTGCCCATAAAACTTGCGTTACCACAACGCTGACATCAATCACTGGTGGCATCATTCACCTCGTTATTTGTACTTGTTACTTCAGTCTTGCGAGGCGATCATTGCCAGTCGCCGCCGCTTCGGATTGTGGATAGATTTTTATCAAATCCTCCAAAGTGCGCCGAGCCGCGCGCACATCCTTTAATTCAATTTGACAGTTCGCCATCGCCAGCAAAGCTTCTGGCGCTTTGCTAGACGCAGGATTGGCCTCGACGGATGACTTAAAGTTGATCACGGCTTCGCGGTACTCACGGTTCGCGTACTGCGCGTTAGCCAACCAAAACAGTCCAAGCGATTGGTAGCCGCTTTGTGGGTAGCGCCGCAAAAAATCAATGAACGACTGAGTCGTTACCTTAAAGTCACCTTTGCGGAAAAGTGCCAGCGCCGCTTCGTATTCCTTTGTTTCAACAGGATCGGCCAAAAACTCTTTGCCATCAGGATTAACCTTCACAGGCTCCAAGCGGCGGATTCGATCATCCACGCCCTGCGCTAAATCGCGCTGCCTGCGCTGAAGTTCGCTCACATCTTTTGTCAGTTGTTCCTGCTGCCCGACTTGTTTTGCCAGATCGGCGCGAAGCTGCTCAATCAGTGTTTGCAAATCCAATAGACTGCGTTTGAGTTGCGCATTCTCATCTTGCAAACTTTGCACACTCGTCAATAAAGCCTGCGCATCCTTCGTGTGCGCTTGGTTTATCACCTCAACTTTTTGCCGCAAATCAAGAATCGCTTTGCGCGCTTCTTCGTCGTCAAAAAGCCCTGCGTGAACTGATGTATGAAGACCCGCCAAAAGCGTGATGGCTACCCATAAAATTTTTAACCCATGCATCTGATGAACCTTCATTTAGCAATCTTTTATTGATGAATGAAATCACCGCGCCGCAACTTCAACGCGGCGATTTTTAGCGCGTGCCGCGTCATCTGTACCAGCGCTGGCAGGGCTTTCTTTGCCAAAACTCACGGCTTCCATTTGCGCCTCGGAAACACCCAAAATCGCCAATGCGCGTTTCACCGCATCCGCTCGTTTTTGACCCAGCGCAAGGTTGTACTCTCGCCCACCCAAATCATCCGTGTGTCCTGCGAGCGAAATTTTGATGCCCGCGTTCGCCGTCAAACGTTTGGCTTGCGCTATCAAAATGCTTTGCGCTTCAGGCTTGATCACATAGCTATCAAAATCAAAATAAACCACACTTGCCATGCGTTCGTTCACGCCCGAAGTGGCAGCCACTGACGGAACATTGCGCACGCCAACGTTGCCTGTATTGTTGGTAGGACTGGTATTGCCCGCAGGCCTTGTGGGCTGCTGCGCCTTGCGATCTTCCACTTGCGCAGGCTCCGTTAACGGGACTTTTGTACCGCAAGCCACCAAGCAAGCAGTCATGCTTACCAGCAACGTAAAAGAAAGACGTTTCATAAAAACTCCAAAAAAATAAATGTAGATGCCAAACTATTTTAAGGGCACGCTCTGGAATGCACCCCAATCAGGCTCGCGGATATCGCCTGCCACCGTGGTTAAGCGCGACTTCACACGACCATCCAATGTGGTCGTCATCAGCGCCTCCTGCCAGCGCCCACCTACAGATGTTTGCGTGGCGTAAATAATTTGTTTACCGTTAGGGCTAAAGCTTGGACTTTCATCGGCACTGGTATCGGTAAGCTCAGTTACCGTACCCGATGCTAAATCTTGCAGCATCAATTTGAATGCACCGCCTACTCGCGTGACAAAAGCAAGTTTTGTCCCATCAGGACTAATCGCGGGCGAGATGTTGTAGTTGCCCGAAAAACTCACTCGCTGCGCAGCGCCGCTACTAAGATTCATCCGATAAATTTGCGGGCTGCCGCCTCGGTCACTCACAAAATAAATACTTTGACCATCGGGCGCAAACACTGCCTCGGTATCGATGCTGGACGAGTGAGACAAACGCCGTGGCTCACCCGCACCAGAGGCTGCGATCAAAAACATTTGCGAGCCACCATCGCGGCTCAGTGTCACCACCAATTGTTGCCCGTTGGGCGACCATGCGGGCGCACTATTCGAGCCTTTAAAGTTCGCCACCACACGGCGCTTGCCGCTTATCACCTCATGCACATACACCACGGGCTTGCGTGATTCAAACGAAACGTAAGCTAATAGCTGACCATTTGCCGACCACGCAGGCGAAATGATGGACTCAGAGCTAGCCAGTGCCGCATTGGCATTTTCGCCATCCGCGTCAGCAACCCAAAGATTGAAACGCGGCGCGGCGCTTGCCCCGCCCGTTTTCGTCACATAAGCAATGCGTGTGGCCGCCACACCTTTGTCGCCAGTTAGTTTTTCATAGATCCAATCAGCCAATCGGTGCGCCGTGTAGCGCAGATCAGCCGCGCTAGCCAAGAGTGCTTGCGTACCCAACTCAGCACCGCGCACAACGTCCCAAAGTCGACACCGCACATCAAATCGTCCATCCGCTAAACGGCTGATACTCCCTAGCAGCAAAGTCTCCGCACCTATCGCGCGAACCTTTGACCAATCGGGGCGGCTGGACTCATCAAGACCTGCGCTCGATAAGCCGTCCACAACACGAAACACGCCTGAACGCATCAAATCAGCAGCAATGATGCTGCCCAGCTTTTGCGGTGCAGCTTCTTCGCCTTTGAAGGCGGCCACGCTAATTGGCAACTGCGTTGCGCCTACGCCTGAGACCTCGACACGAAATTGAGCGTGTGCTGCACCCGCAAGCGCCATCATAGGCACCAAAATCATCCCTCTGCGTTTTTGTGATATTCGTGAGTCGGCGTACTTTTGCATATTAAAAATAATTCGTTATAACTACATCATCTTTTTGAATCTCTGCCAGGCCACGATCCGCCCGAGTCATTGAAGATTGCATTCTATCGAGCACACGTCTCCTATTCACTATTTCGTCCGCACGCGAATTCTCCGAATGGTACAGATGAAAGACTTCAGTTGCCCAAAACCCATTTTTCCGAACCACACCAAGATGATGCAAGCGCAGCACTAAATCTGCATCCTCGTGTCCCCAGCCGCTAAACGTTTCATCAAATCCATTGACGGCCTCAAAATCACTGCGCCAAACTCCAAAATTACAACTGCGAATACCTCGCCACCGAAACACTCGACTCAGTCTGACGCGTTGCAAACAAACATCCAAAATACGGGCGCCGATGGCGTTCGCGCCCAACAGCCAAAAAACTTTATTGCACTTGCTCGTCAAGCGCCATTTCATCCATTGCCAAGCAGATGTTTGAATCAGCGATAAAGATCTGGACAAAATTTGCTCAGTGAGCTGCTGTGATAACAGTACGCGACTCCCATTCACAAAACAACCTGCGGTCATTAGCTGCTCATGTCGATGCAAAAAGTGTTTGTGCGGCACGCAATCGCCATCTAAAAAAATGATGTATTCCCCAGCACAAAACGACGCACCGACATTACGCGAACGCGCCGCCGTAAAACCCACATCGGGAATCCAAACATGACGAACAGGGCATTGAAATGATGGCATTTTTGCGACGATTTGCGCCCCATGCTCAGCGCGCGAACCGTCGTCTGCAATGACAACTTCATGCCGCGCATCGCACTGCGATGCCAACGAGCGCAGCACCTGCAACAAAGCATCGCTTCGGTTGTAGGTGAGCACCACAATGGAAATAAAGGGATGCGGCTGGAATGAACTCACTGCTTCACCAGTTCTACAATCTGCGTGGTACAGGCTTTAACACCTATCGGAGTAATGGTGCGCCGCACGCCTAAACGTCGCTCTTGCCAATCTGAGAATACTTTGTCAATTTCAAGCGTAATGGCATTCACATCGGTTGCTGGTGCGACATAAAAACCTTGCTCGGCGGCCAATCGCACTAGCTGCGGATTTTGTTGCACCATCGCGAGCTGCGGGCGCCTCGCCCAGAGATATTCATAAAACTTAGACGGAATGTACTCGGCACACTCAGCGGTATCGCCATGCGTGAGTAGCAGGCAATCGGCTTGGCGCATACGGATACTCACCTGCTGACGACCCGTTAAACCTAACTCTGACGAAAACTCTAAGCGTCCGTGACATCGAATAAATTTTGATAAATTTTGACTAGCAATGTAGCGCTGACTGGCCTGATCCAACGCAGAGCCGTAGATATGAATTTCGCACTGCGCAGCACTCTTGGGATACTGACCTTGCCAAAGCGCAAAGGCCATCAAAAAATGCTTGAGGCTACGTGTATCCGTTAACGTTCCAAAATGCGCAAAGATGCATATCTCACCATAGACATGACAACCTTGATATGCCGCAGGAACTTCAGGCGGCTCTGCGCCTGGCAGCAAGCACAGCATCTTAGCCTGCGCATTGGGGTGGCGTGCCTGTGCACTTTTCAATGCTCCTTCCGTAAACCACCAAGCCACATCAGCATCGCTGCAAATGCGAGCCTCCAAGACTGCAAGAAACTTTGTCCTGCGATCGGATGTTGTTCGAATGCCGCCTTCAGGACTCACCATTGGATCATGGATTTCGGCAATCCAGCGAACACCCAAAGTTCGCTTCAACCAATACCCCGCAAGGTGCGCGGAATAAGCCCCGCCCGTGGAGTAAACCACTTTGATGCCGCGCTTCTTAATCAAATAAAGGCTGTACAGATAAGCCGACACCGCCCACGATGCTTGACTGTCGAGTCCAAAAAGAATTTTCTCAAACAAGATGAGCGGCGACAAAAATATCGTGAGCAAAAGTACGCATAGTTTGTAGATCAGTCCAGTCCCCAAATAACGCCGAATCACATGACGCAAATCAAACCGCAACCCTGCTCCGCCAATTGGCCAAACCTGATGATGCTCAAACACTTCGTCTTGGTCGCCCAGCACGGAACTCACAATCACAGGCTCTACGCCAAGACTGCGCAAATGCGGCAATTTATCTGTGATAGTTTGACTCGCCGCACGGCCGTCCATATTAAAGGCGTGCGAGAGGATGAGCCAGCGTTCGCCGCTATCAGTGGGTAGGTGGGAAAGGCTCATGGGCATCAAGGCTCGTCATAGTACACTTCTGCATTTTACGGACAGTG
The DNA here is from genome assembly GCA_030054145.1 of Cytophagales bacterium. GTDB lineage: Bacteria > Pseudomonadota > Gammaproteobacteria > Burkholderiales > Burkholderiaceae_C > JASGCK01. The sequence continues at coordinate 192,237 of JASGCK010000004.1, forward strand.
CTCACTCCATGACTCTTACTAACTCAGACAAACCACAAAAACTATTTGTGCGACTGTTTGACTATTACCGTCCGCACTACAAAATCTTTTTAACGGGGTATCTTTTCCTCATACTGGCATCGCTCTGCGAGCCACTTATCCCCAGCATGATGAAAATTTTGCTGGATCATGCAGGTGCGCAAGCCGCTGCCGTCAAGCCCACGCCTTGGCCCATTTGGGCTCCTCCGCTCGCCGTCATCGCCATTTTTGCAGGTCGTGCACTATTTGGTTTTATATCCAGCGTTGCACTTGGCACAGCCAACAACAAAGCGGTTACAAATTTACAAAACGATGTGTTTAAGCGAGTACTCGATGGCGACCTGAGTCTCTACGAACAAGAATCGACCAGCAGTTTGATTAGCACGATTCGAGGCGAAACCCAAACAGTAGGCAACAGCTTTGTCGGCGTACTGCAAGATGGTGGACGTAATTTACTCACCATGATTGGATTAACGGCTTATTTATTTTGGCTCAACTGGCAGCTCACGCTCTTGGTTTTGGTGGTCATGCCAATTATTGGCTTCTCGATTCGCAAAATCGGACAGCGGATGAGAGCCACACACTTTAAGGCTCAAAAAATAGCCGAAGAAGTGAACTACGTGATTGAGGAGAACACCCATGCGCACAAACTCATTCGCCTGCATGGTGCTCAAGATGCTCAAAAATCGAGATTTAGAAATCTACTCGAATCCCTTAGAAACCAAACAACACGAGCACTGATTTCTGCGGCCGCTATTACCCCCATTACACAAATTGCTGCATCGTTTGCATTAGCGCTCATTTTGTCGCTGGCGTTGCAACAAAACGAAGCGGGGAAAGTCACAGTTGGCGATTTCGCAGCCTACATCACGGCCATGCTCATGCTTATCTCACCGCTGAAAGGGCTTGGCGATGTGCTACCCAGCTTGCACAGAGGAAGCGTGGCACTTAAACGCATTTTTGGCTTGATTGATTATCCGCAAGAGACCCACGCGGGAAAGTTCAAAGCCCCCAAAGTCGAGGGCAAGATTGACTTTGTCAACGTCTCCAAAACCTATCCAAACGCCGACCACCCTGCCCTACAAAACGTCACACTGAGCATACAACCCAACCAAATGGTTGCGCTGGTAGGCGCATCAGGCTCGGGCAAAACAACCCTGGCCAACTTACTGCCATCCTTTGTGCGCCCTGATGGCGGGGAGGTTCGTATTGATGGCGTAGCAATTGCAGACTGGGATTTACGCTCTTTGCGAAATCACATCGCAATGGTGAGCCAAGACACCATTTTGCTCAACGATACTGTATTAGCGAATGTGTGCATCGGCGACGAGCACCCCAACCAAGCACGCGCAGAAAAAGCACTCACCGATGCTTATCTATGGCAGCATATTCAATCCATGCCACAGGGCATCTTGACAGGAATTGGGCATAACGGTCACACGCTATCGGGCGGCCAACGGCAACGGCTCGCCATTGCCAGAGCCTTGTACAAAGCCGCGCCGATTCTCATATTGGACGAGGCCACATCCGCGCTAGATGCTGAGTCAGAGCACATGGTGCAGGCAGCTATTGCAAAACTCACACAATCGCGCACAACGCTGGTCATTGCGCATAGGCTCAGTACCATACTGCATACTGACTCTATCGTCGTTATGGATAAAGGGAAAATCGTCGAGCAAGGAACTTATAATGAATTGATCAAAAACAATAACTTGTTTAAGAGATTAGCACAACAGCAATTTTTAAAAAATTAAAACAACTTCATGCCGGTTAAATTCCCTTTTTCTATCGCTTCAAAAAAATCAAAAGCTCATTTGATTTTTTATGTGATTATTTTCTTTTTTCCAATTCTAACAATTTCCACACCAAACGTAACAACAGGATTAGCCACGATTATATTCTTACTGTGCAGCATAGGAATTTTTCATAAAAATAATGGATCGCTAAATTATTCTAGCGACTCTATTTTTATTCTTTCTTTGTTTTCATTTTTATCCTACTCAATTTCCATTTTATTAACTCAAATATATTGGGGAAATTTTAGTTTATCAGAATATCAACAACAAGGACGGATGATCTTATTGCTTCCGCTTTTTTTATATATTTATTATTTCAAAATAGATTTAAAAAATATATTAATAATATCAATTCCATTAGCCTGTATTATAAGTGCAATATCTAGCCTATTTGTATTTAATGCCTCAATCGAACAATGGGGTAATCGCCATACCATAAAACATATTGATCCTTTGAATTTTGGGTATTTAATGCTTTTTCTGGCATTCTCCAGCCTAATGATTATGATTCATTGGACTTCTCAGTTTTACCACAAAATTTTTTGCATGATTGCATTTTTTATTGGCATGTATATGTCCATCAAAAGTGGAAGTCGAACAGGCTGGTTAGCAATTCCTGTAATTGTATTTTTTATAATTGGTAATAAAAAAAAATTGGGGATCAAAAGCTCAATGCTACTTACTATAAGTATTATATTATTTGGCATTTTCTTGTACAATATTTCAGACATTATAAACGCAAGAGTCAATTCTTTGTGGAGCGATCTGTGGCTATATCAATGGCGAGGAAATCCTGCCATGAATGATACATCTATTGGCATTCGAATTTCTATGATACGAATGGGATATTTTATTTTTTCTCAATCTCCAATTTTTGGTTTTGGCCTTAATGATCTATACCCACTTCTTAACACTATTGATATCCAAACTTATGCAACCGATCAAACTATTCATTTTGCGTCTTTAGCGTATATGCACAATGAATTAATTACCCAATTAGTCAAGCACGGTATTTTTGGTGGCCTTGCATTCCTCTCAATCATATATTGCATATATAACATTTATAAAAAATCAAAAAAATATAAAATAAAATCTCCGACAATTGATATATTTATGATTTATATTATATTTACAATTGTGGCAAGTCTAAGTACCGAAATTTTAGTTTTAAAGCCAATGATTCTCTTTTTTAGCTTTATGTTTGCATGCTTTGCTGGCGAGACTTTATGGAAAATACATCAGGCAAAATTCGTTGCTCATACGCATATGACTAATTATCCTAGAGTAAATTAAACGATGGAGTCAGTCTCTGCATCCTCTTATCCATCGGTGCTACCAATCGTCTTGGGTTATGGTCGTTTTGCTACCACTACGGCATTGTGCTTGGATACCTTACTCCCCCAAGCGCATCAAGCAAATATTTGCGTACTAGCCATCGACAATGGCTCTCCCGACGAGAGCGCAATGCAACTGCAACAATATAAAAAAAATAGTGCCTATCAATCAAATCTTAAATTACATATACATTCAAAAAATTTAGGATTTGGCGGTGGCATGAATGAGAGCATTAAGCACGCACTGCTATTGTTATCCGACAACACTCCTGATTGGGTCATTCTCGTCAATAGTGACACACTCTTTCCCCCTCATTCATTACAAAGATTTCTTGAAGCCCTCGCAATCGCGCCCAACTATATAGGCCTAGTTTCGCCAGTCACAAATAATGCAGGCAATGCGCAAAAATTTGTACTACCCACCACACCTGCTGACATATCACCTCAGACTATTCAGCAGGATTTTGAAGTTTGGGCCTATGCAGCCAGTCAATTGATCGCGCAACCGACCAAATTACTTTGGCAAATCCAGCGAGCAGACTTTTTTTGCGTTGCAATTCGAACCAAACTATGGCAACAATTAAAAGGGCTAGATTTAATTTATGGGCGCGGGTATTACGAAGATTTTGATTTCAGCCTTCGCGCACAAAAAGTGGGATATGGCTGCGCCATGACCGAAGACTGTTTCATCTACCACCAAGGTAGTGCTAGTTTTAAAGCAGATACAACACAAAAAAAACTTATTCAAACCAACAAAATCATCTTCCAAAAACGTTTTCCAAACGCAAAAATATTGCATTTAAGACAAGATAATGTCCTCGTTTTACAAGACCAATTAACGTGGTTGGCTAAGCAGCATGAATTGAATCTTTCCACAATTCAAGCTTTGCAAGCACGCATACAGTTACGCTGGCAAGAGGCGTTAAAAAATATGCCGCGCAGTCCTATCAAACGATGGTTATGGCAAAGACACTTAAAAGGATTACATCGCTCCCACCATCTGTTGCGTAGCAGCTAAAGGACTTTCACACAATCCGCAAAATACCGCGTAACCCCGTCCGCGCCCTTCTCTTCGACCAAGCCGTGAATATCCGTCTCAAACCCAGGGCATTCGGTATTGAAGGCTCTTGCGAACTTGAGGTAATCGACAATCTTTTTATTAAACACTTCGCCTGGAATCAGTAGCGGAATGCCTGGCGGATACGGTGTAACTAAGCCCACGGTGATACGACCCTCCAGCTTATCAATCTCTACGCGCTCGGTCTTGCGGTGCGCAATATGTGCATAGGCATCGCTTGGGGTCAGCGCAGGCTCTAAGTCACTTTGGTACACATCGGTCGTTAGGCGTGCGATGTCGTATTTGGCGTAAAGCTCGTGGATGTGCTGACTTAAATCCTTCAAGCCCATGCGTTCGTATTTAGGATGCGCTTTGCAAAACTCGGGCAAGATGCGCCACATCGGTTGGTTGCGGTCATAGTCATCTTTAAATTGCTGAAGTGCTGTCAGCAGCGTATTCCAACGTCCTTTAGTGATGCCGATCGTAAACATGATGAAGAAGCTATAAAGCCCCGTCTTCTCGACAATCACGCCGTGCTCCGCCAAAAATTTAGTCACGATGCTGGCGGGAATTCCCGTTGGTGCAAACTTGCCATTCAAATCTAAGCCTGGTGTGACGATGGTCGATTTGATGGGATCAAGCATATTGAAGCCATCCGCAATTTTGCCAAAACCGTGCCAGTTATGGGCTTTGTTATTGCCTGTTTTGGCACTGCGTATCTCGCCTTTTAAAACCCAGTCATCGGCCTTGCCAATGCCCTCTTCGCCTTCGCCTTCTTTCGCCAGCTTATCAGGGCCCCAAACCTTAAACCACCAGTCTTTGCCATATTCGGCATCCACCTTGCGCATGGCGCGCCTGAAGTCAAGCGCCTCGGTGATGGATTCTTCTACGAGCGCCGTGCCGCCAGGCGCCTCCATCATGGCCGCCGCTACGTCGCAGCTGGCAATGATGGCGTACTGCGGACTGGTGCTGGTGTGCATCAAATACGCTTCGTTAAACAGATGTCTGTCTAACTTGCGGTTTTGCGAGTCCTGCACCAATACATGACTGGCTTGGCTAATCCCAGCTAGCAGTTTGTGCGTGGACTGCGTGGCAAAGGTCAATGATTCTTTAGGGCGAATGCGGTTCTTGCCCATGGCGTGATAAGAGCCATAAAACTTGTGGAATGCCGCGTGTGGCAACCAAGCTTCGTCAAAGTGCAGCGTGTCAACGTAGCCATCTAGCAAGCCTTTAATCGTCTCGGTGTTATAGAGCACGCCGTCATAAGTCGATTGCGTCACCGTCATCACGCGCGGCTTCACTGTTTTTGGATCGACGTGTTTGAGCAGTGGATTAGCGGCAATCTTTTTGCGAATGCTGGCGGGTTCAAACTCTTCCTTAGGAATTGGTCCAATGATGCCAAAGTGATTGCGCGTCGGCTTCATAAACACAGGAATCGCCCCCGTCATGATGATGGCGTGCAAGATTGATTTGTGGCAGTTCCTATCCACCACCACCACATCCCCAGGCGCAACCGTGTGATGCCAGACCATTTTGTTTGAGGTGCTCGTCCCATTGGTCACAAAAAAGCAGTGGTCAGCATTAAAAATACGCGCCGCATTTTTTTCAGACTCACCAATCGCACCATCGTGGTCTAACAATTGACCCAGTTCTTCCACGGCATTGCACACGTCGGCGCGGAGCATATTTTCGCCAAAGAATTGATGGAACATTTGACCAATCGGTGTCTTCAAAAACGCCACGCCGCCCGAGTGCCCTGGGCAATGCCACGAGTACGAACCGTCCTGCGCATAATGCACCAAAGCCTTAAAGAACGGGGGCTTCACGCCATCCAAGTAACTTTTGGCTTCACGAATAATATGCTTGGCAACAAACTCTGGCGTGTCTTCAAACATATGAATGAAGCCATGCAACTCGCGCAAAATATCGTTTGGCAAATGGCGGCTGGTTTTCGTCTCACCGTAGATGTAAATGGGCACATCGGCGTTTTTACGGCGTACCTCTTCAATAAAAGTTCGCAGGCCCAGCACCGCAGGATCGAGCTCAGGGCCTGGCGTGAATTCGTCGTCATCCAAGCTCAAAATGAACGCGCTGGCGCGGCTTTGTTGCTGCGCGAATTGGCTCAGGTCGCCGTAGCCCGTCGCGCCAAGCACCTCAAAGCCTTCACTCTCAATCGCCGTGGCAAGCGCACGAATCCCAGAACCCGACGTGTTTTCAGTACGAAAATCTTCGTCAATAATGACAATAGGGAAACGAAATTTCATGCGCGGCTTTCTGGTTTTCTGATATAGGCTAGGCGCGAAGTTTAATTGAAAGGATTTAGCGATGGAAACATCAACCGTTTGGTGGCTATTGGCAGGTCTGATGGCCGCCCTGGAATTAATGAGTGGAACGTTTTATTTGCTCATGTTGGCGCTTGGAATGGCTGCTGGTGCAATCAGCGCTCATCTTGGGCTTGGCGGTACGGCGCAGTTGACGGTTGCAGCTTTAGTTGCCGCAGCTGCCGTGCTCCTTTGGCACCGAATACGTCCTGACAAATCCAAGCACGCGGTCGATCGCAGCCCCGATGTGCATCTAGATATTGGCAACACGGTTGAAGTTAAACAATGGGCATCCCCGCAAGCCACGGTGGTTGTGCATCGCGGAGCCGAGTGGTCCGCAAGGCTTATGCAGCAAGGACTGCCAGAAGATGCCCTGCCAAAAATTGGCCCACACCGCATCGTCGCGGTAGATGGCAATACACTCGTCCTATCCAAAATCTGAAAGCACCGCATGAACAACCCATCCTTTCCTATTGCACTGATCTTCACCATCGTTGTGGTCATCTTCATCATTCGCTCGCTCAAAGTCGTGCCGCAGCAAAACGCTTGGGTGGTTGAGCGACTCGGTAAATACCACACGACGCTCACACCGGGTCTGAATATGCTGATTCCGTTTATTGATGCAGTTGCCTACAAACACTCGCTCAAAGAAATTGCGATGGATGTACCTGGACAAGTTTGTATTACGCGCGACAACACACAGCTGCAAGTCGATGGCATTATTTATTTTCAAGTCACCGATCCCATGCGTGCCAGCTATGGCTCTGCCAATTATGTGATGGCGATTACGCAGCTTGCGCAAACTACGCTGCGCTCCGTGATCGGCAAATTAGAACTCGACAAAACCTTTGAAGAGCGCGAAACCATTAACCACAGCGTCGTCAGCTCGATTGATGCAGCCGCGCTGAACTGGGGCGTGAAAGTGCTGCGCTACGAGATCAAAGACCTCACGCCGCCCAAAGAAATTTTGCACGCCATGCAATCGCAAATTACTGCTGAGCGCGAAAAGCGTGCGCTGATTGCCGCCTCCGAAGGTCGCCGCCAAGAGCAAATCAATATCGCCACAGGCGAGCGCGAAGCCGCAATTGCAAGGTCTGAAGGCGAAAAGCAAGCCGTCATTAACAAAGCGCAAGGCGAAGCTGCGTCGATTACGGCTGTCGCTGATGCCACGGCGGACGCGATTGAGCGCGTAGCGGCGGCGATTCAAAAACCTGGTGGCGAGCAAGCCGTGCAATTAAAAGTCGCCGAAAAAGCAGTTGAGGCCTATTCAAAAGTGGCTGCAAACAGCACAACGACCTTGGTTGTGCCATCCGATATGGGGCAAGTCACCAGCTTGATTGCGTCAGCGATGAAAATGACGCAAGCCGTGAAGTAAACGATTGTGCAGGCATGATTTTTCGCCAATCGCTTCAGCGCGAACTCTCGCGCACCTTTACGGCCACGCTGGTCGTACTCATCACGATTGTGATGACCATGATGCTGATTCGCACGCTGGGCTTGGCCTCCAAAGGATCCGTCAATCCGCAAGAGGTGTTTTTAATCATGGCGTATTCGGTGATGGGGCACATCCCCACCATTTTGACGCTCTCGCTCTTTATTACCGTGGTCAGCACGCTGGCACGTTTGACGCAAGACAGCGAAATGGTGATTTGGTTATCAAGTGGTCAAAGCCTACTTCAATTTCTGCGCCCACTCTTCGTATTTGCAGCGCCCATGCTGATTACCACAGCGGTGATGGCTCTTTTGGTTTGGCCATGGAGCAACTCGCAAATGCAAAGCCTACGCGAGCGCTTTGAAGGACGCGGCGATTTAGAGCGCGTAGCGCCCGGTCAATTTCAAGAATCAAGCAATGGCAAGCGTGTTTTCTATATCGACAAGGTATCGTCTAGCGCGGGATCTAACCATGTGTTTATTGCTGATTTTGCAAACGCCAAAGAGCAAATCACATCCGCACAAAGTGGTCACACAGAAATCATCAAAGGCGAAAAGTACCTAGTTCTTACCGCTGGACAAAGGCTAGAGCAAGACACGCTGCGCGGTGAGACGAAGCTAGTGGAATTTCAAAAATTAGGCGTACGCATGAGCGCTGTCCCCATCGATATGCAAATCGAGCCGCCCAAAGCCAGATCGAGTCTTAACCTGATGCAGCATCCCACACAAGAGAATTTGGGCGAGCTTGCTTGGAGGTTCAGTCTTGCGCTTGCCGCCATCAATTTTGTTGTGCTTGGGCTTGCCATTACGAAGATGAATCCCCGCGCTGGGCGCAATAGTCACTTGATGTTTGCCCTGCTGGCATTCATTGTTTATTACAACTTTATCAACGTAGCGCAAGCATGGATTGCTGCTGGAAAAACCAATTTTTGGAGCGCCATACTCATCTTGCACGGCGGCACATTTCTCATCAGCATGGGGTGGCTCATGCGCCGCAATGTCCGACCATGAAAACCGTTCGACGCTTGATATACCGTGATTTGGTATCGACTATCGCCTTTGTGTGCCTGGGCTTCATTGCTCTTTTTTCATTTTTTGATTTAGTCGATGAACTGTCCTCCGTAGGCGTACAAAATTATCAACTCATTCACGCGCTGGGCTATGTGCTGCTGCAAATCCCAGGTCATCTCTACGAGCTGCTGCCCATTGGCGTGCTGATTGGCGGCGTTTTAGTGATGGCGCGTTTTGCTGCAAGCTCAGAGTTCACCATCCTTAGAACCAGTGGTTTAGATCCGCAAAGGACGCTCAAAATATTATTGCTTTTAGGCGCTGGATTTGTGATGCTGACTTTTGTTATTGGCGACTATCTCTCACCATTTGCGAATCGCGAAGCGCAACTCTTAAAGGCGAAATATCAAGGCACGGCTAGCCTTGGGCAAGCGGGCGCATGGCTCAAGGAGCAACAGCCATACAGTCACTACGCGGTGAACGTGAATGCCCTTGATGGCGATGGCAACATGACGGGCATTCGGGTCTATGAGTTCGATACGGCAGGCCGCGTCGTCTCTAGCACCACCGCCGCGCAAGGACAGTTTATGGATGGCGCGTGGCTACTCAAAACCGCCAAACGTGTGGAGTTTCCTGCCGCTAAACCAGCCAAAAACTGGCAGGCACCTTTAACCATCATCAACCTGCCCGAATACCGCTGGCCAACCGAGATCAATGCGCAGATGGTCTCGGTTGCCCTGCTCAAACCAGAGCGTATGTCGGCGTACAACTTGTTTCGCTACATCCAACATCTCAACAGCAACAGTCAATCCGCGCAGCTCTATGAAATTGAGTTTTGGAAAAAGCTTTTTTATCCGCTCAGTTGCATGGTGATGTTGATGCTGGCTCTGCCCTTTGCCTATTTGCACTTTCGCAGCGGCGGCATTGCAGGCTATGTGTTTGGCGGTGTCGTCACAGGCATTAGCTTCTTCTTGCTCAACAATGTTTTTGGCTACATTGGCAATATCTCGCATTGGGAGCCGTGGCTTGCCGCCGCAGCGCCTAGCTTGATTTACTTCTGCGTCTCGCTAGGTGCATTTAGTTGGGTGGTTTATAAAAAATGAAAGCGATTATTTTGTTTGCGCATGGCTCGCGCGACCCCCTTTGGTCAAAGCCCATTGAAGCGATTGCAGAGGCGATTGCACAGACGATTGCACAAGTTACGGCCCAACAATCACCGCACACCATCGTTCGATGCGCCTATCTTGAACTCATGCAACCTAGCCTTGACGCGGTTGTGGCAGAGCTTGCCACCCAAGCGGTGCATCACGTGCGCATCGTCCCGATGTTTTTGGGCGTTGGCAAGCACGCCAGAGAAGACTTGCCCGCGCTCCTTGCCGCGCTGCGCTTAGCTCACCCAGCGCTTGAGCTTGAATTGCTGCCCTCTATTGGCGAACACCCCGAGATCATTGCCAGCATTGCAAGCGTCGTTACCAAGCACCTTTAGGACGCTTCGCGGCGCCTGCATTGACTACATTGGTGAGCAAGGTGACCGCATCAGAACGATTGACGCGCTTGGCAAAATCCAAAGCCGTCAAGCCTTGGTCATTTTTTAAATTCACGTCCGCCCCTGCATCAACTAACAGCTTGACGGCATCAAACGTGCCATACATGGCAGCCATCATCAGCGGCGTTGTTTGATTGGGTGACTCGGCATCAATGTAGGCATGATGCTCTAGCAACAATTTGATAACAGGCACACTGCCCTTGGTCGCCGCGTAGTGCAGCGGTGTCCAGCCAGTCTTGTTGACATCGGCATCTTTAGCAATCAAGGTTTTAACCAAGCTCTCGTAGCCACCAAGCGCCGCCAGCATCAAAGCGCTCTCGTCTTTGGGCGAGCGCCACTCAACCTGAACTTTATGTTGCGAGAGCAGCAAATGTGCCACTTTGAGCGAGCCTGACTGCACGGCCAGCATCAAGCCACTCAAGCCATCTGGGCTGATGGTGTTGGGATCAAAGCCGCGAAAAAGCAGTGTCGTTACCACGCGCGTATCGTCGTTTTGAACGGCGGCAAAATAATCCCTATAAGTATCCGCAAAAGCTTGCCCAACTGCCAAGCACAGCGCCACCAGCAAAGTCAGCACCTTCATCGCGTCGCTCCTTGAAACAGTTTGAAATAGTTATCGCCCGTAATGCGTGCGATCTCTTCGACGCTCACCGCCTTGAGCTGCGCCAGCGTCTGCGCCACATAAGGCACATAAGCTGGCGTGTTGGTTTTTCCGCGATACGGCGCGGGCGCAAGGTACGGGCTATCGGTTTCAATCAGCATCCGATCCAGCGGCACAAAAGCCGCCGCATCACGAATGGACTGCGCATTTTTAAAAGTCACGATGCCAGAAAACGAAATATAAAACCCCAGATCAAGCGCCGCGCGCGCGACCTCGGTTGTTTCAGTGAAGCAGTGGAACACACCACCACAGTCTCCCATCTCCTGCAAAATCGCAATCGTGTCATCCGAGGCGTTACGTGTATGAATGATGAGCGGCTTTTGGCAAACCTGCGCCGCGCGGATGTGAACCCGAAAACGCATCCGTTGCCACTCCATATCCGCCACGCTGCGTCCATTCAAACGGTAATAGTCAAGCCCTGTCTCACCAATGCCCACCACTTTGGGTAGCGCCGCGCGGGATAGCAAATCCTCCACAGTTGGCTCTTGAACTGGCACGCCATCTTCTAGCGTTTCGTTATCAGGGTGTACGCCCACCGTCGCCCAAAAATTGTCATAAGTGGTCGCCATTTCGTGAACATGAGGAAACTCCTCCAGCGTCGTCGAAATCACCATCGCGTGCGTCACGCGGGCACGCGCCATCGCCGCGCGAATATCGGTGATCTGGCTCTTAAGCTCAGGAAAATTAAGGTGGCAGTGTGAATCAATAAACATCAATCAGTTTCTCATTTAGCATCCCCGCGAAGGTGCGGAACCCTGTGAGGCCAAAGCCAGCTTGGCCTCGGCAAGCAAGGCTTCAATCATGAGTCCCGCGTTAAGCGTGTGTTCGGATGATCGTGCATGAACATTCAAAGCCTTCGCCCAAGTGGTCAATTGATAGAGCGACGAGTGGCTTGCCGTGCTTGCGACCGACTCAAAAAAACGTGGCTCGCTGCCTTGACTGACGCACATCGCGTCGTGACACAGTTTTTGCAAAGCGCCCACCAAGGCCGTTGGCGTTTCGACTAAAGCGGCAGGCAAATCGGACGGCAACGCGCCCTTGGCAATCAATTTGGGGAAGTCTTGCCATACCGATGTTTGACCAATCGATTGACTCATGGCCAGCGCCGTTTGCGGCTGTCCACCTGCGGCTTTAAGCCAGACGTTTGCATCCTTTTCTGAAACGCCCTCGGATGCCATCCAAGCCACGACCAGCTTAGGCTCTGGCGGTGTCAGCACAAAGCTTTGACAGCGACTTCGGATGGTGGGCAACAGCGCCGCACTATCTTCCGTTGCCAGTACAAAGCGCGTGTTACCAACGGGCTCTTCCAGCGATTTAAGCAGCGCATTTGCCGCAATAGGGTTCATCGCTTCGGCGGGATAAATCACAGCGACTAAACCCTTGCCGCGACTGCTGGTACGCTGCACAAAGCTAATCAAGTCTTGCACCGCCTCCAGCTTGATTTGCTTGCTTGGTTTGCGTTTTTTGTCGTCCAGTTCGGTTTGCGTTTTTTCATCCAACGGCCAGCCCAGCGCAAGCGACAAAGTCTCGGGTAACAGCACGGCCAAATCAGGATGCGACTTGGCGCGAACCATGTGGCAAGCGTCGCAGTGTCCGCAAGCCTGTTGCTGATTGGCTTCGCACAAAAGGCTTGCGGCCATTGCCATTGCCAACTCAAATTGCCCCAGCCCCAAGGTTCCTGTGACCAAGTACGCGTGCCCGCGCTGCGCCAGTAATCGCACCAAGTCGCGCTCTAGCCAAGGGAGTAAATTAGTCAAGATAACCTCGATCTTTAGCAACCGCAAGCACATCGGCAAATACCGCATCCCGACTTTGATTGGCCTCAATTCGCGCAAAGCGCGTGGGATCGTTCTTTGCACGCAGGGCATAACCGCTTTGCACGGCTTCAAAAAACGCGACGGGCTGCGCTTCAAATTTATCAGGTACTCGCGCACTCGCTAGACGCTCGGCGGCAAGCGGCGGCGCAAGATCAAACCAATAGGTTAAATCGGGTTGCAACCCAACTTGCACCCAATGCTCTAAGGTTGCTAGCGTTTGCAAATCGAACCCGCGCCCTGCTCCTTGATAGGCAAACGTGGCATCGGTAAATCGATCACACAGCACCACGTCACCACGCGCCAGTGCTGGGCGAATCACGTGCGCCACATGATCACGCCTTGCCGCAAACACCAAGAGCGATTCTGTGAGTGCATCCATCGCATCGTTCAAAATAAGTGTCCGCAGTTTTTCGGCAAGCGCCGTTCCACCTGGCTCGCGGGTTAGCGTGACCTTGTAGCCCTTGCTGGATAAGGCTTCCGACAAACCAGCAATATGCGTGGACTTGCCCGCGCCATCAATACCTTCAAAACTGATGAAGATGCCTTTTGCTACAGGATCTACAGGACCTACAGGATCTACAGGACTCATTTCGCACCTCTCATCCATCGGTTGACGGCAGCGTTGTGCTCGCGCAAGGTTGCGCTGAAATGGCTACTGCCATCGCCGCGAGCCACAAAATACAAGGCTTGCGTGGGTTTGGGATGCGCCGCTGCATCGAGCGCGGCTTTGCCCACCAACGCAATGGGGCCTGGCGGCAAGCCTGCGCGGGTGTAGGTGTTGTACGGCGTGTCGCGTTGTAAATCGCTTTTACGAATATTGTTGCGCTGCTGCGCAAACCGCTCGCCCATGCCATAAATCACCGTCGGGTCGGTTTGCAAAAGCATCCCGATCTTTAGACGATTGATAAACACGCCCGCAATCTCAGCGCGGTCGCTGGGCTTGCCGGTTTCTTTTTCGACGATGCTGGCAAGCGTCAATAACTGGTCTGCGCTGCTCAAAGGCAGCGTTGGTGAACGTCCATCCCATGCGGCTTGCAAGCGTTTTTCAAGCACGCTTGCAGCTTGTTTATAAATCGCAAGATCAGTTGAATTTTTTGCATAGGCATAGGTGTCGGGAAAGAAGCGCCCTTCGGGCCGCAGGTCGCTTTTGCCAATCGCCGCCATTAATTGCGCATCGCTCAAATTGGCGGTTGTGTGTTTGAGATGGGGGGCGCGGTTCATGGCAGCACGCATTTGCGCAAACGTCCATCCTTCTGGAATGGTGAGTGACAGCATGATCTCGTCGCCCGACACCATCTTACGCAGCAGACCATATGGCGTGAGATGGGGTTCAATCGCATACGTGCCCGCGCGAATGGGTTTGCGCACGCTAGGCAAGCCCCCCACAAAGCTAGCGCCGCGAAACCACGCCAAGAGGAGCCACTGACTCGCTCCCGTAGCTCTAGCCACGCTAGCTGCCGCGCCTTTGCTGGAGCTGCCCGCATCAATGGTGACTTCGGTTGCCACAGCGCTTGCGGGCATCAACGGTTGATTCACCCACCAAGCAACGACGCCTGCGAGCAAAGCAATGGAGAGAAGCGCAAGTGACAACAATCGACGAATCATGGGCGTTGATGATAATGGAGGCATGGATACTTTGAATCACCTCTCCGTTATTCGCGCTAGCGGCGCGGATGCCGCTTCGTTTTTACAAGGCCAACTCAGCAACGATTTTGTGCTACTGCCAACGAACCAATGGCAGTTGGCAGCGTATTGCAGTCCAAAGGGGCGGATGCTGGCTAGCTTTTGGGGCATCAAACTGGTGAGTACACCTGAGTGGCAAGATATTGACTTGGTGCTCTCCAAAGACATCGCGGCAGCAACGCTCAAGCGCCTCTCGATGTTTGTGATGCGTGCAAAACTGACGCTCACGGATGCCAGTGATCGGCTGCCCGAACTCTTTGCCCAGCATGGCTTATCCAGCTGGTCTGAGCGCGAAGTCCCGCGCGGCGTGGCTCGCATCACCGCGCCGCTAGTCGATTTGTTTGTGCCGCAAATGCTCAACTACGAGTCCATTGGCGGCGTGAGCTTCAAAAAAGGCTGCTATCCAGGCCAGGAAGTGGTGGCACGAAGCCAGTTCCGAGGCGCCATTAAGCGTAGAACGTACCTCGTAGAGGCCATACTGGATAAGGCTTCCGAGGCACTTGAGGGTGCTGTGGGCAAAGAAGTGTTTGCCGCTGGCGAAGAAGACTCCGTTGGTACGCTTGTGCAAGCCGAGCAAAACTTGACACTGGTTTGCATTCAAACCCATAGCGCGCAAGCGGCTTTGCGGCTTGGGTCAAAAGACGGGACACCACTCAAAATGAGGCAGCTACCCTATCCGCTACTCGATGATATTTAACTAGTTTTGTCACGCATCAAGCCTGCCTAATCAAGCGCTTGCGCATGGTGATGTGCGCAATGCCTGCTTCATCGTAGGCGGCACCATCGGGATCGAAGCCCAATTGAGCGTAAAAATTTTGTGCGCTGGTCTGCGCGTGCAACACCACCTCGGTATCACCTCGGCTGGAAGCCTTATCCAGCAAGGTCTGCAAGATCGTCTCGCCTAGCTGGCTGCCACGCAAAACACGGCTCACCGCCATTCGCCCAATGCGCGATACGCCCGCCTCTGCTGGAAGCAAACGCCCCGTGGCGACTGGCATGTCCATCTGATTCAAGATGACGGCGTGATGCGCTGCCGCATCCAATCCGTCATGCTCCAGCGCCTCGGGCACGCCTTGCTCATTCACAAATACTTGCACCCGAAGCGGCAAAGCCTTCTTGCCCACCGCCTCCCAGTCACCCAGCTCTAACCGCGTCATCGGCTTGCCCGCTTCAAAATCTAGGAACACATCGCGCAAGATTGGCGGTACAGGCATAGACTTTTGCGTGGCAGGATCGGCGTAGACGTACACCAACTCGCCTGTCACCAAGAGCTTGCCGTTGCAAAAGATGGCTCCTTTAAAAGTCATCGACGATGTGCCCACGCGCTCGCAGCGCAAACAAACTTGCAAGCGGTCATCGTACCTTGCCGACGCTTTGTACTCCAGCGTTGCCCGCACAACATACAGATCACCGCCCAAGACGTGCATCGCCTCTTCGTAGGGAATTGCCGTGGCACGCCAGTATTCAGCGATGCCCGTATCAAAATACATCAGGTAATGCCCATTAAAAACAATTTTTTGCATATCCACCTCCGCCCAGCGGACGCGCAGCAGGTGTGAAAAACGAAAGTCTGTGACTAGTGGTGGATGTGAGGACATAGTAGCTTTCTAAAATGGATGTACCAATTATTAAAGGATTATCCTCATGGCATTTATCAACTACGTCACGCACATTCAATTTGATTTTGGCGCGATTGCGCTACTGAAAGCCGAATGCGAGCGTGTGGGCATCACCCGCCCACTCATCATCACCGACGCGGGCGTTAAGGCGGCTGGCATTTTGCAAAAAGCACTTGATCAATTAGGTGGCATGACGATTGAAGTGTTCGACCAAACACCGTCCAATCCAACCGAGGCGGCGGTCATGGCAGCGGCGCGGCACTATCAAAGCAAAGGCTGCGATGGTCTCATTGCGGTAGGCGGTGGCTCGGCGATTGATTGCGCCAAGGGCGTGGCAATTGCAGCGACACATACCAACTGCGACATTGGCGCACTCAAAACCTTTGCCACGATTGAGGGCGGCTCAAACCGCATCACCGAGCGCGTTGCCCCTTTGATCGCCATTCCAACCACCAGCGGCACAGGATCGGAAGTTGCCAGAGGCGCAATTATTATTGTGGCGGACGGGCGCAAGCTGGGATTTCATTCATGGTTTCTCGTTCCTAAAACAGCTCTTTGCGACCCTGACTTAACGCTGGGTCTGCCAGCCAAACTGACTGCTGCTACAGGGATGGATGCGGTCGCGCACTGCATGGAGACCTTCATGGCCCCCAGCTTCAATCCACCCGCTGATGGCATTGCGCTAGATGGTTTAGCGCGGGCATGGACACACATTGAACGCGCCACGCAAAATGGTGCAGACCGAGAAGCGAGACGGCAATTAATGAGCGCCTCGATGCAAGGCGCAATGGCTTTTCAAAAGGGACTGGGCTGCGTGCATTCGCTCAGTCACAGCCTTGGCGGGGTTAATCCGCGCTTGCATCACGGCACACTCAACGCCGTGTTTTTGCCTGCCGTCGTCATGTTCAACGCGCAAGCAGAATCGGTTCAAGCAGAACAGCGACTGAACCGAATGGCTTATGCAATGGGATTAGGCGAAGGCAATGGTAGTCAAATTCCAGCCGCCATTCAATCAATGAACCAGCGCCTAGGATTACCCAGTGGTCTTGGCGAAATGGGTGTTACTAGCCAAGATTTCGGCAAAATTATTGAAGGGGCACTCGCAGACCATTGTCACAAAACGAACCCCTTAGTTGCCACATTTGATGACTATGAAAACATATTGGGACTTTCGATGTAATCAAAGCAAGCCTTATAATTTCCGCTTCTTTCTTTAAGCATCAAAACCTCACTATGGAATTCAATTTAGAACGCTTTGAAAACGCCGTTTATACGCGTCAACATGAGATCGCAGGCAAGGAGCTCATGCAGCTCTTGCAAATGCTTGATAACCACTACGGCAATCTCGCACCTAGTTTTTCTGCCAAACCGATGGCCGCATTGGCAACGGGTGAAGAGGTGGATGCGCACATCTTGACGCGAATTGCGTCTGCCATGTCGCATTTGTTTCTCGATCCAGGCTTTACGCTATCACCCCAAGGCTATGCGCAGGCGCTTCAAATGCAGCGCTGGCTAGCGACCCTATTTGCCGTCACGCCATTTCGCAATGCGGATCATGTGCTACGTGCCTTAAACAATCTGGGCTGGGACAAAGAAGAGTTACAGCTATCGACAGAAAACCTCAATAAATTTGCGCTTTTAGCCTTCCCAGAATCTGAAATCCCAATCAATTTAGACGCACTTTGGGCAGCCGCTCCCGTGATTGCCGTTAGTGTTTGTATGCTGTGGCTCGCGCCGCGATTTTTGGCTTCACCTTCGGCGCACGCCAAACGCGAATTGGTGCTAGGCTGGTTGCCCGAGAAGCTGCAGCAAATGGATTTAGATCAACTGCCTTCAGGCATCTTGCACGATGTGTATATGCATTGCAGCTACGCAGATCGACCTGATCGTCACCGCATCAAAGCAGCTATCAACGTGATTGTGCGCAACAAGATGTTGCAAAACGGTCTCTCTGACGCACCGCCCTTGATTCCGCTCGCCAAAGGCGAAAAGCCCACCATGCTTGTGGTGCTGGAATGGTTTAACAGCTCGCATTCGATTTACCGCACACACTCCACCACCATGCGCGCTGCGCGTCGTCATTTCAACGTTGTTGCGATGGGCTACGGCGGCAATGTGGATGAGCTGGGTCGCGCGGTGTTTGATGAGTTCATCGAAATCAAAGGCGGCTCAATGATTGAGCAAATGGCGCACATCCGTAGCGTCGCCATCGAGAAGCAAGCCAGACTCTTCTATATGCCAAGCGTGGGAATGTTCCCGCTGACCGTGTTTGCAACCAACTTGCGCTTTGCGCCGCTGCAAGTGATGGCCCTGGGTCATCCTGCAACCACGCACTCACCCAATATGGACTACGTGGTGGTTGAAGATGATTACGTCGGACTTGAGAGTTGCTTCTCCGAAAAACTGCTGCGCCTGCCCAAGGATGCCCTGCCTTACGTGCCATCCTCTGCCCTGCCAGAAAATTTAGTGCCTAATCTGCGGGACAACAATGGCAAAAATCCAGATGTCGTCAGAATCGCCGTTTGCGCTACGACTATGAAGCTCAATCCACGCTTCTTGCAAACGCTCAAAGCGATTGTTGACACGGCAAAAACACCCGTGCATTTTGAGTTCATGATTGGGCAAGCCACCAGCCTCATGCATCCGCAGGTTAACCGCGTGATTAAGCAATTCTTAGGCAACAACGCACACGTCAATCGCCATTTGAGCTATCCTGAATACATGGCAAAAATCAACGAGTGCGATATGTTTGTCAACCCATTCCCGTTTGGCAATACCAACGGCATTATTGACACAGTGACTCTTGGACAAGTCGGTATTTGCTTAAACGGCTCCGAAGTGTTTGAGTGCATTGACCGTGGTCTCTTTGGTCGTCTAGGCGTACCAAGCTGGATGGCAACCAACTCAATTGAAGAGTACATCACGGCAGCCGTTCGCCTAATCGATAATCCCAAAGAACGCCTCAAATTACGCCGCGAGTTGATTGCTAAAAACGGCGTACAAATTCTATTTACGGGTCGTCCCGAGATTTTTGGTGATCGGTTAATTGAACTGGTTAAAAAACAAAAGTAATGGCGGACATCTCTCCTCGTATCTATGTCGCAGGACACCGCGGAATGGTCGGCTCGGCCATTGTGCGGCAGCTCATAGCTGCGGGGCAAACGAATATCATTACACGCACTCATGCCGAGCTTGACCTGTGTGATCAAGCCGCAGTGCGCAGTTTTTTTCAGACAGAAAAACCAAATCAGGTATATCTTGCTGCCGCCAAGGTGGGTGGCATTCATGCCAACCATACGTATCCAGCCGAATTCATCTATCAAAATTTGATGATGGAGGCCAACATTGTTCACGAAGCTTGGCGTGCGGGGGTGCAAAAACTCCTATTTTTAGGTTCGAGTTGCATTTATCCAAAGCTCGCACCTCAGCCCATGCGCGAGGATGCGCTGCTCACAGGACAACTCGAATCCACCAACGAGCCCTACGCCATTGCCAAAATAGCTGGGATCAAGCTGTGCGAGAGCTACAACCGCCAATATGGTGCGAGCCATGGTGTGGATTACCGCAGCGTGATGCCGACTAATTTATACGGCGTGGGCGACAACTATCACCCCAAAAATAGTCACGTCATTCCAGCGCTGATTCGCCGCTTTCACGAAGCAAAAATCACCCAAGCACCTAGCGTCACCATCTGGGGAACAGGCACACCACGGCGTGAATTCTTGTATGTGGACGACATGGCCAGCGCCAGCATCCATGTAATGAATCTGCCCAAAGCCACATATGACGAACACACAAGTTCCATGCAAAGCCATATCAACGTAGGCTTTGGCGATGATGTAACGATAGCGGAATTAGCCGCAACGGTTGGCAAGACCATTGGGTACCAAGGAGCAATCGATTTCGACGTGTCCAAACCTGACGGCACGCCCCGCAAATGGATGGATAGCAGCCGTCTCAATCATTTAGGCTGGAAGGCAAACACCCAACTTGAAGAAGGATTAGCATTGGCTTATGCTGATTTTTTGAAATCCCATTCATCCGCATCGAAAAATTAATCATGCCAGAAGTTAGCCGTTTCTTAGGGATTGTGATTGCCATGTCTGGAAAGCTACCACCGCGTGCGCTTGGGTTGGTCATGGAGCGGGCAAGTCAACATAAAATAGAACTTATGGCGGACTGGCACCTAGCACGCCAGCAAGCTGAACTTAAGCGTATTGCGCCATTGGAGTAATGCCATGTCTATGATTGATGTTACCGCCGCACACGCCCTGCCTCAAAGAAGAATAGATCTTACCTTTGCAGATGGTGTTCGCGCCGTCTTGGAAATGGATCGCATCATTGAGCGCTATCAGGGAGTTTTTGCGCCCTTGCTCGACAGCCAATACTTCAACAAACTACAAGTTAATCCCGATATTGGCACTATTGCGTGGCCAAATGGTGCTGATATTTGCCCCGACGTTCTCTACTCCTTTGCGATTAAGCAAGGTCAACCATATTTAGCAGCATGACGATACCCGCCACAATCGCCCCCAAAGTTGCTTTGATAACAGGCATTACAGGTCAAGACGGCAGCTACCTCGCTGAACTCTTACTGGAGAAAGGCTACGTCGTCCACGGAATTAAACGCCGTGCCAGTTCATTCAACACCGAACGCATTGATCACATCTACCAAGATCCACATATCGACAATGCACGCTTCACCCTGCATTACGGTGATCTATCGGATGCCAGCAACTTGGTACGCATCATCCAAGAAACACAACCCGATGAAATCTACAACCTAGGCGCACAAAGCCATGTTGCTGTGAGTTTTGAGTCCCCCGAATACACCGCAGACATAGACGGTATGGGCGCACTGCGAATTTTGGAAGCAATTCGAATTTTGGGTTTGGAAAAGAAAACACGTTTCTACCAAGCTAGTACATCAGAGCTGTATGGCCTTGTGCAAGAAACGCCACAAAAAGAAACCACTCCCTTCTATCCCCGTAGTCCCTACGCAGTTGCCAAACTCTACGCCTACTGGATTACGGTTAACTACCGCGAAGCGTATGGCATTTACGCCTGCAACGGCATCCTCTTCAACCATGAAAGTCCACGCAGAGGCGAGACCTTCGTCACAAGAAAAATCACACGAGGCTTGTCCAACATCAGCCAAGGACTAGAAGAATGCCTCTACATGGGCAATATAGATGCACTTAGAGACTGGGGACACGCCAAAGACTACGTGCGTATGCAATGGATGATGCTCCAGCAGGACAAGCCAGAAGATTTCGTGATCGCCACGGGTGTGCAATATAGCGTGCGGGACTTCATCAATAAAACAGCTCAAGCGCTAGGAATGACGCTCAAATGGAGCGGCTTGGGTGTAGACGAAGTCGCCACTTGGGTAGAGAAGAATCAAGCCATTGTCAAAATTGATCCAAGATACTACAGACCTACCGAAGTAGAAACTTTGCTTGGTGATCCAACCAAAGCCAAAGAGAAGCTGGGTTGGACACCTGAGATCACCCTAGATGAGATGGTGAGTGAGATGGTCGTGAGCGATTTAGAGGCGGCAAAGCGGCAAGTGCTGCTAAAGAAGCATGGGTATAACGCAAACATCAGCACCGAGAATTAAGCACATGAAAGCGGTTATCTTAGCTGGTGGTTTAGGCACTCGCATTAGCGAGGAAACATCTACTCGCCCTAAACCCATGATCGAAATTGGCGGCAAGCCCATTCTGTGGCATATCCTGAAGCTGTACTCGCACCACGGCGTCAACGACTTTATCGTTTGCTGCGGATACAAAGGCTACGTGATCAAAGAATATTTCGCAAATTACTTTCTGCATATGTCGGACGTCACTTTCGATATGGCGAACAACTCGATGGAAGTTCACCAGCGTCATGCCGAGCCGTGGCGCGTCACACTAGTGGACACGGGCGACGAAACCATGACTGGCGGTCGCTTAAAACGAATTGACTCTTATGTGAAAGATGAAGAATCGTTTTGTATGACTTACGGCGATGGCGTGTCGGATATTGATATTTCCGCACTTATTGCGTTTCATAAAAAGAATAACACCCTCGCAACAGTCACCGCCACGCTACCGCCTGGCCGCTTTGGCGCGATGGATATTCAGCCAGATGGCGCTGTTCGCTCTTTCGTGGAAAAGCCCAAAGGCGATGGCGTTCTCATCAATGGTGGCTTCTTTGTTTTGTCGCCCAAGGTCATTTCGCACATCAGCGACGACACGACAGTGTGGGAGCGCGAGCCACTCGAGCAATTAGCCCAATCCAATCAATTACGCGCGTTTGAGCACAGTGGTTTTTGGCAACCCATGGACACGCTACGCGATAAAAACTTGCTCGAAGACCTTTGGAACTCTGGCCGCGCGCCTTGGAAGGTCTGGGCGTGAACGCACAGTTTTGGCACGGAAAAAAAGTCTTTCTGACGGGCCATACAGGCTTCAAGGGCAGCTGGCTCTCGCTATGGCTACAAAGCCTAGGCGCAGAACTCACAGGTTTTGCCCTCGCACCGCCTACCAGCCCCAGTCTGTTTGAAGAAGCTGAGGTTGCCAAGGGCATGACGTCGCTCGTAGGCGATGTTCGCGACCTAACTGCCCTGCAAGCCGCACTCAATAAGGCTCAGCCCGAAATCGTCATTCACATGGCGGCGCAGCCTCTGGTGCGCTACTCCTACCAAAACCCCGTCGAAACCTATACCACCAACGTCATGGGAACGGTTCATTTACTGGAGTCCGTGCGCCACACCCCCAGCGTTCGCGCTGTGGTCAATGTCACTACCGACAAGTGCTATGAGAACAAAGAATGGGCTTGGGGCTATCGCGAAAACGAACCCATGGGCGGCTTCGACCCCTATAGCAACAGCAAAGGCTGCTCCGAATTAGTCACCAGCAGCTACCGCAATTCGTTTTTTAAAGACTCAGGCGTTGCATTAGCAAGCGCAAGAGCAGGCAATGTGATTGGCGGTGGCGATTGGGCTGCAGACCGCTTAGTCCCCGATATCTTGCGAGCGTTAGAACAAGGCCAGCCCGTCAGCATACGCAACCCGAATGCCATCCGTCCATGGCAGCATGTGCTAGAGCCGTTGTCTGGCTATTTGCAATTGGCCGAACAACTATTTGCTAGCAGAGGGCAAAGCTTTGCCGAAGCCTACAACTTTGGCCCCCGCGAAGAAGACGCCAAGCCCGTGCAGTGGATTGTCCAGAGCATATGCGCAGCATGGATTAAAGGGGGCAGCGCGGCCAAATGGGAGCAACAAGCAGGCGAGCATCCCCACGAAGCCCACTACCTCAAACTCGATATTTCCAAAGCCAAAGCGCGTTTAGGCTGGCAGCCCAAATGGTCCCTTGATATCGCACTGGCTAAAATTGTTGAGTGGCATTTGGTCTATTTAGCTCAGAGCAGCGTGCACAACATGCGCTCAATCACACTCGATCAAATTGGTCAATACACACAAGCCACGCAAGGAGAAAGCACATCATGCTAGCTATTCAATCACACTGCCACAATGGCAATATACAGCTCGCACAAGAAGGTATACCAGCTGATGCTGACGTTATCGTTTTGTTTTTAAGCAACCAAGTGGCAGCCAGCCACCCCACGGCAACCCCTTCAACTGCAAACAATTTTTTACAAGGTTTGAGTCCTGAGCAACGCGCTGCACTCGTGATGCAAAGCCAAACAGGTTTTGCACAAGCCGTCTTACTCGATCCTGCGGAAGACTGCTGGGATACTATTTAGACGCTACAGCCCATGAATTCAGTAAGCTCCGTAAAACAAGGCGGCATTTATATGCTGCCATTCCCGTACAGCGATTTCAGCCGCAACAAATTAAGGCCAGCGCTTGCATTAACGCCGCCAGATGCCTACGAAGATGTCAACTTTGCCTTCATTACCTCCAAAGAACCTGAAGTAGGAGCCAAACGATTGGTGCTGGGTGAAGCAGATTTTCAAGGCACTCCACTGCCCGTGAAAAGCTATGTTCGTATAGAAAAAACAATGCTGTTAAGCCAGCGCTTGGCTACTCGGCAAGTTGCACTGCTAACCTCCAAGGCATTGCAATTCATTTTGCGCCAAGCCATCAACAAACAAGTGACCGAATTCTCCGCCGTGGCACTTGCCCCCACGCCCTTCATACCGAAAACATCCCTAGTCCCGCCATCGGGCAAACTATTAGACTCCAAAGAGTTAGAGTTCATGGTCGATGCCAGCCTAGACGGCTGGCTGACCACAGGACGCTTCAATGCCGAATTCGAGAAAAAGCTTGCGGCTTTCATCGGTATCAAGCACCTCATTACTGTCAACTCAGGCTCGTCGGCCAACTTGGTCGCGTTTAGCACACTCACCTCCCCCAAGCTGGGCAACAGAGCCATCCAAAAAGGCGACGAAGTCATTGGCGTAGCCGCAGGCTTTCCCACCACCGTCAACCCCATCTTGCAATTTGGTGCAGTGCCCGTCTTTGTTGACGTTGACAGACTCACCCACAACATCGACGCCAGCAAAATTGAGGCCGCTATCAGCCCTAAAACCAAAGCCATCATGCTGGCGCACAGTCTGGGCAACCCGTTTAATTTAGACGTTGTCACGGCTATTTGCAAAAAACACAATCTGTGGTTAGTTGAAGATTGCTGCGACGCACTGGGCACCACGTACCGCGGACAAATGGTCGGCACCTTTGGCGACATTGGTACGCTGAGCTTCTACCCTGCGCATCACATCACCATGGGCGAAGGCGGCGCGGTGTTTACCAACAACGATGAGCTGAAATTGATTGCAGAGTCCTTCCGCGACTGGGGACGCGACTGCTACTGCCCGCCTGGCAAAGACAACACCTGTAGCAAGCGGTTTTGCTGGACAAAAAAAGAGCTAGGCGGCGACCTGCCAGACGGCTACGACCATAAATACACCTATAGCCACCTAGGCTACAACCTCAAGATTACCGATATGCAAGCCGCCTGCGGCTTGGCGCAGCTAGAAAAAGCACCTCAGTTTATTCAGGCACGAAAAGACAACTACACCTTCCTCAAAGCACGCCTCCAATCTTGCGAAGCGTTTTTAGACTTGCCAGAACCAACCGAGCACTCTGATCCCTCGTGGTTCGGCTTTCCCATTACGCTGAAAGAAAACTGTCCTGTCTCACGACTTGATTTACTGACTTACCTTGATCAAGAAAAAGTCGGAACACGCTTACTCTTTGCTGGTAACTTGACGCGTCAGCCCTATATGGCGGGTGCGCATTACCGCGTTAGCGGCGACCTTACCAATACCGATCGCGTGATGAACAGCACGTTTTGGATTGGCGTGCAGCCCGCGCTAACCAAAGAGATGCTGGAATATGCGGTGAGCAAAATTGAGTCTTACTTGGGCGTGAATTTTTAACCCTTCATAATTGAAAATGAATCCCCCGCAAACAAGCTTTGAAAGCAAAAAACTGCGTCAAACCGTACTGAATATGGCTTATTCAGGCTCAACAGTTCACATCGGTTGTGCGTTTTCCATCATTGAGCTTTTAGCTGTGCTTTATCGCTCACATCTACGTTATCCAAGCAACAACCCTCGTGCCATCAATCGTGACTATTTGGTTCTTAGCAAAGGACACGGGGTCATGGCGCAGTACGCATGTATGCGCGAGTTAGGCTGGCTGAGGGATGCAGCATTCTCTGGGTACTTTGCCGATGGCAGTGACCTCAAAGGACTCGCTGACTCGCGCATATCTGGTTTAGAAGCAACCACAGGCTCACTGGGCCATGGTCTCTCTGTCGCAGTCGGTATGGCGATGGGAGCAAAACTGCGGGGCACCGATCAAAAAACCTATGCCATTGTTGGTGACGGAGAAATTAATGAAGGCCCTATTTGGGAAGGGGCCCTATTCGCAGCGCACCATGAGTTAAAAAACTTTATGCTGATTGTTGATGAAAATGGATTTCAAGCTATGGGTAAAACCGATGATGTTCTCAAGCTAGGATCAATTCATGAGAAATTTAAGAGTTTTGGCTTTGAAACTCTTACGATTGATGGACACAACGAAGCCGCAATTCATGATGCCATCAGCTCACTATGGGCAAGCGCTTCTACCCAGCCC
The DNA here is from genome assembly GCA_030054145.1 of Cytophagales bacterium. GTDB lineage: Bacteria > Pseudomonadota > Gammaproteobacteria > Burkholderiales > Burkholderiaceae_C > JASGCK01. The sequence continues at coordinate 218,618 of JASGCK010000004.1, forward strand.
AAAGCAATCATTGCAAAAACGGTAAAAGGCAAAGGTGTCCCATTTATGGAGCACAATAATATGTGGCACTACACAAGACTCAATGCTGAAACCTATGCAAAAGCTATGTCAGCCGTGGCAGGAGGTGCCTAGGATGAGGAATGCATTTTCTGACACCTTGGTGCGCCTAGCCAAAGCAGATCCAAACGTGCTATTGCTCACAGGCGATCATGGCTACGCATTGTTCGATGACTTCAGGCGCGAGTGCCCTAGCCAATACATTAATGCAGGCATTGCCGAGCAAAACATGGTTGGAATGGCTGCAGGTCTAGCAAAAACGGGGTTTAGGCCGTTCGTCTATGGACTTAGCGCCTTTGTTCCCGTGCGTGTCATAGAGCAAATAAAGCTTGATGTGACGCACGACCAGTTACCTGTCGTTTTTATTGGAGATGGTGCGGGATTTGTTTATAGCCATTTAGGTACTAGTCACCAGTCAACAGAAGACATTGCTTGCACCAGAGCTGTCCCGCACTTAACCGTTTATTCGCCAGCAGATCGTCACGAAGTTGCAGTGTGTATGAATTTAGCTTATCAATCGCGCGGCGCTGTCTATTTGCGAATGGGGAAGTCGGATTTAGGGGATGTTCACTCATCAGCAATCTCACCGCACATCGGGGAACTTATCAAGATTAAGAATGGCTCCTTAAATAGTGGGCTGAGCTTTATTGCGACAGGCTCGATGGCTCGACGCGCTCAAAAAATTGCGGAACACAACTACACCGACGCATCGGTCTGGAGTGCGCCATTTATCAAACCAATTAACACGCAACAAGTAATTTCTATCTGCAAAGAAAACAAAATCCTAATTATTTTAGAAGAGCATTCAACCTTTGCTGGTCTTGGCTCTGTGATTGCTGAAATTGCCTCAGAGTTTTCACCAATAAAAATACTGCGTATCGGAACTAAAGACCGATTTTCAGAGAATTGTGGTAGCTATGAATACTTGCTCAAAGAACATGAGCTAGATGAGACATCAATTATCAAAAAGATAAGCGCCTTTTTGACCTTAAATTAATTATGCGAATAGCTATTTTTGGAGCGACAAGCGAAATAGCAAAAGATTTAATACTATCTTTTGCTAGCAGCGCCTTCCACCAGTTAATACTATTTGCACGTCGTCCTGAAGTCGTTACTCAATGGCTAACGACAGTAGGCCTACACGATATCTATGGTGCGCATACCTTTAACGAATTTAAAAATTCTGATCACTACGATGTCATTATTAATTTTGTGGGGGTTGGAAATCCAGCGAAGACCGCCATACTTGGTGCTGGGATATTCGAGATCACATATCGATATGATGATTTGGCACTTCAATACGTTTCACTACATCCCAAGTGCAAATATTTATTTTTAAGCAGTGGCGCCGCCTACTGCTCTACTTTTGAAGAACCTGCCGACGAAAACACGAAAACAAACCTCGACATCAATCACATCAAGCCTCAAGATTGGTATGGTGTTGCCAAACTGTATGCAGAGTGTCGACATCGTGCTCTATCGCATTTACCACTTGTGGATATTCGCATTTTTAATTATTTCTGTCATACACAAGACATGAGTGCTCGGTTCTTAATCACTGACATGATTAGAGCCATTAAAAATAAATCAACGCTGGAGACTTCCCCGCATTCCATAACTCGGGATTACCTGCATCCTACAGATTTTCATCAGCTTATCGAATTAATTTTGACTGCCCCTGCTTGCAATACCGCTGTTGATTGCTATAGCCAACAACCTATAGCCAAATTACATTTGTTAGAAATCATGCAAAAAGAGTTTGGCTTAATCTACAAAGTTGTGAGTTCCAATCAAGGTATTGTCGCTACTGGAAATAAGCCCAATTACTTTTCTAAAAATAAGCAAGCGGCCCATGACTTTCTGTATGCTCCCGCTTACAGCTCTGAATCTGGGCTTATTGAACAAACACGTCTTAGTCTCGGTATTCAATAATTTTCCTCATCTCTTTTTTCTAACTAAATAATTATCACAAATATGTTAACACTGGCAATACCAACTTATAACAGAAAATCTTTTTTAGTTGACTTATTAAATTCAATTGAAAAAAATGTATCGATTTTAAATAAAAATCTTTTCGAGGTGTGGATTGTTGACAATGATAGCACTGATGGAACTGGAAATATTGAAAATAATTTCACTTTTAATTTAAAATATATAAAAAATGACAGCAATATTGGCTGTAATAAAAACATCAATAAATGTTACACAACCCCTAAAACTCCATACATTTGGGTTATCGGTGATGACGAAATATTACCGATTGGTTCAATAGACAAAATATTGTCATTAATAATAACTGAAAAACCCGGATTAATCATAAATAAAATACAAGGACACCGTACACTTTCTGACATCCCAGAAGTATTTCCTAGCTACCAATCATTTGCACATTATGCAGATTATGTTAATCCCTATTTATTAATATATCACTCATACATTTCTGCGAACATCATAAGAAATGATTGCTACGATGAATTATTTCATGATAAAATGCACCATAGTTTATATGATTGGTTTCATGCAATTACCAGTAGACTCATTGAAAATAAATCTAAAATATGCTTTACATCAAATCCTAATTTGATTGTTCGTGCAACTAGAGCACCCTCGTCTGAACATCTTAGTCAAGATGCAAGAAATAAATTTCATGTTGAAACCTGCAATGCTCAGGTAGATTATTTAAATTGGATTAAAAACACCATTAACTTAGTAAACATCAATCCACAAGATACAGTTTCAATTTATGAACAAACTTGTTTAAAATATCATTTAAATTACCAATTAGAAAAATGATTCCTTTTCTCACCATCATTACACCAACGATTGGACGATCATCCTTAAATAAATTAATTGATAGCATTGAGTCACAAACAATCCATGCAGCAACTCATCATTTAGTGATGTGGGATGATTATCGTACGCCAGGTGCATCAGATCCATTAACATATAACTCAAAATTAAGACAGTCGATAGTGCTTAATGGCAATTTAGGAAAAAATGGTGATGCGCCTGGTTCCCCTCTACGTGCTATCGGATTAATGGCAGCAAATACACCTTGGGTAACATTCGCTGATGATGATGTGTGGTGGGATAGGTATCATGTTGAAAAAATACTTGAAGCTATTGACTCAAGTAAAGCAAATTGGGGCAGCACACATCGCCATATCTGGCAGTCCGAATCAGAATACATAGGTGTGGATCGTTTCGAGTCTGTCGGCGATTCGGCATCGCGTGCTGTACCTTACGAGATGTGTGATGGCAACACGATGGTGTTTAGACGTGAACTGGGCGTGATGGCCGCACACCTTTACAGAAATACAACGAACTATGACGATGATCGATTGATGTATAGCTATTTAAAGGCCAATGGCGGGCAACGTGCTTCAATTGAAAGCGCAACCATCCATCAAATTTGTCCAGAAAAGCTGATTCCGTTTTTTAAATCTCATTGTTCGGGCAACTAATTGGTCATCCCTGCAAAATTCAATTTCAAGCTCCTCATATCCCGTGCGCCAACGGTGCGATCAGCCGAGCAGGCATCAAAGGCAGCAATAAAAAATCAATTCCCCTGCACAGCGCATAAAAAATCGGGCGCAAAGAAAGCCAGTCTAGGGCTTTGATGCCCTTAGCCACAATAACCCTCATCAGCCAGCGAATGTTGTACCCTGCCGCGCACAGCACCGCGTGGAGCGGTAAAATCAGTTTCAACACATTAGAACAAAAGAGAACAACAATGGAAACGCAGAAAGAGAGAGAGCAAGTCCTATGCCATAAACAAAAAGTTATGGTTAGTGGCGCAACAGGGTTTGTTGGCGGACACGTAATAAAAGAACTTGTCGAAAAAGGCTATGAAGTTTTTGCGCTTGTGCGAGATTTAGAAAAAGCATCTTCTATCGCCGCTCTAAAAAATGCCACACATTTACATTTTGATATCACAAAACCAAATGTGAAAATGTCATTACCAAGCGATGCTATTTTCATACATTGCGCTTGGGGAAATGTTAGAGACACACTTTCACGTAAACATATTGAAGAACACCTAATCAACAACTATCTCACTATAAAAAATATTGTTGAATACGGAATAAAAAAAATACTAATAACAGGAACTTGCTACGAATACGGACTTCAATATGGCCCATTAAAACCAAGTTCACCTACGCTACCTAACACGCCATATGCCATAGCAAAGGACACATTACATAAATCACTTAGAGTCCTTCAATCTAAAACACACTTCGAGCTAATATGGGCTCGACTTTTTTATATGTATGGCGAAGGGCAAGATGAAAAAAGTGTTGTATCTCTATTTGATAGAGCTTTAGCTAATGGCGACACCGACTTCAATATGTCGTACGGTGAGCAGCTATTTGATTACTTGCCTGTTGAAGTAGTAGCAACAAAAATCATAAATCTACTTTCTCACAAAGGCGGAACATTTAATGTGTGTAGTGGGACGCCAATATCTTTGCGAAGACTGCTTGAAAATAGAGCGAAAGCGGCTGATAAAAATATCAAACTCAACTTAGGGTTTTATGAATACAGAAAACAGGATGCTTTAGCTATTTGGGGCATTACTGATTCAGACTAATTGTTTGAGACATTTTTCAGATAGTTCTGAAATATTTCTTTCGTCTCAGGATGCTTAAGCCCACAAGCCACGGTCGCCTGCAAATACCCCAGCTTCGATCCGCAATCATAGCGCGTCCCTGAAAACCGATTCGCGATCACCGCTTGGTCTTTCAGCATGGCGGCAATCGCGTCGGTGAGCTGCAACTCGCCGCCCGCACCGGGCTTGATTTTTTCAATATAGCCAAAAATTTCAGGTGCCAAAATATAGCGCCCCACTACTGCTAAAGTACTAGGCGCAACCTCTGGCTTTGGTTTTTCTACGATGCCCGTCACGGTTTCGTTTAAATCATCTAGCGCCGTGGTGGACACAATTCCATAGCTTGCGGTTTGGCTACGCTCCACGTTTTGCACCGCCAATACGCTGGCTCCCGCGTGCGTTTGATAGGCTCTCACCATTTCACTCAAAGCGCCCTCGCCGCCTTGTTTAGGGTCAATAAAGTCATCAGGCAAGATAACCGCGAACGGCTCGTCACCTACCAGAGCTTTAGCCATCAGCACCGCGTGCCCAAGGCCCAGCGGCTCGGACTGGCGCGTATAGCTAAAACTCACGCCCTTGGGTGAGGTGGCTCTTGCAATCGCAAGTAGCTCATGCTTACCGCGCGCCTCTAATTCAGTCTCTAACTCATAAGCTTTATCGAAATGATCTTCGATGCTTCGCTTGGTGCGCCCTGTCACAAAAATAATATCCGTGATGCCTGCCGCAATGGCCTCTTCGACCGCGTATTGAATGAGCGGCTTATCCACAATCGGTAGCATCTCTTTGGCGATGGCCTTGGTTGCAGGAAGAAAACGGCTGCCCATTCCAGCGACAGGGAAAACGGCCTTACGAATCGGTTTGGCGGGCTGGGTGATGTATGTCATAAAAAAATTAAAGCAATTGAATCCGTTGATGATCTTGCTGACTAATAAACGCTTTGAATTCTTGCACAAGTTGCTGACTTTGGCTGACGGCACGACTCCACGCATCCACACGACCCGCAAAGTCATCTATGTACGTGTGGAAATCTTGCCGATCTGGGATTTTTCCGTTTGGCAATCCTCGCACCCACTGTGCAGTCGGCGCGAGCACGACCACGTTATCCAAAAACCGCGTGGCCTTGTGCCGCCATTTAAGCGATTTATCTAGCCATCCCGCAATCAGCTGCTGCTGGAAATGTGGCACTAACACAATCTCGTCATCCCGTAGTTGACCTGCATAGTTCATGTGACAGTGGTAATCGGTCAAGCCACCATCCCAATACGAACCTGGCGCGGCACCTTGAATGTCATTCACCGCATTCAATAAAAATGGAATGGAACACGAAGCCTGCAACACATCGGCAAAATTTGTGGGCGTTAACTGCCGCTGCTTTGTCGCATAGTCGGAACGATCAAAAGGCAATTCGCCTCGGTTACTAAACGCCACGCGCTCGATGCAAGCGCTCATCGCTGGGCGATGAATCAAATTGGCAAAAAATGCCCCCGCAAAGCCAAGCGCTGTGCGGGTTTGCAGTCGTTTGCTGAGATTGGTTTGCCGCAAAAATCCGCGTCCGCGCGAGGTCAAAATATGCAGCCGGTAACGCGGATGATTCAGCACGCCATCCAAATGCGCCGCAAAAAAAGACGTGAGTGCTTTGGCAAATTCCGCGCTCACCACCTCGCTACTGGGCAGTACCCGCTTACCGCGCTGGTTGTACGTGGGCTCGTAGTCTTGCGCGATGTAGTCACGCGCGAGTCTGTCAAACCCCGCTTCGCAATCACTCATGCAAGCCGTCGCCATACGCCACGCGCCAATCGATACGCCTAGCAAATCAACGCTCTGGTTAGACGTTTTAAGCCACTGGCCAAAGATAAATTGATCTAAACCCAAGAGCAGCAAGCCTTTGGGGCCACCCGCCGCACCTGCCACCACGCGAACATCTTTGGCTTGCAGGCCATTGCGCTCGATATGCGCTTTGGCTTTGCGCCCTGCGTAAATGGCGAGTGCTTGAGTCATATTGGATTATTTCTTCAGTTTAGCGAACGCAGCCATCATGGCGTTGGGGGCTTGCACCGCTTGCGAGCGCATTAAATTGGGGACTGACCCTGAATTTTTGCGAAGCAATAAATTAGGGTCTGTCCCCAATTTAATGCTAGATGCATCCAGCCGCATCGACAGTCCAATGCGCTTACGCGCCACGTCAATCTCCATCACCTTCACGCTGACGATATCGCCCGTCTTCACCACCTCGCGCGCGTCCGATACAAATCTAGCCGCCATTTGGCTGACGTGAACCAAGCCATCTTGATGCACACCCAAATCGATGAACGCGCCAAACTGTGCGACGTTGCTAACGGTGCCCTCCAAAATCATGCCCTCGCGCAAATCGGTGATGTCATTCACACCGTCCGTGAGTTTTGCAACCTTGAAATCAGGCCGAGGGTCACGCGCATCACCCAGCAGCTTTTCAAACGTGATTTTGGATGCCGCCAACAGCGCCTGCATCTTGTCGTATGACTCAGGATGCACACTGGTGCGATCCAGCGGATTGTCGCCATCACGAATGCGTAAAAATCCCGCGCACTGCTCAAACGCTTTCGCGCCCAGACTGGGCACTTTGAGAAGCTGTTGACGATTCGTAAACGCACCATTGCTATCCCGCCAAGCCACAATCTGCTTGGCCTGCGAGCCTGATAGGCCTGAAACCCTTGATAGCAAAGGCACGCTGGCCATGTTCAAATCCACGCCCACGCCGTTCACACAATCCTCCACCACCGCGTCCAGCGCCTTGGCTAAATCGCCTTGATTCAAATCGTGCTGATACTGCCCCACGCCAATGCTTTTGGGATCAATCTTCACCAGCTCCGCCAGCGGATCCTGCAAGCGCCGCGCAATACTGACCGCGCCGCGCAGGCTGACATCAATATCGGGCATCTCTTGGCTGGCGTACTCGCTCGCGCTATACACGGAGGCGCCCGCTTCGCTCACCACAATTTTTTGCATGAAAACATTGTTCTGCTTGAACTTGGCGATAAGTTCACCCGCCAACTTATCCGTCTCGCGGCTCGCCGTGCCGTTGCCAATGGCGATCAGTTCCACGCGGTGATGCTGCGCCAGCTTGGCAAGCGTGAAGAGCGAACCCTCCCACTCGCGGCGCGGCTCATGCGGATAAATCGTCGCGGTGTCGAGCAACTTACCCGTGCTATCCACAATCGCCACCTTCACGCCCGTGCGAATGCCAGGGTCAAGCCCCATCACAGCTTTTGGGCCTGCGGGAGCGGCTAACAACAAGTCGCGCAGATTGTCGGCAAACACCTTGGTCGCCACCTTCTCAGCGTCTTCGCGCAGGCGAGTCAGCAAATCCCGCTCAGTCGAGAGCGACAGCTTCACGCGCCAAGTCCACACAATCGTTTTTTTGATCAGCGCGTCGCTAGCGCGATTTTGGTTTGTCCAGCGCAGGTGCGCAGCGATACGGCCCTCAGCCAATGCGGAAAAAGTCGGTGCTTTTGCGTCTTCAGGATCAGTTGGAATCAACACCTTCACATCCAAAAACTCCAATCCCCTACCCCGAAAAACCGCCAGCGCTCGGTGCGAAGGCACGCGGGATATAGGCTCAGAGTAATCAAAGTAATCGCGGAACTTGGCAACTTCTGGGTCAGCTTCATTCTTGCCAGCCACCAACTTGCTTTGCAGCTCGCCGCTTTGCCAAAGCCACTCGCGCATCAATTGCACCAACCGCGCATCCTCCGCCCAGCGCTCCGACAAAATATCGCGCACGCCGTCCAGCACCAAAGCAACGCTAGTAAAGTCCGCGCCGTCCTCAGGCTTGGTAGCTTGCACATAAGGCAATGCCTCAGAGGCCGCATCCAGATTGGGCTGCGCGAACAGCAAGTCCGCAAGCCGCTCCAGTCCTGCCTCGCGGGCCATCTGCCCCTTGGTGCGGCGCTTCACCTTGTACGGCGTGTAGAGGTCTTCCAGCTCCTGCTTACTAGGCGCATTCAAAAGCAGCGCGTGCAACTCAGGCGTGAGCTTGCCCTGCGCTTCAATCGTTTTGATGATGACCGTGCGGCGAGCTTCCAGCTCACGCAAATAAGAGAGCCGAGCCTCCAATTCACGCAGTTGAATATCGTCTAGTCCGCCTGTGACTTCCTTGCGATAGCGGGCGATAAAAGGAACAGTTGCCCCGCCATCTAAAAGTTCTACCGCCGCCGAAATTTGATGAATGCCAACCTTGATCTCATTGGCGAGTTGCTTAAATAAATCCACGAAAACCTTTTTCAAACGCTCAAACAAAAAGCGACATCGAAGTCGCCAACAGCTTAGGATTTTATGACCCAATGCTCAACAGAACAAAATTTGTCATTTTTTTTGACGAAAATATATACAACACTTATGTTAACATTTGCCCATGAATTCCAAGCAAATGAAAAAATGGCTTGAGCAGCAAGGTGCCATCTTTGCGCAAGGCAAGGGTTCTCACTTAAACGTTTACCTCAACGGCAAAAAATCCGTGCTGCCCATGCATGGCACCGCCGAACTTGGCAAAGGGTTACAAACCGCAATTAAGCGGCAACTTGGACTGAAATAAAAGGATTGAATATGTTTGATTACCCTGTAAATTTAACGCCAGATGGCAACACGGTGCTAGCCACTTTCTTAGACGTGCCCGAGGCCATTACGTTTGGCGCGGATGAAGACGAAGCGTTACTACAAGCTGTTGATGCCTTAGAGAGCGCTTTATCTTTTTACGTTGAAGCTCGCCAGCCCTTGCCAACAGCTAGCAAACCAAAAAAAGGGCAAAAAACCGTTCGTCCATCTGCTCTAGAGTGCGCCAAGCTAGGTGTCTATAAAGCGATGGTTGATCAAGGTATTAAAAAATCAGAATTGGCGCGTCGATTAGGCTGGCATATGCCACAAATAGATCGACTGCTCGACCTTAAACACGCCTCAAAATTTGAGCAAATTGAATCTGCTGCTCATGTACTGGGGAAGCGCATCAATCTGCAAGTTGCTTGACTTCGCGACTAGCTATACGTACGTAATCACGTACAATCCCTCACTCACGTGAAGGAACAAAAATGCTCACCCTAACCGCCAGCGAAGCCCGTGCCAATCTTTACCGATTGATTGATGAGACGGCCGAGTCGCATCAGCCGATCATCATTTCTGGCAAGCGCAACAATGCTGTTTTGCTGTCAAACGAGGATTGGAGCGCCATTCAAGAAACTTTGTATTTGCTAGCGATTCCAGGTATGCGTGAATCGATTAAAGCGGGCATGGCCGAGCCTCTTGCCAAAAGCGCTAAGAGGCTTGTTTGGTGAGTTGGGCTATTGTTTTTGCAAAGCACGCACTCAAGGATGCGAAAAAGCTCGCGGCGAGTGGGCTTAAAGAGAAAGCGCAAGACTTGTTGGCTGCCTTAGCGAGCAACCCTTTGCACAATCCACCGCCGTATGAAAAGCTGGTTGGCGACCTGACTGGCGCTTATTCACGGCGCATCAATATTCAGCACCGTATGGTTTACGAGGTATTTCCGAGCGCAAAAACTGTTCGCGTTTTGCGTATGTGGACGCACTATGAATAGGCTACGGCCTTATGGATTCCCGCCTTCGCGGGAATGACGGATGGTGGTGCTAGTCCGCCGATCACTCCGCTCGCAGCGCTGCCCGCAGCTTCGCGCCAATCTCTGATCACTCCGCTCTTAGCGCCGCTCGCAGCTTCGCGCCAATCTCTGGCTTGTGCTTGAACGGGTCGGTTGGGTTACGCGCTAGCACAATATCTTCTAGGCGCTCTTGCACGGTCGCTAGGGCTTGCGGATGGCTGTAGATGTAGAACTGATCGGCCTCTAGTGCAGCAAATACTTTTGCTGCCACATCGGCGGCGCTGACTTTGCCGCTGCCTACCGCTTTGTCGGATTGCGCTTGACCAATCAATTGGCTCTTGGTTGGTTTTTCGCCTTGGAGTTCAGCGGGGCGATTGCGGTGGCTTTGCGAGATGCCTGTTGGCACAAAGAACGGGCACAGCACCGATGCGCTCACTTGGTCTGACACTAAGCGCAGGTCTTGGTAGAGGGTTTCGGTCAAACTCACAACCGCGTGTTTGCTGACGTTGTACACGCCCATGTTGGGGGGATTCAAAAGCCCGGCCATGCTGGCGGTGTTGACGATGTGGCCTTGATAACTCGCATCTTTTTTTGCCGCTTCCAGCATCATGGGTGTAAAGAAATGCACGCCGTGAACAACGCCCATGACGTTCACGCCCATCACCCATTGCCAATCGGCGAGCGAGTTTTCCCAAATCAAGCCGCCCGATCCCACGCCTGCGTTATTGAACACAAAATGCGGCGCACCAAACCGCACGAACACCGCGTCGGCTAAGGCTTGCATGGCATTGGCGTTCGAGACATCGACACGCATGGCGAGCACTTCTGTCCCAGTTTTTGCGCCCATGCCTTTGATTTCGGCAGCGGCTTTATCGAGCGCATCTTGCTGCACATCAACCATCACCACGTTCATGCCGCGCGTAGCGGCAATGCGTGCGCACTCCAATCCAAAACCTGAGCCTGCGCCCGTTAGAACGGCGGTTTTATTTTTAAATTCTGTCATCATTTTTAGTGTTCCGCCTTCTTTAAAACAAAGCCTATGCGCGGGAAATGCACATGGACAACACCAGTCAGTTCGTGCGTCCGTGCGAGCGTAAAGCGCGTGCGTGTGGCCGCAACCAGCGTGCCACTTGTCACTTCTAAACCGAAGCTTTCAGCGGTGATGGTGACCTCTGTGCCCAGCGCAATGCCGTGCTCGTCTTGGAAGACATCACTGCTAGAGAGCACAGCTGGCGTGGCTTGGCGAGCAATGACCAAGGACTCTGCACGCGTTAACTCCGTGCTATGCCGCGCACCGTGCCCTAGCGCAGCAACGCGATCCATCCACGGCAAAATCGCCGCATGGGTTGCTAGCACACCGGCAATCGCGGGCAAACGGCGCGTAAACCACAGCGCGTGATAGATAGCCAAATCAGCAACCGAGAGTTGCTCGCCCAGCACAAACTGGGACGACTCCAGCATGGTTGCAATGCGGCGCAAATACGATTTGTACGCAGCCGCAGCATCGCCTGGATACATCCGCGCGGCCCCGCCCCGCATGGCTGCGCGGTCTGCGGCAAATGCTTTTAAATCCAAACCTGGGTTCAATCTCGCGAACTCTGCGCCGCCCGCTGGCGAGAAGTTGTACGCCATAGCCGTACCAAACAATGTGCCATCCGCCCACTGCGCCAAGGTTCGCGCCAGTCCCGTTTGGCCTTGTGGATAAAGGCTTGGCGTTGGCTTCAGTGATTCCAGCACTTCGCAAATCAAGAGCGTATCGCAATAAATATCTGCGCCCATTTGCAGCACAGGCACGCGGCGATAACCGCCCGTTAAAGCTTGCAACTCGGGCTTGGGCATGATGGGCGAGACATCGCACGAGTGCCACGCTAGATTTTTCAGTCCAAACACCAAGCGGATTTTTTCCGCAAAGGGCGAGTTGGGGTAATGGTGGAGGATGGGAGCGGGCATTTTTAGTTCATTTTCACCAATTGCTTACCAAAGTTTTTGCCTTTGAGCAGTCCAAGGAAAGCCTCGGGCGCGGACGCAATCCCGCTCGCAATCGACTCACGCGCCTTGAGCTTTTTGGTTGCCACCAAGGTGCCCAGTTCCTGCAAAGCTTCAGGCCACACTTCCATGTGTTCGCTGACGATAAAGCCTTCTACTTTGAGGCGATTAATCAAAATAAGCGCTGGATTGGCAAGCGGCATGGGTGCGCCGTTGTAGCCCGCAATCATGCCGCAAATCGCCATGCGGCCAAAGGCGTTCATGCGTAGCAATACCGTGTCCATGATCCAACCACCCACGTTTTCAAAGTAGCAGTCGATGCCGTTTGGCGCAGCTTCTTTGAGTGCCTTACTCAGCGCCTTGCCGTCGGTATGTTCTTTGTAGTCAATGCAGGCATCAAAACCGAGTTCGTTCACCACGTAATCACATTTATCTTTGCCGCCTGCAATGCCCACCACGCGGCAGCCACGCGCCTTAGCCAGCACGCCCACTGCGCTACCCACCGCACCAGAGGCAGCGGTCACGCAAACGGTTTCGCCTGCTTTGGGTTGACAGATTTTCACCAACCCATACCACGCCGTTACGCCAGGCATACCGACTGAGCCAAGATAAGCGGAGAGCGGAATCTGCGTCACGGACTCATCGGGCACCTTGCGCAGCACGCCCACTACCGAATCGGACGCGACGCTGTACTCTTGCCAGCCGCCCATACCGACGACCTTGTCACCAACCGCATATTTCGCGCTTTTCGACTCCACCACTTCGCCCACGGTGCCGCCAATCATGACTTCACCCAGCGCCTGCGCTGCCGCGTAGCTCTTGCTGTCGTTCATGCGTCCGCGCATATAAGGATCAAGGCTCAAGTAATGGTGCTTGACCAGCACTTCGCCGTCTTTCAGCTGTGGTGCGGGGCTAGAGATAAGCTTGAAGTTACTCGCAACCGCATCGCCCACGGGGCGGTTGTCTAAAACGATTTGTTGGTTGATAGGCATAGAAAATCTCCTGTAGTAAAAATGAATGTGAAAAATAAATGTGACAAGTTAATCGGTCGAAATCTGCGGTGCAGCACGAGCGGGCAACAGGCGCTTTACGTATTTGAACGTGCCCGTCGCCGACGCGCACACCCGGCCCGCTTCGTCAAAAATTGAAGCTTCGGTAAACGCCATCGTGGCCGTGCGGTGAATGAGTTTGCCTTTGGCGGTGAGCAACGCCAGCGGACTAGGACGCATGAAGGTGGTCTTCATCTCAATCGTGACCACGCCCGTGTCAGGCGACACGCTACGCGCAGCGGTTGCCATCGTCACATCCAAGAGCGTCATCACGACGCCGCCGTGCGCCACAGCAAATGAATTCGCGTGCTCTGGCTTTGGCGTGTAGAGGATGACGGACTCCCCGCCTGCAAATTGAGTGAGCTCAAAACCCAGCAGATCAACAAAAGGAATCGCGACACCAAAGCCTTTAGCGGCAAAGGAATTGAACGACATGAACTCAACCGCCCGTGATGACCGACACGCCGCCATCCACGGCCATCCATTGCCCTGTAATGTGCTTGCCTGCGTTTGAAGCGTAGAGCAAGGTCAAGCCTTTCAAGTCTTCGTCGTCGCCCAAACGGCGCAGCGGTGCGCCTGCTTTGAGTGTGTCCTCGCCCATCGCAGCAAGTAATCCGTGCGTCATCTTGCTTGGAAAGAAACCTGGACACACCGCATTCACGCGGATGTTGTACTTGCCCCACTCCGCGGCCAAGGCGCGTGTGAAGTTGATGACCGCACCCTTGCTGGTGTTGTAGGCAATGGTGTTCATACCGCTGGGGTTGCCACCAAGCCCCGCGATAGAGGCAAGGTTAATGATCGAGCCTGATTGGCGGGCAATCATCGACTTTTTAGCCACTTGTTGACTGAGCAAAAAGTAGCCACGGATGTTGAGATTCATCACCTTATCCCACGCTTCAATTGGGTGGTCTTCGGCTGGTGCTCCCCACGCCGCGCCTGCGTTGTTGACCAAGATATCAATGTGACCCAAACGAGCAATGGATTCGTCCGCAAGCCTTGTAATGTCTGCCTCGACCGCGCAATCAGCGGCAATAAAACTGGCATCTATGCCCTGCGCTTTGAGCACCGCAACCGATTCCTCAAGATCAGCCGCTTTGCGCGATGAGAGCACAATTTTGGCACCCGCCTCCCCAAGACTTTGCGCCATTTGCAGACCCAGACCGCGCGAGCCGCCTGTGACCAAAGCGGTTTTGCCTGTGAGGTCGAAGAGTTGTTGAATCGTGCGTGTTGTCATAAAGATTTTCCTTAAATAAATAGAGGACTTCGACAAGCTCAGTCCCGAAGGGTTTAGATGATTTAAAAAGCGCTCTCAGGCAAATCTGCGCAGGTTGCATCACGGCTCGATACCACACCCAGCCATGCATCAATTTTAGGAAGTTCGTAATGAAAAAAGAACCGCGCAGCGCCTAGGCGACCTAACGATGCGTCATCGGTTTTACCGATGCAGGTGATCGCAACATCTAGCCACATCCACGCCAGCACCACGTGGCCAAAGGCTTGCATATACGGCACGGCGTTGGCGAGCGCCTCTGATGGTTTGCCTGTTGACCATGCGGCCTTGGTTGCATCAAGAATTTTCAAAAAAGCCTTGGAGAGCACATCCGCATTGGCCTGTAGGGCTGGTATCTGGGAAGCCTTATCCACCGTGGCCTGCAGGCGCGATTTCAGCAACATCAATCCTGCGCCATCCTCCATCAAAACCTTGCGTCCCAGCAAATCCATCGCTTGAATGCCGTGCGTCCCTTCATGAATCATGTTCAAGCGGTTATCGCGCCAATATTGCTCCACGGGGAAGTCGCGTGTGTAGCCATAACCACCGTGGATTTGAATCGCCAAAGAATTAGCCTCTAAGCACCACTCGGACGGCCAACTCTTCACAATGGGAGTTAGCACTTCTAAGAGCAAGCGAGCTTCGTTTGCCGCATCGGCTTCAGCGGTATGCATTTCATCGACAAGCCTTGCGCAGTAAAGCGCTAGCGCTAATGCACCTTCGCCATAAGATTTTTGCGCGAGCAGCATCCGCTTGATGTCCGCGTGCTCAATCAACCGCACTTGTGGCTGAGACGCATCTTTTTTTGCTCCAGAAATGGGGCGACCTTGGGGGCGATTTTTTGCGTAATCCAGCGATGCGTAATAACCCGCCAAGCCCAGCATGGTCGCCGCCATGCCAATGCCGATACGGGCTTCGTTCATCATGTGGAACATACAGCGCAGACCTTCGCCAGGCTTGCCCACCAAGTAGCCAACTGCGCCCGCTGATGCGCCAGATCCTGTATCAGGCTTGAAGGCGCCTTCGCCAAAATTGAGCAGCGTATTCGTCGTGCCGCGCCAGCCCAGCTTGTGATTGAGTCCCGCCAACACCACGTCGTTGCGCTCGCCAACAACCGCCCGCACGGCATCTCCCATTCGCCCTGCATCTCCCGCCCGCACGGCATCTCCCGCCCTCCCTGCATCTCCCGCTCGCACGGCATCTCCCGTTCGGACTGAGCTTGTCGAAGTCTCCTCCAGCTTGACCATGCGTTTAGGTACGATAAAAAGCGAAATGCCGCGCGTACCCGCCACCAACTTGCCACTCTCATCAGGAATCTTCGCTAGCACCAAATGGACGATGTTCTCGGTCATGTCGTGCTCGCCCGAGCTAATCCACATCTTGTTGCCCGTTAAGCGATAGCGTGCGCCCAATGGATCGTTCGCGTAATTTGCACCATCCGCAATCGCCTTGGTCGTAATGTCCGACAGCGACGAGCCTGCTTGCGGTTCAGATAAACACATCGTGCCAGCCCAGCGGCCATTCAATTCGTTTGCAGCAAATACTTCAGCTTGCGTTTTTGTGCCATGCGTGAGGATGCAATTGGCGTTGCCAACCGATAACAAGTTCGAGCCAATACTGATTGACGCGCAGCCAAAAAAGGTATTGGCTGCCGCCTCCACTGTGTAGGGCAGCTGCATCCCACCCTGCTCGTAGTCCTGCGCAGCAGACAACATGCCCGAGTCGGCATAGGCAGCACGAGCATCATGCGTTGCCTGCGGCAAGATCACCCGCAAAGCCCCATCATCGCCCATTTCTGTGCGCGGCTCTTGGGTGTCGACTAAGCGGTTAAACGGCGCATATTTCTCGCGGGCAATGCGCTCGCAAGTGTCCAGAACCGCATCAAATGTCTCACGCGAGTGATCGCTAAAACGCGAACGCCGACTCAGGGAGTCGGTGTTTAGCCAGTCGTAGAGGAGGAAATCCAGCGTGGTGCGAAGTGACATTAGCGTGCGGAATATGGTTTGAGTTCTTCGGGCGATATGCGGCGGCGTAGCGGATCACTAGCCCTGATTTGCTCGTAGGCTGCGTCACCGCCTGAATGTGTTTGCAAAATCAAGCTACGCATCGAATCGACTTGCGCCAAAATTTGCTCGCTTGTCATCGAAAGCCCTCTATGCAAGGTCTCTGGTGCAATCATCTCATTGTTCTCCTTTAGCTGCTTGTAAGGCCTCTAGCGCCTTTATATCGAATAAGTCGACACCACGTCCCGCCGCCGTTTTCATTAATAGTAGATGTTTGATGCTAGCCACTTTTATTTCTAAACCTAGGAAGTATTTCAAAACTGCATCTTTGCTAAGTTCTTCGTAACTTGCTTCTGGTCTGACTAGGACATCGATTACAGCTCCAGCAGGATCAGCTGGCCAAAGTGAAAAAGCTAGCATGTGTTTCTCTTTATGGAAACGATCTATCGCTTGCTTATCTTTGAGGACTTCCATAGACACTGGGATGCGAGGTGTCATTTTTAGTGACTTTGCTACTTCGATGAACCTATCCAAGTTGGCATCGTTCATTGCCAACACAATGTCTAAATCCATAGTTCCTCGCACCACTCCATGCAAAGTGACAGCAACACCACCAACCAGCACAAAATCTACACGCCCTTTGAGCAGCTCTTGAAGAGTTTCACTGATATTCATTAATTAATAGAGCTCCATACCTGCTTTCATGTGACGCACTAGTAGGACTCGCCCCTCGTGTTCAACAATGACACCTGCCGCGATTTGGTGCTTCATGAGGTTAGCAGCTTAAGTTTTACAAAACCTCAAAAATACCCGCCGCGCCCATGCCGCCGCCAATGCACATCGTCACGCACACGCGCTTGGCGCCACGGCGTTTGCCTTCAATCAGGGCGTGGCCTGTGAGGCGCTGACCGCTTACGCCGTAAGGGTGACCGACCGCAATTGCGCCGCCGTTGACGTTCAAACGATCATCAGGAATGCCCAGCTTGTCGCGGCAATAAATCACTTGCACGGCAAAGGCTTCGTTCAGTTCCCACAAATCGATATCGTCCACTTTGAGACCCAGTTTTTTAAGCACTTTTGGAATCGCATACACAGGACCAATGCCCATTTCGTCGGGCTCTAAACCTGCTACAGCAAAACCTAAAAAGCGACCCAGCGGCTTCAGGCCTTTTTGCTCGGCGTATTTCTCACTGGTCACCACGCACGCGCCGCCGCCGTCCGAAAACTGGCTGGCGTTACCCGCAGAAATCAATCCGCCTGGAATGGCGGAGCGCAGGCCGGCGATACCTTCTTTGGTTGTGCCGTCACGGATGCCTTCGTCAACGCTCACGGTCACTTCTTTCGTGCGTAATCCCATGACCTTATCGACCACGCCCATAGTCACAGTGATCGGTGCAATTTCGTCATTAAAAAAACCAGCTGCCAATGCGGCCACCGCACGCTGTTGGCTACGTGCGCCGTACTCGTCCATCGCTTCGCGTCCGATGTTGTAACGCTTGGCGACTTGCTCGGCGGTTTGCAGCATATTCCAGTAAATCGTTGGCTTGTTTTTAGCCAGCCACGAGTCAGCCAACATATGCTTATTCATTTCTTGTTGGACGCAAGAGATGCTCTCCACGCCGCCCGCCACAAACACATCGCCCTCACCGGCAATGATGCGCTGCGACACCATGGCGATGGTTTGCAGACCTGAGGAGCAAAAACGGTTCACGGTTGCGCCCGATACGGTAATTGGCAAACCCGCGCGCAGCACGATTTGACGCGCAATGTTCGCGCCCGTTGCGCCTTCGGGATTCGCACAGCCCATCAACACGTCTTCGATATCGTTGGCATCAATGCCGGCACGCTTCACGGCGTGCTCGACGGCATGGCCACCAAGGGTCGCGCCGTGCGTCATGTTGAAAGCGCCCTTCCAGCTTTTTGCCAAGGGAGTGCGTGCGGTAGAAACAATTACTGCGGATGTCATGATCTTTTCCTTTGAATGATGCGATAAATTGAATGAGGGGACTGACCCAAATTAATTGAATGTTTTTCCTGCGGCAGCCAGCTTGGCCAGCAGCGGAGCAGGCTTCCAAAATGACGCATCGTCGAGTGGATTCTTGGCAAAACGTGCCATTGTCTCGACCACGTTAAACAGCCCCTTTTGATCCGCGTAGTGCATAGGACCACCGCGATAAATCGGGAAGCCGTAGCCTGTGATGTAGACCATATCAATGTCGCTGGCCTTGCTGGCAATGCCCTCTTCCAAAATATAAGCCGCTTCGTTGACGAGTGCGTAAACCAAGCGTTGAACAATTTCTTCATCGCCAATTTTGCGCGGCGTAATTCCCAAATCTGTGCGGTGTTTGGCGATCATGTCCTCCACTAACTTGGATGGAATGGCGTCGCGTTTGCCAGCGGCATAGTCGTACCAGCCTGCGCCAGTCTTTTGTCCAAAGCGTCCTAGCTCGCACAGCAAATCGGCCGTCTTGCTGTAGTTCATGTTGGGACGCTCCAGCGCACGGCGCTTACGAATCGCCCAGCCAATATCGTTACCCGCCAAGTCGCCCATGCGGAAGGGGCCCATCGCAAAGCCAAACTTCTCGCAAGCCTTGTCAACTTGCGTTGGCGTACAGCCCTCGTTCAGCAAAAAGCCTGCTTGGCGGCTGTACTGCTCGATCATGCGGTTGCCAATAAAGCCGTCGCATACGCCCGACACGACCGATATCTTTTTGATCTTTTTGCCAATCGCCATCACGGTTGCCATCACATCTTTGCTGGTTTTCGCGCCGCGCACCACCTCCAAGAGCTTCATCACATTCGCTGGGCTAAAGAAGTGCATACCGACCACATCTTGTGGGCGCTTGGTAAAGTTTGCAATCGCGTTGACATCCAGCGTGGACGTGTTGCTTGCCAAAATCGCGCCTGGCTTCATCACCGCATCCAATTGCTTGAACACTTTTTCTTTCACGCCAATTTCTTCAAAAACCGCCTCAATCACAAGGTCAGCGTCTTTCAAATCATCGTAGGACAGCGTGGTCGTGAGCAGCGCCATGCGCTCGTCCAGCTTCGCCTGCTTGAGTTTGCCCTTCGTCACTTGGGCAGCGTAGTTTTTCTTGATGGTCGCAATGCCGCGATCTAGCGCTTCTTGCTTCATCTCAAGCATCTTGACGGGAATGCCCGCATTCAAAAAGTTCATCGTAATCCCGCCGCCCATCGTGCCTGCGCCGATGACCGCTACTTGCACGACGGTGCGCTGCGGTGTATCGCTTGGCACGTCAGGAATCTTGCTGGCAGCACGCTCGGCCACAAACAAATGGCGCAGTGCGCGGCACTCTGGCGTCCACATCAAATTGATAAAAATGTCGCGCTCGGCCTGCATGCCGTCGTCAAACTTCATCTTGGTGGCATTTTCAACGGCATCGACGCACTTAACAGGAGCGGGATAGTTCTTAGCCATACCCTGCACCATATTGCGCGCAAACTGGAAATACGCCTGCGCGTTTGGATGCTTGACAGGCAAGTCACGCACGCGCGGCAAGGCAGAGCCGTCGGCGTGTTTGGCAGCCATTTCTTTGGCAAAGGCAAGTGCTTCGGCAGCCAGCGCTTCTGGACTACTCGCCATTTTGTCGAATAACTTTTGACCAGGAATCGATGCCAGCATCTCGCTCTTCACGGGCTCGCCACTCACAATCATGTTGAGCGCTGTCTCCACGCCCAAAACACGCGGCAAACGCTGCGTACCGCCTGCGCCAGGAATCAAACCCAACTTGACTTCAGGCAAAGCCACTAGCGCACCAGGCGCGGCCATGCGGTAATGGCAACCCAGCGCCAACTCCAAACCGCCGCCCATGCAAATGCTGTGAACTGCCGCAATGGTAGGCTTGACCGAGTTCTCCAGCAGCAAAATCAGCGAGAGTAAATTCGGCTCTTGAATCGACTTGTCCGAGCCAAACTCGGTAATGTCCGCACCGCTACAAAACGCCTTGCCAGCGCCCGTAACCACAATCGATTTCACGGCTGCATCAGCGTTCGCCTTGTGCACGCCGTCAGCAATGCCAAGACGCGTGGCGTGCGACAGACCGTTCATGGGAGGGTTAGCAAGAGTCACGACAGCAACGTCGCCAATCACTTGATACTGGGCAGTCATAAAAGTTCCTTATTCAAAGTTACAAACACAAAAAAGCACGATCGTTCTATATTCTAGCAGGGTATTTTTCTATGTGAATTTTCAAGAGAAGAACCAGACCCTCAAACACCCAACCCATGCAGCCAATTGGCTGCATGAACCACTTGCGTGCGGCCTGCTTGCTGCGCTACTTTTAAATCGCGAACAACTTGCACCGCTATCACATCTGGCAACTGCTCGGCAAAGCGTTGCAAGGTGCGATGCGGCTTGCCATCTGCCCATTTGCATTCGATGATGTGGGTCAGCTCTAGCTCGCCACGCGTGGGGCTATCGCTGCTAAGCGCGAAGTCCACTTCGGCGTTGTCGATGGTGCGTAAGTAGTGCAGTTGAGCATTGCGCCCCTCGGTATCTTGCTTCCAGTGCGCCCGTTTGATCAGGTGCGCAGCGACCAAGTTTTCAAATCGCACGCCATCATCACCGCGCACCAAACCTGTGTCGAAAAAATAAACCTTCGGTTGTTGCAATGTCGCTCGTGTCATGTTTTTACTCCAAGGGCGCACGGTGAAGACGATGTAGAGCGCCTCCAAAATAGCCAGATATTTTTTAAGTGTCACAGGCGACACGCCCATGTCGCGACCAATGGACGCCAGCGACAACGGTGAGCCAACGCGGCTACGCAGTGCTTCGGCAAAGACGCGCATGGTGTTGATCTCAAAAATGCGCGAGAACTCGAGCACGTCCTCACGAATCATGCCGCTGAAGTAATCTGTGCGCCAACGCTCGGCCTCTAGGTCGCCTGCCGCATCTTGTGATGCCAAGCATGGCTCTGGAAAGCCGCCGCGCTTGAGCAAATGCGTCAGTGCCGCTTCGGGGTTTGCGCTTGTTTGATCGCACCATTCAAAAACGCTAATCGGATGCAAACGCAGCGCGTAATAACGCCCAGCCAGCGATTCGCCTGCCTGGCTAAAGGTGTCCATTCGCGCACTGCCCGTCACCAACAAACGCTGCGCCCTACTGCCCGCTAAAGTTGCACGTCCATCGAACGCGCCTTTGAGCCAACTTTTCCAGCCCGCCATTTTGTGAATTTCGTCAAAAATCAGTAGGGGCGCTTGATCGCTCCAGCCTTGCGAGTGAAGCACCGCGCGCTGCGCAGGCACGTCGTAATTAAAGTACTGAGCGCCAGCAAAGTCAGCTTGCAACTGTCGACTCAGCGTGGTTTTACCCACTTGACGTGGCCCCGTGAGGATCACTAGCTTTTTATCCAAATCCGCACGCAGCCGCGCAGCGAGATAGCGCTGGAAGGTCTGCGGCGTGAGAGGGGTGCTGGTTTTTGTCGTCATTTTGCGAGTATTCTACGCAACTTTATTAAAAACTCGCGAGTTTTTAATAAAGTGCTATCGATTTATCGCAAAAGCATCACCACCGCCCGCGCCTCCATTGCCAGCCCCTCGCCCACAGGCCCCATCTTCTCGGCGGTCTTGGCTTTGACGTTGACTTGGGCCGTCTCCAGTCCCAGCGCGGCGCTTAGATTGTTTCGCATCGCCTCAATATGCGGCGCTAGCTTGGGCGCTTGGGCGATCACCGTGCTATCGACGTTGCCAATCTGCCAGCCGCCCTCTCGCACCAGCGCTGCCGTGTGCTGGAGTAAGGCCATCGAGTCCGCGCCTTGGTAGCGCGGGTCGGTATCGGGGAAGTGTTTACCAATATCGCCCAGTGCCGCCGCGCCCAAGAGGGCATCGGTGATGGCGTGACACAGCGCGTCTGCGTCGGAGTGCCCGAGCAGGCCTTTGCTAAACGGAATCAATACGCCGCCCAGCACGAGTGGCCTACCAACGACCAGCTGATGTGTGTCCCAGCCTTCGCCAATTCTGAATGTGGGCGTGCTTGTCATGCGCGTCTTTCTGCTTTGCAAAATCGCCTCAGCCAAAGCGAAGTCTTCGGGATATGTCACTTTGAAGTTTTGGCTGGAAGCCTTGACCAGCTTAGGTTGTAGGCCGATGCTCTCTAAGGCACTAGATTCGTCGGTTACAGCGATGCCTGCCTGCAAAGCCTTATCCAGTGCGGCTTGCAGAGCACCCACTCGAAACATTTGCGGGGTTTGAGCCACCCATTTATCCGCGCGGTCAACGGTTGCATCAATCCGCTCGCCCATGCCCGATTTCAGCGTATCCGCCACGGGGCAAGCCAACAGACCACCCACCGCGTCAGCCTGACATTCGTCAATCAGGTGATTGATCTGCTCGGTTGTGATCAAACACCGCGCCGCATCGTGTACCAATACCCAATCGGTACTGCTGCAGCCCTTATCCAGCAAGGCTTGCAGGCCATTTTTTACTGTATCAGCACGGGTTGCACCGCCGCAATAGACGACCTGCGCAGCAGCATGAAACGTTGCAAACGTCGCATCATCTGGCGAGACCACCACAACCGTTTTGCCGATGCGAGTCACCCCGGCAAAAGCATCCAGTGTGTGCAGCACCATTGGCCTGCCAGCAATCGTTTGGTATTGCTTGGGGGCATCGCCGCCCGCACGCAAGCCTGCGCCTGCGCAGGGGATGAGAGCGAAAAACCGCGCGGTCAAATGCTGATTTGAATTTGGATGCATCTATGCATTCTAAAATTGATTGCTTATGGATTTACCCAAACTAAAAGCGGGGCAGCGGTTTTCGCTTGCCAAACCCGCAGGCTCTGGCGATGCACTGCTGATTGCACAACTAGCGAATCGGGACAAAGCCGAGCACAAGATCACGGCCATCGTGTGCGCGGACGCGGCTGACGCGCAGCGTTTGCTGGTGGAGCTGCCCTTCTTCGCCCCTGATGTGCGCTGCACGCTCTTCCCCGATTGGGAGACGCTGCCCTACGACAGCTTTTCGCCGCACCAAGATTTAATCTCGCAGCGGCTAGCGACGCTGTGGCAAATTAAAAATGGCGAAGCAGATGCGGTCATCATCCCCGCCACCACAGCGCTCTATCGCTTGGCGCCGCCTGCTTTTTTGGCGGGCTATACGTTTCACTTCAAAGCCAAGCAACAACTGCAAGAGGCCAAACTCAAAGCGCAGCTCACACTGGCGGGCTACAACCACGTCACGCAGGTAGTCAGCCCTGGCGAATACGCCGTGCGCGGCGGTTTGATTGACCTCTTCCCTATGGGTTCGCCCATGCCGTATCGCGTCGATTTATTCGATGACGTGATCGACTCCATCCGCAGCTTTGATCCCGATACCCAGCGCTCGCTCTATCCCGTGCCTGAGCTGCGCTTGCTGCCTGGGCGCGAATTCCCGCTGGACGAAAGCGCACGCGGAATGTTCCGCAACCGTTGGCGCGAACTGCTGGAGGGCGACCCGACCAAGAGCCGCATCTACAAAGAAATGGGCAATGGCATTGCGACGGCGGGCATCGAGTATTACCTGCCGCTGTTCTTTGAAAACACCGCGACCGTGTTTGACTATGTAGGCGAATCGGCGACCTTGGTTTTGCATGGCGATTTGGAAGCACCGCTGCAACAATTTTGGCAGGACACCACGGATCGTTATCGCATTTTGCGCAACGACCCCGACCGCCCTGCACTCGCGCCTGAGCATTTGTTTTTACGAACGGACGAGTTTTATCAAGCGACTAAGTCCTATGCGGCACTGGCGCTCAAGGCATCGACCCCCTCGGTATCGACCCCCTCGGTATCTACCCCCTCGCCCCCCTCGCCCCTCGCGGCAGAAGGCTGGCGTGAGGGGGCGCGGGACAAAACAATCGCCCCACTTCCTACACTCGCCGCCAATCGTGCTGCTGAGGCGCCACTGGCCAATCTAACCGCGCATCTGCTGGCCAGCCCGCATCGCGTCTTGCTACTTGCTGAGAGCAAAGGTCGCCAAGAATCGTTGTTAGATTTTTTGCGTGCCTCGCACATCTCGCCCGTGGGCTTTGCCTCTTTAGAAGAGTTTCAAACAAGCGACGAGAAAGTCGGCATCACCACCGCAGCGCTGTACGCAGGCTTTGCTTGGAACGAATCAAACATTGATTTCGTGACCGAAACCGAGCTCTTTGCCAGCAGCCCGACCCAACGGCGCAGCAAACGTGGGCAAGAGAAGACCACCGATTTGGACGTGCTAATTAAAGACTTAGCGGAACTCAATATTGGCGACCCCGTGGTTCATGCTTCGCACGGCATTGGGCGATATCGTGGACTGGTTCATTTAGATTTAGGGCAAGCCAGGACCGATCAAGACGACGCGAACAATGCGCAAGAGTTCCTGCATTTGGAATACGCGAATGAAGCCGTGCTCTACGTGCCCGTCGCCGCCTTGCACCTCATTAGCCGCTATACAGGCGTGAGCCCCGACGAAGCGCCGCTGCATCGCCTTGGCTCCGACCAGTGGAACAAAGCCAAGCGCAAAGCCGCGCAGCAAGTGCGCGACAGCGCCGCAGAACTCTTAAACATTTACGCCCGCCGCGCCGCACGTGAGGGCTTTGCGTTTCGTTTCCACGCGCACGACTACGAAGTTTTTGCGAGCGACTTTGGCTTTGAAGAAACGCCCGATCAAAAAGCAGCCATTCACGCCGTGGTGCAAGACATGATCTCGCCGCGCCCCATGGACAGGCTGGTTTGCGGCGATGTGGGTTTTGGCAAAACCGAAGTCGCCCTGCGCGCCGCCTTTATCGCCGTGCTGGGCGGCAAACAAGTTGCCTTTCTTGCACCCACCACGCTGCTTGCCGAGCAACACTATCAAACGCTAGTTGATCGCTTCGCCAAGTGGCCAATTCGTATTGCCGAGATGTCGCGCTTTCGCACGGCCAAAGAGATTACCGCCGCACAAAAAGGTATGGCGGACGGCACGCTAGATATCGTCGTGGGCACGCACAAGCTCTTATCCAAAGACACGCATTTCAAGGATTTGGGGCTGCTCATCATCGACGAGGAACACCGCTTTGGCGTGCAGCACAAAGAAGCCATGAAGTCGCTGCGTGCCCAGGTTGATGTGCTCACACTGACCGCAACGCCAATCCCGCGCACACTGGGCATGGCGCTAGAAGGAATGCGTGATTTATCGGTGATTGCGACCGCGCCGCAGCGCCGCTTAGCGATCAAAACTTTTGTTCGCAGTGAAGATAAAAGCGTCATCCGCGAAGCGCTTTTGAGAGAGATCAAACGCGGCGGGCAATGCTACTTTTTGCACAATGATGTGGCAACGATGAGAAACCGCCTCGCGCAGCTGACCGAGCTATTGCCCGAAGCGCGAATCCAAATCGCCCACGGCCAAATGCCCGAACGCGAGCTAGAGCGTGTCATGCGGGACTTTGTGGCGCAGCGGTTCAATGTGCTTTTGTGCTCCACCATCATCGAGACGGGTATCGACGTGCCCACCGCCAACACCATCGTGATGAGTCACGCCGACAAGTTTGGACTGGCGCAGCTGCACCAACTGCGCGGACGAGTAGGACGCAGTCATCATCAGGCTTATGCCTATTTGCTGGTGCCCGATATTCAAAGCCTCACCAAGCAAGCGCAGCAAAGGCTAGACGCGATTCAAGGCATGGAGGAGCTCGGCTCTGGTTTTTATTTGGCGATGCACGATCTGGAGATTCGCGGCGCAGGCGACGTGCTGGGAGACAACCAAAGCGGCAATATGCAGGAGGTGGGATTTCAGCTCTATAACGAGATGTTGGCACAGGCCGTGCGTGCGCTCAAAGCAGGCAAAGAGCCCGACCTCATGCGCCCCCTGCACGCCACGACCGAGATCAATTTGCACACGCCAGCGCTGCTGCCCAAAGACTATTGCGGCGATGTGCATCTGCGTTTGTCGTTCTACAAAAAACTGGCGACTGCAAAAGATAACGATGCCGTGAGTAGCTTGCTGGAAGAACTCGTTGATCGTTTTGGCAAGCTGCCTGAGCAAGCCCAGGCCCTCATCGACACGCACCGTCTGCGTGTGCTGTGCGAGCCCTACGGTGTCCACAAAATAGACGCTGCGCTTGGGGTCATCATCATTACCTTCAAACCAAACGCGCCAATTGATCCGCAAAGCATCATTCATTTGATGCAGCGCAATCGCCACATCAAACTGGCGGGGAATGACAAATTGCGCATCGAAAAAGCAATTGAAAAAGCCACCGACCGCGCCCACATGGTGCGCGATGTTTTAAAGAGTTTGCAGCTCGTATGACGCAACTCGCATGGCGCACCCAGTGAGGCTCTCCGATCACGACATCAACACACGCACGCACGCGGCGGTGGCGGCTTATCACGCCGCCGACAAGGCCACCGCAAAGCGCCTATGCGACGACATTTTGGCCGCCATGCCCACGCATCCGTATGCGCTCAACCTCGTCGCCGTGATGGCTATGGAAGCTGCTCATTTGGAGCAAGCGCTGGATGTGTTTGATCGCTTAATAGATGCCCATCCTGACGATGCGCAAGGCCTGAGCAATCGACGCATCTGTATTGAGCGAATGTGCCAGCCAAACAATCAGTGGCTACGTCTTGGTTTTCACTACTACCAAACAGGGCGCGTGCGCAAAGCGATTGACGTGTATCGCCAGGCCATTGCCAAAGGGGCGGCAAACGACAACATCCATGGCAACTTGGGTGCGCATCTGCAAGATTTAGGCGATTGGGACGAGGCTGAACGCCAATACCAGCTGGCTCTGGCGCTCAATCCCGCGCACACGGGAACACTTTACAACTTGGGGCATTTGCTGAGTCTCCAGCACAAACATAGCCAGGCCGAAGCGGCGCTGCGCCAAGCGATTGCACTCAAACCCGATTACGCCGATGCGCACTTATCGCTGGGGCATTTACTGGCGCAAGCAGGCGAGTTGGATGCGGCTATGCGCTGCTTCGATGTAGCCGATGCGCTCACACCGAAAAGCCCACTGCCGCCCACGGCCAAGCTGTTTAACCTTGCCTATGACCCCAGTACGACGGCACGCGAGATGTATGCGCTGGCTGTACGGGCTGCAAGCCACATGGGAGCAGCAGCGGTGGATTCCCGCCTGCGCGGGAATGACATAAAGAGCGGGCATGATGCGAAGAACGGGGATGATGCGAAGAGTGGGAATGTTACGAAGAGCGGGGATGACACGCATAGAGAAGAGGAACAATCTAGCGCGGATAAAAAAATAAAAATCGGTTTCGTCTCGGGCGATTTCAAAGATCATCCTGTTGGTTACTTTTTAGAAAATTTGCTCCGCCACGTCAACCGCGAGCGTTTTGAATGGCACGTGTTTTCTAACTACGAATCCAGCGATGCGGTCGCAAGCAGATTGCGCACGCTGGCCAGTCGTTGGACAGATATTGCTGGGCAAAGCGACGTGGCTGCAAGAGCGCTCATCACGCAAGCGGGCATTGACATTTTGTTTGATCTCTCGGGTCACACGGCTCTGCACCGCTTGCCGTTATTTGCCAGTCGTTCACCATCGAGTTCGGTGCCTGTACAAATCACGTGGCTGGGTTGGCACGACACGACGGGCTTGGCAAACATGGACTATTTGCTCACCGACCGCGCCTCGATGCCGCCCGCGCGACAAGCAAACGGCTCGCCCTATGTCACCGAGCAACCGCTTTATCTACCGCGCACACGGCTATGCATGATGCCACCCCAAAATGCGCCTGCCATTTCCGCGCAGCCCATGCTACGCAAGGGATTGGAGGGTTGCATCACATTTGGCTCCATGCAAATTGTGGCAAAACTATCCAGCATTTCACTTCAATTATGGGCACGCATTTTGCGCGAAGTACCCAGCGCACGCCTCATCATTCGCACCAAACAATTCCGCGAAATTGCAGTGATGGAGCGATTCAAAATCAAATGCGAAACGCATGGTTTGCCGATGACGCGTGTTGATTTATTGCCGCCTTTGGGGCGTGGCGATTATCTCGCCAGCTACGAGCACATCGATATCTTGCTAGACAGTTACCCCTACCCTGGCGGCACAACCACCGCCGAAGCCCTGTGGATGGGCGTTCCAACTATTACGATGGGCGGCAACACCATGATCTCGCGCCAAGGCGTGAGTTTGCTAACCGCAGCAGGATTGCAGGGTTGGATTGCCACATCACAAGATGACTACGTGGCCAAGGCTGTCTACTGGGCAAGTCATGCAACCGAGCTACAAACCTTGCGCAGCGGGCTTCGCGAGCAAGTAGCAAAAACGGCGCTGTTTGATGGCGTGCAATTTGCGCGAGATTTTGAGGCGGCAGTCTCATCGGTCATTCCCGCGTAGTCAGGAATGACAGCAGCTGATCTAGCCGTGCAACCTTGAGTTCTTTGGCAAGTGCGCCATTAAAAACTCCATTTGATCCGCCAAAATTTTGCGGTTCCGCAGGATGAAATCCTCCCAAAGGCTTGGCACATAAGGCGTGTAGAGCAGCGGCATATTGGCTTGTTCGGGTGTTCGATTGCTTTTGCGGTGATTGCAACTTTTGCACGCGGTGACGATATTCATCCACGTATCTTGACCTTTTTGCCCGTAAGGGATGATGTGCTCGCGCGTCAGCAGCTCAGTTAAAAATTGATCACCGCAATACGCACAGAGGTTGCGGTCGCGCATGAACAATTTGCTATTCGTAATTCCTGGCCTAGCGCTAAAGGGATTGATTTTTGGCACGCCTTTGGTGCCGATGATCGAGCTAATCGTGATGCTAGATTGGATGCCCGTGATGGCGTTTGTACCGCCTCGGTAAGTTGCAATGGGCGCTCCTGTTTCCCAGCGCACTTCGTCTGCCGCGTAGTGCAGCACAGCCTGTTCTAGGCTAATCCAAGATTGCGGCAGACCACCGCCCGATAACTTGAGAACTTTCACCGATAGCTCCTTTCGTTCCCCCCAATATAACCTATCGCTGTGACGAGCTAGCGCCGAGTTGGCGCTTAGAGATAATCAGAGGCTATGCATATCTCTCGCGGCCTGCCTCGCCAATCATTCATACGACCTTGCGCCCTCACCATTGGGAACTTTGATGGCGTTCATTTGGGACACCAAGCCATACTGCGCGAGCTAAAAAAAGAGGCCGATGTGCGCGGACTAGCCACTTGCGTGATGACGTTTGCGCCTCATCCAAGAGAGTATTTCGCGCCGCGATCTGCGCCTAACTCTGCGCCCAACTCCGTGCCTAAGCGCATCCACACACTACGCGACAAGATCGCCGCCATGAAAGACTGCGGCATCGACCACGTGGTCATCCTGCCATTCAACAAGCGGCTAGCTAGCATGAGTCCTGAGTCGTTCGTCCTCGATATTTTGAGCGGCAGCTTGCAAACCAAGCTCTTGTTGATCGGTGACGACTTCAAATTTGGCGCGAAGCGTGCCGGCGACTTCAAACTACTCGCCTCGCTGGCAAGCCAATCAGGATATGAGCTTGCAGCCATGCCATCTGTAGAAGCCCACGGGATAAGGGTTTCCAGCAGTGCCGTGCGTAGCGCCCTAGCAGAGGGGCGATTAACCGATGCAGTTGCGCTACTTGGCCGCGCCTATTCGATCAGCGGACACGTCATTCACGGCGCAAAACTGGGACGCACACTTGGCGTGCCCACGCTCAACCTTGCCTTCAAACATCCGCATCCCGCAGCCGCAGGCATTTTTGTCGTGCGCGTGTTTGGACTTGCCGATACGCCATTGCGCGGCGTTGCCAATTTTGGAACTCGCCCAGCGCTGGACCCCAGCGACGTAAACGGCGGACGCGTGCTACTGGAAACCTATTGCCTAGACTGGCCTAAAGCCCTTGGCCGCGAAGGTGGCTACGGTAAAATCATCCGCGTTGAGCTGCTGCACAAACTGCATGACGAGCTCGCCTACGATGGGCTGGAGTCGCTCAAAGCGGGCATTGCTAGCGACATTGCTTTGGCTAAAGAAATTTTTCTAAAATTTGAAAAGGAATACTTCTATGATTACAGCAAAAGAAGCCGTTGAATCCGCAAAAAAATATCTTATTGATCTGAATGGAAATCAACAGTTAAAGGATTTGGCGCTAGAGGGCGTGAGCTTCCACAATGGTCCTCCGTCCGCATGGCGTGTTGTTTTAGGCTACTACGAAAAACGCAACATCAGCTCATTTGGTAGCACAACTATCATGCCGTCAAACACGCTCAAACTTATCGAAAATCGGGTTTATAAAACGATTGAAGTGCAAGCGGACGACGGACAATTTCTCGCTCTCAATTCACGCTTTGCAGACTTGCCATAAGTATTTTGAAAAAAATCGTTGAGCCGCGTCTCGTTAATTTTTCAAAAATTGCCGTCATTGATACCAACTTGCTTTTGTTACTTGTGACAGGCTTAGTTGACAAGACGCAAATTGGTGTTGCCGAACGGCTCAAGCAATACAGCGTCAATCAGTTCAATGTGCTGCATCACTTATGCTTGAGCTTTAAGCAAAGAACAACAACTCCTCATATCCTTGCCGAAACATCCAATCTTGGAAGAAAAATATTTCATAGCCGTAAGCAGTTTGAATTTGCAGAACAACTCTCACAACTCATCGGTAGCACCATCAAGCCATGGGACGAACATCACATCTCGCTGCGAGAAACTAATTTAAAGGTGCATGGACTATTTGGACTCACCGACGCAACATTGCTGCATTTATCAGACGAACACCTCGTTATTAGTGATGATGGTCCACTCACTAATTTTTTGCACAACAACGGCAAACACACTCTACGATTTATCGATGTCTGGGAACACATAGACTAACCTTAACGCCATCACATCCAACCACTGACACATGACTACTGAATTCCAAAAAGATTACCGCTCCACGCTCAACCTGCCCGATACGCCTTTCCCGATGCGTGGCGATTTGCCTAAGCGCGAAGCTGCGTGGGTTAAGGGCTGGGAGGACGCGGGCATTTATAAGAAGCTGCGCGCTGCACGCCACAACTGCGCCAAAGGCAAGTTCATTTTGCACGACGGCCCGCCCTACGCCAACGGGCAAATTCACATGGGGCACGCGGTCAACAAAATTTTGAAAGACATGATCGTTAAAGCGCGTCAACTAGACGGCTTTGACGCAGCCTACATCCCAGGCTGGGATTGCCACGGTTTGCCGATTGAAAACGCCATTGAAAAACTCTACGGTCGCGGCCTTGCACGCGCTGATATGCAGGCCAAAGGTCGCGCATTTGCCACTGAGCAAATCGCCGCGCAAATGGCGGACTTCAAACGCCTTGGCGTGCTGGGCGAATGGGATCACCCGTACAAGACGATGGACTTTCAAAACGAAGCCGAAGAACTACGCGCCTTTAAGCGCGTGATGGAGCGCGGCTTTGTGTACCGTGGGCAAAAGCCCGTGTACTGGTGCTTTGATTGCGGCTCGTCGCTGGCTGAGTTTGAAATTGAGTACCAAGATAAAAAGTCAACCACGCTCGATGTGGCGTTTGAATGCGCCGAGCCTGACAAGCTCGCAGCGGCTTTTGGCTTGCCTTCCGTTCAGGCTGAGCCTGTCGAAGCCTCTTTAGGCACTTCGACAGGCTCAGTGCGAACGGATAAGACAAACTTGAGAACGGATAAGACGAGTTCGATAACGGATAAGACGAAGTTGATGTTTGCGGTCATTTGGACAACCACTGCGTGGACGATTCCTGCTAACCAAGCTTTGAATGTCCACCCTGAACTTGACTACGACCTTGTGCAAACCAAGCGCGGAATGCTCGTGCTCGCTAAGGCACGCGCGGCGGACTGTTTGGAGCGTTATGCCCTAGAAGGCACAGTAGTCGGGACTTGCAAGGGTGCGGCTTTAGAAAAAATCAATTTCAAGCATCCGCTGTTTGATGTGCCCAATTCTGACGGCACGTTTGGCTACCAGCGCCTCTCGCCCATTTACGTGGCCGACTACGTGGGCGACGGCGACGGCACAGGCATCGTCCACAGTGCGCCTGCTTACGGCGTAGAAGACTTTAACTCCTGCGTCAAAAATGGTCTGCCGTACAAAGAGATTTTGAATCCCGTGCAAGGCAACGGCGCGTATGCGGCGGACTTTCCGCTCTTTGCAGGTCAGCATATTTGGAAGGCAGTTCAAAGCGTTCTTGCGGCGCTGGACGCGGCGGGTCGCTTGATGGCAACGAAAGAAATCGTACACAGCTATCCGCATTGCTGGCGGCACAAATCCCCCGTGATTTACCGTGCGGCAGCGCAGTGGTTTATCCGCATGGATCACGCCACGGAGCAAACGGCTGGCGTGTTTGCTGTCGATGCACCGAAAGAATCTTTGCGCGAAATTGCACTGCAAGCGATTGGTGAACCTGGCGACCCGAGCGCGATTCAGTTCTACCCCGAGAACGGGCGCGTGCGGCTGCGCGACATGATCGCGGGTCGCCCCGACTGGTGCATTAGCCGCCAACGCGCATGGGGCGTGCCTTTGGCACTCTTCATCCACAAAGACACGGGCGCGTTGCACCCCGACACGCCAGCCATTTTGGACACCGCCGCCAACATGATTGAAGCGGGCGGCATTGAAGCGTGGAGCGCTGCGTCGCCCGCATCCATCATCGGGGCCGCGGACGCAGAGCACTACTTCAAATCGACCGATATTTTGGAAGTGTGGTTTGACTCGGGCACGACGCACACCACGGTGCTCAAACATTCACACGCTGGCGCGGGTCATGAACAGGGCCCCGAAGCTGATCTCTACCTAGAAGGCCACGACCAGCATCGCGGCTGGTTCCATTCGTCCTTGCTCACTGCCTGCGCCATGTATGGCCGCGCACCGTACCGCGCCTTGCTCACGCATGGCTTCACGGTTGATAGCAAGGGCATCAAGATGAGCAAGTCACTCAAAAACGGCATCGAGCCGCAAGTGACGTGGGACAAGCTAGGCGCAGAAATCATTCGCCTGTGGGTCGCGTCCAGTGACTACTCGGGCGACATTGCGGGCGACGACAAAATCTTGGCACGCGTGGTGGATACGTACCGCCGCATCCGAAACACGCTCAAATTCTTGATGGCAAACACATCCGATTTTGATGTCGCCAAAGACGCTGTGCCATTTGATGAGATGCTGGAGATTGACCGCTACGCCTTATCCCGTGCGGCTTCGCTTCAAAGCGACATCCTCGCGCATTACAAGGTGTACGAGTTCCACCCTGTCGTCTCCAAGCTACAAATTTATTGCTCGGAAGATTTGGGTAGCTTCTATTTAGACATTTTGAAAGACCGTCTGTACACCACGAAGGCAAATTCCAAAGAGCGCCGTAGTGCCCAAACCGCGCTACACCACATCACGCAAGCCATGCTGCGCTGGATGGCGCCGTTCTTAAGCTTCACCGCTGAAGAGGCTTGGCAGGTTGTGGGTAACTCTGAGTCGATCTTTATGGAGACATACGCCAACTTCGAGACCACTCGCCAATCCGTTCGGGCTGAGCCTGTCGAAGCCTTGGCTAAAAAATGGCAACGCATCGCCGACATCCGCGCCAGAGTCAACAAAGAAATTGAAGTGCAACGCGCGGATGGAAAAATAGGTTCATCCCTGCAAGCCAATGTAATGCTTAGGCCTAATGATGCGGATGAAGCTATTTTGAAATCCCTAGGGATGGATCTAAAGTATGTATTTATTGTTTCCAAAGTTATTTTTAAACCAACTGAAAGCGAAATTAATCTGAGCGGTCAAAATGTCCATTTTGAATTTGGATTTGCTGATGTATCTGGTGATGAATTTATATCCGTCTACCCATCCACAGACACCAAATGCGAACGCTGCTGGCATTACGTGGCGGACGTTGGCAGCAACGCCGAACATCCCACGATTTGCGGACGCTGCGTCAGCAACTTGTTTGGCACGGGTGAAACACGGAGCTTTGCATGAAATCCTCTCGTAGCCCTTTATGGATATGGCTTTGCATCGCACTCATCGTCATCATCCTCGATCAATTCACCAAGGTGCTCATCATCGGAGCGTATCAACTGGGTGACGCGACGCGGGTGACTTCGTTCTTTAACGTGGTGCGCGTTCACAACACGGGCGCGGCGTTTAGCTTTTTGGCTGGCGCGGATGGTTGGCAGCGTTGGTTCTTCACGGGCGTTGGCGCGGTTGCCGTTATCGTGATTGTTTGGCTACTCCGCTCTGCGGGATCGCAGCGTCTGTTTGCCGCCGCGCTTTCGCTGATTTTGGGCGGTGCCATTGGCAACGTGATCGACCGCCTCTGGCACGGCTACGTGGTGGACTTTCTCGATTTCCACTTGAGCGGGATTCACTTCCCCGCATTCAACGTGGCCGATAGCGCCATCACCCTCGGCGCGATTGGCTTGATTTTGGACGAGTTGTTACGGGTGAGGCGCGCACGAAGCTAATTGAAATGTTAGACCAAACTTGTGAGAAAAATTTCTGCACTCATTTGGCGTATGCCGCCCTGCTCTTCATCTATGCCTGAATCAAATACTAATTGGTAGGCATTTTTTACCAACAATTTTTCTTTGAAATAGCTCAAATGTGCTGAAATGGGTGACTTTTTAGCCTTCACTTCGGCAATGAACTCAACCTTGCCATCGGCCACCACGCAAAAATCGACTTCTCTTTGTTCTCGATCTCTTAAAAAATAAAGATCGGCAGCAATACCATAAACATCGGTTAAATAATGAACGTATTTGAGTAAATGATTGGCCACGATGTTTTCGTATTTCGCCCCAACATCCTCAATACCTGTGTAGTCCCACAGGTACACTTTAGGCTCTTTACGAAGCGACTTGAGCTGGCTGTGCTGAAACGGATAAATGCGGTAACAAAAATACATTTGCTCCAGCGTATCCATCCAATGCGCGAGTGTTTTATGCGTAACCTTCAAATCTTCAGTGAGCGCATTCAACGAAAACATGGAGCCGACTCGATCGGGCAATAACGTTGCCAGAATCTCTAGCGTGCTTAAATCCCGAATGTTGCTGACATCCCGAATGTCCTCTTGAATCAATCGCTTCTCGCGGTCATGATGCCAACGCTTTAAATCACGCTGATCTTTGCTGTTGTAGAGTTCTGGAAAACCGCCAAATGTTATCAAGTCTTGCCAAAGCGCTGGCGGCAAATTTTTCGTAAATGAGGGCGCTACCTCTCGCGCGTAGGGCTTACCCAAAAGCTCCGCAATCGACAACGGATGCAACCGATAGTAAAAGTAGCGCCCCAGCAGCGAGTCGCCACCTTTTTGATATAAATCTAGCCTTGCACTACCCGTCACAAGAATAGAAAAATCGTCCTGCCGTGTGTCAAATACACCTTTGAGATGATTTTTCCAATCTCGATATTTATGAATTTCGTCATAAATGACAAGCTGAGTACCGCCCGCAAAGGTACTCTCCAAAATCGCCTTTTT
Organism: Cytophagales bacterium; assembly: GCA_030054145.1. GTDB lineage: Bacteria > Pseudomonadota > Gammaproteobacteria > Burkholderiales > Burkholderiaceae_C > JASGCK01. The sequence goes on from JASGCK010000004.1 coordinate 254,562, forward strand.
ATCGGATCGACTATCCCAATTGAGATAAGTCGTTTGCGCGTAGTTGGATGCAATATTTTTCGCAAGTGTGGTTTTACCAACTTGGCGCGGACCGCCAATAAAGACCATTTTTTTGGCTAAATCAGCGGCAATAAGAGATTCGAGATAACGCTTCATCCAGAAAATTATACCCAAATCCAAAAAGTTGTCGTTATTTTTATAGTTCGGTATAAAAATATAGGCATTGATTGCTTATTTCTTGCGCGACTTGCCAGATTTTGGACGAGTTGTTACGGGTGAGGCGCGCACGAAGCTAGCCTTGCCCTTCCCTTTGGCTTTGGCTTTGCCTTGAATTTTTTCTCTGGCGGGTCTTGCCTCGAAGTTGTCATTCGGCAGCGTTTTTATTTTTGACTCGCCAGCCTGCTCGTCTTTGAGCAGCTTGAAATCAATCTTGCGTGCATCTAAATCCACGCCCGCAACCTGCACGCGTACTGGCGTTCCCGCTGCGTAACGAATGCCCGTGCGCTCGCCGCGAAGTTCCTGCCGCGCTTCGTCGAATCGGTAGTATTCGCCGCCCAGCTCGGTGATGTGAATCAAACCTTCCACAAACATTTGATCTAGCGTCACGAATAAACCGAAGCTAGTCACCGTGCTGACGACACCCGTCAATTCCTCGCCCAAATGCTGCTTGACGTATTTACATTTCAACCATTGCTCAACGTCACGGCTGGCTTCGTCAGCACGGCGCTCGCACGCCGAGCAGTGCAGCCCTGCGGCTTGCCACGCCTCTTGGTCTGCAAGTTGCTGCTTCGATAACTTTTTGCCAACATTGCTGGAGGGCTTATCTGACGTGCCTTGCAAAGGCTTGCGCTTCGCCATCCATTGATTCAGCTTGGTATGCGCTTGCGTGGGTGTTGGCAGATTGGGTAGCTGATACGTGGTCGCGTTGAGCGTTGCCTTGATGACGCGATGCACCAGCAAATCGGGGTAGCGGCGAATCGGACTGGTGAAATGTGTGTACGCCTGAAACGCCAATCCAAAGTGCCCGCTATTAATCGGCGTGTAAATCGCCTGCTGCATGGAGCGCAACAGCATGGTGTGAATTTGCGCCGCATCAGGACGCTCTTTCGTCGCATTAGCGATGGCCTGAAACTCAGCAGGAATAGGCTCTGCACTCAAGGTCGCCATCACGCCAATGGCTTTTAAGTAATTGCGCAGGATTTCTTTTTTCTCAGGCGTGGGACCTTCGTGTACGCGGAAGAGTCCTGGATTGTGACTCTGCGCAATAAAGTCCGCCGAGCACACGTTCGCCGCCAACATACACTCTTCGATCAAGCGATGCGCGTCGTTGCGTTTGCGCGGCACGATGCGTTCGATGCGTCCGTTTTCATCGCAAATAATTTGCGTTTCAACCGTATCAAAATCCACTGCACCGCGCACATTGCGCGCCGCAAGTAACGCGCGGTACACATCATGCAAATGCTCTAAATGCGGCACAAGCACGGGGTTCTGAGCGTTGCGCTTATTGGCTTCCAAGCCCTTGGTGTTGGTCAAAATCGCCGCCACTTCGTTGTAGGTAAAGCGTGCGTGGCTAAACATCACCGCAGGATAAAACTGGTACGCGTGCAACTCGCCCTCGTTCGTAATCAACATATCGCAAACCATGCACAGACGCTCAACTTCGGGGTTTAGCGAACACAAGCCGTTCGATAATTTTTCGGGCAACATCGGAATCACGCGGCGCGGAAAGTACACGCTAGTGGCACGCTCGTAGGCATCAATGTCAATCGCAGCGCCCGTCTCCACGTAGTGACTCACATCCGCAATAGCAACCAACAAGCGCCAGCCGTTGGGCTTTTTTCCCTTACCAATGACAGCAGGTTCAGCGTAGACCGCATCATCAAAATCGCGTGCGTCTTCGCCGTCAATCGTAACCAGGGGCACATCGGTTAAATCAACGCGTCCCTTCTTATCCTTGGCCAAAACCTTATCGGGTAAGGCTTTGGCGGCTTTTAAGCAAGCCTCGCTAAACAGATGCGGCACATCAAACTTGCGCACCGCAATTTCAATCTCCATGCCTGGATCGTCTGCCGCGCCTAGCACTTCGGTGATTTTTCCAATCGGCTGCGCAAAGAGCGCAGGCTTCTCGGTCAAGGCAATCACCACAACCTTGCCCGTCCACTCATCCGCCTGCGCTTTGGTGAGCTTAGGTATCAAAATATCTTGTCCATAGCGCTTGTCTTCAGGTGCGACCACCCAGACACCACCCTCGTTCAGCAACCGTCCAATGATGGGACGCTCGGGGCGAGCCAAAATATCAAGCACGTGCCCTTCAGGCCGACCTTTACGATCAAGCCTTTGGATACGCACCAAGACCGAGTCGCCATGCAGCACGGCACGCATCTCGTTCATCGCCAAATACACGTCGGCACCGCCATCATCGCGCTGAACAAAGCCATGCCCACCTTGGTGTCCGAGCACGGTGCCCTTAAATTCTGAGAGTAATCCTGCGGGTTCTTGCGCAGTTGTTATTTTTGTTTTCATATTGATAGGTTAACGCCTTCGCGAAATGCGAGGGCTGGTACAATCAGCCGCTTGATTTCCTGAGATGCCCAGGTGGCGGAATTGGTAGACGCACTAGTTTCAGGTACTAGCGAGTAACATCGTGGGGGTTCGAGTCCCTTCCTGGGCACCATACTGGATACACAGCGATAGGCAACAATACACGTTTTTACCCAACATAGAGTCCCTTTCGAGGGGCTTTTTTTCATCCCTCATTTAGTTAATCGTTCCCGCAAAACCCCTAAACCCCAGATAAACAAAGGGCTACAGGGCAAATACGGATAGCAAAAACTCTCAAAACTGAGTTTAGTCGGATGCAAATTCCTAGAGAAAACGCCATGTTCAAGCCTCAAAAGTCTAGTGTAACCGCGCCAAACCCGTCCGAGCTTGAACCCACCCGCTTGATGGCCAGCTTGCTGCAAGGCATAGCCAGCAAAGATCAAAGTCCCGTCCAACCCCGCACGGTGGCGGGGGCTGTGGGCTACTGCGGGGTCAAAGAGGACAACCCGCAGGCGCAAATCATTTTGATGCGGGCGATTATGGATAAGAGCATCAAAGCCCTAGCGTGGCTTTCTTTGCGCCCAATTCTGGCTGCGCTAGAGCGCGATATCGAGGCGCTTGTGCGGTTTATGGCGCTACCAATCTTGTCCAATTCGCGTTTGTCGGCTGCGCCTTTGCCGATGCTGGGGTGAATTTGAATTTTGCAGGGAAGACCAATTACGCTGTCGGGATTTACCCGAGTTTTGCAAAACATCCTTAAATTGAATCTTTAAATATTCTAAAAATTTTAGTGTATTGGTTGTTTTTTTAATATGATTTTTTAATACTAAATAAATCTTTAGTATTCATCTAAAGCGAAGCACTAAATTAACAGCGTGGAAATAAAAAATATCGAATATCTCATGAATTTAGTGTGGTATATTAACTTGGCACATATTAGCTAAGCTAATAAGTCCTATTTTAATTTTGAGAAAAACCGATTGACGGCTAAAAATGTATATTTTATATGAATAAAAATCTATATAAAATCATATTTAATAAGAAAAAAGGGCTGCTTATTGCGGTGGCGGAGACGGTCACCTCGCAAGGCAAGAGTACTGGCGCAACAGCAGCGCCCAGTGCCAAGTTAGCGGATACCAAAGGTTTTTGCCTAGCTCTCTCATCCTTTGCCATAGCGGCTGCCGTTTTAGGCGCACAAGGCCTCCAAAGCGTCGCTTACGCTCAGTCTGTACTTCCCACAGGCGGAGTCGTCACATCAGGTACAGGCTCAATCTCTACGGCGGGCAACACCCTCACCGTTAACCAAAGCTCAAACGTGCTGGGCGCTAACTGGCAGTCTTTCAGCATTGGCGCAGGTAACACGGTCATCTTCAATCAACCCAGCAGCACCGCCATTGCCGTCAACCGCGTGGTTGGCA